>NZ_NPEG01000019.1 GCF_002812045.1 Leptospira haakeii | reverse complement strand
CACCCTTCCCCTCCCCAAACTAACCAACCCGTAACTACTTCGTAATAAATATGTAACTCAAATCTCGTAAAAATGTCTCATTACTTCTTATGGAGCTTTCGAAAGCTATGCATAATCGATATACTAATCTCTCTATTCGCCAATGGATTGCCGTTGCGCTTGTTGGAGGATTTGTTCTTACCGCAACATTACCTACTTTTTCTCAAGATGCTGCGCCTACCGACGCAAATAAAACCGAACAAACTACTGCACCTGCAGAACAACCTGCACCGGCTCCTGCTGAAAAAAGTGGAACTTGGGGATTTGTAGACCTGTTCAATAAGGGTGGATGGACAATGTATCCATTGGCTCTTTCTTCTATCATTGCTCTTGCGATTATTTTCGAAAGGATCTACTTCCTTACTACTTCCAAACTTCTTCCTAAAGGTTTTAATATCGATTTAGGGGAGAAGGTTGATGAAAAAGGTTTCGATGGAGCAAAAGAATTCATCGATGCAAATCCTTCTTACAAAATTTCTGATATTTTGAAAAACGGTATCGATGTGTCTGCTGGTAACGCAGAAATTTTCGCAAAAGGTATCGAGAGAGAAGCTGCTGAAGTGATCGTTGTTCTTGAAAGAGGACTCGTGATCTTAGCTGCTGTTTCGACAATCGCTCCTTTGATCGGGTTCTTAGGGACTGTTTCCGGTATGATCAACGCATTCGATGCAATCGCAAATGCTGACCAAGTGAACGCGAAAGTGGTAGCGGGTGGTATTAAAGAAGCTCTTATCACAACTGCGGCCGGTTTGATCATCGCTATTCCTGCTATGACTTTCCACCAATACCTGACTTCCAGAATCGACGGATTCACTTCTGAAGTAGAAGAAGCTGCAAACAGAATTTACAAAGAATTCCTGAAACGTAACGCAAGAGCTTAAGTTTAGCTTTTCCATTAATTAGGAATTCGGAATATGATTCAGCTTAAGAAAAAAAGAGGTTTGGAAGAGATTTCAGCCTCTTCTATGTCAGATATCGCGTTTCTTCTCCTTGTATTCTTTATGGTGACCGCGGTGTTTTTTGTGAAGGAGGGTTTGAATATCCAACTTCCCCGCAAAAACTCCAACCCCACCCTAGTTTTAAGAGAGAATATTTACGAGATATTGGTGGCTGGCGAAACGATCAAGATGAGGAACAAAGTCCTCGGTACTCGGGATTATAAGGATCTAGCAGAATTCAGAAAAGATCTGAACGATATAGAAATCCCGAACCTCGATGAAAAAGTCGCTCTGATCAAAACGACCGGCGAAACAAAATACGGAAATATGTTAGATGCTCTTTCTGCAGTGCAGTTAAGAGGATTTAAACAAGTCTCTGTAAAAAGATTAAAATAAGATATGGCACTTAAAAAGAAAAAAGCTCCACCTTCTATTCCGGTCAGCTCTATGGCCGATATCGCCTTTCTTCTTTTGGTATTCTTTATGGTGACTTCGGTCCTTGATACGGATCCGGATCTTCCAATCGCTCTTCCGGATGTTCCAGGAGGAGAGCAGCTTAATAAAAAAATCGCAAATTTATATTTAAGCGCTGATAACGAGAAGTCCATTTACTTTAACCAAGTAAAGATGCCTTTAAACGAAGCGATCAATAATGTTCGTGCCAAACTTGCAACCACTCCTGATCTAAAAGTTCTTATCCATGCTGATAAGGAACTGAGTTATGCGGATCTGGATAATGTGTTCGAACTTTTGAAAGAAGCCGGAGCATTAAAAGTCTCTCTGGTTACTAAAACTACCCAAGGAGGAGGTTTGAAATGAACCAAGTAGTTTCCTCTCCTTCTTCTTCCAAAAAACGTTCTGGTCTTCGTAGGTTTGTTGATCGTTACAGAATGGAAACCTTCCTAGGTTCTTCCGCTATTCTTCAGATTGCGGCACTTCTTTTCTGGTACACTCCGCCGAATACTTACGATCATCTGGACAAGCTGATCGATGAAGTCGCTTTCGTAGAAAATCTTGTAATCCAGGATCCAAACGTGGGAGAAGCTCCTGACGATGGGGAATTCGAGGTTACTGATACTCTTAAGAAAAAAGAGGATTCCAGGATCGCAGGTGCTCAGGATGCAATCGTTTCCGGTGCCACTGCTCCAGTGGATCTTTCGCCAAACCTTCAACCTGAATATACCAAAGATGCTCAGTCTGCCGGTGTGGGCGGAACTCTTACCTTAGAAGTGATCATCGCCGATTCGGGAGAAGTTTTAAGAGTACGTAATATTGGTAAAACCTTAGGTTACGGATTAGAAGAATCTGCAATCCAAGCATTTTACAAAAAACGTTATTCTCCTTCTATGTTAGAAGGAAAAGCGATCACCGTAAAAGTTTACGTTCCAGTTCGTTTCTCTCTCTATTGATACAATCTTCTTCTTCCAAACGGAAGAAGAAGAGGTTCTAATTTCTAGCCTAACACCCGTTCATTAAGTATCTTTTATATATTATCCCAGAACGATCGTTCGAATTATAATTTTATGATTTGCTTTTTATTCCCCGCCGGAAGTAATTACGGCCCTTGGGAGACACAAAGCGATGGAATCGAACTCAAATCAAGCCAAACATGCATGGAGAATTCTGATCCTTCTATTCTTGGCAAACCTTCTAAATTTTTTTGATAGAACGATCCCTGCAATCATCATAGAACCCATTCGCCATGAATGGGATTTAAGTGATCTTCAATTAGGCATCGTAGGTTCCGCATTCACAGTCATCTATGCCATAGCCGGTCTACCATTAGGAAGACTTGCAGATTCTTGGAGTCGCAAAAAGATCATAGGCTGGGGACTCGCAATATGGAGTACATTCACCGCTTTGAATGGATACGCTTGGAATTATTTATCTTTTGTTTCAGTTCGAATGGGTGTTGGGATTGGAGAAGCAAGTTATGCACCTGCTGCAAACTCTCTTATAGGAGATCTCTTTCCTTCTCATAAAAGAGCAAGAGCAGTCGGGATTTTTATGTTAGGACTACCTTTAGGACTAGTCCTCGCATTCTTCACAGTGGGGGCGATGGTAAAAGCATTCGGAACTTGGAGAGCCCCATTCTTCATCGCAGCCTTGCCTGGGGTCCTTCTTTCTATATTTTTCTTTTTTATCCGAGAACCTGAAAGAGGAGCCGCGGAATCTATCCAAGTATCTAAGGTTCCGCCAACACAACCCATTAAAAAAGTATTAAGAATTCCTACTATGTGGTGGATCATTTTATCAGGCCTCACATTCAATTTTGCAGCATATGCAGTGAATAGTTTCCTAGTTTCTTTATTACAAAGATATTATCATTTCACTTTGGTAAAAGCAGCAATCACAACAGGATTTATAGTAGGGATCACAGGCCTAATTGGGCTCACAGTCGGAGGTTGGATCGCAGATAAGATCCACCAAAGATCGGAAAGAGGTCGCCTTCTTTTCGGCGCATTCAATTTGTTTGTGTCCGGAATTCTGATCCTTCTCGCATTATTACAGTCGGAGGAAATGGTTTTATTCTTCTCCCTATTACTTGGTTTCGGATGGTTACTTTCCTATAACTATTATACCTGCGTCTATCCTGCAATCCAAGACGTGATCGAACCTAGACTCAGAGCAACTGCGATGGCGATCTATTTTGCTGCCATGTATCTATTAGGTGGAGCAGCCGGTCCTGCAGTTGTAGGTTGGTTCTCAGATTATCTGACTCGATCAGCAATGCTCCGTTCAGGTACTTCTGAAATGACCGAACAATTTAAAGCAATTGGTCTTCATGATTCTCTTTATCTGATCCCAGTGACTGTGTTATTGACTTCCCTATTCGTATTCCTTGGTTCCAAAAGTTTTGCTAAGGATGCATCTGAAATGAAGAGAAGTTTAGAAGGAAAGACATGAATACCAATCATATGATTAGCATATTTAGTCTTATTTCTGTAACTTAAATGATACCAGTTTTGCATAAAACTTGGCCCCAGGAGGCTTGTAACTAAATCCTCGTCATACTGTAATCATTTTGTAACCAAAAAAGACCATTCTGTTACCTGAACGTAAAACAGAATTCGCGAGGGGAAAACCCGGGAAGCGAATCGAAAAGGTAACTCTGAATGAAGCAGAAATCTAAAAAGAGAAAGAACTTAGAAGGGATAGTATCTCAATTTCTTATTCTAGGACTCGTCATCTATTCCCAAGCGATTTTCTCCCAGGGAACTTCGCCGGGAGCAGAACTTGCGCAGGCTGGCGAGCCCGCTAAAGTGGAAAAACCTAAACCGGAAGAATTCACTATTTATGAAGATCAGGACGGGCAATTGTATACCAAGCCTGGCCCAGGTCGTTTTAAAAGTAAGATGGATAAAGCCATCAATAAGAACGATCCTAAGTTCAATCCTTATCCAAACCATTTCACTAGCAGACCTGACGAACCTCAAAAGGAAAGACTTACCATCACAGGTAGGATACAATTTAGAGGTATTTCCGCTCAGACCGGATCCAACTATAATAACGGAAATGAAGACTTCAATTCAGTAGATTGGAACTTCAGACGTCTTCGTTTGGGATTCCAATACCAAGGTAATTCTTGGTGGGGAATGGCACTGAACTTAAGGGGAGAGAACATGTTGAATGCTCCTTATATCACCCAAACCAAAAATACTACAGGAGAAGTAACTAATGTTTCCTTAAGAGAAAACAGAGGTTATATCCAAGAAGCGTTCCTTTATGTGAACATTCCGATCTTGGGAGCAAGATTGAGTTTTGGTCAATTGCCTACCCAATTCCACAGAGAATATCTAATGTCTTCCGCGAACTTTATCGCATTAGAACGTTCTTATATGACAAACGCGTATCCTCAGTTCGATATGGGTGTAAACCTAAGACTTTCTCCTTTGAAAGATTTTTTCGAAGGAAAATATGAAAAATATCTAACCGTAGATCTAATGGCCGGTAATGGACACGGTGGCGGCGGTGACTATGGAACAGGTAGACGCCAAGATCTTACCGTTGCTGGTAGACCGAACCAACCTATTTTGAATTCTCCCTTATACTTTGCGAGAGTTCAATGGAACGTGTTGGGTGGTATCGTAAAAGAGAACGGTAGTAATGTAGGCTGGCAAGAAGGGGAAGAGATCTTCCAAAAAGATCTGAAAATTTCCCTGGGTGCTGCAACCATGCAAACTAAGAACGTAAGTTTTAGTTCCGGTCCTGCATCCACTCTTGCTGTGGACGGCGCTATCCCAAGAGGAGCTCCGACTCAGTATCTTCTCACTACTCAAACCACTGCGGACAATAGTACTTACGATTGTACTGCTCCAAGCTACCAAACCAGCTATTGCCAAAAAAATCTGGACCTAAGAGGTTATACCTACGACGGAACCATGACTTGGAATGGTATTTATCTGAGCGGAGCTTATACTACCTATACGGGAGCGGCTTCCAATAATCTCTCCGGATGGCAGGCAACAGTCGGATATAATATCCAATTATTCGATAAATATTATATCATGCCTGTTTTCAGATACGATTTCCTAAAAGGAGATTTCAATCGTAACGGTAAGATAGAAGATAACGATCTGAAAAAATATTACTGGGTTGGTTTAAATCTTTTCGGAGACAAACACCTATTCAAGGCGCAATTGTTCTATCAAATTCCTGTTTTGAAATTGGGAATAGATCCTGTGACCAGAGAACCTGAGACGATTAATAACCAAACCATCTACTTCCAGCTTCAGGCAACTTTCTGGACCGGAATGGTTACACCGGACCAATTAAACACTAGGTTAGATTAAGAAGAGGAAAAAGTAAATATTATGAAATCTAAACTTAAATTCATACTTCCACTTTTGGGACTTTTAGCAATTTCCTGCTCTTCCGATACAAAGGATGATACGGCTCTATTACAAGCATTAGTAGGAAACCCTGATGATGGGAATAATTCCATCGTAGTGGTAGAGGTTGCAGGAAACTTCACGGACTATACCGGAGAATGTTACGATCACTTCACCCTTTTTGGAGCGTCCAATTCCACGATCTCTCCGACTAACTATTATCTTAATGTAATGTTTGGGCATTCTCTGGATACTCAACTTAGGAAATCAGCTCTTTCCAAGCAAACTTGTGGAGCGCTAGGGTTCTTGGGTTCAGGAATTCCTACAAATGCAAGTCCATTGAATTTTAGATATTATACCTGTGATCCGAACCTGGGACAAGCTGGGGGAGATTGTGGGAAAAAGATCAAATCTGCAGTTGGATTTCCATAACAACTAACAATCAAAAGCCCTTGTACTTCTTGCGGACAAGGGCCTTTTTCATAGAATGCGTTAAAATGCCATTTCTATGCAGCAAAACAGAGTGTATCAGGATTGTAATATTCGAGAAATCCATTCGTAACGGTTCTCATTTATGATTCAAAAATATTTCAGGAGAAATATCAAACAGATGAAAAAGATAGGTTTAAGACTTATTGTCTTATTAGCATTCGCTCTTTCTTCATTTTCCGTATCCGGGGAAGAGAAAAAGACAATCACCATTAAAGGATCCGATACGATGGTTATCCTGGTTCAAAAATGGACCGAAACCTTCCCGGACAAATCCGTTCAATTCCAAGTTACTGGAGGAGGATCCGGAACTGGAATCGCAGCTCTAATCAACGGAACTACGGATATTTGCTCAGCTTCTCGCCCTCTCAAACCTCAAGAAATCCAACAATTAAAGGAAAAATATAATTCCAACGGTGTGGAAATCAAGGTTGCAATCGACGGTATTTCTCTTTATGTAAACAAAAAGAATCCAGTCGCAAAACTTTCTCTGGAAGAAATCCGCAAAATTTTCACCGGAAAGATCACCAATTGGAAAGAAGTTGGCGGAGAAGATCATAAAATCGTATTGTATAGCCGCGAGAATAACTCCGGAACTTACGAGTATTTCAAAGAGCATGCTTTGGAAAAACAAGACTTTGATCCTTCTGCTCAACATATGGTAGGAACTGCAGCACTAGTAAACGCTATCTCCAAAGACAAATGGGGAATCGGTTACGGTGGAGCTGCTTACGCTTCCGGAGTTAAAGACCTTGCAGTATCTGCTGACGCAAACTCCAAAGCGGAACTCCCGACTGAAGCGAATATTTTAACCAATAAATATCCTATCTCCAGATATCTATATTTCTATCTGAGAGAAGCACCTAAAGACCAAACTAAAAAGTTTATCGATTGGGTGATTGGAAAAGACGGACAAAAAGTTGTGAAGGACGTAGGTTACTTCCCTCTTAAGAAAAAGTAATATTGTGTGACCGGCTCCCGGAAACGGGGGCCGTTCTTAAATCCAGAATTCGGAATATTCAATGAGCAAACTCGATCCTCTGCTGAGATATCTTTTACATCCGAGCAGAAGAAAAATAGACGTTTTCGCGGAAACCTTAATAAAAGGAACCGCTGCAACTTCCATCCTTATCATTCTTCTTATTTTTTTCTTCGTCTTTAGAGAAGCTTCTTCCTTATTCTTCTCCGATTCTCCGCAAGCCACTTCTACTATCCAAAGCTCTGGAGCTCCAACGGAATATAATCCTGACTCCAGCTCGGATGCTCCTGCGGAATACAATCCAGATGGAGATACTTTAGAATTAAATAAACCTCTAACCGTTGCCGCTCCGGAACCTGAAAAACTTTCTCTTTTTGAGAATCTTTTCAGCAAGGTTTGGCAGCCTGTTTCTTCCGTTCCTAAATTCGGTATTCTACCTTTGATAGTAGGAACTGCAAAAACGACGATCATAGCGATCCTACTCGGAGCACCTTTAGCCATTTTGGCCGCTTTGAATATTACGTTTTTTGTACCTACAAGAGTGCGGGAGATAGTAAAACCAGCTATCGAAATGCTTGCAAACTTCCCTTCCGTAGTAATCGGATTTTTCTGTTTGATGGATGTTGCTACCTTAGTAAAGGCAACCTTCGATATAGATTTCAGATTGAACGCTTTGACTGGAGGGATCGGTCTTGCAATCGCAGTCACTCCAATCATATTTACGGTAGCAGAAGATGCACTAAGCACTGTACCTCAATCTTATAGACAGGCATCCTTGGCATTAGGTGCTACCGAAT
Source organism: Leptospira haakeii (assembly GCF_002812045.1). Lineage (GTDB taxonomy): Bacteria > Spirochaetota > Leptospiria > Leptospirales > Leptospiraceae > Leptospira_B > Leptospira_B haakeii. Next base: position 48,176 of record NZ_NPEG01000019.1, on the reverse strand, counting down.
GGCAAACTGCTTATAGAGTTATGCTTCCAGCCGCGCTACCTGGCGTTTTTGCCGCAGTCCTTTTAGGCGTGGGAAGAGCTTTTGGAGAGACTATGATCGCTCTAATGGCTACAGGTAATGCCCCTATGATGAGTTTCGGTATTTTTGATCCGAGTAGGACATTTGCCGCCACGATCGGTGCGGAAATGGGAGAAGTTATCTGGGGATCAGAACATTATAATATTCTGTTCTTCCTGGGAGTTCTCCTATTCTTATTCACTTTTTCCTTGAACGCAATCACTGAGCTGTATGTTAAAAAACGGCTTATGAAAAAGTTCCAAGGCTCCTAAACAAACAAGATTTGGTAAACCTCTTTGAAATGGAAAAAAGTCAGACTTAAAAGAAGAAGAGTCGTTAAAGATAAAATTTATTCCATATTAGCTCTCGGTGCTCCCATGCTTGCTACAGGACTTATTTTATCTGCAGTCCTTCTCATGCTGGGCAATATATTCTATAAGGGAATTTCTGGTGTTAACTGGGAGTTCCTGACGGAAGCACCAAGAAATAATAACTTAGAAGGCGGGATATTTCCCGCGATCTACGGGACTGTATATCTAGTTTTTATAATGATCTTATTCAGCATTCCAATTGGAACTGCCACTGGGATCTTTCTTTCCGAATATACTGCAAGAGACTCTAAGTTCGCTATGACTGTTAGATTTGCTATCAATACCCTGGCAGGAGTTCCTTCCATTGTATTCGGTCTATTCGGTGTAGGATTTTTCATCCAATTCCTTGGAAAAGGAATGGATTATGTTGCGAGTAACACCACACCAGTTTGGGGAAAACCTGCTCTGATCTGGGCAGCTGCAACCCTTGCAATCCTAACCCTGCCTGTAGTCATTATCTCTGTAGAAGAAACAATGAGAAGTATTCCGAGAGAAATGAGAGAATCAAGCCTTGCGTTAGGCGCAACCAAATGGCAAACCATCTGGAAATTGATCCTACCGAATTCTTTGACCGGAATTTTAACAGGAGCAATCCTTGCAATCGGAAGAGGAGCAGGAGAAGTCGCTCCGATCTTATTCGTGGGAGTTGTATATTCCCTACCGGAATTACCTTCTCACCTTTCAGATCAGTTCATGCAATTAGGTTATCATCTATTCGTATTGGCGACCCAATCGCCTGATGTAGACGCAGCAATGCCCAAACAATATGCAACCACAGTGGTATTATTAACTCTTACCTTCGGGATGAGTTTTTTCGCTACTTTCTTAAGATACAGAATCAGGAAATCCAGGGGTAAGGCCCATGTATAACGTTAATCGCAGATGAAAGATACAAAAGTAAAAATAAAATCCCGCCATTTCAATTTTTTCTACGGTGAAAACCAGGCACTACATGATATCTCTTTAGAAATTCATGCGAAGAAGGTTACAGCGTTCATTGGACCTTCTGGCTGCGGCAAATCCACTTTTTTAAGATCTATCAATCGTATGAATGATGTGATCGATAGTTCCAAAGTGAATGGCAAACTGGAAATAGACGGAATCAATATTTATGATCCTCTAATGAATGTCGTAGAACTCAGAAAAAGGGTCGGAATGGTTTTCCAAAAGTCCTTCCCTTTTCCTAAATCCATTTATGAGAATATCGCGTACGGCCTAAAACTGAACGGCGGAGTTTCCAAAGACCAAATGGATCATATTGTTGAAGAAAGTTTAAGGAAGTCCGCACTCTGGAAAGAAGTAAAAGACAGACTGAACGATAGCGCACTTGGACTTTCTGGTGGGCAACAACAAAGGTTATGTATCGCAAGAGCGATTGCAATGAACCCTGAAGTGATCCTAATGGATGAACCTTGTTCTGCATTGGATCCGATCTCCACTAAAAAGGTAGAAGAGTTCATCTCAGAATTTAAGGATTCTTATACGATCGTGATCGTGACACATAATATGCAACAAGCAGCTAGGGTAAGCGATTATACAGGATTTTTCTATATGGGTCGTTTGGTGGAATTCGATACTACCAAAAAAATGTTCCATGATCCTTCTAAAAAGGAAACGGAAGATTATATTTCCGGAAAATTCGGCTGATCATTTTAGCCTATTTTTCCTGCTCAAAACGCCTGCAAAATGCAGGCGTTTTTTATTCTACACTGTAACCTAACCCACTATTCTTCGAAGTTTCATCCAATGAGGCAGACGAAATCAGACTTAACCGATTCACTCGAGATCATTTTTTTGAGATTTGCGGATTTACTCCTTAGGATCTCAGAAAGAAATTATGCTCGTCCATTACATCTATTGTCAGGTGCAAGTATAGGCAAACAGGTCCGCCATTGTTTGGAATTTGCAGAAGCATTAATAAACGGATATGATACCGGACTTGTCTCTTATGACCAAAGAGTAAGAAATCCTCTTTATGAAAATTCCCCGAAAGCTGCTGCAGATCGCCTTCTTGAACTAATAAAGGAATACGATTTAAAGGATTGGGAAGGAGAAGTCCAAGTTTCTTACTTAGTCCATTCTTCTTCCGGGATAGAGAATATAGTAAATTCCTCATGGGAAAGAGAACTACTCTATGTACAAGAACATACGATTCATCATGAAGCAATTATAAGAGTCGCACTTGAACATGATCTCGGATTTGAAGATATTCCGGATAGTTTTGGGTTTGCAATTTCAACCCTACAATATAATTCAAATCAGCTTATTCTCTCCTGGGACCCAGTCATCTAATGTTAGAAACTCAGACAGAACAAGATCTTCTTAGGCAATCAGATCCTATGGAATTCTGGCCTACGTGGAAATTGTATCTTCCTCTGATCCCGTACATTGTATATGAATCGATTCGCTCTATTCGATCCGGCTCAATTACTTCCTTAGGATTTGGAACAATTGCAGCGGCTAATCCGGAGATCCATCTCGGAGGGCTTGTTGGGGAATCCAAATATCAAATCTTACGAAAACTGGATCCTCAGAATGTATTAAAATTCTTTTTAATTCCAAAAGGTTCCAAAGACACAAATTCTATTTTAGAAAAAATGAATTCATTTGGATTAGAATTTCCGATCATACTCAAACCTGACTCAGGGCAAAGAGGGCAAGGTGTCAGAAAAGTCCAAAATTTAGAACATTTGGAAGAATGTTTACTGGAATCAAACGTAGACCTTATTGTCCAAGAATATCACCCTGGCCCATTCGAAGTTGGGGTTTTCTATTATAGATATCCTAATGAATCCAAAGGCAGGATATTTTCTATCACCAGAAAAGTATTTCCTAAGATAGCCGGAAATGGAATATCAACTCTTTCCCAATTAGTAGAAAACCATCCCAGATTTAAAATACAGAAAGAAACATTTCAAAAAAGATTTTCCGAAACTTGGGATAAAATCCCAAAATTAGGAGAGATCATTTGCCTTTCAGAAGCAGGAAACCATTGCCAGGGGACTTTATTTTTGGATGGTTCCGAATGGATCACTCCAGAATTAGAAAGTAAGATCCATGAAATCTCTTCTTCCTTTAAAGGTTTCAATTTTGGCAGATATGATATTCGATTTAACTCTCTTAAAGATTTTTTAGAAGGAAAGGACCTGCATATCGTAGAATTGAACGGAGTTACTTCGGAATCCACGAACATATACGACCCCAGGTTTTCGCGGGGAGAAAGATATTCCATACTATTCTCCCAATGGAAGATCTTATTTCGAATTTCCAGACAATCCAATGTAAAAGGTGCCGGCCTAGTCTCTATCCTAAAGGCTTTGTATAATTTTTATTTCGGGGACAGGATCGTGTCCGATCTTTCCAGTTGAGGCTTGCAATTATTTCCGAAGTATGAAAGGTTTATCCCTGCTCTAAATATTTAAACTTCTCAAACCCCGGAGAGTTTTATGAAACAAAAGCTAATCCAGCTTATTTATTTGATCTTCGGAGATCCTAAAAAGAACTCCTTAGAGCATAGATTATTCAATGCTATTTCCTTAGTGAACGGAAGTTTGAATATCCTAGGCTCCATCTTCGAAGAAACAACGGAATATTCTCACCGGGTCATTTTTCTAAATCTGATCTCCGGCTCCATTCTACTTATCATGTATTATTTTTCCAGATTTAAGAATATTTATTATGTTCTATTCTGGCCTTTAAATCTGACCATACTCGTATATCTATCTTCTCTTTGGTTTCTACATGGAGGCTCTAATGGAGGGAACCATTATTATTTCATTCCCGCACTCGTAATAGCCACCATTTTATTAAAAAATCATAATATATTTTTCATCTATGCATTTTATGCTTTTGTCACCGGTTTCTTATATATATTCGAATATCTTTATCCGAATTTTATAGTCCCCCAAAAAGACAGAGATGCCGAATATATGGACCTGGGTGGAAACTATATTTTTGTCCAGATCCTAACAGGTATACTTATCTTCATACTCAGTAGAAACCTGAATATAGAGAGAAAAAAATCAGACAATCTACTTCGGAACATTCTGCCCGAATCGATCGCGGATGAGCTGAAAATGAACGATACCGTCCAACCGAAACGTTATGATAGTGTCACTGTATTATTTACTGATATGGCAGGGTTTACTAATATCGCAGAAAAAATGAGTCCTGAAGAATTAGTGAAGGAACTCCACTTCTTCTTTGCAGAATTTGATACGATCGCAAAAAAATACGGCTTAGAGAAGATCAAAACGATCGGAGACGCTTATATGGCTGTCGCAGGACTTCCTACACCGAATAATACTCACGCGAGAGATGCGGTTTTCTGTGGGTTGGAATTCCAACAATTCATGAAAAAACAAAAAATGGAAAGACAGAACCAAGGCCTACCTACCTGGGAACTACGTTTGGGTATTCATACCGGCAGCGTAGTGGCAGGAGTGATCGGAACCGAAAAATTCGCTTACGATATTTGGGGAGACACAGTCAACACTGCAAGTCGTATGGAGAGCTCCGGAGTTGCCGGAGAAGTGAACATCTCCTTAGATACATTCCATTTTGTGAGAGAAGATTTTATCTGCGAGTCCAGAGGATTGATAAAAGCTAAGAACAAGGGAGAGATCGAAATGTTTTTGGTGAAGGAAGCCAGAGAAGTATAATAGGTTCTTGACCTAAGGGTCCCAGGAAAGAATTTGAACCAGTCAGATTTTCTTTCCCATGAATTTTAATAGTTTTGGATTTTTCATATTTTTATTAATCACCTTTACTCTTTACTACCTTCCTTTCCTAAAAAGATTCCAACTTCTGACAGTAGTCGCCGCGAGTTTTTATTTTTACGCTTACACCGATCCTTGGTTGCTCATCTTACTTTTGTTCTCTATCTTTTGGAATGCGAGTATCGTATATCTGATCCAGACCCCGGATTTCAAATCTAAAAAAGCTGTCTTGGCGTTAGGTGTAGTCCTTAACCTAAGCGTATTATTCTTCTTTAAATATAGCGGGTTATTCGCAAAAACTTTCATAGGAAGTTCAGGGTCCTCGGATCTACATTGGATTTTTTTAATCCCTCTTCCGATCGGTATTTCTTTTTATACCTTTCATGGGATCAGCATGGTGGTGGACTTTTATAGAATTGGTCCCGACATATTCAAGGAGAAGGTTCCCTACCCTAAACTGATCCTACAATCCTCTCTCTATATCAATTTTTTCCCTCAGTTGGTAGCCGGGCCAATCGTTAAGGCAAAGGAATTTTTTCCTCAGATAAAAACGAAAAATTTCAAGGACATTCCTTGGATTGCAGCGGCGAAAATATTAATACTTGGATACTTTCTAAAAACTGTGATAGCAGATAACTTGAATGATCTTACGTTCGTTATCGATTTTCCTTATAACGCTCATCACTCTACACTTACGTTGATACTTTTGATCTTCGGTTATTCCGCTCAGATATTTGCGGACTTTGCCGGATATTCTTTGATCGCGATCGGAACTGCATTCTTATTCGGCTACAGGTTACCGACCAATTTCAATTTTCCTTATATATCCTCCAACTTTTCGGAGTTTTGGAGAAGATGGCATATTTCCCTTTCCACTTGGCTCAGGGATTATTTGTATATTCCTCTGGGTGGAAATAGAAAAGGGAATATCCGAACTTATATAAATCTATTTTTGGTCATGGCCTTAGGCGGGCTTTGGCATGGAGCGGAATGGAGGTATATGGTTTGGGGAATCGGACACGGGCTACTATTATTGATCGAAAGATTTTTAGATCAGAATATTCCATTTAAACTTCCTGAGAATCGTTTTTTCTCCTTCATAAAAGCAGGATTTGTATTCTTAAGTGTTTCTCTTTTGTGGCTATTATTCCGTTTGCCTGATTTCGAAACTGCAGTTAAATATTTAAAATTATTGGGAACAAATCTAAGCTTAGGAACGGATGGGGAACTTTGTACATTCTTAATATTCTTTTCGATCCCTGTATTCTTCTATCATTTTTACGGATGGTATAACGAAAAGTATCAGGAAGAAACAAGGGAGAATGTCTCGAATATAGGTTATGCATTTCTTCTATTCCTGATCGTTTTAAACAAGGGGCCTTCTGCCGCATTTATCTATTTTCAGTTTTAATTATGAAATTTTTTATCCGACTCATTATCTTTTTTCTCATCTTCTTAGGAATATACTCTAGTTTTGTATATTTTTTCTCCCCTCATAAAATACCGAAACAAAGTTGGTGGCAGCATAATAGAGTTCGAGTAGAGAGTTTTTTGACCGAAGGAAAAGATTCTAAATTCGTGATCGTTGGATCTTCCATGTCGGACAGAATGTTGCCTAAACCGAACTCAGGTTGGTTCAATCTTTCCTTAGTCGGAGAAGGTGCCCTAACAGGATTATCTATATTAAAGAATTCGGATACTTCTCCCAAATTCGTTCTGATAGAAGTTAATCAACTTTCCGTAAAGGAAAATGAAAAATTTTCCCGAGATAATACTGAGCCTTTTTTCGTTTTTACAAGAAGGAATTTCCCGGTTCTCAAATCCGAAAAACAACCCTTGAATTATGCAGTAGGATTTGTAATCCAATTTACGGATCTTTTTTTTGCGGTAGAAGCAAAACCTAATCCAAATGAAGAAAAAGAAGCTCTCGAAATTTCCAAACGATTAAAAGAAGAACATTTGCAGGAAGTGAAACGTTGGTATGGTGCTGCGGTAGAGCAGAAAAAGTTAAATGAGAGAATGACATATCTATCTTCCGTTCTGAAAGAATTGGAAGCCAAAGGAGTCCGACCAATATTTTTCGAAATGCCAATGCATCCTGAAATTTTGGTCTCAGCGAAAGAAACCAGGACAAGAGAAACTGTTCTAAAAAACTTCCCTCCTTCTCAATACCTTTGGTTTATTGATCATAAAGATATCTACGAAGACAGCGATGCACTTCACCTTGCCTATCCGGAAGCGGATCGATTCTTGTCTAAACTGAAAGAATACGCAGAGTCCTTGCAATAAAGGAGTTCCTACCACCTCCAAAGCCTGATTCTCCTTCTAATTTGAATGAACGAGGGCAATTGCAAATTCGAGTTATATTAAACATTTTATTCAATATAACAGATTTTTCTACTATCCAAGAAGACAGGATTTAAAAATCATTGGACTAGTCTAATTCCGACTATAGGTGAATCAATGAATCGAAAGTTATTTATCATATTACTTGGCCTTCTTCCTTTTTTTATAAATTGCGGAAAGAAAGAAGCCCCTAATCTTCCGGGCGATCGAAAAAATTTGAAGATCGGGATTTGCCCCGGGCCTTATGGGGATCTTTTGAAAAAAGGTGTTTTCCCAGATCTTGAGAAGAAGGGATACAAGATAGAGATCGTTCAGTTCAGCGATTATATACAACCGAATCTAGCGCTGGCTTCCGGGGATATAGATGCGAATTTGTTCCAACATCTTCCTTATCTAAAAAAATTCACTGCGGATAAAAATCTAAAGTTAAGCGCGATCATAAATATTCCAACTGCTCCTATGTCGGTGTTTGCGGGAAAAACCAAAATCCCTAAGGATATAAAAGAGAAGGCGTCGATCGCTCTTCCAAATGATCCGACCAATTTGCTAAGGGCATTAAAACTTTTTCAAGAATTAGGCTTTATTAAAGTAAATCCGGACGCACTTCCCACTAAGGCTTCTTTAAACGACATTACTGAAAATAAAAAACAAATCCAATTTTTACCTTTAGAAGCAGCTCAACTTCCTAGATCTTTAGAGAGCACAGATTTTTCTGCGATCAATGGAAATTTCGCACTTGCATCCGGTTTGGATCTGACAAAAGCAGTGATCTTAGAAAAGCTGGCAGAAGAACATAAAAATATAATAGTAGTTCGTGAAACAGAAAAAGACAGCATATTTGCTAAAGATATAGTCGAAGCTGTAAAATCTGAAAACTTCGAAACTATCGTAGACAAAGACTTTAAAGGATTCCAAAAGCCGGAATGGTTCGGGAAACGGAAGTAAAAGAAAACTCGGGAACTATATTAGAATTTCGGAACGTTTTTAAAACGTTTCCGAAATCTACGCATCCTTCTATTGAGGATATTTCCTTAAAGATAGATAAGGGAGAAATTTTCGGTATCATAGGAACTACCGGAGCCGGAAAAAGTACCTTACTTAGATTCGCAAATTTACTAGAAACACCTGACTCAGGACAAGTATTTTTCCAATCCTCAGATATCTCTCATTTAAAAGGAGAAGAGCTCAGAAATCACAGATCCAAGGTTGGAATGGTTTTCCAACAATCTCATCTGATCTTAAACAAGAAAGTTTTCGATAATATCGCACTCCCATTAAAAGCTGCCGGTTGGAAAAAAGAAAAGATCCGAGAGAGAGTGACTGAACTTCTTTCCTTAATAGGACTCGAAGATAAGATAGATTCTTATCCGAACCAACTCAGTGGAGGACAAAAACAAAGAGTAGGAATCGCAAGAGCGATCGCAAATCATCCGACCCTGCTCTTATGCGATGAACCAACTTCTGCCCTAGATCCGGAAACTACTCGTTCTATTTTAGGACTTTTAAGAGACATTCATAAAAAATTCTCTATAACAATACTTATCGTAACTCACGAAATGAACGTCGTAAGAGAGATCTGTAATTCCGTAGCCGTATTAGAAAAAGGTAAATTGATAGAAACAGGCTCCGTTTATTCCCTGTTCGCGGACCCTTCTCAAGAAATTACTAAAAAGCTTACGGGCCACGCATTCACAAATTCTATTCCGGAAGAGACCTTAGCTAGAACAGAAGGTAGAATACTGAGAGTTGTATTAAAAAACGAGATAGCTACGGAACCTGTACTTGGAAAAGTGATCCGTGCTACAAATCATGTCCCTAATATCATTCACAGTAAAATTGAATATATTTCAGGGAAACCAATCGGAGTTTTTTATCTGGAAACAGATCCTGCGGATAATAGTACAGACACAATCAGAGCTGCATTCGTAAGGTATGGAGCCACTGTGGAGGAGATTTACAAATGAATCTTTCCAAATGGATCGAATTATACCCGGAACTAGTAAATGCATTCGGGCAAACATTCTTAATGCTCGGGATTTCCCTATCTTCCGCCTTAGTATTTGGAATTCCTTTGGGATTTCTGATCTATCTCACTGATAAAAAACTATTTATTCCAAATAAATTTTTTCATGCAGTGCTCGGAGTATTGGCCAACTTGATCCGTTCTATTCCATTCGTGATCTTACTCGTAGCACTGATCCCTCTGACTCAGTCATTGGTAGGAACTACAATAGGCCCGCTTGCTGCCTCAGTTCCACTTTCCGTGGCAGCTATCCCATTTTTAGCCAGATTAGTCGAAACATCTCTAAGAGAAATTCCGGAAGGAGTTTTAGAAGCGGCAGTCTCCACTGGAGCAAAACTCTCATTGATCATTAAAGAAGTTCTAATACCGGAAGCGAAGCCAGGAATTTATTCAGCTATTACCGTTACGATCATCAGTTTATTAGGATATTCCGCAATGGCCGGGATTGTAGGCGGCGGAGGAATTGGGGATCTTGCGATCCGATTCGGTTATTACAGATACGAGGACGATATAATGTTTGCAACAGTTTTCGTTCTGATCACTTTAGTCCAAACATTTCAATGGATCGGAGATACAACCCGCAGAAGAAGTGACAAAAGGGTCTCTCATTAGTTCTTATAGAAAGTTGTATACGACCCCAAGGCAAAAAGAATCCGCAAGTTAACCTGCGGATCAAATGCTGTGGTGTTGCATATTCAAAAATTTTAATTATCAAACGCACCTAAAGAAATCCATTCGCTTCCCTCTTTTTTATATCTCAAAACTCCTTTTAAAGGAATGATCTGCCCACTTTTTGCGTCATACCAACGAACAGAAGACAGATTCGCAAGCAAAGAGAAATGTAATAACTTCTCTGTTCCGGGTTTATTTGTGGAATTTTGCATTACCCAACCAACATATTCCCTATGATATCTTCCTTCTTGTGCATGATGAACATAGTTACGAACATCTTCTTTCAGTTTTACGTTAGCGGAGAAGGGAACGTACAGTAAATCCTTACTTCCTGAAGAAAAAGATTCCTTAACGGAAATTGCTTTTTCAGCATGTATATCTTCTACGGTTCCAAATAAAGAGAGTCCGTTTTCCAGATCCGTTTTATACCTAGAATCGCTAATCTCAGATCGACAAGATAAAATCGCTAGAATCCCTATAAACAAACAAAATCGGATCATATTCATTTCTCCTAATGTTTTCCGGGAACCAGAACAGAGTTCCTTCTCTCATACATGATATAAGCTTCCAATGCAATCATCTTAGGATCATCATACGCCAAAGGTTTACCTTGAAGAGGGTTTTGGATACACCAGTTGATCATTTCCCTTAATGTGGAGACCTTCCCTATCTGTTTCTGAAATTTTGGATACGTTTCAGGATGTGTATTGGTGGCATTCGGATGACACATAGCACATTGTACAGTATTTCCTCCCAATTCAGGCCCATGGAAAAGTTTTTCTCCTCGAGCCACCGTTTCCATAAATGCTGCATTCCATTTATCTTCGTTGGACTTTTCCCAATCATCCCCAAAGACTAAAGACACAGTCCCGAAAATCAAAAAGAAAAAAGAAGTGTAGATCCCAAATAAAATTTTGGATTTAGATCTATTACTAAAAGTATGCCGACCGTCCATAAGTTTCTCCTAATAATGTGTTTGAGGTAGAATTCTAGATTCAGGCTTTTGATAAGCCGAATCTACCGGATGTCCTGCGGATTCATCGTATTTTACGATCCGATCCTTATTCTCCCAAAGTTTATAATGCATTTCTTCTCTTGCATTATCCATGTTTACGAATGCCCAACCGGTTCCATCTCTCTCATGGAACGGATCCTGACGGTTCATGAATACAGTCATCTTGGGAATGTAATGTGGTGACTGAGTGTAACTTTCCGGATAAGGCCAAGGCCAAGCCGTGGACATCAACGCATAGAAGCTTATATTCTTGATCTGGTTGTATAAGACTTGGTGCACATGTCCATGAAAGACTGTCACATTATCAAATCTACTTAGGACTGATTGGATCTTCTCTGCGTCGTCCGTCCAAAAATTCCAAGGTTTATAAATTTTATATAATGGAGAATGGGAAAGGACCACTAAAGGAGTCCCACTTTTAATATTCTCCAGATCCTTTTTCAACCAAGCGATCTGATCATCACCAACCATAAATGGAGATCCATTTGGATTATCCAAACGAGCCATCTCATTCATCCTTTCTTCAGGGGTTTTCCAACGTTTGATCCAAGTATCGTAAGTAAGAATACTATTCAGAACTACGAAATGGACTCCTTTATGATCGAAGGAATAATTAAGTTTGCTGATCTTATCCTGCCAATAATTTCCCATATCCAAGTAATAATCATGTTCTCCGATCACAAACTTGACCGGAACTTTAAGTTTGGATAAAAGCTCCATACCATGATCGAGCTCTTCTCTTTTTCCTAATTGAGCCAGATCTCCTCCGAATACGACAAAGTCAGGCCTCGGGAACATTAGATTCACCGTTTCGATCGCCTTATTCAAACCAGTATCAAAATTCCGAACGAAACTAGTTCCTTTAATATGTGTTAGGTGAGGATCCGATATAAATGCAAAGGTAAATTTTTCATGAGTGCCCTTCCCTCTTCCTCCACAGGCAATCTCCACCAAACTCATTGGAACAATACTCGCGGCGAGTAGACCTCCCGTTCTGCGCAAAAAATCCTTCCTGCTCAGTTTACCTTCTTCCATAACTCTCCTCCTCATCGGAATATTTCCAGTCCTCAATCATTTTGGCATGCTAGGCAAAACCGGACTTGTTAAGGATTTTAAAAAAGATACAAGGTCTGCTTTTTCTTGACCAGTCAGTCCCAAAGGACGGATTCCACTACTCAAGAAAGGATTTGTTTCTCCACCCTTATCATACAGATCAATAACCTGTTCGAGGCTTGTTAAACTTCCATCATGCATATAAGGAGAAGTTAATGCGATATTTCTGAGACCTGGGGTTTTAAATGCTCCCAAGTCTTCACTGATTCCTGTGACCGCAAATCTACCCAACTCGGAAGATTCAATATTAGTAAGTATTTCTTCGTCAGAAGTGGGACTGTTTTTGGATTCTGCTTTTTTCTGTAGTATCTCTTCTAATTTAGGTTGTATCCTTTTGAAGCCAACTCCCAGATTATGGAATTTATCATCGATAAAGATTGCGTATGTTTCTCCTATCGTATGGCAATCTTGGCATCTCGCCTTCCCCATATATAAATTTAAACCGCGGATCGCGGATTCAGATAATGCCTTTTCTTCTTTTCCGAATCTATAACGATCAAAAGGGGAATTTCCGGAGATGATCGTTCTTTCAAAAGATGCGATTGCCATGGCAACATGGTCTATCTTGATAGAATCTGATTCGATACCGAATACAGTTTTAAACTTTGAAGTATAGTCCGGATCTGATTTTACGATCTTTATAAGGTCATCATGACTAGAAAGACCATGCTCTACAGGATTTAAGAGAGGATCTTTGGACTGTCCTTCCAAATCGTTTCTTCTTCCATCCCAAAACTGCGTTTTATAATAGACTGCATTTAATACAGTAGGTGCGTTCCTGGTTCCGGTAAAATTTTTAATACCTTTAGAGACCTTCAGCTTATCTACAAATGCCTGTTCGGGCTTATGACATGTAGCACAAGATACAGTTCCATCAGAGCTAAATCGTTTATCAGAATACAATTTAGCACCTAACGACACTTTATCGTTCGATTGAGGGTTATTCTTAGGAACAGGTAAGTCCGGTAATCCCAAAATTCCGCTTGGAATATAGGTAAGTTCCGTCAGGTCATTGTCTTTCTTCTTTTGGGAATCACAACCTATACAATAAAAAACGAATATAAGAACTATATATCCTAAAAACCTGGAATCGATTCGTGAAAACGTAGTTACTTTCATTCGACATCGCCGACAAAATTTCCGCTTAGAATAATTCTAGAATTAAAATAGGTCAAGACCCGAAGGCGGAAAAAATGAAAATTATAGGAATTTTTTATCTACCAACTTGAGAGTAAGTTTCAAAATTCATAACTAAGTTAAAACATTCGTTTTATTTAAAGTAGTTATACCACAATAAAAACTATACATTCTTAAAGTATAATACGATTGAAAGGAGATATGTTAATTTCGTTTATCTTCTTCTTTTGAACTTTTTTACATTATTTTGCGCTCGGATGAAGTTCAGGAAAAATCGGAAGTTCGAATAAATCAGAAATAATTTATTTCAAATAAAAAATCAATACAGGCTCTTCAAGAATCGAAACAATATATACCAATCCCTCTCTTCTTAATGTAGGAATTCCTACTACTAAGTGTGAGAAAATTTCTCTCGCAAAAAAGAATAAAACATGCTAAGGAATCCGCTTGCGTACCACCGCACCGGCCCCCACCCAAAGAGGGCGGGGACAACTTTACACTAAGCCCTAATAGGAACTCCAACCGATTGTTTCTCATGTCTATCAATCCATCCCATACAAAATACTAACCTTCTCCCTAACTAATTATACAATCTAAGACCCTTTTTCCGCCTTCTCTACTAAAACTGGATGCCATATCCGCTATTACGGATATAATTTCCACTATGTCAAATTCAGCAGTTTTGCAAAAAGAAACCAGTAAGATCCACCAAGAAGTAATCGAAGCAAACAATAAGTATGTTTCCGAGTTCGGCAAAAAGGGAGAATTGGCCCTTCCCCCTGCCAGAAGTTTTACGATCCTGACCTGCATGGACGCACGTTTGGACCCAGCTAAATATGCGGGACTTTCAGAAGGAGATGCTCACGTTATACGAAATGCCGGAGGAAGAGCAAGTGACGACGCGATCAGATCTCTTATAATCTCCCACAAACTTTTGGGCACGAAAGAATTTTTCGTGATCCATCACTCCGATTGTGGGATGGAATTATTCAATGACCAGATCATCCGAAATTTATTAGCGAAAAGTTTGAAAACTGCAACTGTAGATGCAAACGGTTGGAGAAACTTGGAAGAATCCGGAGGATCAGACGAAGCAAAATATATCCCGTTCTTAACTTTTGAAAATTTGGAAAAGAGCGTGGTAGATGATGTAAAAAGGATCAGAAACCATCCGTTGATCCCTAAGGACATCCCTGTTTATGGATACTTCTACGATGTGAAAACCGGAAAACTTGTGGAAGTGGAAGAAGCAACCAAAATCGGAAGAGCTTCTTGATCTTTGGGAAAACCAACCGGAAGAAACATTAGATCCTTAATATCCAATATTTTCTTCCGGTTTTCATTTTAGATCCTGATAGAATATCCGAAAGACCAGATAATACTATGAAGAGGGATCTTTTGCTCTAAATGTTTATTCACAAGAGCCTGTTTCACATTAGGATCTAATCCTGAATTCTGGATGGAACTTAAGATAAAATCATTCACAAAACCATAACCTTTAGAAGGATCTATGGTCAGTCCATCATTAGAATTTCCTGTTAATGGGCCTACCCAGGTCGCTCCAGGAACTGTCCCGACCGTTTGGCCGCCTACAGTATTTGGATAGTAATAATTATTATCTATCATATAAGTATTCGGTCTGTAAACGTCAGTAAGTGAAAAAGAGAATCCTAAATACTTTAAGGTTACCTTATAGTCTATATTCTTAAATCCGGACCTTCTATCTATATTATCATTATAGTATTGGTATCCGAAATCGATCCCGGGTTGGATCTTAAAGTTTTCAGTGACCTCGTATTCATGGAATACAGAGAATCTATGAAAAGTTGTACCGTTAAACGCATTAGTTGGATATCCGGACTCCAAGTCCTTCTCCCCTGCGATATTAGAACCTCCAATTCTTTCGGAAGTCACCCTCACGTTATAAGTATAAGTGGGGTGAATATACTTCAGAACAGGTAATGCCCAACCAAAAGTAAAAAGTCCCAGAGCAAAACTTGGCTGATTATTCGCATAATAGATCCAACCTGCATTCCAATCCCCTAAACGATTTGTAGACCATTTATAATTAAGAAGAGTGGCAAGACCTTCTCTCAGCCCGTTAGGCTCCTTTCTCAATCTGTTTGTATTTGGATCTTCTGCAACTTTATCCAGATCAACTCCCGGTCCGTACGGATGTGATTGAAAAACGCCGTCCACATCTCTGTTTGTTCTTCCTGTCAAAGGAGAATAATCTCTGATGATCAGTTGTAAACCTTCTACTGGAGTAGGAATATTGACCATTGTATCTAGGATCAAAGATTTAGGTACTCCTGAATAATGAAGATCCCCTCTTCTATCAAAAGCATTTCCGAATAAACTGTTACCATTGATGAACACATCATTGGTCAAAGATTGGGTCCAGACTAGATCATAATTTCTTTTTTGAGGGACCGATTTTTGTTCCTTCAAGTCTTGACTATTGTTTTCGGCTTGGACACTTGCAATCTCGGACTTTGGAATCCTGACTGGAATAGAATCCTCTAAACTAAAAATATAATATTCTTCCGCTTCCTTCTCCAGTTTCAAATTTTTCAGGACTTTTCCTGATTTCAGCCGTACCTCATCTCCGAAAAGAGGAACGATGAAAAAGAAAGAAAACAGCAAAATCGGCAAACTTTGGTAGGTTTTCTGAATCGACCTAGGTATTTTCATAGGAGTCTCCTTTGGTCCCTTTTGCACAATTTTTAGGTTTTAAGGCAAAACGGAGCATTTCCCTATTAGTTCAATAATATTTGAACTATAGAACTTAGAAAGTGCTTGTCAATCTTTTGTTCAAATATTATTGAACTTTATAAGGAGTATTGGAAAAAAATTCCGATGTCTAAACAACCTACTCATCCAAATTTAGATCAGATAGAATTGAACTCTATATTCGAAGCCGTAAGTGATCCAATCCGAAGAAAGATACTATTAGATCTTTCGGATAAAGGAGAATCTAATTGTTCTACCTTTCTAGTTTATGCCCCCAAAACAAATCTTTCCTACCATATGGGGAAATTAAGGGATGCAGGGATGATTTTCACTAGATACGAAGGAACCCAGAGATTTTCCATCATCCGTAAAGATGACCTGGAAAAAAAATTTCCAGGCCTACTCGACACAATTTTAAAAAGTGCGAGGAAGGAAAGCGATCAAAAAGAAGACTCCAGGATCAAAGTCTAACGCAAAACTTAACCTTTCATTAATTGTAAACCTTGTGCAATACTAACCACAGGTTTATATCCCAATTCCTTTTTGGCCTTATCAATACGGATCGTACATTCTTTTCCCATAATATCGACCGGGAATCTCATCATAGGAGGTTCTTTACGAATTCCGAATATTCTCCAGATCGTCTCCACTATCATTGCTAAAAATCCAGCCAAGGCAGAGGGAACGGAAGCCTTAGGAAGTGTAATCCCTTGGGTTTGCATCATCTCTGTTAAAAATGTTTTAACCGTTTTATCTTCGTCATCCGTAATGAAATAGATTTGCCCTGGTACACCCTTAGTTAAAGCGAGTTCAGTTGCATAGACTAGGTTCGGAATGCAGGTCACAGAAGTTTTAGCTCTTCCCTCATCCAGCCACATAAATTTTCCTTCGGCTACCATCTTCTTGAGGACAGGAAGAACCGATGTGTCTCCCGGACCCCAAACTAGTCTTGGTCTCAGAGTAATTGTTTCAAAACCTGGACGATTTGCGGAGACTACTCTTCTTTCCGCCTCTCCTTTACTGAGGCTATAATAGTAAGGAGTTTTTTTGGGATAAGGATAGGTCTCATCTATTTGGATCATATCCTGTCCGTAAAAGAGTGCAGCCTCAGTTCCCATATGTATAAATCTTTTGACACCCGCTTTCTGAGAGACTTCTAATAAACGAGTTGTTCCTTCTACATTTCCTTTCCAAAAATCTTGGTAATTTCCCCATGGACCTACAAACGCCGCACAGTGGATTACAATATCTATTCCTACTAAATCTTGTGAACTGATAGATTCTAAACTTCCACTTACTATTTCAAAACCTTGTTGAGTTAAAGTAGAATCTGTCTTTGGAGATCTGGATAATACTTTTACCTTATGTTTTTCCTTTAAATGGCGAGCAATTGCTCCACCAACAAATCCGGAAGCTCCAGTAATAAATAAATTCATATTTTCTCCAAGATCCAATTCTCCATCGGAAAGTTTAGGAAGTATACCAGAAAACCTGAAAGTCGTTGACCTTTCGTATTTTAAAAAGAGAATCTAACTTATTCTTTTAGGTGCAGAAGAATATGGATCTTTTTCAAAAATATAATATTTTCATTCTATTAAATTTAATATTAATTTCGAGTTTACAAGGTTCGGAGGAGACTCCAAAGAACGGGACCTCTGAAAAGAAAAAACAAAAATTCGAATTATTATTAAAAAGACAAACTTACAGTTTTATTCCCTATAATTTCACATCTTATTCGGAAAAAACGGATCCGAATGAATCTATAGAAACGAGGCATTTGCAACAAAACCAAAAGGTATTAGTTCCTGCAGTTTTTAGTTACGAAAATTATGAGAAAAATTACAGAGCAGAGATCTCTTATTATGAAGTAGAATTGGTAAATCCGAATTCAAATGTGATCCGATCCAATTCTAGCGGCTTATCTGCAGAGAGATTTTATTATTCCCCTTTAGCAAGATCGGAATTTGAAGCAAATTTTTATAAGATCATTTCTCCCATTCAAAACTGGAATTTATATTTAGGCGGCGGACTTCGTAATATCAATAAATATACCTACGGTAAATACATGTTAGACGGAGCTTTCCAGGAATATTTTTATACTTACGGCCCTCAGGTTTCTATCCAATCTTCTTACCAATTTATCGAAAATTTTACGGCAAATTTAAGCGTAGATGTGTTTTATACGGAAGGGACTAGATTTTTTAGAACTCCTATGATTTCTACGGATACATTGGTTTTTACGAATGGAAGCGCCGGAACCAGAGGGATTTTCAGAGGTTATGAATCTGAAATTTCTCTCCAATATAAATTCCATGAGAATATGAGATTTCATCTGGGGTATAACCAAATTTATTCTTATTTCAGCTATCTACACTTCGACCAATTGAATTTAAGTTATCATCTATCCTCACCTTCTTATATCTCTATTAGTAATGGTTCCAGATCGGGGAACTATGAGATTTTAAGAGGATTCTTCTTAGGGTTTTCAGTCTTTTTTTAAAAATATCCTTATACAATTTTCTATACAGAGTTCAGGCGGAGAATAAACTGGAGACCAGAGATTAGAATGAGGTCATCTATCTTTCATTTACTATTTCTCTTGGTTTTTCTGGGGTGTTCTCAAAAAGCCGAGGTCTATTCTCCACAAGCAAAAGATGGAGTTCTAGATCTGAGAGATTGGGACAGAGATCGTTTCTATACGGTTGCCTTAGATGGAGATTGGGAATTTGCGGACGGAATTATAACTCCCGAAAATTTTACAAAAGATGGATTCATTTCCGTTCCTGGCGCATGGAACTCATTTATAAAAAACGGCAACCAACATGAGGGAGAAGGTCTCGGGACTTACAAACTCACAGTCTTACTGGATAAACCGGTAAAAGATTTGGCCTTTCAAATCGGAGATGTTTCTACAGCATTCAAACTTTTTCTAAACGGAAAATTACTGATCGAGAACGGGAAGGTCGGGAATTCAAGAGAAGAAATGCTTCCTTCCTATAAACATCCGATTGTTCTAATAGACGAAGAGTCCAAAGAACTAAAACTCACCTTACAAATATCAAATTTTTATCATAGAACAGGCGGGCTCCGTAAATCTATTAAGATCGGAGATACCTTAGCCGTTTTCGAGGAGAAAAAAAGACAAGTCGCACTTGGCTGGGTGGTTTTCGGTGCCACCTTCTTCATGGGCCTTTATCATTTAATTCTGTTTCTGATGAGAAGGGTGGATAAATCCGCACTTTGGTTCGGATTATTCTGTATAGATTTAAGTATCAGAGGATTTTTTACGGGGTCCGTATTTATATACGAGGTTACTCCCGATTCTTTCTGGGTTTATATCCATAAACTGGATATTTTAACCTTCGTTTTGGCCCTACCATTATTCTCCGTTTTTCTAAAAGCGGTTTTCCCAGATGAAAAATTCCATTATTACTTTAATCATCTATTCATAGGTGTAAGCTCTATATTTTTTATTTTAGTCCTTGCCCTACCTTCCACTGAATACATGAACTATATTAGAATATTCCAAACTTTTGTTGGTATAGGTATAGTTTACTTTTTCATAATGATCTCTCTTTGTATTTTCAAGAGAAGAGAAGGTGCGATCCTATTTGCAGTGGGATCCCTAATACTTTTTTTAACTACATTAAATGATATTTTAAATCAAAGTTTGATCATAAAAGCGGAATATTTAGCAAGTTGGGGCCTTTTAGCCTTCTTATTCTCTCAAACCGTTATGCTTTCGGTCAGATTCTCCAATGCATTCGTAAGATTGGAAGAACTTCAAAAATCATTGGAACAAAAAGTAACCGAGAGAACCAAACAATTAGAAGAAGCAAAACATATCGCCGAAGAAGCGAATTCGCTCAAAGACACATTCTTATCTTTAGCGACTCATGATTTAAGATCTCCGATTACAACGGTAATCGGAATCTTACATTTGATCAAAAATGATTACAACCAATTGGATGATGAATCCTTATTGGAATGGGTTGATAGAGCGGAATATACGTCTTCTCAATCTTTAGAGATGATCGCGACACTCTTGGATCTAAATCGACTTAAATCAGGTTCTTTTCCTTTAGACAATAGTTTGATCTACGTATATCCAGAGGTAGAAGGTGTATTAGCTAAACTTCTTCCTCAAGCGGAAGCAAAAAAGATCCGTATCATAAATAATATCCCGGATGATGTGAAGTTAAACGTAGACCGAGCCTTATTCGCCGAAATATTTATCAACTTAGTTTCCAATTCCATAAAATTCTGTAGAGAAAATGATACGATTAGTATAGGATTTTCTAATCAGAAGAATGATCCGGAATTTTTTGTAGAAGATACCGGAATAGGGATACCTAAGGATATGATCCCGAATCTATTCTTAACCGAGATCAAATCTACTCGATTAGGAACCAAAAACGAATCCGGAACAGGTTTAGGTCTACCATTGGTTTATAGCATTATAAAAGCTTATAATGGAAAAATTTCGGTCGAATCTGAAGAGAAAAAAGGAAGCAAATTTACTTTCTGTATTCCGAGAGTTTAAGTTTTAGAACAAATATCACAATTTTCGCAAGAATGGAAACTTGCTCCGAAATATTCGTATAAAAATTCCCTTCTACATTTTTCAGATTTTAAATACATTAACATCTGATATAGCCGATTCAAACTCGCCTTCTTTCTTTCTGCCAGGACTTTCGGGTCTGTTAGAACATCCGGTAATTCTCCCCGTAAAACAAGAGACTTTCTTTCCAAGTCTCCCGAAGTAACTCCATGCCTTTCGAAAAGATTGAGAACTGTCTGTAAACGATGATCACCTCGATTTTTATGAACTACCATCGATTGCAATTCTTCATATTCCAGGGAAGATAATTTTTCTCCCGCTGATTTTAAGACTCGATAGGCTCGGATCATAAAATTTTCATCCGGATTCTGCCATTCAATAAAATCCATCAGAACGGATAGGTCGTCTTGGTTATAAAATAGAAGACAATCAGAAGGATTACCATCCCTGCCAGCTCTACCTATTTCTTGGTAATAGGATTCTAAAGAAGAAGGTAACTCTGCATGAATGATTGTACGAATATTTGCCTTATCAACTCCCATCCCGAATGCATTCGTAGCCAAAAGTAACGTATTTTTAGAATTTAGAAAATCGTTTTGGATCTTTCTTCTTTTATCAGAAGGTAACATACCATGATATACTCTATACCGGATCTTTTCTATATCCAAAAGTTCTGAAAAAATTTCGATATTTTTGATCAGATTAAAGTAAACGATCGTATTTCCTTTCAGATTTTTCAGATATGAGATCAGCTCCTTTGCTTTAGAGGAAGAATCCACAAAAGTCCTAACTTCCAAATAAAGATTCGGTCTAGAAATCCCTTCGTTATAGATTTGGATATCGGATTCAGATAATCCAATCTGTTTGATTATATCTTTCTGGATCTCGTTTGTCGCGGTTGCAGTTAAAGCGATGATCCTAGGATATTTTAGGATCTTTCTGAATTCAGAAATTTTGGTATAGTCAGGTCTAAAATCATGCCCCCATTGACTGATACAATGAGCTTCATCTACAACCAATAAAGAAACTTTTCGAGTTTTGAATATTTCCAAGAAGTGAAATTTACGAAATCTTTCCGGAGAAACATAAAGAATTTTATATTTTCCATTCTTTAAGTTTTCATAACGAAGATTACGTTCTTCTTTAGAAAGAGATGAGTTTACGAATTCAGCATCAATTCCCAAAGACTTTAATTTATCTACTTGGTCCTGCATAAGAGCGATTAATGGGGAAATAACAACGGTCAATTCTTCCAATGCCAAGGCAGGCAATTGGTAACATAAAGATTTGCCCATGCCGGTAGGCATGATCACTAGGCAATTTTTACCTTCTAAAACATCTGTGATAATTTTTTCTTGAGAGGATCTGAATTCGGAGACTCCGAACTTCTTTTTTAATTCTTGTAGATCGGACATTCGGGCAATTTCCTTTTTGGATCCGATCCAGTTTTTGCCAATCCGGTTTTTAAATTCTTTTGGAGAATAAAAAAGCCCCCGTCTCGCGACGAGGGCTTGTAAACTGTTCTATAGATTTAAAGTTATAACCTACTTAGTATTGTTTCTCCATACAATAGACCGTCGTAGACCGATTACTTATTATTGTATGAGAAACACAATAATTCTCTACAGGAGGCGGATTATTTACTGCGTAATAGAAAGTTGCTGTAGTTGGACTGAGAGAATATGTGTAGTAGCTACCCGAACTAGCAGTTCGATCTTCTCTCGGGATAATTCCACACGCCCAGCCTTCTCCCCAATAATCATATACAACTCTCCTGAAATACCCAGGATTGCTATTTGCCGTGTAGCTAGAAAACCCGCTTGGACAACTTGCAGTTGGAGTTGTTCCGTTATCCTCTGAAGTATAATTCGTATACGCACAAGCATGCAAATTACAACTTTGAGTTTCTACTGCAGAACCTGCACAGCCTTGAGTTGGATCCAAACAAACCCTGGACCTAGATTGGTTCCCAGGACCACATTTGGTACTACAAGTTCCCCAACTAGTAAATGTTCCCCAGCCGGATATTCCTTCTAAAGTTTTCGCACTTAGAGTTCCACTCCATGGACTTTTGTTCCCTACATCGTCATAAGCTACGATACAGAAATTATAAACTGTATTCTGTAATAAGCCCCCGATGATAAAGGAAACTGCCTGGCCTGGAACATAGTTATTCAAATTCGGATAACGTGTATCCACTGCGGCATCACATTCTATACTGTTTGTGATCGGAGACAGAGATACCCCAATTTTATAGCTGGATACCGGTCCGACCATTCCGTCGTCCCCTACATTGTACCAATTCAATTGGATCTGGTCCAAAGAAACAGCTGCTGCTGATCTACTGGAAACAGGATCTGGATTTACGCTGTCTAAGTCCTTTGCAGAAATTAAAACCGAGTCAATGCCAGTTCTTGCTCCACCATAACAGGTTCCCGCATCGTCTCTAAAGGATAATTCGAGCAAATAATTTCCTGGAATATCCGGAACGAAGGAAGCAGACAATTGGTTTCCGTTAGAAATATTAGAATCCAATAATGCAGAGCCGACCGGTCTAGAAATAAATCTCCATTGGTATGAATAATTGGATACGTTTGCTCCGCAAATCCCTTTATCAGGATCCGATGAATTTGTTCCATTTAAGTTCACAACTTGAGAGATCATTCTATCCAATTGATCCAGTCCTGCATCTACGATCGGAGCCTTATTGCTCATACGCGTTCTTACAGAAACTGTTCCGTTCCAACTACTACGATTACTTACCTCATCGTATGCTCTCACACAGAAATAATATCTGGTATCTTCAGATAGATCATTTACTCTAAACGTAATCGAAGTTCCGGAAGTAATTCCGAATAACGCATTTGGAATGGAAACGGCTCCATCACAATCATTATCAGTATTGATCACGTTCGTAGACTTACGAATATCATAAGCAGCCGCGATTCCCGTATTATTATCATCGCCCACAGCGGTCCAAGTTAGATCCACTGAAGTTTCGTTTACAACAACTGCATTTAAGTTAGTGATATTTCCGGGACGAGTTAAATCAGGAGTAGCAGGAGTTGTTGCTTGAACAGTCCCTGTCCAAGAACTTCTGTTTCCATTCCAATCGAATGCACGAATACAATAATAGTATGTGTTATTCGGAGAATGTCCATTGATATCCAACACTTCCGGCAAGCCAGAATTTTTAGGCACTAAAGAATGTGCGATCGCAGGTGCCGAATCACACTGAAGATTATTAGTGATCGCGCTGGAAGCTCTTCTTATCTCATATGCAGCGGCACGACCGGAACCACTATCATTCCCCGGAGCAGTCCAACGAAGTCTTACTTGAGTGAATGTCATAGCAGTTGCAGTCAAGTCAGTGATAGAACTTGGAGCAACAGAATCCACTACTGTCACTTTCGTAGTAGCGTTAATATTCCCTACAGTTGCAGTCACTCCCGCAAGCCCAGGTGCATTCGCATGTAATGTAGAATTTGTTAAAGTTCCGACAGGAACTCCGCTAACCGCATTCCCAGTAACGACGATATTCGGACGAACATAACGAGGTTGACCGGCAAAAGATGCTGATACTGCAAAAGTAACATTTTCACCCACGTCCATTTTCAGAACAGAAGGGATCAAAGTTAAACTATCAATAGGTGGATTTGTTTCTCCGTTAGGAGTGCGGTCTGCAATATTCGGGATTCCATCGTTATCCGAATCAGGGAATAGAGTAGCAGGCGGAGAAGTAGCGCTATTTGGATTAAAACCGTTATCCACTTCCCAAGCGTCTAAATATCCATCATTATCCTGGTCCGTTTTAAATCCGGCAGTATAGGTAGAATTCCCAGCATCTGCAGGATATCTAAATGTATCCGAAGTAGGATGAGAGGAATTATTTCCGTAAGAATCCACAGCTAAGACCTGCATTTGGATCCCACCTGCGACCATCGCTTCATACGGGATATTTGCGCTGTACCAATTTCCTGATTCAGGAGTCATAGGAATAGCAACCACGCTGCTTCCGACAGTTCCGGTAAGAAGATACACTTGCATTGGATCCCCATCAGGCTCTATCACTCTAGTTCTAACCATATAAGGTAGATATGAACAATTCGTTTTGAAATAATAGAAAGCTCCCATTATATTTGGAGCATTATTCCCTGCTGGAGGAGTTCCTCCACCGAATACGGAAAATGTACGAGTAGTAATCGTAATTTTATCACCGTTTATAGATGTTCTTCCCGTATTCCAACCGCCGGTAATCCTGCCTGAATTATCATCTTCAGGAGTTTGGCTGACCACAAATCCTTGTGATTTTTTCTTATTTAGATTCAAAGAACTTAATTTATCTGAATCTAATGTGATCGTTATGATAACGTCTTTTTTAAATCTATAAGAAGGAGTTATTTCATACAACTGAGAAGTCGGAAAATATCCTTGTGGAAGGGAATTGGAAGGTGGATCATATTTAGTGATCTCAAAAGATTCTTCTCCATCCATTGCACCTTCCGGGATGAAGACGCTAAAAAGACCATCTGTGGATTGTATGGTGGTCCCGCTTGGTCCGGACTTTCCGCTACCTGCGAAAACTCCCGCCTTCTCCAATGATAAGAATGACAAATTGGATTTTCCATCCCATCCGACAACTTTATTCAAAATTTGACAGCTCGCGAGAAAGCCTGTGACAGCTAAAGCAATCCCCATCGAGCGAATTAGATTACGCATCTTAGTTCTCCTAATCTGAAATTTCACTTAACGTTCATTTTTAGATTTTGAAGAATATAACCCAAACAGATTAAGATCCGTCAACTTGAGAAAATTTTTTAACTAATTTTAGATAAAATTTGGAAAAAATTTATAAATTAGGGAACCTTCTCTTTATTTTTTTACCCCGTTTTGGATAAAATTTATTGTAGCGCTCCCTACAAAAATTCCTACTCTTTGTCATTAAACTTTTAACCAAGAGAACAAAATGAATCTTTCAACATTTAGAAATCTTCTGATCATTCTAGGCTCTGTGTTTACCACAGGCTTTTTATATTTAGTACTTCCACCTTTATCACAAAACTTCGATGTGATCGGTGCATTTTTAGGAGGATTTGTAAATCCGTTCTCCAGCGCTTATGCTCTAGATATAATTTTTACCTGGCTTGTTCTCGCCGCTTGGATTGTATACGATGCGAAAACAAAAGGGATCAAGAACGGATGGATCGCACTTCTACTCGGTGTGGTTCCTGGAGTGGCAGTTGGAGCTGCTTACTATATTTATCTTAGAGAAAAACAAGGCCGTAACTGATTCACTTTTTCACCTTTCTAGGAGTTCCGATATTCGGTTTCCGCACTTGGAAACCGACCGTTCTCCATGGACCTAGAAAACCATCTTATCTTCTAAAATTGGTGTGGGCCAACCAACCTGAGTTTCGTATTTTGGATAATCTTATAATTTATTGAACGGTTTGAAGGAATCGTATGAACTCCAACTCTCCCATTGTTTCCATCCAAAACCTCTCCAAATCCTATTCTAACGGATTCCAAGCATTAAAAAAAATAAACTTGGATATTCAAAAGGGAGAGATCATAGCTCTTTTAGGCCCAAATGGCGCCGGAAAAACGACTCTGATCTCCATTATCTGTGGGATAGTCAATCCGACCTCCGGTTCTGTTTCCGTAGGCGGTTACGATATTATCAAGGATTATAGAAAGACCAGATCTATGATCGGTCTTGTTCCCCAAGAACTCACAGTTCATGCATTTGAATCAGTTTTGACTACTACGAATTTCACTCGTGGACTATTCGGAAAGTCACCTAACAAAGAATATATCGATGAGATCCTAAAATCCCTTTCTCTTTTAGAGAGGAAGGACCAAATGATTATGACCTTATCCGGCGGAATGAAAAGAAGGGTCATGATCGCAAAGGCATTATCCCATGAACCATTGGTTTTATTTTTAGATGAGCCTACAGCAGGTGTGGATGTAGAACTCAGAAAAGATATGTGGAATGTGGTAAGAGCCCTAAGGGACAAAGGTGTTACCATTATTCTCACTACACATTATATCGAAGAAGCGGAAGAGATCGCTGACAGGGTCGGTATCATGAACAAGGGAGAATTAGTCCTTGTAGAAAAGAAAACCGAACTAATGCATAAGCTTGGGAAAAAACAAATCTTATTGGATCTTGTTTCTCCCCTCCAAAGTCTTCCGAATAATTTTAACGGTTATGAACTGGAATTAAAGAACGAGGGAAAACAATTATTGTATACCTATGACGGCCAGGAAAAACAAACCGGAATCGCAAACTTCTTGGAACAATTGAAAAAATCCGGAATAGAATTCAGAGATCTGAATACCACCCAAAGCAGTTTGGAAGAAATTTTCGTACAATTAGTGAAGGAACCCAAATGAACCTGAACGCAATCAAAGCCATCTATTTTTTCGAAATGGCAAGAACAAGAAGGACATTGATGCAAAGTATTGCATCACCAGTTCTTTCTACTTCTTTGTATTTTATAGTTTTCGGTTCAGCGATCGGATCCAGGATCCAAGAAGTGAACGGAGTGTCTTATGGTTCTTTTATTGTGCCGGGGCTTGTAATGCTTTCATTACTTACTGAAAGTATCTCCAATGCTTCCTTTGGGATATATTTCCCTAAGTTTACAGGGACCATTTACGAAATTTTATCCGCTCCTGTTTCCAGTATGGAAGCTGTGATCGGCTTCGTAGGAGCTGCTGCAACCAAATCTTTGATCTTAGGTTCCATCATGCTTGCTACTGCTTCTATGTTTGTGGAAATTAAGATCGCTCATCCATTTTTGATGGTGTTCTTTTTGATACTGACCTGTGTTTCTTTCAGTCTCTTCGGGTTTATCATAGGGATTTGGGCGGATAATTTCGAAAAACTACAAGTGATCCCGATGTTAGTCATCACTCCTTTGGTCTTTTTGGGAGGAAGTTTCTATTCCGCAAGTATGCTTCCTCCTTTCTGGCAAACAGTAACTCTATTCAACCCAATCCTATATCTGGTCAGCGGGTTCAGATGGAGTTTCTATGAGATTGGAGATGTAAGTCTCGAGATTAGTTTAGCTATGATCTCTCTTTTTTTAATTTCTTGCCTTTGTGTTGTAGCCTGGATGTTCAAGACAGGATATCATATTAAGAAATAATGAAGCGGCTAGAAAGCGGCCTATGATTCCTTAGGCTGCCCATTTCCATTCGAAAAACGATCCGAATATTTTTTCAAAAGCTCTTCTACTTTCGAAATGGATTCGTTAGTAGGATCTATACGGATCGCATCCTTTAAGATAGAATCTGCCCTATCAAAATTTTTAACCGCTATATAGATCTCCGCAAGATTTGTCAAATTTTTGATATGAGAAGGTTCTCTCAAACGAAGACGTTCACTGAAATCCAAGGCCTTTCTGATCTGACCTGCTTTTCTAGCCGCAAAAGAAGCCACATATAAGATCTCACTATCAATCGGATTCATCTTAAAATAATCTTCCGCGTATCTGGCGGCCTTTTGGTAATCTTTTAACTTCAGGAAAAGTTTTATAAAATTTTTCTTCACTTCCGGAACCCTGCTATCCAAAGCTTCAGCTTCTTCTAAATAGCTAAGGGCTTCTTGTGTATCTTTATTTAAGAAGGTTTCCTTTGCGTTCCTGAGTAATTCCTTGATCCTTTGCCTTTTTTCGTCTTGAGGGATCGAATGTTTTCCATTTCCGGTAAAAGACAATCGAATGAGAGAAAGGTCATCACTCAATTTACCGTTATTTAAAATAACATTATAGATCTCCTGGAGATTTCCTCTTCCCTTTTCCACGGAATTTAAAAATAATTTTTCATCATCATTGATGATCCTATCACCATCCGAATCCATACCCACGATAATATCATCTCTACCATCAGAACCCACAAAGATACAATCTCCCGGCTCCAACTGGAAAGTTTTGATAAAAATAGTACCTTCTACGCCTGTTGTTCCCAATTTCCTGAACATGAACTCTTTTTCGATAAAACTTGCGATCCCATCCCGATACAAAACCGTCCAAGGATGTTCTGCATTAATATAATATAATATTCCAAGTTCATCATCCACAAGCCCTATCACAGAAGAGACCAACATGGAACCTTCAAAACTTTCGAATACCTTATGCAATTCAATAAATGCGTTCTTTAACCATCTTTCAGGAGATTGTTTTTTGATCGTGTCCACTACTCTGGTTCTTTCAATGATTGATTCAAAAACAGATCCTAAAACTAACGCACCCCCCGCACCTTGCATGGATTTACCCATCGCGTCTCCGTTTAAAAAGACAGTGTAAGACCTTCCCTGCAAGTCTATATGATTGGAGATATTCAGATCTCCCCCGATCTCATCCTCATGTTTTCTAAAGGTGAATCTTTTCTTTTGTTTCAGAAGAAATTCCACTTTTACATTTTCTTGATTTGCCTTATTCGAACCTAAAGGTTTGATCAAAAGAGAAGTTAAAAAATAATCCGCGTCTTGCTGTTGTTTTAATTCCTGGACTTCATTTAAGGTTTGTTCTAATTCTTTTGTTCGATCCTTTACCTTTTCTTCCAGTTCATTAGCATATTGTTCCAATCTCTTCCTAGCGGCTTGAATGGATCTAGCCATTCTATTAAAAGACCTAGCAATAAATCCGATCTCATCCTCTACCCTTGGAACCAATCTGTATTCTAAATTTCCGGAGTTTACTTCGGTTAATCCGACTACAATTTCCTCCATTGGTTTTACGATCGCATTATGGAAGAAAAATCTAAATCCAAAACTAATGGTAACAATCATTACCAAAAGACAGATCACCATTACTAAAGATGGAGAATGTAAATACTCTCTGAAGGATTTATAAGTGAACCCCACTTCGTAAATTTTTTCGTCTTGAGGATGGACCACCAAATAAGCCAAATAGAACTCGGGAGTTTTTTCATTCGCCTTATTAAACTTGGCTCCTCTATACATCCGCTCTCCCGCTTCTCTTAAAGAAGTTAAGGGAAGAATAAAAGAAGATCTCACTTCTAACTCAGATTTTCCGGATGAAATATCCTTCTCCACTTTTTTGCGGACTTGTTCAAGTATGGATTTTAAACCTATCTCTTCTGAATTTAAGAGTTTAGTCACCGCCGCTGGATCATTTTTAGAAGGAAGATTGGAAAATTTATTTTTTATAATATTCAGTTTTTTATTTAAAAAACGAAAGAAATCCAGAAGTTCCGCATCGGAAATTTTTTCGTCTCCTTTTGATTCGTAAAAATTCTTTATCCCTTCCGAATATGCATAAAACTCCTTGGGGGAATTGGATAAAATAACCTTAGATCTCTCCCATCTTTCCTTTGCGTTCAATGTTCCCAAATTGGTAAGTTTTCGGCTTATATTGAAAAATTTAATCTCTAAACGATCTTCCGAATCGAACCTAGAGTCCTTCTCTCCTTTTTCCAAGATGAACTCTTTGGAATCCGGATCAAAAGATAGAAGATACGCAAATCCCTCCGGCTTTTTCCCCTGAAACGCGGCAAGTTCGGAAGCTTGTACCTTTAATGTATCGAAAGAAGTTTCATAACCGTTTAATATTGCATAACCCACTAACTGGAAAGCCAAAAGAAAAGTAGCCATAGTCACGGCTACTATCTTACTCAAAATAGTAGTCCTTTCCTTAGTCGCATTTGCGTAAATGATCAATACAAGAAACAAACCGGCTACAAGCGCAATATCGGTGGTGTGTTGGAATACTTTCCTAGAAACTGAACCATCCCTACTCATTACATTCAGAATACCTGGAATGATCGTAATCGTAGAATATGCGATAGCGATATAGATAATCCATCTTCTCTCTTTTCCTCTTTCTACGATCGCTCTCCAAGTAGCAGATGCTAAAAAGGAAAAGTTATATACTAAAATTATGATGGAGAAAATTTTATAGAACTTATGGGATTCGAAATCCCAATAATTACTACCTACATTAAAACGATGATCCGATTGTAATGTCACTGCAATAAACGTAGCTTCAACAATCGCGAGCCCCGCATATAAGATAGAATAAACAGTCAAACCGAACTTAACGTTTCTTGGATTTGGAAAATAAAAGAAAAATATAAAACACTGAACAAACCCCATCATTGGAGAAGGAATCGCCAGCCAACGATGGATGATCGTCCATTGATCAAAAGAGATAAATGCAATAATGTAAGCTAAATGAAATAAGGTCATCGCCAAAGTGGAAAGACCTAAATGAAATGCTGCCTTACTTCTATCCTTGATACTTAAAAAGAAGAAGGTAACATAGATGGAAAAAAGACAGGCTAATAGAGAACCGAAAAAGTAAAAATTAAAATAGAACTGATCCATATCGGCAGCATAAAAAGAATCTCAAAACCTGTTTCCGTCAAGAAGATTGTTTCTGGATTAGAACCGGTTATAGTAGAAGCTTTGATTAGAACGATTCCATCCGAAAAAATGGCTAAGCCCCCAATCTCTCCTGCTCTGAATTTCTAGGAGAAAGACCATGTATCCTTTTGTAAGCTTTAGAAAAAGCAAACGCAGAAGAATAACCAACAGTCCTTGCAATCTCTTCTAAGGTAAAATTTTCCTCCACCATTAGAGTTTTTCCCTTATCTATTCTTAATTTTGCCAAATAATCCATAGGAGTACATCCCAAAACATCCCTGAATCGATTTGCGATAGAAGCCCTGGAAACACCGACTGCTCTGGATAATTTTTCCAAGGTCCAAGGATAAGAAAGTTTTCTATGTAATGCCTCTAATGCTCTTAGGATTTTTTCGTCTTTAAATGCGCTTCTCCAACCAGGAGAAGAGGAAGGATGGATCTCCAACCAGTGTCGGATTACGTAGTATAAAAGAATATCGGTTAATCTTTGTAGTATCAAATCGGAACCAATGCCGGAATCCAATTCCTGAGAGATCAATACTTGAGTAGTATTTAAAGGATGATGTGCGAGAACATCAGACGATTTTACTAAAATAAAATCCGGTAGTTCTAAGAAGAATGGATGCTGGGGAGTTTCAGGAACCTCATAACGAACGGAAACAAATGTGGTTAGAGGAAGTTTATCTGACTTCTTTTGTTTTTCGGACATATCCAGGAACTTGGAAATATGTACTACCTTATCATCAGGAGAATATACAAGATCATGATCCAAACTTTTTGCAACGAATAGAATATCTCCTTTTTCCAAATGGATCAGTTTTCCTTTGATCCTCGCGTAACAGGAACCTTGGGAAAGAATATGGAATCCACCGCTCCTTTCACATGGAAAGCGAAATCCCCAAGGTTTATATAGAGAAGTCCTAGCGAGCAGATCGGCCTTCCAGCCTGCATTTGTCAATATTTCCGAAAGAATATCCATATTTTAAGTATATGCTATAATATCCAAAAGTCGATTCCTTTATACTCTTGGATATGTTTTTTAGATCCTGAGACATAGCCTAATTTCAGAACATCTTGTATCATTCAAAGTTACAGGAGAATAAATCAAATGAAAATTTTCGTTTATGGCGGAGCAGGACAGATCTCTAGTTCAGTAATTTCCAAACTTTTGGATTTAGGTCATGAAGTGTATGCAGGGACTAGAAAACCTGAAACAGGCAAAAAACTTCCGGGACTAACATGGGTATTTGCGGATGCCACCCAGCCTACAAAAGGGATCGAAGTTTTGGAAAAAGTGGAGAGCGCCTTCTTCATTTCCCCTCCAGGATATACGGATCAATATTCAGTATTAAATCCTTGGTTTGAAAAAGCTAAAACTTCTTCTTTAAAGAAGGTAGTTCTAATGAGCGCAATGGGTGTGGACTTTGCTCCTCCTGAGGCTCCATTCAGAAAATTAGAGATCAGCTTGGAAAACTCTGGAGTTCCTTATACGATCCTAAGACCGAATTGGTTCATGCAAAATTTCCAAACATATTGGCTTTCCGGAATATTGAAAGATAAGAAGATATCCTTCCCTGCAGGAAATGCAAAGACTAGCTTTATCCATACGGATGATATATCTTCTTCCGTTGTTTCCGCTCTTTTGAACGACCAATTCAATGGAAAAGGGATCACATTAACTGGAAAGGAAGCGCTTACTCATGAAGAAGTTGCTGAAAAAATTTCCAAACATACCGGCCTAAAGGTGAGTTACGCAGATATCAGCCCCGAGACATTCAAGGCAGGTCTTTTGCAAGCCGGTGTGCCGGAAGATTATGCAAGTTTTATGGTATTCATTGCAGGAGCATTGAAAGAAGGTCATTCTTCTCCTATACTAAATACCGTTCGGGAGATTACAGGAAAAGATCCTATCTCTTTTGATGAGTACGCTGAGCAAAACAAAAAGGTCTGGTTGAATTAAAACCGACTCTCTTGTTCGACCTTGATCCGATCTTCGGATCGATTAGGGTCGAGCGATTGTTACAGAACCTGAAATCACCTAATTAGAAAAAGTCGATATGAGAAAATAATACGAAAGTTTTAGTGCATATAGCAATTTAGAGTAAATTCTGAAACAGATTTGAAATGATTTTCCTTTGTTGATCAAACGCTCGATAAAAACCTAAAATAGAGGACTCATTTATTGCTATTTATCATGTATTCAGTAATCCTCTTGACAATTAGTCATTTATGCAAAATCTAACAAGTCCGATATGGACGCCTCCATTCTTTTCTCCCATCATGCAAGCGGAGTTTTCTCCTTATTCCTTTTAACCGTTGTCCTGAGCGGATTCTTGATATTCAAGAAAGGCAAAACATTGCCCACATATTATTTACTTATAATGTATGCGGGATATGGGACTATGTTTTTCGGTTACTTCCTGTCCTATTCCATATTCAATCCTCTAGGAGCTTATCATAGGTATCTTACCGTTTTTGTGATATTCGCTATCGTAGCATTCATAGGTTTCTCTTATCATTTTCCTAGAAATATTTATCCTAAAGAATCCAAAGTTGTTATTCCATTAACCTTGGTAATCGCTTTAGTCGCGTGGATCCATTTCATCATAAACACAGCAGGAAAGGAAAAGATATACCTATTCTCTGCACATCATTACAGTTTCGATTTCGGAAAAGAAGCTAGTTTTGCGATCCTTCTCTGCTTTGTTCTCAGCACGATTATCCTGATCAGAAAAACGATCTATTTCTCTCGTTATTCTGGAATATTCCAAAAATGGAATACTTCCGCAGATTCTCAGGCTTTACCAGTACGTGTTCTTATAAAAGCCCTCGTTTTCCTTCCTCTGAATATTATGAGGATCGTTCTCCCCTCCAGAAAGGAAGGGATTGCACTCCGAGCATTTTTAGTCACCGTACTTATAAATATACTAAACGCGTATAATAACGTATTAAACAAGTCCGGAGTCCTATCCTACGACACTTACGCGATCGTATATTTTATCCTATCGGTAAGCACCATGTTTCTTATACAAAGTGCCTACCTGAACCATTCTCCGGAACCTACAAGCTTTATGGGAAAGATACTTTCCAGTGCCGTGGTTACCGTTGTATTAGCATTGGGAGCGATCAGTTATATTACGTTATTCTCCATCGATAAGTCCATTGAAAAAGAAAATCTAGTGGAGATAAACTCGGTCAAAACGGAGATCAGAAATGGAGATACTAATTTTCCTCCGAATGTAAGATACATACTTTCTCGCCCGGTCGGCCCAGGTATATTCGATCATAAATATGAGATCCTTTTTTCCAAAGACGGTTTAAACCAAACGACCTTGAAAGAAGGAGAAAAATATTACAAAAACCAACAGCTTAAAGAAGCCATCGAAAAGAACAAAAAACTACATAAAGGAAAATCTGAATCCGAATTAGAATCAATCACTCTGAAACAAATGAAGGAAACGGATCTTCCTTTAAGTTCCAGACTTTTCAGGGTTGCCGGTGATTTTTATATCCATTATGATTTCGTGATAGGACAAACAAGATACGAAGTCGGATTCGCGTATGTAGAATTTAGACAGGTGATCCATGATGTTGCCCGCTGGTTGATCCTGATCATTCTTGGAACTACGATCTTCATACTGATCGCATTCCCCATCCTACTTAGAGTCAGCTTAATACATCCTCTCAACAATCTATTATCCGGAGTGGAGAAGGTAAACCATGGGGATCTGAATGTAAACGTCCCGGTCAAGACCATGGACGAGATCGGTTTCTTATCCTTATCATTCAACTCTATGGTAGATTCTATCCGAGGTGCCAGAGAACAATTACAAGAACATGCGGATCATCTGGAAGAAAAGGTAGAAGAACGTACAAAAGAAGTCCAAGAAAAAATGGAAGAAGTTCAAAGACTAAAAATCCAACAGGATGGAGACTATTTCTTAACTTCCCTACTGGCGAAACCTCTATTCTATAACGCAAATAAGTCTTCCAAGGTAAATACCAACTTCCTTATCAGACAAAAGAAATATTTCGAATTTCGTAATAAGCAAGGAGAACTCGGAGGAGATATCTGCTTAACCGGAAATTTAAGATTAGGAACCCCTGATAATTATAAAAAATACACCATGGCAATGAATGGGGATGCCATGGGAAAATCAATGCAAGGAGCGGGAGGTTCCTTGGTCATGGGAGTCGTGATGAACTCTATCATGGCAAGGTCCG
This sequence comes from Leptospira haakeii, assembly GCF_002812045.1. Taxonomy (GTDB): domain Bacteria; phylum Spirochaetota; class Leptospiria; order Leptospirales; family Leptospiraceae; genus Leptospira_B; species Leptospira_B haakeii. Next base: position 12,810 of record NZ_NPEG01000019.1, on the reverse strand, counting down.
CCGCAAACAAAAGGGTCCTTTCAAAAACACCGGAAGAATGGCTGACTGAAACCTATATGGAAATTCATTCGGTATTCAAAAGTTTCGACGGAACCATGGTAATCTCTGCGACTGTAGCATTAATAGACGATGAAACAGGAGAGATGTTTTACTGGAATGCGGAACATCCATTTTCGGTATTGTATAGGGACGGAAAGGCATCGTTTATTGAAGATACATTAGAACTTCGTAAATTAGGTTTAGATTCCGAATTCGAATTTAAGGTAAAAAAATTCCAACTTCATCCGGGAGATTTGATCATACTTGCTTCCGACGGAAGAGACGATCTTTTATTATCCGTACATAATGAAAAAAGGATTATAAATGAAGACGAAAATGTATTCTTAGATGTTGTAGAAAAATCTCATGGAGACATCAAATCCATGGAGAAAAATATCCGAAGTATAGGAGAGGTCATAGACGATCTTTCTATCCTAAGGATCGGTTTTCAGGAAGTGAATGCTCCTTCTATCGAGCAAAGAGAAGAGAATAACGAATTTGCGGATAAAGTAGTTTTACAAAGCCTCTACAAAGAAGGAAAAGAATTATACCGAAATGGAGAAGCTCAAAAAGCGATTTCCATTCTTCTGGATGCATATGCAACGGATAATAATAACCAAAAATTGAACAAACTACTCGGGCTGATCAGCTTCAAAGAGAAAGATTATCCGTTAGCAGTAAAAGTGCTTAGCAAGTATCTAACTCAAGACCCCGACACGGCAGAACTCTGGTATTATCTATCTATTGCGGAAAAACGTATTGGTAACTTAGCACAATCCTTAGAAGCAGCAATGATGGTGAACCAAATGCAACCGATGAATGTGCAAAATTTAGTACATCTCTCAGATCTAAATCGACTTTTAGGAAACAAAGAAGAAGCCATAGGTTTCACAAAATCCGCAGAAGAAATAGATCCCGATAATAAGAATATTCGAAAACTCAAAAAATTATTAGAGATGGAATCTTAAACTTTTCCTCTTTTAGTTCCAAGGTTCTCTGAAAACGCCGAAAGGAATCGAGATAAAGGTCCAAACACTTAGAGTAAATAGGAAAGAGTCGAATCGATCCAGAAAACCTCCATGTCCCGGAAGTATAGAGGAAAAGTCTTTGATCGAAACTTTTCTTTTGATCCAACTTGCAGCTAAATCTCCCGCTAAGGCCAAAAATCCGAAAAGAGGAAGAACCCAAATACATTTCCAAGAAAAATTCCCCCAGAAGGAAAATACGAATCCAGAAAATAGAAATAGGTACACTAACCCTCCCATAAATCCTTCCCAAGTTTTATTCGGACTAACCCTAGGAGAAATTTTAGTTTTTCCGAAACTTTGCCCTACGATCTGACTAAAAGCGTCAAATCCTGCGATCCCCAAATACAACCATAGGCACAATTTAGAAGAAAGAACCGAAAAGGAAAGAGTTGCTCCGATCCCTAATATTAGATAGATTCCTAAAACGGAAACAAATTGAAGTGTTTTCTCAGTGGAAAGATTACGAATAAGTTCAATACCACCTAACAACAAAAGCGCAGAAATATATCCGAACCATAAATATCCGCCGCATACTGCGAATAAGGAAGACAAGGAGACGATTAAAGCATAGGACCAGTATTTACGAAATCTTAAAATCCTTTCTTCTTTAGAGCGCCCTTTGGAAGAACGAAAAAACCAAATCCCTCCTACCAAAAAGCCGAAAATTACGAAACCAAGTAAAGGTAAAGATTCCTTATCTAGGTCCATGTATCCCCAAAGACTTAGGCAGAACCTTTACAGAAAAATTAATGACGTTTTTATAAATCTCGCCATCCACCATAAGGATCTCCGGAGATTCAAAATTTATAACAACTGAATTCACCTGAAATGGAGCCTTCGGTTCATAAAAATATTTTCGAGAAAGAACAGAAAGATTATGTAAGGTCTGTCCCAAAATTCCCGAGTTCAATTCCAGAACTTCCAATTTTCCGTCATCCGGTTTTGCATTTGGAAAAGCTAAAAAATTCGCAACATGTCTAGTATTATTCAGAATACAACCGGTAAGAGGAATTCTATTCTTTGTATCACCGTTATAAGAAACCTCATACATTTTTCTTTTTTGAAAAAATACTCCGATACCAGCCGCCACGGGATAACAATATTTTTTCAACTTTTTGAATCTGGAATTTGCTATTTCAGTAACCGCAGCAGGAAAACCGAACGCAATAGTACTTGCTGAATAACATAAAAAAGTTTCATCCTCAGTAGTAACCTCTATTTGCAGGAGATCTAATATTGTCTCCTTTGTCAGGTTCAAGTTTTCTTCCTTTCGGTTCCATTTTTCCCAGCCAAAATCTCTCGCTAAAGAATTCCCGGTTCCGGCTGGAATCAAACGGATCTTAGGAAATGGAGATTTCAAAGAAGAAAGCACCTCATGTAAAGTTCCATCTCCTCCTACGACGATGATCTCAGAATTGTTTCTTTCCTTTTGAGCCAGATTTTTGGCATGCCCCGGAAATTGGGTCACCAAAAGACGTATCCCCTCATTCTCCAATCTGGATCGAACTAATGAATCAATTCCAGATTTTTCCTTGCGAAGTCTTCCATTTACGATCGCAACCGATTTTCCCATTTAAATTTTCCTCTTTTCTTTTTGTATCCAATATAATCCACGCACGTTAGAGCGGAGTTCTTCCAATACTCTTAAGATCAGAATCTCTTCCGCGTAAGCAAAACAACTCACAAAAAAAGAAACGTATACGATAGGAGAGAAGATACCGAACCAAAATAGGCTCATAAATAATATCCCTATACAATAAGCTGCAACCCTACTCGCATACGTGTGAAAACTCGAGATGGTCTTAAACTTCCACAAGGAATAAAACATCTCTCCAAAATATAGAATTAAGACGATTGTTATCCAAATCCTGTACTCGTAAAAAAAATCAGGTTCGAATATTAATATACCCGCGATCCCGACGAAAAAAAGAAGAAGGTCCGCCCAAGAGTCCAACTTTGCTCCGAATTCGGATTGCAAACGAAAAATCCTAGCAATCAATCCGTCTGCGATATCGCTCAATAACGCCGCGAAAAAAAGCCAAGAAAACAACGATCTATCATTTTTATAGATGAAATAAACAAGAAACGGAAGAGTTAAAAAACGTAAAATCGTAATACAATTTGGAATGTATTTACTATAAGAATTCATGAAAACTCCGAAGAAGATGATAAAGAAGCACCGTTTTGTTTTGTCGCTGCGTAGTGTATGTATTTTTTAGAAAAACAAATTCCGATAAAACATTCAGAAATTGAAATATTCTTTTTTCTTTTTTGAAGTCCAAGGGCGAGACTTAGCCAGGAAAGACTCGGATTTTCATGATGGATCTCATGGTTTCCTATCCCAAATCCTAATGGAAAATAAAACGTATTACTTTCTCTTTCCTTGGAATATCCAGTGTGTTCGCACCAATGACGAAAACATCCCCAGAAATTTGCAAAGAAGAATGTTCCGAAAATAAACCATAGATCAGGTCGAAGCCAATAAAATAGAACTCCGGAAACGATAAAGGATAGAAGTAAGAAGAATAAAGTCTCCTTAGAGAAGACAGGTTTATTATCTTTCTCAGCTACTACATATGAAGGTTTCCAAAACAAAGAAAAAATACTAGAAACAAGCGGTAGGAATTCCAACAAAATGTAAAGAGTTCGGTTCTTTTTAAATAATTCTAATTTCCATCTTGGCCATAATGGATCATCGGGAAGGTTTGTTTTTGCATGATGTTTTAAGTGAGAAAGCCTAAAAGGTTCTCCATAAAAAGGTAGAAAAACGAAAGCGCTTGCAAGATTCAAGATCCATCGATCGAATTTGGAACGAGTAAGATTTCTGTGAGTTCCTTCATGGACTAAAAGTATCATCCAAGAATGTAAAAATAAACCGCTGATAGGAAGGATCCAAATCCCTCCGGATACGAATATTTCGTGAAAATACGATAAACAAACATACAAACAAGAAGCCAAAACACCAGTGAATATCGGGATCCACCAAGGGAACTTTCTAAATCTGTTTTCTATTACTTCTTCATAATTCATAAAATTTTTTAGATCTAGACTGATCTATTTTTCAAAAACGGAAATCTGAAAAAAATATCCGTTATTCTCCCCTAACAATAATACATTCTTTTATAAAAATCCCTAATAGGTTAAAGTGAGAATATTCGATAGTACCTATCATTTTTATACCGGCAGTTTGAGCGGCGTCTCTTACACTACCACCTTTAATAAAAACATATGTGTCTAGATAAGCTACAGAAGAAGAACAAGAACGTCCTTCTTTAATTAATCTTGCCTGCCCTATCACATTCGCATTTTGCTCCGGGCGAGAAGGATAAAATATATTAGATTCTCCCCTCGAAGTATGTTTGGCACTTATTATTAAAGCACTATAAGGAACCCTATATTCCGGGAAACAGGAGCATAATAGGAGAAGGATCGGAAAAAAAATAGTAAACTTCATACATCATTCTCCGTAGACATAGGTGCAATATCTTCCGTAGAAGATAAAAAAGTCTGTCACACTATGATCTATATATGATATTTTCGTAATTAATTCCCGCCAAGCTATGGAACCAGCAGCAGCATCTCCCCATGAGTAAATCCTAAAAATATGATGGACACAACCTTTTCCGAATCGTAAGGGTCGAACAGAATTCTGAGGATTAAAATCTCCATCAAAAGACACACTATTATAGAGAAGTCCTGGGATGGGACGATATGAATCTCCCAAACTCATACAATTCAAACCAAGAAGATGGATCGATAGGATTATGAGTAAAACAGATAGTTGCGTTGTATTTTTACAGAAAGATCCACGAATCATATCTAATCCCCCGTTAAGATCAAACAATGGCGCCTAAAAAAGATAAAAAGAAAGGAAGAAACTTCGATTTCCACAGAACGTATCCGATCAATCTCACCTACACGTTTTGCTTCCGTTATGCTAGCGTCTCCTGCGGAAACCAAGAAGAGAAAATTATAAGCACATACCTTAGCACTTTTTATACCCTCCACATTCCCAATTTTACCTGGGATCTTTTCCTGGCGATATATGAGTCCCTTACAAGCTTCGAACGTAAATACTAGAAGAATAGAAAATAAAATTCGATTCAAGCTGATTTACCTTTCGGAATATTTAGCGATGTTTTCGAAATTGAATAGGAAGCCCATTTGGATCTGAGCAGATTCCAAACTTGTATTCCCAATAATATCCGACTTAAGCCATTTTTTTTGTCCTGAAACTTCTAACTGTAATCCAAACTCCGGAGTTAGAAAAAAATTTACACCGACGCCAGCTCTCACTCCATAACCTGTACCAGTAGAACTTGCCGGTTCGAAGGCGGTGCTTGGATGTATATTCCTAGAACTAGTAGTATATTGCACAATCCCTGCTTCTAAGTTTACGAAAGGATCTATACGAGACCGAGAAAGAGGATGGAAAGAAACTGCCAAAGAATACATTCTATCATTATAGAATTTTTTAGTATTAGGAAACGCCTCCACATAAGTAGGATTCGGCTGGCTTTGGGATAAACGAGGAAGATCTACATACTCCCTACTATTGGTCACATCCATTGAAAAGGAACTAGCTGCAAATCCCAATCCAATCTTATCAGTTATTCCGTATTCAAAAAATAAACGATAAGATACAGGCGTAGAAAACTGAGAATCAGGAAGACCTAATAGAGGAGATACATCCCGACCAACGAGCCTAAGAGGAATTTGTCCGGAGGCAGTTTCTGTTTTTAGATTTTTTTGGATCTCTTTTTCTCTCGAGATCAAACTTCCTCCTGTATGAAAAGAATTTCCAGTAGTTCCGGATAAAAGAAAAATCCCTTTATAAAATCCGTAAGGATGTTCCGACTGTCCTGGATTCGGCTCTGACCAGAGGAACACAGGAATTAAAAATAGAAACAAACATGAAAAAAAACGAAACCCTAGCATTTAAGCCCACCCAATCAATATAGCACTACAATCTATACATTCTCCCTCTGATTGAGCCAGAAAAAAGTTATATCCGATTCAGAATTTTCAATTTTTTTGAAGTTATTTACCTTCGTTAGGCGCTTCTTGAAGGATTTTCAAGGAAAATGTAAGCTACAACCTTGTTTTGGTTTAAAAATAGCCTTTAATTTAAAATTGGTGAACAAAGTATAAAATTCGATAGACAGAGAATTATCATCCTGAGCCCAAAGGTCCGGAGAAAAAAATTGTCTTGTATAATCCTTACAATATTTTTCAGAACCTTTCGATACGAATAAACAAGAACAACCTTCCTTTGCGGCAAAATTGGAATATGTTCTGCCGAGTGAATCAGGGAGAATTCTCCATTTCCAAACAGAGAATATTAACAAGAACAGCATCAAGACAATAACTCCAAGAATATATAATATTTTTATAAAATTATTCATGGTAGTTTTCTTTGTTCCATTTTATTCAAAACGGGAAGCAAACGATCTATAAATTCCCTCATCGGAAATCTTGCTCCTCTATCGTTTCCTAATCGGACTACTACCAATTTTTTCTTGGGATCTACGATCATATATTGTCCCCAATGACCTGAAGCAAAAAAGGATTCAGGAGAAAGTCCAGGATAATAAAGATCTTTTGGATCTGGAGAGAATTGGTTCAGATATACATGTCCACCCATGCTTGGAAGACGAAGCATATCCAAATACCATGGCCTTTTACTCTTATGATCATATATTCGAAACGTCTTTGAGATCCAATCCTTTGGAAAAATACCGGACGGATTTCCTGAAATTTCTTCAGAATACAAAAGTCCGATTTTTGCAAGATCTTTTGCAGATAAATAGGCATAAGAAGAAGCTACCGGAACTCCACTTCCGTCCCTTTCCCAAACATAGGATTCGATCCCGATCCGTTTAAAATAGAACTCAGGGAAATCCTTTTCCACAGAACTCAAAACAGCTGACAATAGATTCGAATCGCCGCTGGAATAGGAAATTTTTTCTCCAGGAACATTATAAAATTTTAATTTACAAATATAATCAGCTATATCTCTATTTCCTTCCCCGTACAATATTTCTAGAATATCCGAATTAAATGGCGCCCATTCATACCTCTCTTTCCAATCAATCCCGGATGCAAAAAAAAGAAGATGTTTTACTTTTAGTTCTTCAGAATTTGATAGAATGGATTTATGGAGATAAAATTGGACGGGTTTTTCTAAATCCAATTTTCCTAACGCAACGGCTTGCCCGACTGCTCCGTTCAATAAAAATTTACTAATGGACCAGGTTGGATGTAATGTTTTCGGCCCGAATTCGGAAGAGTAAGCTTCTAATATCGTTTTTCCATCTTGGATCACCAGAATTGCATTTGTGCGGATCCTAGATTTGTTTGATTGGAATTGAACTTCTGTCGCCCATTTAGATAAGGATAGAATTTCTACGTTCTCGTCGAAATGAATCGTATAGGAAGAGTATGGAAAATTTTCTATATTGGAGCATACACCAAAGAATAAAAGAAAAAGTAACCAGGCTTTTTTTAAGTAAATTCCCATCGAGATCTCGCTATAAATGGGAAAGATCCTGATTATAAAATATTCCAAAATATTCGGATTGAATATGAAATTTTAGATACAAAGTAAAATTTCAAGCGGCAGCGATGCGTAGATCTTTAGTCCGGGACGCGAAGCGTCACGGATGAGCGCGTATGCGCGAAATCGGAGCAGCGCGGTCCGAGCGTTAGCGAGCGAGCCGCCCGAAATTTTTTACACGGCAAGGTAGAAATTACATTAAATATCTCTTGCCCAAATTATCTCTTTTGTCCGTATCTGCTCCGTTAGAAATTAGAAGTTCCGAGATTTCGGCTAACCCATCGTAACTATAAGAAATATGTAATGGAGTCACTCCCTTCGGATCCGCAACGTTCGGATCCGCTCCATGTTCCAACAGGATCTGAACAGGTTTAATCTTGCCATTTTCAACAGCTTTATGAATAGGAAAGATCCCGTTTCCATCCGGAAGGTTCGGATCTAAACCAGCATTCAACAAAGTTTCCAAATAGAAAGGGTCTTGGATCTCCGAAGCACAAAACCCGAGAAGGCCTTTAGTACATTCTTTCAATTCACCTTTATTTGGAATCAGAGCTAAAATTTTCCTGAAGCCTTGTTTGTCTCCATCTTGGATTTTAGAAAATAATTCCCGTCCCCTCTGCAGCGTTTTTCGATCCTGAATCCAGTTTTTAATCCAATCTAGCATGTTATTTCCCAATCTTTATTTAGAAAGTAGACTGGCTGGATCCGAATTTTGATCTCACCTTTATGGAGAATCCAAAAAATCTTGGACTAAAGCGGAGGTCAATTCAGGATACCGATCCTTTCCTTGAGACATGATCGCTTCACCTAAATAATCCCCATGTCCTCCGGGCAAAACCAATAGCCTTGCCTTTGGTATCATCCTGACCATCTCAACGGCATGTTCCAGTTTTGGAACATCTCTATCTCCGAGTAGGATCAAGGTCGGAATTCCAACAGTTCTAATTTCTTTATCGCTAAGATCCTTGAAGTTGCGCATTCTAGCAGCATCTTTCTCATACATTGTATGTAATTTTTTAGGGTCCGGATTTACTTTAAGAAAAGCATCCTTAAGTGCCTGAGGCATATTTTCAAAAGTTGCATTCTTCATAAAATTCCAAAACATAGGATAAGCCCCTTCTCTCTTTGTAATCGAAGAGGCAAATACAAGTTTACGCACCAGTTTCGGATATCTGATCGCTATATTCAGTGCAACACTCGCTCCATTACTAAAACCGAAAATATCCGCTTGGTCCACTTTTAGAAATTTCAGAAGAGCGACTACATCTTCTGCAGAAGTTTCAAAACTAACAGGCACATTTCGATCTGTCGTTCTTCCATGGCCTTGTTCATCCAAAGCAATCACTTTACGATTTTGAGCGAGAAGAGGGAGAATTCTGCTATAAGTCACTTCAATCGTTGAACCTCCACCGTTTAACAGGACAAGCGGAACTCCATCTTTTTTGCCGTGGATCTCATAATACATCTGTATATCTCTGATAGGTGCGAGACCTTTTTCGATTGGCTCGGATGAAATTTCAAGAGGTGTTTCACGAAGCTGAAGAGGTCTACCTCCGGAACATGCAGCAACTATAAATAGTATAAAAATATAATATATAAAATCAGTGATTTTCATCTAAGTTCTCCTTATTTGACTTTTTCGAGATAGTCTGTTAATCTTATTAAATGCGCCAAGGTTCCTTCTTTCCGGGAAGCAACACCTTCTCTTCCGATGGTTTGGTCTAAAAATGCGACTTGTTCTGTGAACGTTAGTTTTGTGGAGGAAGAATCCAGTATTTCGATTTCTACGGAAGCGATGGATACCGAGTGGATCTTTCCACTTAAGATCATATCATATACAAATACGATCCTTCGGTTTTCGATTAGATCGGAAAATCTTGCTTTGTATAAAGTTTCTTTTCCATTTGGGAAACGACCATGCAGAATTTCTTCCCCACCTATTCTGAAATCTAGTTTTCTCTGTACAACGGACCAATCGCCAGGACCGATAAACCAATTTGCTTTTGCTTCTACATTACTCCATGCGGAATATACCGACTCCGGATCGGATTTATATACTCTTTCTATGCTAAAAATTTCATGAGCGACCTTTAGGTTTTCCATAATCATTTCTTTCCTTTTTCCAAAAATTCTCCCAATCGATCTAAGTTCCTTTCCCAGAATTTTCTGCGCTGTTGGACCCAGTTTTCGATCAATTCCAATGAATTCGTCTCAACCCGACAAGAACGCACTCGCCCTATCTTCTGGGTTTTGATCAAACCGCTCTCTTCTAGAATTTGCACATGCTGGACGACCGCAGCCATACTCATGGCCAATGGACTGGCAAGTTCGCTCACAGAAGCCGGTTTCTTGCTAAGCCTTTCTACGATATCCCTACGAGTCGGATCCGACAAAGCATAGAAGATCCTGTCCAGGGATGAATTGTTAAGCATTTACTTAAGTATCAGAGTAAGTGAAAAATAGTCAAGCATTTGCTTAAGTATTTTTAGGGCACCCGAGTCTTCCCTTGCGGAGAATTGAGGTTATTGGAGAAAAACTACTTTCCGGCACCGTATAAAGAATCAGCTAACCCTTTATAACACACCGAACCTAAATGAACGGAATCAGCCCATGAATCACAGCTTTTCCCAAATGATCTGGCGTCGAAAACGATCAAGTCTCCGGAATCTTTCATTCTTTTCTTAAAATTAGAAATGAATTTCTCTTCGACTCCCTGAGGTTTATAAACGTATTTTTCATGTATTGGATGAATTGCAGGGATCCAAAGGACATATTTGATACCTAACTCTTCCATTTTTCGGATTCGTTTGAGTAAGATATTATAAAAACCATCCCATACTCGGAAGTTTTTATAATAGCCGAAATGATCCTGAGTTTCTCCGGTTTTGGTATATTCTTCTTCGAAAAATTCTTCGGCTTTCTTTCCTTTTAAGTCCGGTTCTTCTCTCGAAAATAATGCGAATTCCAAAACTCCTTGGATTGCATTAGGATCGATCCCAAAACCATTTTGGCGTTTAGAATATGTGGCCAAATTATAAAAGCTCACTCCATACTGTAGCGAGTTAAAAAACTTTCCGGTACGGAATTTAGAACGTAAGGTTATAGGCAAATCGTCCTGAGAGAAAGTATCTAAAAATGATTTTTCATATATGTTTGAATCCCATCTGAAAATCTGAAGGGATTCATTTGCAAGAAAGGGTGAAATCTCCACCGCAATAAAATCAGGACGACGTTTAGCCTCAAGAATTTCGTCGAGGATCGCCATCTCCGCAAAAAAATCAATAGCGGTTAGTGCAAACCCGTTCTGGATTCCTAATATAACTCCGGCTTCAGGCTCCCAGTTATTTTCCTTATCCGATAAGGTAGAAAAGTAGAAAGATTGTGAAGAGCCTAAAAAAACTGCAGTTTTCTTATCTTTTTCTTCCAATTCGCCGAGTTTTAATCGGATCAAATCTAAGGAATTCTCCTGCATAGTTTTTTGTTTTCTAACAAATTGTATGACCGGATCAGATGTGATCAATCGATCGAGCAAAAGAAGAGTTACGAAAAAGGCAGGAATGGAAAGAATAAAGAAAATTTTACGCATTCTATCTATCCTTAAAATTGAAAATATATAAAAGTCATAACATTAGTGACTGTAGACGGGAATAAGGCAAATAACGCGATACCGAAAGCAGGCAATAGCCAAAACTTTCGTGTTACAAAATCCAATTTACGATAATTACGTTCGAATATATGAAGCACTATCGCAGCGAATATCAACCAACCTGCAAGACTATTATTAGATAAATTAGAACCTACGTTTCGAGTAAATCCTTCGAAAAACACGATCGCGTCCCTTAAATTGGAACTACGAAAGAATATCCAGGTAATACAAACGAAATGAAATATGATAAAACTTCGAATTCCGAGCTGCCAAAATTTGGAATATTTCTGAAACGTCCCGACAAAAGGTCTTTCTATCGCCAAAAATAAGCCGTGCATGCCTCCCCATATTAAGAAATTATAATTTGCCCCATGCCAAAGCCCGCCCAATAGCATCGTTAAAAGTAAATTTACATATGTATGAATTTTACCTGATTTATTTCCACCTAAGGGAATGTACAAATAATCCCTTAACCAACGAGAAAGAGTAATATGCCATCTTTGCCAAAACTCCTGTAAGGTAGTTGCGAAATAGGGAGTATCAAAATTCCTCGGAATATTAAACCCAAGAAGAATTGCCAATCCACGGGCGATATCGGAATAGCCGGAAAAATCGGAATAAATCTGAACGGCAAAACCGTAGGTGCTTAATAAGATCGCAGCCTGGTTGTATTTTTCGGGAGATTGAAAAACGGGATCTATTAATGTTCCTAATTGATCTCCGATAACAACCTTCTTCAATAAACCGAAAAAGATAAGAACACTTCCTGTTCGTAGTAAATCCGCATGAGGTAATTTGTTACGATCGATTTGCCTCTTAAGTTCAGCCCATCGAATAATAGGGCCGGCGATTAACTGAGGAAAGAAAAGTATGAAAAAGAAAAAATCTTCAGGGCTTACTTTCTCCTTCAGCTCGCCTCTGTAACAATCTATATGAAAAGCGATGATCTGAAAAGTATAGAAACTAATCGCTAGAGGAAGTACGAAATCTTTCAAAGGATATGCGACCTGGATCGAAAATCCCAAATCATGTAAAATGGTTTCGAAAAAGATTAGGTATTTAAAAATCGCGAGATTGAACAGGTTTACGACGACAAGAAAGGAAACTTTTGCCTTGGTATACGAACCATGCGCAAAATAATAAAACAAATAATTAAAAGCTAATATTCCTAAAAAATGAAATAGAAATCCGATGCTCCAGAAACCGTAAAAGAATACGGAGGCTGAAATTAACCAGACCTTTCTATATACGTTAGGTACCGTCCAGTAAACCGTAAAAACAACTAGCAGGAATAGGAAAAAATCCAATGAATTGAAGAGCAAGAAATTTCCGCCTAAAAAGAAATCAAGGCCGGCGATTGGTTATAGTAACTTAAAGCCGTATTCAACCTTTTCCAAAATACATATCATTATGCAATAAAAAAGCCGAAGGTTTTTGCCCTCGGCTTTTCCATAACTTCAACATTGATATAACTGCGAATCGATTCGATCTGTTTGCTGATCATCTTGTATGGATGTTCATGCTGGGCATCTTTTGGATGC
>NZ_NPEG01000018.1 GCF_002812045.1 Leptospira haakeii | reverse complement strand
AAGATCAAACCTGCGGAAAATTTGGCGGATCTTTTCTGCGGAAGTGGATTTTTCTCCATTCTATTCGGAGAAAAATTTTCACGTATCTTGGGGATCGATATTGTTTCTTCCTCAGTATCAGCTGGCGAGGAGTTCCTTCAGGAAGTATTTCCAGACAAAAAGATAGAATTTCTGGCCTTTGATTTATTTCATAAAAAAGGCCTGGAAAAAATGAACTCAGCGAATCTTCCTTGGAAGGATTCTGTGGTGATCGCAGATCCTCCGAGAAGCGGTCTTTCTCCTGAATTATGCGCCTTCTTAAATTCTAATCCTGTTTCCCAACTGATCTATATTTCCTGTAACCCCGAAAATCTTCTAAGAGATGCCCGAATTTTAGAAGAATCCTACCAAATGGAGGAGTTCCTACTATGCGATCCATTTCCACAGACTCCTCATTTGGAAGCAGTATCCATCTTCTCCCCTAAAAATCGCTGAAGGGAATCCGATTTTCATTCGATAGTAAGTACCAAAGGTATACGAAACCGACAGGTGCCCATGAAACGACTTTCTACGATCATTCTATCATTCTTAATTTTGGCGGCTTGGGGCTGTAATACCGTCATCATCCGTCCTTGGAATGCTCCGAACGCTCTCAAAACTTCCGAAAAGATCAGAGTATTTTTAGGAAAGGCTGAATCCGATCTGATGATCAAAGCAGACGGAGTAATTTTCGTATATGATGTGAACGATCTTTTGATCAAACGTGCATATGATATGATTTCTTTGGATGCTAAAAAATTGAAAGCTCCAATACGTTTCGTAGCGGACAATCCCGGTTTGGAATACAAGGGAAGAAAATTCAGAGGAGAAATTTTACTCCAACCTGATAAGAATGGTAACGTTCTACTCATCAACAGAGTTCCGTTAGAAGAATATTTGTATTCTGTTGTTCCTTCAGAAGTTCCTGCCGGCTGGCCAACCGAAGCTTTAAAAGCACAAGCAATCTGTTCCAGAACATATGCGATCAGAGAGATCCTAAATAAAAAGGATACGGCATATGATGTGGAATCCACTGTAAATTCACAAGCTTACTCAGGTATGGCGAAAGAAAATCCACGAACCACCCAAGCAGTTCGTGATACAGAAGGTGTTCTCGCCGTTTATGAGGATGATCCTATTCATATGTTCTTTCATTCCAATAGTGGAGGAAGAACCGAAACTCCGGACCAAGTTTGGGGAGGAAAAAGACTTCCCTATTTAGAATCTGTCGCTTCCAGATTCGATGAGGCCGGTGATAATTTCGTATGGAAGGAAATTTTAAACCAAGATAAAATGGACCAAACTCTTTCTTCCTTAGGTGTAGGTTCTATCCAATCCGTCCAAGTTCTTTCCAGAACTCCTTCGGGTAGAGTGGATCTTTTGGAAGTGATCGGTAAACAAGGGACTTCTAAAATTAAAGGAAAAGAATTCCGCAGTTTACTTGGAACTTCCGTGAAATCACTTCGTTTCGGCATCAAAAGAGAAAGTGAAGGATTTTTGATCAAGGGTATGGGCGCAGGCCACGGTGTGGGGCTAAGTCAATGGGGAAGTTTCGGTATGGCAAAACAGAATTTTACCTACGCAGAGATCATCCGTCATTATTACCAAGGGATTGAATTCGCTAGGATCACGAGGTAATTTTTTTTTCGCACAGAAGGCACAAAGAGCACAAAGTTTTCCTTAGTGCCTTTGTGTGAAAATTTCCCTGCGCCTCTTTTACCTCTGTGGCCTCTAACACACTTCTTTTCCTTGCGTCCTCTCCTAGAGAATGCAAAATAGGATCATGTCGAATCCGACAAACAAGATCCTCATCCGAAACCTAACCAAGTCCTATATAAACGGAAAACAAAATGTCCCCGTTTTAAAAGGGATCAACTTAGATGTTGCAGATACCTTTTTAACTTTAATGGGCCCTTCTGGCTCCGGCAAATCCACATTTTTGAATATTCTCTCCGGGATTGACCAAGCAGATTCGGGAGAAGTTTGGATCGGCGGTAAGAACCTAAGTAATTTTACCGAACAAGAACTCACTGAATATCGCAGGAACGAAACCGGGATTATCTTTCAATTCTTTCATCTTCTCCCTTACTTAAGCGCTTTGGAAAACGTAGCCTTACCTCTTTATATTTCAGGTTTAGGAAAATCAAAGGCGAGAGAAATTGCAAAGGAATCTTTGGAGAAGGTTGATCTAGCTCACAGATTCAAACATAAACCGGACGAACTTTCTGGCGGAGAACAACAGAGAGTTGCGATCGCAAGAGCGCTTGCGAAACGTCCAAGTATAGTTTTGGCGGATGAACCTACGGGAAATTTAGATACATACCATGCTCATAAAATTTTAGAACTTCTATTAGAACTTCAAGAGAAGGAGAAGTTTTCCTTATTCATCGTAACTCATGATAGAGAGATCGGAGAAAAAGGAAAGATCCGACTCAAGATGAAGGATGGACTCATCCTACCGGAACAAAATCCTGCCTTAGATTTAGTATGAATTTATACTTCCTATTCTTATACGAATATTTTAAAACTCATCTTCCCAGATTCATATTCGCACTTTTAGGGATTTCGCTGGGTGTAGGTCTTTTTTTATCCACTACAAGCAATGCAAACAAGGCGGAAAAATCTCTGATCGATTTCTCTATGGGATACTTAAAAGGAGATTTTAATTTAAAAATTTCCCCAACTAGGCCCGGCCAAAGTCTGGATTGGCAAATCCTTTCCGAAATACAATCCCATTCGGAACTAAGGAATATTTCCGCAGTCCGACCTCGAATACAACAGGAAGGAATTTCCTCCGATAATCTAAGAGTTTTGTATATGGGAATGGATTTGACCAAAGAATATTTAGGGATCCCTTTAAAGGAAGACGCCGGTTCCGAATTTTCCGGTCCATTAGAAAAAACGTATGTATCCAAATCTCTGGCCGAAAAATTTAAAGGTGCCCCTTTTACTCTTCTACTAAATGGGAAAACCTGGGAGTTTAAAGATTACATCTCAGTGGATATGGAAGGTGGATTTCTGATCATCGAAGATATTTCTTTGATCCAAGAAAAACTCTCTGATATAAACGGAGCAGACTATCTTCTTTTAAAATCTTCCGACCCGAATCTTTCTCAAACAAAAGAAAATTTACAAAAGATCTTAGGATCAAATGTCAAAATAGAAACTTCTGAAGAGATCCAAGAAAAGTCCGCAAATGCACTTCGTTCCTTTCAGTTAAATCTGCTTATCATTTCTTTTATATCGTTATTGATCGCATTCTTCATGGTTTCCAATACTATGACTGGTTTGTATTTAAGTAGAGAAAGAGAATTAGGGATTTTAAGAACTTTAGGATTGGATGTAAAATCTTCTATTTTTCTTTTTTTAAGCCAATCAGTTTTGCTGGGAAGTATAGGTACGGTTTTAGGGATTGTATTCGGTATATTCTTCTCAGGTTTAGATTTTTTCCGTCCTGAATCAGGCCTTGTAGACAAAAACTTATTATCAACCTATAGTTCTATTTCTCTTTCTGACTTAGGTCTCGCGGCAGGACTTGGGATCTTGGGTTCGGTTATTTCTTCAGTATATCCTGCGATACGTGCAGGAAAAGTCCCTCCCCTTTCCATACTTCGAGATTCCCAAAATGAAAAAAGAAAGATCCCGAATTCCAGGCTCGCTATCTATGGAGGGATAATATTTTTTACTTCTTTAGGAATTTCTAATCTTCCTTCTCCTTGGAAACTTCCTCTTCCCGGTTTATTGGGTGTGGGAGGAGTGACAATCGGGATCACATTCGCTTTTCCATATTTACTTTCCTTATTCAGTTCCGGCGTTTCTAAAATCCTGGATAGAAGTGATGAGAGTTTTCCTTTTTTCAGAATAGGTTTGGAAGAATTAAAGGAAAATCCAGGAAGGAATACTTTAACTGCAGCAACTGTGATGCTTGCAGTTTCATTGGTCCTATGCCTGACCATTCTTACTGACAGTTATAAAAAATCCCTGAATGATTGGGTAGATTCAGAATATCCTTCCGATTTTACGATCATCAATGATCGGTTCTTCCATTCTGGGATCCATGGTGGAGTTCCTAAAGATCTTCCGGAAAAGATCAGAGAATTAGGCCTAAGTTCTTATCTGGACGGATTTTTAGTGAATACTTCCTTCGAAACTGATAAAGGGAATTTTATCATTCACGCGTATGATTTCTCAGTATATCGGGACAAACCGGAAAGAATAGAGAATGAAGTAAAAGAAGAAACGGATGTTTTAATTTCTTCGAATATGGCGCATTTAAAAAAGCTAAAAGTAGGAGATATGCTGGTCGCTCAAACTCCTTTCGGCAAAAAGAATTTTCTTATCAAAGGGATTAAAGAACATTTCTTTTCGGAAAAGGGAACGGTGATGATGGATGTAAGTTCCTACGAAAAAAATTTCGAATTTAAAACTTTGAACTCCATTAAACTTTTCTTAAAAAAAGAATACTCCGATATTTCTGGAATGGAGTATTCCAAGAAAAAAATTACGGATTTTATGAAGTCCGACCCTGAATACAAAGACCTGATCCTACTCGATTCAGCACAACTTAGGGAAATTTATCTATACGAGATTAATAAAGTATTCAGAGTTCTAGATTCCCTTAAGGCCACTGCAATTCTGATCTCTGTTATTTCTCTACTTTCTTCTCTGGTTCATACATTATACGATAAGCGTAGGATCTTGGGACTTCTCAAATATTTGGGGGCTTCTCAGGATCAGCTTGGGATTATTCTTAAAACGGAGTCGGTTTATCTGACAGGATTCGGGGCATTCTTCGGGATCATCTCTTCTCTCATCATGTCTCCTATTATTCTTTATGTAGTGAATAAGAACGCGTTCGGTTGGACACTTACCTTCTCCTTTTTACCAGAAACCCCGATCCTTATTTTAATTTTTGCACCTATCTTAGGCTGGATTTCCGCAGTATATCCCCTACGTTTATTGAGAAAAATGAGCTTCCAGCTCAGTCCGGAATAAGGAAAACTATCTTGATTCCTAACTAGCCCGGAAGTATGTTATTCCTTCAATGGCTACTCAGCTAGAAATCGCCCTGGAACTTGCGGAAGAGATCAAAAAGATCAACCAGCAAGAAGACAATCGGATCCCTACTTCCGATTCTTTTTTGAAAGATATGATCGCATTCTTCTCCCGGGATATGCATGAGATCCGCCAAGTCCTGGAAATGCTCCGGGAATCTAAGTATATTTTTATTATTAAGATCGTTCTTCCTGAACAATCCAAAAATTCCAGGGACCAAGACCAGGGAGTGGATGCTTATATTTATGCGGACCTAAAGATCGTGAACGAACTGAAAGGTTTTGCGGAAAAAAAATTGGAGAAGGCTTACGAAGCCACCTATTACAAAAGAAAATCCCCCTTTCAGATCACTAGGGAATTATTTCCCAAGATAAAAGAGCATAATAATACTCCTTTGGGAAGATTTATCAATATCGCAGTGATGTTGGAAGAATACCAGAGAGTTCTAACTGCCGCCCCAAATGATTACGATGATAATAGACGTAGGAATTTATTATCGGAGTTATTGGAAAGAAACGGAGCTCCAGTTACGGTTGCGAGAGACATTCCGGATTACGAGATCACTTCATTGGGCGGAGGAGGAGGTTCTCCTTTAGGTTTTAAAAGAGCTGCCGACGCAGTTGCATCGAATGAAGTCGCTTTTAATCCTAAAAGTCCTTGGTCCAGACTTACTTCTAAATTTTCAGTGGAGTTTTTAGTCCGTATCCATTTGAGAAAATACGAATTCGATACTGTACGTAAGCTGATCCTAGGCGGTAAGTTAGTAAGCTTTGATGATCTAAAGTATGTAAGAGATAGTGTCCAGACCATGGAGAACCATATACATCTGGATCCTATCTTACAAAATTTTACGGAAGAGATGACCGAGCTAAGAAGACTCGCTCAGAAAAAAATGAATATCCTGAAAGGTATCACAAATTCAGGTTCTATCCAAAATTAATCCACTCAAAATATCGAGCAAGTAAAGCAACCAAGAGCACCACTAAGATAAAGATATAACGCCTTCTTGCGGAATATCCAGTATCCATTCTATCTTTAGGAAAATAGATCAGGAATAAAAGTGCATTCGCTACGAAAACTATAAATAGCGCGTCTTGTTTTTCTTTCCAGTATCCGCTTCCGAAAGCGATTGCTGCACCGATAGAAGGCAAAAATGCTATTAAAGTTTTCCAGCTTAAGACTTTTGTATCTTCCTCGAAAATTTTTGCCTTTTTGCCGGACTTCTTCTCTAGTTCACTTAAGAACTGGTCCATATTTTCCAGATTCAGGATCGGGATATAAGTTCCTTGTTTAGAGATGAGTATAATTCGTTCGTAACCGCGAAATCTATCCTTCTCTATACTTTCCAGATCGCGAAATTCGAACTCCATACATTGGCCTTTCGCGTTCCATTGTTTTAAAGAAGAAGAGTCCAATTCCACCTTAGCACCTTCTAATACTTTCAACTGCCTTCTGTAATTTTTTAAAAGAAGAAGTATCAGAACGCCGCTCAAGAGCAAATACATGGAAAGAAATGCGGATCTTTTGTCCAATTCTACCTGAACAAAACTGACACCTATAAATATTACGAAAACCGAAAGCACAAGCCCAGTGCGGATCAATAATTTCTTCTTAAAAACGGGAGAATCGTAATTGAATACGGACATTAGTCTAAACTTCCGAATTCTGATTTTTTAAATAAAGGGAAAACTTTGATTCCTTCTTCTTCTATTGCTTTTCTTCCGCCTTCTTCTCTGTCCAAAATGCAAATACAAGCAGTGACTTCCAATCCGGCATCTCTCAAACTTTTGATCGCTTGCAAGGTAGAACCTCCAGTAGTGATCACATCATCCACAACCACACAGGATTTGACTGCGTTTACTCCACCTTCTACCAAATTTTTGGTTCCATGGTCCTTGGCTTGTTTCCTCACGATCAATGGAAAAACATTCTTGGACTGTTTTCTATATTCTAAGGAAATCCCAAAACAGATAGGATCTGCTCCCATTGTGAGACCACCGAATGCCTCTTCCCCATCCAGACCGGATTCTGGGAGATGTTTTTCCACAATATACTTACAAAGTAATTCTAATCTTTGAGGATGAAGAGTGATTTCCTTACAATTAAAATAATGCCTGGATTTTCTACCACTGGCCAGGGTGAACGGTTCCTCTCGGAAACGATAGGCGTGGGTTTGAATGAGTTGAAATAATTCTTCCCTCAAAGCGGATCTCCCTCGGGCATCGCCCGGAATTCCATGATAGTAGGAACTCCTCAGGAAAAAACAGATTTTTGAGCCGGATTGTGACCACAGGGAAAAATTCTAAATTTCCGAATTTTTTCGCAACCTGGGTCCCCAATTCCGCTCTTATCAGAAAAACCAAGACGGGAAAAACCGACATGGAACAAACGAAAAAGAAATTAGCGTTGAAGACCACAATCTTCTTATTTGCGACTCCGATCATCGGGGTCATCGGGACGGGTGCCTTATTATTTACTAGAGGTATTCCATTAAACACATGGCTTGTGTATCTATTTATGACCGCAGCGACCGGGCTTGCGATCACCGGGGGATACCACCGTCTGTTTTCGCATAGAGCTTATAAAGCGTCTTTTCCAGTAAAACTTTTTTATATTCTTTTCGGAGCTGCTGCGTTCCAGCAATCAGTGATTGAATGGAGTTCTGATCATAGAATTCACCACAGATTCGTAGATAAGGAAGAAGATCCATATGCGATCACAAAAGGATTCTGGTATGCTCATATTCTTTGGTTATTCGAGAATAGAGATCATAGAACTCCTGTTAACGTAAACGATCTTTACGAAGACAAATGGGTGAAATTCCAAGACGATCATTATTATCCGATCGCTATCTTCATGGGATTTTTGTTCCCTACTCTTCTATGTGCTCTTTGGGGAGATGCATTGGGCGGATTATTATTAGCAGGTTCTTTAAGAATCGCGATCAACCACCATATGACATTCTTTATCAATTCCTTAGCTCATTATAAAGGAGATCAACCTTTCTCCGATAAACATACTGCTAAGGACAATTGGATCATTGCATTATTCACATTCGGAGAAGGATATCATAACTTCCACCATGAGTTCCAAGCCGATTACAGAAACGGTATCCGTTGGTTCGATTACGATCCTACCAAATGGTTGATCAACACTTTTGCATTTTTCGGTTTGGCAAGCGATAGAAAGACTATCTCTGAAGAGCAGATCCTGCGTAAAAAAATGGTGATGGAAGAGAAGGCTTTACGTAACAAACTAGAAGCTAAGTCTCAAACCTTAAACCAAGGATTTGAAGAAAGATTAGAGGCTCTGCGTAATTCCGTTCAGGAAAGCCAAGCCAGAATGATCAATTTAAAATCTGTGAAAGAAGAAGCAGGCAAAAAGGCGGTTAAAGAAGCGGAGTCGGAATACAAAGTGGCATTAAACACTTGGAAAAGATTCGTTTCTGGAGATCTTGCGCCGGTCTGATATTATTCCCAGTACCTGATCCATTGCCCTCCTTCGGGAGGGCTTTTTTCATTCAAATATGATTTCCGATCGCGTTAGGATCTCCTAACTGAGAAACATCCACTTCCACCTTCAATTTATGTTTCCCACCACCGAATAGAATTCCTTTTAAAGGAGAAACATCCGAAAAATCCCTGCCCACAGAGGTATGAATGTATTCGTCTGTGATCGCCTTTCCGTTTGTAGGATCAAAATCGAACCAACCTTCTCCAGGACAATATACGGAGATCCAAGCATGGGTTGCATCACTTCCTCTTAACTTAGGTTTACCGGGAGGAGGATACGTTTCTATATAACCGGAAACATATTTGCAAGGCAAACCCATAGAACGAAATGCAGCCAAGGAAAGATGAGTGAAGTCTTGACAGACTCCTTCTTTTTTCTCTAAGACCTCGTCCAAAGGTGTATAAATATTAGTGCTTCCTGCCTTGAACTTAAAATCTTCTCTGAATCTTCTTACATATTCCAAAACAGATTCCAGGTAAGGACGATCCATCGGCAGATATTTTTCTAAAAAATTCTTATACGAAACAGCGCGAGTTACAAAAGAAGAATCTCCTACGAATTCCATCGCTTCCAGATCTTCTTTTTCAGTAACCATTTTCAGTTTTTCTAATATTTCAGAGGTAGAGATCTGGATTTGACCCTTTTTTTTCTCCGGCTCAGAAGTGAAAACTTTCGCTTCCGCAGTCACGGAAAGAATATTATGAGGAGTTTCCACTGCGAATGAATATACCGTATTCCCGAAATAATCCGTTCTGAATTCCTTATATTTAGGTTTTGGGAAAATTTCTATTTTGAATTCCCTACAGATCTGTCTTTCGTTGGATGTAGGACAAAGATGAGCCAGATTCAAACAATGAGAAACTTCTTTCTCGTAAGTATAATGGGTCAGGTGACGAACTGAATATTCAGCCATAAGGTCCTCCCAATCTAACTTGGTTTTCCACATAGCGGAAGTATTTAGTGGCGACCGCATCGGAAACGGATTTTAATTGAGCAAGAATATCTTCTAACCATCTGCGAAGCCCTCCGGCAGGATCCGCATATTCAAAAATACGTTTTGCATCTTCTTCGCTGAATCGAACTAAAACATCAGTCAGCCTTTGGATCTCTTCTGAAATTTCTTCATCTTTTCCGGTAGAAGAGAATAAAGTATTTTCTCTTAATCTTTCCAATTGGAAAGCAAGCGAGCGAGGATTACTTTCGTCGAAGATCAGAATGTCCACTACTGATTCGGCTTCTACTCTATATTTATAACGTCTTCTGTAAGTAATTCGAATATCGTTCACATTCAGAAGACTTTCAAACATACTTTTATTATATACTGAAGATCTTTCGATCGTGGAAAGTAGAAGCCTCGCGATGAATTGAGCCCTTTCCAATCTTTTTCCCATATCCAGGAAGAAATATCCGGTCTCGCGGCTCATACTTTCGTTCGCAAGACCTGAGAGAGAAGCAAACAGATTCACAAGTTTTTGTAGGTATTCCAACACTTCGTCATAACTTGAATTTCGAGGAGATTCCGATTCTAACCTAGAGATCAAATAACGTGTATCGTCTGAGATCCTATCTCGAACCGCCTTTGTGCTTCCCACAAAAAAGTTCAGATCGTGACGAATACTTCCGGAAGAATAAGGAGATGTTGCTAATTGGAATATTTTCTCCCGGATAGAATCCAAAGAGTCCAATCCATTTGTTTCGAAAAACCCAAGGCTGTATCCCGAGAGTTGGTCCAAGATCCCCAGTAACATTGAGAATTGTTCCTTCTCGTAGGACTCTTCTGCTTCTAATATCTTGTGAACAGTTTCTCTAAGAAGTCTGGACATATTTTCTGCACGTTCCGCATAACGTCCCATCCAGAACATATTGTCAGCAACCCTGCTCGGAATACCTGAACCTTTTCTTTTGATAGGCATCCTTCCTATCTGTCCAGGAAGAAGGCTGAACTCCTTCTTCTCTTCTGAAGCTAAGATCCAAAGATCCTTGGAAATAGCTCCTCTTTGGTTGGTAATGATAAGTTCATCCCGCTTAGGAGAAACCCTTACGAGTCCTCCCGGCATACAAGTATATCCATTCTCAGAAAGACAGGTAAATGTCCTTAAGACCGACTTGCCTATTAGAAGTTCTTCCGAATCTCCCGAAAAAATAGGAGATGTAGAACCTGCGAGTATTTCCTGAGCAACATAACGTTCCGGCCTTGCTTCCACCTTGGTTCTTAGTTCTAACATTTCAGTCTCTTTCAAAGTAGAAAGGAATATGGAAGGATCCAAAGGAGAACGAATCGCCGGTTTGATCGTATATTTATGAGGATTGGAAAATACTTCTTTTCGGGAATTTTCATCTCCCATCCAAAGAGTTGGAACATTTGGAAGGATCAGATCCTCTCCCAAATAAAATTTACATAAATTAGGAAGATACGCGTGAATTGCTCGGTTCTCTAAAAATCCGGAGCCAATAGGATTTGCTACGGTAACAGTCCCTGCCCTCACAGCACCTAAGATACCTGGAACTCCCAAAAGAGAATCTCCCTTTAATTCAAGAGGATCCATGTACCAATCGTCCACCCGACGAAAGATCACATCTACTTGTTGTAAACCTTCTATCGTTTTCAGAAAGACCTTATTATCCCTAACGGTCAGGTCCTCAGCTTGGGCCAAAATATATCCCAGATATCCTGCAAGATAAGCATGTTCGAAATAAGTTTCATTGCCAGGTCCAGGAGTCAGAAGAATAGTAAGAGGCTCTCTATCTTTATTCGAAGAAAATGAATTTAAAGTCCTTCTTAATGCTCTGAAGTATAAAGCGACTCTATGGACCTGAGAATCTCGGTAAAGAGAAGGAAAAATACGAGAGAGAACGATCCGATTCTCAAGAGCATATCCGGAACCGGAAGGTGCCTGAATACGATCCCCTATCACATAAAAATTCCCTTGGCTATCCCTGCTGATATCCGTGGCTAAAAATGCCAAACGGAAATTTGTAAAATCATAAACAGGAGCGCAGGCTCTTAAAAATCCGCCGGATTGGAATAGTACTTCGTGAGGGATCTTTTTTTCGTATAAAGATCTTTTAGGACCGTAAACATCCTTTAGAATTTCGTTAAGTAGTTCGGATCTTTGGGCGAGACCTCTTTCTATCCCATCCCATTCTTTGCTGTCCATGAGAAGAGGAAAAAGATCCAGTCCCCAGGCTCTTTCT
This sequence comes from Leptospira haakeii, assembly GCF_002812045.1. Classification (GTDB taxonomy): domain Bacteria; phylum Spirochaetota; class Leptospiria; order Leptospirales; family Leptospiraceae; genus Leptospira_B; species Leptospira_B haakeii. The sequence goes on along the minus strand of NZ_NPEG01000018.1, from coordinate 48,488 downwards.
CTCTCGTCCCCATAAACATTATAAGTTACTCCGCTTTCTTTTAAAATACGGAGACTATCTTCTTTGCGCCTTCTTAATTCTGCTCCGCCTAGATTATTTAAAGAACGAAGTAAAAATTCGTATTTCTCCCTGGACTTTCCGTCGGGGAGGCATAGCTCGTCATAGACTCCTGGAGCAGGTTTATATCCGGAGAGAAGATTTGCTGCTTGGGAAGTTCTCTGATTCATCTTCCGAGAGACATTTTCATCTCCCGTCCGATTTTAATCCAGCTTTAAAGTAGCCCCGATATTGATTTGTCTGTATGGCCCTTGTTGGATCCCGACAGGAAGTCTTCCTGAGATATACACTCTATCTTCTAAATTTTTTCCGTTCACGAAAATGGACCATCTTCCGCCTGGAGCCTCGTATCCAAAGTCGGCATTCCAAATTCCGTATGCAGGAACAATACCTTGGCTTCCATCGGTACTTTGGTTTTTGGTATTCTGCAAATCGGAATATTGTTTGTCGAAATACTGATATTCTACTCTGGCATAAAATCCAGATGGACTTTTTACTCCGATCGCACCTATAAAAACATTCATAGGAACGTACGGTAGATAATTTCCGTTCGTGTTTACCTTGATCAAATTTCCGGCGGAATTAACCGCATACAAAGGTTGGTTCGTGATACTCACGGTACCATCCGCATTTTGTATTGTGCCTACAGGAACGTAAGTGGTAGAAATTGCTTTTGTATATGAATAAGTAAATTCCAAAGGAATTTCCCATCTGGACTCCGCAAATTTTCCGAAATCGAAAACAAAATTACTTTCCACACCTCTATTTACGGATCTTCCCGCATTGATCGGAACGGCTCCGAGCCCTGAACCTGCTTCATTCGTATTTACGATCTGATTCGAAAAATATAATGCGTATGTACTAACCTGAGTGTAGAAGTAGCGGGTGATATTTCCCCTAAAACCCGTTTCGTAATTATTGGATCTTTCCGCACTTAGTTTATAACCTAAACCTAATGCAGGGTTTTGAACGGTGGAAAATGTAGGAGGAGAGAATGCGGTGTGTGCACCAGCAAACCAAATAAACTTCTCCGTAATGTCAAAAGTAAGACCTATCCCTGGTAAAACTACTTTTGTATAAGTTTCGTTCGCATCATTCACCAACATCGATTGCCCGACAGAATCCGCATATCCCTTGGCAACATCATTCGCAGTAGCAAGTCTTCTATGAGTATATACTCCTTGGAAGATATGTTCGTAACGAACTCCAGGGATTACCTTGAACTTATCCGTTAACTTAATTGAATCTTGAACATAAAGCGCATAAGCTCTTGCATTACGATTTTGCTGTTGGGTAGTAATACCTTTTGCAAGAGTCGGGTAAGGAAATACATTATTCGCTGCGTTTACGGATTCATAATGCATTCTTGCTCCAAAAGCGATCTCATGATCAAAGCCGAACGTATTAAACTTACCTTCTACCTTAGTTTCCAGACCTCCAGTCTTAAAGAAAGAGTGTCTATTCGGAGTGGAATTTAACATATAAATCACATCTCCAGGCTGGTTACCGATCACATCGGGAGCATAAACACCAAACGCATTTTCAGGCGGCCTTGCAGGAAAACCGAATTCGGTTAAATTATTATAAGAATATGATTCTTGGCGAAATAAGAAACCTACATTGGTCCAATAAGCCCTTGTGATCATCTTCCAATTTTCATTAAAAGTATGATCATGACCGATCACCGCAGCCTGCCTATCAATTGACTTTTGGTCGTATCTAGCGGGATTGATCTTTGGATTTTTCCAATATAAACCTTGGGTCAGTCCCAAATAAGTAGATTGCGCCTCTTGTTGATAAGATTGGTATTTTAGAAAAACAGAATCCTTCTCTCCTAACTTCTGGATCAACTTCAGGTTCAGATCGTTTACTCTAAAACCTTGGTAATCCCTAAAACCATTTCCTTGGTTATGCATATAAGAAATATCATAACCGGTATTCGTAGTTTGGTTGGTTCCACCATACTGCATCAGACTGGAAGCATAACCGTTCATTCCTCCGATTACCTTTGCACTAAACGTAGGTTTTTCAGGAGGTTTTCGGGTCACATAGTTGACAATACCACCTAGTGTGGTTGGTCCAAAAAGAATGGAGCCTGAACCTTTCACGACCTCTACTCTTTCCATTCTATCTATATGAGGCACAAAATAACTTTCAGGTTGTCCGTAAGGACTTAAAGAAGTGAAAACACCATCTTCTAAGATTAAAGTTTTCCTAGATTCTTCGTTACTCACACCTCTAAATGCGATATTCGGTGTAAGACCCACTGCATCCTGGTAACGGATCGTTGCACCGGGAACCCTGCGTAGAGCTTCCATAGAATCAATTGGATTTGTTTCTTTTAGGATCTTTTTCCCGATCACATTCGCAGAACCGGGGATCTTTTTAATATCGTCATCCTTGGCACCGATCACATTGATCTGACCGCTTTCTAAAAACCTTCTTTTCTTTTCCGCAAGAGTTTCCTCTTGTTTGGAAGTCTCCTTTTTAGAAGGATCTTCTTGCTCGTTTTCCGAGGAAGTTCCATTTGGTTGGGAGAAGAGAAAAGAATTAGAAAAAATTAAAATACTTAAAATAAGAGAAGAACGGAATCGTTTTTGGAACATCAATCTCCGTCCCCTCCTGGTCCACCTGAAACCGGACTCGAGCCTGTAAGAGCGGCTAACTCAGTATTCAGGATTTTTAATAATTCACTTAAATCTGCGATGCTTGATTTGATCGCTACAAAATTCGTAGTATTAGCACTTCCCCACGCAGCAGGCGGATTAGAGGTTGAAGGAGTAATACCCCCTAAATGTCCCTCCAGTTCGGCGATCTCACTTTTAATTTCCTCATCCAAGGTAGGACTATAGAATTTTACATAATCCGAAAGTCCTACACCTGTTCCATTCCCAGTGTAGATCGCTTTAAAAGTACTTAAATTATCAATCAAACTTTGGAAAGATTGTCCTGAAAATCTGAACTCTGCTCGATCGGAGTTAGGAGAAGAACCATTCCCTCCTCCGGAAAGTCCGGAAGGAATTTCCAATTTCCCATCTTTCATGATAGTTAGGAGTTGGACAGCTCCAGTAAAAACAGCGTCTAATGCACTACCTGAAGTCGGAAATGTAGTAGAAGTTCCATCACCTGCAGTCGCAAGCTGAGTACCCAAAGGATTTGTTCCACTTACTTTCCAAGCGTCAGTCACATTCTTCACATGTACACTGTAATTGGCTACTAAAGCTCTAATAAGAGCGGACCTTCCGTTAGGGGCGTTTGCAAAATCAGAACAGGTGGGCGCATTTCCACGATTCGCACCCGCTTGGCTAAAAAGAAGATATTCTATCGCGCCGATTCCTTTGGCATCGTTATCAAATCCTGCTATATAAGTTTGAGCATCCAAAAAATCTCCGGAAGAATCAAAAGCATCCAAGTCATCCATATCACCCGAACTTGGCGGAGCCTCCGTAAGATAATCGATCAGGAAAGGATCCATCTTGGAAAAAGAAGAGAGAGTAGCTCCAAATCTAAAAGGTTCCACTTTTTTAAGATCGCTTGCATGAGCTATCCAAGCTGATTGCGCACTCGTAAGAGTGTCAGAAGAGCATACGCTATCAGTTGCAATTACAAGTGCGGCTCTGCTCGTTTCTAAATTCGCAAAAAGCGGAGGAATTATATTATTTCCTAAATTCTGCAAAAGAGATCTAGGATCGAATGAATTGAACATCTGGTAGAGATATCCATTCGTATTCGCGGCACCCGTAGCGGAGTTTTTGCGAGAACAAGAAATGAGAATAGAAAGTAAGAAAATACTTAGAATGATCCAAGCGGTAAGGATCAGCTTATTAATCCGGAAAAACCTGCCGAATCGTCCGCTTCTGACAGAATTGTTTTGTCGCATAGTTCCCTCGAAACTGGGCTCTTTATCTTGAGAATCAGAATTATTTTTCTAGAACTGGTTGCAACTGTTTTTGAGATCTGTTCTCACAAACTTAGTTTGATAAATATTAGTTATTCAATCCAACGGAGGTCCATTGTGTAACCATTTGTATGTTTCAATCGTTTAGGCTCGGAACCATCTAATGCCGAATGACCATCTGCTAAAAATCTAGAGATCCTACGAGACTCTGCTTCGTATGAATTCACCGGGAAAGTATCGTAAGCTCGTCCACCTGGATGAGAAACATAATAACGACAACCACCTAAAGGGCGAGAAGACCAAGTATCCCAAACATCAAACACCAAAGGAGTATGAACCGGAAGATTTGGATGTAAGGTGAATACAGGATTCCAAGCCTTGAATCTAATTCCGGAAACTGCTTCTCCTTTTCTGCCTGTACCTCGAAGCGGAACTTCGTAACCATTACAACTAAGAAGATAACGATCACTCCAGCCTTCTACTTTTACTTGCAATCTTTCTAATGCAGAATCTACTGCTCTGGAAGTTCCGAAAGAAGAAGACTCTTCCCCTAAAACATTCCAAGGTTCTAAGGCCATTCTAAGCTCTAAGAATACTTCTTCTCTTTGTGTCTTGCCATATACAGGAAAACGAAATTCGAAAAATGGAAGGAACTCTTCTTCTTGGAAAGCAAATCCATGTTCTTTCAGATCTCTTAGAACATCCTTAAAATCACTCCAAACAAAATGAGGAAGAAGAAAACGATCATGCAGTTCTGTTCCCCAATGGATCGGGGATTGCACATAAGGTTTGTCCCAAAATCTACAGATCAAAGACAAAACTAAAAGTTGCTGTACCACGCTCATCTTATAATGAGGAGGCATTTCAAATCCTCTCAGCTCCACAAGACCCAAACGAGGACCTATCGGAGGATAAAGTTTATCTATAGAAATTTCGGCTCTATGGGTATTTCCCGTTAAATCCACAAGTAGATTCCGAAACAGACGATCCACCAGCCATGGATTTGGTTCTTTAATTTTATCTAATTGAGAAGAAGCTAATTCATATTCGTATAATATTTCGTCTCTACCCTCATCTAAACGAGGAGCCTGAGAAGTGGGGCCTATAAACAAACCGGAAAAAAGATAAGAAAGAGAAGGATGATGCTGCCAATAACTTACCAAACTGCGCAGAAGATCCGGTCTTCGAAGGAAAGGACTATCTTCAGGAGACATGGCGCCTATCGTGATATGGTTCCCTCCTCCTGTTCCAGTATGTCTTCCATCTATTAGGAATTTTTCCGCACTTAAGCCTAGTTCCTTTGCCTCTTCGTACAGGATACGGGTCTTTTCTTCTAACTCTTTAAAATTAGAAGAAGGATGTAAATTTACTTCTAACACACCCGGATCCGGAGTTATCCTAAATAGGCCCAGCCTCGCATCCGAAGGAGGTTCATAACCTTCTAATATGATCTGAACCCCAGATTTTTCGGACGCAAACTCTAAAGAGGAGATCAGATCCAACCAAGGTTCCAAACCTTCTACAGGAGGTAAAAATACATGAATGGAACCAAGTCTTGGCTCAATGACCAATGTAGTTCTGATTGGAAGATCTTTCCCTTGTGGAAAAAATTTAGGTTCTTTAGAAGATCTTTTTCCCAAAACTGAATCCAGATCTTTTCGAGAACTTAATTTTTTACTCTTGGACAGGTCCGTAAGTACCGCATTCGGTCTGAAATTTTCGGAAATAGAAGAAAAAGGCAGCCTAAAACCTGCAGGGCTATCTCCTGGAATCAGATATAATCTTTCCCTTTTGTATTTCCATTCAGAACTTTCCCATTCGGATTTTGCATAATTAAATTGTAATGGAATAGCGATAGCTTTTTTGACCTTGAAGTCCCTATCCATGAGTGAAAGAACCTTCTTCCTTTCCAAAGCCTCGAAAGAAAAATCTTCTGAGTTAAAATCCTCACTCTTAGGGTCTTTCCATTCCGGAAGTTGACCTTCTTTCCATAGATAATAAAAACCGTCCTCGAATAGAGGAACCATATGTTTGGGAGAAATCCCTAAAGTTTTACAGACTTCTTCTCCGAACTTTTCGGATGAGATTAATTCTTTATCTAGATCCTGTTTTTCTCTTTCAGAGGAAGAAGATAATAATCCTTCGTTTTTCCATAAAGACTCCCCGTCCTTTCTCCAAAAAACATTCAAGGACCAACGAGGTAAAGGTTCTCCAGGATACCATTTTCCTTGAGTGACTTGGACCACGGAACCGGGTGAAAATTTTTTACGAAGCCTTGTAAGAAGAGATTCTCCTAACTCTAATTTTTCTTTTCCAAGAGCCAGAGTATTCCATTCAGGATCTTGCCTGGAAGTATCCGAAATAAAAGTGGGCTCTCCACCGATAGAAACACGAATATCATTTTTTTTGCATTTAGTATCTAGATCTTTTCCGAGTTTTAAAACTCTATCCCAAGTAGGATCCGTATAAGGTTTGGTAACCCGAGGAGATTCCTGGAAACGTTTGACCTCCATCCTAAATCCAAACTTGGACTCGGCTGGATCCGAGTATCCAAATACTGGAGAAGCACTCCCAGGTTCAGGAACAGCCGCTAAAGGAATATGACCTTCTCCCGCAAACAGACCGGAAGTTGGATCAAGACCCACCCATCCTGCACCTGGTAGGAACACCTCGGCCCACGCATGAAGGTCGGTAAAATCCTCCTTAGCACCGGAGGGCCCATGGATGGAAACTTCATCCGGCTTCAACTGGATCAAATAACCGGAAACAAATCTGGATGCGAGACCAATATGTCTTAAGATCTGAACTAGTAAAAATGCTGAGTCCCTGCAAGAGCCTGATCTTCTTTCCAAAGTTTCCGTACATGTTTGGACGCCAGGTTCCATTCGAATCACATAAGAAATGTCTTGGTATACTCTTTGATTGAGGCCTACCAAAAAATCCACCGTACGTTTCGGTTTTAAGATCCCGTCTTTTCTTAAACCTGAGATATAATTCGCAAGTGCGTTACTCCCATCCGTAGCGCTTAAGTAAGGAAGAAGTTCCTTTCTCAATGCATCCGAATAAATAAATGGAGTTTCCTCTGCGTCAGGCTCTAAGAAAAAATCGAATGGATTGATAACTTGGATCTCAGCAACCAGATCCACGAGTATTTTTAATTTTTCAGTCTTCTTAGGAAATACTAATCTTGCTTGGTAATTCCCGAAAGGATCCTGCTGCCAGTTCAAAAATTGTTCAGAGGGTTCTACCAAAAGAGAATAAGAAACAATCCTAGTTCTGGAATGAGGAGCAGGTCTCAATCGGATAATATGAGGGGATAATGCAACAGGTCTATCATATTCGTAGGAAGTTTCGTGAGTGAGAGAGACTAGTAAGGACATGATCAATTCCTAAAATAGGTCTCGTCCAATTGAGCAGCGATCCCATTCAATCTTACTTGCAATTGATCCAAATATTCATGCATCCCCGAAGAAAAAATCTCATCTATGGAGGCGTAATTCATTTCGGAGAGAAGAACACCTACTCTCTTCTCCGTTTCGTCCCCATAACTGTCTTTTTCAGATCCACTTAAAATTTTCAGACTATCAAATGTTTTGGACAAACAAGAACGTATTGCTCTTGGAAAAATTTTATCTAAGATCAAAAACTCGGCAATATTCTTAGGAGTGATCCTTGTATAAAAACGGTTAAACATCTCATGAGCACTCGCAGATTTTAAAAGAGAAAGCCATTGGATCAGATCCAAAGTGGATCCGACCTCTTCTCTGGCAGGAAGAAGTATAAAATATTTCATGTCCAAGATGCGAGTGGTCTTATCCGCTCTTTCCAATAATCTTCCAAGCAATGCAAAATGCCAAACCTCGTCGTGGGAGATCGTGGCTTCTTGGCAACCGTAAAATAATAAACATTGGTTTCGGATCGCTTTGAAAAATTCGGCAATTCCGGGCATATCCGATTCTTCAAATTTTCTTTTGGATTTGATAGTAAGATAAAATTCGTTGATCACTTCCCACATAGGAGTGGAAATATTTTCTCTGATGGTCCTCGCATTCTCCCTAGCACGGATCAAACAATTCATGATAGAGTTCGGATTTTCAATATCCAAACTCATAAAATGGATCACATTCTCTTTGCTTGGAGAATTATACTTTCTAGAAAATAATTCATTGTCTCCGGTGGTATACACCAAAGGCATCCATTGTCTGTTGGAGTCCTCGTTTAGATCTAAGGAAAGTTGAAAATTCACATCCAAAAAACGTGAATAATTCTCGGCCCTTTCCATATAACGATTCATCCAGTATACGGATTCAGCGACTCGGCTTAACATTTGGAAACCTCTCTAGTTTTATGATATTTTTCGGTTCCGCTTGGGACTTTTCCCTGATTGCCAGTTCTTGATTTTTTTTGATATTAACCCATCACCCAAGTATCTTTAGAGCCACCACCTTGGGAAGAATTCACAACCAATGAACCTCTTCTCAATGCAACACGAGTTAAACCACCGGGCATAACATAGATCTCTTCTCCGTATAAGATAAAAGGTCTTAGATCCACATGTCGTCCTTCTAACTTATCCTCTATCAATGTTGGGATCCTGGATAAACTCAAAACAGGTTGAGCGATATAATTTCGAGGGTCAGCTTTTACTTTTTCTACGAATTCTTCTTTTTCTTTTTCGCTCGCAACAGGACCTATGATCATTCCATATCCGCCTGCTCCGTTAGCCGCCTTTACAACAAGGTTCCCGATATTCTCACAGACATATTTCAGGTCCTTCTCCCTGGAGCATAGATAAGTAGGAACATTAGGAATGATCGGCTCTTCTCCCAGATAATACTTAATAAAATCAGGAACGTAAGAATAGATCACCTTATCATCGGCAACTCCAGTGCCAGGAGCATTCGCAAGTGCAACATTTCCTTTTTTAAATACTTCGAATATACCAGGAACACCTAAAAGAGAATCTTTGCGGAAAGCTTTAGGATCCATGAACGTATCGTCGATCCTTCTATATAAAACATCCACCTGTTTCAAACCTTTGGTGGTTCTCATATAAAGTTTATCATCTCTCACCGTAAGATCCGTTCCTTCTACCAAAGGAACTCCCATACGAGATGCAAGAAAACTATGTTCGTAATATGCCGAGTTGTAGATACCAGGAGTTAAGACACCTATATTCGGATTTGGTTTATCGGAAAGATGCTCGAGCATCCCGCGGAGTCTGATCGGATAATCATAGATCGGTCTCACGGAAAGACTCGCAAAAAGTTCCGGGAAGGTCTTTTTCATTACTTCACGATTTTCTAATACATAAGAAACACCGGAAGGACAACGTAAATTATCCTCGAGGACCAACATCTGTCCATCCCCATCGCGAACAAGATCCGTTCCGGTGATATGGATCCAAATTCCTTTAGGAGGTTTGATCCCTTTACATTCTTTTAAATAACCAGAACTGCTATAAACGATCTCTGCCGGGATCACTCCGTCTTTGATGATCTTTTCGTCGCCGTATATGTCTTGGATGAAAAGATTTAATGCACGGATCCTTTGTTTGAGACCTTCTTCCATTTTTTTCCATTCGAAAGAAGTTACGATCCGAGGAATGATATCGAAAGGCATGATCCTCTCTTCTTCTTCCTCATCTCCGTACACATTAAAGGTAATGCCCAAGGAAAGAAGTGCCTTCTCAGCGGAAGCCTTCCGCTTCAAAAGCTCCTTATCATCCATCCCTTCGATCCTGGATTTCAAGATATGATAACTCTGGCGAATCCCTCCCTCTTCAGAGAACATTTCGTCGTAAAAGGAATCCGTTTGGTAATTAGTCAGGAGCATAGAATCCTCCTCCCATCTATCTGAAGGAGACTAATTTTACTCTTAATAAACAAGCAGAAATTAAATTATGCGCCTATTTTTTATACCGATTATTTATCAATGCTCAATTATTAAACATTATACTAAAACAATAGACCAAGTGTTCTGAAAGAAATCCGATTTTCATCTAAAATCGAAAAAACGGGCCGAAGCGGATGTGGAGTGGTTTATATGCGACTGCGACCATGCAAAGGTAACGGGGCACTCAGTCTGCTCCAGATTACACGCGGGGCTTTGCGAACATACGCATACGTAGAGTGGTTTAGCCGGCTTGACGAACTTGCGCCCACAAGAAACGTTAGACGAAATTAATTAAATTTAATAGGAACAAATATGGCTAACCAATCACATATTGACCAAATGAGAAGTTCATTTGAAAATTTTAAAATATACGATTACAACACGATCCATCCGCAGCATAATTGGAATGGATATACCTACGAAGATGTAAAAGGCATGTATAATGAATTACGCAGAATCTTTGAGTTAGCATTGAATAGAAACTATTTAATAAAACCTCATATCTCAATAAATTTCATTAATTCTATGAATAGCTATTTTAATTCATTGCCACAAATTTATCAGCAAATTTCCGCTTCGATTGGTAACCCTGCTGCATTAGATAGTCATTTTAGTGGTGCCTTAAGCACCTTGGATGCAGCATTAGCTCAACTCCGAACTTATGGGATAGTTCAATTTGTTGATGGAACAATTGATTTCGAAGAAGAAAATAAGAATATTAATTTAACAAAAGATAAACTTTCGGAACTATTAAATGAAGCTGTGAAAATTAATGAAGAATCAAAGAATACATTATTAAATGCAAATAGTGGGGTAATCTCGAGCGCTTTCGAAAAAAGAAAAAGGGCAGTTGCGAAATCGAAAAACTTTTGGTTAATATTTACAATAGCCTGCATTATTGCTACCGTATTAGTGGCCTTGTATACAATCTTGCCTTACGTAGATGAATATAATAAATCAAACCGAACCAACAAAGCATTCAACAATTCCGGAAGTCAAAAGCCAAATAAAACCTCGGATAAAGGAGATAATAATGAAGAACATTACGCTTCAGGTATTGACACATCTGGTCTTTTTGTAGGTCTTTCGATGAGAATCACAGGCCTTGCGCCATTGCTGCTATTGATTATTTTTTCAATCAATCAATACAATAAGGAAAGAGATTTTGAGGAGCAATATGCTCATAGAGAATCCGTATCAGCATCTATCCCAGGATATCATAAAATAATTTCAGATCAGAATGTAAAAGATCAAATGGCAAAAGATGCAACAGGAGTAATCTTTTCTCTGCCCACTCTAAGTAAATCGGAAAAATTAGAAACAAAGGCGCTAGGACTTCTAGAAAAAATTAGTAGAATTGTAAATAATCGAACTTAGTCGTTCTTACCATTTTTATATCTGCTTTTTTAGATTTACATCATATTTTTTATATGGATTTTTTAAATTAATCTTGAATTTGTCATATATCTCTAACATCTATTTAACGATTTGCTTTGAAACGGTAAATTCGAAATCAATAGAAGGCTGTATGAATGCCAGCTGAAATTATATTAACAACGAGAATAAATGAAAAATTTCGACAGTAGAACGTATAGCATCAATGACTTTTTAGAATGGAATGATAAAAAGCAATTACAACTTTCACCAAAATTTCAACGTAAGTCCGTTTGGACTGAAGATGCCAGGTCTTATCTTATGGACACGATCATCTGCGGTAAACCAATGCCTAAGATTTTTATTCGGCAAACGCTTAATGTCGATACCAGACAATCGATACGAGAGGTTGTGGACGGACAACAAAGACTCAGAACAATTATTTCATATTTAAATGATGGCTTTGTTATAAGTAAAAAGCATAACTCAAAGTTCGGCGGATATTTTTTCAGTCAATTGGGCAACGTTGATCCCGACATACAATCACAAATTTTGAATTACGAACTCGCTGTAGATTTGCTCGTCAACTTACCAGACAATGAAATACTCGATATATTTAGTAGGTTAAATTCTTATTCTGTTATTCTTAATGAACAAGAAAAAATTCATGCAAACCATTTTAGTCGATTTAAAATCATAGTGGATAGTCTCGCTCACAAGTTCAATGAATTCTGGATTGAAAATAAACTCCTGACTAATCAGATGATTCTTCGAATGGAAGACACTAGGTTGGTTGCGGATTTAGTAATAGCGATACTCGAAGGAATCCAATCAAAAAAACAGATAAAATCTTATTATTCAAAGTATGAAAAGGAGTTCAATCATGACACAGAGTTAATTGTGCAGAAATTCGACAAAACAATTTATTTAATAAAAGATGTTTTTCATGAAGGTTTAAAAAATACAGAGTTTAAAAGGATACATCTTTTTTATACGCTTTTCGGCAGCTTTTATCATACATTATATGGACTCCATAATGTTGATAAGCCAATTCAAAACATCAAGAAAGAAAAGTTCGAACAACTTAGAATAAGATTAACAAACTTGAACCATCTTTTTGAAACAAAGGTGATAGCGAAACTTTCTGAAGCAGACATCCAATTCTTAGAGGATAGTCGGAGAGCAACCACTGATACAAAAATCAGATCAAGAAGAACCGAATATTTATTAGATATAATAAACTCAATCTGATATGGCTTTATCTCAAAACCTTTTAGATTTCAGAAACAGTATAACTGAGTTAAACAGTCATATCCAGTTTGCTCACCAAAAATATGCAAATGGTGTCTACAAAATAACTAACAACCTAAGAGTATTTATTAGCGAATCGGCTTTCCTTAAGATGTTTGTTGCATGGGAAACTTTTGTTGAAAGCTCCTTCATTGACTATCTAATCAATGAAGAGTCAGTGCTACTTAAAAGACCTGCAAAATGGGCAACACCAATTGACAGAAAACATGCAAACCAGATAATTATTGGCAATCAAAAGTATATGGATTGGTCGAATCCAGAAATTGTTAGAAGTGTAAGCAAAATATTTTTCCATCAAGGCTACGTGTTCGACATAGCGTTATCAGCAATAAATGCGGATTTGATGGATATGAAAACAATTCGAAACTCCGCAGCTCATCTTTCATCCACAACATCTGATAAATTGGATGGATTAGCAACACGGATATTGGGAACTACTTGCTCCAATTATACAGCTTATAAGTTACTGTTTGCAACTGATCCAAGAAGTGTCCCTATACCACAAAATGTATTAGAAAGATATTTGACACTTATTGACATCGCAGCAGAACAAATTGCAAATGGATAACCTGCTATCGCTGAAATTAAACTTTTACTTAATTAATAAGCTCTTACTTCACTATAAATTCCAATATTTTATGTTTTCTTATATAATTGTTCTCTTGCTTAATAATTTTTTAAAATTAGCATAAAATTCGCCAGTTATATCTAACAGCACTGGGCCGATATACTCCAGCACAAACTATCGCTCAATACTCACTAAAAAATATCCACGATGAAACCATATAATGAAAATCTAATCTTGCTTATTTTTTCATTAGTAAATATCTTAATAAAAAGTTGAGCATTTCCTTCAATGAAAGAAATTGAATATTTGTAATAATTCAACGGGCGAAGCCCAAGGTTCAGCGTAACTCAATTTCTCTGCTACTTCTTCTTCTCTAACTCCGCCGCAATCTGGCACTCTTTCGGGATCCACTCCTTCTCCACTTGTTTTTGTCTAACATAACCCACCACATGACCGGTGCTTGCCGCTACCGCAATAATGGAATATGTATATAAAACTGCATAAGGAGAAGCTGGAAGCAAGTCCGAGATACCGCCTCCCACATAAGAACCGTACGCTGGATATAATGTGCGATATGCGGTCATTTCTTCCACTTTGTCACATCTATATCTGAAATATCGTATCGCATCATCCGAAGCCCTAGCTTCCGGATAGAAGGCCCCAAGGATAGGAACCGCATATCCTAATGCATACAAAGAACGATATTCCCTTTGGGCAAAATCTTTTGAGTGTCCGCCTTCATGTATTACAACTGCAGGAATATCAGAGTATACATGAATGGTATTAGAATATGGATTATAATGGTCCCCTCCAAAAATACGACCTACTAAAAGTACATCATACACAACATAGGCGTAGAGACCTATAGTCCATTTTAAAAGTGGATTTACTGTTTTAGAATCCCAAAGTCTTCTGAAATCATTTCCAGGAGCATACTGATTGAAACGGACTTTGACATCTTTCAGATTATTATCCCGGATATAATCCATCAGATACTTTTTCGTTTCGAAAGAAAACTGGTGATTTTGCATCCTTCTGTCCCAGATCATCACTTTTGCAAATAAACTTTCGATCCAGATCCAACTTCCTATAAAGTCTATAACTGAATAAGGTTTTCCTTCTTCAAACTGAGGATTTTCCTCATCAAAATACATTTCGTCATTGGGCTGAAACGGCTGAGCCACTGTGTATCTTTTTTCGGTAGAATAATAGCAGGACTGAAAAGTCGAACAAACAAGTAAGAATATTAGAATTTTCTGTTTCATCTTACTTAGTTCCTTTTCTGTTCGGAATCCGTTTAGTTTCTATGGAATGTTTTTTGATCTCATCCATAAAATCTAAAAGAGCCACTCTGCCCATCTGGTTTAATTGATCTTCTCTGCTTCCTCTATGTCCTAAATAAGGGAGATAAATAATCCATCCGAGTAAAACCGGAGCTGTCGCAATAGCCGCCATAAGATCTGTGGCCTTGGATTTAATTCCGTCCCTGAATTGGTAGTGCCAGGTTTTTCCGGAAGAGATAATATCAGCTTCCATTTCTACATTCACTTGGTTGTAAGCCCAATAATCTACAGATTCTAATCTGAACTTTTGGATTATGATCTTATGTTTTCCTGGATATTCTTCTTTATGATCATTCAATTCCTTTCTGATCAATTTAGAGATTGGTCCGTATAAATTCTCATAATCTTTTCCCCACCCTGTCCAAGATGTGAATCCATCCTGATAATATACAAAGCGAGAAGGATCTTCGTTTGGAAATTCGACCTCGAAATCAGGATCCTTGGAATAATAATCCGGAGCACCGGACCTCACCTCCATCCAATGTTCTTGGATTTCATGAGCACCTGAAAGAGTTTTAGGAATATGCACTTTGATGGAAGTGCAAGCAGAAACAAATATTAGAAAAATCGAAAATATGGACGGACGAAAATAAGACATGATCGACAGCTTTATAATTTAAAAGTAGGAAGAAGGTTGTAAAGAATAAATTCTAAATCGAAACAAGTAGACTTCTATTCAATTTGAAATATCTTTCCATTTAGATCCGGGAATTTCTAAAACGAATTCGGAACCAAATGCTATGCTCGGGGTCTTAAATCCTTTTCCGCCTTTTCCAGAAAGTACTTTGGAAACTGCAGCGAGAGATGATTCCACTGTGAATTCGTAACCTTCTTTACATTCCAAAACTTTGGTGGATTTTTTTCCTTCTTCAGACCGAACTTCTCCCCAAACGGTCGTTTTGACTAAGGTTCTTGTTCTTTCTCCCGGACCTTTGATCGTTTTTCCTACCAGTGCCTGGACTCCTTTTAATACAAAAGGAATTTTTAATAAAGAAATGATCGGTTTAAAATAGCGTAACGCATTCACTTGTCCCGAAGGAATATCCGTATAAACGTCGATATTTGGAATACCTGTAGAAATATAAGCGGTGAAAACATCTCCCCAAGGAATCCCATATACCTTGTAGGTTTTCCCACCAGCGGTAACTTCTCTCATTCTACTCAAATGAGGAACTCCAACCATCTCACCATCCCTTCTGATCTTGGATCCGTAAGGCAATTGAGCGAGAGCACTTTTCATAGTACCTGGAGAGACTTCGCTCAATCCGACAAATGCAAGTTCCAAAAACTTAGGCTTAGCAAGGGATTCTTTCAAAGAAGCAGCTAAACAATCAGTAGGAACAATATCAAAACCGACCCCAGGCAAAAGAAGAACTCCTGCTTTCTCTGCTTCTTCTCCTAAAGATTGTAAAGATTCGTACACTGGAATTTCTCCGGTGATATCCAGATAATGAACCTTTTTAGAAATACATGCCTTTGCCATTGGAACAGAAGTTTGGATGAAAGGCCCCGCACAATGAAGTACTAGTTCGAATCCTTGGATATTCGAACCGACCTCGTTCGAATTGTTTAAATCGAAAATTTTATATTCTAAACGCAGTTCGTTTGCGAGCTCTTCTATTTTGCCTCTGCTTCTTCCTGCGAGTACAGGTTTTAATCCTCGAGACACTGCCCTTCTTGCGATCAGTTCTCCTGTGTAACCGTTCGCTCCATAAATCATCCATTTTGAAACTGCCATAAGGTAGGAACTACGACATCGATTCGGATTTAGTCAACCTGCATACCACGAACGAGTTAGTTTTTTTCACACGATTGATAGGTAAAGAATTTTCGATTTGGAGTTCGTTTTAGTTTTAGATTGACCTAGTTCACAAACGAGGAATGATTGAGGTTACCGGCTTGTATTATGGAAAAAATAAATCTTATCACAATCGCAATTCCATTTTTCTTTCTGCTGATCGGGTTAGAGCTCGCATTCTCCTGGTATCATAAAAGAAAACTTTATCGTCTGAACGATTCCATCAACGATCTCAGCGCTGGGATCGCTAGTCAGATTTTCGGGATCATTTTTAAAACGTTCACATTCTTCGCTTATCTTTGGGTATATGAGAATTGGAGAATATTCAATCTTCCTTCTTGGCCAAGTGAACCAGTTTCTTGGATGCCTTCTTCCGAAGTATTAGGACTTTCCGCTTCCACTTGGGCTTGGACAATTGTAATCGCAGTTTGGATAAGTTGTTTCGTGCTTTATGATCTAGCTTACTATTGGTTGCATCGATTGAGCCATGAGGTTAATTTCCTTTGGGCTGGACATGTGGTTCATCACCAAAGTGAAGAGTATAATCTCACTGTTGCATTACGTCAGGCAAGCTTTCATGGATTATTCACTTGGATCTTCTATATTCCTTTGGCAATATTAGGATTTTCTCCTATCGTAATGGTCCTGAACGGACAATTAAATTTGATCTATCAATTCTGGATCCATACAAAAGCGATAGATAAATTCCCTAAATGGTTTGAGGCAATATTCAACACACCTTCTCACCATAGAGTTCACCACGGTATCAATCCTAAGTATATTGATAGAAACCATGGCGGAACATTGATCGTTTTTGACAGATGGTTCGGAACTTTCCAAGTAGAAGAAGAAACTCCCGTTTACGGAACAGTCAAACCTCTTCGTAGCTTCAATCCATTATGGGCAAACGTTCATTATTGGATCGAAATGTGGGAGCAAGCAAAACAAAGCCCTCGTTTTATTGATAAGATAAAAGCGTTCTTAGCAATGCCTGGATGGAGACCTCAGGAGTTAGGAGGACAATATCCTATTCCTGAAGTGGATGAGAAAACATTCAAAAAATATGATATATCTCTTTCTAAGAGTTTAACCGCATACGCGGTAACTTGGTTTATCCTCACATTGGTCGGAACATTCTCAATGCTCGTGAAAGTGAACTCTATCCCGACGGGCTTACTTTATATGATCTTCTTCTTTAGTATATTCTCCTTAACAACTGTAGGAGGGATCTTAGATCTCAAACGTTGGACCTTATACCTGGAACCGATCCGTATTGCTTTCTTGGTAGGGACCGCTTTCCTTTTGGGAGTTTCCACTGGGACAGCATTCATCGCGGCTGGATTCGGAGCACTATCACTCGCATGGTTTTTCTCTCAGAGACACCATTTCGCAGAATGGAAGGATATCGATCCGGTAAAAGAAATCCGTAGTAAAGCCGCTTAATCAGCACATCTTCCACTTCTCCGCTTGGGATTTTCATTTCTCGCGGAGAAGTTTTACGAATATGGATCTTAACAAAACCGTTTCCTTCGAAAACGGCTCTCTCTTACAAAACGGTTTTTTTCTTTTTTCGGATTTTTTCAGTTCGGCCGAACTTGAAAATATCCGTAACATTCTGCTGGACGCGAATTTAAAATGGAAGTCCAGATTTCCGGACAAAAATTCAATAAACAGCGCCTACTTAACAAGTCCTGATTTTTGTTCAGAAGAGCGAAACAGGCTTTCAGTATTTCGTTTTATTTCTTCAAACAAAATTGCAGAACTTGCAAAAAGTATAATACAAGAAAGGGCTTACTTCCTTAACACACAACTATTCTTCAATCCAAAATCTCCGGACAAAAAGAACTATTGGCATAGAGATCTTCAATATTTAGGAGTTTCGGAAGAAGAGCAGAAAAATATCCTAAGATCCGCAAAGGTATTCCATTTTAGGATCCCATTTTATCCGGATCCAGGTTTAGAATTTATCCCGGGTTCCCATACGAGATGGGATAACGAAGAAGAATATGAAGTCCGTATGGAGAGAAACGGCCGTAAAAATTACGAAGATTTGCCAGGCTCGGTTTTAGTTCCTCAGAATCCGGGAGACCTTTTAGTATTCTCCGCTCATTTGATCCATAGAGGAATTTATGGCCAAAATAGACATTCATTAGATATTCTTTATACAAATTTTCCGGACAAAAAATCCAATTCAAAAATGTTTCGGCAATTTCCGGAAGAGTCTATCCTCTCTAAACTGGAAAATCCTGAAATTTTCGAACAAGTAGAAGAGTGAAAAACTTCTCTGGGCAATAAAAAACCCCCGATCTTCGGGGGTTTTAAAGTAAGTGAAAATGATCCGTAATTAATTTACCGGGATTACCGATCCAACATTTTCTTCTGATGTCTTAAAGGTTACTACAGTATTTAATCCATCGATTGTGGATTTACTCGTATCATCCCATGTCACGCCATGTCCATCTCCAGCGCCACTTTTTCCCTGAGAACCGATACGGCCATAAAGATTAGTAACTCGAAGAGCAGGAACGTAATCACTTGGAATTGCAGAACTATCAACCCCATCACGAACAAAGCCGTTCATATCGAACAAACCAAAATTTAGATTTGTTATTAACCCACAAAGTGTATCGGTCGGCGCAGTAGCAGGGTAAGTTACAGCACCTTCTTCCCAACCGGATTTTGCCGTCACATTCAAATTCCCTGTTAGTTTCTGGCTATACGCTAATTTATAATACTCGTCCGCATTGCCAGATGGGCAAAGTGCTTTGTTAGGAAAAGTCAATGGAAGTAGATTTGTAGTTCCATCTACTCTAACTACAGTTTTAAAACAGAATACTGTTTGATTATCCATTTCTTCCAAGATTACCCGACCTCTCTGAGCATGTAAACCAAGCTCTGAATCAGTTCCAAGAGGTCCTGCCCAAGAATATGTTTGGATCAAACCTTGGTTTGGATAAAGAGAGGAATATGTAGAATCCCCCACTGCATCTGGCATATAAACATAACTTTCAATAGTCGCTTGCGCAGTCCATTCTGAAGGAGCAATTCGAGCTAAATTATAAATTAATAAAGCTCCATCTCCTCCCGCAAGTCTTGGATTATCATCCCAATAAAACTGGAGAGCCATATTAGAAGTGCCTGCCACTTTTAACTCAAGATAGTTTGAAAAAGTTTTTGGCGTGTTGTACACCGAAGAGCTGGGCTGAAACTCACTTCCACTATTAGCCAAAGTTAAACGAACATCAAAAACCCCTCCACCGTCTCCAAGACTAAGATTAGTGGCAGTCACAGTATTACCTGATGCTAATAGGACGAGCAGAGTATTTGACTGAATACCGGCAATGATATCATCCATGAAGAGGGAATTCCCTCTCGCCCATGTTGCAGATTGACGAACAAAACCCCACTCGTCTGCACTTGCATGTAATGGTTGGAGTAATTTAAATTTTAGAGATAAAGGGAATTGAGCATTTTCCTTCTTGGCACCTGAGTTAAATTTAAAACCCGCAGTGATCCCGAAAAAAACCAATAAAGCCAGAACGACTTTAGGAAGAATGGAGCGACGATTTTGTGACTTCACTGTGCAATTCCTTTTGGAACGATAATAAAAAATCCGGTTTTACTTTTTTCCAATTGGTAGCCGAAATTAAAGATAGGAGGGAATGAGTCCTTTCCTCCCGGTGAGCAGGCGGTCCCGACTAATCCAGTCAGGATGATCCCTAAGCTAATAAGTAGGATTCCTCTTTTTAGATTTAAGATCATAAATATCTCCTTATAGAATAATGAACATTTGAGACTTTATTTTTTTCATATCGTTTTGAAATTAAAGAGCTTGTTCTAAATATTAATCCATCGTATCAAAAGATAGCTTTATTTCAGGTAAATCCTTGGAAAAAACGTCCCCCAAGGAATAGATGCCTTAAAATCATAACATCCCGGAGACAAAAATGAAAGGCCCAATCTTGAATATATTTCTAAAAAATCCAGTCCCGGGAAAAGTTAAGACACGTTTAGCTAAGGATATAGGGGAAGAAGCCGCACTGGAAGTGTATCAGGCCCTGGTCGAAAAGACCAGATCTTCCTGCAAAGACTTGGATATTCCTAAGGTGCTTTGGTTCGATTCTTATCTTCCGAATCCATCTGATCTTGGGAGTTGGGGACATTCTCCATTGTTAATTCGTAAACAAGAAGGCAAAGATCTTGGAGAGAAGATGAGAAACGCATTCTTGTATTGTTTCCAGAACGGTTCCGCCCCTGCGATATTGATCGGAAGCGATTGCCCTGAGTTGGACCTATTACATCTAAAAGAAGCATTTCATATCTTGGATCATAAAGATGTGGTTTTAGGACCTGCAAAAGACGGCGGTTATTATTTGGTAGGACTCAAGTCGGACACTCCTGAACTTTTTCACGGGATAGAATGGAGCACTGAAACTGTTTTTGCCAGAAGTTTGGAAAAACTACAATGGGCCAGAAAACAAGTTGGACTTCTTCCTGTATTATCTGACTTAGATGACGTTCAAGATCTGGAATATTTCGAATCGAATGGAATTTGGGACTGGAAAAAGAACGGTTCCTGATCGATAAGCTCCACAAAACATTATAAAAATAGAATATAGTCTATGAACTTCGGTCTCGACCAATGTCCGGAGAAGAATGTCACTTTTTATCATTCACTATGTAATTATTTGATTACTTAAGAAAAATACAAAGGTCTCATATATGTAATTGCTTGATTACAAAAATATATGAGCAGTAAAACTAACTTTATTTTTCTTAAATTTCTGGTGTTTGGATTTTCCGTTTATTTTCTGGCTTCCCTTTCTCCTCTGAGAGCCTTTGGAAAGAAGGGCCCACATACTCATACGAGTATTACACAGGAAGCATTTATAGAATTTGCGGATAAGACCGGTTGGGACCTGAAAATTGACTGTATGGAGTTGATCGTCCAAGGTAATTTGAGAGCGGATGCAGCTTTCATGAATAATGATGCATATCATTGCGATAATGATAATATTCTAGGTTGTGCGGATCGTTTCAGGACCCTAAAGGACGACTCTTACAGAGAAACAAATCACCTTACTGGGCTAATGAAATTGGGAATGGCCCTACATATCGCTCAAGATTTTTATTCTCATTCGAATTGGGCGGAGAATTATCCCATGGTGAGCATTCTTGCTCCGATTGAACATCCTTGGATTTTTTTAAGTATGAAAGAGATCCAGACAGGTTATTTTAATCTTCTTCCAATCTTAGAACATACGGAAGAAGCCGGAAATTGTTTTGATGCGGAAGAAGGTCTACATAGTAATTATACCTTTGCAACCCACGCCTGTCTGAACAAGGATGCCTCCGACAGTTATAGAAGTCTCAAAACTGTTCATCCAGGGATACCGATCAGTTATCATGATTGGGCCGCAAACCTGGCAAAGGAACATACCGTTCAAATTTTAGTGGAACAGTACAAGGCGAAACATCCTCTTATTTTAACTTGCCTAACACCGAAAGTTTTATCATTTTCTTGTGGAAGCCAAGCCTATGATTTTCTCCGCCCGAATTAAGTCTAATTTCCGTTGACTTAAGCCTTCCCCGTACATTACTGTAAATTTATCCGGCCAGTATGCAGTCTGTTTTTACCTGATTGTAAAATTTCCGGATCGATCCTTCCTTAGGTAATATCTGTGAAACTATTTCAAATTTTATTGTTTTGTTTACTTTCCTCGGGTCTTCTTTTCGCCCAGGATTCCCAAACTACTAACGAAACCCAAACCACTTCTCCCGAAGTTTCGGTAGAAGAGCAGACGTTATCCGCCGTTAAAAAATTGATCGGCTTTATCCGTTATAAGAAAAATGACAAGGCAATAGCTTTGATCCATGTGGGAAAATTCTCCGAGAAACTATTAGGAGATCATAAAATTTCCACAGCGGAAAGAAAGGAATTCGAGGAAGCAATCTCCGAGTATATTATAAACAAAGCATTTCCAATCGCATTAAAATATTTTGATAAGATTGATATCACTTACGACAAACCTGCAGTGAACGGTAAACAGGCAAGGATCGGTTCTTCTATTCTTTACAAGGGTTCCGATCAGATCAAGTTTGCCTGGATACTTTCCGAATCAGAAGGAGCTTGGTATGTCAGCGATTTCGAGACAGAAGGTAAACTCGCCACAGAGATCAACCGCACTAAAAATATAGAGCCGTCTATTAAGAAAAACGGAATCAAGGGGACTATCTCCCTAATACAAAAAGCAGCTAAGAACTGATGAGAAAACTTCTTTCTAAAGCGACCGAGTTGGTGTTAACCAAACCGGCCGCTTCTTCCGCAATCCTATTTATCTTTCTGGCGATCTCCGCACTTTTAGCCACCAGACTCTCCATTAACAGCGACAACCTACAGCTCCTTCCTTCCGATAACCCATCCGTTGTCCAAACAAAACGTGTCATCGAAATGATCGGTGGAAGCGGATTTTACACTGTAGCTCTAAAATTCCAAGACGACAAGGGAATGACGGAACATCTTACTAAGGCATTCCAAGCCAAACGTAACGGTGATCCGGAAACCCAAAAGAAAGAATTGGAACTAGCTGACGAAGCAAAACGTAAGAACATCTCTTATTATAAAGCCAGGGAGATCGCACTCAAAAAGGCCTCGGACAAACTTGCCACCGAAGTTTTAAAAGACAAAGAACTGGTTCGTTATGTTTCTTACAGATATAATGTTTCCTTTTTACAGGATAGACTTCCCTTATTCTTAAAAACGGAAGATCTAAAAGAGATCCGAAAAAGAGTAAAACGTAAGATAGATGACGAAATAGAAAAAGCGAATCCATTCTTCATCAAACTTACTAACGAAGAATATAATCCTGACTTCACGGATATTATTTCCAAATACCAAAAACTCGCTAAAAGAGATATATTCGACGAGTATAATATTTCTCCTGAAAAAGGGATGCTTATCGTCCTCATCAAGCCGACCGGATCCTTTGTAGACATTGAGTTCTTGGAAAAAATAGACACAAAAGTCCAAGGTTTAGTAAAAACCTTAGGGATAGAAGAAGACGGAATTTACGCGGGTTACACCGGAGCTTATAAACTTAACCAAGACGATTATGAAACCTTGGTCAAGGCGTTAAAGCCTATCGGGATCGCTTCTTTCTTAGGAATAGGCCTTCTACTTTTATTATTTTTCCGTAATCCTCTTTTTATAATCATCCTATTATTCTCTCTACTTAGTGGACTACTCATGACATTCGGTTTAACCGGACTTGTCATAGGACAATTGAATAGTATCACAAGTATTATCGGTTCCATTCTAATGGGTCTTGGGATAGATTATGGGATCCAATTCTTATATAGATTCCGAGAGGAATTTACTAAAAAACAAGATATAGTAAGAGCGATCAAGGATACGATCTATCATACGGGAATTGCTTCTTTCAGTTCCGCATTAACTACTACTTCCGCATTCGTAGTTCTATCTTTCTCAGAATTTAGAGGATTCAGCGAGTTCGGAATCATAGCAACCTACGGGATCATCCTGATCGCAATTGCGATGTATGGTGTTACCGCACTACAGATCGCTCTTCTTTTAAAATGGTTTCCTTCCCTTTCCAAAGCTTTCCTATTAAACGAGGAACAACAAACACCTTCCGGTTTATTAAGAAAATTTTATTCCAGACCCGGAATTTTATCTGCAAGCGTCTTAGTGCTTGTTTTACTCTTTGGAGTTTTTGCTCCGAAGGTCCAATTCGACGTGAACGGAAGAAACCTATTGGTTGAAAATTTAGAATCCGTAAACTTATACGATGAGATAGCGGATCGTTTTGATATCTCTTCCGATCCTCAAGCAATCGTAGTAAAAACTTTGGAAGAATCAGAAGCTGTATTCGATTATTTGAACCCGGTTCCTGAGTCAATCGCCGGATCAGTGGACCAGGTAGTTTCTCTTTGGAACTTTGTTCCGCCTTATTCCCAACAATTAGAAAACCGTAAAGTTTTAGATCAGCTTGCAAAAGATATGAAGCCGGTAAAGGCTTCCTTCTTAAAACCAGAGCAAAGAAAGTATCTGCCTAAAGCAAAATTATTCTTATCCATTAAACCTTACGATTACACTGCTGTTCCGGATTATTTTTCCTCTCAGTTCAAGGAAGTCGCAAGCTCCAAAGAAAAAGGACATCTATTATTCCTATATCCTAAGGTAGCCTTATGGCATGGTGGAAAATTATTAGAATTTTTTGCCGCTATTGGTAGATTAGAAGTCCCTAAAATTTCGAGAAGGACCTTAAATGCGATCCTTTACTCCACAGGAACTCAAAAGGAATCCGAAATAGATCCGGTTAAAGAGAATTATTCAACTGCGGAAAATAAAATTTTATTAAACGCGCTGAATACTTACTCCAAAGAAAAACTTCTCTCCCTAAAAATCCTTCCAGGAACGGTAGATACGATCTTGGAGCATAGACCTTATAAGGATATTGCCCAAGCAAGATCTTACACATTCCAAACAGATACAGCAGGAAGTTTGATGCTGTTTGCACAGCTCATCATGATCGTAAAAAGA
Organism: Leptospira haakeii; assembly: GCF_002812045.1. GTDB lineage: Bacteria > Spirochaetota > Leptospiria > Leptospirales > Leptospiraceae > Leptospira_B > Leptospira_B haakeii. The sequence goes on along the minus strand of NZ_NPEG01000018.1, from coordinate 23,681 downwards.
GAAGGAGTTGCTGCATTCTTCATTACTTTGGTACTTGTGATCATAGTTCTGATACTATTCTATAGAGCGTTCTTGCCTGCCCTACTTTCCTTGATTCCACTTTTATTGGGGCTCTTGGTAACAGTAGGAGTTATGTCAATCATAGATCTTAAATTAAATTTTATGAATGTCCTAGTATTTCCAGTCATCATAGGATACGGAATACAGAACGGAATCTATATCTATTATAGATTCAGAGAAGATCATGATATAGTAAAAGCAATGGCGATGGTTGGGCCTGCGGTCATCGCATCCACATTGACCACTTTAGTAGGATGGAGCGCACTACTTCTTGCAAATCAAAGAGGTCTACATTCCATCGGAAAAGTGGCAACGATCGGTATCGCTGCTTGTCTACTGATCGCACTCACCCTACTTCCTGCCATTTTAGAACTCGCATATAGAAGTAGAAAACAGGAAGAAGACGAGGCAGTGCCGTTAGGCTTAGGTCCTGAAGATGAAGAAGGCCCTGAACCAGTTTCCAAATTTATAATAGAAGAAACTTCTCCAAAGCCGAAGGCCAAAAAAACTGTTAAGAAAAAAGCTGCTCCTAAAAAGAAAACCGGAAAGAAAAAATGAGATCTAAACTAATACTTTTATTTTTAATTTCTGGTTCATTTGCAAATTGTGCGGTCAAACAAATCAGGATCGCGCCTAATTTTGAATCTTCTTTGGACAAATTCAAAAGGCTAACTGTGGCAATCGATTCCGGCTCCAAGGTGAATCAAGTTGAGGCGACACTCGTAAAATCTATGGCGGAACAAGAACTTGCCCACCATAAGGAATTTATCGTTTATCCTGACCCTTCGAGTAAAAACCAAAACTGCAAATCCCCTGTGGGAAAATCCCAAGGAGTTCTTACGCTTAAATTAGAAGAAACTCTGAAAGGATCCACACCATCCTTTTTAGTTTGGTTAAGCCCTGCAACATTCGGACCTTCTTCAGATGGGATCAAAATTTCTATCCAAGCACAGATCCAAAAATGTGATACGAAAGAAATTCTATGGGACGGACATGCATCTTCCTCTTATTTCATGGGAGGAGATGAAGAAGCTACACTTAGGACCAGTTACGAGAATAAATTCGGAAAATCGGTTGGCCCCAAAGTGCTTCCATATTACGATATTCTAAAGTCCCTTTTGGATAAGATCGCAAGCCCAGTCTTAAACGAAGTGGAACAAGACGAAAAAATAGAAGTCGAATCCGGCGCTTGAGGCAAAAGGCGGCCCCCACCCAGGTTCGGGTGGCGGAGGAGGGCCAGTGGGAAACCCCTGGCCCCCTATATCATAAAATCATCACGTTCGCTATTCTTATCCGGATTTACCGCGGAATTTTCATTCCAAGTTCACATTAACGACAGTTTCCGATCGAACTTCTTCTTGACCAAATCCTCTGTATCGATTGCTATACTCGGAATCGATTTTTCCAGAGGAAAAGAATGAATCTAGTGAATAATATATCTAAGGCTTCCACTGCCGCATTTTGGCTTTTATGGTTGGGAGTATTAAGCGGAATCGTACAACTCGCAAATTTACATCCAAGTTTAGACGGGATCGTCCTGACTTTAGGCTGGGTGATCTTAGGCATCCATATTTTAGAAGTTGGGATCTATTCCTTTCGCGCTGGAGATAGAGGCGGGTTTAAAATTGCAGATGCAGCTCAGGTTTTTGTGTTCGGTGTATTCCACCTAATCCCTGTAAGTTTTTCAGATAAAAAGTAAGTTACAAAAAACCCCCGGAATCGGGGGTTTAGAATATTCTAAAGTTTTAAACTAATTTAGGCAGCTTATTTACGATATCGGCGTATTCTGCAGCCATTCCTTTTATAACATCTCCCGCAGGAATAATGGAATTGATCTGAGCCACTCCGTGACCAGCAGACCAAATATCTCTCCAACGTTTAAATTCCTGGTCTATATCCGTACTACCTTCGTTGTGAAAATTATCTCCCGCTTTTTCTACGGAACGTTTCAGCCAGTTTGCAGGAATCCCTGAAATTTTTTCAGTATAAACGATCTCTTCCGGTGCAGACTCAACGATCATTTCTTTATATTCTTGAGAAGCGGCAGCTTCTTTGGTAGCGATAAGTCTTGTTCCAATATAAACAGCATCCGCACCTAAAGACATCGCAGCTGCCATTTGTGCTCCACCGCTAATTGCACCAGCTGCAAGAACAGGAAGGCCAATCTCTTTTTTCAGATAAGGGAATAAACTGAAAGGAGAAATATTTCCTGCATGTCCGCCGGCACCTTGAGCAACCGCAACCAGAGCGTCCGCTCCAGACTTAGCAACTAAATTCGCATGTCTTAATGTAGTTACGTCGCAGAAAACTTTTGTTCCTACAGATTTTGCCTCATTGATAATAGAACGAGGGCTTCCTAAACTGGTAATAATCAATTCTACCTTGAATTCTAAAAGTATTTCTAAGTGTTTTGCCCAATTAGGGTTATGAGCTTTATGTAAAATTAAGTTAACGCCGATCGGTTTTTTGGTCCTGGATCGGATATCTTCCAAACCTCTTCTTAATTCTTCTATGGTTCGGTAGTTTTGAGAGGGAAATGTTCCAAGGCCTCCGGCTTCGGAAACTGCAACAACTAGATCAGGGTATGAAACGAGAAACATGGGAGCCCCGATAATGGGCAGATCGATTCCAAGCATCTCCGTTACGGGAGTTTTTATTTTCATAAGAGGAAAGCTTTCATTCTATTCAGATTCCATCTATCTTTTTTTTCTGGCAGAAGAAAATCGGATATTGAAACTGGGGACTATGATCGTTACAGTATCTTCTTACAAAATACTTCCGGAAAGGATCCAAGAATTTCAGGAAATCAGCAGTGAACTTTCTAAGGAATCTCTTAAAGAGAACGGTGTTCTTAGATTCGATTTGCTTCAAAACGATGGAGACGAAGGCAGATTTTTGATCATAGAGGCTTACGAAAGCGAATCCAAACGTAAGTCTCATCTGGAAACCCCTCATTTTGTGAACTGGAGAAGGACTGTGCCTGAGATGTTCTCCCAAGGAACTACTACCGTTTATTATAAACCTGTGTCTCCCAAACCTGAAGATTGGAAAAAGTAATTAGAATATAAGATTAAATTTGGACGCGGTGTATAAGGATTAGTTTGCCGATTTAACCATTATTTTTTTCTAAAATAGATAGTCCCTACAATCTTAGTTTCGCCTTCTTTTTTGGAAACCTCGAATTTTTCCTTACTCATCTATAGATCTCCTGAACCGAAAGAACATGTTTTTATAAGAATCAAGTCCAACTGCAAGTGCAAAAACGGAAGTATTTTTCCGATTTGAAATGAGCAAGATCTCTCTTTTAGGGACTTTCTAATAGAAGCCGGAGTCAAAAAGATTATGGTATTATTTACGAATTCGAGTGCAGACATTCTCTCTTCCTTTGAAAGGAAGAACGATATAAATTCTGATAAAGAAATAAACGAAGCAGAAATCCTAGACGCCTACTCCAAATCCGTGATACACGCAGTCGACTCGGTAGGCCCAAGTGTAGTTCACCTACAAGTTACAAACAAAAAGGGAGAAAGTGGAAGCGGTTCCGGATTCTTCCTAACACCAGACGGATTCATAGCAACCAATAGCCACGTAGTAGATGGCGCAGTAAAAATTAAGGCAAACCTTTCGGACGGGTCCAGCAAAGAAGCCGAACTCGTGGGAAATGATCCTCACACGGATGTTGCGGTTCTTAAAGTACATGGAGGATTATTTCCTCATTCCAGCTTTACAGACTCCAAAAAACTAAAAGTTGGACAATTGGTGGTGGCTATTGGTAACCCTTACGGTTTCGAATCCACAGTCACCGCCGGAGTAGTAAGCGCACTCGGAAGAACATTAAGATCTCGTAATGGACGCCTGATAGATAATGTGATCCAAACGGACGCCGCTCTAAATCCTGGAAATTCTGGGGGACCATTAGTAGACTTCCAAGGAAGAGTTATCGGGATCAATACTGCAATCATTCTACCTGCCCAAGGGATCTGTTTCGCAGTAGCCTCAAACACCGCAGAATATGTGATCACTCGTTTGATCACAAACGGCTCGGTCAAAAGAGGATATTTAGGGATCGCAGGCCAAAATCAAAAGATCCCAACATTCACCAAAGCTCTAAATAAAATAGGCTCCGATTCAGGGATCTTGGTTCTATCATTAGAAACCAGTTCTCCTGCAGACCGTGCGGGGATCCGAAATGGAGATCTGATCATAAATCTAGATGATAAAGAGATCCATACAATAGATGATCTTCACAAGATCTTAGATGAGACTTCCATAGGAAAAAAATTGGGAATTCGTTTATTGAGGGACGGTTCTATAAGAAGTTTTTTCATCGAACCCGGAGAACTGAAATAGAGGCACAAAGAATTAAGAGACACTGAGTCATCGCACACAGAGCGACAAAGACTCAGAGGGTTTTCTATATTAAACTCCGTGTTTCCGTGGCTCTGTGCGAAAAAAACATTGTGCCTCTTTCAGCTCAGTGTCTCTTACTGGATCTCAGGAACATCCATAAGAAGAAGTTCAGAATCTTCCAAAGCATTCACTTTCAAAAGATCCGTTCTTGGAAAACCTGCACCGTCCCGAGTCGAAAGTTCGGTTCCATTAATATTCACTTTTCCTGATATTAGAAAAGCGTAAACTCCACCGCTCTTATTCCTGGACTCGTATTGTAATTCTTTTCCTGCTTCCGCGTTCCCTAAAGAGAACCATGCGTTTTGATTGATCCAAAGACCTTCCGCAGACTCTTTAGGAGATACAACCAGCTGGAATCTATTCTTCCTTTCTTCCGGAAGGAATTTTTTTTGGTCGTATCTTGGTTGTGCTCCCCTTTTATCAGGTACCACCCAAATCTGCAAAAAGTTCACAGGATCCGTTTCAGAATGATTATACTCCGAATGAACGATCCCTGTTCCTGCTGACATTACCTGGACTTCTCCGGATGTGATAACTCCTGAAGTTCCGATACTGTCCTTATGCTCCAAAGCACCTGTAATCGGTATAGAGATGATTTCCATATCTTGGTGAGGATGCGGATCGAAACCTCTGCCCGGGGCAACGATATCGTCGTTCAATACACGCAAAGAACCAAATCTGATCCTTTCCGGATTCATATAGCTTCCGAAAGAAAATGTATGATTCGATTTCAACCAACCGAAATCAACTTTCCCTCTCGTGTTTGCCTTATGAACTACCGCTTCCATTTTTATCTCCTTTCCCCTCTTTCGGGGCGAATACCTTTTAGACCGACCCTGTTCAATATAGTTCAAATTTAAAGTATTTAAGAAAATTTAAAACAAAGATGGGAAGAAATAATTTTCGAACCTTAATCGAAACTAGGAGTCCCGGATACTACGATACAGCGAAATAAAAAGATAGGAGGAAGATACAAACCCTTTGTATAAACTTCTCCGTTTGAAATGGATTGGGTTCCTGGAGGAGCCTTGTCCATTGCATGGTTGTATGCGCTTTGCAGATCAGGAACATATCTGAAAAACATGAATGGAAAAATTTGCACCACACAATCTTCTCCTTCTACTCTTTTAGGAGAGAAAACCGGTCTTTCTTTTGCGGGCACAACTCTTTCTACGCGATATATCAGAGTTTCAGCACCGCTACAGTATGAGAATATAAATAAAAAAAGAAAGAAGATCCCGTGTATAACCTTCATTGAGAGATCTCCAAACCATAATAGAGTCGATAACATGTATCGAACATTCCTTGGTTATACTGGAAGATCTCCAAATCTCTGATATGAGTGGCGGTAGGATTTTTTTCAGGAATTCTTTTTAGGATATTCCGGATATTTTCGTTACATCCCTTTTCATTCTGTTTATATAAACTTTGCTCTACTTGAGGAGGTAGAGGTCTCATTCGGATATTTTGGAAGAAGAAGATAGTTTTCGAATAACATCCGCTAAATACTACACAGAGTAGAAGAATATAAATCCGCTTTAATTCCATGATCTTGAGCACTAAACAATAACCTACAAATTATGCAAGAGATTATATTCCTAATTTCCCTTCGAATAATAAGACGATACATCCTATTGCAGATCCAACTAAAAAACCTAATAAACTTCCGTTGATCCTGATCTTCTCTAGGACTCTTCTGGTCTTGAGTTCTAAATTTTCCCTGAATTGTTTGGGTTCCAATAATTTCAGCCCTTTAGAGATCTGTTCTCCCACATATTCCGAAACAGACTCGTTCGTTTTAGAACTTAAAAATTCCAAGAAGGAGCGGATCGGCCCGTATTCTCTCAAATTTTCCAATCTGGAAATTTCTTCCTTATGGGTCAGAACGACTTCGCTGATCAATCGATTCAATTGTTCTCTACCAAAATCAGCTAAGGAACGGACAGCTTCTTCCCTTCTTTCAACTGGTAATTCGTTCCAAGAACCTATGTATAATTCTACACATTCGGAGAATATGGAATATAATTCGAAAAGTACTTCTTCCTCTTCCGTTTCGAAATCTTTTCCTTCTTTTAAACCTTCTCCGAATTCTTTGATTCTTTTTTGCGGATCAATAAGCCAGATCAAAGGTTTTGCAAGAAAAGAAAGCCCCTTTGTGATCCTTTGAACCCTTTCTCCAAAATCCTGATGGTCTGAAACCTTCATCAAGGTTTCTCCTACTAAAAACCGAACGGTAGATAGTATCTCTTTACGACTATTCAATTCATGTAATATCTGTTTATCTGCACCTGAAAATTTAAAATTAGAAACATATAATACTATATCTTCTTCGATTTTATCCCAGATTAAATTCAGGAATTCTCGAACTTCTTTTTCCCCTTTTAGATGTGTATCTAAAAGTTCTCTGATCGCTTGGATATTTTCAGGCTCATCCAAGATACCGTCTAAATAGGATTTTAATTTATGTTCGCTGATCAGGTCCGAGGATACCCAGCGACCGATTTCTTCTGCAATTGTTTCACTTTCAGACTCGACTGCCTTATACGTTTTCCAAACAGCAAACCAATCACAAATCGCTCCTACCAGTCCACCTTCTAAACCATGAATGAAAATATTTCCCCAAATAAAAAGGCTCCATTTTTGCCAGAGCCCCCAGAGAAGAATACTTCCGAACAACACCAAAAGTGAATTCGAAACGAATTGAAGTTTAGAGTACGGCTTGTTACCGTACAGATTACTCAACGGAAAAACCACCTTCCTTTCACAAAGGAGGAGAATATGAAAAATATAGGCAGAAGGAAAAGAATGATGGTCAAGAATATCGAATTCCCTTTAGAAAATTTCAGATCGGAATTCTGCCTTTGAGAACAGACTAAAATTTCATTCCTTTGGGTTTGGAATAATATTCCACCTTCGGCGTCTTCCCAACTAGGAAAAAAGGACCTTCGGACCAATTTACAATTATAATTTTCTAATGCAGATTGTTCAGGTTTTTCCCTCGAAGAAATTTCAGGGCCTGCAAAAACTTCTTCATCCGAAAAAATACGGGGTAAGATCGGAAGCTCAGGAAGTAATACGGGCTCTTTAGGTTTTTCTTTTACTGGGAAAAACCTACCTAAAAATTCGTTTCTATCGGAGAAGGATAGGTCTCCATATTTGGATCTGAATTCTTCCTTCCAAGTATTGTCTTCTTTAGGGACATTTAAAACCAGTAAACCTTGAAACCATTTATTATAATTCGGACCGATCGCTTCTATCTCTTTTCTGCCAATACGAGCGAATATAATCCCAGCATCCAATCCTTCATGCAAGATAGCTTCATTCGTATTATATAAGAATCTTTTAGGACGAAGTGCTTTGCCTCCGCTTAGTTCCTTATAATCGGCAACTCCCCAAGGTTTTTCCGTCAGGACCGCAATATCCGATCCAGGATTTTTTACCTTGAATAGGAATAGAAAAGATTTATTCTCCAATTCTTTTTCGTAAGTTTCGGAAGGAGAATCATTCGTACGTAGACCTTCTCTATTGACCCAACCTTTTAATAATTCGAAACGAGTCGGATTCAATTTTAGGATTTTATAAAGTTTTTCGGTAGAACCAATAATATAAGAAGTTCCGTTTGCCTGTAAAAAACGGTGTAATCCTATACCTGCATCTTCCAAAGAAAGTTCCTCTTCGTAGCTTGGATTTTTTTTCCAAGCAGTCCAAGGAAGATAACGACTCAAATAAGGCTGAAGCGCAAGGGAAGTCAAAGAAGCATCCGCTTCCATTCCGAGCAAATTCCTATGCCCTGCTCTCCTGATCAATAGCCCCAATGTAAAAGGACTATCTCCCCATTTTCTATGAGAGTCAATTTCCGGAAAAATTTTAGAATCTTTTGGAAGTTCCGAAAGTGCAACTTCCACATCTTTCATTTCCATGGCGGAAAAGCTGTCTTTTAAGAATGTAGTATTCTCCTTCCATTCCAATTCAGGATGCCATAAGAAAAATCTGACTAATGCGAAAAATAAAAGTGCTGAGACTGAATATTGTGCAGTTACAGAAGAAGTTTTATTCTTCAATAAATGGACTGCAGTTTCCAAACCGGATAGAGTTAAGAATAGAAGAGAAAGATCCAATGCTCTATACCAAGGAAATCCTAAACCCGGAAAAAATTTGGAAAGAGAAGTATCTACTCCGATCCAATAAAAGATCAAACTTGCAAAGAATACGAATCTGGATGCAGGAGGAAAAATTTTACGTTTTAGAATAGAACGAATTCCTAATAAAAACAAAGCAGGAAACACTACCTGTGTCCAATGAAGCCCTATGATAAAATTCCATAAAAAAGCGATTACCCCACTTCCTTCCCAAATCGGCCTCAAAGCTTCTGAACCTAAAATGGAAATGAGTCCTGGAGTTGTATCCATCGGGAAAGTTTCCGCGCGGTAAGAAGAATATTTCAAAAAATTCCACCATACGGGTGTGGCCACGATCAGCGGAATAAAGAATGCAATGGAGAACGCCCTCTTTCCGAGCTCTTCTCCCAAAAATAAGAAATAGATCAAAAGAGAAATTAAATAGAATAAAGAAGAAGGAAGATCAGAATAATAAACGCAGGCACTTACAACCAGATATTTAGAAAGAGAAGACAATTTCCCTGTGGTCCGATATTTTTCTAAATAATAAAAACCTAATAAACTCCAACTAAGTCCGAAAAACCCGGTCACTGAACCGCTGAATAGTCCGACTAAAGAAAGTCCAAACGGCTCTTCTCCGGCGCATAAGAAGAAGAATAAAAGACCCGACATCGCGAGCATCACGGTATTCGCCCTATGATTCGTCTCACTTAAGAGTAAAAGACTGAACTTGATAAATGCATACGTAAATAGTAATATAGAAAGAAGTATTCCTATATTAAAAGAAAGTGAAAGTGAAGACCAGAAGAAGACCGTTTTATGAAGTACAGCGACCAAAAAATAGAAGAATGGAGGCTGAAAGTAGAAGACAGGCATCCCGGAAAACCAACGGCTATCATAACCCAAAGACTGGCCATTGTTCAAAAATGAATCGTAGATCTCCGCCAGATGGGTTTGTGCATGGAGACTCCAACCTGAAAGAGTATCCTCGCTAAATAAAAATCTAAATTTGATAATAAGAACTAAGAATGAGGCGAGAAGTAATAAGGGCCTTCGCCAAGCCGGAGCAAGTCTCCATTTTTTCTGAAAAAAAGGCATGCCGAGAGGGTAAGGAAAACCCCTGGAATTGACAAGCAAAAGAGGATATTACGGGAAGGATTCGCCCCGAGAGCTCGGGGCAAAAAGAGGAAGACTATTCCTCTTTTACATTCTCTTGAACGTACTTTCTAAATTCAGCTTCGCTCATTTTGTCCGCATACAATGGATACAAAGCTGTAATCAACTCTTCCAAGGTGGGGAATTTTGCCCCGTCGAGCTTGAATGCCATAGGGTCCTCTACAAGGTAACGATTTCGGGATCCACTCTTAAAAGTATGGACCCGTTCACCTTCTCTCTAACCATGATTTTCGGGGTCCAATACAATAAAACTAGAAAACGATCCAATTATTCCCGAAAGAATAAATGTTTTACTAGTTTAGGAACGTTGGTCCTCTATTCCCAATACTAGTATATCGTCCTTTGGTTCTGAAGTTCCTAAAAATCTGAATAGATCTTCTTGGATGCCGCTTAATAATTCCTCTAAACTTTGAGAGTCTCCAGTTCTTAGGTAAGCCAATACTCTTTCTATTCCGTAAAAATCTCCGGGAAGTCTGGAGGATTCGGTAAGCCCGTCCGTAAAACAAAGTATCCTAAAACCAGGAGTAAGTGGGATCTCCTTATCCTCGAAATCGAAATTTTCCAAAAGACCCACTAACGGGTTTTCACATTCTATTATATGCTCTTCGTCTTTTGTCTGAACTAAAACAGGAGGGGATCCCGCCAAAGAAAGAGTAAGCTTTTTCCCGTCAGGAGAAATTTCTAAAATGGATGCGGAGAAGAATGTGGATACATTTCCGTACTTGCCATGGAATTGAGAGCCTATTGCCGAGAGTAATTTTCCGGGACTTTCTTCTTTTAATCTTAAATCTTCGTAAACACTTCTGATCAGGATAGTGATGAGTGCTGCTTGTATCCCATGACCGGTTGCATCCGCTAAGAAGATACGGATCTTTCCGCTCGGAAGTTCAGCGATATCATAAAGATCTCCACCTACTTCCGCCAAAGGTTTATGTAGAATCCCGAACCTGATCTGTCCTATATTCTTTTCAACCGCATCTTCCAGATTTAAGAGTCCCTTTTGGATCTCTCTTGCTACATTTAGATCATTTTGGATCAGACGAAGTGCATTTCTGAGTTGTTTAGTTCTTTCTTCTACCCTTCTTTCCAAATTTCTGGAAAGATCCATAAGTCTATCTAAACTTTCGGAACTTCTAATGGATAAGAATACTGATTGAGCTATTATAAATATGAATGCTCCGATATTCGTAAAATATCCCGTATCCAAATAAAAAGTCGCGTATAAGATATCGTGGATCATTGCGGCATAGACGAATACGAAACCCGCAAGGATAATCAGTGCACCTTTTCTTCTTCTTAAAGCTGCCTTAGTGAGAGAAAATAACCCCAGCGTTCCGGCAAGAAACGCAACCAGATAATAGATTGTAATCGTGAATGTGAATATTCGAACGGGGAATACAAGAACCACAAGACAGGCTCCGATCGCGATCCACCATACCAGATCTACTAAAATTCGTTTTAATTCTCTTGGGAAAACGGAAAGTATATAACTTAAAAAAACAGGGATTGCGAGGTAGAATGTAACATATTCTATCCTGACATAGTGATGATACTTTAGAAAATCAAGATATTCTGAAATAATCCTTGTACCTGAAAATAGTCCTCTTGCTGCCATAATCACGCAGTATGTGCCGAAATACATAGAGGCGGCTTCCCCTCTTCTTACAACGGCATAAATAAGATGAAGTAGCCCGATGCAGAAAAGACCTCCCGCTAAGAATAGATCCAAAAATCTTTCCGCATTCCAGGTCTTCTCTACGGTCGAGGCGGTTCCGAATCTGATAGGCGCCCAAAAACCGCCAAGCCTATGGTCCCGATTTGCGATTTGCATATCGATCTTCAGCTCTTCTCCATCAGGATTGAACTTCACTAACTTATTACACCAGGCAGGCTTGACTTCGAAGATGGTGATATCTGAAGAAGAAGGAAATTCAACTTCTCCACAAGAGGCTAAAAGTTTGCCGTTCACATACAAAAAATAGGAAGAACTTTGCTCTTGTAGGATAAATGCGAGTTCTCCGTAATTTCGATTTAGTTTTAGGTTAAGTTCGTAAGTTCCATAACCTTCTCCCAATCTAGATCCGTTCTTTCCATTCCAAGAAGAAGGTACACTGACAACTTCGTAAGAGTTTTGGCTCTCTAATCCGGAACTTTTCCAGTATAACCATCTAAATTTCCATAACCCGGAAAGTAGAATGGGACCTTGTTCTTCCAGATCATAATTCTTTAACTCGAGTGCCCCCTGAACAATTGTGGGATGTTCTAAGTTCGAAAACGATTCAGAACATCCGCTAAAGAATATTGAGAGAAATACTAGAATAAAGATACAGAAGGCCTTTTTCATTTTTGGGAAATCCGCTTTAAACCGAAGTCTGAGGGATCGAATCAAAAAAGCGTTCAAAATAGGAAAAAAATGTTCTAAAATATAAAACCCTTCTTGACAAAAAGAAGGGTATTCCGACTATAACAGATAAATATCCAATTTATTGGATAAAAATTCCGAGTTATCGTCGGAAGGGACGTAAAAGTGAACCTTATGAAAGCAAAATCTAATAATTCTGTACTCCGGTCAATCGCCAAAGGAATCGGCGCTCTTGCCTTAACCGGTATATTCTCCTTCTCCGCCTACGCGGATGATACTCTATTAAACGTTTCTTTCGATCCAACTCGGGAACTTTATGAAGAAATAAACAAAAAGTTCATAGAATCTTGGAAGAAGAAGTCCGGTAAAAATCTTACCGTCCAACAATCCCATGGTGGATCCGGAAAACAAGCTAGAGCGGTAATCGACGGATTAGAAGCGGATGTAGTAACTCTTGCACTTGCTTACGATATCGATAGTATCGTTACTAACGGTGGATCTGTTTCCAAAGATTGGGAGAAAGCATTCCCGAACCATTCTACTCCATACTACTCTACTATCGTTTTCTTAGTTAGAAAAGGAAATCCTAAAGCAATCAAAGACTGGGATGATGTTGTAAAACCAGGGATCGGAGTGATCACACCAAACCCTAAAACTTCCGGTGGAGCTCGTTGGAATTATTTAGCTGCTTGGGGATTCGCGAAAAAACAATACAAAACAGAAGAAAAAGCGATCGAGTTCGTTAAAAACCTCTATAAGAACACTTCTGTTCTGGACACCGGTGCCAGAGGATCCACTACTACTTTTGTTCAAAGAGGAATCGGTGATGTTCTTCTTGCTTGGGAAAATGAAGCAGAACTTGCTCTATCCGAGTCCAGAAAAGCAAACGGCGGAGTGGCTCAATTTGAAGTGGTTTATCCGAGCACAAGTATCCTTGCCGAAACTCCTGTAGCAATCGTTGAAAAAGTAGCTGCTAAAAAAGGAACTACTGAAATAGCAAAAGCTTACTTGGAATTCTTATACACCAAAGAAGGCCAAGAGATCATTGCTAAACATTTTTTCCGTCCAAATGATGCAGCTATCCTAAAAGCGAATGTTGCAAAATTCCCTAAACTTCAATTATTCGATGTAAGGACTATTGAAGGTTCCTGGGCGGCTGCTCACAAAAAACATTTTGCTGACGGTGGTCTTTTCGACTCCATCTACGGCGATGCAAAGAAGTAAGTAGAAACTCTACTTATCACTTATGAAAAGGGAGCCGCCTTAAGGAGCGGCTCTTGGTTTGACGAAATAGGGCGTTTCTCAAGAATCGACTCAAAGGGTTTCCCGTTTGAAGCTAATTTTTCGTCCTTATTCTAAAACAAGCTTTGGTCTGTCCTTAGGACTCACAGTCTTCTACCTTAGCCTTCTGGTTATCATTCCATTATCCGCATTATTTTTTAAATCTGCAACCTTAGGTGTTTCCGGACTCTGGGAAGTTTTTTCAGAGGAGAGAATTAAACAGGCTCTGTATTTAAGCTTTGGAGCAGGTGGAGTCGCGGCCATTATTAATCTATTCGTCGGATTTTTATTCGCCTGGGTTTTAGTTCGTTACGATTTCCCGGGCAAAAAGATCTTAGATTCACTGGTAGATCTTCCATTTACCCTTCCCACAGCCGTTGCAGGGATAGCGCTTACCACGATCTATGCTCCTAACGGTTTTATCGGAAAATATCTTACACCTTATGGAATCAAGATCGCATACACTCCGATCGGGATTGTGATCGCTTTAGTTTTTATCGGATTTCCCTTCGTAGTTAGAACGGTCCAACCTATCTTAGAAGATCTTCCTAAAGAATTGGAAGAAAGCGCTTATTGTTTAGGGGCAAGCAGATTCCAAACATTCACAAAGGTGATTCTTCCTGAGTTAATCCCTTCTCTACTTGCAGGAACCAGTATGGCCTTTGCAAGAGGGATCGGGGAATACGGATCAGTTGTTTTTATCTCAGGAAACCTTCCAGGTAAAACTGAAATCCTTCCATTGCTCATAGTTACCAAATTAGAGCAGTATGAATACGCAAAGGCGACAGGGATTGCGGTATTGATGCTGGTCCTTTCATTTACGATCATGTTCGGGATAAACTATCTGCAAAATAGAGCCTCTAGGAGACTTGGATGAAAGAAACAGAATCCGTTTGGATCCGCTTGGCTTTGATCTTTTCAGTCTTAGTCCTTGCATTTATCATTCTAATCCTACCGATCACAGTAGTTTTTTTAGAAGCATTCGCCCAAGGTTGGGAAGCTTATCTACAAGGATTACAAGATAGTGATACTATAGCAGCAATGTTAATGACATTGAAAGTGGCCGGTATCGCAGTTCCTTTGAATACCGCATTCGGCTTAGTCGCCGCATTCCTATTAACCAGATTCGAATTTCCGGGCAAAAATATTCTACTTACGATTATAGATTCTCCTTTTGCGGTTTCTCCGGTAATCTCCGGTTTGATCTTTCTATTACTTTTCGGAAAGCAAGGATGGATGGGAGATGTATTAGAAGAATGGAATATTAAGATCGTATTCAATACTCCCGGTCTTGTGATCGCTACCGTATTTATAACACTTCCGTTTGTTGCAAGAGAACTAATCCCTTTAATGCAAAGTCAGGGAAAAGAAGAAGAGGAAGCGGGTATTTTATTAGGTGCTTCTCTCTACCAAACATTCATCAAAATTATTATCCCGAATATTAAATGGGGACTTTTATACGGACTTATACTCTGTAATGCAAGAGCCATGGGAGAATTCGGAGCAGTTTCAGTATTGTCCGGACATATCCGTGGAAAAACGAATACACTCCCCCTACAGATAGAAATGTTATATAATGAGTATAACTCAGTGGGAGCGTTCTCCGCTGCATCCGTATTAGTATTTCTTTCTCTACTTACCTTACTCTTAAAAACAATCTTAGAAAGAAATCTTCATCGCAAAGAAGAAATAGAGATCCCAGAAACAACCGGTCTCGGAAAAGAAAAAAATACAAATGTTCAGGTTTCCAAATCCTAGGAGAATAGAATGTCTATTGAAATTCGAAATGTAAGCAAACGATTCGGAAAATTCCAGGCCTTGGACCAAGTGGACCTGACAATCCCGGATGGAAATCTGGTAGCATTACTCGGACCCTCCGGAAGTGGAAAGACAACACTTCTTAGGATCATTGCAGGGTTAGACACTCCGGACGAAGGGGAAGTATTATTCAATGGAGAAAGATCCAAATCCAAAAGTTCTAAGGACAGAGGAGTAGGATTCGTATTCCAACATTATGCACTTTTCCGCCACATGACGATTTTCGAAAATATCGCATTCGGTCTAAAAGTCCGTCCAAGATCCACAAGACCTTCTAAAGAAGAGATCCAGGAAAAAGTATTCCAACTTTTGAAATTGGTTCAATTGGAAAATTTCCATGCAAGATTTCCTTTCGAATTATCCGGAGGTCAAAGACAAAGGGTGGCATTGGCAAGGGCTTTGGCAATAGAGCCTAAGTTTTTACTTTTAGATGAACCTTTTGGAGCATTGGATGCAAAAGTAAGAAAAGAATTACGCACCTGGCTCAGAAGGCTTCATGACGAAATTCATATCACAAGCGTATTCGTAACTCATGATCAGGAAGAAGCATTAGAGGTAAGTGATTCCATAGTTATTTTAAGATCTGGCAAAATAGAACAGATCGGTACTCCTGACGAAGTCTATAATAAACCTAAAACACCTTTCGTTTTCCATTTCTTAGGAGATGTAAACCTTTTCCATGGAAGGATCCACGAAGGAACCGCGAAGATAGGCGATATAGATGTAGCAACTCCTGAACATTCGGACGTAGTGGATAAAGAAGGAGTTGCCTACGTTAGACCTTATGATGTGGAAATTTCCAGAACTTCTACCCAAGGAATTCCTGCAGAGATACAATATATCCATTCTACAGGTAGAAATGTGAGAATTGAATTAAAACGATTGGATTCAGGAACTTTAATCGAGTCTTTGTTAGATCAATCTAGTTTTAAGGAATTAAATCTACTTCCTGGTGAAACAGTGTATCTTAGGATCAAAAAAGCGAAAGTATATGTCGAATATATGGAAGATTTTTCGATCTAATCGGAAAGAATTAGAAAAGAATAATAAAGAAAATCCCCGCATTCACGGGGATTTTTTGTATCAATAGATCTTATTTGGTCAGGATTTCAGTACCTGTCCCGTTCCCCCAAGTACCTTCCAATCTACTTCCACCACTTTTAACCGTGTAGATTACTGGATAAGTATCACCCCAATCTACGGTTAGAGTATTTCCACTCAAAGAACCTGTTCCGGAAAAACTATTTCCTACGGACCATTGGAAATTGTAAGACCCATCCTCGTTTAAAGTGACTGTAACACTTCCTCTATATTTACTTCCGTCTGGATTTGTACCTGTCACTTTATAGGTTCCATAAACGTTCAAAGATTGAGCGCTCAAATAGGAGAAGGAAACGGTCAAAGCGATCACGGTAAATAAAGCTATAATTTTAGCTTTAGGACTTCTAAACATGAATACCTCCGGGTGAGGGCAAAATAAAAACATAAATCCGGATCTAATCAAGATCTTTATGGGAGTTCAGAAAACATTTATTTCCAACTGGAATCTCTCTAAATACAAGAATCATAACCCCTCAAGATCCATTTTCTGGATTCGGCAGGGTCTATTACTGCATCTATTTCCAAATAGGAAGCCATATTGATCGCCTTGCCTCTTTCAAATGCCTCAGAAACCAAACGTTCGAATAAAATTTGTCTTTCTTTCCAATCTTTTATTTCTGCGAGTTCCTTTTGGTATCCAGTTCTAATTTCCCCTTCTATGCCCATTGCACCGAATTCTCCCGTCGGCCAAGAGATTGTGAATATAGGAGAATGAAAACTGCCTGCAGCCATAGCCATCGCTCCCAGACCATATCCTTTTCTAAGAACGATAGTAAACACAGGGACTCGTAAGGAAGCTCCCGCCTCAAAAAGTTTTGCCGCTTTACGTACTAATCCTTTCTTCTCCACTTCAGGACCTACCATAAAACCAGGCGTATCACAAAGAAATAATATAGGAAGTTTATTCAGATCGCAGAATTCCGCAAACTCGGAAGCCTTCTCTGCTCCTTCTGCATCGATTGCTCCACCTAAATGAACAGGATTATTCGCGATCAGACCGAGCGCACGTCCCTCTATACGAATCAGAGAAGTTACAATTCCTTTCGCAAAATCCTTTCTGAATTCCAACACCGAATCAGTGTCCGCCAAAGAAGAAATGATGGAGCGGATCTCATAGGACCTCAAACGATTTTCAGGAATTAAAGTCCTTAGGATTTTTTGATCCTTATATTCGAATTTTTTGATATTTCCTTGGAAATAGGAAAGCGCTTTTTTTGCGGTAAGGACCGCCTCTTCTTCATTCTTTACTAATATATCTATGACTCCGTTTTTGGTTTGCACCTCCGCAGGACCGATCTCTTCCGCAGAAAAATTCCCGAGACCTCCACCTTTTACCATTACAGGGCCGCCCATACCGATATTAGAATCTTCTGTTGCGATCCTAATATCGCTCGCACCAAATAATGCGGCATTCCCTGCAAAACATCTTCCTGCAGCTATTGCGATCCTAAGGCTTTTTCCTTTTAAACCTGCGTATTTACGAAAAGTATGTAGATCCAAACCTGCAACTGCAGGAACATCCACTTCTCCTGGACGACCTCCCCCTCCTTCCGTAAAGAATACGAGGGGAAGTTTTTGGCTTTCCACCATTTCCAAAAAACGATCCGTCTTTTTATGGTTCATCGCTCCTTGGGTCCCCATAAAAACTGTATAATCATAAGCTAATACGGAAACTCTTGCTAAATGAGAATCGAATAACTTACCATTCACTGTGCCAAGACCTGCAATCAACCCGTCTGCCGGACTGAGTTTGATCAATTCTTCTAAGGACCTTCTTCTTCTTTGGGCTGCAATTGCAAGGCTTCCGTATTCTACAAAACTTCCTGGATCGCAAAGATCCGCCACATTCTCTCTTGCTGTCCTTTGTCCTCTTTTATGCCGTTTCGAAACTGCTTGTGATCTAGAAACATCTTCATTTAAAAGTAAACGATCTAAAACTTCTTTCAGGTCCGGACGGATCCGGTTCGGATCGATTTCTTCAAAATGAGAAAAAGAAGAATGTTCCAAATCTTCCTCTCGGATCCAAACAAGTATTTCTCCTTCTGAAATAACCTTTCCTGGTTCAATCAAAACTCTTTCTATAATCCCGCTAGTTTCCGAATGTAAAAGATGTTCCATCTTCATAGAAGAAAGAAGTGCGATCTTTTCTCCTTTACGAATAGACTCACCTTCCTTCGAGTAAATTTCCATAAGATTTCCAGCCATGGGAGAATGGAAGGAAATCAATCCTTCTGGAACATCTTCTTTTATTTTAAAATTTTCTAAATTAGAATTTTGTTCCGGATCAAAATTATATTTTTTGTATTTTGTTTGTGAAGAAGCGAGAAGTTCCGGAATTTTCTCCTCTATAAACTTTGTCCAAACAGAATATGATTCCAACTCTTTTCTTTTGAATACATTCAGAAGAAAAGGAAGGTTTGTTTTGATACCTTCTATCCTAAATTCGGATAATGCACGAAATGCAGATTGGATTAGTTTCGGAAATTCGGAATGTTTAGAATGAACGATTAATTTCGCGAGTAATGAATCAAAATTAGAACCGATCTCATAACCTGAATAAGCAGAACTATCCACCCTGACCCCAGGACCAGAACTTGGCTCGAATACTTTTATTTTCCCGGAAGAAGGAACGATTTCCCCTTTTTGGTTCCAGGTTTCAGAATTTATCCTGATCTGGATCGCATAACCTTTGGGAAATTCCAGATTCTTTTGTTCCAAACCTATCTCTTGGAAAGATTTTCCGGAAGCGATTTCCAACTGTGCTTCCACAAGATCTACTCCAGTGATTTCCTCAGTGATTGTATGTTCTACTTGTAATCTAGGATTGGATTCTATAAAATAAATTTCAGACTCAGGGCTGATCAAAAACTCAAAAGTGCCTAAACTTCTATAGAGAAGATGGGAAGCCATCTGCAAAGAATAAGAGATAATCTTTTCCCGGATTTTAGGATCCAAAAATGGAGCAGGCGCGATCTCGAGCAGTTTCTGGTTTTTTCTTTGTAGAGAACAATCCCTATCCCAAAAATGGAGGACCTTACCGGAACCATCTCCTAAAACCTGGACCTCTACATGTTTTGCTATCGGTAAATATTTTTCGGCGTATAAATCAGAATTTCCGAATGACTGTAAAGCTTCTTCCGAACAACTTTTAAACTTTGTCTCTAATTCCTCAGCATTGTTTATGATGCGGATCCCTCGTCCACCACCACCTGCGATCGCCTTTAATAGGAATATTCCATTTTTAGAATAGAATTCTTTCGCTTCTTTCAAATCGATTATCTTACGAAGTCCCGGCAAAGTAGGAACTCCTAATGATTCTGCGAGTAGGACCGCTTTTAATTTATCTCCCAAGATCTCAAGTGTCTTGGAATCCGGGCCTATAAATTTGATTTTTGAAGTTTCACACCTTTTTGCAAAGTCTGGATTCTCACTTAAAAATCCATAACCTGGATGGATTGAATCACAACCTTCTCTTAACGCGATGGAAAGTATTTCCTCCTGGTCTAAATATACTTTTACACCTCTGCCCTTGAGTGGAACGGAAAAATCAGTCACCAATCTATGCCTGGAATTTACATCGTCTTCTGAATAAATGGAAACTGTAGGAACTCCTAATGCTGAAGCAGCTCTTGCAATTCGAATGGAAACTTCTCCCCGATTCGCTATTAATAATTTGGATAATTTCATAAGTTGGAGGAAGTTTTATGAGAAAAGTCCCTAAGTCGATCCTGTTTCCAAGCCACCTCTAAATTTTAAACAAATGTATAATATATTGTGTATTTGTATAAATCATTATCCATAATAACGATTTTTATTCCAATATATTAGATATACGAATCGAAGCGGATCTATACATTCTCTGAAGTGGTTTTAAGGGGAATTAATATGCCTGCAACTAGCCTCACTCGATCTTCAGGGAAAAAGAAATCTCTAGTCAAAAAAGTGAATTCGGAGAAAGAGAAAACTAGAGTCTCCAAAACTTCGGAAGAAATTTCCAAAAATCTAATAAAGGGACTGAAACTCCCTATCGTATACTCTCCTTCCTCTCCGGAGAAGGCAGATCTAAAACATCTAACTAATTGGATCAAAAAAAACCAAAAAGAAATACAAAGAGATCTGTTGATCTATGGTGCCATCCTATTCAGAGGTTTTAATATAGGCTCTTCCGAAAATTTCGAAAAGGTCGCTTTAGGTTTAGATTCTAATCTATCAGAAGCATATTTAGGAACTTCTCCCAGAGATAAAAAGACTAAGTTTGTTCATACTGCTAGTGAACTTCCTTCTGCTTATCCCATCATGCAACATGCAGAGATGAGTTTCTTAAATAAACCTCCTAAAAAACTTTTCTTTTACGCCAAGGTAGCTCCTTCCAAAAATGGAGAAACACCTATCACAGATCTAAGAACAGTTTTGAGAGAAATGCCTTCTCATATTTCAGACAAGGTGGAAAAACAAGGTATCAAGTATATTCGTCATTATGATGGTCCGGGAGCTTCTAGGTATAGTCTTTGGAAAACAAAACCTTGGAACGAAATGTTCAAGACTATAGATAAAAAGGAAGCTGAGAAGGAGATAAAAAAACAGGATTTCGATCATGAATGGCTGCCCGGAAATAAATTAAGATTAATTAATTCTCAAGTAGGCGTGAGAAAACATCCAATCTCAGGATCGAAAGCTTGGCATAATCATAGCCAAACATTTCACATAGATTCTCCTAGATTAGAATATCAATATGTTTTCAAAAGACAAAAAACTTTAAGAGGACTTGGGGTTTATTTGATCCTAAGCCTATTAACCGGGATCAAAAAACTATTCAGTAAATCTGAAGACCTGGATGTTCATGCAACTTACGGAGATGGATCAGAAATCTCTAATAAAGATATCAAAACAATCATAGGTGTTTTCTGGAAGAATATCCAAATTTTCTCCTGGCAGAAAGATGATATTCTTTATATAGACAATTATTCAGTTTCTCACGGAAGGCTTCCATTTGTCGGTCCAAGAGAGATCCAAGTTGCCTGGACTGAATAAGGAATCCCAAGTCAGATCCAATTAGCAGAGATTTTTTAAGCATACTTTGTTTAAGAAATCTCATATTATGACCGGCAATTTTTATATCTTTCCTTAAAGCCTCATGACATCCATGAGGCATTCCGCATGCTTATTTTTGATAAAACTACTTTCGGATACAAAACTTAAAAAGGTCTTTAAAGAAGGATTTTGATTTTCCGGAACATAAAAAACAGAAACAGGTAAATATAATTTTCTGATCGGAACAAATTTTGTATCTGCAGGTGCAAAATTCTGTGCGCCTAAGATTGTCAAAGATACTCCTTTACCTGTAGCCACCAGGATAGGACAACTCTCTCTTTCATTCTTTATATAAACCTTGGGCTTAATACCGCTCTGTTTAAAAAGAGAAGAGATTGTATCATAAAAACTTCCTGAATCTTTCTTAGGATGTAATATAATAGTTTCGTCCTTTAATTCTTTAAATTCGATTTCTTCTCTTTTGGCAAGAGGGTGTTTTTTTGGAACAAGGACGCCAAGCACTTCGTCATGAACAGGATGTTTTTCCAAACGAGGATCGGAAACTTCTCCTTCTAAAAAACAAATATCGAACTGGGCTGATTTTAATCCTTTAATGATCCTATTTCGAGTTTCCTGTTGAAGTTGCAGCTTGATCCGAGGGAATCGATCCTGGAATTCATTGATGATCTGAGGCAGACTCGCCATAAAAGTAGTCGTCGAAAAACCGATACTGAGTCCTCCGGCTTTGAGTTTACCGATAGATCGGACTTCTTTTTCTATTTTTTCCGCTTTCGCAATGATCTCCCTGCCTTCCTTCAGGAGATGGACTCCCGCTCCTGTAAGTTTTACATGCCTTGTAGATCTCTCGAATAATTTAGTGGAAAGTTCCTCTTCAAAAGAAGAGATCAATCTAGTTAGAGGGGGTTGGGACATTCCCAAAATTTCCGCACTTTTCCTAAAATTCAATTCTTCAGCAACGACTATGAAAGATCTTAATTTAGATAAATCCATAGAATATTGATACCTAATTGGTATCAATAAATCAACTAAATTCGGAATAAAATAAAAAAATTACAAATTTACACCAAATGTATTTACAGTTTATAGTATGGTAAAATTTCAATAATTATTATCATCGAAAGTTCTTATAGGAGGATGAAAATGAAATTCGATTATGAAGTATTGATCATTGGCGGAGGTCCAGCAGGACTCAGTGCCGCATTGGCTTTGGGAAGAATGAGTAGGACTGCCCTAGTCTGCGACGATAGTCGTCCAAGAAATGCAGCGTCTTCTCATCTAAACAATTTTCCGACTCGCGATGGTATCCATCCGGCAGAGTGGAGAAAATTAGTAAGAAAAGATTTAGAAAAATATAATACTATCGGCTTTTTCGAAGGAAGTGTCATTTCTGTTGAAAAATCAGGGTCGGGATTTGCCGCCAAGTTATCCTCGGACAAACTTCTTCATTTCAAAAAAGTTATCCTTGCTTACGGAGTAGAAGACAAATATTTACAGGTCCCTGGTTACAAGGAGCTCTGGGGTAAATCAATCTTCCATTGTCCTTATTGCCATGGCTTCGAAGTGAGAGGCACCAAGCTTGGTCTGATCGGAAACGGAGATACTTTGTTCTATATGCTTCCTCTTATATACGATCTTGCATCTGACTTAGTAGTTTTTACGAACGGAAAAGCCGAATTCAAAGATGAACAAAAGGCGTTATTGGAGAGAAAAAAGATCCGTTTTATAGAAGATAAGATTACAGGTTTTGATTATGAAGGAGAAAAACTCAAAAGTGTTCTTTTTGAAAATATAGAGAGTGTAAAAAGAGACGGCCTTTATGCACTTCCTACTTTTCCATTTAACTTAAAATCCAAAATCGGAGAAGTACTTGGCTGCGAAAAAGACCAGTTCGGATTCTATAAAGTTGGAGAAAGAGGAAAAACAAGTGTAGAAGGAGTCTATGCTTGCGGAGACAATTCGAATGGAGCACATTCCGTTTTACTAGCTGCGGCTTCCGGAGGAATGGCAGGCGCAGGTGTAGTTCATGAGTTATTAAGCGAGAAATTATTAGAGTAATCTTTGTTGGAATTCCAACATGAGTTATGGATTGGAAATTGGGTTGATGTTTTTGGGAATTTAGTGTATAGGGGGAATGGCTTCTCCCACAAGCCCGCCTCCTCCACCCGAACTTGGGTGGGGGCGATCTTCATTCCCATGTAGGAATTCCAACAGTACGACAAAATTCCGATTATCAGAATTCTTACTAAGAGTTGTATCTTAGATCATTAGCTTTGATTAGAATGTCAGGAAATTTGAAGAAGAGA
>NZ_NPEG01000017.1 GCF_002812045.1 Leptospira haakeii | reverse complement strand
CTCTAACTTCCAAAAGTTTCTTTGGAATGCCGTTAGAAAGGGCTGCATCTTTCGATATATTATTGTAGAATGAGAGTAGCTCTAATTTGTTTTCTTAGTGTTCGAGATTATCATAATCATGGCGAACTCATCACCATGAAACAATCTCAGCTAATAAAAAATTTTAATTTCTCATTCGCAGTTATATTTGTTGTTAAAGAACTGATTATTTGCCTCAGCGAGTTTTTCTTTTTGAAGGAAGAGGATCTTCCGTCTTTTTAACTCGTTTGGCTTTGCCGACGATTTCCCATACGGAAAAGGCCGTAAAAACCAATGTAGGGAATTGAGCTGGCCGGTCAAGGAAAAACGTGGATTATCTTTCCTATTTTTTTAAGAGAAAAACGAAGAAAGAAGAGAGAAAAGAATCTCGTTTGCACTGCAGAAAATGCCGATAGCCCGGATTCGTTTAGGAAAAAGCCGAAAGTTCTTACAAATACAATATTCGGCTTCCCCCATAAGATGTCTGAAAAATTTTTATGCAAATCTTTCAGAAGAGATCAATCACAAATTTCTAATGTACCTGTGCTTTCATAAAATCTATCCGAGCTACTATCTTCCTTGGTAACCCAACCCTTGGAATTATATTCGGTTATAGTACCTGCATCCGCGATCTCAGTCGGACGAGTCCCTCCGCTTGCATAATTATAACTATATGTGCCTCCGTTCTTCGGAAATCCATTCGCATCATAATCGTTAAAAGATTCTGTGCCGGAACTCATTTCATTCTTCCGAGATACTATTCTTTGAGAAGAATCATAAATATACGTATAATGTTGTCCCACAGATCCCATTGGCGTCATTAGCTTATGGCTTGCCAATCCTCTTTGAGAAATCGGCATAGCTGATTCAGGTGGATCAAATAACCCTAACTTAGCAGCATTCGCAGATATATATGTTCTTACATAAGAAACTCCGGATGCTTCGCAGGTATATACTAATCCTGACGCTGAACATTGATAAGTAGATATAGTCGAAACACCATCATGTTTTCTGAGCGTTTTAGGCACAGCCACACAATTCCCGCCGAGTAAGGCGAGAGCTGCATTTTGATCATCTGATGATGAGCCTTCACAATTGATGAATATTATAAGAGAGAGAAATAACCCGAGAGCGTAAATTTTCATATATAGATCCTTGAAGAATACAGTAAAAAACTTTTTTAGTTTAAACCAACCGGGATTCTAACATGGGTGGGTTCAGGGAACAAGATCGGCTTCTACTAGGAACTTTTCCATTCCTTAGTAGAAATACTAAAAGGGTATAACTTCTCACGGATTTTCCTTAAGAAGACGAAATCTATCTCCGTATCAAAACTCTTCCTCCATTTCTGTAGAATAGTTTTCGCCTATCGAAAATGCACAAATACGGGACAAGTGAGTATATGATAGGCCCGTTTCCTCGGCCCAAATATTGAATTGTTTTTGGATTGCTGACAGATCTTTTTTGGATTTTGCCGTTGAAGACAAAGGAATACCTACATCACGTAAACATAATATAACATCGGAAGATAAAATAAAAGAATCTCTTCCGATAAAACGTAAAAAATATTGCCCGGTATTTCCGCCTAATCTGGAGCCGTGTTTGGAAAGAAAATCCAAAAGTCCGATCTGATCCTGGATAGGCCAATCCGCCAGAAATTTTCCGAAACTACCGTGTTCCCGAGCAATCTCCACTACAAACTGAGCATTCTTTCTCACCGATACGATCTTTTGCGCATTACGTATGATCTTTTCATTCGATCCTAAGGCATCCCAAAACCGATTCGGCTGTTTAAGTAATTTTGCAGGATCAAATCCCAAGAATGCTTCTTCGAAGCCTGGCCATTTATTTTCTACAACTTTCCAAACAAAGCCGGCAGAGAAGACCCGCTTAGCCATTTCACTAAGCACTCGATCATCGGAGAGACGACTCAGCTTATTTTTAGGACTTACTTTGGGAAGAAGGGACTGCAATACCTTCTCTCCACCTTTTCTTTTAGCCGCTCGCTTTTGAATTTTGTCAAAAGAGTTCATTCATACTCCTAAACATAAACGATAAGATCGCAAAATAAAATACCGGTGAAAAGTACGAATTTACATAACAACGGAAAAATCCAAAACCTTCTCTGCCTTATGCGCAGAATGAATCTTCATTTGTTGGAATTCCAACATGAGTCGGGTACTCAAAATATGGTTGTGTAGATAAAAGAAATATGCTACGGGATTTTTTGTTACTTGCGGGTACCACCGCACCGGCCCCCACCCAAAGAGGGCGGGGCCTTTTTAAAAAAATCCCTCATCTCTGTCACATCTTCCGACTTCGAGCGTCTTTCCTTTAAAAGAGGAAACAGATGAACACAAGATTCAATTACGCCAAAGTTTATCCGCAAGTTTTGGAAAAAATGATGGAGATGGAAAACTTTGCCAAAGGTTCAGGAATAGACACCAAACTTTACGAGTTAATCAAAATCCGTGCTTCTCAGATCAACGGGTGTGCTTTTTGTATTAATATGCACACTGTGGACGCTAGAAAATCAGGAGAAGAAGAAAGAAGGATCTATCTTTTAAATGCTTGGAGAGAAGCTCCCTATTATTCAGAAAAAGAAAGAGTCGCCTTGGAATTAACGGAGTATGTGACTAAAATTTCAGAACATGGAGTTCCGGATGATCTATATACAAGAGTGAGGGCTCAGTTTGAGGAAAAAGAATTTATCGCATTGATCGTTGTGATTAATACGATAAATTCCTGGAACCGGATCGCAATTTCTACAGGGATGACCGCTCCGAACTAAAGCAGAATTCTTTTTGCAACTTCATACGTGCCTTTAGATCTTTTTTTCGATCGAAGGACGTATGAAATTATCAGCAGGGCCTTTCTATTCTAACTTAGTCGCTTCTAATGTTTTTGTCAAAGATTGAGAAGTAACTTTTAATCTTTCTAAACTTGTTCTGAGTTTTTCCGTGATCTCGGACATTTCCATGGATCTTCTACTCAGATATTCTATCCCGTTCAAGATCTGCTTTGCACCATTCGATTGTTCTAATGTAGAATTTTTCATCTCTTTAGAAAGATCGCGGATATGTTTGTTCTTATCTTCCACTTCTGTAGAAAGGCTTTTTTGTTTGTCTACAGAATCTCCCACCTGAGCAAGCGCATCCCCTATAGAACCGATCCCCGAAGTCAATTCACGGAATGCTTGGACCAATTCTCCGAATTTTTCGGAACTTGTGTCGGAAGCTTCTCCCAAAGCGCCAATCTGTTTTACGATCTCTTTTGCATTTCGAGAAGAAGAATCCGCAAGTTTACTTACCTCTTCTGCTACTACTGAGAATCCTTTTCCTGCCTCTCCAGCTCTTGCCGCTTCGATAGCGGCGTTCAATGAAAGTAAATTTGTTTTTCCTGCAAGATCTTGGATTACTCCTAAGATCTTACTCACTTCTTGGACAGTACCTTTGAATTGAGAAAATACATCCAAAGCGACTCGGACTGTGCCCTCCCCTTCTATCGCGGTGGCCGCCGAACCTTCTCCCAAACTTCTAGCAAACGATACTGCCTCGAAAACTCTGACCATTTGGTCCTTCCATTTGTCTATAGAAGTAGAAGTATCGTCTCCAAATTCGTCCTGTTGCTCCGCCATTTTTGCGATAGATTCTATACTTGCTCCCATTTGTTCCAGAGTGGCAGATGTTTCTTCCACCATGCTCGCTAGATCTCGGCTGCTATCCTCGTTCGCTCTGGCAACATCTTCCACATCTATTAAAGATTTGCGAAGTTCTTCCGCCACAGTTTCCGAACTAAACAAAATTTCCTTCGCAGAAGTATAATTCCGGATGGCTCTCTCTTCTGCGTTTTGCGCTTCTTCTACCAATCTTCTCACAAACTTTGTCGCGTAAGAAATAGTAACTCCGAATGCGAATAAGAATACTCCCATCAAAATTACCAGAGGAGATCTCAAACGGATCATTCCGTCATAACCCATAGTGAGAAGTTGAGGATTTAGAATGGTAAGCGCCATTGCCATCGCAGTGAATTGAATCGCAAGGACAGTTGAAGTAATAAAAGTAAATCTGGGATTGAACCTGAAAATGGTCCCCGCTAAAATTAAAAAATAGATCCCGTAGTTAGCCGGGCTCAAAATACCGTTCGGTTTCCACTGGTCTTCTGTACCAAAATATCCAGCCTGCACGATCGCATAACCGATAAATTCCATGAACACAGTGGCGTATTTCAGCCAAGGTTTGTAGCCGAAAAACTTCATTACAAAAATAGAAAAGAAGATAATGAAGGAATATGCTACAATCCCGCCAATATAATAACCTAAAACCGCTTGGATCCCGCTTTTCCAAACCAATCCGAATGCGGTTCCAAAAATAAAAACTATAGTTAAAAAAATCCGTAGATAATTTGCGGCAACTTCCCCTTGGCGTTCCAATTCCAAATTTCTATTCATTATTCCTCGGTTAGGCGGTTTTAGTTTTTGGCCCAAAATCGCTTCAAATCGACCGAGTGTCAAGCAGGGATATTACGCAGATCTAAATTAGAAGAATTAAAAGTCGATCGGGACCATCAACGCAAGTTCGAGCGTGCTCATATGGATCGTATATCCTGAATCTTTAAACAACGGTCCATGCCAACTTAACCTGGCTTTTACAAAGCCGAATTTAGGGGTTTCTACATAGATCATGTAAGCAAAAACTTGTTTGTCCTTTGCATTGATGCTAGTTCTGGATAATGCGCTCAAAGCCAGCAATTCAAGAGGATTGTATTTATCCTGCAAGTTCGCATAAACTAAAAGTGATATTATATCCGTAGAAAAATGAGTTCCTTGGCTAGCAAGATAAGCTCCCATTAATTCTAAATTATTCCCTTGGCTTAAATTCACTAAAAGATAATTGAATATCGGATCCCCTCTTCTCAGATCCACCAATCCGGAACTCAATTGTATAAAACTAAGTGTGTTCAGAAAAGTATCTCTGTCTCCCATTGCCCCATACATTCTCCCGATCGTCTGCCCAGGATCACGAAAGTCCACATTCCCTCTCATTCTCATATCCGCTAGTCCGAAACCAAACCCCATACGAAACCCGTCCACTTCAGGATTTCCCCAATAAAATGTGGGTATTATATAATTATAATCTACTTTTACGTTAGTTCCTAAATCCGCTGTCACAGTATTTTTATCATTCTTATCAGAATTACTACTTCCGGAAGAAGAGGAACTCGAACTGGAAGAAGAACCTGCATCAGGAGCAGGTACAGAATAAACTTGTTTATCGAATTCTTTTCTGGCGGAATGGAACAGAATCTGAAATCCAAATGCCTCGTTTATCTTGTAATCTTTACTTCTGATATCAAAAAAGAAATTCGGCCTTTGAGACTCTGTAGTCATAGCAGCAGATGCTCCTCTACCACTAATATCCAAATCGGAAATAAAATCGTAACTTCCTCCAGGCTGAATGGAAAAAAATCTGGCCTTAGGACTTTTAGGAATACCTAAGTCTCGATCAAACTTGTTTGTTTTTTGTCCGGAATCGTAATGATCTCTGATTTCTTTTAGAACATCCTCATCCAAATCCGCCTTTGCAGGAGAAGCGAAATTAGAGATTGGAAATAAAATGAAGACTAAAAGTAAGAAATAAAATTTTGTCTGGATGTTTCGCTTCATGTAATATAAAGAATAATATTGCTTCCATCAATCCTATCTGAGTCAACTAACAAAACGGATTGAATAAGTAATGCTATCATTTAAGATGGAATCAATGGACTGGAGATTTAGATCCTTACTTTTAATTGTTATATCCTTCTTATACTTAAATTGTTTAAAAACATTTCCGGTATTGGAGGAGCCTGTTCCCGGGGAAGAAGGTTTAGTCGCTTTCGGACTAATCGTTGCCAAGGGCGGTATCTCAAACGGGATATTCTCGGGCTTAGAAGAATCCATCCCCAAAGAAACTCATATCTCTTCTATTTCAGGCAACACTCTAAGGACCAATTTAGAAGATCAGGGCAAAGAGATGGAAGGAGATGGAAATTACAGATTTTTATGGGTTCAAAAATTACAGTTAGGAAAATCGGAAGCAGGTGTCCCTAAATATTTTGTAGTTACTCGACTTCCACAAAACCAACCGCTGATCTTAGATAGCGCTTCTTACACTTATACGACCACTCACACTTATACAACTGTGAACAAATATGGACACGTGCAGACGCATACGTATACCGTTCTTCACTCCAATTCTATTCCGATAGAGTATGACCCATTAGAAAAACCTAAATTTTCATTCTCTAATCCTGGAGGATTGGAGATCCGCTTCATAGGAAATTTTATTGCCCATCCGAACGGTCTAAATCTATCTTTCGGCGGCCCTTATACAGGTACTTATGCGCTAACAAATCTGAATTCTTATCTTCAAGATCATCCGGATTTTGTTTCTGATCTCAAAAATAAATTTTATGGAAAAGAAGAAGTTAACGCAAAAGGAGCTGAGATCCACTTTCTAAAAAGATTTATCAAAGAAAATCGATCTCGTTATTGGCAAGATATCGCAATCAAAAGGCTTTTTAGATTGGATCCCAAAACTAGAGATGCGGCGATCAAAGCAAAAATACCTATTCCTACTCAGGATTTAAGTTCCGAAAACCCGATCCAACAAAATTAAGATCTAAAATTTTTTTCTCTACCTAATAGTTCAGCCAATAGAACGCCAGTGAGCACTAAACTACATCCGATCAAACCGGTTGCGTCCAATCTTTCTTCTA
Source organism: Leptospira haakeii (assembly GCF_002812045.1). Taxonomy (GTDB): domain Bacteria; phylum Spirochaetota; class Leptospiria; order Leptospirales; family Leptospiraceae; genus Leptospira_B; species Leptospira_B haakeii. Next base: position 57,893 of record NZ_NPEG01000017.1, on the reverse strand, counting down.
AAGTAAAATAGGCAAGGATCGCGGAGAAAACCGGCTCTAAAGAAAAGATCAGTCCGGCTCTTGTAGGGGAGATTCCTTTTTGGTATTTTGTCTGCAAGAACGTAGTTCCGACGGATGAGATCAAACCGTTATAAAACAATGCAGGCATTACTCTATCGTCCATTTTAATAAACAAAGGTTCAAACTCGGTCCAGTCTAAAATGAATGCTAAAATAAAAGCAAATACGCTAGTCACTAAAGTCTGGGATAAAAGAAGAATGTCCAAAGGACAGGACTTACTCGCCTTATCCACATAGATAATGTATAAAGAAAAGAAAAACGCGCCACCTAAGGTGAGAATGTCTCCCAAATGATACGATATTACTAATTTATGATCTTCTCCCACCGATTCCGCGGAAAGAAAGAATAGACCGAACATTACTACGATCACTCCTAGTAAATTTCCCGAGCTGGGCATACGTTTTAAAAATAAAGTTTGTAAAATAGGAGTGATGACCACCAAGGTCCCCGTCAAGAATCCGGACTTAGTAGCGGTTGTGTATTTTAAACCGACTGTCTCGAATGCAAATCCCATGAACATCCAGAAGCCCAATAAAAATGCTAAGAAGTATAGAGGTTTATTTGTCTTCCAATCTGGATAAGATACTGGATTCTTTCTGTTCTTAAGAAGAATATAAATTACAAAAACGAATGTTGCGATCGCAAACCGGATCCCTATGAATAAACAGGAAGAAATAGAAACTAAACTTAGTTTTGTAGCGGAGAATGTCCCGCCCCAGATCAAAGTGCAAAATATTAAGGCGGCCTCGTTTTTATATCTTGTCATGATCTTATTGGGCCGGAGTTTTTTTCCTTAAAACTATATCCACTGCCTTCCAGGATCTCCAAGTTGTTCCTTCCCAGTTGACTGTTTCATATCCCTCTTTTTCAACTTTCAACTTAATACCGCGTATTCCGGGAAAGGATTGGAAGAACATTCCGTCTTCTTTCCGAGAAGTCCTAATTTCTCCATGATAAAAAAGAACCTTATCAAATTTGATATTTGCTACTAATGGACTTCCATGCTCGTCTTTGATCTTGAAGTAGAGTTTACTTCCATCCGCTATTTCTTCCAAAAGAATTGTCCAAGCAGGCCTCAAGGATTCTATAATTTTAGGAACATCCGAATACGGCGGATTCAAGTGAGAAGATTCTATTAAATAGGCAAGAGTTCCGTACTTAAAGAAATAATAATCTTGGTCGACTCCATCCACACCGTATATATTTTTCTTAGCACTGAAATTATGATTCGGATTTTTACTTTCGACGGAAGAAGCAATTCTTTTACCCAAACTCCAAGCGAAGTCAGGCTCCGGATTAGAAGTCCCATCTATCGTATATGGAACTAAAATACAATTCGCAAACGCATGATAACTGATAGAAGCGGCAAACCTCTCCTTCTCCGCTAAATTCATCATCGCCTGTGTCTCAGGCTCCGAGCCCGCAAAAGGTCCTCTAAAAAATACACTATTGGATACGGAAGAAGTTTGGTTCGATTTTGTTTTTCCCCAAAAGAATGGATAATTCCGATTTATATCCACTCCCGGGTTATCTTTTTCAGTGATTTGTCCCCAACCAGGATATCCGTTCTTTCTCCCCATGGACATATTCTCATGCCAAAACACACGAGAGCCATCCGGATTCACAATTGGAACCACCCAGATCTTTAACTTCGCAAAAATATCGCTATATTTTTTCTTATTAGCTAAAAGTTCGTAGATCACATCGTAACAATGTTCTACTGAAACAACCTCGTTCGAATGATGAGCACAATTGAATAGAACCGAAATTTTATCTTCGTCTGGAATATTCGTATCAGTCAGTAAGATGGCTGGGATCTCTCTTCCTCTTGCCGATTTTCCGATTATTTTATATTGGGAATATTTAGGAAAAAGACGATGCACCCAAAACAGATAATGAGAATTTAATATATTGTCCTTATAACCTTTTTTGATGTCCGCTAATGCAAAAATGGATTCCGATAAGGAGTCCTGGTAATTTCCTGAATAATATTTAAAAGGCATCCCCTTTGCGATATTGATCCCTTCTTTAGGAAAACCGTAGGCTTTTAATTTGTCCCTTTGGATCACTGCATAACTATGATCCTTTTCTATAAATGTATAAGGAACTTCCCAAGAAGTGACCTTCTCAAATTCTTCTCTGGCATTTTTATCGATTTTTAGAAGAATAGAGATAGATCCGTCGTTTAATGGCCTAGAAGGAATAGTTTCCCTGAGAATAGAACAGGAAACTAGATACGTATAAAATAAAAAGCTGAGTAGAAAGACCCGAAGGAAGCCCGTCACAGTTTAAATTTCGGAAAGCGAATCGGAAAGAAAAGAAAGAATTCAGTGCGAAAGGAATATTTATAAAACTTACGCGAGGAAGGAAACATCCGAAAATCGGGAAAAGGCGCGGGCCCTTCCCCGAATCGAAAAAGATCTTTAGATTATTTTTTCTGCCAGAATTGGGAACGACCAATCAAAGAGAATCCTATATAACCGCGGACTTCTAATTTTTTTCCGCCCTCGGTTGCCTTTAGGCTACATTTATACCATGTTCCGTCATTTGGATCTAAGATACGTCCGCCAGTCCATTTGTCTCCGTCAGCTCCCAGTCCTTTGATGATAACCATTCCTAAGATAGGTTTATCTTTTTCAGGTCCGTCACATTCGGTACAACGAGCAGGTTTTCCATCCTTATCGTTTGGATCTATCAGGCTTAAAATTTTTCCGAAAATTTTTCCGTCCTTTTCATAGATCTCAACTGTGGATTCTTCTTTAGTCCCTGCGTCGTTGAATGTTCTCCATACTCCTGTAACAGGGGCAGGATCTGCAGAAAGACTGAATGCTCCAGCAAAGAATAATACGAATAAGAATATTACGCCAGTTCTCTTCATCAAATCACCTCGTTAAAATAGAAATAAAACGGGGAGAAATCTCCCCGCTGCTTGGAATTTTATTTTTTAAGCCAAGTCTGAGTTCTACCGATCAAAGAAAAACCGATGAACCCTCTAACGTTCAATTTAGCACCACCATCAGTGGCTTTTAATTTACATTTATATGTTTTGCCGTTATTCGGATCCATAATGGTTCCGCCGGAATATTCGTCATCGTCCAGGCTCAAACCTTTGATGATAACAAGACCGATAACAGGTTTGTCTTTATCTGCACCTTCACATTTGGTACAAACTTTCGGCTTACCATCTTTATCCAAAGGATCTCTTAAGCTAGCAATCTTTCCGTAAATTTTGCCACCTTGTTCGTAAAGCTCTACTACGGACTTTTCTTTACCGTCTTCGTCATCAATGGTTTTCCATTTTCCGACAACTGGAAGCGCGTCAGCAAATGTAGATTCGCCTACTAAAAACGCCGCCAAAACGACAAACAAAACGAGTGATTTTTTCATTTTTGATTAACCCCTTAACGTTTCTATTGAAATCGGTTATATTTAGTCTTCTTTGGAACCTAGCAAGCAAACTATTCTTTGAACCATTTTTTTTGCTCAAAAACCCCGAATTTTACAGGGAAGAAATAGAGTTTTACGCAAAAACATGTAGTCTCATAGGTTAAATTATAAGAGAATCCGGTTTTAACCTGTTTTCTCAGAGTATTTATTATGTTTTCGAATCCTTTTCTCCCCTATTTAAGAGTATTTTTCTCCACTCTCATCTCTGTATTTTTCCTATTTTATTGCTCTCCAGGAGAGAAAGGTTCCAAAACAAACGATTTGATCGCGTTATCTTTACTTACAAATAGGGACCAAATCGCTGAGGCCTTAACCTCAGCAATGGATCCAGTATCAGGTTCTATGGAAGGTTTAAGTGGAGAAGGTGCATCTGTTGCAATCCGCGGAAATCAAATCACTTGGCCGGAAAGACTCAGTTCGTTAGGACATCGACTTTGGAATAAAGGACCCGATTTCGGAGAATTAGAAGCTTATAATTTTTCATTCAACTGTTGGGGCGGAGGAAATTATTCCAGACAAGTTGCCTCCACAGATACAAATGCTTATGATTTCTTGGATTACATTTTGAATGGGAATGATCCTTCTTCTTCTTTCCTAGTTTCTAAAGAATTCGGGAATTGTAAATTTTTACCTTTCAGCAATTGGACAATTGATGGGCTAACTGAAAATATCTGGAGTAATCTTTCTGGCTCTTCTCCATTCGTACAAAACGGTACGAATCTGAAAATTGGAGTGAATCGTACCATTCAAAATTCATCCCAAGGAATTTCAGTAAAAGTAACTGGAACAGGCTCACCACTTTCTTATGGAGCAGGAACTCCAACAACTAACCAAGCATACTCTTTAACTTGGAATAATATTCTCACTGGAGCTGCTCCCGGAATTTCTTCTTATTCACAAGACGTTTCCGTATTGAGAGAAGGTTACTCCGGATCGGACCTTATCTTTTCTCACCAGGTATCTTCCTTGAGTTCTCTACAGTACGGTGCAGACAGAAGCGACTCTAATCCTTTATCCTGGTATCGTCTCTGGAGTGCGGGTTCTTTACAAGTAGTACATGTTGAGAAAAATTTCACATTAACTGTTTCTGTAGATGAGCCGGTGAAATGGAAATACGTAGATTGTCTTCCTAGAGCAGGAAAAGTATCCTTTACCCTAAGTGGAGATCTGACAGGGACAGGAACTGTCTCCTTCTCCGGCGGCTCAGGCTATTATGTTTACACAGTGACTGATTCAGACGGAAATAATTCCACTGATCAGGGAAATCTGGACTTTTCCTCTTGTAGCGTTCCACTTTTTATTCTCTAAAATTTCTCTTGCATAAGAACCTACCTGGTCGAATCCTCTTGGTAAAGGATTCTTCCAGGTTTGATGAACTCATACTCCTTTCGTCCGATCCATTTTATCATTTTATTTTTATCCATAATCTTCCTGATTGCTCCTCATGTTCTGGGATCTCCTGACCCGAACAAACCTTGCTACGGAAAAAAGATCAAAGGAATGCAATGTATTCCAGAGGGATATTTTATCCGCGGAAGTAACACCCACGACCCGGACGAGGCGCCCGAACAGAAAATTTATCTCAGCGACTTCTTCATAGATCTTTACGAAGTCACAAACGAGGACTTTAGCAAATGTATAGAAGAAGGTTCCTGCAAAGATTGTTTGTATAACGGAACCTGCGATTATATAGGTCCGGCTTATGGTGATCTATACCTAAAACCTAAACAACCTGTTTTAGGTGTGAGTTGGTATACTGCAAAAGAATACTGTGAATGGGTAGGCAAAAGACTTCCAACGGAAGCAGAATGGGAGAAGGCCGCCAGAGGTCCAAAAGGAAATTTATTTCCGTGGGGAAATAAACCTGCAAACTGTAAGTTAGCCGTCATCGAAGAAGATGAAAGAAAAGGTTGTGTATATAAAAAAATCAATCCTCCGAATTTAATGCCAACCGCACCTGTAGGAAGTAGACCTGCTGGAGTGTACGGATTATTCGATATGGCGGGCAATTCCTGGGAATGGGTCCAAGACTGGTACTCCGAAAATTACAAAGTATGCGGAGAAGCATGTAACGGAAAAGATCCGAAAGGACCTTGCGAAGGGGAAGATAACTGTCCCGGCTTTGATAAAAAAACCTTAAAAGGTGGATCCTGGTGGTGGCCCTCAAGTTATGCAAGAGGTTCCAAAAGAAGAGCACATGTTCCTCAAAATTTTCCCGAATACCATCATTTTGGGTTCCGTTGCGCGAAGGACGCAGGTTAAAAAGCTATACAACGTACAGCACTCTTATAAACAAACGTAAGAAGCCAAAAATGGTCATGCGAAATGAAAACAAAAAATCTAAAGGAACCTATCGTTTCTATCTTGTTGGTCCTCCTACTGGGATGTGGACCTTCAGGACCTACACCAATCACAGGAATAGAGGCCCCATCCACAAATTGGGAACAAGATAAAAGTCCATATATAATTTCTAATTGGGCGTTTTCCGAACTCCCTCCTGGAAATTTTTTCCACGGACATTTTCCGGTTTTACCAGGACAAAATTCTGAAAATCCTTCCGGTCAAAATTCTTACAAGAGTTTGTCCCAGACTTCTGAAGCCCACGATGCGGACGATAAAATAGAATCTTTCATAGCCGCGCCTTCTAATATCTCGAACTATAACCCTAAAAGAAAGGACTCGTCGTTAGTATTCTTTCATTCTATAAAAAGAAGCAAGAACGACCTTGATATATTACTTTCTGCTTATATACCTTTCTGCCCTTCAGGTTGTTATCTGGGAGTAAAATCCGAAGGTAAAGAACAGATAATCGTGCCAGGAGAATCGGAAGATTCTTCGAAACCCAGGATTGTAGTCATCCCTATCCAAAACGAAGATATTACTCTTGCACTACAATTATTTCCTTTTAACGGCCCAAGGAATATGATGGAAAATCCCGTAGTAGGCAGTTTTTCAGAGATACAAACTGTATATCTGGTAAAAGCTCTTAGGGTTTTGTTATTCAGCTCTCTAGAGTTTTTTTCCTTCTTCTTTTTTGCGTTCATATATATCCGAAGACCTCAAGATAAATTTAATCTCTCTTTTTCTCTTTTAAACTTATCCTTAGCGATCTGGTATCCGGCTTATGAAGGCTGGTTCCAATACATAGTGGATTCTCCTTGGACCTGGGTGATTTTCGGATATTCTCTCGGAGCATTTCTCCCTATCTTATTTTATGAATTTACGATAGGGATTTTCCAAGCTCCCAGAAATATCCCAGGAAGAATATTGCAGTTTCTTTTTATACTTCTGACCATCTGGCCTCCTTTGGAGTATGGGATCACAGGAGGACATCAATATTTCGGAAAAATCGCCTTCCATATATTTTTAGTCATATTAGTATTCTTTTATATGAATACTCTGTATATATTCTTCAGGTATAGATGGAGTAGTATTTTATCTTTTAGATGGGTAGTGACAGGCTTGATACTTGTCGCAGTATCTTCATTTTATACAGTGATGAGTTTTGCAGGATTCGGCCAGGCTCAACCTTGGGTAAACGAAAGTTTCTTAGGTCTAACATTATTATTCAGCTTAGCTCTTGCCAAAAGATATGCGGAAGTATTCAGAGCATTAGAGAAATCGGAAGGCAAATTAAAATCCTTAAATGAATCCTTAGAAACAAAGGTAGAAGAAAGAACTAAAATTATAGAACTCCAAAAAGCGGAACTTGTACAAAAAGGAAGAATTTTAGCAAAAGATCTTTCCATCGCAGGAAAGATCCAGAATGCACTTCTGCCCAGAGAACTTCCTATAATACCGAATGCAAGGATCTCATACAGATACAAACCGATGATGGAGATTGGCGGAGACCTATTGGATGTGATCTATGATCCTTCTACAAGTTCCTTGGGAATGTTCATCGGAGACGTGACTGGCCATGGAGTTTCTGCGGCACTTTTAGCCTCTATGTTAAAAATGACTCTTGGAGATTGGTCTATCCTTCTCCAAGATCCATCTTCTCTTCTATTACATATTCGTAATCAATTCGAAGGAAAATTGGACGGACATTTTATTACTGCTACATTAGTGACTGTGGATCTGAGATCCGGCAAAACATTGATCGCAAATGCAGGACACCCAGAATGTCTTATTTTAAGAAAAGGTGGAGTTGTAGAATTTTACAGACCCAAGGGAGTCGCGATATATGAGGCAATTCCGACTACTTACCAAACAGAATCAGTAGATTTACAACCTGGAGATAAAGTAGTATTGTACACGGATGGAATTCCTGATTCCAGAAATACGGAAGGAGAATTTTTCGGAGAAGATCGTTTGTCCGATTTGCTTAGGAAAAATTCAGATCAACTTCCTGAGGATCTCTGCGATTCAGTGATATACGGGGTCCAGGCGTTTCAAGGGGAATTCCAAAACCAAGACGATATGGCCTTATTAGTAGTGGAATATTTAGGTTAATTAGTTTCCTATATTCTTCCAACGGATTTGAGCTTTTTTGAATTTCTGAAAAGGCCCTAGATCACATTCAGGATGTTCGGAAAGAGGGATAGATTCTTCTTCCAATTCTCTGCATGATAAATCCCTCCAATTGATGGAAAAGATCCTGATGGAAATTTTTCCGACTATATCCTTTTTTTCTAATGGAGGATAGAAGATAGGAACTATCCCATAGGTGCGATTGTCCTCCAAGGCAACATACTGATCATTTCCCAATGTGATTACCTTAAATGGGAAATATTGAAACAAAGACAAAACCGATTGAGGACTTCCTTTCGAATAAACTGTTTTATAAGTTTTTCCTAAGTTGGTTTCATCCAGAGAATGATTCAGATTTGTTCTTTCTCCATTCTCTCCCAGATTTACAAAATCACGATTAAATTCTCCCGCGCGGATCGGGATCCCATTCACAAAAATTTCGGTCAATGCGGGAAGATTTTCCTCCGAATATTTGTATGAAACAGTATCACGAGGCAAACCAATAATCCGAGAAGGGACCAACCCATTCTCTTCCGTTCTTTTTAAGATAGGCTCTCCCCTTTTGAGTTCAAAACCCGATTTTTGGACCAAAACCAAATCCCCTCGCTGAAAATTCGGCTCCATAACATCCGTTCTTATCTCATAAACATCGATCCAAAATTCCCGAATAAGCTTAGTACCAAAGAAAAAAATCGCCAGAGAGAATATCATAAAACTTGCAAATATGTAAATTTTCCCGTAAGGAAAGAATAAGAAGAAATTTTTCTCTTCTTCATATTCGAGATAACTTTTGCGAGTGAAGTAAATTAACAAAAAAGGATAAGAAAATATCCCTAATATAGAAATCCAAAAGATTAAATAAGATAAAAACCCGCCGCCAAAAAATCGAAAAATAGAAAGAATTAAAATAGGAGAAAGATAAACTATCGAAGCTAAAAAAACGGAAGAGCGGATATCTTTTAAGACTAAAAACCCAACCGGAGGTAAAAACAAATTTAATATAAAAGAAAGAGTGAACCTCACCTGAGAAAAAACATTAAAATAAGAGAATAATCTCTCCTTAAATGATTCAGGCACGGCTCGGTTCCGTAATTTTTAAAGAAAGCAAAGAATTTGAATATTTAGGTAAATGTAGATCATCTGCGAGTTTTGAGGCATCATTTAAATAGGAATTGATCAGATCTGAGATTTGTCTTTCTAATTGGACATCTTCTAAAAGTCCTAAAATTTCCTGCTTTTTATCCCTTTTCCAGTCTTGCCTTTTGTCTTCCGGGAGAAAATAGATCATCGAAGAAATATCTTCATTTTCTAAATCTTCATTCAAATCCTGGTAATCATCCAAAAGTCTCCAAGCCACGCCAAAGGATTCATACATTTTTCTCACAAGTTCCGCCTGGTCCTTGGAGAAAAAAGATCTGGCAAGTAAATAAGGCTGCAAAGACCAAATCCCCATTTGAGAACGAAATCTGGAAAGATGAGCCTCTAAACTTTCTGCAATTCCTAGATCGACTATAGATTTGAAATATCTATCAATGAATTCGTCTGCAATCAAAACACCGTCATGCACTTCTTTGCCGAATAATTTGCTGGATTGTGCGTATCTGGTCCAAGCCTCGGTCCTAAGTTGTAGAATGATATGATTTGCTCTTAAAGAACCGTCGGTCAAATGATCATCAAGGGAATGAAGCAATAACGCAGAAGAATGCGATTCCAAAAGTAAAGTCAGCCAAGGATTTTCCCAAGGCAAAGCATGTGCAGATTCATTGATCCAATACAGAATAGAGTAACTTGGACTATAATACTTTCTTAAAAAATTAAATCCTTCCGTTACGCTGTTTTGGGAATATTTATATAAGAATAATACCGCCTCAGTCCTAAGGGAAATTGGCAATCCATAACAAATACTTAAAGCAGAACGATTCAGTAATTTGCAGAATCCCTCCGCCTCTCCGGGGTTATCCGAAAGACCGAAATCAAGCCTTTGCATGGCCACATATTGGAGAATTTTCTTTTTTTTACCATTTATTTAATTTCTTATAGGAAATTTTTGTGATAAATAAGGTTTTTTGATGATTCTTTTCGGAAACAATATTCCATTTTAGTATTTTAAAATTTGATAACAGGATTTACCCCAATGAAGGTAAGCCGTTTTCGAACGTTGCATTCATTATCGAATTATGTCTCTTTATTAAAGGAGAAGCCCCCAAAACATACGTTATGCCCTCTATCGATTATGATTAAGCCCCCTGGAAGATTATAAAATCGGAATACAGATTCCGCAATCTGCCAAATATTATTCTTGCAGATTTTAAATTTCATCCGGACTCTCCTGAAATCGGCGGAAAATAGTTTGAGAACTTTTTTAGATTTTATTCATACAGAAAAAGCAAATCATCCTCAATTCATGCTCAGCGTTCAAAAAGAAGATCCTAATTTTTTACAAGATTGGTTCCAAACCATAGGATATGATGTTTCTACTTGGGAATGCTCCAAGGTGATTGAAACATTTCGGACCATGCCAGGTCACATAGGCGACCCGGGTCCTTCTCCCCTACATTAAAATTTTATAATGGCCCTGCCTATTGCTACGACCACGGAAGTCGGGTGGAAAATTTTAGATCGCTATCCCAAATAAGATCTGTAATTGAGCTCCGTACGGATTCTGATGAGACCTAGCTTCCTTCTCAGGTTCTTGCCAATCTTTTTGTAATTGTCTATAATCCCAATTTGTATTGGTATTATAGGAACCTCTTTGCTCATGAGTGCCTCTTTCCGGATAGAATAGAATATTTCCTCCTACATGAATAAAAAATCCAGAAGTGAAAATATATCTAAAACCTGCACCCGCAGAAAGAAAAAGTTTTTGCTGGGAAATATTCCAAGCATAGTCCTTATAATTTCCACCCGGAAAATAGGTTTCTGTCTTTCTTTGTTTTTCTGAATAAGTTTCCAATCCTCCGCCCGCTGCAAAATAATACGGACCGGAAAAAGGAAACCATTCCATTTGAAGCGCCAATTGTCTTTGGATCTTTTCCGAATTTGTAAGAGTGAATATTCCTGAAAGATCGGATTGAACACCATTTAGATCCAAATCAAATCTTTGGATCATTCTTTGCTCTTGCCATTGTACAGAAGCAGCCAATTTAGAAGAAAATTGGATTCCTGAACCGAACCAACTCAAGCCGTTTGCGGTAAAACCACCGATAAAAAATTTTCTGGAACTTCTTCTACCGGCCTGTTCCAGTTCGCCTGGAACAGGAGCAAGATCATTGCTCCCTTGAGCAAAAGTCCCAGTTGCACACAGTAAGAAGAATACGAAAATAGTCGCAAAGCTCCTAAAGCCCGCGAAGCGGACTATAAATTTTTGAACGAGGTTTTGTTTCATACGAATCCGTTAAGCCGATCCAAGATTCCAAATTTCTTTGGAAAGGTCAAGCTACTCGGAGGAGACGTAGACAGTTCCACCTTTATTTAAAAATTCTTCCGATTTTTCTTTAAATCCTTCTTCTAAGGCTTTCTCGTCGGAAATACCCTTCTCTTCCGCATATTTTCTAAGTTCCTGGGTCAAATGCATGGAGCAGAAATGAGGCCCGCACATAGAACAGAAATGTGCAGTTTTCATTCTATCCTGAGGAAGTGTTTCGTCATGAAAAGACTGAGCAGTATCAGGATCCAAAGAAAGTGCAAACTGATCGTCCCATCTGAATTCGAATCTTGCCTTACTCAATAGATCGTCCCTTTCTTTTGCACCAGGATGTCCCTTTGCAAGATCGGCCGCATGAGCTGCGATCTTATAAGCGATCACTCCTTGTTTTACATCTTCTTTATCAGGAAGCCCCAAATGTTCCTTTGGAGTTACATAACAAAGCATCGCGGTTCCATGCCAACCGATCATCGCAGCGCCGATCGCAGAAGTGATATGATCATAACCAGGTGCAATATCAGTCACTAGAGGCCCTAATGTATAGAATGGGGCTTCCTTACAAATTTCCATCTGCAAGTCGACATTCTCCTTGATCTTGTCCAAAGGAACATGTCCTGGACCTTCTATCATTACTTGGATATCCTCTTTCCAAGCGATCTGGGTAAGTTCTCCCAAGGTCCTTAATTCTGAGAATTGAGCCTCATCGTTTGCATCTGCAATACTTCCAGGACGTAAACCGTCACCCAAGGAGAAAGAAACCCCGTATTTTTTCATTACTTTGCAGATCTCTTCAAAGCCCGTGTATAGGAAATTTTCCTGATGATGAGCCAAACACCATTTTGCAATAATGGACCCACCTCTGGAAACAATACCTGTTACTCTTTTAGAAGTTAGAGGAATATATCTGAGAAGAACTCCAGAGTGAATGGTAAAATAATCCACTCCTTGCTCCGCCTGCTCTTCCAAGGTTTCTAAAAATACGGAAAGACTTAAATTCTCCGCCTTACCTTTTACTTTTTCCAAGGCCTGATAGATAGGAACAGTACCTATCGGGACAGGAGAATTACGAATGATCCATTCTCTGGTCTCGTGAATATTTTTTCCCGTGGAAAGATCCATCACTGTATCAGCTCCCCATTTGATGGACCAGCGAAGTTTCTCCACTTCTTCTTCAATAGAAGAAGAAAGAGCAGAATTACCAATATTTGCGTTAATTTTCACCAGGAAGTTTTTGCCTATGATCATCGGTTCCAGTTCCGGATGATTTTTGTTAGAAGGAATGATCGCTCTTCCTCTTGCGATCTCACTTCTTACAAATTCAGGATCCATTCCTTCTCTAAGTGCCACATATTTCATTTCTTCGGTTATCAATCCCTGTTTTGCGAAATACATTTGAGAATGATTTTGGACCGGAGAAGGACCCGAAACCCGCTTATTGATCCATTCTTGCCTCAGTTTCGGGATTCCTGCCTTCCAATCGGTAGGATTCCATCCGTCTTTCCAAGGACCTTCTGTAGTATAAGCGCTGTAAACGGATCCGTTGCTTAAGCGTATCTCTTTTCGAGGAATTTCGAATGGAGTAGTAGTTTGATTGGATTCCATAGTGTTTCTCCCATGTCGGGGAAAATTCCGGAATCTGAAATATAAGGAAAAGAAAAAGGACGCAGGAAGAAGTCCATGCGAAATTTATAATCTTTCGCGGACCTGGATCTCGGGCGTTTGTTTTTTTCCGTTTCCCTTCGCAGGCATTATCCTGATCAGGTTCCGGGGACTCTCTCAGAGACTTTTGGTCCCACCCCCAACGGTTCTTCTCCATTGGATTCCTAAATTCTAGTCTTGCAAGGAGTTTTTCCTAAACTCTTCACTCGAATTCGTGATAGAAAATTCACTGATTTTTATCAAAGTTTATAAAATCAAAATAAACGAACACATGTTAAGAGTCGCTCGGAAGAGGAAGTGAATGTTTATTTTTTACAACAAATGTTCAAAATAAAATCCCTTATAACGGACTTTTTTATTTTATACGGAATATCTGTTTGACACCCAGGTCCGCATCGCTATTGTCCTGTCCAATGCTTGGGCCCAGCTATAGACATAAATGGTCCAGGTGAAAAACCACTCTACTATACGAAAAGTTTAAGGAGCTATTTAAATGGTTCGTAACATCACGAAAGCTTTGCTAGTTTTCGCCGTACTTTGTTCTTCATTCGGCTTAAGCGCAAAGTCTTACATCACTGGAGGCCTCGGTCTTCAATTTGACCTTGGATCATTGGGCGATACAATTGCAACTGACGGTTTGGATGCATCTGGAAATTATGCAACTGTCGATTCCAAAGGAACTACAACAGGAGTTCTTCCTCGTCGTGCAATCATCCCTGAAAACCGTTTGTTAAGCTTACAGCACACTACAAACGGACTGATCAGCGCTAAAACCAGCGGCGCAATGACAGGTCTTGTTCTTTCCTTAGGATATGAGCAAGATTTCGGAAAAGCTTTCTTCTGGAGAGTAAATGCACACTACACTCGTAAAGTTATGGGTGGAGATACTACTGCAAAATTCGCAGGACAAAGTTTCTACGATATTACTTGGGACTACCATGCAGTTCAAGTTCCAGTAAACGTAGGTATCAAAATGTCTGTTACTGAAGATACATCCTTCTACATCGGAGCAGGGGTTCACTACTTCAATGGTGGATGGAGTTTAGCAGGAAATAACAGATTAAGCGCTGTCCATGATTTTTTAGCAGGTCTTGGACCATCAGTTCCAAGTACTTTATTAGGACTCGTTGCTGACGGAACCGATCCAGCTGCGAACTACGAAAAAACAACCTTCCAAGTTTCTGGAGTTGCTCCAAACTGGTTACTCGGAGCTCAAACTAAAATTTCCGATAAAGGCTCTCTGTATATGGAAGTTGAAACTCTTTTCTCCTTCAAATATGGTATCGGTCACCCAAGATCACAAGGTGGAGCGCAAGGTTTAGCACCTTCCGTTGCTTATCCTCAAGTTCTTGGTGGAAACCAGTACAGATTCGGATACAAACACGAGATCTAATTCTTAGATTTTTGTTTGTATGCAAAGGCTCTCCGCAAGGAGGGCCTTTTTTATTTTCACTTCCTTTCCTTAAAACTCTCCTTTTTCCCTAAATTAATAAGCGAAATATAAGTTCCCCCATCCCTGAGGGTATAAACACCTTCTCCGAAATTTTATTACATAACGATCATGTAATAAGCCAAAACAAAAAAACGATAGCTGCCTTGGAGTGTATACATTTCCAGTGAAAATGTTTAAAACTCAGCTCGGAGACAGTTCATGATACAAACCATCGGAAGAATATTTCTGATCCTTCTTTTCCTAATGCCTGGAATCTATTTAAATGCAAAATCATATGTGATGGGTAGTGCAGGACTACAATTCGATTTGGGAGATTTAGGAAGTACAATCTCTACGGACGGTTTGGATTCTTCTACCAACTATAAAACAACCGCAACAGACGGAACTCCAGGAGTTCTTCCACGTCGAGCAGTCATTGCTGAAAATCGTTTGCTCACATTACAACATTCTTCCAATGGTTTGATCAGTGCCAAAACAAACGGAGGAATGACAGGACTCACTCTTTCTTTAGGATATGAGCAGGATTTCGGGAAGGCTTTCTTCTGGAGAGTAAATGCTCACTACACTCGTAAAGTTATGGGAGGAGATACGGAAGCAAAATTTGCAGGACAATCTTTCTATCATATGACCTGGGACTATAATGCTATCCAGGTCCCGGTTAACGTAGGGATCAAACTTTCAGTTTCTGAAGATGCTTCCATTTATATCGGCGCAGGAGTTCATTATTTCAAAGGTGGATGGAGCCTAGCAGGTAATAATCGTTTGAATGATGTGCACGAATTTTTGGTCAATGCAGGTATTACAGATAGTACTGTTCTAGGTTTAGTTGCAGATGGAACAGCTCCTTCTGCGAATTGGGAAAAAACAAAATTTAATGTCTCCGGGATCGCACCCAATTGGTTAATAGGAGCGCAGGCAAGAATATCGGATAAAGGACATGTATATATGGAAATGGAAACTTTGTTTTCCTTCAAGTATGGAATTGCTCATCCTAGTTCAGAAGGTGGGATGGTTGGTCTCGCACCAAGTGTCGCCTACCCTCAAGTTTTAGGCGGAACCCAATATAGATTCGGCTATAAACATGAGATCTAAATTAAACTAAATCTATTCTTCCCAAGAGTGGTACAAACTTCACAGGCAATCGATTTGTTTCTTCAAATCGATTTTGTTTTTTTCTTAAAGTAAGAAGTAGTTGGACTTCTTCTTTCCATTCTACCGGAAGAACCGCAATCCCTTCTTCCGGGAGTGATTCGAAAAGGAAACTTCCTGGTCCCGGAGTTTTTGGAAAACATGCAGAAGATACAAACTTGGAAAATTTTCCTTTGGTTTGGGTGAGTAATAACGCGTCTCCGAGTAAGATCTTATTTCTTTTGGTAAATCCCGGAGACCAATCTTCCAAAACTCCCAAAGATCTCTCGTATAATTCAGGCACTATTTCTAAAGACAATAGTCTCGCTCCAAGCAAATCCAAAATTGCAGCTAAATATCCGGAACCTGTGCCTATTTCTAAAATTATATCTCCGGATCTCACCTGGAGTTGATCGGTAATGTAAGCGACTATATATGGTTGGGAAATGGTTTGCTCTTCCCCAATCGGGACCGCTTTATCTTCGTAAGAATGTTCTCTGATTTTTTCGGGAAGGAAGATATGTCTGGGAATTTTTAAGAATGCTGAGAGTAAGTTCGGGTCTTTGATTCCCCTATCCGAGATTTGTGTTCTTACCATTTTTTCTCTGGCAAGAACCGTCTGAGCGGTATCGAATCGGGAGACGAAGCCCAGATCAGAATTTTCCATTGACGCCTAGGCCCGGCTCAGTATTTTGGTTCTTGCGTTCGGCTTTGTAGCTCAGTCGGTAGAGCAGAGGACTGAAAATCCTTGTGTCGGCAGTTCGATTCTGCCCGAAGCCAGATGCACTTATCCGTTCTTCCTTTCCTCTCCGAGTTTCCATAATTCCGTAAATACCAGATCTTCCACTTGTTTGCAAAGTTCGGGCTTATATAATTTTTTTACCGGCGGTTTTGGATATATATGTATCTCATCCGTGTCCGGGATATAAGTAAGCATCCGTAAAATCTGGTCCTCCCCTTCGATTTCATACATTGTGTAAGACATCCCCTTAGCTGGGATGATTTGAGAAGTTTCCAAGTATTTCATGATTCTACTGCTCTATCAAGTATAGATCTTTTGGAAAGAGATTTATTCTCCTCTTCTACCCAAGCATAACTTACATGAGAGATTCTTAAAAAGCTTGTACTAAAAAGCCTTTTTGTATAATCTTTCCCAATGACTCGGTCCTCTCTTAGAACTGACGAGGCTTTTCTTGTCGGGATCACTGGGATGATCGGTGGAGGCAAATCCACTGCCGCTCGGATCTTGGAAGAGCTGGGCGGAGTTAGGATCAGTGCTGACGAGATTGCACGTAAATATACGGATCCGGACAGCCCGATCTCTAAGGAACTGATAGATTCCTTGGGTGCTGAAATTCTGGATGAGTCCGGTAAGATAGATCGAAAAAGGATCGCAAAATTGGTGTTCGGTAATCCCGAAAAACTGAAGATCCTAAACTCTCTGACCCATCCAAGGATACGTAAGGAGTTTTTAGGAGTCCTGGGTAGCCTGAAACAAGGTGACCTGGTATTGTGGGAGGTCCCACTTCTATTCGAAACGGACTCTTATACACTTTGTGATGCTACTGTATGTGTGATCTCCGACCCAGAAGTTTCCATTGAAAGAACAGTAAAAAGGGACGGGATCAGCAGAGATGAAGCGGAAGCCAGGGCAAAAAGCCAGCTTTCACTTCAGGAAAAAGCAAAGAAGGCCGACTATTCCATTAAGAACACAGGGGATTTACAGGACCTTCGTAAAGAATGCGAATATTTGTACGCTGAGTTAAAAGGAAGAATGAAATGAAGGAAAAAGTTTTCTACGTCATCAATCTAGATAATAAAAGGATCTCCCTACTCTCTCTATTTTTAGTGGGACTTCTTTTTTCATTCTTCTTCTTAGGAGTTTCCGTAGGTAGAAAGAGAGGCCAAGTCCAAGATGACCTGGCTCTGAACTCCAATAGAGACAATATACAATCCTTATCTTCTTCCACTGTGAACCAAGCGATGGAAGAATCTTCTGCAATATCTACAATTAAAAAAGAAGAAGAAGTTAAATTTAGAAATCTTCCTCCCGGAGCAGAAGTTGTGGATCTAAGATCCGAAGTTTCTCCCGCAAAAAAAGAAGAACCGTCTAAAATAGAAGTAGAAGCTCCATCTTCTTCCCATCCTGAAAAAAAATTAGTCCGGAAAGAAAGGGAATCCAAGAAGTCAATCCATACTTCCCCTCGTAAGGCGGCTGTCCATAAAGCTGATAACGATTTCTTCGTTCAAGTAGCGGCTTTCAAAACCAAAGAGAAGGCAGATGAACTCAAGTCGTCTTTAGGTGGGAAGTCTTACGTGAAAAAAACCAAGAATGGTTATTTTACTGTCCGTATGGGAAATTTTCCGTCCAAAGAAGACGCGGAAAAATCCATGAAAAAACTTCCTGGTAACTTGAAAGAAAACGCTTTGGTCTCTAAGGAATAATTCTTTTTCAATATTCCGCCGGCCGAACTTCTATTTTTTTTCAATTGACCTAGGAACCGTGAAACACCAAGTTCGTTGTTAACAGAAATGGATCTGAAAGAACTCGAACCAGTTCGTCTTGCCGTCGTCAGATCCACAATCGAAAGATTGCGTCATACGTATTCGGATCTTTTAACATCAATTAAGGGATACGACGGAATCCCCTCCTTTTTCGAAAACAATCTCTATGCTCCTACCAACAAGGAAGAAAGAGATAATGCACTCGAAAGTTTGTACGAAAAATTAAAAACGGTCGCGGGTAAGTCCATGACCGATAACATCCATCAGATTATTCTACTAAACAAACTCACCGATTCTTTGGATTTTGATACTGCAAAAGTTGTAATCGAAAACAATCTAATTGAGAATGGAGAAATTCCTCAAGAAAGCCTTTACGCAGCTTTAGGTGCGACCGGCAGATTTGACGAAAGAAGAACCCAGATAGGAATGGTGGGAGATACTCTAAAATTTTTCTTTTCTCTTTCCAAACTTCCTATGGTAAAACTTATCATGGCGCCGATCAAAGTTGCAGCATCTATGGTAGGAGCCACTTCCTTAGTGGATACCATGGAAGCAGGTTATAACCTATCTTCAAAGATCAAAGATTTACAACCGTTCATTGATTCATTTATAGATAGAGAAAACAGACTTTTAGGCAAATTAATCAACGGCGAAAAACACGAGCCTAACCAATTTTAATTTTTCCAAAGAACTTCATTTCAGATTCCCTCTTGCCTTTTTTTAGATTTCCTAGATCCTTTGCTCCGGCTGGATCTTCGGCCTTGGGGCAAATTTATGTTTATAGGACATTATAGCGTTTCTTTCGCTTCTAAAAAAGCGGAACCTAAAACTCCTCTTTGGGCGAGTTTTGTGGGAGTTCAGTTCGTAGATATCCTGTTTATGATCTTTATATTATTCGGGATCGAAGGTGTAAGATTCGTTCCAGGTTTTACAGAAGTAAATAATTTTGATCTTTATTATATGCCAATCACCCACAGTTTAGTTGGTGGAATTGGCTGGTCTATCTTATGTTTTCTTATATTCAAATTCGTTTTTTTAAGATCCAAACCATATTCAGATTCTTTAAAGAATAAAATTTCAGGACTCATCGGTTTAACTGTTCTTTCTCATTATTTCCTGGATCTTCCTATGCACACAAAGGATCTGCCTATTCTATTTGATTCAGGTCCTAAAATAGGATTCGGCCTTTGGCATAATAGAACTCTTTCCATCGCGACAGAAGTAACTCTTACTCTGATCGGTTTGATCTTATATTTTAGAGCGACCAAACCGGGCCCAACATTCGGCGGAAAATACGGAATGCAGATCTTTGGTGGAATACTTTTGATTTTAGCAATTGCGACTCCATTCTTCCCTCCTCCTGTTAGTGTTTCTGAGCTCGGAATCCAAGGAATAATTGGTTATGGTCTTCTTGCTTGGGTAGCCGGCTGGTTGGACGGAAAAAGACTTCCGGCTTAAATCCAGGTCTTATTAGGTTATGTTAATCCGTGGAAAATAGAAATCATTCACTCTTGGGAGCAGTCGGTCTTTGCTTCTTAGTTTTAATTACAGGTTTTGGAATAGGGATCTTTTTTGCGATCCTTCAGTCCCTTACAAAATTGAATTTAGATGCAAAGGTTATCACTGCGATAGGGAACTCGGCTTCTTTCGGACTCGCAATTTGGATCGGGCTTAAAATTTCCCGAAAAGAATATTCCGAAGTTTTGCGCCTGAATCCTTTCAAACCGCTTGAGGCGCTTAGTTTTGCGATCACTGCGATTGGTTTTTCGTTTCTTCTTTCCGAAGTGGATAATTTGTTTTCTATGTTAGTCCCTAAGCCGGACTTCATCATAAACTTATTCCAAGGATTATTTGATGGAGAGAATATATTCTTATCAGTGGTTTTACTTTCGGTCGTAGCACCGATCACGGAAGAGCTTATGTTCAGGGGAGTGATCTTAGATAGATTATTGAAATACTTTTCAGTATCTTCTTCTTTTATTATCTCTTCTTTATTATTTGGGCTGATCCACTTGAATCCTTGGCAATTTATTGGATCCAGTATCCTCGGGATCTATATGGCTTGGGTAGTGTATAAGACAGATTCAATCTGGAACTCTATTTTAATCCATGCCGTTTTTAACGGGATCCCTCTTATCGTTCTGCACGGACTACAACTGGAAATCCCGGGTTTTTCGGCGCCGATTGCCGGAAAAATTCAGGTCCTACAACCTCTTTGGCTAGACCTTTTGGGTTTACTGATTACTTGTTTTGGACTATCTTTAACATTCTTTTTGTTTAGAAGTAGGAACGAAAAAATCGCATAAGCTAACAATCCGAAGACTCGTTTTTCCTATTCGGATTACAACTGTGTAGTTTTTTCGTTTTTAGAAGTCGAACAGTATTGGCCGAACCATCTCGGCCATTCGTATATTCGGATCACTCCGTTAGAATTAGAAAGGCAAAAAATAATGTCGGCAAACTCCATACAAACTACAAATTTTTCAGAGAAAGGAGCGGCCAGTATTAATCGGATCCGGATCGGATTTTCGATAGTAATGCTTGCAGTAAACGTTCTGGCTTTATTCTCTCAAGGGACCAGTTCTCAAAACAGTACACTAATAAACTTTTTGATCGAACTTACAATCTTCGGATATGGGGTTGCTCAGATCATTCTTTCGAGAAAAGGAAAACTAAAAGGCTCCTTCGTAACCTTATGCGTATTCTTGGACATTCTGATGTATTCCCTGATCTTTATTACGGTTACGGTATACGCAGCTAACAAAGAAGCGATGGTCGGAAACCTAAAAATGCCGTTCTTTATCATGTTGTATTTTTTCGTGATGATTTACTCAGGCCTTCTTCTTTCTCCAAGAACAACTTTGGTCGTCGGATATTTAGCATTGATCGGAACATTCTCCATGGATTATTTCGCATGGTTGAACGGAATAGAATTTAAATATAATACCGATAAAGCCGATGAGATCTCCGTATTTTTTGAGATCATAAAACTCGTATTCTTCGTTTTAGGAATTCATATCCTAACTTCAGTAGTAAAATTTTTAGTTTCCGTTTCGGACGTAGCGATCAAGTCCACTGTTGAGGCCGAGGCAAAAAGTGAAGAGGCGGAGAAAGCCAAGGACAGAATTACTAGCGAAGCTTCTACACTAAACAAAAATACTTCAGAAATGAAAAACGAAATGGATACTCTGAATTCAGAGATCCAAAGCCAAGTCTCCAGTATGGAGCAAATCAGTGCCTCACTCGAAGAGTTAGCAGCATCCACAGACAGTGCCGCGGAATTTGTTAAGGCCCAGTTCGGAAAGATAGAAGAATTAAACAAAGAAAGTGATACATTAAACTCTATCTTAAAAGATGTACGTATTTCGACTGACTCATTGTCCAAGACAACGGAAGAATCCAAAGGTTATAGTAAAGATGTTTCCGGAGCAATGGAAGTATTAGGAAACAATTTCGGAGAAGTAAGTAAGTCCTTCCAAAAAGTGCAGGATGTGAACGATATCATGAGAGAGATCGCTGACAGAACTAACTTACTCGCATTAAATGCGTCCATAGAGGCGGCAAGAGCGGGAGAACATGGAAAAGGATTTGCGGTAGTAGCACAAGAAGTCGCAAAACTTGCAGACAGCGCTTCCGAAAACGCAGCTACAATCTCTAAAATTATCGGAGAAGCCGCAAAACTAATTACAAACGGAAACACCGCAGCGGAAGAAACAAAACGAAAAGTTTCCGTACAAGAATCCGGATTTACTTCGGTAGTAGATAACCTCAACCAATTAAGATCCAGAGTGGAAAACCAAGGAAAAATCCATGAGTCCTTCTTAAAATCTTTCCGAGAACTATTCGATCTATCCAGACAGATTGAATCTATTGCGAGCGAACAAAAGAATGGAACCAAAGAAGTGGTCCAGGCTCTTTCTTCCATTGAACAATCTTCGAATGTTATCTCCGAAGGTTCAAATAGAATGAGAGCCAGCTTGGAAGAACTTTCGGAGCAGTCCAAGAGATTGGTAGTTCAATAGGGTTCAGGAAAAAAATTCTTTCCAAGCTATACAAAAAATTTCGGAAATCGGGAAACATCTTAATCTTTTAAGGCAAAATCCCGATTCCCGATTGTTATTAAGCCGATGGAAAACTTCGGTCTTAGGTTTTTCTCGACGATCTTACTACTTTTAGGGTCTTTTATATCTTGTGCCACAAAAGATTCCCCAATAGACCCAAATCTTTTGAAAATGGAAGCCCTACTACTTCCTCCAATGCTAGCAAAAGGGTTCCGAATCGTTTCCACCATAGAATATAATTTTGATAATCCATATGCAATCGCAGTAGATAGCCAAGACAATGTGTATGTTGCGGAAAAATCTTGGACCTGTGATGTGCAGCATAATTATACGGGAGGATGTCCTTTATACGTAACCACTTCCCGTTCTAGAGTTTTGAAGTTCGACCCTTCTGGAAAATTTTTAGGATGGTTAGGATTAGATACAACTGGCACTAAAGGTTTTCATTCTGCACCTACAAACGCTATCGCAGCTTTCGGATTAAACCCTGAAGAATTTACCATTATAGGCGGACTCTCTACTGATGCTCAAGATCGTTTATATGTTTCAGATGCATACAGGATACAACGTTTTGATTCTTCCTTAAACTTTGAAGCTTGGTTGGGAAAAGCCAGTGATAACACTATCGGTTGGCATACAACAGGCCAGCCCCAAGGAAATCCTAATGCTACTCAAGACGACGGGGCAATGAACACTTTCGGTTCCATTTCTTTTTATGGAAATAAGATCTATGCTGCCGCCGAAGTACTATATTATGTGAATCGTTACGATCAATCCGGAACGTACGAAGGTTGGCTTGGAAAAGATACAAATGATGTGAAGGGCTGGCATTCCCCATTAGCCGGTGTGAATTATTTTAGAGGAACCTTCCATGGAAACGATATAGGAGCTTTTGATATCGCAAAAGACATAGCCATAGATCCTAATAACGGAAATTTATTAGTAGTGGATTCGGTTCATGATCCTGTTCTTTCCGTTTGGGCTCCCGATGGAACTTACCTAAACGGCCTTTTTCATGGAGTCACGGGAGAAAAACCTTATGCAATCGCCATCGATTCATTCGGTAATATTATCATCTCAGATATGTATCAAGGAACGATTCGCGGATACGATCCTTCTTTACAACAAAAGGCAACTTTACAAGTAGAACCCCCTTCTATTCCGAATGTGTATTATCCGATAGTAGGAGCAAAACTCACGGTAGCAAATAATGGCTATTTATACGCGGTTCATCAGACCCGAAATCGGATCCTTAAAATCAAAATTCTGTATTCAGAGTGGTAGTTTCACTTCAGGTTTTTAGAAGCTCAATATTCTTGACTTCCCGATATACGTTGAAAAAATGACTTTCGTAGCCCATCGCGAGTGTGGTGAAATTGGTAGACACGCCAGATTTAGGTTCTGGTGCAGTAATGTGTGGGGGTTCGAGTCCCTCCACTCGCAAAACATCTCTCTTAATCCAATCAACAAAATTAACTAATTAAAGAAAATATAAGGGACTCGAAGCTTTTGAGCAAAAGAGTTTGCAGCGACCCATAGGGAGCGTAAACAAACTCGTCCCAAGCCATGGATGGCGAAGGGTGCGAAAAAGACGTCGTGGAGCTAAGTCGAACACGAAGTGAGACTGCGTAACGACGAGTCCCTCCGCTCGCAAAGCAATTCCTCTTCAAAACAATCAAACATTCTAATTTATATTCTCTTGCAATATGCAAGTGGTGAATTAATATTATTCAGGAAAAGTTTATGACTACTGGTAAAAAAAGGTCCGATTGCCCTATAAGCTGCTCTTTAGATGTTTGGGGAGACAAATGGTCCTTATTAATTATAAGAGATCTAATGTTTGCAAAAGAATGCACCTACGGCGATTTTTTAAAATCAAAAGAAGGAATAGCTACCAATATTCTCGCTTCAAGATTACAAGTGCTGGAAGAGAATAAGATCATCGAAAAACACGACCATCCGGATAGCAAAGCAAAAGTATTATATAAACTTACTCGAAAAGGAATAGATCTGCTTCCCATACTTGTGGAAATACATTTATGGGCTGAAAAGTATTCTACAATACCTGCAGACAAGAAAGCAATGCTGAAAGAAATCAAAAAAGATAAGCTGGGATTCATTAAAACAATGACCAAAGATCTAGAAAAAACTTTGGCTTGATCAAGAGCGGATATCCCAGCACATCACTTTGGCCTTAAACTTGATTTACTTTTTTTAAGATCGCTCCTTCAAAAGTGTTATAAGCAAATCGTTGTAGTGTTAGAAAAAGGGAGGCACCTTTTCCGACCGGATAGCTGAATTTTGGAGTTTTTTCGTCTACGATTTTTATAACCGTTTTTACCACAGGTTCCGGCCCAGGTGCATTATCAAATTCTCTTTTTGTAAACTCTACGATCTTCTGACGAAGAGAGTCATATTCACTTATATTCCCTTTAGCGGAGATCGCATTTCCACCTATATTCGTTTTGAAAGCCATAGGCTCCACTACGCTAACCTTGATATTAAATTCATTTAATTCGAATCGTAACGATTTAAAATAACCTTCTAAGGCGTGCTTCGAAGCCGAATAATAAGAAACATTCGGAAGACTAATTAAGCCCAAAAAAGAACCGATAGTAATTATTTTTCCGGATCTTTGTTTTCTAAAGTAAGGTAACAATTCATTCGTAAACTTAACGGTTCCCCAAAAATTCGTTTCCAACTGTTGTCTACCGAGTTCTATCGAGGTTTCTTCCGCTAATCCTTTTACTAAATAACCCGCGTTATTGATCAGCACATCCAATCGGCCTATCTCACTGAATAATAATTTACCGAAGGAACCGATAGAATTGTCATCAGAGATATCAAGAGGTAATAATTTGAAAGGGATATTCGATTGGAACTTTTGGGGATTACGGCTTGTTCCGATCACATTATGGCCGTTTTCATGAAGAGTTTTGGCTATCAATAGCCCGATTCCGGAAGAAGCGCCGGTTACTAAAATTGTTTGTTTCATTTTTTTGTCCTAAATATTACTTGCATTTAACAAGTAGTATGACTCAAATTAACTTGCAAAAAGCAAGTTAATTTCATAAATCATTTTCAGAGGTTAAAAAAAGGGTAAATTATTCGCTCTTCCAACTTTGAAATAGCGGCAAGATTGCCTCTGCTAAGGCGAGATCCGGCTTTTCGGTGATTTTCAGATTATAAGGATTGGATTCCACCAGTTTGGCACTTATGCCCTGCGCCTGTGCCCAAGTGCAAAGATCTGTCGGTTCTGTTGAATACGGCTTTTCTAAGATCTTCTTTAGGATATCTCCACGAATGCCTTGGGGAGTTTTCATAAACCAGATCTTCTCTCGATTTAAAAATTTTAAGCCTTCTTTTTCTTCTTCCAAAACTGTTTCGTGATTTTTGGAAGCAAGTGTTGACACTCCGAATTCCTCGGTGGCGATAGATAATTTATCTAAATCATCCGGAGAAACAAAAGGTCTAGCTGCATCATGGATAAGAATGATATCATTTGCAGAAAATTGAATACTGGATATTCCGGCTAATGTGGATCCGTGTCTTGTGTCTCCACCTTCTACTATTCTATCCCTTTCTCTAAATAAACTAGAACAAAGAGTTTCGGATTCCAGAATATAGTCTTTGTTAGATACCAAAACTATACTTTTAGTTTTTCCCCAGTTTAGAAAAGTTTCCAAACTATGGAGTAATATAGATTTTCCGCTTAATTCTAAAAATTGTTTCGGAAGTTCAGACTTCATTCGGGAGCCAGTTCCTCCCGAAAGAAGTAGTAGATAAATATTACCCGAGGGAAACCAGGACTTCATTCTGAAGGACTTGTTCCAAGGTTTGTTTTTTGCGGACTAATTTTACGGACCCATCCAGATCGATCATAACCTCTTGGGTTTCCGGATAAGAATTATAATTTTTCACCGACATGGAAGAACAATAAGCCCCTGCTCCTTCCATTACAACTAAATCTCCTATCTCAGGAATTTGAGTGGTCCTAAGTTGAGGTCCGCCTCCTTCTTCCTGAGTGATTAAGTCGCCACTCTCACAACAATGCCCTACGTAAACGAAATCCCCTGTTTTTTGTTCAGACTTTTCTTTTCCAGGGATCACTACAAGCGGATGTTTTGCCGCGTATAAAGCAGGCCTTGTATTCACATCCATTCCCATATCCAGTTTTACGAAAGTATATCCACCTTCTCCAGTATAGACAATATCATCTACCTGAGTTAGGATTGCTCCGTTATTCACCATTAAGAAGGAACCAGGCTCTATTTCCATTTTGAGTTGGATCCCTTTTTCTTTGGCATAATTTTCGAAAAGTTCTTTAACAGGTTTTCCAATAGTTTGAGGATCGGTCGTTTTTTCACCGATCATTCTTCCTACCTTAAAACCCCCTCCCAGATTCACGGTCCTGCAATCAGGAAACTGTGCTGCAATCTCTAAGGTATAATGCGCTACTGCCTTCCAAACTTCCGGATCCGAGCCGGAACCGATATGAGTATGGACTCTTACAAGTTTAAGCCCGTATTTGGAGACGATCTCTTTTACTTTTCCGATCTCTTCATGCCAGATACCGAAGGAAGAAGTTTTTCCCCCTACATCCGTCTTCTTTGTAGCTCCCGAACCTAAGCCTGGATTAAAACGAATGCTTACTTCTTTTCCTGGGAAGTTTTTTCCAAATTCTTCCAATTGTCGGAGCGAACAAGCGTTGAATTGAACTCCTTGTGGGATCAAATCCTTTAGGGAGCTCGCCAATTGTTGGGAAGTAAGCAGGATATCGGAAGGTTTAAATCCTGCAAGTATCGCACGTTGCACTTCGTGTTCGGAAGATGCATCTATATGTATGCCCTTCTTCTTTAATATTTCCAGAACTGTTCTGCCTGGGTTCGCTTTCATTGCGAATCGAACGGTCAGACCGAAAGCGTTAGGAAAAGCAAGAGCATCGTCGCAACTTCTTTCGATTCCTTTGCGAGAGTACACAAAAATTGGGGTCCCGAAATTTGTTGCGATTTTTCTAGCTTCTTCGGGAGTCAAAAATTTAAGATTTTCTATTGATTGCATAGGGTTAGAGGGTTTTCTAGATCCTTCTAGGCCATCTTTTAGAGCGGTCCGGGTTTTTTCAAAGGCAAAATTTCCGATATGGCAGGCAAAATCACTCATCTAGAAGCTCTTTCGCAAGTCTGCAAACACCTAGATCATGGAACTGCGGAACAAAGAAAGATCGCAAAACTTTTAAGAGAAGAAAGTACCCGTAAGTTTGCTAATATAGGTGCGATCGCTCCCGATATTTTTTATTTCTATCATGTCCTTTCCCCTGTTCGAACGAAAAAAGCGCTGCCCTGGGGAGACCTAAGTCATCATGAAAATGTTTTGGAATTGATCCTGAACTTTTTGGATGGGGTTCTCACAGTCGAGGAAGGAATTTATAGGGATCGTTTCTTGGCATTCACCCTAGGTTATATCATCCACTGCGCTGTGGACATAGTCACTCATCCTTATATCTTTTTTATTTCCGGAGATTATTATAGTCCCGACAAACAGATCAGTTCCAAAGCTCAATACAATCATATGAGAGTGGAGTTCGCTTTGGATTCTTGGCTTCTGGATTTCAGATGGGGAATGACTCCTAAGGCGTATGACTTCGTTCAGCATGTGGATGTGATCTTCAAGGGGAAGGACGGAAAGAAAAAAATGGATCCTATGCTTTGGAACTTTTGGCTAAAAGGTTTAAAGGCAACTTTCCCGAAAGAGTTTAAAGAAAAGTATATCGGCTCCGAAGAAAAGATCATCCCAGGAGATATTCTAAACGAATCTTTCTTAGGTTATTTGTATTTTCATAGATACTTGGATTCCAGAAGTAAGATAGTAAGAGCAGCACTTAGCTTTCTAGATAAGATCACTTTGCATAAAGTAAACTCTTCCGTCCTAATGCTTCCGTTAAAGGAACATATAGACAAAAGGATCATGAACGAAGAAAAAAGAGAATGGTCTTATCCTGCGGATCCAAATTTAATTCGTAATGATTCTTTCGTGGAACTGATCAACAGAGCTTGTGAGGCTGCAAAAGATGCAGTTACAAATGCCTGGGGTTATGTTCATGATAAAACTTCCCGTTCTTCCATGATCAAAGAATACCAAGGATATAACTTAGATACGGGACTTAGGTTCCACGGCATCGATAAGATGCGCCAATTTTCGCCTTTATAAAAAGCAGAAATAAACCAAATGAAACACGAACCTGTAGATTTTTTCACAAGATATTTCGTAGTACTTTTCAGGGACAGGATCCAATCTCGTTTAGATTCTTCCGATCCTGTTCGTAAACTTATCTATCTTGTTTTAGGACTTATCTTCTTAAACGGATTTTTATTCGTATTCTCTATCAAAGATATTTGGCAGGTCCCGAAGGCGGATCGTTACGAAAAACCTTCCCTACTTTTCGGGATCAACACCGAAGGAAAATACGAACCTATCGCGGAGTTTTATAGATTTTCAAGAGTGGTGATCACTGACGAAGATCTTCCTGGTGGTTGGGATGATAATAAGGTCATCCGTTGTTTTGTCTCTACGGAAGATAATAATTTCAGATCTCATAAAGGTCTAGACCTTCGAGGAATTTTCAGAGCGACCATGGTCAACCTTCTTGCAGGAAGGGTAAAAGAAGGCGCATCCACAATCACTCAGCAGGTTGCCAGATTAAAATTCTTAAACACAGAAAGATCCTTTTTACGAAAAGCAAGAGAAGCATGGTTAGCTCTTCTTTTAGAATTAGTATTCGATAAAAAAACCTTAATCGGTATTTATCTAAACGAGATCCCGCTCGGTCACGGGACAATCGGCGTAGGTGCCGCGGCAAAATTCTATTTCAGAAAAGATATCAAAGATCTAAGCTGGGGAGAGGCTGCACTTCTCGCAAGTTTAACCACAAGACCCAAGGAATTTTCCCCTTTAGTAAACCCGAATACATCCGCTTCCAAAGTGAGAGTAGTATTCAAAAAGCTGGTGGAAAACGGGATCTTGGATGTCGAAACCGCTGAAAGGGAATTCGAAGCATTTTCGGAATATTATATAACCCTAAATCGTTCTCCTAACGATTCCGCATTCTCCGATCGCCTCAATAAATTCCCTTATTTTACCGAATATGTGCGTAAAAACCTGGCCCGGTATATACCTTCTCAACAGATCTATGAGGGCGGTTTAAAGATCTATACTACCCTGAACATACAGCACCAATCCCAGGCAGAAAAGGCGCTGGCAGCAGGTTTGAAACAACAGACACAATTATCCAACCAAAGGGCTTTTACTAAAATAGATTCATTCGAAGATTCCTACGGCTCTACCTATAAACTTTTAGCAGAACTGCATGATCTTCCTGAATTCAAATTTAAAATCTCCCGTTCTTATAGAACATTCAATAGGGCTTGGCAGGAAGAATTCAGAGACGATTTAGCCGTCTTAAATTTGATCTCAGGCACGGAAGGTTTAGGGGAAGCAATTGACTGGAACTATAGGACCCAAGCTACTGAAGACCATTTACTTCCGGTTGAAGGTGCATTAATTTCGATTCGTCCAGACACAGGTTATATCACTGCAATGGTAGGAGGTTCCGGATTTAGATCCGATAACCAACAAATCCGTGCATTCCAAGCATATAGACAGCCTGGTTCCGCGTTCAAACCTTTAGTATATGCTTCCGCAATGGAATATTATCATGAACACCCGGACGATAAGAAGAATGTCACCGCTGCTTCTCTATTTGATGATTCTCCTCTCCAATATGTTTTAGAAGATGGAGATGAATGGAATCCAAGTAATTATTCGGGAGAATATTCCGGCTTTATTCGTTTAAGACAAGCCTTAGAACTTTCCAGAAATAGTGTTGCCGTTCGACTTCTTGAACACACAGGTCTAAATAATCTTCTACCTAAACTTGAAAAACTTTTACAAGTAGAGAATAGAAATCTTCCAAGAGACTTTTCAATCGCATTAGGAAGTTTTGAAGTTTCTCCTTATGAACTTGCAAGATCTTATGCAGTATTCGCTTCCGGAGGAAAACAAGTTTTTCCTCTCAGTGTCTTATACGTAGAAGATGAGCAAGGAAATCTGATCAAAGATTTTAGAAAAGAATTCGAATCCAAAGAAAGAAAAAGATTACTCTCCCCCGAAACAAGTTACGTAATCACTTCCATGATGGAAGACGTGATTAAAAAAGGAACAGGAACAGGAGCCAGATCTTACGGACTCACTCGTCCAGCCGCAGGAAAAACGGGGACCACAAATAATTTTAGAGATGCATGGTTTGCTGGTTACACTCCTGAACTTGTAGCGGTCGTTTGGGTGGGTTATGATACAGGGACACTTTCACTCGGCAGAGGAATGTCAGGCGCAGTTGTTGCCGCTCCTATCTGGGGAAGATTTATGGCAAACGCTCTCTCTCATGAAAAATCTAGATCATTCGATTTCGGAGACGCAAAAATTGTTCGTAGGACTATCTGCTCCATTTCCGGAAAACTTCCTGGTTCTCATTGTTACCAAACAGAGGAAGAAGTATTCGATAAAGATACAGTTCCGAAAGAAGTCTGCGAAGACCATAGAGGAATGAGCGAACCGGATCCGACTCCTACCCATACCACGGACCCAGGAACTACTAAAAAGAAAAAACCGAACCTCTTCGAAGGCGACGAAGACGTAATCCGGTAAGTTCTAATACAAAAAGAGTTGTCGATTTCGGAACCGCCCACCAAATAGATGAATCAGCAGTCAGGAGTAACAGATGGCCATCGGTAAGGATAATAATAACAGCGTAATCGGCCCAGGTTCCATATTTGAGGGCAAATTCTATATCGCTGGTTCCCTACGTATCGACGGAAAATTCGAAGGGGAAATTAAAACCGACGACGCATTATTTATTGGAGAAACCGGTAAGGTCCGCACTAATATTGCCGCGAGAGAAGTGATCGTAGCAGGAACCTTGATCGGAAACATTAAGGCGGAATCAGAAGTCCGCTTGGAAGAAACTGGACGTCTCTTAGGGGATATTATCGCTCCCGCTCTTTCCCTGGCAAAAGGTGTGGTAGCAAAAGGAAATATCACCGTAACTGGAGGCCAAAAGAAAGACGTTAAAAAGATCGTAGAAGAATCTTTTGGCGGCACAAGGACCCTGGACAACGGAAAGGAAGAATAACTCTTAAGTCCCGAGTTCTTTTTTCCCACCTCTTAGATTTGTTCGAATCAAAAACTCGGGTGGTTCTCCACCCGATCGACCGATAATCATAGTATGATCTTCAAGAAGCCCAGGCAATTGACCGCAGGAAAGGAAATCCTCCGGACAGATAATTTCACCCTGATCTACCTGGGCGCTTTCCACTTCCATTATTCCTTTTATTTCAGAGGTAATCTATACCACGGAAACTTGGATTTCAGAAGACGTAAATTCCGCGTTATTCCTCTTGTGGCATCAGTCATTTTTATGGTTCTATTTTTAGGAATTTGGATGAGTCCATCCAATGCCTCCATGGAATCCGCTTCTACGGAAGTGACAGAGAACGATTCAGAGGATTTAAAAGCCAAAAAAGGTGACGAAAAGTTCTTAGAAGAATCCGAAAAAGCAAAACTCACCATCTTAATGGCGAATGAGATCAAAAGCGCCTCTGATAAAAAGAAACAACTTAAAGTAGTTACCTATAAAGTTAAAAGAAACGAAACACTTTCAGAGATCGCAACCCGCTATAAGGTCTCTATGGAATCTATCGCAGGTTCCTCCAGTATCAATTTAGAAGATACTTTATATCCGGGGCAAATATTACAGATCCCGAATAAACAAGGTCTATTATACAAATTCAAAGCGGGAGATACAGTCGCTAAGGTTGCTTCTCTTTACAAAGTAAACCTGGATGAAATTTTAGAAGAGAATAAACTGGATGATCTGGACATTCTTCGTCCCGGCCAAAAAGTTTTTCTTCCAGGAGCTGTTATCCCTGATCCGGCACCTAAATGGGTGGTGCCTGTTACTTCTCATGTAGTTACTTCCAATTACGGATGGAGAACCTTCCCTCAACATAAATTCCATGAAGCGCTGGACTTAAAAGCAAACTACGAAACAGTCATGGCTGCTCGTAATGGAAAGGTAGTATTCTCGGGATGGATGGGCGGTTACGGAAACGCGATTGTGATAGAACATAACGACGATTTCAAAACATTATATGCTCACAACTCCAGACTAAACGTAAAACGTGGAGACTATGTGGTCGCAGGTAAAAAGATCTCAACCTCCGGATGTACCGGTTATTGTTTTGGTCCTCACCTACATTTCGAGGTGATCCACAAAGGGAAATCGGTTAACCCCGGAAAATATCTAAAAGGCCTCAGCTATAAAAGAGGCTCTAAACCGAACCATTAAGATTATGATGTTTCGATCTTTCTTTTTTGTTTTTAGTTTCGTTCTTACTTTAAGTTGCGGGCCTTCTGTTTCCGAACACCTGGAAAAAAGGTCCAATTCCCAATATTCATCCACCCATGGGATCGAGGTATTTTTTAATACTTCCAGAGCAGTCAATCCAGGAACACAAGTCGCTTGTTCTAATTCTTATTTTCTAAATTTCGGAAATATGGGAACACAATCAGGGTCCTGTTTGATAAATGTTCCTGCTGACAGAGAGATAGGCTCACTCCCCTTTGGGCTGGGTAATAAAGAGAAATCATTTCAATTCTTAGAACATAGAGTCGCAATCCAAGGCAAAACCAAAGAAGAACAGGAAAAACTTTGGTGGAAAAAAATAGAAGAAGATCCTTTCGAAGAAGTGATTGTATTCGTCCACGGATT
Source organism: Leptospira haakeii (assembly GCF_002812045.1). Taxonomy (GTDB): domain Bacteria; phylum Spirochaetota; class Leptospiria; order Leptospirales; family Leptospiraceae; genus Leptospira_B; species Leptospira_B haakeii. The sequence continues at coordinate 24,861 of NZ_NPEG01000017.1, read as the reverse complement.
TAACGTAAACTTCGAGGAAGCAATTTTAAGAGCGGCTCAACTCAAATACGATCTGAAATTTCCAGGCAAAGTAGCTCTATATACTTGGCCAGCAGGAGGAGATGGTTCTATGCTTGGGACCTTCTTCTTAAAGAACACGTATGAAAAAAATTTAGTCTCTGCCAGAAGTAGCAGGGATTCTTTCAAAAACTTCCTGAAAAGAATGGCCTCTACTAATAAAAAGATCCATCTATTAGTACATTCTATGGGCCATCAAGTGGTCCTAAATTCGGTTTCCGAACTTTCTAAAGAATGGGGAGACAAACCTTTTCTAAAAGAATTGGTTTTGAATGCACCGGACTACGATACAGGCGAGTTCATCCTGATCCTAGATAGTTTGCTAAAATCTTCGGAAAGGATCACATTATACTGCTCTCCCGGAGACTCCGCATTATTTGCCTCAGCCCAGATCCACCAGACAGGAAGACTAGGCGCCTGTTCCAAATTTCCCGGTGTGGATGTGGTCAATGTAAACCCGATCGACGCATCCTTATTGTCATTGGGTCACGGATATTATTCTTCTCGTCCGATCCTGACCGATCTATACCAATTGTTTTTGGGGCTAGGAGCGGAGAAGAGACTGTTCATCCGTAAATCCTACGGAAACGAAAACTATATTCTCCGAAATTAAATCCTTCTAAATCCAGAATAGATCCACCTGTCCCAGGGACGGGGTATCGGCAACACAACACACGTTAGACGATATATCAAAAAATTTCGGATTTTAGTCCGAAAGGATTAGGAAAGCTTTTATATACGAATGGTTGTTTCAAAAAAGATTACAAGGCAATAAGCAACCCTTACAAAAATCTCACTTATATTCGATTTTACTTGCAAAGATCTCTATTAATTTTTGCCCCATATTTCCGCTGATATTTTCACAAATGATTTTTCATTTATGTGGTTGAAACAATCGGTTTTATTCGTAGATTAGAAGTATGCTCACAAAACCTAAGATCCTAGTTGTAGAAGATGAGATCATAGTCGCAGTTAACTTGGGTCAGAAACTTAAAAAATTAGGTTACGATCTTGTAGGCATCACATCCTCCGGAGAGGAAGCCATCCAAAAGGCAGAAGAGAATCATCCCGATCTGGTCCTAATGGACATCAATATAGAAGGGAATCTGGACGGGATCCAAACTGCAGAATTACTAAGAAATAGATTCCAAACCCCCGTTATTTATCTTACTGCGTACGCGGACGAAAACACCCTCAATAGGGCCAAAAGAACACAGCCTCTAGGTTATATAGTCAAACCTTTCGAATCAGACCAACTCCGTTCTTCTATCGAAGTCGCTTTGTATAAAAACGAACTGGAACATAGAAACCGTAAAAACGAAGAATCCCTAAAATCCACTTTGAACCAAATGGAATCAGGGATCATCACCACTGACGAAAATGGTTTGGTATTATTCTGTAATCCAATGGCGGAAAAGATCGCAGGGTTAAGTTATGCAGAATCTATAGGACTTTCCTTAACGAAAATCTTAAAATTAGAAGATTCAAATTCTTCCCCTTACACTCTCCCGCTTTCAGATGTATTATCCTCAAACCAAACAATTGAGAAAAATGGAATATTCGCGATAGATGGGATCGGAAATAAAACTGTAGTTTCCATCCAGATATCTCCTATCTTAAACACAGAAGGGAAATCAAGTGGCTCGATCACTGTTCTCCGTTTGGGAGAATCGGATAATACAAACCAATCTTATCTGAAAGAAATCCATCATAGGATCAAAAACAATCTTACCGTAATTTCTTCTTTGCTGAGTATGAATGCTTCTAACTTAAAAGATCAGGAGACCTTGGATATTTTCAAGGACAGTCAACATAGGATACAGGCAGTGGCCCTTCTGCACGAAGTGCTTTATGAAAACCATGATCTATCCTCTATCAGTTTTGATCTGTATGTGCGCAAGCTAACCGATCTTTTATTCGAAGTGTATAAGATAGATCGTTCTAAGTTCAAACTAGTGTTGGATATCCAAACTCCAAAGATCCCAAGCGAGATGGGTATGAACTGTGCATTGATCATAAATGAACTTTTAACAAACTCATTCAAACATGGATTCAAAGATAGAGAGAGTGGTTCTATATTGATCCGTTTTAGTTTGAATGACGAACGATATTTCTTAGAAGTCAAAGATGATGGAGTAGGTCTATCTGATGATACTTTGGCCCAAACACGCAATTCAGGCTCTTTGGGACTTTCTTTAGTAGATTCTTTCGTGAAACTTCTAAGAGGAAAACTAGGTTTAGAGAACGAAAATGGCTGTAAGGTTACCTTAAGCTTCCCTGCAAAACACGAGACCTAAAAAACGTTTTACTCGTTGGCTGATTCGGGTAACTCTGATCCCGATGAAGACAAACTTTGAATTCTTTGAAATCGTCGAGAGAGAAGACGGAGTCGCTATCGTCTTCTTAAACCGTCCCGACAAAAGAAATGCGATGAACTGGAGTTTCTGGAGAGATCTTCCGGATGTCGTACACGAAATTAACTCCAATCAAAAAATCAGATCCTTCGTAATTGCAGCAAGAGGCAAATCATTCTCCACAGGTTTAGACCTGGACTCATTCTTCCAAGAATTTGGATCTGTAGTACAAGGCACCTATGGAGACGATCGTAAAAAATTCTACGAACTGATCCTAAGAATGCAGAAAGGTATCAACGCAGTTTATGATTCTCCTAAACCTTCGATTGCAGCTGTCCAAAAACATTGTATCGGTGGTGGACTCGATCTAATCTCTGCCTGCGACATTCGTTATGCAACCTACGATGCGAGTATTTCTTTAAGGGAAGCAAAAGTAGCAATCGTAGCGGATATGGGTTCTATCAACAGACTCCCTTCTATCATTGGGCAAGGAAACACAAGGGAACTCGCTTACACTGGAAAAGATATAGATGGAGAAGAAGCTCTCAGAATGGGACTGGTCTCTAAATTATTCAAAGACCAAGACCAACTTTTGGAAGGAGCAATCGCAACTGCTTCCGAGATTGCTGCAAATCCTAGAATAGTGGTAGAAGGTACTAAGGAAGTAATGAACTACTCCGAAGGAAAACCTTTAGCTGTTGGTTTGAACTATGTCGCAGTTTGGAATTCAAGTTTCATGGATTCCAGAGATTTTAGGGAGGCAATGAAAGCCTTTAAAGATAGAAAAAGGCCGGAATATAATAAAAACTAATCTGCTAAGTGTGGATGTGGGAACTCCTATAAACGATAAGGATACGTTTTATGGAATTCCTACATCTTGATTAAACGTAAAGATCCAAAAGTCTGGATCTACCTTCAGAAGCCTGGGCTTGCACTTGAGCCTCTACGTTCAGCTTCAAAAGTTTAGAATTCATATCCGACTGAGCTTGGAATATTTCCCTAGGCAGATTGGCGATTCTTTCGATCATGAGAGATTGGCTGGTTTGGCTACCGATTTCCATTTTCTTTACCTCGATTCAAGTGGGGATTTTTTCTTTCCTTTGCCCCCGTTTCAATCATCGGTTGATCTGTGGAAAACTTGATTATTTTAGGAATTTTTTTAGCCTGTCCCAGTCGTGGGTTTTAGGGAACTGATCATAAGCGCCATCCATAGGGAAAGGCAGAGAGAATTTACTAAGGCGTTTAACCTATACAAGGAATCCCTGAATTTCACCAAAAATCCCAAAACCGTCGTAAAGGTGAAAAACCGCCAGGCATGGTGCCAATATTATATTGGGAATACCAGAGAGACCTTGAACCTTTTCCAGGAATTGCAGGACCGTTTTTCCACTCATCCGGAAAGCAGACTGTATTATGCGAATTATCTCATCAAAGTTCACAATTTTAAATCCGCGAAAAAGATCCTCACCACTGCAATCGAGATATTCCCTGACCAATTGGAATTATATCTAACTCTCGCAAGTTTATTAAAAGACACAGATAGATCCAATGAGGCAATACAAGTATTAAAACAGGCATTGTCCCAGGAAAAACTTTCCAGGGGAAGAGGTATCAAACGTAAAGATATATGGTCCGAACTCGGATATTTGTATTATCAGAGGGGGGATTATAACTCGGCCTTAGCTTCTTTGAAAACCGCCATGAGAATGGACGAAGAAGAAACCTTTCTACATTACGATATGATCGCTCAGTGTTATCTGAAAGTTTCGGATCATAAGAATGCCCTTAAATTTATCGATTTATATATCAAATATTTTGGAGAATCGGACGCAGATATACTCGTTGTAAAAGCGAGAGCTCACGCACAATTGCAGGAAAGCCATTTGGCCTGCGCTTCTCTTTTGCAGGCCTACTCCATGGAAAATGGCCTTAAACTTTCTGCTGAAGATATGGTAGACTTCGGCCCGCTTCTGCAGACCGGTTTTTTTGATACATTAGAGAATGTTGAAATAGACGAAGCCTAATCATTTCTCCGTTAATTTTTTCTTAGCGAGTTCCTGGATCTTCAGGAAATCTTCCAGCTTCAAATTATTCTTTTCCCCAAGAGGTGAGTTACTTACTTCGCTATGATTGTGAACATAAGGTATACCGAGTTTTGATAGATCTTCTTTATCGATCACTATCGTTTTTGTTCCTTTTGTAACAGTGAGATAATCCGATGTAGGGATCATCTTAGAATGGTCTGAAGAATTTTCCAATTCCACTTTACCTTGGCAATGGCAGATAAGTGTCACGTCATCAACGACAGTTGTATAAAATTTAGTTCCCCTTACACCCGCAGTGGTTGTAGGAGTGCCTAAGCTTAACCCCTCACCTTTTACAAGTTTATTGGAGAGAAGCCAAGATCTTCCCTTTTCTTGGAAAAACTTTTTGTCCGATTTGATATCATCAAAACGGAATTTGGAACCGGATTGGATTTCCAACAAGGATGCGTTTTCTCCAAACGCGATCATTGCAGTGGCACCTTCGTCCGTTACCAATGTATCACCATTTAGGATCTCTTTGTTTGCTTCTGCCTTGGATTTTTCGGAACCTCTTTCCAAGGTTACATTCCCGACAACAAATGTGATCACAGCTTTACCTACATCCGCTTCCTTTTTGCCGCAGGAAAACAAAACGCATGTTACACCTAGAAGAAATAGAACTGATAATATTTTCATAGCCGTCGATTTTGGAGGTTGCTTGAAAGGAAGTAAACCGATTTTTAAAGCAAAGGATAGAGTTATAATTATTCTAAACGAAGAAATAAATGTATAAAAGTATTACTGGCACTTACTTTTTCTTAGAAATTTTCTTTGGAACTGGGACTTTCCTTTTCACACTTTTCTTACTGGCTTTTGCAGTCTTGTTATAATCCAAGGCAAGGTCCATCCAGTATTCGAATTCTTTCTCAGACTTTACATCTTCCACCTTTACGAATACAAATCCCTTCATCAAATTTCCATTATGGATCATTGGCCTGGCTTTTTTCTTTTCTAAAACGGATTCGTAATCTTTGGGATCTATTCTAAACATGAGTTCCTCATCCCTGACACAAACACACATTTTTCCATTTACCATGAAGCAGAGGCCGCCGAACATTTTTTTCTCCTCTACCTCTTTCTGTTTGGTAAAAGTTTTTCGAACACGTTCAGCTAATTTTTCGTTAATCGCCATAGTTTAATCCTAATTCGGGACATTCGCGAGTTGATTCACATCTTCTCCCGGAACTAAAATAAATTCCCCATTAGAACCTTTTAGTCTACTTTCCAGAAACGGTTTGTATTCTTCGGAATTATAAAAGTTTTGAACTGCTTCTTTGGATGGCCATTCGATGATCAAAAATAATTGAGGAAGTTTTCTATCCCCTTCCATCTTCTCCATATTCGTGGTTCTGGAAAGATATCTTCCCCCGAATTTCTCCACCATCTTGGTTACATTACGAACATATGCAGGGATCCAACGAGCGCTGGTGATATTCAATTCTGCTACAGAGTAATACTTCATGATCCTCTCCATGATTCAATTTTGATATCTAGGCAAGCCTTTTAGGGATTACTTTGAGCTATAAACTACTACAATCCATATCATACCCGAACACCGTTTTATTTGAGTAGAATTGAAAAAATCCGGTATCTTCTTATCATCTCGAACGAATTTTTGAGGGCGATATTATAAGATCAGTCGAATCTTACTCGGTTTTGGTGCAAAATCCTCTTTAGACAAGCGGGATGTAATCGGTTCTTCCAACGGGATCGATAAAATATCCACCGAGGAAAAAATGCAAAAAGAACATTTCGATGTGATCACTGTGGGCGCAGGTTTATCAGGGATCAGCGCGGGCTACCATCTGCAAAAACTTTGCCCGGGTAAAAAATACACAATATTAGAAAGTAGAGCAGACATCGGCGGAACCTGGAGTCTATTTCGTTATCCTGGAATTCGTTCCGATTCCGATATGTTCACTTTGGGTTATTCTTTCCGACCTTGGAAAGAAGCGAAGGCGATCGCCGACGGACCTTCTATCCTAAATTATGTGAGAGAAACTGCATCCGAATTCGGAATAGATCGTAATATCAGATTTGAACATAGAGTGACGTCAACGTCTTGGTCTAGTAAAGAAAACTTTTGGACTTTAAATGTAGAAGTAGGACCCAAAAAAGAAAAACGCACATATACGGCAGACTTTCTTTATATTTGCAGCGGTTATTATAATTACGATAAGGGGTTTACTCCAAATTTTCCAGGAGTAAAAAACTTTAAAGGACAGATCATCCATCCACAACATTGGCCGGAGAAGTTGGACTATAAGGGCAAAAAAGTCGTAGTGATCGGAAGTGGTGCAACTGCAGTCACATTAGTTCCTTCCATGGCAGGTGATGCTTCACACGTAACAATGTTGCAAAGGTCGCCTACTTACATTACCAGTCTTCCGTCCAAAGATATAGTAGCAGATTTTTTAAGATTCATTCTACCGGCTAAACTGGCGCATCATATCACTCGGATCAAAAACATTCTGATCCAAATTTGGTTTTACCAAGTTTGTAAAAGATCTCCCAACTTTGCGAAGTGGTTGATAAGATTAAGATTAAAAATTTCTCTTCCCAAAGGTTATGATATAGATACTCATTTCAAACCGAATTACCAACCTTGGGACCAAAGGGTATGTTTAGTTCCCGACTCTGATCTTTTTAAATCAATTTCTAAAGGGAAAGCATCAATCGTCACAGACCATATTGAAACTTTCACATCCAGAGGGATTAAATTAAAATCCGGAAAAGAATTGGAAGCGGACATCATAGTAACCGCAACAGGATTAGAATTACTCGCAATCGGTGGGATCCAATTGAAGGTAGATGGTAAGGAAGTGGATATTTCTAAACAATTTACGTTCAAAGGATTAATGTTAAGCGGGGTTCCAAATTTTGCATTCTGTGTAGGATATACAAATGCATCTTGGACTCTAAGAGCGGATCTAACTTCTACTTATGTTGCAAGACTTCTGAACCATATGCAAACGAAAGGTTACAAACAATGTGTTCCAGTTTGTGATCCTACAAAAATGGAGAGGGAACCAATCCTCGATCTAAATTCGGGATACATCCAGAGGGCGATAGAGCAGTTTCCTCAAAGAGGAGCAAATCGTCCTTGGAGATTCCATCAGAATTATCTAATGGATCTATTCGATATAAATTTTGCAAACGTAAATGACTCCAACTTGTCCTTCGGATAAACACAAAATAGGAAGAAGAAAAACCAAATGAAAAGTTTCAAAAATAAAGTCGCCGCTATCACTGGAGCCGGCTCCGGAATGGGAAGAGAACTTGCGATCCAACTTGCAGAGCAAGAATGTAATCTTGCATTATCAGATGTAAATGAAGCAGGCCTTGCGGAAACAATCCAATTAGTAAAGAAGAAGAATCCGAATGTTTCAGTTACCAGCCAAAAACTGGACGTATCGGATCGATCTGCGGTTTTCGATTGGGCCTCCAAGGTAGCCAAAGATCATAATAAGATAAATTTAATATTTAATAATGCAGGTATCGCATTCGGTTCTACGATAGAAGGTTTCGAATCCAAAGACTTTCAGAGAGTAATGGATATCAACTTTGGCGGGGTAGTAAACGGGACCCAAGCATTCCTCCCTTATCTAAAAGAAAGTGGAGAAGGTCATATCATCAATACTTCCAGCGTATTCGGAATCATCGCCGTTCCCGGAACTTCTGCATACAACGCGTCCAAATTTGCAGTCAGAGGGTTTACAGAAACCTTAAGGCAAGAATTGGATTTTACAAAGGCAAAAGTTTCCGCCACAAGCGTCCATCCTGGCGGGATCAAAACAGCGATCGCAAAAAGTTCCAAAACCAATGATAGCGTAAAAGCACTCGGCTTGGATCCAAGTACCGCAGGGGAAAAAATGTCCGCTCAGTTTATTACTAGTGCAGAAAAAGCTGCAAAAGTAATTTTAAAAGGAGTAAAGAAGAATTCTCGCAGAGTTCTCATTGGACCCGATGCGGTATTTGTCGATCTAATGCAGAGATTGCTTCCAACTTTTTATCAGGTGATAATCGGAAAAGTTCTGCTTAGACAAATGAGATAAAAATTATTTGCGGGGGCCATTCCAACGGCTCCCGCAAATACTAATTCAATCTTATTGTAAGACTTGTTTTATAATATCAAGGAATTGTGCAGGCCGAAAAGGTTTGATGATCCATCCATTCGCTCCCGCTTCCTCCCCCTTCTGTTTTATATTATCTTCTGATTCGGTTGTCAAAGTCAGGATAGGTACATCCGTATTTCTCTTTCTAACTTCACGTATAAAAGTGATTCCATCCATTACCGGCATATTTATATCCGTTATGACAAGATCAAAATTAGAGTCGCCGAATTTATCTATACCTTCCTTACCGTCGGATGCAAGAGTTACCTCGTAACCGCCTATTCCTAATGTTTGCTGTACCAGGCTTCTCATAGTTGCCGAGTCATCTACCGCCAATATTTTTAAATTCCCCATATATTAAGCTCCTTTAATAAATAACGTGAAGTTAGAAGGATTCAATTCGTAAAACCGGCAAAGACCGAATTCACGGATAATAAAATTTTTCGAATATTCTGAAATGGACTCGGCAGAACCTAATATAAGAAAGCTATCTTGATCTAGGGCTTTCTCCATTTTATTGAATAAGTTCTTTCTTTCCAAATGATCGAAATAGTAGGACACATTTCGGCAAAGGATCAGATCACAATTCGAAGGATACGGATCGTAGATCAGATTATGTTGTTTGAATTCTATAATAGATCTTATCTCGTCGTTTACTCTATATAATCCTTTGGAAAATGGATCGAAATATTTCGCCAAATGAATGTCGGACAATCCTCTGCCGATCTCAAACGCAGAATAAATTCCACTTTTGGCTCTTTCTATCGTATCCTTTGCAATGTCCGTTGCGATTATACTGATATTCCTAAATAGCTGAGGATACCTTTCGTGGATAGAGATTGCGATGGAATAAGGTTCCTGTCCGGTAGAACAAGCCGCCGACCAAATCTTGATCTTCGAATCTTTTTGTTGTTTTCTTTCCAAAATTTCAGGTATGATCCTTTCTAAGATCGCTCCGAAAATACTTTCATCCCTAAAAAATCTGGTTTCGTGAGTAGTTACCCTCTCTATAACCTTTTCCCTAAATTCTTGATCCGAACTTTCTTTGAATTTTTTCGACAGTTGACCAAAATCGGATAAATTATAATCTGATAATATATCAGAAAGGCGGCTTTCCAGGAGATATACTTTTTCTTCGGTTAGAGATATGCCCGTCGCTTGTTTTATCATTTCCATCAATTCGAAGGTGCCATCTTGCATTATGATTAGATCCTTTGTAATAAACTGGAGATCTTCTCGGCGATCTTTTCGACATCCAGCACTTCGTCGACGAGTCCTTCCTGAACAGGACGATTAGGCATCCCGAAAACTGTACATGATTCTCTATTCTGTGCGATCAGGTATGCTCCGTTCTTCTTCAGCTCTTTCATCCCAAGATAACCGTCTTCTCCCATCCCGGTCATAATGATGGCGGCGGTTTCTTTCGGAAAATTTTCGGCTAAAGATTTAAAGAGAATATTTACGGAAGGTTTACATAATTCTTCTTCCGGCCCGTCAAAAACTCTCGTAGTCGGACCGGAAGCACCATTGATAATCTGTAGTTGTTTGCCTCCAGGAGCGATATAAGCTACTCCCTTCCGTAAAACTTCTCCATCATCCGCCTCTTTGATCGGCATATGTGCGGCTTGTGAAAGGCTTTCCGCTAAATAATTAGTGAATAGCGGCGGCATATGCTGAGCAATTACGATACTTCCGGCAAGATTAGGTGACAACTTCAAGAATAATTGGCGCAAAGCAATAGGCCCACCGGTCGATATCCCTATCGCACATATCACGAAATCTTTCTCCCTCCGATTTAAAACAGTTTTGACCGAAGGATTTTTTATTTCGAAAGAGGTTTGAACGGAAGGTTTTAATGGACTTAGAGCCTTAATTTTGGAAGTTAATAGCTCTAATGTTTCGCTTAACGCTACTTCTTGCCCTCCGTTAGGTTTCGGAACAAAATCGATTGCTCCCAACTCTAAGGCCTTCAACGTAATCTTAGCTCCGTCTTGAGTAAGAGAGCTAAGCATAATCACCTTAGTTTCGGGGAATTTTGATTTAATTTCCTCTAATGTTTGGATCCCGTTCATCTGAGGCATTTCTACGTCCAAGATCACGAAGTCCGGTTTTAGTTGTGCAATCTTAGGAAGGGCGAACTTCCCATCTATCGCTGCTCCTAAAAATTCGATCTCACCGTCTTGTGAAAAGGTATTCCGAAGAAGGTTCCGATAAACCAAAGAATCGTCCACGACGAAGACCGAAACCTTTCTAACCGTTCTATTTTTATCTATAGGTAATTCCAAGGGATCACCTGTCACTTGACGTATTAGAAATTTTGAATTGATTCACTAACATGGTCAAACCTGCAGCAAGATCTTGTAAAGATTGAGAAAGTTTGGATACACTACTTGAATCTTTAGCTCCGTCTAGAGATGCAGTCGAGATCCCGTTGATGTTCTTAGTCACATCGTTCGAGGTAAGTGAAGTCTGGCTGACATTAGCTGCAATCTCTTTGGTTGTGATGGACTGTTCTTCTACGGCAGAAGCGATACTTCCGCTGATCTCGTTTACTTCGGCAATCACACTTGTAATTTTACCGATGGATTCGATCACCCTTTCCGTACTCTTTTGTATCGCTGAGATCTTACTTTTGATCTCTTCGGACGATTCCGCAGATTGTCGAGCAAGCTCTTTCACTTCCGATGCGACTACCGCAAAACCTTTACCTGCTTCTCCTGCTCCCGCCGCTTCGATCGCTGCATTTAAAGCAAGAAGTTTGGTTTGAGCAGCAATATTGGAGATACTTTCGATTACGTTCCCGATCTCGTCGGCATTCTCGCCGAGCTCTTTTACAAGCCTGCTAGTTTCGATCGCGGTCGAATTTGCCTCTCTTGCTATCTTTGCAGAATCAGCCGCTTTTTTCGCAACTTCTCCCACAGATACGGACATCTCCTCGATAGAACTCGAAACAACGTTTAAATTCTGATTCATCTGAGTTGCCGCAGCGGCGATTGTCTGCGATTGCTGTGACATTTCCTCGATCCCTGAGGATAAGTTTAAGCTTGCTCCCGATAACTCTTGCGCGGAAGAAAAGAGTATATCTCCATTCTCTTTTAAACGGGAGATCAAAGCAGCAGTATTGATCAACATGTTCAGGATCGCTTTTCCCAATTCTCCCAATTCGTCGTTGCGATTATGAGCTATATTAACGGAAAGATCCCCGGTAGCTATTTTGTTTGCGATATCAGTCGCTTCTTTTAAAGGTTTCAGAATATAGAAAGTAAGATACACTCCTAAAAAGATCTGAACCGCCGCAAATGTTCCGGCAATACCGAAGGAAACTTCTGGGATTAATCCCATAAACTCAGATATTGTTAAACTTCCTAATCCCAGTACACTTAAAAATATAAATGAGAATAACTTTGCTTTAATAGATATCTTCCTCTTCTTAGTAGGTTCCAATTGGCGTTTTCCAGCGAGTATGTCGGAATAAAGTTTTGAAGCCGCTTCTATTTGTTGACGAGTCGGAGTTCTCCTAACAGACATAAAGCCGACTATATTTCCGTTCTCTACTTTAGGTGCGACGTTTGCATCCACCCAATAATGATCTCCGTTTTTTGATCTATTCTTTACGGTCCCTCTCCAAGGTTTTCCACTCTGGATAGTATCCCAAAAATCCTTAAATACACTCCTGGGTATATCAGGGTGTCTCACCACATTATGAGGTTTGCCGATCAATTCTTCATCATTCAGACCTGCTATCTCTAAAAATTCCTTGTTAGCATAAATGACCCGCCCTTTCAAATCGGTCATTGAAACAAGGGTTGTTCCTTCTTTTACCGTACGTTCATGATCCGTAACCGAAACGGACATTTGTTTCCTTTCGCTTTCTTTTTCTTTGCTTTGCAAAACAAAACCCAACATATAATTCTCCTCACTCGTCTTCCAGACGTAGTAACTCTTCCCTATTCAAAATAATCATGGTCTTATCTTTTAAAATGGTTACGTTTCGAATGAATCTTGCCTCTTTCTCGCTTAAATGAGAAGGGCAACTTTCCAGATCCTTATTAGCAACTTCTACAATATCAGAAACCGAATCGGAAAGGATAGCGAAGGTCTCCTTCTTCCCTTTTAAACGAATAAGAGAATGTTTCCCTCCTCCGTTCTTCAGGTCCTTGCCAAAAAGTGATCTCAAATTCAGTATGGTAACTAGATCTCCGCGTAAGTTTACAATCCCCTCTATATATTCAGGAGAATGCGGAACTTTTAATATTCGTTTATTATGATCTACTTCTTTACATCCTTCCAAAGGAAGTCCGTAAATTTCGGTTCCAAGAAAGAACGACAAATATTGCTTTTTATCTTCCTGTTCTGCCATATATTACTCCGAACTTGCCTCTTGACGAACCGGGTCTTTTCCGATCTTTTCCAAAACAATAAGCGGATTAATGACTACTACAGTTTGCCCGAATACTATCCCGTTACCTATTATTCCTGAAGATTGGTCTTCATTCTTGGCAAAAGAACCTATTTCTCCGACTACATTATGAATTTCTTCTACAAGAATTCCCTTTTTTCCGAGAGAAGTCTGCACAAGGATCATAGTCCTTTCGACATTTCTTACTTCTTCTTTCAAGTTGAAGTAACGATCCAATCTGCAAAGCTCTATGACTTCTCCACGATATTGTATTACTACACTATCCATAATCCTTTCGAAATATTTCGGATCCAATTGTTCGATCCGGATCACAAACTTGGAATCCAATCCGAACAATTGTTTACCAACAGAGAAAAGAAGATAATGTTCGCGATCTTCGATCTCATGAACTGACTTAGTACGAAGTTCTTCTTTTACATTCGTATGTAATTTTAAAAATTTGCTGATCCCGGAAATATCAAGTATCAGCGCTACATTTCCGTCTCCTAATATAGCTGCACCTGTATAAAGATTGATCTTTGCCAGATCCTTAGAGAGAGGTTTAACTACTATCTCTTCTGGATTTTCAATCTCTTCTATTAACATTCCAAATTTATGTTTTTCTGTATGAACTACTACTATGTATTTATCATTCGTCTCTCTTGAACGATCGGAAGATAATCCGAGTATTTCTCCAGTATCGATCAAAGGAAGAAGATGGCCTCTTAACTGGTACACCATTTTTTTATCCAGATAAGATACGGATTTTTGATCCAACAAAATGAGTTCCGAGATATTCTGTTGAGGAATTGCAAAAAGCATTTCGGAAGTCCGAACCATTTGGCAATTGATGATGGAAAGTGTTTGAGGTAAGGTTGCAATGATCGAGGTTCCTCCACCTTGATTGGATGAAACCGAGACTGTCCCTCCAGCTTTTTGGAAATTCATCTTTACCACATCCATGCCGACTCCTCGACCCGAAGTGGAAGAAACCACATGAGCGGTACTGAACCCGGGAGAAAAAATAAACTCGGACAATTCCTCCGGAGATTTCCTTTCTGCCTCCTCTTCCGTAATAAGTTGTCTTTCAACCGCTTTATTCTTAATACTATCGATATTCAAACCCCTTCCATCGTCTTCGACCTTAAGGATAACGTTCCCTCCTCTCAAGGATGCGGATAAAAGTATTTTTCCTTTTCTGGGCTTTCCTGCTAAAACTCGCTCTTCAGGAGATTCTATCCCGTGGTCCACGGAGTTTCTGATCATGTGCGTAATCGGATCGGAGATCGAGTCTATTATATTTTTATCAAGCTCGACTTCTCCGCCTACCAAAGATAGCTCAACTTCCTTGCCTGTGGTTTTCTCAAGATCATGGATCAATCTTGGAATTCTTTTATAGAGCGATTCTAACTTCTGCAGTCTAGTCCGCATAACGCTCTCTTGAGAGGAAGTAATCAGCTGACTCAAGTTGCGCACGATCGATAGCAAAGAAGGATCATTGTAACTCTCTATTTTTTGAAGCAGTTGATTTCTTACTATGATCGTTTCTCCCGCGAGATTGATCATATGATCCAAAAGTTGTAATGGGATCTTGAGATAGTTTTCAGCCGAAATATCCCTGGATTTAGTTTGAACTTCCCGCACAGTGGATGATTGCGTGGAACAGTCTGGCCTAACCTGTGAAAGCGAATTGATTTCTTTTGCTTCGGGCTTGAAAATTGTAGATGTAGAGAGCAAAGAAACTGGGGAAAGTTTCAAAAAACTTTCCTTATCAGAGGAATACATTATAACCGCATAATGTATTTTATTATCGTGTCCGTTTGATTGTGATCCGTTCTTTCCGCTGAAATTTCCATGACTCAAGACCAAGCCGAAATCGGAAAATTTTTCCACTACATCCGAGCAATTTCGATCTTCAGAATTCTTGGGCTGAAATTTAACCAAAAAAAGAAATGAACCCGCTTCCTCGGCTTTCGCAATATAACTTTTAGGGATCAATACTTTCCCATCTTTGAACGAAATTCCATCCGCATTAGGAAGAAGCTTTACAGGTTTGTTCTTTTTAGGGAGAGAATATAATCCGAACTTGGGTTTTTCATCCGGGTCTAAGTTCTCGTCTTCTTTTCTTAGGACATCATTGATCCGAAAGACCAATTCAGAAACTTTCGAATCAGGAACACTATCCTTGCCTTCGTTCATTTCTTTCAGAGCGTCGATACAATCCAAAAAGAGACCGACATCTCGATCGGAAGGTTTCGCTTCTTTTTTCCGCAACTGATTCAGTAAATTTTCGAAAGAATGAGCCAAACTGGTAATCAAAGGAAAATCGAAAATCGCGGAATTCCCCTTTATAGTATGGATTACTCTAAAAAGTGTGTTAATCTGATCTGGATGATAGTCCTTCTCCAATTCGAGAATTGACTCTTCTGCCATATCAAGCAGCTCTCTAGTCTCTACTAAATAATCTTTTAACAGATTTTCATAATCTACTTCCATATATTTAACACACCGCTTGAGATATAACTACTGGAAAGAACGCTTCGGCCATTACACACGGCTCCACAGAAGCAGAAGTATGATCCGAAACATTATGAATATTAAATATTCCTCGATGTTTATTTACGATCATATCTACTGCAGTTAAACCCAAACCCATGCCGAATTTTTCTAACTCGGAAAATTCCTCAACAGGAGGAAGAAGACGGTAGAAAGGACGAGTCACTAATACTTCCTTATTCTCCTCGTCCACAAGGTCCTGAGTGCAAGTAACAACATTCTTGACCGCTAGACAAAAATATCCGTCTATCTTACTGAAATAAACGTCTATGAAGGTGGACTTCTTGGAATATTTCATTGCATTCAAGACTAACTCTTCGAATACGATGCCCATCCAATCCATCTGTATCTTGACGGATTCTTTTGATTTGCTGGAGGAGAACCTTATTTTTAAGTCTTTCCTATCCAAAAAAGGAACGAATATGTCCGATCTCTTGGTTAAAGAGTTCACCAAATCGCCGATTGAGATTGCTTCCATCTTTGCCTGTTCTCCTGCCAAAGATAGAATGGTGGACAAAGCGCCGAGCTGCTTTCTCAAGATGTCTTGGCTTGCATAAAGAAGATTTAATATTTCATTACTTACTAATGCACCATCTTCAGTAGTCCGATGCCCCATCTTCAACAGATCGAGCAGAGAGAGAATGGCGCCGATCCCCGATCCTTGAGAAAAGGAAGTATTCAAGGATTTTATCGTAGAAAGAGATAATGAATTTTCATCAGACTTCCTGATGGATTCTTTATACGTTAGCCAATCCAACTGTTCTTTTAATACGTTACGATTCGATCTTTCCACATCGGCTTGAAAAGCTCGTAGATTATTGTATTGAAAAGCCAAGGTGATAGTTCTATCAAAAGCCTCCTTCGCGATCGGTTTAACTAGATAATCGAAGACACCTAGCTTCATCACTTCTATAATTTTCTCAGGTGCCTCTAAGGAAGATTGTACGATTATAATTGCATTCGGATCTTTCTCCTTAAGATCCCGAATAAAGGATGGGCCGTCTTGCTCAGGCATTACCAGGTCGACAAGATACACGGAATAAGGCTTTGGAGCTGAAAGGACTTTCTTCATTCCTTCCATACCGTTAGACGCAATATCAAAGTCCCAATTCATCTTTCTACAAAAATGATCGTAAACTAATGCAATTTCCGGCGAATCCTCTATGATCAGAATTTTTCCAGTTCCGGATTCCGCTGATAGCACCTGCATATCGACAACTTGATCCAACTCCAATCTCATATACTTTCTTCCCCTACTCTTATTGCGCCTTTCACATAAAGACAAAGGATCGCAATCGAGCAATTTTTAGAGACTTGAGATAGATCGAAATTATTACGCTGGTCTATTACTTTTGAATGCGCTCAATAGAATTAATATAAATTCAGATTAGCCCACGCATAAAGAATATAACTTTGGCCACAAACGTTATGCATTTGTCTTTAGGGAAACACACTAAAATTGACAAATATCAATTTTTCAATCTGATAGAAATGAAAATGGCGAAAATTTTCTTCGAGGATTTGTTTTCAAATATTGGATAGTAAAGTAGAATCGGTTCAATGCCAGCTTAACGCCGATTCCAAATTATGAGCAAGAAGAGCATAATATTCATTATGCTCTTTGAGTTCTTTTGATTAAAAAAAATAATTTTACTCTTCTTCGACAGGTGCACTGGGCGCGTTCTTCTTAACGGATTCAATCCCATTTTCGCAAGCTTGTTTAGAAGAATAACCTTCGCTTACGGCAATAATCTCTCCGTTTGCGGCCTTTAATCTAAATCGATAATCTCCTTTGGCATCCTTATAAATTACGAATTTTGCAGACATTTCTGATCTCCTATAGGTGGAGGAAATATAACTTAACGTAAAAGAGACAGTCAATTTATTTTCGAAGAATGCACTAAAAGATTGAGAACGTTAAAAACTCAATTCATATGCAATAGCATTAACTTGTGCGAAAACGGTCGAGATTATTAAAAATAACAAGGTAGGATTAGGCAATCAAACGGTAGTATCGAATCTTTACCTTTCTTTCTAATTCCTTCATAATTCTAAATATGCTTGTTCATTGCAGGAGGAAAAAATGAAGATGGCAATCGTTACCGGTGGTAGCAACGGAATCGGAAAAAGTGTTGTTCTTCCGTTCATTTTCTTACTTTCTTCTTTCTTATTTGGCTGCTGTGCCTCTACTAAATATCCCGACTCGGATCATTTCGATGGGAAACGTTTTTTCAACCCTACTCAAATGGAGGAAAACGGAATCTGGAGAATGATAAAACTTCTTTCTACAATTCATTTTGAGGAATGGCCAGAGAATGTTCTAAATGAAAAAAGAGAGCACATTAAAACTCCATTATACAAGGACCAAATCGCAATCACATTCATTAATCATGCCACCGTATTGATACAATCTCAGGAGATGAATATTCTAACAGATCCGGTCTGGTCCAAGAGAATCAGCCCAGTAAGCTGGATTGGAACAAAAAGAGTGAGAGAAGCTGGTATCCAAATGGACGATCTTCCTCCGATCGATCTGGTTGTCATCAGCCACAACCATTACGATCATCTAGACATAGAGACTTTGAAAAATCTTAATAAAAAGTTTTCACCCAAGTTTTTAGTCCCTTTGGGAGATAAGGAACTTCTTCAATCCGAAGGAATATTAAATACTGAGGAGATGGATTGGTGGCAAACAACCAAAATCGGAAAAAAGGCTGAAGTAACTTTCACTCCAGCGCAACATCTTTCGGCAAGAGGTATATTCGATTGGAATCGTAGTTTATGGGGAAGTTATATGATCAAGATCGGTAATAAAAGAGTTTATTTCGGAGGAGATGCGGCTTATTCTTCCCACTATTCAGATATTAAAAATCGATTAGGTAGCCCTGATATTTCACTTCTGCCAATCGGAGCTTATGAGCCTAGATGGTTTATGAGGTTAGTGCATATGAACCCTTGGGATGCAATACAAGCCCATAAAGATTTGGGCTCAAAACTTTCTATTGGAATACATTTCGGAACATTTCAGCAGACAGAAGAAGCAATAAATGCTCCTGTAGAGGAATTGAAAAAGGGCATGCTTCAGCTAAGGATGAACCCAAAAACCTTTATCATACTAAAAGAAGGAATAACTCAAATTTACTGAACTTTAGAAAATATAAAATCCCGCATATCAACATATGATAAATATATAATACTAATCACCAAGATCTATAAAAAACGGTTTATACCTTTTTACAAATCCCTGATCGTAGAAAAATTTAAAATTAATTATTTTATCAGCCTTGAGTTTAATTGAAAATATATTCTGACCTTTTTTATAAATATCCTTTCGAGAGGTCAAAATATATCTGCTACAAGTTAATATATCATCTGCAGAACCGGACCGAACATATTCTTCCGCCGGCTTACGTGGAAAAAAGATTTCTTTACCTAACCCGAGTTTTCTATACGGAAAATCAAATCCAAACGAAGCTATTAATCCAATTTGTATATCGTTCAGAAAAAAAGTAAAATCAAGATCTCCCAAATTTTTATTGGATCCGCAAAATTCCCATAATAAATAATTTTCCTTTTCCGTTAATACATTAGGTTCAACATGAAAAGCCACCTTTCTATTGTTTAAATCAAAAAGGATCGTATTTAAGTTCTCATATTCGACAAAGAAAGCTCTAGATTGATAATCCAATCCTAAATCACGAAGTGATTCAAAATAATTGGTCTCTGCGGCGTAACGTAATTGATATTGGGTGTCTACTCCATACGAGATTAAATCATAACCTCCTGTTGCTGATGAGCATTCTAGTAATGTTATGATAAGGCTAGATAAGATAAGTTTAAGCATAACGGCCATGCTTTCCGTTTGGGATTGTTGCACTGATTAATTCGCCCCTGGAATCTGGTGATGCGCTAATAATCCTACAAATAACAGATTTTATTGCCTAGCGCCTGTCGTAGTATTGTTAGAATTGTATTGTGTAGCCGGCTTTTGTTTTCCGTTTGTAAGCTTATCACTCACCGACTCTAATTTTGAAGTAGTATCAATCTCCATTGGGACTTTACATGTTTGGTATGGATTACATTTGAAAATGTCCTCTCCATTTTTATGGTAATAATATGCAGCTTTCGACCCAAATTCGTTATGCATAACGTCATTTCCTTCCCCATCTGGTTCTGTATAAAACCTATCATTCTCCAATGATTGCGTCACTCCAGCTGCCGCGTCGACGTATTCTCCTGCCTTTTGAACTTTTTTAGGCAGCCAAAATGTGACAATAGGGCCGTCAGGATACAGTTGCATTTCTTCGTATTCTTCCACTTTCTTTTCCGATTTTGAATCAGGTTTATTTTTAGAATCGTTTTCGCCCGAGAAGGCATTCCACCAGCTTTTCTCTTCTTTCTTTTTAATTCCGATCCGAAACGGATTACTCAGTATTTGGTTAGCTTTTCCAGATCCCGTTCCTTCTTTTTGATTTGTAGCAGTATTATTATTTTTAGGAATGGAATTCATCGAATCAACTTTATCGTTATATTCGTCGAGTTTAGATTTTCCGCCGAATGCTCCTTTTATTTTACTAGTTAAATTATCGAACCATCCTGCTTCATGCCCTGTAGGATCCTTATACAGAATCGGATTTCCTTTCACATAAGAAAATCTGTTCCAACCTTGTGTATTAAATTCCCCATCAATGATAGTATCCGCAGTTACAAATCGTGCGATACTTGCATCATAGTATCGTGCATTATAAAAATAGAATCCGCTTTCTTTGTCTAATTCCTGAGAGTTATATTTAGGACTGAATGCCAAATTTCCACGTTGGACAAAAGTGTCTCCGTAAGGCTCATATTGCATACGAGATAAGGTGTGCGCATTATCGTCCAGAACCGTGGACACAGAATCGACTTGGTCTGCTAAATAAAATGCTGCTCTTCCATCTTCCGTGATTGCCGCAATACGGACCCCATTCAGATAGATATTGTTGATGGAGCGTAAAACATTCTCATCATCCATATATTCCAGTCCGTAAAACTTGTTCGGATACAGAATCTCCTGGTGTTTGTATTGCGCTCCGTCCGGAACCAGGGCACTTTTATGGACCCGGAAACCTCCCTCATCGTACGAATAAGTTCCAATTGTATAATTGTCTTTATCTCGGATTCTTACGATCCTATTCTCGGAATCATATTCCATCTGTTTGGTTAAATCCAAAACTTGATCTCTTTGTCGGATCATATTTCCGGAAGCATCATAATTCATGCTCAGAGTATCACTTCCGTATTTAGAGGAATCTATTCTACGAACTTGATGATTATCATACTGATAAAGTCTCTCGTCTAGTATCGCACCCGTGCTAAAATTATGAGATCTCTTAGCGATCAGATTCCCATTTTTTGCATAATCAAAACTTTGCCGGAATTGTTTGGTGTATGCGTCCGTCGGTTCAAAGTAGGTGCCCTGTGCATTCACAAGACGATTGAGCCCGTCGTATTCATAGTCGTACTGTGTGGTATAATCTGAGGCAGTATTCGCTATATTTATAATATTATTTCTGCTATTGAATGTATAGATTGCGTCTTGCAATACCTTGGTAGTTCCATCTACATCCCCGGAGGATTGGAGTCTTACAAGTCTCTGCCTTGCGTCATAAGTATAATTTGTAGCGACCCCATTTCCTAGAGTGAAACCAGCAGTTTGATTGAATTCGTTATAGGTGATATTTTCTACGACGGTTTTATTACATAACCCAGGTAAAATCCCATTCGTATTCACTTGTACGGAGATATCGGAAATGTATCCTGCAGTTCCATAGTTGTAACAAGCCCTGAGTCTGGAATGATTGACAGGGTGTGCAGGATAATCTACTTTACTCACTCTGCCCAAAAGGTCATATTCATATTCGGTAATATATGGAACATCTCCGTTTTTCAAAGGAATATTTTTGAAAGAGCGAGTTTCCTTTTTCACTCTTCCCAATTTATCATAACTGAAAGTTTTGGTTTGAACCTGGTCCTCTACTTTGACTAGCTTTCCCAGAGAATTTTGGCTTCCCGATAGGGAATCGTAAGTCAAATACGTAGTCCCCTCTGGTTGGACTTTGGTATTCATCCTTCCCAAAGGATCATATCCGAATGTGGTTATGATATTCTTTGCATCTGTGGATTTGGATATGTTGCCAAATGCATTGTACTCAAATTTTTGTAATCCCAAGTCCGGATCACTTTGAACCTTTACTTTTCCAAATCCGTCGTAAGCCCAATATGCTTGGTTCTTGCCGGATACGTCCTTATTTGCGACCCCAGTAGAAATATCGCTGCAATTGAGAGGAGTTCCATCGTTTAGATCCGACTTTTTAGTACGATTTCCCGCAAGATTGTAGCAGAATCCAATTTGTGCTACAACTCCGTCACTACCGGAATCTTCTACATAAAGAGTCTGTCCCCTCGCATCCTTTACAGTCCTTTTGTTTGTCCCACCACTATGGATTTCTATACTTTCATACGGATCGTTGTATACGGTAGTGAGAATAGTAGGAGAAGTTTCTCCTGCTGCCAAAGGGAGAGTTGCTGTTGTTACTCGGCCGATAGCATCGTATTCAAAAACGGTCGGATTCTTTTCTTCCATATGTAGGGAGAAATGATCCAAGTTTCCTGTATCCGTCCAGTCTGCCTGCCCACTTCGAGAAATTCGCCCAGCTCCATCATATACGATCCTACCGGTTCGCACTGCTTTTCCTTCCGAAGCAGTTTTAACTTTATATACAGTCCTTGCCAGCCCGTCCGCATATTCTCTTAGTGCGAAATCCGGATCCCAGGTCCCGGAAATAAGAACAGATTTTGCGCTCAAAGGAAAAGATGAATCATAACTGTAAGTAGCGAGGACCTTCGTGCCCGAATCTGTATCTGCAGAAATCTTTACGGTTCTCGCATAAGAATCGTATTCATATATCGTTTTGTTTCCGTTCGGGTCTGTGGCTTGGAGAGGAGTGCCGAACGCATTTGTATAATCTATAGTGTATAAATTTTTTAATCTAATCGAACCACCAAAACTGGTTTTCTCGACTACAAATTGTTTGAGTTGTGTATCGTAAACGAAATCCGTCCCACGTGCAGGATTTCCACTTACATCTTTTTGAGAGATCTGATTTCCTAAAGTATCGTAAGTAATTTCTGTAATCATAGGAGCAACGGAACCGAGTCCGCTTCCAGTATAACTAGTCACACTACGAATTGGATTTCCTTGGGTATCGTAAGTGATTGAAGTAGAGACTTCGTTAGAAGAGCCGGCCAGGTTTATGGATTTCTTAGTCCGAGTTTGATTGCTTAAGGAAACAGTTTCGAATTCGGTAATATTCGTTATGGAGACGGAAGGATGGGCCGAATCGGCGAATAAGTCAGTGTTTGTTTCTGTCTTTTTGGATAAATTATAGCCGCTTAGTTCCAGATTCTGTCCGGTAGTTTTAGTTTTAATTCCTTTGATATAATTCTCTTGAAGGGTGGGAATTACCATGTAACTTGTAATTCCTGCAGAAGTTTCAATTTTCTTTATATCATAAGTTCGTAGAATCGAGCCGTAATCTTGATTATCTGTACCTACAAGATGAGATTCCTTTTCCGCGCCACTTAATGCACGGTTCATCATAAAATCGGAGTATGGAATATTATTGTATTGGCGGGCTTTCCTAACGCCATAAGGATCCTTTTCCGTAAAATTCCCGAACCCGAAAAAGTCCTTTTCTACTTTGCCATTGATGAAAGCGGAGAATGCATACCCGTTACTATATTCATAAGTTTTGAAGATCCGATTGCTAAAGCCATCATCTGCAGTGATTTTTGTACAAACCCGGTATGACCCCGGCAGATCCGGAACACCATCCCCACCAGTATTATCAAATTTAGTAGAATCAGTGTATTCGAATTCGTAACTTCCGCCGATCCCGTTTTTCACGGTTTGCATAACGTCAGGAACAATCCCGTCTGACATTGCAAAATACCAAGTTGGTTCTTTTAGATGAATAATTCCTATATCAGTGAGGCCGTCTCCGTTATAATCTCCTTGGATCCATATGAATACATAAACCTTGGTCATCAGATCGGGACGATCTAGTTTAGCAGTAATTACGTTTCCACTTGGAGATATAACTTTGTCTGCGGAGATATCGTAAATTTTATTATCTCCGCCTTGGTTCAGGATTGGATTTCCTTCGTAATCAAAAAGTCCATTGAATGCTGCAGACCCTGCAGTATATTGCGTTTTTGTAACGGAGTAAGTGGTTCCAGAAATCCTATATTTTGAAAATATAATATTTGCTCCGCTTGCTTTTCCGATTAGAATAGAATTGCCGGTGGTTTCCGGAACTATACCGTAAGAAATTCCTGCAGCGTTGATAGAATCGAATTCCGCAGAAGTAAAAGGAAGGTTCGGAGGATTTATAAGTTTTTTGAATTGGATCTTATTTTGGGCGATATCCAGAGTTCCTAAATACCAATTATGAACACCTCCACTTCTATCCACGAGTAAGATCTGCGCCTTGCCTACTCCTGTGAAGTCCCCGGAGAAAAAACTATATTGATTTTTACTCAATCTATCCGTACCAGAATTTCCGGATTGATCTAATCTTCCTAAAAGGTAAGAAGCAACAACATCTCCAGCAGGAGCAAGGGCCCTCACTCCGTTTTGGCTCGTCAAAATAAATCTGCCGGTTCCGGCAGTGGCTTGATCGTCTAGAATGAGTACGGATTTATAGGAAGCGCTTTCGAAATTATCCACCACATAAGCACTTTCTGAAATATTAAAATTCCCTACTTGTGTATCCGTAAAACCTGCTAGGTTCGCGGTTTCGAATGCTGTGCCGCTGGAGTTACGAACTACAAAAAATTGATTCATACTTCCATTTTTCTTAAAATATAAAACTTCGTCTTTAGTGGATCTAGTATATCGATCGGGCCTTCCTCCAAAAGGAGTGGCGACTCCGGTTGCTTCCGGTAAGAAGGAGGTAAGTACTCCGGAAGTGTAACCTGTTCCTTTCTTTAAATTGAATACTCCGGCATTTCTATCAAAAAGTAAAAGTTCAGGAGAAGCAGAACAATCATCCGCAGTAAAACATCCAGCATAAGCGATCTCACCTTTTCCTGGAGTTTGGTTCCCGTCGTAAACGTAATCTAGCAGGAGAGACTTTGTGCCTCCTAAAATCGGAATAGCTGCAAAACCCTTTTCTAACTTTGCCTCGTCTTTAGGAAGAGGAGTTTTCATGACTCTATTCTGATCAGGACCATAATTCATATCACTATAGATCTTA
>NZ_NPEG01000016.1 GCF_002812045.1 Leptospira haakeii | reverse complement strand
TTACATGGCCGCCCTGATTTGGCACTTTCTGAAGATGCAATTGAGTCTTTGGTGGAGAGTAGTTCCTGTCAAAACTTGGAAGATCTTCGGAATGCGATCGAAGAGGCGGTTTTAAATTCCGGCTCGGGAGAGATCCGAAATTCTGATCTTAAAAAAGAGGGTCCCAAGGGGATTTCTCTACCGGATCCGGAGGATCTGGATTTGCGAAAAGCTGTGGAAGCCGTGGAGCGCCAAAAAATTCTTTTGGCGGATAAATTATTCGGCGGCAACCAAATACGAATGGCAAAGGCCTTGGGAATTTCCAGGGGCTCATTGCAGTATAAATTAAAAAACCTAGGTTTGGGTTAAAATTTTGGAATTAGATTCCTTATACGAAGAAAGAAAAACCCCGGCCGGATTTTTGGTAAAAGTCCGCCTGGGAAAAATGACTTACGTAGTTTTTACGTCCAGGGGGCCGGAAGTCCCGAAAGGAGCCAGAAACCAGTCCATCGTGGTTCCGGTTCCTAGAATCGCATTTTTAGGAGAGGATTTTGACCTTTCCCATTTTAGGCTAGGGGAGCTGAGTTTTGTAAACGTAAAACAGGGAAAACTTGTGATCCCTTATCAGCATTCCAGTTCGGGAAATGAAGTCCGGACCATCTTCCTAAACAGCGGAAGTGAATGTGATATTTTGCCGGTTATTATCTACCACTATGATCGAGTAGATAGCCTGCTTAGGGCCAGAGAGGAGGGTGTGGAAATGCACCACCTGGTTTTGGACGAAGAGTTCCCGCGCCAGGAATTGGTGGCTTTGAAAATCAGGTTCCCTTCCTTGAACATGCTCATCATCAAGAGAAAGGTGGCCCAAAAAATCGGGGCAGTGGGGGAAAAACCGTCCCCTGGAAAAGAGGAACTGGAGAAAAGCCTAAGGGAAGGATCGAACATCGTAGATTTTAATAAGGTTCGAGCCACGGATTTATTGGAGAAGGGAAACCTGAATATGCACTCCAAAAATCCGGTTTTCCTTGCTCGGATTCATCTTCGAAAAATGGAACTCGAAAAAGTAAAACAGCTACTTTTGGAATTCACATTGAAGTCAGAAGAGGTCGCATTCATCCGGACCTTCTTAGATGTGATGATCCGAAATGATGACAATAAAGAAGAGCTGAAAGGCTGGGGACCTAAATTAAAAAATTTGGATGAAGGTTTCCGACTTGCAGGTTTAATTTTAGAGACCAAAGAAAAAGAATTCGAAGAAGAACTAGATAAAGGTTTTTCCAAAGATATCGCGAGCATGGTCTATGCACTTTTAGAAAAAGAGCAAGATAGGGCAGAGACCAAAGAGCAGGAAATTGTGCTCTGGGAATGGAAGCTTCGAGCTAAGAGACTATTCCGAAAGACAGCCTAAAATCCTAGAAAAACGGTAAAAAAAGCTTCCATTTCCCTCAAAAATGGTTAAAAATGGGCTATACTGTCATGTTTTTTCGAATGAGACATAATTTTTTGGCACAGTTCTTGCTTATTGCCTCCCTGGCTTTGGGTTCAAGTTCTGTCCTCGCAGAAGAGGGTTCCGACTCGGCACTTTCTTCTCAAATTATTGTCGAGGCAGAAGAATCAATTTCAGAAGAACTAAAATCAATCTACCAAGAAGAAGTGGATCAAGTTCTCGCCGAAGGTATTTCTTATTCTGAAGAGGAAAGACTATCCGACTTTCCTGATCTAGATTCTCTTCTGGCAGATGAAGTTGCTCCTACCAGGGTCGCAAAAATTTCTGCAGATAAAAAAGTGAAGAAGGGGAATGATCCTGATTTCGAACTCGGGATCCAAAATCGGAAGTCAACTTCTGAAATTTCTTCGGTGACTTCGTCTCTTTCCGAAAACTGTCTGCTTGGTCTGAATGTTTTATTACCTAACTTGAAAGTTGAGCAAAAATTTGGTCAGGAGTTCCTGTCACTGGCTCAGGCCCAATGGCGAACTCGAGCCGATGAAACTTCTCCAGTCACAGGGGTTTCTTACGCTAATTCCCTATCCTGGTGCGCCGGAATGTTTTCCTTAAATTTAAGCGGAGAAGGCTCCGTTGCTGGGTCACTTTGTTCCGCTGGAAATCAAAGAGATCAGCTCTTAGGGCAGGGAGTTCCTACCTCTGGGGCAGCGGATTTAAGGGAAACTGTAGAGAATGCACTGGGACATGGATTGAGCCTTAGATCTGGCCAAATATGGGGCATTGTCCAGATTTCTCGGGAATCTTATGAAAACCGGACCTTCTCCTGGGTAACCTTAAGGCAAGGGTTAGAAATAGGGAAGTCTGCAGTAATTCGTGTCGGATACCAAGCGGAGAGAAAGTTCTTCCTAATAAAGGAAGCTTATGCCCCAAGCCAAGAATTGAAATCATCACTCGAAAAGGTAGCATCTAAGGTCGGACGAGACTCATATAAATTTTCTTCTGGTCGTCCGACCCCAGAAATTCTAACTTAACAAATATGGCCGTGAAGATCAAACGAACCTCTTTTCAGAGGCTTCTGAATGCGATGAAGAAAGTCACTAGCGAGGTGAACGATCACGAAATTCTTCGCAGATTAGAAACTCTCATGGTCACTAGCAAAGAAGATCTGAACCAAACAGTGGTTCGCTCTCTTCTGGAAAATCCTTTAGACTTCGATCCTAAATCTGTGCCAGAACCTTACGCTCAGTACGTTAGACATTTCGTATATATGGTGAAACGAAATAAGAAAATGGGATTAGATGTGAACTTCGATGCGAGCGCTATCGAATCAAAAAAGGATAAGAAGAAGTTAGTAACTCCTAAAAAATCAGCTCCAGCCAAAAAACAAGCCCCCGCTCGCAAAAGAGCCTAAATTCACAAAACCTCCCTGTGCTGCGCACAGGGGCAATATCCACTTTCCGCAAAAGGGCAGCTTTTGTCCTTAAGTGCCGTCAAATGGGCGAATGCTTATAGAAATAGGCAGTCTTTGCCTAAAAATCGACTTCAGGCGCCGGTACTGAGTCTTTTACATAAGTGCCTAATCATAAGCAGTGAAATTAGCTATTTGCCGACTCGAGAATTGATAAGCCTGGGTAGAGGGATAGGCATAATGGCGCCAAAAGAGAAGGGCGCTATAACTTTAAAGAGCTGTCAGGCCTTGCAATTGAATGTCAATTTAAGAGCGTCGGATAGCTTAAAATACAACGTCACATACGCGTCGGTTCGGCTATCCAGCTGCAATATCAATCTGCCCAAATATGAGCATTTATATAGGGGGTTTTAGGAATCCAGGCCGAAAGCTATAGGCAGATATTCGGGTAGAATGAGGGAAATGGGGTACTTCTGTAAAACCCGCAAGAGAGTCGTGATTTCACCTTTCCGGATGAATATCGGCTTTCTGTGTGATCACGCGCAACCATCTTCCGTTCTAAAGGTGATTACCGCCCCATTTCGACCTGACTGTCCGTTCCTGGGCGGCTGATCCTGGGGGCTCTGATAATGATTCATTCTATACTATGCGTGCAGAGAGTTTAGCACGAAGGCCTTTATAGGACAGTGAAAGCCAGCAAGAATATCCGATAATACTGCCAGAAAGTCATGTGTATCAAATTTACACCCTCATGTGGTTTTGGCAGGCCTATATCGCTTTCTTCTTGCGGAAGGAAGAAGGTTCGTAAATCCTTTTCCAATGGCCGAAGTAATCAAATTAAGAGTAAAATGCCACGCCTGCTCAAATTTAATCGAAGGATCTGCTAAGTATGGCGGTGGACATTACGTTCCGGAAGGAGTAAACTTCGAATTTGTGGCTATTGGGAAGGTGGAAACTCCTAAAGGGAAGCGGGTTAAGGCGGAAATCACCGCGGATTGTCCGAATTGTGGGGTCCGCTGTAAATGGACTATTTAACCTGCTTTTTATTGGCCTTAAATATGATTGATAATAATCAAAATATTGATTAAAAATAGTTACTCTTTTGATATTATTTTATAATGCTTAAAATTAAGTAATGAATTTCGCTACTCCCCTCTTTTTATTCTTTTTTCTGCTTATATTTGGGTTGAGGTGGATTCTTCCCATCTTGAAAGCCCTTCCTAAATGGGCTCCCAAGCCATTTTTGCTAGCAGGAAGCTACTTCTTTTATATGTCCTGGAATCCTAAATTCGGACTCCTGCTATTTGGGACTACTATTCTAGATTATTGGATTGGTAGGACAATGGATCAAAAAGAAGGAAGGTCTCGTGCGATTTTACTTTCTATTTCTCTTATTTTGAATCTTGGGGTTTTAGCCTTTTTTAAATATTTCATTTTCTTTATGGAGTCCGGAAATGCCCTTTTTTCGGCATTTGGGCTAAATTTAAGTTTTCCTGTATGGCGCATTGTGCTTCCTGTAGGGATCTCTTTTTACACTTTTCAGTCCCTAAGTTACACGATCGACGTGTTCAGAAGAGAAATTTTACCTGAAAAAAGTTTTTGGAACTACGCACTCTTTCTTTCCTTCTTCCCTCAGTTAGTTGCAGGACCTATCGTTCCGGCTAGGACCTTTTTGCCACAACTTAAGACCTGGGTGTCTTGGAAGGAACTCCCGCTTAGAGAAGGTTTTGTTTTAGTTCTGATTGGTGTATGGAAGAAAGTGGTGATTGCGGACCAACTGTCTGTTTTACCGGATTCTTTTTATCGCTCTCCTTTGGAGTTTTCGAGTGCCTATGCATGGGCAGCGGTTTTTGCTTATTCTTTGCAGATCTATTGTGATTTTAGCGGGTATACTGATATTGCTTTGGGTTCTGCTCTTCTTCTTGGCTTTAAACTGACTGAAAATTTTAGAATGCCTTATCTTGCTTCCGGGTTTTCCGATTTTTGGAGAAGATGGCATATTTCTCTATCATCTTGGCTTAGGAATTATTTATACATTCCTTTGGGTGGTAATCGTAAATCTGAACTAAGAACTTATGTGAATTTATTTTTGACCATGCTTTTGGGCGGCCTATGGCATGGTGCCAGTTGGAATTTTGTAGTTTGGGGCGGATTTCACGGTATTTTCTTAGGTTTGGAAAGATTGGGCAAAAAATTTTGGCCCGCCTTCTTCTCCCCTGAGAATGGATCTGGAATTATAGGAAGGTTTTCCTATAGGATCTTTGTGATCTTGGGTGTTGTTCTTTGTTGGGTATTTTTCAGATCTCCGAATTGGAAAACTACAGGGATCGTTTTTGAAAAACTTTTCCACTTTTCGAGCGGAGCGGATCCGGCGTTTTCTTCTTTACGCATTTTCTTTATCGCATTCTTTTTATTTTTTGTCGCGACCTGGATAGGAAAGCGAGATGAGAAAGATGGTAGTTTTCGTAAATTTTATGAAGGTTTACATCCGGTAATTTTCGGAGTTTTAGTAGGTATCGGGCTTTTATTAGGAGTAATATTCTCTTCCGAGTCCCAACCGTTTATTTATTTTGTTTTTTGAACCGGTCTTTGTAGATAATCTCGGATCTTTGCTGTGTCTTCGTAGATCCAAATTTTTCCGTTTCCGGATTCACAATTTAAAACACGAGAAGGTTCTCCATAAAATGATTTGATCCTGGATTCTCCTAGTCCTTCCGGCAATATTGCGATTGGACCTTCCGGCGGAAATAGGAACCATTCTTTATTGGAAACTGAATATGATCCTTCTAATGTGCTGAAATCTATCGGGTATGCTAGGACTCTTTTTTCGGAATATGTGAGTATTCGTCTAGCTTTTCGTGGCTCCGAAAGTATGAAAACGAATGAGTCTTTTTCTTTCCATTCATCCACACATACGGTTTCGGGCGGCCGGATGGACTCCCATGGATCTCTGAATTGTCCTGCTCCTTCTCCAAATATCGTGAATATTCCAAGTCCGAATATCAGCCCTAAAAATGCGAAATTTCTGGAATGACTTAGATAGTTTTGGTTCTTGATAGAAGGTAAAATCCCAAATAATACGGGCACCATCACGATTGCAGGTAGGCTGTATTTGAGTGAATTTTGGCCGGAATATAGCCCAAGTAACGGCGGTAATATACAAAGACTAAGTTGGAAATATCCTAAAAATCCGTAGCTATGCCCGGATTCTTTTCCCTTTCTTAAGCATAATATCCCGCCCAAGATCGCGAATGCGAGAAAAATCCCTGAAAGTTTTAGGCTAAGTAATGCAGAGTAAAAATCAGCCCACCAATGTGAGATTGATTCGAATGTGGAAAGTTTATTGGGTGAGTTGATCGCTAAAAATATTTTTATGAATGAATGAAGTCCTAGTCCGATGAGTCCGGTTGCAAAAAATCGGATAGAGATAAGGGGAAAAGAAACCCCCCAACGACCGTACCTTCTCGCCCAAGCAAGTAAAGTGGGCAGATATAATTCTAAAACTAAGATCCTGTCTGAAACCGTGAGTAGGGAAAGCAAAGGGAAGATAGAATATTTCGGGACCTTCTCTCTTTTTAAATAAGGCCAGATCCAAAGACTTGTGAGGAACGCACTGATATGTACGGATGGAAAATATAAAAAGTATAATAATGGAAATTTTTCAGCGATCAAAAATAGGAAAGAAAGTGTGAGTAAGCTAAATACATAACTTTGGGGCCTTGGCATTTTTGGCTCCATTGTACGGACGAATTTTCCTAAAAGATATGCGAGTAAAGAAGTTTGGAAGATCGCGTAGAGAGTTAATGTTCTAAAAACATTCTCAGTAATATAACCGAATATAAAAACGATCGGTAGATCCGGAAAAAAATAAGGTGTAGGTGCGAATGACCAGGCCCTTAAGGAACCACCGTCCCGAAGCACGTCTATCAACACGGAAGGAAGATACAGAGCTTCCATATTCCAAAAAATTTCTTTAGGCGCAGTAAATAGGGAGAATATAAGTGAGGCCAGGAAAATAATTATAGAAGTCCAGAGCCAAACCACTTGGGAATCCTGGCCAATGCCTCATCCTGGGTAAAGTAGAAAATGAAACAATTTCTGGACAAAGAGGCAATTACTTTCAGTTTATGGAACTGTGTTCTGTTCTAAGTTAACGATCTTATTTTCCGTTGTTATCTCAGTTATTTTTTTGGACTTCTTCTTGTTCCGATACTCGTTTTGGCTCTTGCCAAACGAATCTTCCTGGGGAGCGGATTATTTTTATAATTTTTTACACGAGTTTAAAACTTTCGAAAAAATTTCGAAGCAGAAATTCCGCGTTTTAGTGATAGGTTCCAGTGTTACAGGTTATTCCATTAATCCTAAAGATTTAGAGAAGGAACTTCGTAAAGTCACTGGGAAAGATCTGGATATTATCTTTTTATCTTATGCAGGCATGCCCCCCATGGATGCGTATTTGATGAAGGACCAATTCCTGAGTTTGTCTCCGGATCTTGTCGTATATCCTGTGAACTTTGTGGATTGGAGATTGTATAGGGCTTATGTTTTGGACCCTAAAAACGGTAAGAACGAAACTGCCGAAGAATCCAAGCTGATCTTGGATGCTTTGGATTTTAGGGATGCTCCTCAATCCAAGATCATTTTTCCTTTGGAAAGTCTCCTTGAGTTTTGGGACTTGATCGGATTGGAGAAAAGTGCGGAATATCTAGCTGCATCTATCTTCGGTTCTTATCGTTATAAAGAAATTTATTGGAAAATTTCTTCTTCTCTTTATGAACATCGTTTTGGTAGGAACACCAGCTTCAGAGAGTATAATGGCGTGGATATTCCGGAGAAAGTGACCTTTAGAGGTTGGACCGGGAAAGCTTTTTCTTTTCAACCTAAACCTTATATGGCACGCAAAGGTTTTTATATCCAGATAGTTGAAGAAGTCCTTAAGGATGGAAAGTTGATCCTGGAATTAGAAAATTCTTCTCATGCCGTTAAGCAGACTTTTGAATTTAAGAGCCCTGGTTGGAAAAAAATTTTTTTGGATCCTAAGTTTTTGGATCCAGAGCAGAAGGATCACTGGATCCGTGCAGAAGTTTCTAATACTTGGATCCCTTATTTCGCGGGACCAGAACATAAAGATTGGGCTCGGGATATTCTAGGAGTAAGGTTACAGCAGATTTTCGGAAAAGAAGATGATCTTTCTCTTTTGGATCGAAGGCCGGTGAGAGAGGAACGGTTGGAAGACCTACGTTTTCTAGGGATGTCCGATAAGGAATACGAGGAATACTTTTATTTTCGCCTACTTACAGATCTAAAAAAAAGGCCAGGTTTACAGTACATTCAGGTGTTGGCGGACTCTAAGAAGAAGATTGCAAAGGAGAAGTTCCGACCCATTCTTCACTTTCGTTATATGAAGAAGCTCATTTCTTTTTTTAAGGAGAAGGATTTGCCATTTCTCTTAATAAATAATCCTGAGAACCCAGTCAGCCTTTCTTGGTATGCGGACTCGGAATGGTATAAAGAGCATTTGTCATATCTGAAAGAGATCAGCGGTGGCCGGGACAATTTTGCGGATCTAAGCCGGGATCTGCCTTCGACTGATTTTTGGGACTTCCATCATCTCACATATGAAGGAACTCTTAAGATGAATTCTAAGTATGCTTCGCTCATATCTAAATTTGTCGAATGACAGTCCGTGGTCTTAGAAAAAAATAGAGAAAAACAATGAAATGCAGACTTTAAGTCTGAGAGCGGTAAATAAGTTCTATGAGCAAAATTAACGTAGCTGTTTTGGGAGCCACTGGCTCCGTCGGGCAAAGGTTTATCCAACTTTTGGAAAACCATCCTTATTTTCAGGTAACCCATCTATGCGCTTCAGAGAATAGCGCAGGCAAAACATATGCGGAAGTCATGAAGAAGCGTTGGAAGATCTCAGGTGATATTCCTAAATACGCTCGTGACATAATTATCACATTACCGGATCCAAAGGTGACCCAAGGTGTGAAATTAGCTTTTTCCGGTTTGGACGCTTCCGTTGCTGGAGAGGTGGAAACTTCTTTTGCCGAAGCTGGTATCCATATTATTTCTAACTCTAAAAATCATAGAATGGTGGAAAATGTTCCTCTTCTCTCTGCAGAAGTGAATGCGAACCATTTGGATGTGATCTCCAGCCAAAAAACTCCAGGCAAGATCATCACTAACTCGAATTGTACGATCATGGGAGTGACCATCTCTCTAAAACCTCTATACGAAAAGTTCGGTATAGAGTCCGTTATGTTATTCTCTATGCAGGCAATCTCCGGAGCGGGTTATCCGGGAGTTCCTACCATGGATATTTTGGGGAACGTAGTTCCTTTTATTGGCGGAGAAGAAGATAAGGCGGAGATCGAGCCTCTGAAATGTCTTGGAAAGGCTGAAGGTGGCAAGATCGTGAATGCGGATTTTAAAATTTCCGCTCATTGTAATCGAGTTCCGGTTTTCGACGGGCATACAGTTTGTGTTTCCGTGAAATTCAAGAGGACGCCTACGGAATCCGAAATTTTAGAAGCCTGGTCTTCATTTAAAGGCGAGCCTCAAGAATTAAAGTTGCCTCTTGCTCCGGATTTTCCGATTCTTTATCGTCAAGAAGAAGACAGACCCCAGCCTCGCCTAGACCTGGAGACAGGGAGAGGTATGACTACCGTAGTGGGAAGACTTAGACCCGATCCGATTTTAGATTGGAAATATGTTGTCCTAAGTCATAATACGGTCCGTGGGGCTGCCGGTGCCGCGATTTTAAACGCGGAATTGATGTATCGGAAAAACCTACTCTAGTCGAAGAGGATGACTCATGCTGGATCCCCAATCTCCGGAACTCAAGGTAGCGGATTATAACTCGGCCTTACAGTTAACCCAAGCTTTAGAGGCCAGAGGGGATTTCCAGTATAAGGGCATTCATAAATTAGTTCTGATCATTGGCGATTGGACTGAAAAGTTCGTAGCGAATAAAATTCTTCCTAGCGCGGAACAACTTTCCAGAGAACTGACTTTGGATAAGGAAAGAGTCAACGCTTATCTAAGAGAGATGAGCGCTCGACAAAATCCTCCTGTCGTGAAAAAGATCTGTATGGTGGATTATAATCCTACCGGAGATTCTTCTGACGGGAAGATCGCTTCCTTCTTAAGATTGATCACAGTATTTGCCAGACCTTCTCAAACGGATGCAGGTTCTAGTCATAGATATGTGGATGGGGTGAATCAAACTTCTTTCAGCTCTATCCAAAGATGGGTTAAGGAGAAGAGGCAATTCCCCGGGAAAGAAGGATTCCAGAAATGGATTTATGATTGTATTGATAATAATAAATTAAGCGAGACCTACGCTTCTTCCGAGATCGGGAATTTGTTTCAGGATAATTTCGATGTTACTCCTGTTCTAAAACAAACCACGATCAATATCCATTTGAAACCCGTGCTTAAGAAGTTAGTGGATTCTAGGATTCTGTATTTTTATAGGAATGAAAATGCTTTGAGCCCAGGAAACCGTTCGGTTTTTTATTATAATGTCCAAGATGAGATTATCGCTAGATTGGATGCTTATAAAAAGTATCTCAGCGAAAGGATTATCCCGGAATTACAAAGGATCGGCGTGCTTGGCAGTTTTTCGGAGCAAGATCTTCAGAATACTCGCTCCATTGCAGGACAGGTCCTTCCTTTTTTAAGTCCTGCCTACGGTGATCAAAAGACCGCAGTTGAGGAACTTCTTTCTCTCATCCATTTTGAAGAAGAGGAGAAGGAGAAAAAAGAGAAAGAGGAGAAGAAGGCCAAACTTTCCGAATTACTCGACTATATTAAATCCGCAAATCGATTGGTGGACCTGAATTATCTTCGATTCCGCGGAGAACCTATCGAAGAAGAAGTCAAAAATTTGATCGTCAATCATGATATGATTATGAGCGCTGATTTTGCGGATAAAAAAGGCCTATATGTTTTCGTTCTTCATAAAGATTGTATCAACGGAGCAGTCGAAACTGCCAAAAGAGTTTTTGCAGCTACAGGGAACGACAGTGAGATCCGTGTTTTAGCAAAAATGAATATCCGGGACATGATGGAGTCTCGGGAGGCAAGCTCCCAATTCGAGAAATTGGAATATTCTTCTCTTTTTAAATATCTTCCTTTTATCACCAGATTTTTCAGATCTCTTTTCGGGAATAATGTAGTTCATAGATTCGAAGCAGAAGAGATTAGAGCAAGGCTTGCTTCCGAGCAGAATAAAAAGATCCTAGAAGCAAGGACCAAGGTCGCTCAAGAAGAGAAGGTAAAACTTGCTGAAAGAAGAGTGAAAGACAGAGAAGCAGCCGAGGCAACCGCGAAGGCGAGAGCTGCGGCCGCAGTTGCAAATTCGGACTCGAATGCTCCTCCAAGAAGTTCAGGGCTCAGTTCTGAACAAGAGGCAGAAATTAAACGAAATCTTTCTGCGGTTTTAGACGTTATAGATCACGCTTGGGGCCAAGACGAACTTCCTGACAGGGAATATCTCTTACAAGCTTTAGGTGGAGATATGGATGAAAATACTCTGATCAACTTCCTGAAAAAGAATGCAAAAAAGGAAATCCATTCCTTTATGGTTAGAAATCAGGAAGAGCAGTATTCTTTTCCGATCCTTATTAGCAGAAGGTTCTTGAAAAAGAACGGCAAGGCCTTGCTGGATAAGGCGAAAAGGATAGTAGACGAGCAGAAAAACGCGGGTATGCCTGAACAGGAAAAGTTCGATTTTTATATTTCTTTTGAAGATTTTCTGAACAGAACCCTTCCTAAAATCTGAGCTCGGATCATTAGAGCAATTTTAATAAAACCGAATATACATGAAGAATGAATTAGTTAATTTCAGAAAAACTAAAATTATCTGCACGATCGGCCCTGCAACCGCCGACAAAAAAATGATCCAATCCCTTGCGGAAGCCGGGATGAATATCGCCAGATTAAATATGTCCCACGGGAATCATGATTTTCATAGATCCATAATTCGAGCTATAAAATCTCTGAATAAAGATGTATTAAAACATCCGATTGCGATCTTATTGGATACCCAAGGCCCTGAGATCCGTACTGGAGATCTGCAAGTGGATCATTTGGATCTAAAAGTAGGAGAATCTTTTACTTTCCATATTATTCCTGGAGAAGAATCCGAGGAACAATCTGTTTTCGTAAATTATCGCGATATCGTAAAAGATCTTAAGATCGGAGATAGGGTAACTGTAGATAATGGTCTCATCAATTTAGTGGTAGAAGAGATCCAAGAAACTGCTTTGAAATGTAAAGTAGTAGACGGTGGTAAATTAGGTTCTCGTAAACATATCAATTTACCAGGGATTCGTGTAAACTTACCTTCCATTACTCAGAAGGATCAAAAAGATATTCTTTTCGGCTTGGAAGAAGATGTAGATTTTATTGCGCTTTCATTTGTCCGTTCTGCGGAAGATATCCACCAACTCCGTAAGATCATAGAAGAAAATAACGGGCACACTGACATTATTGCTAAGATAGAAGACCAAGAAGCTGTTAAGAACATGCTAGAAATTGTGGAAGCTGCTGATGGGGTGATGGTAGCAAGGGGAGATCTTGGAGTGGAGCTTCCTATCGAAGAACTTCCACTGATCCAACGTGCTATTATTCGAGAATGTGCGATCAAAGGAAAAAGAGTGATCGTTGCGACTCACCTTTTGGAGTCCATGATCAATAATCCTTCTCCTACTCGTGCGGAAGTGACTGACGTTGCCAACGCAGTTTTTGAAGAAGCAGACGCTATCATGTTATCCGGTGAGACTGCAGCAGGAAAATTCCCAGTTCGTTGTGTGGATATGCTCCATAAGATCTCGGAAAGAGTGGAGAAGGCGCCGGGACTAGGTTATGTTTTGGAAAGAGTTCCTTCCAACAAAAAGGAAGAAATGGCTAGATCGGCGGCTATGCTCTCTGATTCCATCAAATCGCCTGCAATTATAGTGATTACTAGGAGGGGTACTACTGCTCTAAATGTTGCTTCCTTCCATCCTAGATTTCCTCTCATCTATGCCTTTACGAATATGACCACGGTCCGTCGTAAACTTTGGCTGACTCGAAGTGTAATTCCATATAGGATCGATTTTTCCAGCGATCCTGAAAAGACCATCAAACTCGCGATTGAAACTTTGAAGTCAAGCGGTCGGGTGAAGGATGGGGATCAGGTTGTGATCTTGTCGGATATTATTGCTGGTGCTGACCGGGTGGAGACGATCCAGATTCGAGAGGTGAAGTAAGATGGTAGGAACTCCAGACTATTCTGGAGTGTCCGTGACCTCTTGGTTCAGCAATTTTAGGACCCACTCCTGAAGTCCCAGACTTTGGAACGCCTCGATTATCATTCCTGTATAACTAATGGAAGATTGTAATCTTTCGAAACTTAATCGAACTTGGAGTTTTTTGATTTGTAGATAGAGTTGGAGTTCTTCCTTGCTCATTTCGGAAGGGTCTTTCCAG
Source organism: Leptospira haakeii (assembly GCF_002812045.1). Classification (GTDB taxonomy): domain Bacteria; phylum Spirochaetota; class Leptospiria; order Leptospirales; family Leptospiraceae; genus Leptospira_B; species Leptospira_B haakeii. Next base: position 59,550 of record NZ_NPEG01000016.1, on the reverse strand, counting down.
GGAGTATAGTCCTCTCCGGAAAGAGGATTCAGGGAGAAGATTCGATTTTCTTTGTTCTTAGCCTTGCTCATTGCGAGAGTTCCTTCCATTCTTACGCTTTAAGTTTTCGAATAAGAGCTAAAACGCTTATTAGAGAAATGAAAAAACAAAGACCTCCGGTTCCTAAGGCTGCTGGTAGTGGGTCGCCTGCAAATTGCCTCTGCAAATAAAGGAAAAAGCCAGCGAGAAAGAATATTACACTTATACTAATGAAGAAAAGAGCAATTCGGAAGAATACATAGGCTTGGATGCCTATTATAAGCTTTTCCGTTGCGATTTTTTTTGCGTATAGAAGAAGAGTTTCGAAATATTCAGCGATTGAATTGATGAAAGCGAGCAGGTGTTCCTTCAGCTCGAAACTTGAAAACGAAGTCCCATCCTGTGTCTCGTTATTTTCGTAAGGAATTCCTTCTGAATCCGTTCTTTTAGCGGCCAATGGATGTTCCGTATTATTTCCTACGACCGATAAGCATTCCTATTACCACGCCTATCCCGACTCCGACTCCTAATCCGATCAAAGTCGCTTTTTGAGGATTTTCTTTGATATAAATTCCTGTTTGATCGATGATTTGTTTGGCCTTTTCGCTGGTTTCACCAGTAACTTGTTTTAATTTTTCCTTTAGATCAGATACGTGTTCCAAGTATTCCTCCCGGGCCTTACCTGTAATTTTCTTGGCCTTATCTTTTAAAATTTGGAGTTCTTCGCTTAGATTATCACCTTTAGACATAAGAACGCCCTCCAGATACTTTTATGTTAGTATAGCTAATCAATTTCAAGAATTTTACATCTTGAAATCATTCAATCGTAAAAATTAAGGACTTTAAATTTGACCGTAGGGAAAAATAAGTCGATATATTAGGTCTAACCGGCAAACGGGTAGAAATTGAAGCGAAAACCATTCCGGTCGATGCAAAGTAAAAAGGGGATGGCACATGAATTTATTTTCGAAAATAGCTAAGATAAGAAGAACTCAAAGACAGAGAATATACAATAGAGCATATCGCCAAGCTCTGAAACATTTGAAGCGAGAATTTAAGGCGGAAGCCGACCGTCACGCACAAGCAGAGAAAGAATTAGAGAAATATTATCGTAAAGATGTAGATAGCGAGGCAAAAAAGACCCGCAAGAAAATCCAAGAGCTAGAAAACTATAAACTTCTTCTTGAAAGAAAGGAAATGGAGATAGAATCTAAACTCGCTTTTCTAAACGATCAATTACATAAAATCGAAGAGCTAAAAGCTAGAATGGACGGAGCTGTAAACTTAATGGCGCGTGCAGGATCTCTTTCAAATGGCGCGATCGACGACGCGGAAAAGATCAAGCAAGCCTTGAAAAAAGTGCTCTGATTTTAAGTTTTCATGGGTAATTCTCCGGTTCCACTTTCAATCGAGCAAATTAGGAAGGAACTCCCGACCACATGGGAAGTAGCAACTGCAGACGTAGTTCCAAAAATTGTTAGATTGTACAATTTACCTCGATATCTAGACGGAATAAAAATCATAGCGGCATTAGCAGACATAGCTAATGATATGGATCACCATCCAGAAATCTTTTTTTCGTATAGTTTTGTTAGAGTGGAACTATGTACCCATAGTTTAAAGGGATTATCCAGCTTTGATTTACAATTTGCTATTTCCGCCGAAAATCTCTTGAGTAATCTCTAATTTATTAGTAATACTATGAATCTTTAGGCGATTTTTGGTCCATGAGGATTTTTTCTTTTCACTTTAAAGTCAGATTTCGCTAGTTGGTATTCTAAGATCCATAACTCTCTAAAGAAAATCTTTGAATCAAAATTTGCATGTATTGCTGCTTTCACTTGCCAAATTATTTTTTCTGAATTTGAAAAGCCTTTAGATTTATAATCTTCCAATAATAGCACAAATAAGTAACACATGGAAACTCCATGACTAATAGCGAGACTTCTAAGTTGAGTCCAATCTTCTGATCTTGGTCTGAAGTTGAACTTTATATATCTATTTTCCTTCGATCTTCCTCGAGTGTTCTGGTATTTAGTATATATAGATTCAGAATTAATACGTTTATTTGAATGAAAACTTCTTCGCCGATTCGAAAGTGCCTTTCTTAGTAAATAGTTGATGCCATGTTTATGAACATATTTTCCCAAATGTGGAGGAATGAGAAGGGTTGAGACATTACGTTTCTTCCTAATTATATTTCCTAAAGCTATATTCTGGGAGAAGGAGCGGTGATAGGTGCGTTTTATTTTTTCCATTGAAGAGACAGGTCTCGAAATGAAAAAATGGAGCGTATTTTTTGCAGAAAAATTGCGATCTATTTGAACAACGGAATTTATTTTAGGAAGGAACTCCTTAGGAGTCCGTCCTTAAGGTAATTTAAGAACGGACTTTCATTAATCTGAAGATGAAAGACTTAATCTATAATTACGATTCCTTCATAATTATCAGTAAATCTATAACCAATACCCCAGATTGTTTCAATCCATTCAGGCTGAGCTGAATTTTTTTCCAACTTTGAACGAATTCTCTTGATATGGGAGTCGATCATTCTTTCAAATCCATCCCATTCCATTCCCCAAACGGCTTCTAAGATCATTTCTCTTGAGAACACTTTGCCAGGAGAAGTTGCCATAAGTTGTAGAATATCAAATTCTTTTCGAGAAATATTGATTACTTGATCTTTCAAAGTAACCCTACGTCGAACAGGATCGATTTTCAAAGATCCTCTGATAATTTCTCCGCCGCTTCCTATGTTCGGCTTAATACCCGCCTTTTTATCCCATCTGCGGAAGAATACATCTACTCTGGTTTTTAATTCTCTTACGGAGAAAGGCTTTGTGATATAATCATCTGCACCTAACTCGAGTCCCATAATTCGATCTATTTCTTCATTTCGAGCGGTAACGATGAAAATCGGTGTATTCTCATCAGATCTTCGGACTGTTCTACATACATCCATTCCGTCAATATCCGGTAAGGAAAGATCTAAAATTAAAAGGTCGGGGTGGTTTGCCTTATAGTATTTAAGGCCCTCTTCGCCAGAAGTTTGAATTGTGGTTCGGTAATGAGCTGAATCCAATGACTTTCGTATTAAATTCCCGATGTCCGGATCATCTTCAATTACCAGAATATTCTTCATAAGCGCCTCAGGTGTATTGGATGTTAAATTTAACCTCATTACAACATATTATTCCCACCAAAATTGTAACATAGCAAAAAATAGGATTTTAAATGTATTGATTGGAAAACAAAAATTCGAAAAATGCTATATGTTTGGCATTTTTGAAGGTTTTGCTGTTTGTCTTTAATGGTATTTCCGGAGAATTCTTATTTCTTAATGTGAAAAATCTGGTTTTGGGTAATTTATGAAATACAGTAATCCTTCCTTCCCCCGGAGTTGGGCTCTTATTGCAGTTTCGGAGCCTGGATTGGATGTTCACGAAGTAACCAGGACTCTTGGAATCCGACCTGACTTATCGGTGAATAAAGGAGTTCCTGCCATCTCCGGAAAATCGGTGACTTCTTCCTTATGGCAGATTCACTCGAAAAGAGACGCGAGCTCCCCCTTAGAAGATCATATCCAAGAATTATTGGAGAAAATAGCCCCTCGTCGTAAAGAATTCCAAAGTTTTTGCGAAAAACATAATGTCGTACTTTATTGTTCTGTTGAATTCAATAATGGTAATTTAGAAGAAACTGCACTAAGCGCTAGAACTCTTTTGTTACTCGGGAATCTTGGATTGAAATTGTCCTTTCACGCATGGAATATTCCGGAAAGAAGGAGAAGGTCAGAGGATCAGAATTAATTCCTCTAAAGAAAAGGTTTTAATGTATTTTCGGATCGGTGGTCTCGGCTTGGAAAGAATTAGTACTCGGTTCTTTTCTCGCAGATCTAAGGCGTATTTGATTAATTTTTCTATTACTGGGAATGGCAAGGTCTCGAATTTCGATATTTCTAATTTTACATGCCGATTTGTTTCATAGAAAGCCATTGCTAAAACAGAGTTTAACTCCCCCAAGACTTGATCGTTTACTTCATAAAGAAGAGGTTCAATTTCTACGGCCTTGGGTTTTTTTCTTATTTCAAAGTAACTGTATTTTCGGCTATACTCCACGGTAGTTTCCCTTTCTAAAGGATTAGTTTGCCATTTTGAGCGTTCATATTCAAAGATGAAGCTGAATAACTTAGAAATATTGTCATTTCGATCCAGATTTTTGCATGCTACGAGAACTTTTTTTCATGAAAAAGGATTCCTCGAGGTTGATACGCCAGCATTAAAAAAAATCCCAGGGATGGAGCCATATCTAGATCCATTTATGGTAGGATCTCCTTCGGAGACAGAGAAAGGATATCTGATTACCTCTCCTGAATATTCTCTCAAACAGGCTTTATCTTTAGGCGCGGAAAAGGTATACGAAATTGCACATACATTTCGTTCAGGGGAAAAGGGGAGTTCCTACCATACTGCAGAGTTCCTTATGCTGGAATTTTATCAAACTGGCATTAATTTACACCAGGCAATGGACCTTCTTGAAGAATTGATTCGATGGATTTGCCAAAAGCTTAGCCTTCCACTTCCGGAAAAATCATTCCAAAGAAAATCTGTGCAGGAACTCCTCTCAAGTTGGGCAGATATAGATTGGGATAGGCGCTCCCTAGAACAAAAAATCACTGAACTATCTATGACAAGTATTCCATTCAATTCCATGGAATATGAAGACTGCTTTTTTTTAATATTCTTAAACTTATTAGAGCCAAACTTCACTCAGGAATTTCAATTCATCTATGACTATCCTCCAGAAATGGCGGCTCTTTCTAGAATCGAGAATGGAGCAGCGAAAAGGTTCGAATTATATTTCGGAAAAATAGAATTAGCTAACGCATTTTACGAACTTTTGGACCCGATAGAACAGAGAGCTCGTTTTGAAAAAGAGCAAGCATTGAGAAGAAAGTTAGGGAAAGAAGTTTTTCCAGTTCACGAGGAGTTCCTTCAAGCATTAGAAAGAGGTATTCCAGAATGTTCCGGAATTTCGATTGGATTGGATCGTCTTCTAATGGTACTTTTGGGAAGGAACTCCCTATCAGAAGTTAGCCCGTATTGGCGAGAAATTTGAAAACAGTGGATTTTATTCTCTTCTGACTTCATTTAGAATTAAGAAAGCATCATGGAGGGTTCGATAATGAATATAGGCCTCGCAAAACTTTTGTTGCACGGATCATCTATCAATTTAACTTAAGATTTGATTTACCCTGAAAAGGGTTCTTCGATCAAAGAAATCCTGGCCTTTAGTGCGGACGGAGAATATGACTAAGAAGCAGAATTATTACGTCACTATAAAAGGCAAAAAATATGATCGAGGCCTGATCGAGTTGGCTGAGAAGGCTACCTCGGGTAAAAAAGACGGCCGTATTTCAATCGCAGACGCAAAAAAACTTCTCAATGCCGTTAAAGATAATAATACTTATACGGATATCGAAAAGAAAACAATGGAATATGTCCGTGAGAATTTTCAATTCACTACAAAAGCGGACGAGTGGTTTCGTACTGAAATTCGCAAATGGGCTGCTGAAAAATCTTCTCATGCTCACACTAAATCTTCTCCACAAGAGGAATATACTTCTCACGATGAAGCGATTAGTCTTATGAGTTCTCAACATTCTGAACCTTATAGAGGTTATATCCCGACTCCTTCTGCGGGACAGGCGAAAAAGCAAAATAGCATTCCTGTCCTGGTCCTATCTCTTATCATTCTTGGTGGTTTCGGAGTGGGGATCTATTATGCATTCCGAAACAACGGGAAAAAATCCGTTAATCATACGGAAGAAGTTAAAGAAAGTAAGCCTAAGCAAGTGGCGGAAGAGAAGAAGGAGACTTCCTCCTCTTCGGAAAAGGGGAGTATTTTCGGTTTCTTCTCTCAAAAGCATGAATCCGCGGTTTTTTCTGGAAAAGACGCAGAGCTTGCTTCTAAAATTCAATCTTCTCCGATTCTCTTTGATAAGAATGATATAAAAATTCCTCAATCCCAAAGAAGAGTTTTAGATACCCTTACACTTCTTCTCAAAAAACATTCGGATATTAAGGCCGTTCTAATCGGACATGCTTCTTCTGAAGGAACCGAAGAGGTGAATCTGAAAGTTTCCCAACTTAGAGCCGAGATGGTCAGAGATTATTTATTGGGGAATGGTTTGGAAACTTCTCGTTTCATTTTGGAAGCGAAAGGATCTCAAATAGTTTCTTCTCCTCAGGGGAAGGGGCAAAGCCAGGAAAAAAATAGACGAGTGGATATCCAAATCGTCAAGTGAAGGGGGGAATTATTTCCCTTTTCTTCTTTCTTTTTATTTCTGGTAGGAACTCCAGATACTTCTCCACATTCTTTCGTCTAATCTAATAGTAAACGGATATTCCGTATTCTTAAAATTGTCCTTTTGGCGGAAAAATCCTATACAAGCACCCCGACCCTAAGAGACGATGAAACCATCATCGGAGATGACAATGGCATTTGATATAGATATGATTCGTGCCCGGTATGAAAAACTCGGGAACCTGGTTAAAAAAGCCAGAGAAGTGGTCGGTAGACCTCTCACTCTGACCGAAAAAATCCTTTATTCTCACCTTTGGGAAGGAACTCCTTCCTCCAATTTTGAAAGAGGAAAATCTTACGTTGATTTTGCACCGGACCGCGTTGCAATGCAGGACGCAACTGCGCAGATGGCCTTATTACAATTTATGTCCGCAGGCAGAAGTAAGGTAGCAGTTCCTTCCACCGTACACTGCGATCACTTAATCACTGCAAAAACTGGTTCTTCTACAGACTTAGCAACCGCCTCTACCGAAAACAAAGAAGTATACGACTTTCTTTCTTCTGTTTCCAACAAATATGGAATTGGATTTTGGAAACCCGGAGCCGGAATCATCCACCAAGTAGTATTAGAAAATTACGCATTCCCTGGAGGAATGATGATCGGAACCGATTCTCACACCGTGAACGCAGGTGGATTAGGAATGGTTGCGATCGGAGTCGGTGGAGCAGACGCTTGTGATGTTATGGCAGGCCTCCCTTGGGAGCTTAAATGGCCGAAACTGATTGGAGTGAAATTAACTGGGAAGTTGAATGGTTGGACTTCTGCGAAAGACGTTATTTTAAAAGTAGCTGGAATTCTTACTGTAAAAGGTGGAACAGGTGCGATTGTAGAATATTTTGGCGAAGGATCTTCTTCTCTTTCCTGTACAGGAAAAGGAACCATAGCCAATATGGGAGCTGAGATCGGGGCAACTACTTCTACATTCTCTTATGACGAGTCTATGGAAAGATATCTTCGCTCCACTAATAGAGCCGATATCGCTGATTTAGCAAATGGAGTGAAGGAACACCTCACCGCAGACCCAGAAGTTTATGCAAATCCTGACAAATTTTTCGACCAAGTGATCGAGATCAATCTTTCCGAGTTAGAGCCTCATCTGAACGGACCTTTTACTCCTGACTTAGCTACTCCTATCTCTAAAATGAAAGAAGAAGCTCAGAAGAATGGATGGCCTACAAAAGTAGAAGTAGGTCTGATTGGTTCTTGCACAAACTCTTCTTATGAAGACATAGCTCGCGCAGCTTCTCTTGCAAATCAGGCTGCGGAAAAATCTTTAAAGCCAAAGGCAGAGTTTACAATCACTCCTGGTTCTGAGTTAGTTCGTTTTACTATAGAAAGAGATGGGTTCATTAAAGTTTTCGAAAAGATCGGAGCAAAAGTTTTTGCGAACGCTTGCGGCCCTTGTATCGGAATGTGGTCCAGGGTAGGAGCGGATAAAAAAGAGAAGAACACAATCGTTCACTCTTTCAACCGTAACTTCCAATCCAGGAACGATGGGAACCCGAACACATTTGCATTCGTGGGTTCTCCAGAGCTTGTAACAGCCTTGGCGATTGCAGGAGATCTTACTTTCGATCCGAACACAGACACTCTTACCAATGAAAAAGGGGAGAAGGTTAAATTGGATCCTCCAAACGGAGACGAACTTCCTAAAAAAGGATTCGATGTAAAAGATGCCGGTTACCAAGCTCCTGCGGCTGACGGTTCTGGTGTGCAAGTCGTTGTGGATCCTAAATCCAATCGCCTACAATTGCTCGCTCCATTCATTAAATGGGAAGGTACTGATCTAAAAGGGCTGAACCTTCTCATCAAAGTAAAAGGAAAATGTACGACTGACCATATCTCTATGGCGGGTCCTTGGTTAAAATTCAGAGGGCATTTGGATAATATTTCCAATAACCTTCTGATTGGAGCTACAAACATCTTCAATGAGAAGATCAATAGTGTGAAGAACCAATTGGACGGATCTTATGATGAGGTTCCTAAAGTTCAACGCCAGTATAAAGCGCAAGGGATCGGTTCCATCGTAATCGGTGACGAAAACTATGGAGAAGGTTCTTCTAGAGAACATGCTGCTATGGAGCCGAGATTTTTGGGAGTTAGAGCGGTTCTTGTAAAATCATTTGCTCGTATCCATGAAACAAACCTGAAAAAGCAAGGTATGCTTGCTTTGACATTTGCGGATAAGGCGGATTATGACAAGATCAAAGAGGACGATAAGATTGATATTATCGGGCTTACTGGTTTTAAAGAAGGAACTCCTCTTACATTAGCTTTACATCATAAAGATGGAAGTAAGGACGAATTTCAAGTAAACCACACTTATAATGCTCAGCAGATTGAATGGTTTAAAGCAGGAAGCGCTTTGAATTTGATCGGCGGCAAAAAGTAAAACTTTTGCGAAGAAAGCCGAGGCCTTAATAATGGTCTCGGCTTTTTATTTGGAGTCCGGTTTTAGACCCTTCTGTAAGATCCTCACCATTTCCTTGATAGTAGCTTTGATTTCCGATTCTGGAATTTTATAAACTACCTGAGCCATAAATCCTAACGCAAACGTCAAAGAAGAAATCCCAAACGCAACTGATTTCAGATCTGCTTTAGGATCAATCTCTCCTCCCTTTTTAAATTTTTCCAACTCATGGATCATTTCAGGAAGAGCCTTTGTATAAATTTTGGTCTGGATAATTCTACTAACGTCGGGATCTAAGATGATCCTGCTGACTGCGACTTTCATAAAGTCTGAATAATGTTTGAAATCGGAACATCTTTCCGTAATGGACTCGACCAAAGCCTCATCCAAATGAAGTTGTTTGGTCTCATCGCCTGCAGCTGAATCGCCCAGGTCGTCTGTTCTAGTTAGGATTGCTTCTAAGAGTCCCTTTTTTCCGCCGAAATAACGCATGATAAGAGCCTCGTTGGCTCCCGCAGTCTTGGCGATATCCTTGGTAGTCGCCGCATCATATCCTTTTTTGGCAAAAACTTGTATCCCCGCCTTCATCAAAGCGGTCTCAGTTGCCTTTCGGTCTCTTTTTTTCGGCCCTTTATTAGAACCGTGGGCACCCGCTTTGGATACCTTACTTTTTTTGACCTTCTTCTTAGGGGTTCGAACCATCTAACTGCCTATATGGGATGTATCCCGACCTTCGACTAATCAGCCAAGCGCATTTTTACTTTTTGATCCACTTTACTCTTGCTCGTTCCGTTTATTTTTACAATATGGTGATAAGTAAGTAAATGATTACATATGGGTTTTTCGATCTGTTCGGATCGGGACTCAGTAAAAAAGGGAACTTTCTTCAAATTTATGGTTTGGAATTCGTTTTTTAAAAAAGGCCTAAATGGAGATAGAATATTCGTTTCTCTGCTCGTTTTGTTAAACGTATTCCTTCTTCTTCCCGGATCCGGAGGGAACGCTATTTTAACCCAAGGGGATGAAGCGATGCATATCGCTACAATCCGAGAAAGTTTAGCTTCTTCTTCCTATCTTTTCCCAAAATTTGAAGGCGTTTTAAATCTCTACAAGCCGCCAGCTCTGTTTTGGCTCGGAATTTTTTCGGATAGTCTTTTTGGTGTCAGCTTTTTTGCGGAACGGTTTCCTTCCTTTTTACTCTTTTTTGGATCCTCTGTTCTAATTTACCTAGGAATTAGAAGAGCAGGCGGGAGTTCTAAACTAGCGTTCACAATTTCTTCTGCTTATACTTTGACCTTGGGAGTATTCAAATTCTCTCGTTTGGTGATGATGGAATCTTTATTGACCTTCTTCATTATCTTGGTCTCAGTCACTATCTTAGAGTTCAGGCTCTCTAAAAACCGGATCTGGTTATTTTTAGGTGGCCTCTTTTCAGGAATCGCAATTTTAATCAAAGGTCCTGTATTCCAGGTGTATAGTGGGATCATCTTAGGATCTTATTCCATTATTGGAATATTCCTTCTTCACTCAAATGGGGGATGGGCAGGCAAAAAAAGAATAGGGAAGGAACTCCTTTCCCATATCGTTTTCCATTTTTCTTCTTTGATTGTTCCAGTGATTTGGATCCTGGTACTTCTTTCCTATTCAGAATTGGGAAAAGAATTCCTAACGATCTTCCTATTTACAGAAAACCTCGGAAAATTCTCCGGAGCCACAGCTAATCAATCTGAATGGATTATCCCGATCGGGTTTTTACTCTATAGTTTCCCTTTCAGTCTTGCGATTTTTTCAGGATTTTATTCTAAATTATTCCAAAAGCCAAAGTCTTTGAGGGAAGTTGTCGGGAGTTCCTACCTTTGGGCCATCCTTACCATCTGCTTGGTCCATTTGGCGCCGAATCGTAAGGATTTTTACTATCTTCTTCCTTTGATTCCGTTGGCTTTCTTGGGAATCGGATTATTCTTCATTCGAAAAAAGGAAGTTCAATTCTCGAAACTTCTCTCTTTAAACTATCTCTTCTGTTTCGGGGTCAGTGCCTTGGTTTTGGCCGCGATGTGGGGTTTTGAAATTCTTCTGGGTAAAAATATCTGGGCGGAATTGCTATTCACAACATTTTTAATTTTGGTTTTTATATGGGGTAGAAGGATCCGAGCTCAAAAGTCAGGAGTTCCTTCCACCACTACATTAAACCTAGTACTCGCGGCCGGTTTACTCTCTTATATCCAATTTTCCATTCTTCCCAGAGTGAATCTAAGTGAGGTTCCGGAAAATGGGCCATTCACGAGTGCAAAACAGATTTGCATAGTTTCGGAAAACCCTTGGACCGCACTTACTTTTAGAAATGCACTTCCAGGTGCTGAGATCATTCATTCTGTTCCGGGTGCAGATCGAAATTGTGTGGATGGTGTTAGACATTTGGTCTTCTTCCAGGAACCGATCCCTATCCCGTCTGGATATCAACTTCTACAAACACAAACTGTTTGGAAAAGAGATGTTACCCTGAAGGAACTCCTGAGCCCAACTCAGGGGAAAGAATACGTATACTTTTATGAGCCTTCTCGGAGTAAGAATTCCGAATTGGAGAGTCGATGAGCCCAATCCCTTTTAGAAAAATTTTCCCTTATCTTCCCATTTTTGTCTTGGGCTTGGCCGTGGGCACATTTATCGCCTTTAAATATTCCAGAGGGACTGTGGTTCAGTCCGGTATGGAGTGGGAAGGAAAAGAGATTTGCCTGGATTATTGTGATAATCTTGCGAAATGTACAAAAAAAGAATTACCCCAAACTTCTGAAGATCAATTGTATAAGGTGGAAAATTCCTGCTTAAGAGGTTGCAGAAAACATTTCGATAAGATGCAGGTATGTCTCCAACCGGAGAAGATGGCAAGTTGTTCCGAATTAACTTCGTGTCTATTTGGAGAATTAAAAAAGTATTATTAAAACTTTCTTAATACTCTCCTTTCCAGAAACGATTTACCTTTTTAACGTAATCTTTCGTTTCTTTATAAGGAGGAATTCCGTCGTATTTTTGGACTGCACCCGAACCGGCGTTATAAGCAGCGATTGCCATATCGGAATTTCCGAATTTTTTCATCATATCCGCAAGGAATTTGGTCCCGCCTGCGATATTTTCTTCCGGATCAAATGGATTCTCCACACCTAAAATATCAGCTGTCCCTGGCATAAGTTGCATTAAGCCGATTGCACCTTTTGAAGAAACCGCATTAGGTTTAAAATTGGACTCCGCTTTGATCACAGATTTGACCAAGTTCGGATCTAAATGATTTTTATAAGATTCTCTTTCTATAATACTGCTTAGATCTTTGGGAGTCGGATCGTTCTCTTGGGAGAAAATTCCCTTCATTTTGGAGTCCAACTCCTGGGAGAATTCTGATTCTATCTTTTTAGGTGTAGGATCTCCGTCCTGAGCGGGGGGTTTCGGCTGAAATCTCTCGGTGATTCCCTGGATTTCTTCCATTCTCGAGACAATTCTGCGATAAGATTCTAGATCATCTAACTTCATACAGGCCTTCTTGGAGTTCCTACCTAAGCCGAAATGGCTAATCTTTACACCCTTATTATGTCTCTCGGCTGAAATTATCTATCTCCTGAGTCTTTTTTGCAGGTTTTAGAAAGGAAATCCAAGGGTTTCTTGAAAAAACCCGGTGCCTGAGAACGATAGACCGCGTGATAGAAATAGAAATAGTCACAACACCAAGGCTCACGGCTTTCCCGGTCTTCCTGGCTTTCAGCCGAGGATACTTTGAAGAAGAAGATGTACTCGTCAGAGTTAGAGCACTCAAAAGTTACGAGGCAGTACTTGCTCATTTGAGAGAAGGTAGGGCAGAAGCAGGAGAAATTCCTTTCACTGCATGGGCTCACCAACAACTCAAAAAAACTTCTCCTCATTGGACTTTTTATAGAGGAGTCGTTTTATCTTGTTTGGTGCATGGATTTTATTCCGCTTCTTATATGGAAGCCGAGTCCATCCGAGATTCTTATCACAGTTTTTTACCTATATTACATCCGTATTCCTTAGATAGATTCGTAGCAGAGGAATTTTTTCGCTCCGAAAACTATCATCGTAGAAAACCTGTACCTTATCTTACCACAAGACCTACATTACTCGCCCATGAATTCATTCGTGCGGAGTGTTTGGGTGCGGCCGCTTCTCTCCAGGAATATCCATTTTTTGGGGAGAAGGGTTACTGCCTCACTGTGGAAAACGAAATCCCTCCTTATTACTTGCCTACGAATATGCTCGTATTCACAGGAAGATTCGCTTCTAAGTTTCCGGAAGAAGCAAATAGAGTTTCCAGAGCGATCAAAAAGGCAATGGAAGACCTGGCGAATCATGTGGCTTATGAAGGAGATTCTTTTGTAGCGGATTGGGTAGGTCCTTGTCCTTGGAAACCGGGAGAACTGGATGGATTTTATAGAAGGCCTGTCCCTGAGCTTGGAAAAATTTTGTCCGGAATGCCTGCATTAGAAGATGTACGTTTCGTGATGGAAATGTATGGAAAAACTTTCCCCGGTTTGGATGGAGGAAAGAAAATTTTAGAAAATTTGGCTCATTCAGTCGCAGATAACCCTTTTCCTAAATTTCCTTCTTCGATTAAACAGACAAATTCCAAATTTTATAATAATTATTATTCAAATGGAAAATCCAAGTTCGGAAATATCGTAAAAGATATCTCTCCTCTCAGAAGTTTAGTTTCTGAAATGAAAGAATTGGCTCTTTCTCTCTTTTTAGGAAGAAGAGAAGTTTCATTGGACACACAACTTCCTAAAAGCCCTTACCTTTTTATACGTTCCACAGTGAACGCAATATTAGATTATTTGAATCAAGAGATCAGGGATATAGAAGAGAAGAACAAAAGGCTTTCCGAGGATAATTATCTATTAGAAACTAGATTGGATATAAGCGACCTAAAACGCCAAACTACTGAAGAAAGATACCGTTATATGTTCGAGTTTGCGACTGATGCGATGATCATTGTAAACGCGGACACAAGAATGATCGTGGATGCAAACAGAAGATTCAGAGAAGTTTCAGGCTACCAAACTTCCGAGATCAAAAATATCAGACTCGCAAGAGTTCTTCCCGATATTTTGGAACAAACAGAATTGAAATCTCCCGGTGGAAAGGATCAAAATATGACTTTCATTCCGGAAGCAGGCCTAATCTTAAAAGATGGTACAAAATTTTCAGTGGGCTTAAGTGTTACAGGTTTTAGTGCGGAAACTAAAAGATTTTATCAGATCCAAGTAAATGATAATGCATTAATTTTAGAATCAGAGAAGATCAAACATGAGTTTATATCCAATATATCTCATGAACTTAGATCTCCTATGACGAATATCCAAGGGTATTTCGACCTTCTGTTTGTGGACGAACAACTTCCTTTAAATGAAGATCAGAAGGGAATGACGGATGTGATCCGTAAAAATGTGAGGAGGTTGAACTTTCTAATAGATAACCTTTTACAATTGGAGAAGAAGGATTCACAAACTTCTGAAGAAATGTACGAAATTTTCGATCCGTTAACCGTGATCGAAGAAGTCCTTTATATTAATTCTCCTTCCGCATCCGAAAGCGGACTGACTGTGACTACCAATCTTTCCGAAAATCTAAAACTTAAGGGAGTAAGATTCGAATTCTCTCAGATCATAACGAATTTTTTTGTGAACGCGATAAAATATACCGAAAAAGGTGGGATCGATGTTTCTCTTAAAAAGATCGCAGATAAAAAAATAGAGGTTCGATTTACAGACACAGGGATAGGTATAGATCCTAAATATAAAGAACTGATCTTTGAAAGATTTTTTAGAATACCGGACCAAAGAAACAGAACTGTGGGTGGTACTGGACTCGGGCTTTCTATTAGTCGGACCTTAATTAATAAAATGGGAGGAGAAGTCATCGTAGAGCCGAACCAAAAGGGTGGCAGCATTTTTAAGGTGATTTTACCTTTGTATTCTGAATGAATCAAAAAAGAACGTTTTTAATCTTATCCTTGCTCATCGTTTCCTTAATCGGGATTTTTTATCTTCTATTCCCGGGAACTTCTACAAAAGAAAATCCAAGCTACCAAGGTGGACTCTCTGAGGAGACCCTAACTCGGCAGGAAAACTCCTTATTCGAAGGAGGATCATTCTTGGACTTTTCAGGACATGTAGAAGAGACAGTCTCAGGACCGATTGCAGTTGCAGAAGAGCCGAGTTCTAAACCAAGCAGAACAAAATCTTATTTAGAAAGTTTAAGTCCGGAAGAAAGGGCTAAATTATACGATCAACTTTATGAGAAGTTCAAACCTCTCACAGAAAAATTCCCGAACAATTCTCTTATTCCTAAAAAACTTTCTGAAGAAGAAATGGCTAAGAAGAAAGAGAATGAAGATCATTATTATAGGATTCAAAGAGAAATTTTAGAAAGGAAAGACGTGGCTAAGGAAGAAATGTCGTTCTATCTAAATGCAAAACTAAAACGATCAGATGATATGCTGGAGATCCTGAAATATGGAATGGAGAATTACCAAAAATTAGTGGGAGAAAATCCAAAAAACGCCAATCCGGAATATGAGAAACTTATAAAGGAAAGATTGGATGGGATTTCTAAGAGTAGGGAAGAAGTTATCTCCGCCCAAAATGGGAACTGATCTAAATACTTTTACGTTTCCTTTTAGAACTTCTTTTGTCTTGAGGAACTTTTGTCTTCTTTGCAGCAGGTTTTTTAGAAGAAGGTAATTTCATTTTGTTAAGAGTATGAATTAGATTCACAAGCTCTTCCGGATTCAAAACGGATAAAATAGAAATTACCTTTTGAAAACCTACCTGTTGTAATAGATTCACTGCATTTTTAGTTCCTAAACCTTTGAGTAAGGCTGGAATTTCCGAGATGGATCTTTTACGGATCCATTCCGCGCATTCTTCCGGAGTTAAAGCCTTGGTTAAAGGAACAAAATCTTTTACAGGTAATGCTTTTGTTAGTTCCAGAAAAGAATCAATGCCTATTGCATTCAAATAAGCAATTGAAGAATCAGGACCGATATTCATTAAGATCTCTACGATCGTTTTAGAACCTATCGTATAATTGATCTTGGAAACATCTAAAGGAGAAATGGACTCCGCTAAAAATTTCAGATCTTTTAGGCCTAGATGTTTTACATAATATACTAGATCGGATGGGACTGTATTCTGGATCAGGTCCACAAGAGTTGTCTCTTGGATGGATTGTAAAAGAGTTACTATTTCTTGTTCGCTTAGATTTTGGCTTAAGAATAAAAGTTTTTTATGATCCACCTTTTCCGAAATGGAAAACAACGCCTCGTAACCTAGATTACGGAATAACTGGAAGGATTTTTGAGGCCCTAGTTTATCCAGGTATTCTAATGCGTTTTGGATGGTGGAGATTACCTTCTTCATCCTAAAATATCCGAGAGTAGATCCAGAACCAAAGGAGAAAGTGATCTTTTAGCGTGGACCTTTCTGATATTAGACGCTGCATCCTCCGAGATTTTTCCGATCCATAGATCCAGCTCGGGCTCTGAAAGACCTATAAACTCTTTCAAGGTTTCTTTTCGATAATGATTCAGCAATGTATCTCTGCTTACTGAGTATAAATTTTCCATCGCTTTGCGGACTTTTTCATCGCTTGCAATTGCTCTTCTGATCCTATCCGTTCCAGCACCGAATCTGGAAGTATCTAATCTTCCCAGATCATTAAAACCTGTTTGAAGAAGGATTTTCAAAGTATTTCGGATCACTGTCTGGATCTCTTGTGTTCCGGAACCTATGGAAACAAAGTCAGCGATCCTTTCAGTAAAAGTAGGCAATAAAGAAGATAAAAATTGAGAGATCTGTTTTTCTAAACCTGCTGCTTGGAAAACTCCATGCAAAGGATTTATTTTTTTATGAAATTCGCTTAGTACCTTCTCCAAACCTTGGGAGAAGATTGCCTGTACTTCCGGCTGATTTAAGATCCCTAAGATCAGATTTTTAGAAGGAGCAGCTTGAGTTCCTGCTATAAACTCCACAATAGAGTTCATAGATTCTTCGGAAAGAAATTCATCCGCAGAAGTGTAGGGGAATGCTTTCTCTATTGGAAATTCTTCCGCTAAAACCTTTAGTTTTTCTTCCGGAAGACGAACCAGTCCTAACGCGGAAGGGGAGATTGAAAGATCTTCCGGGAAAATTTCCTCTAAGCTGGATCCGAATAAAAAATGTAAACTTTTACGTATGCTGTTTTCCAGAACGCCGGGTTTAGTGATCCAGTTCTCTACCCTAGCCTTACGGGAAACAAATCTTTTCCAAAATGCCAAATATTACTCCTCAGGCTTTGATCGTGGACCAAACCGTATCCAATTTAGGAAGATGATACGTGAGTTGGTTTTTATGATATAAGACCAAATTTTTCTTTTTTAAATTATGAAGATCTTTCGGAATCTGGAATAATTTCTCTAAGAAAACTATATCGTTTCCTTCTAATTTTAGGAATCCACCTTTTTTGGCTTTCTCTAAAAAAGAATCGAATGCGTGTTTTACTGCGTTTGTTTTGAATTTTTCGGAAATATAAATTTCGGGATGGTTACTTTTGATCTTCTCCGCTAAAGATAAAAGAAGTGAAAATAATTTTTCCTTACTTTCTTTAGCCTTTCCTTCAAATTTTAGAACCATATAAGAAGCCAAATTTCCTGCCGTGATCGTATATCCACTGCCTAATCTTTCTTTTACTATTCCGGAAACTTGATCCGCATCTGCATTCTCCGGAATAGGGAATTGTCCTCCATAACCTATATGAAGTTCTGATTTTTTAGAAGAAAAATAATCATAGGTCAAAGTGAAGGATGTAAAATTCAAATTTTTGAATTTAGTTCTGAGGAAATAGACTCCTTTTTTGACCTGAGCCATATATCCGTCCTGGTTAAAAACTCCTTCCGGAAAAAGGAAAAGGTTTCTTCCTTCTGAGATCCTGTCGGAAAGATACCCCCATTCTTGGTCTACCATCTCTCTCAAGAGTCCTTTTTTCAGAAGTTCTCTCGCATTGTCTCTGAATGGTCTTTTAATCGGAACACAACCGATATAATCCATATACTTAGGAATAATCCCTGATTTATCTATAAGTAAGAAGATAAGTTTCAGAAGTCCTTTCGGTTTAAACTCCTTCACTAAAAAATCTTCTCCTAATATATCTTCTCTAGCAGGGATTGCGAATTTTATAGAAGGATGTACGTGGGGGTAAACAGCTGCGAGAGCAGGAACATCTCCTTCCCAAACATGGTTGGCCATTAAGATAGAAGGATAGGGCGCCTCTAAAATTTTATTTGGATTACTTGCAGGAAAATGTTCTTCGAAGCCATCGAATAGTATCCCTCTTACTTTGAATACGATCTTGATCATAAAACTATAGGTTTTAGTCGTATATACCGGCTGAACTTGTTTTGGAGTTTCTTTTTCTGTGATCGGATCCATCCAGTTCCTCTTCTATTCTTATTCTGCTATTTTTTTAGGGACCGACTCGCTGATCCGAGTGGTAACTTCGTAATTAATCGTATAAGTCCAGTTTGCATGATCATCTGCGGAAATTTCTTCTTCTCCTTCTTTGCCTAAGATAGTAACCACGTCTCCTATCTCCGCATCATGAATATGTGTGATATCCAACATTGTCATATTCATACAGATCCTTCCTAGGATCTTAGCTCTTTTTCCTTTTACGAGCATGACTCCATTATTGGAAAGTTTACGGTCCAGGCCTTCGTAATAACCGACCGGCACAACAGCAATCCTGGTAGGCGCGCTTGTTTGGTAAGTAGAACCATAACCTACAAAACTATCTTCCGGAACAGTTTTGATATGAACGATTCTTGTTTTCCAAGAAAGAACAGGAGAGAGATTAAAATCTTTTTTGCCACTTAGATGTAAAGAAAGTCTAGTTTGCAAGCTAGGCCAGAGACCATAAAGAGAGATCCCCACTCGAACTAGATCGTAATGAGCTTCCGGAAACAACATTGTAGAAGCGGAAGCACATGCATGTTTCACTAAATTTTTGAATCCGAGTTTTTCTGCGAGAAGTATGGCTTCCGAAAAAGACTTCATTTGTTCTTTGGAATACTTTTGTTCCAACACATCTTCAGTGCTTGCAAAATGGGTCGCGATTCCATCTATCCTTAAGTCTTCTGATTTGATTTCGGAAAGTGTTCTTTCTAAATCAGCACCGAAAAATCCCAAACGAGCCATTCCAGTATCCACCTTCAAATGGATCTTAGGAGAAGGTTTACAATTTGTTAAAATTCTTACTTCTTCCGTTCGAGATACTATGATCCAAAAATTTGGGTCCGAAACTTCGGAAATTCTTTCCGTTAGGCCGGGAATTTCTCCCATGATCAAAATTTTGAACTCAGGATATTTTTCGCGGAGAAGTTTTGCTTCTTCCAAGGAGTTTACCCCGAAAAGATCTGCTCCTGCTTTGTGAGCAAGCTCAGCAGTTTCTAAAAGTCCATGACCATATGCATTTGATTTGATGACTGCAGTGAGTAAGGTCTTAGGGGAGAGAAGTGCGCGAAAATTTTTCAGGTTCGCTGAGATCGCTGCTCTGGAAAGTTCTATCCAAGTTCTATCTTTCATTCTTTGAAATTAGCGTGAGATCTCTAGTCATGAGCCCCTTTTACGGCCAGCCTGTCATTCGGATTTTTCCTTTCGACAGGAAGGAAAAAAGGGTTTCCCGAGTGGGGAAATACAAACAGACTGCCCGGGAAACGGCTAAACAAATCCTCAGGATCCCCGGATGAAACAATATAAAGTAGTACAAACTTTCCCAGTTCCCCTCCAAGATCTACTCAGAGCGAGAGAAGATAGATACAAATATTTAGATAGATTCCCCGAGTTGAAAAACGTGGAATTATTGGAGGAAAGAAAAGAGGGAAACAAAGTTTACCAAAAAAGAAAGGTAAAGTTAGCCGAATCCCTGCCAAAGGTGCTCGCTACACTTCTTTCGGATCCTTCTCTTTTAGAAGATTCAGTTTTCGATATCTCTACAAACACCCATGAGTTTACGATCGCTCCTCCAGGAAACGATTCGATTGTCACTATCAAGGGATTCTCCGTATACAAGGAGATCAGCCCTTTGGAGTCAGAGAGAAGTTACGAAGTAAAAGTAAGCTCCGGAGTATTCTTAATGGGCTCAGTGATTGAAACAGTCATCGAAGAGATCCATAGACATTCTTTGGAGAAGGATAAAAACTCCATCTCCGAATTCCTGAAAAAGGGAGATTGAACAAAGGAAGAAGCCTTACCGGCTTCTTCTTAATATTACAAAATCGTTTCTAGATCGGATTTACTTGGCAACCCGGGCTTTGCGATTAAAAGTTCTTCTCCTAAATTGAAAACTCCCCAAGCTGGCTTGGATTCTTGTATTGCTGGCAGGATCTCCGAGAATCTATCGTCAGAGAGGATCGTTTCGTAGTCAGGATCTTCTTCTTCCAATCTTAGAATACTCCAACCTAAAGAATTTAATTCCTCGAGGAGTGTGGTACTTACGCCACAGTCTCCGCAAGATTTAGGAGTTAAGATAAGTATGATTCCTTTTTTTTCATTCTTCTCTGCGTTCGCGATCGCTTCTTGTTTGGAATGAAAAACAAAAGAAGAAGTTTTTAAGAAGCCAAACTTCTCTTTGTTAATGTAAATCAGCGTACCTAAAATAACCCAAAAAACCCCGAAAAAGCTCAAAAGGACCCATTTTTGAATTCGTATGTCTTTGATGTTCTTACTTCTCATTTGATTTCTTCACTCTATTCGTCGGAAAATTCTGATCTTATCTCTTTGTAGGATCTTCCGATCTTAGAAAAAGCTGCACAGAAAAAATAAATATAAATTTACGTAGAGAGTTGACAAAAAAACATAGTCATACGCATGCTCGGTTACTAACCAGAATCGGTTCGGAGGTGTCAGGCAGTAGATGAACGCATTGGGAAAGCACGTAATTGCAGAGTTTTATGAGTGTGATTACGAGACCATCAACAATCACGAATTGGTAGAAGATATCATGTTGAAGGCAGTCGACCTCTCCGGTGCCACCACAGTTAAATCTGTTTTTCATAGATTTAGCCCGTTTGGTGTGAGCGGTGTGGTTGTCGTGAGCGAATCCCATTTCGCCATACATACCTGGCCCGAATACGGTTATTGTGCGATCGATGTCTTCACTTGCGGAGACCTAATCGACAATCAGGCAGCTTTGGAATATCTCAAGGAACGCTTCGGCTCAAAGAGCATCTCCGTAGTGGAAATGAAGCGCGGTTTGTTGAAACTTGGCGTAGACCTACCTCACAAACCAGTTGGGAAATAAGTATCTTCTCTCCGGCAGAGCCGGAAACACCCTAATTGATAAAGACGAGTTCCCCTCTCCGGGAGGAAAGGGCGACTACACTTATTTTCAAACTTTAAGGAGAGGTATCAGAGTATGAGCCTAAAGATCCAAGACCAACTTAAAATAGTTAATCGTTTTTCTTATCTAAGAAACAGTATCGAAATCGCTACTACCGACAAGGGCGAAGCTTTCCTTTTCACTAAGGAAACTATCTCTGCCGGAGAGGTTGTAGCAGTTTGGGGAGGAAAAGCAGTTCATAAGAATGAACTCGCAGGACTTTCCGGACTTTCTTCTCCTCATAGAGTGCATAAGGACTTCTACTTAGTTTCTCCTTTGCATGATGATGGAATCGACTCTGTTCATTATATCCGCCAATCTGCGGATGCAAACTGTGGTTTTCAGGGGGATATTACTCTGGTTGCACTTCGTGATATCGAAGCTGGCCAAGAGATCACTTATCATCCTGCGATGAAAAACCCAGAACTTGCATGGGCTCGCAACGAAGAAGCTGAGATCGTTCGCAAACGTTTTAATGGAAGTTTCCCTACTTATATCCAATCCAAGATCGAATCCGATCCTGAATTGAAAGTATACGAGCCTTTCAAAGATGGAGCTTGGGGACTTTTAACTTCTATCGACCTGGAAAATTGTGATGCTGGCTTAATCCGCGACGCGGACGCTATCAAACAATACGTGATCGAGCTTTGTGATCTGATCGAGATGAAACGTTTCGGTGAGACCCAAGTAGTTTACTTCGGAGAAGACGATCGTGTAGCTGGATATTCCATGGTGCAGTTGATCGAGACTTCTTGTATTTCCGCTCACTTCGCAAACGATACCAATACTTCTTATATCGATATCTTCTCTTGTAAAGGATACGATCCTAAAGTTGCGGCTGAGTTTACTCGCAAATTTTTCAAAGGCGCTGCAATGCGTCTTACAGTAACAAACCGCTTCTAAGAGGTCATATTGGAACTTTGGCTGGACGAGACCCTCGAGTTACCTAACGGAAGGGCTCTCAAGATTAGAGTGAAGGAGTTCTTACATTCTCGTAAGACTCCTTTCCAAAAAATAGACGTATTCGAATCTCAAAGTTTCGGCAGAATGTTCACTCTGGACGGAGTGGTCATGATGACCGAGGCGGACGAGTTTGCGTATCATGAAATGATCGCTCATGTTCCTATGATGAGCCACCCGAATCCTGAGAAAGTTCTCGTGATTGGTGGTGGAGACGGTGGAACTGTTCGTGAGATTCTCAAACATCCTTCCGTAAAAGAAGTACATCTTTGTGAGATCGATAAGGGAGTCGTAGACGTATGTTACGAATATTTCCCTGAGATCGCAAATGCGATGAAAGACCCGAGAGTCGTTCATGCGTACGAAGATGGAGCAAAATACGTTCAGGATTATAAAGAATACTTTGACGTGATCTGCGTTGACTCTTCCGATCCTGTTGGCCCTGCAGAAGTTTTATTCAAAAGACCTTTCTATGAGACAATGGCTGCTTCCTTAAAACAAGGTGGTATCTGCACAAGTCAGGCGGAAAGTTTTTACTATCACGGAAAGATAATTAAGGAATTATTCCAATTCATTCCTCAGGTATTCGATCATTGTGGATATTATTTCACAGTAGTTCCTACATATCCTTCCGGGATCATCGGATTCACTTATTGTTCTAAAGGTCCGGATCCTTATAAGGTCCAACCAGATCCGAATCGAGTTCCTAAAGGATTAAAATATTACTCTGCCGAAATTCATAAGGCTGCGTTTACTCTTCCTCCGTTCGCGCAAGAGTACATCGTAAGGAAATAATGGATTTCTATTCCAAATTCGTAAAAAGAAGGGAGAAACTAAACTCCCTTCTTTGCGTTGGAATCGATCCTGATGTTTCTAAACTTCCTCCTTCCTTAGAAAAAGTCCCGGACAAACTCTACGTATTCTCCAAAGAGATCGTGGATGCTACTGCAGAGTATGCAGTAGCATATAAACCGAATATTGCGTTCTTCGAAGCGTTCGGTTCCAAAGGAATAGAGCAGTTCGAAAAGTTAATTTCTCATATCAAAACAAATCATCCTGAGATCCCGATCGTAGCAGATGCAAAACGGGGAGACTTAGATAATACCGCAAGACAGTACGCTAAGTTCTTTTTTAAAGAATTGGGAGTGGATTCACTTACTCTTTCTCCCTACATGGGATCGGATACGATCAAACCGTTTATTGAGGATGATTCCAGGATGGTATTCCTGCTTTGTTTGACCTCCAACCCGGATTCTGCGGAGCTCCAACAAAAAACATTCTCCGAAACTGGTAGGACCTTATATAGAGAAGTTGCTGCTTTGAGTGAAAAATTCCCTGCAAAAAATGTGGGACTTGTTGTAGGAGCCACTCATCCAAAAGAATTATTAGAAATCCGTAAAGCTCATCCGGATCGTATCTTCTTGATCCCAGGTTACGGGGCCCAAGGTGCTTCTTTAGAAGAAGTAATCGCAGTCTGCGGAAAAAATTCGCTTATCAATTCATCCAGAAGTATTATTTTCTCTTCTTCCCGCGCCGATTTTGCAGAAGCAGCAGGAAAAGCAGCAGCTTCCGTCTCTGAGAAAATGAAAAAGCTGCTAGCTTGAGATCCGTTTCGGAATTATAGAATACTTCGATATGTTTGCAAATCTCTTAATCCTTTGTGGATCAAATAGGGAAGTAGAAGAATCAAAAAGATGGAAGATGAAATTAAGATTAAAGCAATGACTGAAACAATGGAATGGATCATCCTACTATAAGATTCATAAGGATAACCTATTTCGTAGATCCTTCCTTCCGAATAGAATGTGTACCAAATAATATATACAGGTTTATTTTCCGGAAGAGAAAGTACTCTGTACATTCTTTTAGAAATAGGAAATAGATCGTCTCTATCCGAAGAATCCGACCGAGAAGTGTTGTTTTGATCTAAGCTGGAGATTAGATATAACACATCCTTTGGTAGAATATGATCTTTGCCTAATTTTAAATTTTCTCTTAGGTTCTCTATTTCTGTTTTTCTTGTTTCATCATAATGACTCTCGATCAGCACAAAGCTGATCCGAGCAACCACACAAAATAGGATTAGCACAGTAGCTAAAGAGACTCCGAGTATCTTGATCATAAAAGAAGAAGGTTCCGGGAAATAATTTAAATACAGGACCGTATAGAAGAAAAGTTGTAAACTTGTGACGGAAGTCAATATAAGTTGAAAATTGGAAAAAGAAAGATAACCCCATCCATAAAAAGTATAGGTAAGAGAGAATAATGCATGAAGGAGAATGGCCAGTCCGAAATTACGTGACATTCTCAATTCTCTTTTTTTCTCAACTATTGAATTTGTATTTGGCTCGAGAGAAATTTCCCTTCTTAAGTGTATATTTCGTCTTAGGATAACGATCAATATCCAAATAAACGTTAAAAAATGGATCGAGCCCATCGGAGCCGTGGACTCAGGTTCTTGAAATTCGAACATTTGGATACTGAAGTTATAAGAAACTTCAGAGTTGATATTCTTGAATACATAGAATAAAAATCCGAACATTCCCGCGAGAAATATCGCTAGTAATGTAATTCTAGATTCTTTTTTACGATCTATTCCAAAAAAGGAATATACAAAATATAAAAGTCCTAAGTTGGAGAATGAAGTATATAGCGCGATCAGGAAACAAGCAGGTTTGGATAGAGAAGGAAGGAATAAAGAAGTCCGGATCAGAAATCCGAAATTCAAAGCCAAAACAAACAATAGATAAGCTATTAGTATCCAGGCATGTCTTGTTTTACTTTTTAATTTTAATAAAGAGACTATCAGGAAAACGGTGAAAATTGTCCCTGAAATATAACCGATAGAATGGTAGGAAAACTGAAAGATGTCCATACGAAGCAAGCGATCATTGCTTGCTTCGTATTGTTTTTGGGTCTTTGTCTAGGGTAAAACGAAAAATTAAGTCGTTTTCCCATAAAATATAAGAAGAATTCTAAATCTGTCTTAAGGTTTATCTTCTGTAGGTTGAACTTCTTCTGTTTTAGAAGGATTAGGTTCTTCTTTTTTTACCTCTTCCTGTTTAGGGGCAGGCTCTTCTTCTTTCTGTTTTACGGGAGCTACTTGTTTGTTATCCGAAGAGGAAGCAGATCCGAAATAATAGCCGAATCCGAAGATCCCGGAACCTTCCCCGTAGATATACTTTTCTCCTAGGAAATGGCGGTTGATAGAGGCTCCTTCTAATTCTAAAAATAAAAAACTACGCTCGAAATTCATCCGGACACCGAGTTTACCGTAGGCTCTTAATGTAGATTGTTTTGCGCCTATGTCTGCGATACCAAATCCTGCGCCGATATAGGGATCGAATTTAGACCCAGGACGAAAATGGAATGTTGGCCCTAAATCTAAGAATGTTTTGGAAAATGTAATCTTATCGATCATTGACGCTCCGGCAAAGTAATATCCGAAATTATCGAAAGTTGGAGCGGAAAGTATCATTGCAGAGGACATTTCCGTAGAGCGGTCCGGAGGAATAAAATAACTGCTGCGATTGACTCCGATTTCGAAGCCAAAGTTTCTTGGATTGTATTCGAATCCCGCTCTATAAGTTTCAGATCTACCTGCAAGGCCGTATTGGTATTCTGCCTGTCCTGCTCCGATTCCTATCTTTGCTGTGAAAGGTGAGATTTGAGTGCCTTGTCCAATTAGAGTAAAAGGTTCTGCAAATAAAGAAAATGGAATAAGGGAGGAGATACAAACTACAAATAGGGATATTATTTTTTTCAAGGTTAGGCGCTCTTGTATTAAAATCGTCTTACATTACATATCCGATCTAAGGCCTAACAGGGTCATTTGAAATTGGATTTATACTGAAAAAAAACTGAGATTGGGAGAGCTTGTTGGAACTTTCAAAATTTTTGTCTGAACTCCTACAGGCCTATGCCGGTCCCGGTTTGGCCCTGATTTCTTTCGGGGCAGCTACACTGCTTCCTTTCAGTTCAGAGGCGGCACTTATGGGAGCGATCTGGTCCGGACTTTCTCCAGGTGAGGCGGTGTTTTGGGCTTCGATCGGAAACTGTGCTGCCTGCGCATTCAACTACTCGTTAGGCTATTGGTTCGGGAAAAAAATAGAGGCAAGGATCACCGAATCCAAAACCTACTCAGGCTGGGCGGAAAGAATGTCCAGATGGGGATATTGGGCACTGGGATTTTCGTTTCTACCATTTATAGGAGACCCGATCACTGTACTCTCCGGTTTTTTCCGCCAGAAGTTTTGGATCTTTGCCTTGGTGGTATTCTCACTTAGGATCTTAAGATATCTGGCTCTTGCGTTCGGATTCGGCTAATTTGTTTTACTAAAACTACCAATTCCCTTTTAATGGCCGAGCTTTGGAAAAATTTTTCCAAACTCAAAAGGTATAAGCCAAGTCTATAGAAAAGCCTTCTTGAGACCTATCTATAAGAGGGAATTCCAACAATATAAATCAGAAAGGAAGAAGGAAGTTTTTGAAAAAGAATTCTCCCCTCAAGAAGAAGTCCCCAAAGACCTCTAACCGAAAAAAGGAAAAACTTGCGATCGTAGGTTCTGGCGTTGCAGGAATGGGCTGCTCTTATTTTTTACGGGACCAATATGATATTACTGTTTTTGAAAAAGCAGACTACGTTGGTGGTCATACAAACACAGTATTCGTACCGGAAGAAGACAAAAAGATCCCTATAGATACCGGATTTATAGTATTCAATCATGTCACTTATCCGAATTTAAAACGTTTTTTCGAAAAATTGAATGTGCCTACAAAAAAGACCAGCATGTCATTCAGTGTACAACATGTTCCGGATAAACTAGAATTTTGTGGTTCAGGATTGAACGGCCTATTTGCTCAAAGAAAGAATATATTCAATTTTCGTTTTCTACGTTTGCTCTTGAATATAAATCGTTTCAATGATGAGTCACCTAAGATATTACAAGATCCAAAGTATAAAGACTATTCTCTGCATAGATATATAAAAGAAGAAGGGTATCATACTGATCTTTTGACATACTATCTTGTGCCAATGAGTTCTGCAGTTTGGTCTACTCCGGAAGATCTGATGTTGGAGTTCCCAGCTTATTCCTTGGTTCGTTTTTTCTTAAATCACGGATTTTTGGGACTAAACACCCAGCACCAATGGTATACCGTCGATGGTGGCTCTATTGAATATGTTAAAAGGCTGCTGTCGCCTAATAAAGATAGATTTCAAACTAGCTCACCAGTATTAGGTGTGGAAGTTACTCCAACTGGAAAAGCCAAACTTATCTTCAAAGGAAGAAGGTCCGAAATATTCGATAAGGTCATACTTGCCTGCCACGCAGACAGTTCCTTATCAATCTTAAAAAAGCCTACATCTCTACAGAAAGAATTATTATCTCAGTTTGAATACCAAGAGAACATAGCTACTTTGCATACGGACGATTCCGTAATGCCGAATACAAAAACTACTTGGTCTTCTTGGAATTATAGAATGGACCGGATCCAAGGTCAGATCCGGCCTCACACGATTTATTGGATGAACAGTTTGCAAGGAGTGTCCAAGAAGAAGGATTATTTTCTATCTATAGGAGACCCTGGGCTTGTGGATCCTAAAAAGATCTTGAAAAGGATCAAATACGAACATCCTCTTTTTCACGTTGGTTCTTTAAAAGCCCAAGGAAGATTATCCGAACTGAATCAAAAGGGACCTATCTATTTCTGCGGCAGTTATTTTAGATATGGATTCCATGAGGATGCTTTTTGGTCCGCTAAAGAATTATCAGAGACCTTACTCGGAAGGAAGGTATGGGACTAAATTCCAAAATAGTCGAAGCCAGGGTAATGCATGATCGTAAAATTCCTAAACCGAATAGGTTTAATTACGGGATTTTTACATTCCAACTCGACCTAGACGAACTTGATTTAGTAAACGATCGTTTATGGATGGTTGGAAATAATAAGTTTCGCGTATTTTCTTTTAAAGATAAGGATCATTTAAACTTCGGAAAAGAAGGTATAAAAGAAAATTTTTTAGAGTACTTAAAACAGGAAGGAGTCAAAGAGAAGGTAGAAAAGGTAACGCTAATCACCAACCTAAGAGTATTCGGCTACGTTTTTAACCCGGTATCATTTTATTTTGCCGAGGATAAGGGCGGAAATCCAATATGTGCCGTTGCGGAGGTTGGGAATACATTCGGAGAAATGAAGTTATACTTCCTTGGAAAAGGATCCTTTGATCAAAAAGGATTTAAAAAGAAAGAAGGGAAGTTCTTCTATGTTTCTCCATTTGTCAGTTTGGACTCAGAGTTCGAATTTCATTTAAATCCTCCCCAAGGTGGAAGGATAAACTTAAGGATAGACGCTTTCGAAAATGGAGAAAGGGTCATGGTGACAACTTATACCGGAAAGGTTTCGGATCTTACTGATCTAAATCTAATCTGGATGTTTGTAAAATATCCTTTTGTAACATTAAGGGTGATCGGACTCATCCATTGGCAGGCCTTACTTCTTTACCTGAAAAAACTTCCTTTCATTCGAAAGAACGAAGGATTAGACAAACAAAGAGGATTGCATCTTGGAAGGCGATAATATTGCAAAAGTAGAACCGTTGGAAAGTGCAGGTTCCGAGATCGGAACTTTAGGTTTTTATGAAAGGATCTTCTTCTCTGCATTATCAGGAATGCAAAGGGGATCTTTACGGATCCTTTTTCCGGACGGAGGGCAAAGATATTTAGGAAATCCGAATTCTTCCGATCCTGCGGAATTTCATCACGCGATTTTACAAGTGAAAGACAGAAAGTTTTTCAAAAAGCTTGTATTGTACGGCGATCTTGGGCTTGCAGAATCGTATATGGACGGCGACTGGGACACGGACGATATTCGTGCGATCATCTGTTGGTTCTTGCTAAATATAGAAAGTACTCCTTCTGTTAGCGGCTCTAGCAAAAATTTCATTCATCTTACGCTAATGAATTTAGGAAATCGACTTCTACATTTGTTCAGAAATAATTCAGTACGAGGAAGTAAAAAGAATATTTCCGAACATTACGATCTAGGAAATGATTTTTATAAAAAATTCTTAGATCCTACGATGACTTATTCTTGTGCCTACTTTACTGATAAGTCAAAATCTTTGGAAGATGCGCAGATTGCAAAGATAGAAAATCTTTGTAAAAAATTGAAACTCAAGGCTTCTGATCATCTTTTGGAGATAGGAACAGGCTGGGGTGCATTTTCTACCTATGCGGCTAAAAACTACGGATGCAAGGTGACTTCTTACACGATCTCGGAAGAACAATATAAATTTGCAAAAGCGAAAATTTCCGATATGGGCTTAGAGGATAAGATAGAGGTCCGACTGGAAGATTACAGAAAAGTGCAGGGCACTTATGATAAAATAGTGACTGTGGAAATGTTAGAAGCAGTCGGCCACGAATACTTCGAGGACTTCTTTGAAATGTGTCATAGAGTTTTGAAAAAGGACGGGCTTATGGCTCACCAGATCATTACTTGCCCGGATTCTAGATATGAGTCTTTTAGAAAGGGGGTGGATTTTATCCAAAAACATATTTTTCCTGGATCACTTTTGCCTTCTATTGCAAGGATCAATGAGGCGATTAATAAGACAGGTGATATGTTTTTACACGAGCTGGAAGATATAGGCCAATATTACGATCAAACTCTCATGTCTTGGCATAAGGGGTTCGAAGAAAATCTTTCAGCCATCAGAAGTATGGGTTATGATGAATCCTTTTTACGCAAGTGGAGATATTATTTTTCGTATTGCGCTGCAGCCTTCCATATGAGAAATATCAGCGTGGTGCAGGTAGTGTATACCAGGCCGAATAATCTCGGATTGGACTCCCAGTGACAAAATTAGAAAACCAAGAATCAAAACCTTCCTTTTTAGCTAAAACTAAAGAAAGGATCTTAGAAGAATTAAAAACCGGGACCAGTCCTGAAAAGATTGCATTATCCTTAGCGATTGGTGGAGCAATCGGGATTTTCCCCTTGATCGGGACTACAATGGCATTATGTGCTTTCTTAGGTTTTGTCTTAAGGCTGAACCCTGTCTCCATACAGATCGCAAATTATGCAATGTATCCATTTCAAGTTTTTCTAATTATTCCTTTTTTAAAATTAGGTGCCTATTTGTTGGATAAGGAACTTGATCTGACTTGGGCGTATAAACTTGTAGAAGGAGATAGTTCTCAAGTATGGGACGGTCTTTCTCATTCCGCAGGATATGCCGTTCTTGGTTGGACCTGTATGGTACCTATCCCTGCGGGAATTTCCTATTTTCTATTATTAATCCTGGTTAAAAAAGCAAACCAGATCGTTCACAAATAAATCCATATATATCGGAGCATTCTAATGTACGAAAAGGCCGTGTCTTTAATGTTCAGCGCCTGGGTGGTCATATTCTTTTTGATGAGTCTTCTTTGGTTGATTGGGAAGTTGATCAAAAACTATTCGATCGTAGATGTGGGATGGGGGCTTTGTATTTCCACGGTTGCGATCGTATATTTTATATTGGGCGATGCTTTTTCGGTACGAAAAGCTATCTTCGCTTTTATGGCAACGGTTTGGGGATGGAGACTTTCTTATTTTATATTCACTACTAGAGTTTTAACAGGACATGAGGATGCAAGATATACTGAATTTCGTAAAGAATACGGGGATCAGGTAGATCGAAAATTTTTCACCAATGTATTTCAATTCCAAGGAGTTCTTGGAACGATCTTAAGTCTTCCTTTTCTTTTTCCTGCTCTGAATCCTTCTATCCAAACACATCCATTGGAAGTGATAGGTCTTTGCGTTTTCGCAATTGGACTTTGGGGGGAATCAGTTGCAGATTTTCAATTAGCGGAATTCAAATTAGATCCGGCGAATAAAGGAAAAGTTTGTGATGCTGGACTATGGAAATATAGTAGACATCCAAATTATTTTTTTGAATGGGTGATTTGGATTTCTTTCGGTTTGGTTTCTCTTGCCTCTCCTTGGGGATGGATTGGCCTTATCTCTCCATTAGTTATGTTTATTCTCTTAACTAAGATCACCGGTATTCCCTTGAATGAGATAGGGCAATTAAAGTCCAAAGGAAATCTATATTTGGAATATAAATCCAGGACTAGTGCCTTCTTCCCTTGGTTTCCCAAAAAGTAGTTCTAAAATAGAATATAGGAAAACTTAAAAATGAGCCTGATCTATACTCTAATGGAAAAAGATGTTTTCCCGGATTGGTTAATTCGATTCAGAATACGCCAGCTTTTGCGTCTCAGACTTCGCACGGAAGATAAAGGCAATTTGGAAAAAAATCAGGAACATCTGATCCAATATGTAAATTCCTTAAAACTATCTCCCATTGCAATTGATACTCATGCTGCAAATGAGCAACATTATGAAGTCCCTTCTTCTTTTTTCAAATTGGTGATGGGAAAATATATGAAGTACAGTTCGGGTTACTGGACTTCTCCCGAAGTTGGAATAGACGAATCTGAAAGGGCAATGTTGGATTTGACTTGCAAAAGAGCTGAACTAGAAAACGGGATGAATGTTTTAGACTTGGGCTGCGGCTGGGGATCTCTTTCTCTTTATGTAGCGGAGAAGTATCCGAAATGCAAAGTAACAGGGGTTTCCAACTCCAAAAGCCAAAAGAAGTTCATAGATTCAGAGGCAAAGAAAAGAGGTTTAAAAAACCTGAATATTATAACCGCCGATATGAACGTATTTAAGACGAATCTTAAGTTCGATCGTATCATCTCTATTGAAATGTTAGAGCATATGAAAAACTACGAAGTTTTATTCGGAAAGTTGGCGAGTTTTTTAAAACCGAAAGGAAAATTTTTCGTACATATATTCACACATAAAAAATTCGCTTATCCTTTTGATATTGTTGATGATACGGATTGGATGGCAAAATATTTTTTTACGGGTGGGCAGATGCCTTCTCACGATCTCTTCTTATATTTCCAAAAGGATTTTCAGATCCGTAATCAATGGGTTGTAAACGGTAATAATTACGCTCTTACGTCAGAAGCTTGGCTTTCCAATATGTATAAGAATAAAAAGGAAGTCTTACAAATTTTGGGAGAGACCTACGGTAAAGAACAAGCAGTGAAATGGTTTATTTATTGGAAAACTTTTTTCATGGCATGTGCAGAACTTTGGAAATACAAAAAAGGGGAAGAATGGATTGTCTCACATTATCTTTTCGATAAAAGATAAGAAGAATTGTAGATCTGAATTTTCCCTTATAGGTTGGTTGCACAGGCTCAAGGAGATAATCCTCGAATTAAGCTTTCAATCCGGTGTATAAGAACTGGATTAAATCCTTAGTGATCTTTCTTGCCTGTTTTGTCTCGATAGATCTAAACATCATCTGTTGACCTGACAATAGTACTGCGACTCCATGAGCCATAGTCCAAGCAGAGGTGGCTGCTTTTTCTGCATTTCCTTCAGGGATCAATCCTGCTTTTTGGCAATCCTTGATGATATCCACGATGATCTGAAACGTTTCGTCTTCTGTTTCGATCAGAGAATCGTATTTGAGATGGCTTTCTATCTGGTTTCCATACATGATCCGAAATAGATCAGGATTTTCTAATGCAAATTCCACATAAGAAACCCCAGATTCCCTAAATAAAAGCAAAGGTTTCTTTTTATATTTTGCTCTCAGTCTCTTTTGTCTTTCCGCTAAAATTTTAAATCCTTCCTCTGCGATATCAGCGTATAAGGATTCTAAATCTGGATAATGTCTATAAGGTGCGGATTGGCTGACTCCTGCCAAGGTCGCGGCTTTTCTGAGGCTTAAGGCCTTATAACCTTCTTCTTTTAAGATCTTTATGGAGGCATCCAATAAGGCTCTTTTTAGGTCTCCGTGGTGGTATGAATTTTTTTCTTGGGGATTTTTCATGTTGACATGTATTACATTAAAGGGTGAAATTATAAAACTGAATGTGTTCAGTGTTCACATTGAATGCGAATAAGAGGTTTTGTCAATGAATATTGATCAAGTAGGAAACGAATTCGATATTATATTTATAGGTTCCGGAATGGGGAGCCTAACCACAGCAAGTCTTTTGGCCCAATCTGCCGGTAAGAAAGTTCTGGTTTTGGAAAAACATTTTCAACCGGGCGGCTTTACTCATGAATTTCAAAGAAAGCAGGGAAAATACCATTGGGATGTGGGAATTCACTATGTAGGTGATATGCACGAAGGTGGACTTTGTAAGAAGATCTCGGATAAGATCACTCGCGGCCAACTCGTTTGGAAAAGAATGCCAGATCCTTTCGAACGTTTGGTTTTTCCTTCCCGAAAATTCGATATCTATGGAGATCCGGAAAAGTTCAGATCGGATCTAATCAATGCATTTCCTGAAGAAGAGGAAGCAATCGAAAGATATTTAAAGGATATTAGAAAAATTTCGGTTCTTTTCGGAAAAGCAATCATGATGAGACTTTCTCCTCCTCCTTTGGATTCTCTTATTGGAATCTTGGGAGAAGGAAATGTAGTAACTCTCAAGGATTATTTCGATAAAAATTTCAAGAGCGAAGACTTGAAGGGGATTTTAGCCGCCCAATGGGGAGATTATGGTCTTCCTCCTTCTAAAGTTGCTTTTGCGATGCATGCTACACTCGTGCAGCATTATATTAACGGAGGCTATTATCCGGTAGGTGGCGCCGGTAAAATTTTCGATACGATAGAACCGATCCTTCAAGAAAATGGTGGTGCTGTCCTATCTTCTGTTGAAGCAAAAGAAATCCTGATCAAGGATGGAAAGGCAATAGGGGTTAAGGCGAAAGCGCTAAGAGGAGAAGGGCATGAGCGGGACTTTTTCGCTCCGGTGGTGATCTCATGCGCGGGAGCTTATCCTACTTATACAAAATTGATCCCTGATTCATTTCCGATATCTTTCAGAAAGGATTTAAAAGATTTTTATAATAGAGAAAAAATGACTACAAGCATTTGCCTCTATCTTGGCCTTTCCGAGAGCCCTGCAAAATTCGGATTTAGTGGGGAAAACTATTGGATCTTCTCTTCTCCTGATCATGATAAGAATTTTTCCGAAAGAAATGATTGGCTTTCTGAAAGTGATGAGATACCGAATCTATATCTTTCTTTCCCGAGTTTAAAAAATCCGGAAGCTAAGTCTCATACTATGGATGTGATCACATTCACAGATTATGCTAATTTTGCAGAATGGAAAGACGAACCTTGGAAGAAGAGGGGAGAAGAATATAAAGATTTCAAGGAAAGGATCATTAATCGAATCCTGACCACATTGGAGTCCAGATTTCCAGGTCTTACTAAGTTAGTCGAATTTGCGGAACTTTCTACTCCGATCACGAATGAACATTTTACTTCTCACCCGGACGGTGCAATCTATGGTTTGGCCTGTGTGCCGGAAAGATATAAGAAGGAAAAAAGTCCTTGGTTTGACGTAAGAACTCCGGTTGAAGGTTTATATTTAACCGGTGCGGATGCTGCTTCTCCGGGAATTGCGGGTGCGATGATGGGAGGCTTAGCCGCTGCTCTGGCAGTGACCGGCAACGCAAATCTACTGAGAGAATTAAGAAATTAGAAAATTCTAATGAAAGAGGTCCCATTTTATACTACGAGCCTTCTCTTATCGCCTCTGCTTTTATGGCAGGGGTTGAAGGCTCGTAAAACGATCCCTCGTTTGCCGGAAGCTTCTGGCCCTGACTTCGGGGAATTTCCTGGTTCTAACCCATTCTATCTTTTGGTTTTGGGAGAATCTACCGTTGCAGGTGTAGGAATTCCAGATTATAAAAGTTCTCTGACTGGCCAAATTGCTTCTGCTCTTAAAAACAAGAGTGGAAGAAAGATCTTTTGGAAAGCGATCGGACAAAGTGGGATCACTTTAGAAGAGGCAAAGGAGAAGTTTGGATCTCGTTTGCCTGAATCTTTTCCGGATGCGATCGTTCTTGCTTTAGGTGCGAATGATGTAGTAAAATTGAACTCCCAGAAAAAATGGTCTTCCGATCTACAGGATATGATTGATCTTTGTAGGGCAAAATATCCGAACACTCCAGTATTTATTGCAGGAGTTCCACCACTTGGTATTTTCCCAGCCTTGCCTAAGACTATGAGATTTGTTTTAGGTTGGAAGGCTAGGCTTTTGGACCAGGCTTCTTCCTATCTTTCCACGAAATTAGAAAATGTATTTCATATTCCGATGAGAAAGATCGGATCCATTGCTCCGGAAGGGATCTTTTGTTCGGATGGATTTCATCCTTCCATAGAAGGTTGTTCTATTTGGGGTGAAGAAATTGCAGACTCGATCTTGGCTGTTGCCGTAAAGAATTTTTCTAAGAAAAATTTGTAGGAGCTCCTACAAGATTATCCGAAGAATATCGATTGTAAGAATAATGTTTTTGTGATATTAGAGATCCCGGACGGTCCCACGGGCCACTCCCCCCTCCCAAAGCAGGGTGGGGGCGGTTTTTCAAAAACAACCAGATCTCAATAGTTCAGTTTTAGAATTCGGATCTCTTTTTCTTCGAAGCGGAGAGTTTCTTTGAGTTGGTTGAATCTTTCCACGGAGAAAGGGGATTCTGGAGAACGTAGTTCCTTTTTCAATTTTAGAACTTCTTCATATAGTTCGAGCAGTTCCAAAGTGTTTCCTTTGGCTTCTTTTGAATAAAGCGCACGAAACATTGGCCCGATTCTGGAAGGGATATCCGAGTTTACTATCTCTGCGATCCCAAGATCTTCGATATGTCGGAACATCCAATTTTGGAGATAGACTGTTAGTAGTCTTTCCATCCGGACTACGTCTTCCTTAGTATTGCGAGGAACAATACCTTTATAGAATCTATAACGTTTTCTTAAATATTTGCTTGCGGTGTTTCCGTCGATAGGCTCTGATTTAAGTTTATCCCATTCTTCTTTGATGACTGGAAAATATTCTGAACCGAAGTATGGTTCGCCCAATTCGCAGATATGGATAGCTCCTGGGTCGTAACTTCGCATCCTAGTACGGAACCCGTCCCAGTCTGCAGCCAGTAAGTTTACCTGTCCCTGGCTTTGGAGAGGCTCCATTGCTCGATTGATCTCTCGGATAAAATTTCCTTTGAGTTGATCGGAAGGATCTGCAAGTACCAGGAAGTTGAAGTCGGAGGATTCGTCTCCTTCTCCTCTTTGTCTGGAACCGAAAAATATGAGTTCGAATGGTTTTAGGGAGGAGACGCTGGATAGATTTTCTTTAATTCGTTCCATGGCTTTTGAATCGCTTTGGTCTCTGCTCTTAGGACTATTAGAAGATATACTATTCGAAAAACAAACGCATCCTGGAAAGGTTTTCCAAAATGGCTTTGTAGGCCCGATCTCTATCTTCCGGATCTCCGAAGGGAAGCGATTTTACGTGATTGAAGTCATGGTAGGTGATCTCTATCGAGTTTGCCGCCATGTTCTTTTTGATGGAGGAGATATAGTCTAGATTAATGACCTCGGTATCCCCCAATTTTAACCACATTCTATCTTATCCTCGGGATCTCTTCTCCCCGCCGGATAACATACTTTCCGGATCAAAATCGGTCAAGAAAATACACTTTTAAAACGCTTTTATTCCCCGGCTTACGAATTCGTGGAATTCTTTTCCTAATTCCGCGGTGCCTAGTCCTTTTTTGTTTTCCAACTGGGTTTCAAACACGAATATAAACGCTTCTTTTTGCCACTCCCAACGGACGTAACATTTTTCCGCTCCGGATCCTTTGACGCAGCCTGAAAATACCGTGGCCCTGGAATTTTCCCCGATTGGGAAATATTGGAATTGTCTGGAATTGAATTTTGACTGGTCTGTTTCGGATACCAATTGTCTGAAATCGTTGGAATTATCCTCAGTGTAAGAAGAGGCCCGGAAACTTTCGAAACTGGAATTCGTGTCGGATATTTTACATTCGTAAAATAGTCCCCTGGCGAATAATCTTCCTGAGTTAAGTAAAACGGAATGTCCGCCTGTATAATATACTACATCGTAATTGAGTCGAAGTGCCGACGGATTTTCAGCTACGACCGAGGTCGGATTTTCCTGATGGCTTTTGCATTCTGAGATGGCCAAGGTGGCTAAGAGTAGAATGGCAATTCTAAAAACCGATCTCATACAGATCTCCTTTATAATTTCGGAATACATAAGAAGAAGTTTTGGTCTCTTCCAAATAGTTCGCAGGTAGAGGTACTTTTCCTCCTCCACCAGTTAGATCCACTACATATAGTGGAACACTTAGTCCGCTGATACTTCCCCGGATCTGTTTCATGAGTTCCACACCTTCTTCTATAGGGACCCTAAAATGAGAAGATCCGAATACCTCGTCGCATTGGTGCAAATAATACGGTTTGATCCCGATTTTGGTCAGTCCGTAGAATAAATCTGTCAAAGCTTCTACAGAATTATTGATCCCTTTCAAAAGTACAGCCTGGTTTAGGACAGTAACTGCACCTTCTTTCACGAGCATCCCGATCCTTTCTTTTACCAGCTCAGTAAGCTCTTTGGAATGATTGAAATGTGTTACCAGATAGATCGGAAAATGTTTTTTGAGCACCTGACAGAGTTCCGACGTAATCCTCATAGGAAGTGTAACAGGGTATCTCGTATGAATACGAACCTGATTGATATGTGGAATAGATTTTAATTCGCCTAGTAGATAATCCAGTTTGGAATCAGAAAGATTTAAAGGATCTCCTCCTGAGAGGATCACTTCTTTAATTTCTGTATGTTCTCGAAAATAACGTAATGCATCTTTCCAGTCTTCAATACCTGGAGTTCCCGCAGATTGAGATACCTTTCTTTTTCTAGTGCAGAATCTACAATAGACTGCACATACATGAGATAAATACCAAAGTGCTCTATCCGGATAACGATGTGTTACTCCTTTAACCGGCATATAGGATTCTTCTGCCAACGGATCTCTTCTATCCCAGGCTCTAGTATGTAGCTCTTCCTTTCTTGGTAAGACCTGTAATCTGATAGGGCAGTTTGGATCTTCAGGATCTGCGAGATTCAAATAATAAGGAGTAGCGGAGAAGCTGAACACTTCTGAGCAAGCGAGCAATGCTTCTTTTTCCTCGGAACTTATGTGGATATAATTTCCCAGTTCGGATCCATCTTTGATCCGATTTTGGATTTGCCATTTCCAATCCAACCATTCCGGCTCGGAAACAGTCTTTTGTTTTAAATGTGAGGAAACGAGTTCCAAGAAGCCCTCTTACTGATGGATTCTCATGCCTGCAATTCCAGTCAACCGAGTATCCGTATAAAAAAGAAGGAAACCAAACATAGGTTTCCATTCGAGTCGTTTATTTATATAACCTCGAGGAGAATGCCCATCTATTAAAGTTGGAGACTTAGGAGAAGGATGAGCTAGATTTCCCGTTTTCTATTTTTGCCGAAGCGGAATTTTTGCCCGAAACCGCACTTCATGCTTTTTACGGGGAAAAGTTCTCCCGAGGACTTACAGAATGAAAACCGGTCAGACCGGAGGGGGAAGGAAAAGATAACGATATGCTAGGGCGTGAAAGTAAAAATTGCGACCTGAATCATTCGGAAGAAGACTACTTTTTGATCCGGATGCTGTCTGAGAGAATTTGGTGATTAATCCTATGACTGCATCATCTGCACTCATTGAGAATAAGGAAGGAAGTCCTTGGTCATCACCATCTCTAAAAGATTGGGTTCTTGATTTTTTTTGGAAGGAATAACTTTTGGCGGTACTATAATCTCTGGCCACGACCTCACTGAAGAGGGCGAGTACCATGAATAAGATCAGAGGTAAAAGCCAAAGCCGCTTCATATCTATCTAAACTTAGACGGAACAAAACGGCTTTCGCAACCTTTTTTCGGAAAGAAAATCGGAATTTATGGCTTGGTCGCTTCTACTTCTACTGTACTTAAAGTACTTCTTAAATAGCCACTTTTCAGCACCATAGTCTGTCCTTCTTCCGAAGTGATATAAGTAATGAACTCATCAATTTTTTTACCTCTGTCGGAGAGATAAAATAGGTACAATCCTCTAGAGAGTTTGTATTTTCTTTCGGAAACGTTTTGGATGCTCGGCTCCACAAAAGGATCTTTTCCGGTTTTGGAATAAGGAACCGCTTTTACTTTTCCTTTGTTCTGGATCTGCGCGCTTCCCATTCCCATAAATCCGACGGAGGCAATATCTTTCTCGATCAGATCTGCCATTTCATCATTATCCGCAACTACCTTGGAATCATTCGTAAATTCTTTCTTCTTAAAAGTTTGGTATTCTTTTTCTCCCAAGTCTCTCTGTCTTAAAATGTGAGTTTCGAAGTAAGCCGCAGTTCCGCTCTTATCATTTCGAAGGACTACATGGATCGGTCCGGGCTTTCCGCCTACTTGAGACCAATCTTTTATATCTCCGGAGAATATTTTGGAGATCTGTTCTAAGGTAAGTTTAGAAACAGAGTTTGCTGGATTCACTACTACAGCGATCCCATCATAACCGATCAGCACATTTTCGAATCTCCCTTTTCTTTCGAACTGGGTTTGTTCTTCCGGAGTTAATGGTCTGGAAGAAGCGGCTATATCCGTCTTGCCATCGAATAATTTTTCAATCCCTTCAAAGGAACCTCCTCCTTGGACGGTCACTTCTACATTAGAATTCTTCTTAGCATATCCAGCTGCTACCACGTTCAGCAAAGTGTGCATGGTTTCGGAGCCTGTAATCAGTAAGGGTTCTTTTTTACAATTGGCAACCGTTAGGACGGTAAACAGAAGGAGTAAGAGCGTTAATTTTTGTTTCATCGAGTCTTTGGTTCTCCGGAAATCTTTTCCAAAAGGGGATTCTCCTCTTATAAGGGTAAAAGTCGAACGGATTTTGGTCCTGAAATATTACAATTAACGAGAGAGCCGGAGTACATCGCTTGACACCCGGCCTTCCCGCAAGGATATAGAAGTAGCGTATTTTTTATTTAGGTCGTTTATGAACTTAGGCATCACTGAAGTTAGAAAAGGAATGGTTCTCAAAGTAGAAGGAGAACTTTATTCCGTTGTAAAAAGCGAATTCGTGAATCCGGGAAAAGGTTCTGCCTTTATCCGCACAAAATTAAAGAACTTGGTCCGCAGTAGCTCTATCGAAAGGACCTTCAAGGCTGCGGAAAAATTAGAGTCCGTAGAATTGGAAAAGAGACAGATGACTATCTGTTACTCCGAGGGTGATGATATCATCTTCATGGACACTAACGATTTCGAGCAACTTCCGGTTTCCAAAGAATACTTAGAGGATATCCTACCATTCTTAAAAGAGGAAACTGCTATGGAAGTTTCTTTCTATGAAGGTAAACCAATCGGAGTGACTCCTCCAAACTTTGCAATCCTCCAAGTAACTTATGCAGAAGAAGGTCTCAAAGGTGATACCTCTGGAACCGCTCTCAAAAGAGTAACTGTAGAAACTGGCGGAGAGATTAACGTACCTATTTTTATCAAACAAGGTGATTCTATCCGGAT
Organism: Leptospira haakeii; assembly: GCF_002812045.1. Classification (GTDB taxonomy): domain Bacteria; phylum Spirochaetota; class Leptospiria; order Leptospirales; family Leptospiraceae; genus Leptospira_B; species Leptospira_B haakeii. The sequence goes on along the minus strand of NZ_NPEG01000016.1, from coordinate 18,899 downwards.
CGACTTGAGAGATCTTACCTATGTGGAGAGGGTCAATAAATAAGGTTTTATAAAGCGGCCTTCCAAACATAAAGGGCCGCGACTGCCGCTTGAGGGTGCGGAGCTAAAAAAAGGGACACCACCTAAAGGAGGACGCGAATGGCGACTATTATCCAAAAACCGGGACTACCGGAAATCAAAGACAACACTGAAGTTAAATCTTTTCTAAATAAAAGAGGGATCGAGTACGATCATTGGCCGGTTCCTAACGCCTCTAATTCTCTTACGGATAAATTAACTCTTGTAGATGATGAGAAAGAAGCTCTTCTCAAAAATTTAGACAATCGTTTCGAGACATTAAAAGAGAAAGAAGGTTATCAATCTAGAGACCTGATCGTTCTTCATCCGCAAGTTCCCGGCTTGAACGAGATGTTAGCCAAATTTGATAAAGTACATTATCATACTGACGACGAAGTTCGTTATATCGTGGACGGCTCCGGTATTTTCGGATTTGCACTTGCAGGCGAAAAGTTTCTAGTAAGAGTAGAGAAGGATGACTTCATCTCCGTTCCTAAGAATACAAATCACTGGTTCACTCTAGACGAGAATAAAAGGATCAAAGCAGTCCGTTATTTCCAAGACATGAGTGGCTGGGTCCCTAATTACGTAGAAGAAACTACGGCTCTAGTTTAAAAAATGTCCCAGAAAAAGATCCTGACCCGCCTTGCGGAGTCAGGAGTACTATATCATTCTAAAGGATGGATGCCTGGAACTGCCGGAAATCTTTCCATCAAAGACGAAAAAAATCCTAATATATTCTGGGTAAGTGGAAGCGGTTTGGATAAAAACAAACTGACTCGAAAAGATTTTCTTCCTGTAGAAATAGAATCCGGAAAAGTATTAGAAGGTTGGAAAGGAAGAGAAGGTCTGAAACCTTCTGCCGAAACTTCTATTCACAGAGCAGTTTATAAAGCATTTCCTGAAATGGGATGTTCTCTTCATGTCCATACTCCTGAATCCAATCTGATCGAGATAGGGGTTTCTAAAGAGAATCCAATCGAGGATCTTCCACTTCTTCCTTTAGAGATCATAAAAGCATTCGGTATTTGGGATGAGAACCCTAACGTTTCCGTTCCTGTTCTATACAATTATCCGAAAGTGCAGGATATCTCAGATCATTTGGAACAACATCTCACCCAGGCAAAACCCAGAGTTCCATTCTGCGTTATAGAAAAACATGGGATCACTGTTTGGGGAAAAGATCTGATCCAGGCAAATCGTCATCTGGAAGCTGCGGATTTTTTATTAAAAGTGCGGGCGATGTCCAAGTAAGAACATGGAACCCAAAAACATCCTGGTAGTCGGGGCCGGATCCGGGATCGGCAAATCTTTATTAGAAAAACTGAATGCAAATCCTGGATATTTTCCGATCGGGATCTCCAGACGCGGAGTCCCTTTGGAAAAAGGTTTAGAAAAAGGGCTAAATTATCTCTGTGATCTGGGAGAACAGAACCAGATCCTCAAATTTACGTCTTCACTTTTGCAGTATTGGAAAGAGATCCATGCAATCTATTTTGCTTCCGGGGACGGGTTATTCTTAAAGATAGAAGATCTAGAATGGGAAGATCTCCAAAAACATCTTACCCTAAATTTAAGCGCTCCTATTTTACTAACTTCTAAACTTCTGCCTTCTATGAAAAATGGATCGTTTCTATGTTATATTTCTTCTACTGCAGGGAAGTTTGGATTTCCTGAATCTTCTCCTTATTGTGCTTCTAAACATGGTTTGGCCGGTTTCGCAAAAGCAATCCGAGAAGAGGTAAAGGATCGTGGGATAAGAGTGACTACAGTATACGCAGGAGCAATTGACACTCCAATCTGGGATGGCAGAGAAGGATTTAAAAGAGAAGATATGATACCGGCGACGGATGCTGCGATCTTTCTAGAAAATTTATACTCTCTTCCTGCAAGTTTCAACCAAGACGAGATACTTTTTCTTCCACCTAAGGGTGTGCTTTGAATCTAGGTTTCCGCCCAGCGTTCTCTGATCGCTAAAAGGTCAGGCATCAGATTTAAGAAAACCGGAACAAGTCCTGGATCAAAATGAGATCCGGCACCTTTTCTAATATGATTAACTGCGTCCTCTATACTCCAGGCTTTTTTATACGGTCTTTCCGTGGTAAGTGCATCAAATACATCAGCGATCGTTACTATCCTTGCTTCGACCGGAATGTCGTCTCCTTTGATCCCGTTTGGATAACCGCTTCCATCCCATTTTTCGTGGTGGTTCAAAGCGATACTTTTTGCCATTTGCAAAAGAGAAGAATCATGATCTCCGATGATCTCCGCTCCTATAGTGGGATGGGTTTTCATGATATCCCATTCTTCCGGATCTAGTTTACCAGGTTTTTGTAATATACTATCCGGGATCCCTATTTTACCAATATCGTGCATAGGCGAGGCATGCAAAATTTTATCCGCAGTATCCTGAGAATAACCTAAGGCCTTCGCTAAGGTTCGAGAATAATGGCTCATTCTGATCACATGAAGGCCGGTTTCGTTGTCCTTATATTCCGCTGCCAGTCCCAATCTTTGGATGATCTGTAATCTGGTTTCTTTTAGCTCTTCGTTTCTAACCAAAGAAAGATGCGTTTTCACTCTCGCTTTAACGATTGCAGGACTTACAGGTTTCGTAATATAATCCACGGCCCCGGCTTCGAAACCGTCTGCCTCATCTTCTTCTTCCGCCATTGCTGTCACGAAAATCACAGGTATTCTTGAAGTGGAAGTTTCGGTTCTGAGTTTTTTACAGGTTTCATGCCCAGTCATTCCAGGCATCATCACATCTAAAAGAATAAGATTCGGCTTTTCGGAAATCGCTAATTCTAGGGCCTTGATCCCGTCTTTTGCGAAAAAAAGTCTATAATCTTCTTGTAATATTTGTTTGAGTACTTGCAGGTTTGCTGCTTCATCGTCTACGACCAAAATTTTAGGTCTATCATCAAGTAGATGGCTCATTCTATTTTCCGAAATCCGTTTATAATTCGAGTTGGGTAATGAATTTTTTGAGAAGAGTATATGCCTCTTCGAATTCGAATTGTTCTATTTTAGAACGAAAAGATTTAAAATCGGAATTTTCCACTTTTGTTCGGATCAGATCCGAAAATTCTTCTAAGTAGTCTTCTTCTATCGAACCTCTTTGGAAAGAGTCGGATAGTTCTTTTGCTAGAAGGGAGGCTTTTTTAGGATCCCATTCTACTTCTTCTTGTCCGGAAGGATCAATTTCCGGATTTTCGATCATTTCAAAATGACCGATTACTCTTGCGATCTCAGCTATCATCTGATCCATCTCCACAGGTTTAGAGACGAATCCATCCATCCCGGCCGCAGTCGCCGCATTTTTATCTTCTTCAAAAACGCTTGCGGTCAATGCTAAAATAGGGGTCCTGGAAACATTTTCTTGCATCTCATGCATTCGGATCACCCTAGTAGCTTGGCGACCATCCAATCCGGGCATTTGTATATCCATTAGAACCAAATCGAAAGATCCGGTCGTGACTTTTTTTACCGCGTCTTCACCGTTATACGACGATTCTACCTGATGCCCAAGGTTTTGGAGAAGAAGACTTACTAGTTCCGTATTTTTTTCTACATCATCCACAACTAGGATCTTTAAAGCCGGAAGTTTGATCCCTGTTTTTATTTGGTTTTCTTGTCTAGGTTTTCCTAGTTCTAAAGGAAGAAGAACATGGAACGTACTTCCTTTTCTGAGCGTACTCTCCGCCCAGATCTTTCCTCCCATCAATTCTGTTAATTGTTTACAGATTGTGGTTCCTAATCCTGTTCCACCAAAACGTCTTGTTGTAGAAATATCCGCCTGCGTGAATGGTTCGAAAATTTTCTCAAGTCGATCCGCTTGGATCCCTATCCCAGTATCTTGGACTGCAAAATGAAGTTTTCCATCTTCTCTGGTAACTTTTAAACTAACCTTTCCATTATCCGTGAATTTGACCGCATTGCCGATTAAGTTCATCAATATCTGTCTAATCCGTAAAGAATCTCCCTTATAAAATTCAGGAAGATCTGGACCTTGTATCACTTCAAATTCTAAATTTTTCTTTCGAGTGCTGATACCCAAAGTGGATTTTAATTCTGCGATCAATTTGAAAAGGGAGAAGTCCATTTCTTCTAATTCAACCGCTCCTTTTTCTAATTTAGCGGTGTTTAAGATATCATTCAAAAGTCTTAATAAAGATTTTGCTGAACTTTTTACGGTTTCTAAATGGGTTCTATGATTTTTTTCTAATTCGTCGGAAAGAAGAACTTCAGTAAATCCTAAGATAGCGTTCATTGGAGTTCTGATCTCATGACTCATATTCGCTAAGAAAGAAGTTTTAGTGATCGCAGCAAGTTCTGCTTTTTCTTTCTCTTTGCGTAATGCTTCTTCTATCATTCTTCTTTCAGTGATATCTAGAATAACTCCGTCGATAAAGATTGCTTCTCCATTTCCACCATAAACTCCGCATCCATTATCCCAAAGCCATCGGGTCTCTCCATTTTGGTGGATAATTCTATACTCTAAAGTAAATGCTCTTTTTCCTGCAACTGCAGAATCAACTATGGACTCTACCATTTTAATATCTTCAGGATGCACAATATCTTTGAAAGATCGTACAGATTCTGCGCTTATAAAATCTTGGACAGGATAACCGGTGATTGATTCGGAAGCATCACTCATGAATAACATATTCCAGTCATTATTTGGAAGACATCTATAAGTGATCCCAGGAATATTTTCAATCAAGGAGCGCACTTGCTGTTCACTCTGTTTTAAAGCGTTCTCTATCATTTTTCTGTCACTGATATCAGTAACAAAACCAACGAATAGATCTTCGCCAGCGAGTTTCCCATGTCCAATTGCCAGACGTATTGGGAAGTCGGAACCATCTTTTCTGATACCTATAACTTCTCTACTGCTTCCGATAATTTTAGCAAAACCTGCACTTAACATGGTCTCTGAATTTTTATCTCTTACTGTGTAATACGGATCAGGCATCAACTCTCTGATATTTTTTCCGATCACTTCTTTGTTTGTGTAGCCGAAAATCAGTTCTGCGGAGCGGTTGAATTCTCTGATCCTACCTTGAGAGTCCATTGTGATTACACCATCCACTGCGGTGGTGATTATCGTCCTAAGTCTGGATTCACTTATCCTTAAATCGTTTACTAGGTCACGATATCTTAAGAACCAGTTAACCGCGAATGCGAATAGAGTGAATGCAATCGTTATCAAAGAAACTGAAAGTGCAAGAAAGGTAGAATCCGCGGTTTGAGGAGTGGGGGTGGTCTCTTCTCCAATAAATCTAGCAGCTGCCATTCCAGTATAATGCATTCCAGAAATAGCAGATCCCATGGTTACTGAAGAAATAATAGAAGGCCAGAGAGTCCCTAATTTCAAATTTTCTAAACCGAATCTTACCCAAAGAGATAAAATTGCAAGTACCACTGCCACTATAATGGACAATGCGAAGAACCAAGGATCATAACGTAAGTATGGGGCGGTTTCTACCGCGCCCATACCAGTATAATGCATTGCTCCAATCCCAGAGCCTACAAGTACTCCGCCTAATATTAGTTCGGTGCTTGAAATTTTAGGTCTGTTCACGAAAGAAAGCGCGACGGTAGAAGCAAGAAGGCTAGGAAATATAGATAAGATTGTTAGGCTTTTATCATATTGAACGGTCGTGCATAGTTCAAAGGAAAGCATTCCGATAAAGTGCATGGACCAAACTCCACAACCTAAGGCCAAGCTTGCTGCGGAAGAAATTAAATACTTTGTAATTGGTGGAGAAGATTCCGGAACCTTCTGTCCTACAATCTGAAGAGCGATATAAGATGCAAATATCGCCATCAAAACCGAAAGAACTACCAGCCAAGGATTGTACGTAGCCGTAAGAAGTTTTACGGAAGAATCATAAATGAAAAAATTATCTAAAAATGCGATCACAAAAACTCAGACCTCGAAAGGAAGCCCCACATAAAATATAGTATTTCCAGGAGAAGATTCAAACCAGATCCTTCCTTTATGTTTTTCTACAATCCGCTTTGCTATATCCAAACCTAAACCGGAACCTTCTCCCAAAGGTTTGGTGGTAAAGAATACGTCGAATACTTGGTCTTTCACTTCCGCAGGGATTCCGGGCCCCTTATCTTGGATGGAAACTATTACTTCCTTTTCTTGCAAGACAGCGTTTATTCCGATCGAACCTTTATAAGACATTGCTTGGACGGAATTCATGATCAAATTTGTCCATAGATGCATTAAATCATCCGGAAAACCTAAAAATTCCGGGATCCCATCCAAGTTAGTCGAAACTTCAACGCCATGTTTGAACAGATTTTGATACAATGTAAGAACAGTATCTATATTTTCTTTTAAGGAAAATTTTCTTTTCTTATGAGAAGACTCAAAATGTGCAAAACTTCTAAGCGCATATACAATTTTTGCGGAACGTTCTACTGCGGTTTTGATCGTATCCACACATTGTTCCGGACCCAAAAGATTTAAGAAGAAGGGAAGTAGCTCCCTAGTATTCTGATTTTTTAATATTCTTTCAAAATTTTTCCAGGAAGATGAAATTCCGAAATCCACGAAAAATTCGGCAGTTTCTTCGGGAAGGAGAATATTTGCGGATTTCATTTCAGTTTTAATCTCTGCAAGTATTCTTCTTCTTTCTAAACCGATCAGTATCTCTTTGGAAGAAACTCCTAAAGAGATAAGTTCTTTATATGAATTCCAGTCCTTGTCAGATAAGGAAGAGAGAAGTGGAAGAATAGAACGTAAGTCCGTTCTTATCCTTTCTAAATAAGAGAGAATATTAAAACCTGCAGCTTGGATCGCGCCTATGGGATTGTTGATCTCATGAGCAATCCCTGCGGCTAATTGTCCTAGGTCTGCAAGTTTGGAAGCTTGGATCAGTTTTGCTTGCGTTCTTTTTAGGCTTTGAAGAGCATCTTCCAGATTGAATTTTTGGGATTCGATGATTTCCTTTTGGGAAAGAATTTCTTCATTGGCTCTTTGTAATGTTTCTATTCTGAATTCTGCTTCTTTTAAACCTGTTGCATCAGTTCCGGTCGAGATCACATATTGTAAATGGCCGTTTCTATCTCTAACTTCTTTATGCTCCCAAAGAGTCCTTCTGGATTTTCCATCTTTGGTCCTTAGAAGTACACTTGTGTGTTTTGGGAACCTTTTCTTTGCAAAACGTTGTTCGAAAACTTTTGCAATTGTCTTACTTTCTTCCGCAAATAGTTCCGTTTCCCAAAAAACTTTTCCTTCCAACTCCATTAGGTCGAATCCTGTGGTCTCTAAACAGGCTCTATTCAATAAAATTAATTTACCATCTCCGTCTAAAACCAAAAATAAGATACTAGTGGAATCTAGAATACTCTGGAGAATATCCCTTCTTTCCGAAAGTTTTCTTTCGGAAATTGCCCTTTGGGTCACATCTCTCAAAACTATAATTGCGAATTGAGAACCTTCTGCTCTTTGGGAGCGAACGGAAACGTCATAATATTTTCCGTGATTCGTTTTCCATTCCGTATTCGCCTTTCGGTTGGTGTGACATTCTTCTACAAGAACATCTAGGTCGGGAAGAAATTCAGAAAGTTTGGAATTTTGTTTGAGCCTTGCTGTTCCAAGCAGATGTAGGGCGGAAACATTACAGTCCAAAAGAAAGCCGGAAGAATTCATTACAAAAACTGCATCTTGTATATATTCGAAAACTTGGTTTCTTGCTAAGGGGATCAGGTTTAAGATCCTGAAATAGAAAAGACCGTACATCCAGACGATCAATGCAAAGCTTGCCGCTAACGGAAAGATATCCAATTTAGGATGGACGAAAGGAATAAAACCTCCGGCAGTCATTACTTGACTTCCGAAGGGAAGAGAGATCCCGATCATAAATACCAAACATCTGATCCTATGGAACGCTCTTTGAGACCAGGCGCCGTATATTAAAATTATAATACATAGGGTGAATATGGAGATTGAATTGATTACATAGACCTGCATCCAAGGCCCATATTCATAGATTAGAGCAAGCCAAGGAGCAGAGGGGTCGAATCGGAAAGAAGGGCGGATCCATTCTGCCGGCCCGAACCAAACTGCAATTTCGGTGCAGATAGGAATGATTGAAAAAAGAAGTACACTAATTGGGTGAATGAATCTATTTAAGTTAGCTACCCTTAAACAGAGGAAAAGAAGAGAAGCAATCAGAAGATCAGGACCTATAAATTGGAAATTATCCCAAAAAATAATGTTCTCAGGTCTTATGCTGACTATCTCCCAAAAATAACCGAAACTATAAAGAATGATTCCAAGGCATACTAAGATGAATTCCGGAGCGCCGGAAGTTTGTCTACTTTTGAATCCTATTTTAAGAGATAGAATAGATAGAGAGAGACTGATTAAAGGAAGGATTGCGTAGGGTGTCCATTTGAACCAGGCTAAAGATTGGACTTCCGTTCCCATGCAAACTAATATCGAAAGCCACTCCTTCGGCTCAAGGAGAAAGTTTCTGAGCTGAAAATATAAGACGTATTAGTTGGATCTATTCAATCTTCAGAGGATAAATCTATCTCTTAAGTAAAGAAATTATAGAGTTAAATGCCTATTCAATTGCGGAAACCGACCGCGGTTCCTGCTCTTTCTCCCAAGGTAAAGAAGAAGGATGCACCTTCTCCTATTTTACCTTCTGCCCAAACCGAACCCTTGTATCTTGTGACGATCCTGTGAACGATTGCGAGACCGACTCCTGTGCCCGAAAATTCATCTTGTCTATGCAATCTTTGGAAAACACCGAATAGTCGATTATAATATTTCATATCGAAACCGGCCCCGTTATCTTTTACGAAGAATGTTTTACCTTTTTCTGTATTCGTAACTCCGATCTCTACCTTAGGTTTTTCTTTTTTGGCGGAATATTTTACCGCGTTGGAAATCAGGTTCTGGAATACGTAAGACATCATATCTCGATCCGTAGTTACGTTTGCGAGTGGGTGAATAATAATTTCAGCGTTATGTTCTGTTTGGTCCTTGATCTGACTTACTACATTTTCGGCGACTTCAGTAAGATCGAAAGTGGAATCCTTGAGCTCTTTTTTCCCTACTTTAGAGAATTCTAATAAATTATCGATCAGATTCTCCATTCTTTTTGTGGAGTCGATCAGCACATTTAAGAAACGTATCCCGTCAGCGTCCAAAACGGAGCTATGATCTTCTAGGATCATTTGAGTGTAGCCCTGGATTGCTCTCAATGGTGCTCTCAAGTCATGGGAGACCGAATAGGAGAATGCTTCTAACTCAGAATTTGCAAATTCCAGTTCGAAGTTTTTTTGTTCTAATTTTTCTAAATTCTTTTTCCTATCTTCTGCAATTGCAAGAAGAGACTTCACTCTTACGATCAATTCTTCCGGATGGAAAGGTTTGCATAAATACTCATCCGCCTTCGCTTCCCAACCTTTTAACATAGCTTCTCTATGGGTTAGGGCTGTAAGAAGAACGACGATTGTTTTGGAAATTTTAGGATCTGCTTTGATCTCTTTGCAGAGTTCGACGCCGTCCATCTCCGGCATCATCACATCCGAAAGAACCAGGTCCGGCTCCCAGAGATAGACTAATTTTAATCCTTCTTTTCCATTCTGAGCAGACTTGACCTGGTATAAAGGAGAGAGAAGTGAATAGATATAACTAGAAAGATCTTCATTATCCTCACAGATCAGAACTTTAGGCTTATCCGAAAGATTCGTATCTTCTTTATTAGGGATCTCTAAACTAGAATATTGAGGAGAATGGGAAAAAATTTTGGAAGAAGGGTCCCTTTCATCAGAGTCCGCTTTTTCAGCCGGAATTTTGACGCTAAATTTGCTTCCTGAATCCAGTTTGCTAGTAACTTCTACAGAACCGCCTAAAAGTTCCGAAAAATCTTTTACCATAGCAAGACCTATTCCAGTACCACCGTACTTTCTGGTAGAAGAACCTTCTGCCTGCTGGAACTTTTTAAAAATAATTTTTTGGTCTGCATCCGATATCCCGATCCCGGAATCTTGAACGGTAAGAAAAAGTTGATCATCCGAATAAGTTAGGGTAACTGAGACTTCCCCACCCTTAGGAGTGAATTTTAATGCATTAGAAAGAAGATTAAAGAAGATCCTTTCGAATAAATAACGATCAATCAGAACATACAAATCGGAAGGAGGTATTTCTTTTTGGATTTGTATGTTCTTCTCCGAAGCGCTCGGCTCGAAATCTTTCAAAATGGCCTGGATCAAATTACTTATATTCGTGGATTCAAGTTCCACCTTCATTTTTCCTGCTTCAAATTTAGAAAAATCTAATAAACTGTTCACCATTTGAAGAAGTCTGATCGAATTATTGTGAACCGTTTCCAACATTTGGGTATTATTGGAAGAGAGATTGGACTTTTTATCCGTAAGAATGGATTCCACTGGAGCTAAAATCAAACTAAGGGGGGTTCTAAGTTCGTGAGAGACATTTGCAAAAAATTCGTTTTTAATTTTTTCGGTTTCTCTTAAACTTTTATTCGCGGACTGCAATTCCTGAGAGCGACGAATGATCTCTGTTTCCATCTCTTCCGTACGGGAACGAAGTGCTTCAGTCATCTCTGATTGTTTTTCTCCTCTTTCTTTTAGGAGAACAAATTCTGTAACATCTTCCGCTTTATGGATGATGCAAATTACCTTTCCTTTTTTATCCAAAACAGGAGAATTTAAAGGACTCCAATATTTAACGGTAAAACCTCCGCCTTCTTCCTCTGGAAGTTGGATATCATATTTTTGAACCGCCATCGTATCCATTGCTTTCGTTTCCAAAACACGGAGAAGGGAACTGCGAAGATTGCTCACTCCTGTTGCTTCTGGATCGTCTGGATTGTCTGGAAAAACTTCGAAAATCCCTCTGCCTAGGATTTTCTCTCTTTCAGTTAGAGTGGCTTTGCAGTATCCATCGCTTACTGCTATAATTTTAAGCTCGGGAGAAAGTACCAGATACAAACCTGGAACCTTCTCGAAAAGAAGACGAAAATCAGGGCTGGAAGAAGAATGATCCATCTGGTTTGCCTAATATAGAAATGAAAGATCCGAAAATAAACGAATTCATTTCAAAATTAAAGAATACGGATAAAATAGAATATCTAATTTCCTAAAAAGTTCCATTAGAATCCATTCCGTTTTTAAAGAACTATGGAAGTTTTGTCATTCCAGAATTGTCCTTTGAGTGATGGGATCACTTAAGTATACTTCTAGAAAATCTTCCAACAAAGTATGTTAGACGATCTTTCTCTGCTGCCGGACCACTCTTAATAATTTTTCATTTTTTAATCAGTAAAATTGTCCGTAAGGGGCGCATAACGGATATTTTTCTGGTAACCTTCCTGGAATTTCGGAATTTGCTGGCAATAAGTCGAAACGCGAATAAAAAAGGCAAAACTCTACCCAGAAGCGTCAAATGAGGTCCGACGATTTCTTTTTAATAGGATTTTTTTTGTTTCAGTGTGACTGAAGAGGCGGAGCTATATTCTAAAATTAAAATAATTACTATACATATATTTAGTATTTTTCTATCTTCTCCCTATGCCCCAAAAAGTCAAAATTTGGAAACACTGGGAGAATGGACACTGCTTCAGTGCCATTTCGTTTTCTTACGACATTGAACTCTTCCAAAAATTGTCCAAAATGCCGAATGCAGTTTGGAACCATCAGCTCAAATTTTGGAAAATACCGTTCTCTGATTCTTTTCTATCCGAATTTATTTCTACTCATCGAGAGAAGATAGAAGCGGAACCTGATATTCTTCTTATTCCGCTTAAAACGGAGGTGTTAAGACGGAATTATAGCAAGAAAACCCTGAAGTCCTATTTTTTATATAACCGAGCTTTCTTAAGGTCCGTTGAAAAAAATCCATACACAGTTACAGAGTCCGAATTGAAGATCTACTTGGACCGGATTTTATACGAAAAAAACTTAGCTTCTAATTCTCTAAGATCAGCTCTTCAATCTTTTAAATTTTATTATAATACTGTAATAGGTAGTAGATTCCTAACTTCTTACCCTCTTCCTAAAAGAGAGAACAAGATCCCAGAATCTTTATCCAGGAAAGAAGTCGTTCGCATTATAGAATCTCTTTCCAATCCTAAACATAAACTTCTATTGAAACTTTGTTATGGATCCGGCTTAAGAGTAGGGGAACTCGTAAAGTTAAAAGGATACGATTTAGATTGGGATAAAAAGTCCATTCGCATCCGACAAGGTAAAGGGAAGAAGGACCGTTTTAGTCTTTTGCCCAATAGTTGCAAAGAAGATCTAAGCGACTTGTTGAAACACCAAGGCAGAAGTTCCTGGATTTTCACAGGCCAAATCCCCGGAAAAAATCTAAGTATTAGAACCGCGGAAAAAATATTCACCGCCGCTAAGAAACAAGCAGGCATCACTAAGGATGTTTCAATCCACGACTTGAGACACGCGTTTGCAATTCATCTCTTGGAGTCAGGCACCTCGATCAAAATGATCCAAAGATTGCTTGGCCACGTTTCCGTAAAAACCACGGAGATCTACGCTAGAATTGTTGACCCGATGGTTTCTAAGGTCAAAAGTCCTTTGGACGATCTCTGACTTTGCGAACATTCGCCCATGCATTTCATGGGCGAATATACGGATACTTGGAGTTAGACGCAAGCGCTCAAAATTTTAATTTAATAGGAAAACTGATATATGCATTTTGTGCTCTCATGGGATATTCATGCTGCCAATCAGCAGGTACATAACAAAGTTACTGAAGAATTGAAATTAGTTATCAAGCCCTATGCGTGGGTTAGACCCTTGAATACTTTCTACATCGTTAAAGTTCAAGGACAAACTCAGTGGGACAGTATTTTAGATGGCTTAGTTAAAGTTAATAATGCTAATAACAAAATTGTTAATTTAGTTATGACTCCACTTATGCAGGGAGGAAATTATAACGGTTTGCTTTCGAAAGATTTGTGGAATAGCATTAACGGGCTAACTAAATGAAAAAGAATGTAAAAAAGATTCATATAGAAGCCACCACTAAAGATTTCAAGAATCCTGGTGCAAATCCTGTTAGCAAGGGTATGAATATTGCTATTTCGCTTCCTGAATCGATCGAAATTAGAATGGTTAATGCCGCAGCATTAGCTGATTATGAAGTTTGGTTCTTGATTGCTTCCATTCTTGCTTCTACTACGGCTGGTTTTCTTACTGCCTATATTCAGGAAATATCTAAATATTCTAATTTAGTTTCAACTATTGTCTTTGGTTTACTATTTCTTCTTAGTATTGGCATGGCTTTATCTAAAAGAAAATTGCTTACTGAGAAATCTAAAACAATAAAAGTTAAGATGGTTGAAGCGATCGAATCAGAAACTGATTAAATAATAAGTTCCGCGCCAGCGTCTAACTATCGGCTCTGACGCATCGCTTCGAGATTGCTACGCAACTCTCGCTCGGCCTTCGGCACATTTCGCTTTGTCACTCGTCTTGCTGGGCAAGCCTCGCGCCAAGTGCTTGTGCACCCGCGAAACGTCGTCAAGCCTTGGTCGTTATACGCCATTGTTTAATCATTTTTCTGTATGACTGAATTCAATAAAATAATTAGATATATTTTCCCAGTAGCTATATATCTTGGATATTCATTCTCCTTCATAAGCACTGCATTATTGCCGAACCGGCATTTTTACAATATGTTAGGTTCCATCAAGATTGATTTAACTATATCCATCGCGTATGTTGGTGGCATAGGCTTTCTTATTAGTATGCTTCATCATTTATGTTTTTGGCATCTTCCGCTTTATCCAAGGACAGAATATTATAAGTTTGTAAGGGACCTGATAAGAGCAAGGCTCATAAAATTTACAAAGTACCCGAATTATAATGGATTTAGTCAATGGAAGAAAGTTTTCCGGTTTATCAAGACGTTAGGAGATAGTTCTGCGTTGAATGAAAAGTCACTATGGCGTATCATAAATATTATTTGGCATCGATTACGAGCGGAAGACCCTGAGCTTGAAAGAATAAATGGTAGAAATGATTCATTAACAGATCTAATGCATGGAAACGGATCATCACTCATTGCCATAATTTTATCGGGGGCAACTTCCTGGATATATTTGAGCTATTATCAAAGATACATCGAAAGAGGGTATCAGTTTGATAATAATTTCATTTGTATCACTGTAACCGTATTTTCAATTTTGTTACTAAGCCACTATATTAGCTATAGATATACAGTTTTAAATCTAAATCGATTCGTAGAATCTAATCTATTCCATGCTCTTTCAATTCGCGCAAATTCACGTGAGAAATGGAAAATCAAAGGACCTTTGATATATCATTTGTACCGGAGATAGGTCAAATAAACAACGGCGTATAACTTTCGGCTCTGACGCATCGCTTCGAGCTTGCTTCGCAACTCTCGCTTGGCCTTCGGCACATTTCGCTTTGTCACTCGCCTTGCAGTGGCAAGTCTCGCGCCAAGTCCTTCGGACTCGCGAAACGTCGTCAAGCCTTGTTCGTTATCTGCCATGCCGCGCCCCTCATTAAGACGCCAGCCGTCCTTGGCTGGCTAAATATAATTTCTAACATAGAGACACTTAAGATCATGAGAAGACCATTTAAATCTGAACTAGTAATCGACGAATTAATTAATGAGACAGGGCTTAAAGCTTTCAATGTGGGATACGATCAGAAACAATTTCGTTTAAAGGAATTGGTTGATATTATTCGGGCAGTAATTCCGGAATTTGCCTTCGGATATCACGAAGGCGTTGGCGTTCCAATGCAAGATATTGTTGATCGAATCCAAGAGGCAGCTACCGCAGTTTATACGACCGATAAGTATCAAAGGAGAGGAGAGTTTGGTGAACTAATCCTTCACCTCTTGCTTCGTGAATTTTGCGGAACGACTCCTCTTATTAGCAAAATATATTTTAAGGATTCGAATAACACTGTTGTACATGGATTTGATGCCATACAGGCTAGTGAAGAAGCAGGAAAAAAAAGATTATGGCTGGGCGAATCAAAATTATATAAAAACGGCAAAGATGGTATTGATGAATTATTAAATGATGTTAAATATCATCTGAAAGCCGATTACATTAGATCTGAATTTTCTCTTCTGGCAAAGAAGCTTCCACAAGATGTCAAGGACATAAATGACTGGAGGCAGCTGTTAGATAAAAAACAAAGATTAGACGTTGTCTTCTCTACAATAGTATTAGCCCTTGTTTGCACTTATAGTAGCCCAACTATTGTGTCGCATAATGATAATACCCCTCAGTACATAACAGAGTTGAAAAGAGAATTAAAAGACCTACATAAAGAGTTTTGCTCAAAAGTAAACGCTGGCAATTTCGAATTAATTTTAATGTTACTTCCTGTGCCGGACAAAGATGCATTAAATCAAGAATTAGATACCAGATTAAAAAGGATGCAAGGAATATGAGTTTTGAAAATTATTCTAACGCATTAGATTATATTAATCAAAAAGAAGAATACAGTTTTGAAGATAGTTTCTCGCTCGCAAAATTTTGCTCGGAGCAATTATTAACTCCTGGTAAAGAAAGTGAAGGCAGAGAAATTCTTATTAGAATTTTCGATAAATTCAAAAAAGTGAACACGGCTACATCAGCAATTTGGTATGATTTGTTGGATGTTGCTGGATTGTATCCTTATCTATCCGATTTTGAAATTCTTGGGAGTAGCCAATTACGCCATGAATTTCACAAGTCAAGACATATACCGAATGTCTTCTTGCATGAAGAGCAGTTGCAAATTTCGCAAAAACTTTTATCAAAAGAAAGTGTAATAATTAGCGCTCCAACTAGTTTCGGGAAAAGTATACTGATAGAAGAAATCGTTGCTAGTAAGATATATAAAAACATAGTCATAATTCAACCTACCTTAGCCCTTCTGGACGAGACAAGAAAGAAGTTGCGAAAGTATTCAGAAACATACGATTCCATTGTATCAACTAGTCAAAAGCCTATTGAAAATAGATCTAATCTTTTCCTATTTACAGCAGAAAGGGTTGTTGAATATAAAGATTTTCCAGATATAGATTTCTTTGTTATAGATGAATTCTATAAATTAAGTCTATTGCGTGATGATGAACGATCAATTGCTTTAAACCACGCTTTTTACAAACTTCTAAAGCTGACAAAAAAATTCTATCTACTCGGGCCTGTTGTAAGAAGCATCCCAAAGAAAGTTCACGAATCTTTATCCTTTAATTGGATTCATACTAACTATTCAACTGTAGCCGTTAATGAAATTGATATAAAGGAAGCTTATAGAAAAAATGATAAAGAAAAGAGAGTAATTTTGTACGAATTACTTTTGGATCAGGAAGAATCTACGCTAATCTACTGTTCTTCTCCTCAAAGGGCAACTTCTTTGGCTAGTGAATTTTTGGAGGTTATCAAAGAAAAAAAATCTCAGCAATTGAAGACAGATGGTAATAATCCAATGATATCATGGGTTAAAGAGAATATGCATACTTCTTGGAGTTTAAGTCATTTGCTGGAATATTCAATAGCATTTCATCACGGGGCATTGCCGCGCCATTTGGGTAGTTCAATTGTTGATGGATTTAATGAGGAAAATATTAAATATTTATTTTGCACATCAACATTGATTGAAGGCGTAAATACAGTCGCGAAAAATATTGTACTTTTTGATAGAAAAAAAGGACCCAAACCAATTGATTACTTTGACTATAGAAACATAGCAGGTCGATCAGGAAGAATGAAAGTACATTATACGGGAAACGTTTATAAGTTTAATCCCGAGCCAGATCAATATGAATTAGATTTAGATATTCCGATCATCACTCTCGAAGATGCGCCGGAAGAATTGTTAATCCAAGTTGATCAGGAAGAAATGGATGAAAAGTCTCGTGACAAACTTAAAGATTATTCTTCATTGCCAGAAGAACTCAAAAGCATAATAAAAGAAAATTCAGGAATAGTTGTTGAAGGTCAACTTAATCTTCTCACGGAGATTGATGGTAACGTAGACTATTACCATGAACTATTATCTTGGAGGTCATTACCTTCATATAAACAGTTGAATTCGGTTTGTGAACTAATTTGGGAGTATCTCAAAACCTTACCAGGAAGCGATGCTAGCATAAAGAGCCCTGCTCAATTAGCAAAGGTATCTCTGGATTACTTGCGTATCAAATCTATCTCTGGATTAATTAAAAAGCAACTCGAACAGAGTTATTGGAAAAATAAAATTCCTGACGAACAAGAGCGAATTGATAAGATCGTTTACGACGTCCTAAATTATTCAAGAACTTGGTTCGATTTTAAGTTACCAAAGTATTTAATGGTCATCGATAAACTGCAAAGATATGTATTCCCGCAATACGATTTGGAGCCTGGTGATTATGGTTTTTTTGCATCAGAATTAGAGTCATCTTTTTTACCTAAATATTTATCCATGCTACTTGATTATGATGTACCTTCATCTGCCGTTCGAAAACTTGTTAAATATATAAAGGAACGCGATGCAGAGGCAAATATTATCAATGCTCTAAATGCTTTGGATTTCGAAAAGACTGATTTAAATGAATATGAGAAGCAGAAACTTCAAGCGTTACTTATTAGATAGCATTTGCTTGTCTCGGTTCTTCCGAACCGATTCACCCGAACGCTTCGCGATCGGGACGCAGAATCTTTCCTTAGCTTGTTCTAGCTACCCTCGTTAAAACTGCTTCGCAGATTTGACTCGGGCTCTCTTCTGTGATTTAATAACTTCATTGGTTGTAAATACAGAGTAAAAGAAGAAAGGAGATTTCTTATAAATCTTCATGAACTTAAAAAACTCGTCCATGTACAACCTACATTTACCGGATTCTATCTTTGAGATTTGACTCCTACTCCTTTTGATGATCTTTGCAACTTGGGATTGAGTAAGATTTGCTTCTATTCTTGCAACTTTTAGCTGCTGATAGAAAGCATTTTTCTCCTCTTCGGAAATTCTCCTTATAATTCTAGATTTAATCCGTCTATGGGCAATGTTTTTAGATTTTCTCGTCATAAAAGAACCTTTTTGAGCAGAGATGTGTAAAGAATACATATCACACGGCATACCGCGTTCACTTTTTGTCAACTCTGCCGCAATATACCGTGTGTGGATTTCGAAGAATTTTTAGTAAAAGTCGGAAAAAATATTCAGAAAGTTCGTAAGGAAAAAGGGCTTACTCAGGAAAATATGGATGAAGGCGATTACGCTGTTCCTGTAAGAACTTTACAAGACATTGAAGCGGGCAGGGCTAATTTTACTGCTAACTCAATTTTCAAGCTTTCTAAACGATTAAAGGTTAAGCCCAAAGACTTATTGGATATCTGAAAATCGTAATTCTATCTGCGTTCCCTAACCGGCTTAGCCTTCCTTGGCTACGCCGGTTAGAATTCGGGGCGCGGCACAGCAGATAACTAAAAATTGTCGCGGCGCTTCGGGATCGCTTTGCGACCCTTGCTTGGGCTTCGCCAAATTCCGCTTTGTCACTCGCCTTGCAAAGCAAGTCTCGCGCCAAGTCCTTCGGACTCGCGGAACTTCGACAATTACTGGTCGTTAGCCGAACATCGAGCACAACATTTGTTCTTTTTCGAAAAGCTTCTATTTCAGTTACTTTTTTGATTTTTTTCAGATAAAATACTTGAAAATTATTCAGTTATTACTATTGTTATAACATGGATGCTTCATCAGTAAAAAAGACAACAATTCGGGCAATAGGGAATTCCGCTGGGGCTACAATTCCTAAAGTACTTCTGGAAAAGTATAATTTCCATGAAGGAGATACTGTCTTTCTTTTGGAA
>NZ_NPEG01000015.1 GCF_002812045.1 Leptospira haakeii | reverse complement strand
CGCACTTCAATTTGCTTTAGAATACGCGTTTCCAAAATCAATGAAAGGTAGCGAATCCTCGGATTGGGCTCTTGCGGGAGTTGCCATTTACAACAGTTCGGTTCCTGGAAGTCGACTCTTCACTCCCGGGCCATTGGCCCGGGCTTTCTTTGGCAATTACCTCGGATTGGAAAACACGGATCCGAAAATTGTATGAACTGCCATAGCCCAAACCCTGAAACCAAAAGTGTGTTACTCTCTCGTTTAGGTTGGGGAGAAGGTTCCGCGCCTACATGGAAATCGGGCAGCGAAGAAAACGGAGTACAATGTGCAAGTTGTCATCTCCGAAAAGGAAAAGTTTACGGCCCATTTCCGAAAGATGGAAATAAAGATAAAATATTTCAAAATTCGAATATTTCTCATGGTGGGTTTATCCCTCAGAAAGAATTTGAAGAGTCCGAATTTTGTAAAACCTGCCATCAATCACCAGAAACAGCAAAACAGATAAACGGAAAGTTTTTGATGGATACGTACGGACAATGGAGGAGGTCCGAATTTGCGAGATCAAATGTACAATGCCAGAATTGTCATATGCCTGATAGAAGACATGAATGGAAAGGTATCTCCGATGGAGAAATGGTAAAACGAGGAGTCCAAACTTCTTTACAAGTATTACCAAAAGAAGAAGGAGCCGAAATTATCTCTGAATTAAAAAACTCCGGAGTAGGACATACATTTCCTAGTTATTCGGTTCCAAAAGTATATCTGGAAGTTTGGACCGAATCCATATCCGGACAAAAAAGAAAAATCTCCGAAAAAACTTTAGGCTGGATGTTGGATTTGGAATTAGAGAAGGAACTTTTTGATACAAGACTTTCTCCTGGAGAATCTGCTCTTCTTCGTGTAAGTTTATCCAAGGAAGAATTCTCAAAACTCAAACGAGTCGAGTTTATAGTCATAGTAGATCCAAAAGAATATTATAAAAGAATGTTCCAAGACAATTGGAACTACAAAGATACTTTCCGAGAAGATACAAAACCTTGGGTTTTACCAAACTTAAAAAAAGCGCTGGAAGAGGCGAACTCGGCTAAATATGAATTGGTTCGTTTGGACTGGAAGAAGTAGCCACAGGGTTTAGAAAGACACAGGAACCGTTGCGCACAGAGGCACAGAGGCTTATTAAACTCTGTGCCTTGATATAAAAAACAATTTCCGAATAAACGGACCTTCTTAATACTCATCCCGAGTATGGGATCGCTATTAGAAGAACCGGAATTTCCTAAATTGATAAGTGCTTATAGGGAAGCGATTCAAAGAAGATATTCCAAAAACAATCTATCCAAATATCCGAGATTCTCTTCTATTCCGGAAGAAAGAGTGGATCTTTTGGTACGTTACTTCCTGGAACTCCTATATCCAGAATACGAGGGGAGAAAAAAATTAGACGGTGCATTTGAATCCTTAGCTGGATTTGTACATTCTCCTCCAAAAGTATTCGGTCTTTTGGGATCATTGAGTATGGCGGTATTCAAATTGGGCCGCCATTTAAAATCAGCATTCCAAGCCGGATTTGCAGCCTTACATTCTTATGTAACCGCTCATAGATTCGAAGAGATCATGTTTTCCAAAGCAAAAGAATTATTAAAAGAAGGGAAGGATCTCCAAAACAAATCCATTTTTAATCAGGTGCTAGCTTCCGTTTCTAAAAAAGACGCGGACGAGTTTAGAGAAGATATTCTAAAACTATTTACTACACTCTCGGATAAGGAACTTCTTTCTAAGATCAAACAACTTATGGACGCAGTCGTTAAAACAATGAAGTCCAAACCGAAAACTTACACTCCGGAAGAGGTGGAAGGTATTATGCTCGGCGCAGGAATTCTCACCAAGGGAGAAGAACTGTTTTCTGGAATGACTAGAGAAGAAATGGATTTGATTTTAGAAGCAATTGATCAAGTGGAGAAGGATACGTTTGAAGAAGCGATTGCTTCTGTAGGTAAATAACCCTGCCGACGGTCGGAGTCGAACCGACACGAGGTTGCCCTCGCTGGATTTTGAATCCAGTGCGTCTACCAATTCCACCACATCGGCGGGTTTTATAATTCCTTATTGGATCAGGAATCGAGTTCGATGTATTTGCCCTTACCGCGGGCAACGATTTTACCGATCTCGTTCTCAATTTCAGCTCTGTTTTCGATCACTTTTTTGTTCTTTTTAACGAACCAGCCACGTAAATGCAGAGGTTGATTTACTTGCGCGGGTTGTAAGAAGCGGATCGTTAACTCGCCTGTTGTTGTTTTAAAATTCATCGCCTCATTGATTTTGGCCATGATTTCGTCCAAAATAGTGGCAATGATTCCGGGATGGATCACATCTGGAGACCCTTGGAACTTTTCAGGAACCGTATAGTCCCCGTAAGCGGTTTTTGTGTCCTCATCAAAGGTGATCTTTAACTGAAGACCGTCCGGATTGTCAGGACTAGACCCGAAGCTCAGGTTTTCCCGAACCGTTGATTTCATATATGTCAAGTTATTACTTAACATTCATGGTGTCAATCCGAAAAAGCTACTGATTGCTGTTTAAGAACGACGTAATACTCTGTCGAAAATAATAGATAAGAATCTTTTAGATGACTGCACTACTTTTATTACTAGGACTTCTTTCTGCGGGAGCAGGAGCATACACTTTATTCAGAGATCCGAGTAGATCTTCAGGAAGTTCTGCGCCTTCTCCAGGTGGTGGAAGTTCAGGCGGAGGTGGTGGTCCTGGGTCGAGTGGTTCCGGTGGAGGAACTCCTTCTTCTGCAGACCGAGGAAAATTAGTCAACGTTGGTGACCAAGATTCTACTGCTTCTTCTCCGGCTCAAAGAGGTGGAGGACAACCAGACGCGCAGAAACCAGACCAAGACTGGAGTTCTCCTCCTGCTGGCGGTGAAAAACCGAATTATCCAGGATTAAAGAAGAAGGATAAATTACAACTTCCTCATGCAACTGATGATATCATTCGGAATAACTCCCGTTATGCGCATCATAGAAGACCTCTTTTACATTCGGAGGCATTAGTAGATAAGGAAAACTTCTTAGCTGCGCTTGAGATCTTAAAGAGAACTAACGCTAGAATTCCTGATTCGGATATTAATGAAAAAATAGATAATAATATCCAAGCGATAGAAGATCATATCAACACTCCACCGGAGGAAGAGACTTATACTCCGGATGATCCGAATTATACAGGACCTCCTATTCCGATGGGAGACCTGGTCAGAGCGATCAAGGATATTAGCCAAGCTTTAGGTGGAAGTCTTTCCCAAGGATTTGCAAATCCTATCCAAATCCAAGCTCCTCCTGGAACAGAGGCTCCAAAACTTCCTGCAGAATTACCTCCAGGACCAGTATCATATCAAATTATTTCATATGCTCCTTCTTCAGGACCGATGCCTCCGCCTCCACCGGGAGCACCTATTTCTTATAGCGCGGGAGTTCCTTCACCTCCAGGTGGATTTCCGCCTGGACCAGGTGCTGCGCCTCCAAGTGGAGGACCAGGTCCTGTCGGTCCGGAAGATTTTGCTCCTTCTGAACCTTCTCCAAAACCTAAAGATCAGGACCATCTTGATCCGAATGAAATGGATCTTCCGGAAGATACATTCTTCACGGATGAATGGGATAAATTTAAAGACCTTCCTCTTGTTGATAGAAGGACAGGGGAAGATCGTCGTTCCCAAGGAGAAAGAAGAGGAGGAGAAGGTTCTCGCAAAGACAGAAGGGGAGAAGACGATAGAAGAAAAGAGGATCTTTTCCAAGAGAGAGATGATTATCTCAAGAAGAAGGCGGAAGAAAAACGCCAAGAGAGAGAAGAGCAAGCATTAGAAGAACCTTTACCTCAGGATTGGCCAAGACCTGAATATCCACTTTCAGATCAGATCCCAGGTTATGCTGCACCTGTTCTTCCTCAGGTCGATCTAGTTCCGATCCGTTTACCGGATCCGGAAGATAAAGTTCTTAGAGGAGAACCTGAAGGAACTCCGCAGGGCGCACCTGCACCTAGTCCAAGCGGAGAAGCTGCTTCTGCGCCAGGTCCAGTAGAATTACCTAAAATAGATCTTCCGGATCCTGTAGATGAAACTAAACATGAGGAATATAAACCTGAAATTCCTCCACTAGCAGGACCAGGCGCTCCTGCTGGTGCTGCACCGGCTCCTTCTCCAGGTGCAGAAGAAGCTCCTGAAATAGAAGTGTTGGATGGAGGCCTCGAACCTTTAGACCAAGATCGTCCGGAAGGTCCAAGTGGAGGAGGGGACGACGAGCCTAAAATGATCCATGGTATTCTGGAGTTAAAACCTCCGGAAGTGGATGACGCTCCCTTCTTGACCTTAACCTATGATTTCGGGAAGATACCTCACTCATTCAAACTTTCCAAGAATTACAGTATTATGGAATACTCATATTATAAGTATAAACCAATGCTGATCAAGGCCCAGGAATTTGCTCGTCGTAAAATGTTGAAGAATGCTTTGAACTATTATCGTGTGATCAAATCACAGAATATTCCTCCTGAACTCAGAAAGATGATCAACCGGAACATCAAGGACATCACCGAGTTCATGGAGAAATACTTAATGGCCAAAGGCTGAAAATTTGGCAGAGAAGTTTCTCTGTAAAAAAATTCCTCGCTTCCTTAAAAAAGAAAAACTGCTTTCCATTCTGGCTGTCTAAATTTAGAATGATTCTAAATAGGAGAGAGCAAAATGCCTCAAGTTACTTCACTCGCACCGGACTTTAAAGCAGAAGCCGTAATCGGTCAGCAAATCAAGGAAATCAAACTTTCCGACTATAAAGGAAAGTGGGTTGTTCTATTCTTCTGGCCCCTCGACTTCACTTTCGTATGTCCTACTGAAATCATCGAGTATGATGCAAAACTGGACGAATTCAAAAAAATCGGAGCGGAAGTTCTGGGAGTTTCCGTAGACAGCGCTTTTACTCACCTTGCATGGAAAAACACTCCTCGTAAACAAGGTGGATTAGGAGATATCAAGTATCCTCTAATTGCTGACATAACCAAGTCGATCGCAAGAGATTACGGAGTTCTTTTAGAAGGCGGAATGGCTTTGAGAGGAACCTTCATTATCGATCCAGCTGGAGTGATCCGTCAGTCTACCATCAACGATCTTCCTGTAGGAAGAAACATTGATGAAGCAATCCGTTTGGTGAAAGCTTTCCAATACGTGGAAAAACACGGCGAAGTTTGCCCTGCAAACTGGGACGAAGGAAAGAAAACCATGAAAGCGGATCCAGAAAAGTCCAAAGAATACTTCTCTGCGGTAAACTAATCCATTCTTACGGAAATCCGGTCTTAGGGCCGGATTCTCCTTTCTAATTTCTCCTGGTCACCCATCCTTCCCCTTAAAATCTTGTTATATAGCCCTCATTCGGGCAAAACTCGCACTTAAGACTTTCGGAAAGGATTGCATCTTTCTTTCTAAAAGTCTAAGATATGGGAGAAGAATATTATGGCACAAGCACTTGAGATCATTTCCGACGAAGACAGATATTATCGTGCGGATAATTTTCCCAAAGGACTTACCCGCAAAGTGGTGGAGTCCATCTCCCATATTAAAAATGAGCCAGCTTGGCTAACTGAATTCCGTCTAGAAGCATTTAAAGTTTATGAAAGTAAACCTATGCCTGGTTGGGGATTTTTTCCCAACTTCAAGGTAGATATAGACGAGTATGTGCATTATATAGGCGCAAATCATAAGAAGAAAAAATCCTGGGACGAAGTAGATCCTGAAGTATTAAAAAGTTTTGAAAGACTAGGTATCCCCGAACATGAAAGAAAATACCTGGCTGGGATCGAAGCCATGGAAGATTCCGAGACTGTTTACGCTAACGTTAAAAAAGAACTTACCGACCTAGGAATTATTTTTTGCGATATAGATACTGCGATCCGTGAATATCCGGATATCGTTCGTAAATATATAGGGACCGTTGTTTCTATCGGGGATAATAAATTCTCCGCATTGAACTCTGCAGTATTTTCCGGAGGATCTTTCGCTTACGTTCCGAAAGGTGTTAAAACTCCTATGCCTTTGCAGGCTTATTTTAAAGTGAGTGCGGCTTCTTCCGGTCAATATGAAAGAACTCTTCTGATTGCAGAAGACGGAGCAGAATTAGAATATTCGGAAGGATGTTCTTCTGTGCAAGACAAGGGCACGAATTTCCATACTGCAGTGGTGGAGCTGATCGCTCATAAGAATTCTAAAATATTCTACACTACTATCCAAAACTGGAAAAAGAATATGTATAACTGGACCGTAAAGCGCGGTCTTTGTCATGAAGCGGCTCATATCACTTGGACAGATGTGAATATCGGAGCAAACACTATCAAGTATCCAGGTATTGTATTACAAGGTGATAATTCTACAGGTGATATCCTTTCCTTGGCTTTTGCCGGTTCTGGTCAGATCCAGGATACCGGCGCAAGGATCATTCACGTAGGTAAAAATACTCGTAGTAATATTCTTGCAAAAGGTGTTTCCTTGGACGGGGGGATCAACTCTTACAGAGGTTTAGTAAAATTCACCACCGGTTCTTCTAACGCATATAGCCATGTAAAATGTGATGGTCTGATGATGGATGATCGTTCTCAATCACATGCTTATCCTTATAATGATGTAAGTGGACAGAATGGAACCTTAAACTATGAGGCGACTGTTTCTCGTATCGATGAGGATCAATTGTTCTATCTTCAATCCAGAGGACTTTCAGAGGATGACGCAAAACTTCTGATCATCAACGGTTTTTGTGAAGGTGTGACTAAACACTTAAACGTGGAATATTCTGTGGAGATGACCAGGCTTATCAGAATGATCTTGGAAGACGGGAAAGTTATTTCCGAACATTCGGATTCTTCTGTTTCCTGACCGGAAAAAAGCTGGTATTCCTTCTAAAATCCGGTCATACAAATCATATGCAGAGAGTATTAGGTATTTTCCTGGTAGTTGGTTTGATCTTGGCTGGGATTCAGATCTTTTCTCCAAAGACTGTTTCTTCTGACGAACCTGAAAAAACAAGTTCTGGGTCAACGGCCGAAGAGCAGGAAGTAAAAACCGAAACTCCTAACGCCGTGTTTTTCTGGATCACTGCTACTATCAGTTCTTTTCTGGATCAATTAGAAAAAGAATCAGAGAGCCGTAATACTCCCGCTGAAATTCTTACTGAGCAAGAATTGAATGAACTTTTTCAACAAGGTTTAGATTCTTATAATGCATCTGAGTATGATAATGCAATTTCCCAATATGATCGTTATCTTGCGGTAAATCCTAAAAATTCTTCCGCGTTCTATAATCGGGGTTTGAGCAAATATTATCTGAATAGATACACAGAGTCCGAAACGGATTTTGATTCCTCATATTCTTTGGACCAAACCAATCTGGATGCATTGTTTTATAGAGGATTAAGCCGCTTCGGTCTGGAAAGAAAAGAAGAAGGTTTAAAGGACATGAATAAGGCGATCAATTCCGGTCTGATAAAGTCATATGCTTTTGCGGAAAGATCGATCCAGCTGGGTATATTAGAAAAAACGAAAGAATCTTTGGCTGATGCTAAAAAAGCGGTTCAGCTTGAGCCGGAATATCCTAGGGCGATCTTTGCCTTAGGATTTGCGTATTATGCCTCCGGAAAATATAAAGATAGTGTGGATTCTTATTCCAAAGTTTTGAGGATCTTACCGGATGATTCGATCTCATATTTTAATCGCGGATTAGGTTACGCTGCCTTAAAGAGAAAAACCGAATCCTGCAAAGATTATAAAAAATCCTGGGATCTAGGATACGAAAACGCAGAAAAACAATATAAGGATTACTGCAAGTGAACGAAACCATTCCCAATACTGAAATCGAGGAGAATGGAACTGGAAAAATTCCTGTCAAAGGCCATACTTTAGAAGAACTCACTCAGATCATTTCAGACCTTGGTGAAAAACCTTTTAGAGCAAAACAAATTTATAATGGATTGTACGCAAATCGTTACGAGTCCTGGGAAGAGTTCTCCACGATTGGGAAGGACTTAAAGGAAAAATTAAAAGAGAAATTTAGCCTCTCCTCCATCAGCGTTGCTAAACATTTAAAATCAGTAGATGGGACCCAAAAATTCACATTCGAATCTGTTCCCAGAAGTGGAAAAGAATTCGAATCAGTTTGGATCCCTTCCGGAGACGGCGGAAGGAAAACGATCTGTATTTCTTCTCAAATAGGTTGTACCTTAAACTGTAAATTTTGTGCCACTGCGAAACTTCCTTATATGGGGAATCTAAAAGCGGGTGAGATCATAGATCAGATCCTACAGGTAGAAAAGATCGTAGGCGATAGAGCCACAAACATAGTGTTCATGGGAATGGGTGAACCTATGCATAATTACTTTAATGTAATGCGAGCGGCAAAACTTCTTCATGATGGAGAAGCTTTGGGAATGGGCGCTAAAAGAATTACAATCTCCACTTCAGGAGTAGTGAACGGTATCCGCAGATTTATAGAAAATAAAGAGCCTTATAATCTTGCAATTTCTCTCAATCATCCTGATCCGAACGGAAGAAAAGAGATCATGGATATAGAAGAGAAGTTTGCACTTCCTGAACTTTTAGATGCCGCCTTAGAATATACCAAAGTTCTAAAACGTAGGATCACATTCGAATACGTGATGATCCCTGGCGTGAACATGAGCGCCGAAGACGCCAAAAAATTGGTGAAGATCGCAAGAAAACTGGATTGTAAAATAAACGTAATCCCTTTGAACACTGAGTTCTTCGGCTGGAGAAGGCCTACGGATCAGGAGATAGATGAGTTTTTGCGCCATTTGGAACCTGCTGGAGTTCCTATCTTGAACAGAAGATCCCCTGGAAAAGACATCAATGGGGCATGTGGAATGCTCGCCGCAAAAAGTTGACCTTAGATCCGTATCGAATAACCTAGCTGGAATGAGGCTGTCCCTT
This sequence comes from Leptospira haakeii, assembly GCF_002812045.1. GTDB lineage: Bacteria > Spirochaetota > Leptospiria > Leptospirales > Leptospiraceae > Leptospira_B > Leptospira_B haakeii. The sequence continues at coordinate 72,762 of NZ_NPEG01000015.1, read as the reverse complement.
TTTTCGACCTTATTCTTATTTTCTTTTATTATGATCGGGATCACCGATTGTAAAGATCCCTACCAACAAAAATGCCAAGAGATCTGCGGGTTTTTCACCTCTTGTGTGGAGAAACAATTCCAAGCCAAGGGACCTATGGAAGCTTCCCAAAAAAGTTTCATGCAGATTGAATGTGAATCCGGATGTTTGAGAGAACAAGGATACGCGATGCCTTGCTATGAGTCCGAAAAAACATGTACCGGATTTACACGTTGCCTCATGGAATCCGGTCTCATGGATTGATCCTTCGTTTTTCTATTAAGTTTGGAGTATTATAAAAATATGAATTTCGTTCAGGATGGGAAAAACATCCCTTTTGTGAAATATTCTATTTGGTTTCTTTTGGCGGTGGCAGTTCTGCCTTTATTTTTGACGGCTCCTTTGGATGTCATTGATATTGATTCTTCCCAATACGCTGAGATCGGTAGAGAAATGACCGACAGCGGGAATTGGCTTTTTATCAGGGATAATGGAAGAAGATATCTGGACAAACCGATCCTAACTTTCTGGAAGATTAGTTCTTCTTTTACTCTTTTCGGTCAGAATAATTACGCATTCCGTTTGCCTGCAATCCTCATGACACTTCTCTCTCTTTGGGGAGTGTTTACTATCACCAAATTACATTCTGGAAATACCAAACGTGCCTGGATCTCCGTATTCTTATATGCGTTATCTCCCGGCTTGTATGCAATGGTGGTGGACCCTAAGATAGATGTGTACGTAACTCCTTATATCATTTTGGTATTCGCATTTTATTATTTGGGAACCAAAAAACATCCCGCCTATTATTACGCGATGTATCTCGCTATGGGACTTGGCTTTATAACAAAAGGGCCGATCGCAGTTGTGATTCCGGGGATCGGAATTGGTGGAGATATTCTTTTCAGAAGAGACTGGAAAAGACTTCTCGGAATGAAACTTTTCCCTGGGGGGATTTTAGCATTACTTCCTCCATTCTTATGGTCCATCCCTTTGTATTTGGAGTTTAATACTTACGGACCTTATTTCTTCCTTTGGGTCCAATCCTTCGGTCGTTTTTACGTCAAGATGTACGACCAAAAATTCAATCCTCTATTCTTTTACTCCAATTTTTCTTGGGCATTCGGGATATTCATATTGCCGTTCCTAGCTTGGATAGTTTCGAATTTGGTAGGATTTGTAAAAGAGAAGGGCAAAAATATATTCTCTAATATTCGAAAAAATGAATGGAAGGATCAGGATTTTGTTCCCGCATTTTGGTTATTCTTATTTTTATTTTTAATCAGTTTTTCCAAATACCAATTGCCTCAGTATATTTACTGGTGTCTTCCTGCGGGAGCAGTTGTTGGTTCCGGATTTTTACTTAAACTGATCGAAAGCCCTGAGGGATCTCTTTCTTTTACAGGAAAATTTTTAGTTTATCTGACTAGTATAGGATTCGTATTTGCTGGGATCTTATTTCCGATCTTAGTTATGGATGTTCCTATTTCCTATTATGTTTGGGTGGCGATTTATCTAGGAATTGCAGCGATCGTTCTATTATATTTCAAAATAAACGCGATACTTGGGACCTTGGTTGTATCCGTGTCCTTCTTCTTTACTTTGGTAAGTTTGTATGCGTATCCATTACTTATTTCTTATCAACCATCTAAAGAGGTAGGGGAGATTATCCAAGAAGCAGAACCTGGAAAAGAGAAGTTTTTGATGTTCGGTGTTCCCGCTTCTAAAAGATCTTACGCGTTCTATTCTAAACGTATTACTAGAACATTATTCGATCCTGAAGTTCTTTTCGAAGCTCTGCAGAAGGATGGAGAAAGAATGATACTCATTTCCGAAAAATATCTGCCTCATTTTGATGAGTTCACTGCGAATCGAGTGGATCTGGATATTTTTGCTGAATATGAGAGTTATAAGGTAGCAACCCCTGAGTTCGGTTTCTTCTTAAAATCTAAACGAGATTCTTTGACTACTAAGGTGTATTTAGGGAAGATCCGTTTTAAGCCCGGAAAAGAGGCAACGGCAGCGAATTCCAAATAATTCTTTTTTTCTAATTTTGGGAAAAAAAGTATAAGGGAAATTTTACAAACCCACCGAATTCTTAAGTAGGCTTTGTTATGAGCCTGGTTTGGTTTTGGTCCCAGGGTCCTCCTGGGGCTACTTTTCCCCTTTTTTGTAATTCCTTTTTCACACGGAGTCACGTAAGTATTTAACCTCGTGGAAGAGTTAGTTCTATTAAAGAGTCTCCGTGCTCTTTGTGACCTTTGTGCGAAAAACCGCTAAAGTAAATTATGGACGTTAGATGGATAATCTCTTAAAACTGGAGAATGTTCAAAGATAGATTCTTCTTTTGCCGTTTAGGTCTTATCGTTTGCCTCTTTTTTTATATAGAATGTGTTACTTCTCCCATTAAAAACACCACTCTTAAAGAAGAGAATCATATCCTTTCTTGGGATAAGAGAGAAGCGGAAACTATTAAAATTCTCACCGATCTAATCCGGATCAAGTCTGTACGAGGAAACGAAAAACAAGTAGCAGAATATATCAGATCTATTTTCGAAAAAGAAGGTATTAAGACTAAACTTATCTCCGAGCCCGGGTTTCCGGATAGAGTGAATCTGATTGCTGAGTTAGAGCCAAATGTTCCGAGTTCTGAAAATGGTTTAATTCTCGGAAATCATTTGGATGTGGTGGAAGCGGACCCTAAAGAATGGGCAGAAGATCCATTTGCAGGAACCATTAAAGACGGCAGAATTCATGGGAGAGGCGCTCTGGATTGTAAAGGCCTGATTGCAATGCAGATCATTTCTTTTTTGGAGCTGAAAAGGTCTGCGGTCCCACTTAAAAGAAAAATAATGTTCTTAAGTATGGCGGATGAAGAATCCGGAAGTGAAAGAGGAGCGAGATTTTTACTTAAGGCTCATCCTGAATTATTCAAAGGTTACGGATACATGTTGAACGAGGGGAGTTTCGGCACCAAGGATGTTGCTATTCCTGGAAGTATCATCTTCAATATACAGTATGCGGAAAAAGGAAATCTTTGGTTGAATGTTAGGGCAAAAGGAGATCAGGGACATGGTAGCACTCCCAGCCAAAATTATCCGAGTCTTAGGCTTTTAAAATTTTTAACTGAAGTTTTGGAATACGATACGGATATCCGTATTTCCGAGGAAACCCAAGGATTTTTCTATCAATTGGGAACGATCAGTCGTTTTCCGAATTCTTTCATATTAAAAAATTCAAATATTCCGATTTTGAGAAGATTATTGTACGGGCCGATCCGTACAAGTAGGCAGTTGAGTGCTATCACTAGAAATACTAAATCTGTTTCCGGTCTCAAAACGGAGGAAGGTAAAGGTCATAATGTACTTTCTTCTTTGGCGGAAGCAAAACTGGATGTGAGACTTCTTCCTGGATTTGATCCTTTAGAATATTTGAAGGAGATCCAGAAGATCGCGGAAAAATATGAAGTGGAAGTGGAGCCTGCATCCACGGTGAATTCTGATAAATCTAAACTGGATTCGATCTTATTCCAAACGATTGCTTCCGTTGCGACTCGTAAAATTCCTGGGAGTGTTGCTGCTCCTTTTATTTCTCCAGGTAAAACGGATAATGCATACTTTCGTCAGATTGGTATGGAATGTTATGGGCTGATTCCTGTTCTTCTGAATGAAAAAGAACTTACTATGCTTCATGCTAAGAATGAAAGTATCAGTGTAGAAAATTTAAAATTGGGAACTCAGATTATATTCGAGATACTACACCAGATGAACTGAGGTCTTTTTGCTTGTCAAAGAACAAGGATCGAATCCTTATGTTCGAAAAACAAGAATTGGATCTACTTTGGTTCGCTATATTATTCCCTATATCTTTTTATACTTATTTTATCTACCGTTCAGAATTCTTCCTTATAGAGCGTGTTTATTTTACGGAAGATTTTTGGTACGTCTTCTTTATCCGCTGGCTAAAAAACATCGCAAGATCGCTTACGATAATATTTCCCACGCATTTCCTGAGTATTCGGAAGAGAAGAAGAAGGAACTTGTATGGAAAAGTTTTCTTCATATAGGTGACCTTCTCGCAGGTACCTTGTTCGCTCCTCGTTTAAGCCGTAAATGGATGGATAAATATCTGGTTTATGATGCAGAGTCTTTGGCGATCGAACAGAAAACGATACAAGACGGAGTAGGAGTTGTTCTGATCTCTGGGCATTTTGGTACTTGGGAAATCCTTGTACAGTTCATGGGGATCAGGATGAAGGGAGGGGGGATTTATAAAAAAGTCCGAAACCCTTATGTGGATAGACTTATCCATAAATTAAGAAGTAAGAATGGGATCAAATTAGTTTCCACAGAAGAGTCCAGCCAAGTTACTAAAATGTTAAAACAAGGTTATTGGGTAGGATTCGGTTCCGATCAGAATGCGGGTAAGGTGGGGATCTTTGTGGACTTCTTCAATCGAAAAGCTTCGACCTACCAGGGACCTGCATTGATGGCGTATCTGACCGGCGCAAAAATGTTACTCTATTCGGTTTTATGCGGAGAAAAAGGAAAGGTCATGGTACGAGTTAAGGATCTTGGCTTCGTAGATAAATCCGCATTCTCAGATAGAGAAGCTGCAATTCGTCATTACACTGAAGTTTGGACCAAAGCATTAGAAGAAGAAGTAAAACTGTATCCTGAACAATATTTCTGGGTGCATAGAAGATGGAGAACCAAGCCGGGGGATTTCCCGGGTCAAATTTAATGATGGTTCCTGCGATCCCGATTATCTCATTCACGATCTGTGTTTTTTCCGCATTTCTGATCTTTACCAAAAGACCTAGATATTCTTTCGATTCTATCTATTCAATATTCATAATATTTTTGGCGGCTCCTCATCTAGGACATTTGTTAGTCCATAGATTCGAATGGGGCCCCGAGTTTTTGGATTTTACTGTCCTGTTCCCTTACACGTACGGTCCATTATTATTACTTTATATTCAAAATATAACAACCGAAGGTAAAAGATTCAGAAAAGCGGACCTTCTTCATTTTGTTCCTTTTGTGATCTTACAATGTATACTTTTATCTAGATTATTCTTTTTTCAACCTCCTGAAGAAGAATTTTCTCCTTATGATTGGCATAGACCGAGTAGGGGATTTCATCCGAATGGTGGTCTTCTGGTCACTTCTATGCTGGTTTATTCCGCCTGGACATTTCTACTTTTGAACAATCATAGGAAGAATATAGTAAATCATTTTTCTAATATAGACAGTATTAAGGATTTACGATGGATGTATTGGAGTTTGGTACTATTCGTAATATCCACCGGAGTCCATATTTTGTTAGAAGGTTTACTTTTTACGGATCTTCGCCCTGAAACCTATGAACCTCGTTTGGTCAGAGGTGCCGCGGTATTAGCTTTCTCCGTATTTTTTTGCTGGTTCGGCGTAAGGCAAACTGTGGTTTACACACATCGAGAGCTGCATGCATTTAAGGAGAGAACCGCAAAAGCAGAAGTGGAAGTAGAAGAAGATCGTAAAAAATATGAAAAGTCAGGACTGAGAGAAGATATGATCCCTGATTATCTTTCTAAGATCCGAAATTATATGGAGTCTGAAAAACCTTATAAAGATTCTGAATTCTCCATCGATTTACTTTCCGAAAATACGGATATTCCTAGATTCTATATCACCCAAATATTAAGCGAAACGTTGGAAACAAATTTCTATAATTTTGTAAATGAGTATAGGATCAAAGATATCATCTATGCTCTGGAAAATATCTCAGAAGAACGTCCTAATTTTTTGAGATTAGCCCTTGAGTATGGGTTTAATTCCAAATCCACTTTTAACACTTCTTTTAAAAAAGTCACAGGAAAGACACCAACTCAGTATCTGGAAGAAATTTCCAAGGTAGGTTCAGTATAAAACCCTAAAAATATGGTTCGAGCCGATTGGGGCGGTCGAATTCATCCGAAAGATTTCGTAGATTATTCTAAACTAACAAGTTTGGAGTAATTATGCTTCGTTTACGATCTATTCTATTGACTGCTATTGCTGTTCTTGTATGGAACTGTGATAGCTCCGGAGGAACTGATCTCTCTTCCGCGGCGGTTTTATTGTCTTCTTCACAATGTACGCCTAAAACCACCACTACAATGCCTACAACTCTTACTTCCAACGCATCTTGTCCTAGTGCGATCAACAATTCTGCGGATAGCCTCGGTTTTGGAGGTCCTACTTGCGTAACTAGTATTGCAGCAGAGGCTCCTTGCTGGATGAAAACCAATTTTCATTGTGTAACAGTGACTGTGGATGGTTCCAATTATGTGATCACAACCACTGATAGGCCTCCTCATAAAAGTTCATATTATACGGGCACAGATAGTAGTTATTATGAAGCTATAGACACTGGAGGTGGTTTTCACACGAATCCGAATCATATTATAACTCAGAATATTACAATGACGATTCCAACTACTCCTACTGTTACCGATTGTTCTCAGTCAAATGCGGGAACAGATTCCGTGGGAATTACAACATTAGGCGTCGTGATCTTTAATAACCAGGCAGCTCCTGGAGATTCTTTTGCAACAGAATATTACACAATGGATCCTTCGCAAGGTCATCCTCAGAATACCGGAAAATATCATTATCATACGGAACCTTATAAGATCACTAATGATGATAATAGTATGGTAGGGCTTATGCTGGATGGTTTCCCGATCTATGGAAAGAAAAACCAATCAGGTTCTTATCCTACATTGGATTCTACTACTCACACAACTTCTTGCACTACTACCGAATTTGTAGATGCAACGTATTGTTATCACGTAGAAAACAATACGGGTTTGAACGGATACATTATCGGAAGTTACTTCAAGGGCACTCCAGGTTCTGTGGACTGATCAGAGGTCAGATTGAAGTTTTATTTATTCCTGATCTGTTTTCTTTTGATTACTTGCGATCCTGCTCGGGTCGCAAGTACCGATCCTTCTATCACTCGAAATGGAAGGATCGTTTTTTATAGAGGAGAAAAGTTCCACGGACTTTTGGAATCTAAAACAGAAGAATTGGGAGTCTTTAGAGTAACTTCCTATAAGAATGGCCTACCTGACGGGATTGAAAAGGATGTACATTCTAATGGCCAGGTTTTAGCTGAAAGAGAATTTTCTGCAGGGAAGAAGATAGGAATTCATCTAGGTTGGTTCCCCGACGGTAAAAAACGTTTCCACAACGAATACTCAGAAGGCCAGTTCCATGGTTCTCAATGGGAATGGAGAAATTCAGGATCGTTATATTCTTATGCAAAATTCGATCACGGAAAAGTGATCGGAAAGAAGATGTGGAGAGAGAACGGGCAGATCTATATGAACTTTGTGATTTATCAAGGGCGAGCATACGGAATGACCGGTGGAAAATTATGCAGTCAGATCCGAGGAAATGAAGATGGGAATACGATCTTATTCTAAAATTTTGTTCTGCAATTTAGTTCTTATTTCTCTTCTCGTTTCTTGTGCTAAAGATCCGAAAGAAGAATATTCGGAAGAGGTCACTGACTTCTCTTCACCCATAAAAGACAAACTCCCTCTGTATTTTGGAAAAGACCTACAGCCTGTTTGGGAGAATAAAAATTCTTCGAAACCTCGAGAAATTTCCAAATTTATAATGAAGGATCAGGAAAATCAAGATGTCTCAGAAGGGTCCTGTAAGGGAAAAATTACTGTGGTTTCCTTCTTCTTTACTAAATGTGCAGGGATTTGCCCAACTATCACAAACAATTTGAGTTTGGTGCAGAAAGAATTCGAGGCTGATCCTAATATCCAAATTTTGTCCTTCTCCGCTACACCTGATCTGGATTCTCCGAAAGTATTAAAAGAATATGGATCCAAACGAAAGATCCGTTACGAAAAATGGAAACTTCTAACCGGGAACCAAAAGGAAATTTATACTTTAGCGAGAGATTCCTTCAATGCGGATACTGCGATCCCGAAAGAGGATGCTAAGAAGAAACTCACTGAAAATGATTTTCTTCATTCAGATCATGTTTATCTTTTGGATTCTCAACTTAGATTGCGTGGAATTTATAACGGTAAGATGAAGTCTTCTATCCAAGAATTGAATTCGGATATAGAAGTTTTGAAACGAGAACTTTGATTCCACAGAAAGATCAGATACAACGAGTTCGTGTTAGCTACCGAAAATGAAGTTAACGTGAACTTGGAACCAATATTCCGCGGGGTCCGGATGATTTAGGGACAATCTGGTTGACGCATTAAATTTTTTTAAACATCCTTGGGTTATGAAAACAACAGCTACAGGACTCAAATATCGATTTCCTTTCGAAGGGTTTGAACAAGAAGATCCTTCTACGAAAAGCCAAATTCCGGCGAATAAGGTCGGAAAACCTAAAAAGAGAATATTGGGGATTCTAAAAGGAAAAGCCTCCTTTAAGATCTTAGATGATTTCAAAATGACAGAGGAGGAATTTCTGAATCTGTGAATTATCTATTAGATACACATGCGATCTTATGGGTTTTGTTTCAGCCGGAGAATCTATCTTATAGAGTGGAATCGGAAATCCTAAACCAAAAGAATCGAATCTTTATTAGTAGTATTTCTTTATGGGAAATTTCTCTGAAATTCTCTTTGAAAAAGTTAGAGTTACAGGGAATAACGCCTGAACAATTGCCTAGAAAAATTCGAGAAATTGGATTCGAATTTATAGGGGATTCTCCTGAGATATTTGCGAATTATTTTAAATTGCCTACTGGGAAACATACTGACCCATTTGATCGTTTTTTGATCTGGCAGGCCGTAAGTTTTGATTTTGTGTTTATTACTAAAGATAGATATTTGAAGGAATATAATCCGCTGGGTTTAAGATTGTTTTGGTAAAAGTAAGTCCAGGTCGCATCACTAATTTGAATCATCTCTCCAATAGCAGATCGGCACTTACAGGACAATGATCAGAAAGGCCTTTTTCCGCACTTGGATTTCCATCAAAATTGCCGTCATCGGATTCGAACTTGGTTTGGACAAAACTTCCCTGTTGCCAATCCAGATTAGTGATCAGATAATCTATAAAGCCATCATGATGTTGCCAACAATCTGATTTTTGTTTATAGTTCGCTATTTTAAGTTTCAGATTTCTTTGTAGGATTTTTAAAAGATCTACTCTTCTTTCTAAAACCTCGTTAAAATCGCCTAATAGAACAAACTGGCCCAAGGAGGGGAGTATATCCTTTAGTGCAAGTATCTGCTCTTTTCTTTCTTTCTTATCTTTAGGAGAATGGCCTGCTTTTAAATGAACTACCAGAACAGAAACTTTCTTACCATCGAATACAAACTCAGCAAGTAATCCTTTTCTGAGTCCCGGACGAAGAGAAAGTTGTTCCAATTCGCTGATAACTGGGGTACCCAGTTCCTTTTTCCAACAAAGTCCTAATTCTTGAGAATAACCTGGGGTTACTGTTGCTGTGCATGCATATTCATTTATTATAATATGATGAAGCGCAGTTTCATTTTCTATTTCTTGGAATCCGATTATGTCCGGATGATTTAAAAGTATTAACTTTTTGATCTTGGCAAAATCTTCTTCTGTTCTATGTTTTCTATCTTTAGGGAATTTATGCGAGTCTCCGATTTCATCGTATAAAAAGTATGAATTGAAACTTGTTACTTTGAGTTTTTTTATAGGACCTTTCGCGATAGTGGAGATTGTTATTAGGAAAGCGAAGGGAATTCCCAGAAATAAGATCAGTGCGCGGTGCATCATTCTTTCCAAATTAGATTTTTGAATTCATATTGTAGTGATATTAGAAAGTAAAATCCAGGAATTTTCTTAATATTAAGAACGATCGTTCTAATCATATCTATCATAAACTTAGGTTTTGTATTCGAGATCTTTTATCTTCTAAAATGGACTATACTAAGTACAAATAATATCAATTTAATTGATACTAAGTCTCAGATAAAAATGCAAGAAATCGCCAAACCAACTGCGTTTTTACGCGTTTACTTGCAATTTTAACCGAAGCCAAAATCCTTGTTCCCAAACCTTATTTTGGAACCCACGGGACTTCTCACGAATGAATAAGAAAGCTTTGAAACTTTCGGTTCCGCTTATTGCTATTGCAGCAGTGGCTTACCTGATTTTTTCTCCCTCCAAATATGTAGGCTACTCTCCGGATCAGCCTATACCTTTTAACCACAAGATTCACGCAGGTGATAATAAGATAGATTGTCGTTATTGTCACACTGGTGTAGAAACAAGCGCGCACGCAACGGTTCCGAATACTTCTACTTGTATGAACTGTCACTCGCTTGTTGCAAAGAACAGCCCAGATATAAAATTTTTGAGCGAAAGTTACTCGAACAACAAACCGATCGAGTGGGTGAAAATCCACGACCTTCCGGATCATGTTCAGTTCAATCACTCTCGCCATATCTCAAGAGGCGTGGATTGTTCGCAATGCCACGGCAACGTAGCTGAAATGGTCAAGGTCAAGCAGGTAGCATCCCTGAATATGGGATACTGTATCAACTGCCACCGGGAGAATAATGCTCCTACCGACTGTTCCACCTGCCACAGATAATCAGGAGATAGCATAACAGATGGATAAAAAGAATTTCCAGAAAGAAAAGAAAGCTCACTGGCTCTCCCTCGAACTGAAAGATAACGAAAAAGAAACGAAGGATCTAGCGCGCTCTGAATTTTTCACTTCTCCGGATCCAGTTATCGCAAGGATTAAGTCAGGGGAGTTTGATCGTAAGACCTTCCTTAAATTGATGGGTGCGGGAGTCGCAATGACTTCCTTAAATTGTGTACGCAAACCTGTTGAAAAAATCGTTCCTTATGTGGATCTGAAAACTGACGAAGGTACTTTCGATTTCGTAAAACACGGACAAGCATACTACTACGCTACCGCATTCAATGGAACCGGTTACTTAGTAAGATCTAAAGACGGACGTCCTCTAAAATTAGAAGGAAACGAAGATCACCCTGTTTCTCAAGGTGCTCTTGGTGCTTCCGGACAAGCTGCTATTTTTGATCTATATGATCCAGATAGAGCACAAGGTCCTGCAGCAGTTTCCGGCGGAAAAGTGGAGAATATCCAGTGGGCCGCTTTGGATTCTAAAGTTCAAGAAGCTCTTTCTAAGAACAAAGGTAACACTGTAATCGTAACAAGACCTCTTGATTCTCCTTCTACCAAAGCGATCATCGCTGACTTCTTAAAAGCAGTAGGTGGAGGACAACATTTAGAGATCTCTATCACTTCTCCGGAAGATGCGATCTCTAAAGCTCAGGCTGCTTCTTACGGAAAGGCACTCGTTCCTAACTATAACTTCGAATTGGCGAATACTATCCTGTCCATCGATTGCGATTTTATGGGTGGATGGTTGTCTCCTGAAGAGCACCAAAAGGATTTTGCAAAACGCAGAAACCTAAGAGATGGAGCAAAAGATCTTAACTACTTCATCGCTGCTGAATCCATTCCTACTATGTCTGGATCGAACGCGGATCTTAGACTTCCTATTCGTCCTGGTGACCAGTCTAAACTGGCTCTTGCAATCGCTGCAGGTTTGGGAGAATTAGGAGCAAACACCAAAGATGTTACCGGAACTTCTACTGTAGAAAGTCTCGCTGGTGATCTTGGAGTTAGCGCAGAAGGTATCCGTAAAACAGCGAAAGCTCTTTGGGCAAACAAAGGTAGATCTCTCGTTGTTGCGGGTGGTCTGGCTGCTTCTACCAAAGAAGCTGTTGATCTTCAGATCATTGTGAACTTCTTAAACTCTACTTTAGACAACGACGGCAAGACTGTTGATTACGCTTCTCCTAAAAAAGAAGGTTTAGCGGATTATTCAGGTAATTTAAACAAACTTACTGAAGCATTAAAACAAACTAAAGTAGGAGTTCTATTCCTCTACGATACTAACTTGGTTTACCAAGCTGGTGATTCTTGGAAGGACCTTCTTCATAGAGCTGCATTGACTGTAAGCCTTGCAGACAGAGCAGATGAGACTGCACTTGCTTCTAACTATCTGGCTTCCACTACTCATTTCTTAGAGTCTTGGGGAGATTCAGAAGGAACTAAGGGAATATTCTCTATCCAACAACCTGCGATCCGTCCTTTATTCAACACTCGTTCTTTCGAGGACAGCTTGATCGCTTTCGCAGGCGGATCTCTTGGTGGAGAAAAATCATTTTACGAATACGTAAAGAACTCTTGGACCAAAAAACTGGGTTCTAAACAAAAATGGGAAGATCTTCTCAGAGTTGGAACTACTGTAAGAGCTAAAGATCGCAGAAAAACTGCAAGCGCTACTCGTGGCTTCAACAAAGCTGCTTTGAAAAAGCCTGCAGGTTATCCAGCTGGGATCCGTTTGGCTCTTTATGAGACAAGCTCCATTGGAGACGGTAGAGCAGCGAATAACTCTCTATTACAAGAACTTCCAGATCCTGTAACTAAAGTTACTTGGGACAACTACGTTGTTATTTCTCCTGCATTAGCAAAAGAGAAAGGGATCCAATCCAACGATGTGGTTTCCGTTAAAACTACCAAAGGTTCTATCGAACTTCCTGCTCAGGTTCAACCTGGTGTGCATAAGGATACGATCGGGATCGCGGTTGGTTACGGTAGAACTGCAGCTGGTAAAGTAGGAAACGAAGTAGGTAAGAACGCTTATGTTCTGGCAGAAGACGGAGTCTTCTCTGGAATTTCCGTAACTTCCCTCGAGAAGACCGGTAAAACTTACAAGCTTGCTTGCACCCAACACCACCACGTTTTATCACCAGGTTTCGGATACGAAGATCGTCCTTTGGTACAATCTACTTCTTTGGAAGAATGGAAAAAGAATCCAGCTTCCGGAGTTAAAGAATCCGAAATTCCTAAAATCAAAAAAGACGGTAAGATGGTCTACGCAGTCGGAGCAAATCCGGTGCATGAATACCCTGGTTACAAATGGGGTATGGCTATCGATTTGACTGCTTGCACCGGTTGCGGTTCTTGCGTCATCGCTTGCCAAGTAGAGAATAATATTCCGGTAGTAGGAAGAGACGAAGTTAGAGTGGGTCGCGAGATGCATTGGCTTCGTATCGACCGTTACTATATCGGTGATCCTGAAAAGCCGGAAGATCTACAGATCGCTCACCAGCCTATGATGTGCCAACAGTGTGATAACGCTCCTTGTGAGACTGTTTGTCCTGTAATGGCGACTGTTCATAGTTCTGAAGGGATCAACGACATGGTTTATAACCGTTGCGTTGGAACTCGTTACTGCTCTAACAACTGTCCTTACAAAGTTCGTCGTTATAACTGGGCTCAGCACTGGTATAACGATACCGGAGCCGAAAAAGGATCCAGAACTCCGAGATATCTCGGACTCAATCCTGAAGTTACGGTTCGTGGTAGAGGGGTTATGGAAAAATGTAACTTCTGCGCTCACAAAATCGCAGAGGCTAAAATCCATGCCAAGAACGAAGGCAGAACTCTTAAAGACGGAGAAGTTCGTTGTGCTTGCGAGCAAAGCTGCGCTGCAGACGCGATCAGCTTCGGTAACACCAACGATAAGACTTCTAAGGTTTCCAAACTTAGTGCGGATCCTAGATCTTTCCGAGTTCTCGAGTATTTAAATGTCGGTCCCCAGGTCGCATATCTGACCAGGGTAAGAGCTTAATCCGGAGTAATTAAAGCGCTATGTCTATACCTAACGCAATCAAAGAAGCCCTGGATATCCAACCCTTAGTCACTGGCGGCAAGTCCGTCCGTGACGTTACCGAGGATATCCTCAAGCCGGTCGAAGCTTTCCCCACTTCTCTGTGGTGGAAGGCTTTCATTCTGGCTCTTACCATTACCGTAATCGATTTAGGTATCATCGGATACTTGGTATACGAAGGTCTTTATATCCTCGGGATTAACAATCCTGTAGGTTGGGGATTTTTCATCGTAAACTTTGTATTCTGGATCGGTATCGGTCACGCTGGAACTCTGATCTCTGCGGTTCTTTATCTGTTCCGCCAAGAGTGGAGAACTGGTATTAACCGTGCTGCAGAAGCAATGACCATCTTCGCGGTATTAACTGCTGCATCTACTTTGATCATCCACATCGGACGTCCTTGGATGGGATTTTGGTTATTCCCTTATCCGAATGAAAGAGGACCTCTTTGGGTGAACTTCAGATCTCCTCTGATCTGGGATACTTTCGCGGTTTCCACCTACTTGAGTATCTCACTTGTTTTCTGGTATATCGGTTTGATCCCGGATATCGCAGCTGTGAGAGACAGAGCTACTACTCCTCTTCGTAGAAAAGTTTATGATATTCTTTCCTTCGGATGGGTTGGATCTAACAAAGCGTGGTCTCACTTAGAGACTGTTGCGATGATCCTCGCTGCATTGTCTACACCTCTGGTTCTTTCGGTGCACACGATCGTATCCTTCGACTTCGCGGTTTCCATCGTTCCTGGATGGCACACTACGATCTTCCCTCCTTACTTCGTTGCCGGTGCGATTTTCTCCGGATTCGCGATGGTGGTTACTCTGATGGTAATCGCAAGGGAAGTCTTCCAACTGAAAGATTATATCACCATGAAACACTTGGAAAACATGAACAAAGTGATCATGGTTACCGGTTTGATCGTGGGTCTTGCTTACTCCACTGAGTTCTTCATGGCTTGGTATTCAGGAAACGAATACGAAGGATTTACCTTCGTAAACAGAGCATTCGGTCCTTACGGATGGGCATACTTCATCATGTTCAGCTGTAACGTATTTGCTCCTCAGGTATTCTGGTCTAAAAAACTTAGAAACAGCATCCCTGTGATGTTCATCGTTTCCATCATCGTAAACATCGGTATGTGGTTCGAACGTTTCGTGATCGTAATGACATTACACGCGGACTTCTTACCTTCCAGTTGGGATAAATACATTCCAACAGTTTACGACTTCATGATGTTACTCGGAACCTTCGGTATCTTCTTCACTATGTTCCTTCTCTTCTGTAGATTACTTCCAGTAATCGCAATCGCGGAAGTGAAAACAGTAATGCCTCATAAAGATGGAGGTCATCATTAATGTATACTCCTAAGAAAGAACAGTTTCATACTTTCGAAGAAACAGAACACGGAGTTTTCGGATTATTCGATACTCCTGCTCAGATCATAGACGCCGCTCAGAAAACAAAGGAGAAGGGTTATACCAACTTCGATTGTTTTACTCCATATCCTGTTCACGGATTGGATGACGCGATGGGTCTTCCTCGTTCCGGACTTCCTTGGGTAACCTTCTTCATGGGAATTTTTGGATGCACTGTTGGTTTCTCCATGCAGTATTTAACTCATAAATACGATTGGCCGATCAATATCTCCGGAAAAAGTTTCAACGCTTGGTTTGCTTATATTCCGATCACATTCGAGTTTACAGTGTTCATGGCTGGACTTTCCACAGCTGCAGCTTTGTTCTTCCTGGCTAAACTTCCAAGAACCGGTCGTAAAGTTTTACATCCGGACATCACAACCGACAAATTCGCACTTTGGATCCCTTCCAATTCCGCGAATTATTCTGAAGGTTCAGTGACCGACTTTATCAAAGGCCTCGGCTCTAAACATGTCGAGACGGTGAAATAGGAGAATTTTGATGATTTCACTGCAAAGAATTTTTGCTCTTTCTCTCGCAGGTTTGATTCTATGGAACTGCGAGTCTAAGACTCCTCCTATGGAGTACATGCCTGATATGGCTGATTCTCCAGCAAGAGAGGCTCAGGAAGCGGACTCTAATTTTCCGAACAATACTTCCTTACGCCTTCCTCCTGTAGGAGCAGTTCCTCAAGGATATTTCCCTTACGAGTATGCAGGTTGGACACAATCTCTGGATGCTCTTCCTAATAAGGGACTTGCGAATCCTATTAAAGGAGATCTGGCTACTCTTCAAAAAGGGGAGATCAAATACCAAACGTATTGTAGCCCTTGTCACGGTGTTAGAGGACAAGGAAATGGAACCGTAGTAGGTCCAGCTCCACGTTTGAATATGGCTCAATCTGACGGAAGCCCGATGGCTGCACTCACATCTGCGAGCGCTAAAGGTTATTCCGACGGACAGATCTATCATATCATCACCGAAGGAAAAGGAGCAATGAAAAGTTATGCTTCTCAAGTTCCTTCCGAGGATCGTTGGAAAATCATATTATATGTTCGTAAATTACAAGAATACGACAACAGAACGGCTGGTAAATAATGGAAGTTAAAGTAGAACAAAGCTTAATCAACTTTAAGTTGGATTCCAAAACCAGAAACGCTCTGGTTGGAATGATTCTAGTAGGATTGGCAAGTATTGGTCTTGCGGCTTTCGGTCTTGGACATCCAGAACTTCGTCATGAAGGTGGTCATTCCAATCCGGCTTGGTCCGCATACTTAGTTGGTGTATTCTTCATTTTAGGAATTACACTTGCAGGGATATTCTTTACCTCTTTGGCACATATCACTGGTGCTCATTGGCCAGTAACTCTTCGTAGAATTTCCGAAACCTACGGATTGTTCGTTCCGGTTGCAACGGTCCTTCTTTTAGTTCTGATCTTTGGGGCTCATGATCTATATGAGTGGACTCATGCAGAAGTGGTAGAAGCTGATAAACTTCTTAAACATAAAAAACCGCTTTTGAACATCGGATTTTTCTCCGTGATGGTGGTTGTTTTAGGAGCAGCTTGGTCTGCGTTCGGATACCTTTTCTATAAGAAATCCGTAACCCAAGATAGCGACAAAGACGTTAAACATACTCAGTTCAGCGCAAAGTTAGCCGGAGGATATATCATATTCTTCGCACTTTCATTCTCCTTAGTTTCTATTATGCTGGTCATGTCCCTTACTCCGCACTGGTTCTCTACTATGTTCGGAGTTTATTGTTTCGCAGGAGCTTACCAGGCAGGACTTTCTTCTTTCATAATCATGGCGTATTACCTGAAGAAAAAAGGATTTTTAGGAAACTTGGTGAACGAAAACCATATCCATGACTTAGGAAAATTCCTTCTCGGTTTCACAGTATTCTGGGCTTACGTTGGTTTCTCTCAGTTCATGTTGATCTGGTATGCTTCCATTCCGGAAGAAACTTTCTTCTATGAGCAAAGACTGACTGGCGGATGGGAATACCTGACTCTGGCATTGCCTGCGATCAAGTTCGCGGTTCCTTTCTTACTTCTATTAAATCGTCCGAACAAAAGAGACATCGATTTCTTAGTGAAAGTTGCTCTTTGGGTTATCTTCACTCAGGCTACGGAGATTTTCTGGTTGGTATACCCTGCTAATTTCGTGGACTTCTCCTTCGGAGGATACCTGGTATCTTTAGGATCCGTTGTAGGAGTGATCGGATTATTCGGTCTGGTAGTTCTGAAAAGATTGGAAAAAGCTCCATTGATCCCGGTGGGAGATCCGAGATTGGAAGACGCTTTACACCATCACCAATAAGGAAAAGGATCATGAAAAAATTAGCATTAAATATTACGATCCTCGGAATTGCAGCTCTCGCTTTGGGAGCTTGCTCCAACACCGCTCAAATCGTAGGGAATATTAACTGCCCTACATTAGAAAAAGGTAAATTGGATCCTAAAGTCGGAATTCTTTCCGACGACCAATCCAATCCTGTTCCTGTGGAATTCCTTCCTGTTGGAACTGTAGTAAAGGTTTATGATTACAGAAATCATTACTACATCGCGAAAAAATTGGTTCGTATCAAGACCGAAAAAAACGAAGGTTGGGTAGACCCGGTTTGTTTGGTAGTCGCTCAGAATCCGGACGATTCCGTTTTTAAATGGGGATACCGTTCTGATTATAAACCTTTCTTAGATAGAGAGGACAGAGACAGATATAATCATAAAAACGATCCTAATGCAGGACCTGATTCGAAAGGAAGATCTGCTGATGGTTTCGAATATGATATCTACAGAAACCTTCCGAAAGATAAGGTTCCTCTGGCAGATCTGGCACCTGAGCTGAAAAAGTAAAAGAAAGAACGTTCTTTTATCCGTTTCAAAATTCACAAAGCCCCCTCCGAATTTGATTCGTTGGGGGATTTTTTTTTATCTTCCTCACTCTCTAAGGTATTTTTTTCTTTTAAACATTTCGCAAATGTCATTTATAGATCGCTCGAGGTCTGTAGATGATTAAATATAAAAAAAATCTGATATTGGTGATTATCCTGTTTGGGGTATTTGGATGTAACGCGCATTATTTCGTGAAATATCCGGATGAAAGCGTAACTGTTCCGGTTGTTTTGAAGAAGAACGTTAAGATAGCTTATATAGGTTTTGTTCCGTTTCGTTCTTTCGTTTCGAATGTTTCCGGTAGAACGACTACATATACGGCAGTTTTGGATAAAAGTAAACGTCTCTCCTTATCGGAAACTGTTGCTCAACCTGCTCATACTTTAAAAAGTAATGGGCTACGCAAAGATGTGCCTAAAGAGAAAATACTAAAATTCGTTTCGGATTACCTTTCTATAGTTAAAAAGTCCGGAACCGAAGAGTTGATCCATGTGATTGAGCCGGTGAAAGACGGTAAAAAGACTGAGGATGGAAAGGATTCTTATACTCCTCATCTTAAAAATTTGGACGTGGATTATATAGTGGTCGGTGCTTTAGGTCCAGCATTTGAAAACATGAATGCAGCATTAGCGTTCCCTCAATTATTTAGTATATTGTTTTCCATCGTAACTTTGGGTATCTTTCCTGCATTCCAATGGGGAGATGCCACCATCGATGTTAAAGTGTATGATAAAGATTTAAATCAAGTTTGGCAAAAGGAATACAATGCTTCCTATACTGTATTGCGCTCTTTGTGGGTCCCCGCTTATCCTGCGGAATGCTCCGAAAGGACGACCTGTATGCCGAAACAAAGAGAAGCGGTTCCGGGATTTGTATATCGTGACTTACTTCCACAAGTGGAATCCGACGTTTCGAATTTTGTTTCTTCAAATTAGTAGAAGTAGATAGTTGGGCTCCATTCGATCGTTTTTTAAATGGAGCCTAATGTGCAAAATCTAAAAAATAAAATGACGGATCCGATCCATTCTTATTTATTAGGGAGTTGTTTAGAAAAATGAATCTGATCCGTAAAATTGCTAAAATCCTATTATTACTATTCTTTTCCTGTTCTATAATTTTTCACACGATCATCATATCAGGTGCAGTTCCTTTTTCCATAGTGTGGGGAGGAAGATTGGAGACTTGGGAGCAGATGATCGTTTTTGAATCGATTTCCATTCTTCTAAATTCTATCTTTTTAATAGTCATTGCGCTAGATTCTAAATATATCAAACTCCCTGTGCCAGAGCGAGTCGTCCGGATCGCAATTTGGATTATGGCTGCAGTCTTTTCATTGAATACTATAGGAAATATATTCTCTTTGAATGCGACGGAAGCAACTGTGTTCACTCCTGTCACTTTAATAATCGCTGCTTGTTGTATTATTTTGGCGAGTTCGAAAGAAGGACGATAGTCAAAACCCTTAAATTTTTCTTGCCGAATTTATCTGGCTTTCTAACGTCATTCGCCATATGAAGAATCTTTTTAGAAAGTTATTTATTCTTTCCTTAGTATCACTAGGACTTCCTTTTATTAACTGTAGTACTAGGATTTATCCGACATTAGCTGAGCCTTATGTGCGCAAAACCCTCCCAGAAAATTATAAAAAGCCAAAGATTGCTTACATCGGATTTATGGGTTTCAAAGAAGAGTTAACTGCTTCCTACGGTAGGAGACGAACATATACTGCTAGTTTAGATGATAGAGCTCGTTTTTTGACAGACCCTCCATATGGGGATTTTGGTTCTGATGAACTTGCAAATGTGAATCAAGTTAGACGAGATATTCCTTCACTAAAAGTTCGTAATTTCGTTTTCAGTTATCTAGATTCGGTTCGTCAGTCAGGTTTGAAAGAGATGAACAAATATGTTCATGTTGTTCCCCGCGGAAAAGAATATGATTATTTTCTGAGAGATCATCAATTTGATTATTATGTTATAGGGATCCATCTTCCCGCTTTTGCTGAAAGTGCTGAAGATGAAAGTTTCTTTCACATCATTTCTTTTCCATTCTCTTTCTTTACATTAGGAGTGCTTCCATATGTCGGAAAAGGAAAAGCATACTCTACTGTAATTATCTATGATAAAAATTTGAACGAACTTAAACGTTTTGATTATAATAATAGATACACTGAAATATCTGCTCTTTGGATGCCGGCATCTAAATCTTGTGAATTTTTGCGTTGTCTTCAAGGGGATAATATGAGATCGAATAGGGATGAGCATATTTACTCAGGACAAATTCCTGCAATTGAGAAAGATATCGAGTCAGTTATTTTCAAATAAATCCAAAACTTAGTTTTGTTGGATAAATTTTTACTGGCAACTTAGTCGGGAATTGTTTAGAGTTTTGAAATGCGTTTGATTTTATTTAGCATTCTTTTCTTCCTTCTATTCAATTCCTGCGCCTCCAGATATTCCCTTACCCATACTGGGGATCTCGGAATTCCAGCAAAACAACCTAATAAAAAATTCAGGATCGCTTATTTAGGATTTAATACATTTAAATCCACTAAGCTAAAAAACCCCGACGGGACTGTGGACTTTGAAGCGCTTTCAGATCACTATTCTCGGACGATCAAAGAACCTATTGGAGGAAGTTTTCCTATTCCAGGGGAGAACAAACCAAACGGAATTAGAAAAGATCTATCTTCCGAAAAAGTTTCTAAATTCGTAAAATCATTCTTAGAAGTGACTGGTCCTACCGGGATCAGAGAACTGGAAAAGTTTTTAGAGATCTCGAAAACAGAGGATCATTATACTTATTCTTTCAAAAATCTTCCTTATGATTATTATATCGTAGGACTACATTATCCCGTTTTTGAAAAAACAAGAAATGTAGGTTTGAACTTTGTAACTATTTTCTCCAGTTTATTTAGTGTGGTAACATTAGGGATCTTGCCTTCTTACGAGGCGTATGTCGCTAATACAAAGGTTTTGGTATATGATAAAAACCTAAATTTACTCAAAGAACTCGAATATGATAATAATTATTCTGTTTGGAGAGCTTTATGGATCTCTCCGAATCCTAAGGAATGTGGGATTGGAAGTTTGAGCTGCCTCGGGATGTTTAGCCCTACATTAGGAACGAATCCACCTATGGTATTCGAAGCAAGTTCTTCTAAGATCAGCTCTGACTTAAGTGATTATATAAATACTTTAAAATGAGAAAAGACACCCGGGGCGGTTTGGTCCCCGGGATTAGAAGCTATTTAGCGAGAAGGGATGCGAGGATAGTTTTCTTGTCGATCGGAGAATCGAAAATAGAAGCAGAACAAACTTTGTAATTAACAGCAGACGGACAACTTGCTGTCCCGCCGATCTTACATCCGGACTTCTCACATTTTTTGCGGCTTTCAGAAGTATCCGAGCCTGAATAACTGCAATAGTCTCTACAGTTCGAACTAGAACCCGAACCGCAGATATAACATCCATCCGCATAAAGACCAAGTTTGGAATGAGCAGAAAGGATTAAGATGAGAAGCTGAACAATAAGTAGTTTTTTCATATATTCCCCAGACTCAAAATTGAATTAATAATTTATTTCCAAATTGAACGATAGTCAACGATTAATTTTTCGCGGATTTTGTCCGACTTTTCACGTTTCCCTCGTTTGAGGGATACGTTAGTCGAGGCGAGCATTCCCTAATGGATAAAGTTAGGTAAGAATTTTTTTCCAAAAGAAGGCGATTTTGCCTGAAAAAAATCGAAAACGAAAGACATTCCAAGAATAAATTGTGAGTCGGTTAATTCGGAAAGAATCAATTCGCTTATTAAAAGAAGTCTAGTCGGATTATGCAATATTTTGAGAAGAATTCCAGAGCTTTAGATTATATCGTTTCTAAGGATCAAAAAAAACATGTAATTACTAAATATCTCTTAGATCAGGAACTTACTTTTAAGGTGGATCCTTTTGATAAAAAGGCGACCATCAAAAAGTATATGGAGGAAGACGAAAAAGTCCTTATCTATGTTCAAGATGGATTGGAAGAAAGTGGAGACAATAAGGTTTCGTTATATAAAATCCTCGCAAAATTTATTGAGCTTGATTGTATCCTCGTTCAAAAAATAGAAAAAGACCTTTATCTTCTAAAAGTAGAAAGATTGGCAATTGCGAAGTTGAATCGTGAGAGTGCTAGGATCTTAGTGCCTAACGGAAAAGCTTTTGTTACGAACGTAGTTTCTTCGAAGACAGTAATTGATGCAAATATGTTCAATATTCCAACTTTGGTTAAGGTCAATTTCGAAGATTATAAAAACCGCCTCAAAAAGAACAGCACAGATAATATAGTGATCGATGCTTTTAAACCCGGTCTGGACAGAAAATTCGAGATAGTAAAACGGACCCGTAAATCCTTACTTTTAGAAGATACTCAAAATACCGAATCCTATATGACGGCAATGAACCCTGATCGATTGAATTACACTAAAGAGATTGATGATGATATTGGTTCGGTCGTTCGGAAATTTAAGGATCAAAAAATAGTTTCAGAACTGATTCGTCCAATCATCTATAAAAATCATTCAAACGATTTGATTCCGATCGGGTATATTTGGATCCAAAGTAGGGATAAAAAACTCAGTTCAGATTATTTGGAAGAATTAGGAAGGCTTTCTGATGAAGTTGTAGGTAGGATCAAGGAATCGAATACGATCAAAACAATCGAAAGATTCAGAATCCTGGATGCTTCTGCCAAAGGAATTAAGGTAAAAATTCACGATCCGAATTTAATGGATACCTTGCCTAAACAGGAAGATTTTGTTTTCGATGTATTGTTCAAAATGCAAGCTCCGTTGACTGTTTCTGGAACGATCCGTTGGTGGAGTAAGGATGAGGATGAACATTTGATTTTGGGTTTGGAGTTTAAGAGTAAATCGGATCACCCTGGGGAAAGAGACAGATACATTAAGAATTTAGAATTAATGCAAAAGGGTGCACTTTAATTTAGAAGTCGAATCTTCCCTGGGGATCTATCAGGGAATCAAAATCCTTGAAAGAAGCAAATTCCGCCCAGACTTCTCTAAAAACCCCAACTAACATTTTTCTATAATATTCTTTGTCAAAACCTGTTTTTTTGATCTTGTTTGGATAGAGTTGTAACTCTTCTTCCGGCATGTATCTTCTATCCTTTGTTTTTGATTTCTGGTTCAATACTAAATATTTTATTTTTTCTCCAGCCTGCACATCCATTCCGAAATCTTTTAATTTCATCATGGAGAGCGCAGTAGCTCCCATTACCTCGTATTCTTCCAATTCCCGGGAGCTGGATTTGAGAAGTAATAGATTTTCGGGAGAGATACAATTCTGTCGAATCATGGAATCGTATTTATGATAGATGGATAAAATCTCAGATTCGGAGTTTTTTAGATCTTGGATCCTGACCTTGGTTTTCATCCATTCCAACATTTCATATTGCGCACTTGTAATAAAACTAGGGAGGTCTTTTCTTCTGGCTCCTATTCCTCTACACTTTAATTTGCCGGATTGGAATCTTCCCATATACCTATTCGCCACAGGCATTTCTGAATCCTGGCTGGAAGGAGGAAAAAGTAACCAGGTGTAAACACCGTCCACTTCCATTTTGATCCCAGTTCGCTTTTGTATTTCTAAGCATAAAAAGTCTAGTTCGGACGCGCTTAAAGGAGAAGAATCATAACGTTTAATAAATATACTGTCGGTGATTGCATGAACGAACTCATAATCGAATTCTTCCGCAGTTTCTTTTGCTAACAGAAGTTTTTGTCTTCCGAATGCGTTTACGCTTTCATGACTTTCTAATCTTCCGAATTTTGCATTTCTATATCCCAAGTATCCGAACGAAGTAACTAACATCCATTTTAAGCTGGCTTGTTTCGCTTCATAGTCTTCTAATAAACGTCCTGAAGTGATCTTGGATTGTTTTTTATAATAAGTCCTTCTTTCTATTATATGTTCTAAAGCTTCTGAAACGACTCCTTTACGTTTATCGCATATACGATATCCTATATCCGGAGCCTTTGGGACTGTTTCATCATCGGCGCAGCATAGACAGTTTACACATTCGGGGGAAATATTATGCATCGCCATGATGCTGGGATACATCTGAGCAAAATCCAATTGTGCAACATTCTCTGCGGTTTTTCCATGACTAATATCCGGTTGGAAAACTAAACCTCCTTTATCTGCCTCCAATAATTGGAGAGCCGTTTTAGGAGCTTCTACCGCACTTTTTTGCCAAGGAACTAAATAGCCCCTTCTTAAAGCTACATCCGTTTCTATATAAGTGAGTGCTTTTCCTGTGGATGCTCTTGCCATTTTTTGCATTGGAAGTCTGGAGAGTCTTGCTAGTTCCACGACTCCCATTAGGTCAGCTTCCTTATATACGAAGCTGTTTTTAGAATCTATATGCCATCTTCCGAATAGAGGATAAGAGGGTGCACGGAACACGATATTTCCGTATGTAAAATAACTAGTTCCCTTGGTGCTGATATTCCTTCGGATAGGGGTTGTCCTATCCCTGTCTAATGCAGGTAGAAATCCCTGTTTTTGGGATTGGTAGAATAGGTAGGGCAGAATGACCTGATCTCCATATCTTGTCAGAAGAATGTCGGGATCTTCTTCCCTTAATAGTATATCTAGTTTTTCTAATAATCTTCTGGGATTTGTTCCAGATAGTTCATAATAATCTGTATCAGTTCGAATTATCAAAGGATTGTTTTCTATATTGATCCTATGACTTTTTTTAAGCTCCAAATGTAAGGTTTTGAATTTGGGGACCTCGTAATCCATTTCAGAGGGAGAATCCTCTGTTTTGACATTTACGATCCTTTTTGCCCCAGGATCTTCCGTATAATCAATCTTCATTTTACATAAAGGGAACAAACCCTTCTGGAACATATAGCTAGTAGGAAGATCCAGATCAGAATGATAGATCTCAAATTTTCCATACAAGGCATATAATTTACGGCTGATCTTAGGTAGGATAGAAGGTTTTGTGATGATTATTTTTAGGACAGGAACAGTCTTATTTTCATAGAATAGATTTCTATTTTCGTAAACAGGAATATCTTGGATCGCATCCAATTCGAAAAGGCGTTTTATTAATTTTTTAAGTACATCAGCTTCTCCTCTTGCATAAATGATCGGATTAAATTTATCCAAGAAGAGCTGGGATTCGCCTTCTTCGTTTTTCAACCATAGATATACAATGTCCTCCGCATGATAAACGTCGAACAAATATCCTTTGGCAGTTTGGAGGTTCATTCCGATTTCCGAAAAGTTTCCAATTCTTTTTTCAATCTGAGAATTTCTTTTTTTAGATCTATCATCATTGTAAGAAGCATGATATCGATTGGATAAGGAGAAGAGGCCATCACTCCTGCTTGCACCTGGAGTTTTGCAGTTCGGATCAATTCGTCAAAAATTTCCTGATCCGGTTTACGCAATCCTCTTCTGTATTGCCCAAGGCTGGCATCGATGTACTGCATTTGCCTAGAGTATGGAATAACTGTCCTACCCATAAATAAACTCCTGTTTAGAATTCGGATCTGTTCCGATCTCGTACATAGATTTCGCTTTTCTGATCTTAAGATAAGAATGACCTTCTACCACATTTAACTCCCAAAGATCTTCGGAGAGCTCGACTAACTTGGGAAAAATTTTTTGAAAGTTGGGATGAGTGTATTTAGTGGATTCCACAAGAACGATCGGGATCTGTTTGGAACGCATACGCTCCAATAATAAAACCAATTTTTCCAAAAGGAAAAGACCTTCATCATCCTGAACATCTCCATCGAAGAATTGTTTGCAGGGAGCTAAAATGAAATAGATCGTATTTTCTTTTGTCGAAGAATAGATCTCCCTCAAGGAATCCAAGATCTGATAAGGAGTGAATGCTCTCTGGACCAAAATTTTTTCTAAAAGAGCCTCTGGGGATACTCTTCTTTTTCTGGTCTCTTCCGTAATGGTAAACACATCGAAACGAATGGCGCAGTCCAAATTAAAAACTTGGAATCCGGAAACCGCAAATGCGTATTCCCAACGAAGCGCTAGTTTATAGATTCCCTGTCTTCCTGTTAAAAGCCCAATATTGTCCCTATTCCAACCTAGGACCGGACGAAATAACTGGTCTTGGAAACCCTCCAGGGGACCTAAATACATATATACTATATAAATGATATGTTAAAAAATGTAAAGTGATTTGGAGTGTAGGAATTCCAAAAAGAGGGTTTTAGTCTATGGACTATAAATCCGAATTATGTCGGAATTCCGACATAATTTTGTGATCTTATACTATCCTGTATCAGTGCGAACCGGATTTACGAAATATATTAAAAATTTATAATATTCTTCTTGGATTAGTGATCAAAAGCGGAATTTTGAATAAGAACAAAATTCCGCTTTCGTTTCAATGTTGATGATTGTGTTCGTAAATATCCCCTCCGGCGGAAAACTCTATGAACACACAAGGCTGGTCTCCTACGGACCAAGCATCATGTCCAGGAGGTAACAGCATGATATCATTCGGGCCGAATTCGTCCTCGCTTCCGTCGTCCATTACTACATGTAATTTACCGGATTGTACATAGGCGACATGCGGGAGCAGGCAACTTTCCGTTCCAGCAACTGGTTTTAGATCCTTCGACCATTTTGCACCTACGTCAAAAGTTACCCTGTGCACGATGACACCGTCTAAAACTACTTCTTCTTTTTTAATCAAACCGAAACGAACTACATCGTTCGGAGAATTCAAACTTCCTCTTTGCATTACGTGTTTTGACATGGCTTTTTACCTTATACTAAAATTCAGTTTCCGTATTCTGGCCGTAAGTTAAGGAAGAAAAGAATTTATCTGTTATTGCATGATTAATGTATGCTATACGGAATGATGGCTTGGGCAGAGTTTAAACGGATCAAACAAGGCTATCGAATTGGAATTTATGTTTGTCTTAAAAAATTTCCCAAAATCCTTGGAAATATATGGAATCAGATCATTTCAAAACGGTCCGTGCACGTTCTGCCGTAGATTATCTTTTTAGGACCGTTCACCAGCATCATTCTCAGCTTAGTCAAATGGCTGATCAAAAGGCGAATATTTTGATCGCTGCCTCATTCGTAATACTCTCACTTTCCTTGGGATATGTCCAAAGGCCCACCTATAGAACAGGCTTACTGACCCTGATGGTATTTATCGTAATTGCAGCAAGTTTGGCAATACTTGCAGTGATGCCTACATTCAAACAAAAAAAGAACGGTAAATCGAATCCTTTGTTTTTCGGGCATTTTGCTCCTATGAGTGAAAATGAATTTATGAATAAGATGGAAGAGATCGCTTCGGAAGATTCTTCTTTGTATGAAGCATTAACTAGAGACCTATACCAATTAGGGAAATCTCTATACTTTACAAAATATAGATATTTGAGATGGAGTTACCGCTGTCTTTTAGTGGGTGTTACTTCTTCTATGGTCTTAATATTCCTGGAAATTAAAGGAATTCTTTAATATTATATTTCTATAAAGGATTGAAAGAATTATAAAAGATAAACCTTTTATAATTCACATCTTAATTTGAATAGGCACAAATCGATTTAAGATTTCCCTGACGACTCGATTGAGTCTGGGCTTTCCTTCGGCTTCGAGAAGGATCCAATAGGCATAATCAATGCTAAACATGTCCTTGATATTCTTTCCGACTTTTGTCCATTGTTGCTCTATTCTTTTTTTAGCTTCTACGGTTAAGTTCGGATTCTTTTGGAAATTTTCCAAATAAGCATAATACTCTGAGGTAAGGGAAGCTGGGATCGGATCCTTCCATTTTCTACCCCTTATAGTTCTTTCCGTTTCCCAACGGAATTCGCCTAAAGTTTTCGTAACTACTAATGTGGCATTCTCAGTCATAACAACTGGGAATAATAGTCTACTGTAATCTTGATTACCTACACTTGTTTCCTGCCATAGCACTCCTCGATTACCGCTATAAGGTAGAAGGATACAATCGGCAAAAAATTCTTTTCTATACTGATCTGTCTTACTTGGGTCGGCATGAGACATCACACTTACTTCTCTATGGAAGATGCTTGTATCTATTTTTAGAACTCTTTCTGCATTTGATAGAATTTTGCTTGGAAAGGTCAGATTGGATTCCGTTGCTCCGTAGAATTGGTCTTCGGATAAGATTGGATAAGCGAAATTCGGGTTTAAGGAAATTCCTAAGAGCCCCATATAAAGAATATTTTCCAGTTCCCAGTCCAGAATGTGCAAAAGATATTCTTTATTCATAATATTCTTCGCTTCTGCTTCTTGGTTCCAGCGAAGATTTGATTTTTGTACCTGATCGTAGGTTTGTCCCATATGGTTTTGGGAAGGATTCTTTTTACCAGCGAGTATTAGATTTAACCAATCAGGCAAAAGATGAACTGAAAGTTTCACTTCCTGGTATTGGCGATCAGTTGTTGAGGATTTTAGGGTGGTGATTGCGAATTCCAGATCCTGGAGTCTCTTTGCGGAGACTAAACCTTCTTCCAAAAAGAAAAAATGTATAAATAGTAATACTGGTTTAGGGACATTTGTGGTCTGAGATCGGAATTTTATAAAGCAAACTTTGTATAAACGTATTAATATTTTATAATCTTCTTGTCTATGTCTTCTGCGTATCAATCCCGGGTGTTCTTTGTATGCTTGAACGAGTCGAGTGATCTCTTCGCAAGTGCTTGGATGAAGGCCGGAATATTCTAATATTTGAGCCAGACTGTTTACATATTCGTCCGGTATGCTGCCAGGATGTGCCGGTCCGGCAGGGCTTGATTTAGGAGCTTCGGCCCATTCTTCTGTTTTTTTATCGTCCAATTCTGGGGTTGTTTTGATCTGTAGGGTAAGATTTGTTCCTTCTTGAGAGATCAATATCGCTTCCGATTTGAGCCATTGTTTGTTCTCGTCCGGAACTAAGATCTGCATTCTTTCGTATCTTGTGAGAGCGAATGTGGCTCCTACTTTTTTAGTATAAATCCTGGCACGTATCGCTCTGTTTAAAGAATTCTCATCTAGTTCTTGGATACCTAATAAGGCAGGGAATCTTTCCTCGGAATCCGTTTCTAAGATAGCGGTGATAAAGTTTTTGGCGATGGCCTTATGATCTTCCATCAGATGATCTAATGCATGTACGATCAATATGTCTTTCCAGGCGGGAAGATTACTTTGTTCCGCAAGGAACTGTAAAAACTCAGGAAGGAAATATTTTCGATACCAAGAAGGATCTTCCGCCAGTCGTTTTAGATCTGCGTTATCAACCTGATCTAAAAATGTATGGAATAGGTTCGTATCTTTGGAATTAAAATGGTGGAGCTGTAGTTTGGATACGATCTTTGCTCTATGCTCTAACGCGAGACTGTTTTGTCTACGTAGATAACGTTGTAATACATAGATTACGGTGAATAGAAGGGCTAAAAAGATCGCTCCGCTAATAACTGGAGCCCAAGAGAACTCTGGCCAAATCAGGATGGGGTTTCCGGAATCCTGACCTAATATGAACATGCAAAAATATTAAATAGAATTATAAAGTAGTCAAGATGTTTACTTGGCTGGGAGCTCTTTCTTTTTCATTCTTTTTAGAATATAATCTCGAATTGCCAGGAATGGCCTTTCTGTAATATAAAAAATCGGAACACAAACAACAAAAACAAATAATACTGTATAAACTCCAAGAAGTAAGTAAGGGCCAGCCTCCAATCCGGATGGAAGATTATTCTTGAATATAAAACGAAGGGCAGCTAGTAAAAACATTCCGTGCCAAAGATACATTGTATAACTTGTGCGAGCTATCGGAGTGAAGAAGCGTGATCTGAATATAAAATTCCAGAAATTTCCCTCCAGTAAACATGCAATGAATAAAACAGCAAAGCTAAATTGGAAATACGTATGAATGAATATTGAATTTATATTTGTTCTACTCATCAGAAGTGCGATACAAAGAGATAACGCGGCTCCGATCGAAAAACCTAAGTTTTTTGTCAGACTCGTGTTTTTTAGGAACTCAGGTTTCCATCTTACAAGTTCAGTCAGTAGCATTCCGACAATGATTGCATCAAAACGAGATTCAGTATGAAAGCTGGTCCAATCTGCCGTAAAATCGAAATGATAATAGAAACCTCTGATAACCATCGGGACAAAATATAGCACGACCAATATGATCCTTCTCATTTCGGCCTTTTGTTTGAAAAGAAGAATGGAGCATAGGGGAGGAACGACTAGATAGAATTGTTCTTCGATGGAAAGACTCCAGCCGAATGAGAATAATCTATCGTGGAAAAAATTGGAAATATATAAAAAATCAGTCCAGGAATTTGCAAGGGAGTTTGCTAATTTTTCTTTTATGACCAGAATTTCCGGAGAAGGGGAGATCATTTTTTCGCCTATTTTATAGGCAGCTTTGGTTTGTATAAAATGAACAATTAGACAAATATAATATGCGGGTATGATCCTGAAAGTACGTTTTAAGTAGAATTTTTTTAGGTCGATTTTGGAACTTCTTCCGTATTCGTCTAATAACCCGCCGTAGATCAAGAACCCGCTTAACATGAAAAATAGATCTACTGAGGATTGTAAGTTTACGATAATGGTGGTTAATATCTCTTCATCGGAGACTAGAACTTTTCCCGCTCCGGTCCCAAGATGGAAAATAATCACCATGAATATGGAGAGGGCTCTTAGGCCATTTAGTGAGGGGATTTCTGCATCATTTTTAGCAAATAAGTATTTTAGCATGTATTTTACCGTATTAGTTAGGTGTTGAAGCTGCTGATCTGGCTTTTAGTCGAACAATCCATTTGTCTTTAAGTTTTAAAAAAGGTCTTTCGATCAAATAGAATAGAATGGTGCAGAATAAGAAAGTGAATAATACCGCGACTATAAAAGTGGCGAAAGTTCTGGAGTAACTTAAGGATTGTATTACTGTTCCACAAACTATCGAGATAGCTGCGGAGGTCGGGTATAGATGCCAAAGATACATTGTGTAACTCACCCGGGCGATAGGACGAAATAGAGAAAAGCTTAAAAATTTACCAATATATGAATTTTCGGAAAGGCTAACTAATACGATCCCCGCAAAACCAAGATTTAAACAATTGTAAGCGTAAATTTGAGTGAGTGCAGTCTTCTCTGTCAGAAAGCCTATTGCCGCAAGAATGACGGAGACGGAAAGCACTGCGTAACGGATCGGCTTTTTCTGGAAAAAGTTGGAATAATGAGAAGAAAGGAAAAATTCAGAACATAACATTCCCGCAATAAGCGAATCGAATCTAGTCTCGCTGTGAGTGTATATGATATGTGTAGGTAAAATATCGAATTGGGAATAAACCGCTCTTAATATGACCGGTATAAAATAGAGGCCTACAAGCAGGATCCTTCTTGTGGAATCCGAAATTTTAAAGAAGAGTAATGCGCATAAAGGAGGCAGTATTAAATAGAACTGCTCCTCGATCGACAAAGACCATCCGTAATCGAATAATCTTCCTTTTGTATAATTGGAAATATAGAATATATCGGCCCATGCGTAGGAAATACTTTCGGTCAAACCCTGTTTTAAAAGGGTTTTGGAAGCATCTAAATTTTCTGCAGCATTCAGGGACTTTAACATTCCTCTCATACTGAGATATTGGACTAAGAGTAAAAAATAGTAAGCAGGGAAGATCCTAAGAGATCTTTTGATATAAAAAAAGGATAGTTTTATGTTTCCGTACTTTACTTTTTCTTTTAGTAAATTTCCGTAAATTAAGAACCCGCTTAATATAAAAAATAAGTCGATTCCTGCAGTAAGGTTTTTAAGAGCAGTATCCAATAGATAAGGGATATTAGGGATAAAATGATTCGCCCCAATCCAGATATGGAGCCCTATGATCATCATAATGGAGATAGCTCGGACTCCGTTTAGGGCAGGGTATTCCTCGTCCCGCTTCTCCGTAATATAAGAAAAAAATTTCATAGGGCTCTCTTTATGCGTTAAGTTAAAAAATTAATCCAATCTGAAATTGGTCATTGGGAATTGTTGGGTGATTTCTTTCACTCCAGCCTTGACTTTTTCCTTGGTCTTTTCGTCGTCAGGGTTGTCCAAGAAATCACATATCAGGTTTCCTACTTTTTCAATATCAGCAGGTTTGAGACCTCTGGTAGTAAGCGCAGGAGTTCCTAAACGAATTCCGGAAGCAACTGCTGGAGGGTTTTTGTCGAATGGGATTGCGTTTTTATTCACTGTGACCCCGACTTCGTCCAATCCGTCCGCTGCTTTCGCCCCGGTTAAACCTTTTACGGATACATCTAGTAGGACTAGGTGGTTGTCAGTTCCACCGCTTACTACTCTGAATCCTCTTTTTACGAAAACTTCTGCCAGGACTTTGGCGTTTGCGAGTACTGTTTCAATATACTTTTTGTAATCAGGAGTTAAAGCTTCTCCGAACGCCACTGCTTTTGCTGCGATTACGTGCATCAAAGGTCCACCTTGGATCCCAGGGAATACTCTGGAGTTTAATACTTTCTCATTTTCTAATTTAGAAAGAATTAATCCACCTCTTGGTCCTCTGAGGGTTTTGTGAGTGGTAGTGGTAACATAATCAAAACTATCGATTGGAGAAGGATGATAGCCAGTTGCTACCAACCCGGAGATATGCGCGATATCTGCCATAAGTTTTGCGCCTACTGATTTTGCGATCTCTGCGAACTTATCAAAATCGATCGTTCTGGAATATGCAGAAGCACCTGCAACGATCAGTTTAGGTTTATGTTCTTTTGCAAGCGATGCAAGAGCATCGTAATCGATTGTCTCAGTTTTAGGATCTACACCGTAAGGGATCGGTTTATAATATTTTCCGCTGATATTTACAGGAGAACCATGAGTTAAATGTCCCCCGTGAGCCAGATTCATTCCTAAAAAAGAATCTCCCGGTTCCATAGTGGCCAAAAAAACCGCCATATTTGCCTGTGCCCCAGAGTGAGGCTGAACATTTGCGTATTCCGCTTTGAAGATCTTTTTAGCTCTTTCGATCGCCAAAGACTCTACCGCGTCCGCGTTTACACATCCGTTATAATATCTTTTTCCAGGATACCCTTCCGCATATTTATTGGTAAGAGTGGAAGTATAAGCTTCCAAAACTGGTCTGGACACGAAGTTTTCAGAAGCGATCATTTCCAGGTTTTGTTCCTGTCTTTGGTCTTCTGCCTGTAAGGCTTTGAAAATTTCGGGGTCTTGTTGGGGAAGGTATTTCATTTTTTCCTCGTGGTGCCTAAGAGAATCATTCTCCCAGAATATAGCCTAGATCTGAATATTTTTCCTGGAACAGCCGATTTGCCACCTTGCGAACGTTTCGAAAGAAGGATGGATCTGCTTCGGTACCTATGATTTCAACCCCCAGATAATCCGCAAATAAAAGGGAAAGGTCTTGTTTGAATTTTCCGGGCG
The DNA here is from genome assembly GCF_002812045.1 of Leptospira haakeii. Taxonomy (GTDB): domain Bacteria; phylum Spirochaetota; class Leptospiria; order Leptospirales; family Leptospiraceae; genus Leptospira_B; species Leptospira_B haakeii. The sequence goes on along the minus strand of NZ_NPEG01000015.1, from coordinate 39,270 downwards.
AAAAAGAGGCAGGTAGGGAGGTCACAAATTCATCATGAGCTCTGCCTTTTCTGTATTCAGGTTCTTCCGGGGGATGCGGTAGGAGATCCGACACTAATGGGATCAGTCTGGAATCCAAGATTAAGGTCCCATGTTGTACGATGCAGTTCTTCTTTCTGAACTGAGCGTTACCTGAAATTTTTTTCCATACATCCGGAGATAGTTCTAAGGCAAGGTCTGACTTGCCCTTACATTTTGTTTTGAGTCCTTGTTTGTTTAGAGCAGAAGATATTAGGCCTAAGAATATATTATAAGAATTAGAGACGGGATATAGCTCCGGTTTTGTTTCTAAGGAAACGAAAAGGCTGAAGTTCAGATTCCATCCAGGCTCATGCACGACAGTCCCTCCGCCACTTGCTCTTCTGGCTATATATACCGGGTCTGTTATAGAAGGTTTTTTGGGAGTCGGTCTTTTTTGGAATCTAGACAGGAAGTTTTCTATATTTTCTTTTCCTGCGCTTAGTTCCGGTTTTTCTGAAAGGCCCATTATAATGGACCTGGGTCCTTCCCAAAACCGAACCCCACCGGAATATCCTCCGGGTACTAGTTGGACTGCGAGAGCTTCTTCCAAAGCTAGATTATAATAAGGTGTCCTGATGGATTTTTGGTCTAGTACAAAAGTTCTCACTTCGAGACCAGAGTCTATTGGACTATAGTTTTCGTCCATGGGTTTTGCTACGGTCTGTGGTCTTAATTGATCTATTTAAACACCGGTCCTAAACTTATTTTCTCTTTTCTTACTCAGGGAATAATTTTAAACACTTTGTGCGAATATAAATGAACCGCGTTCCATATATATTATTAAAATATAATATTAAAGTGCACTTTAAGTTTGATTGAACTGCGGTCACCGTTACGCGATTTTTAATAAAATTGGAACATTCTTCTTTCTTTCCTTGTCCTAATTTATAGAGCATTATGAAAAATGAATATAATTTATTTCTTAGAGAAGTTGAGGCTTCTTTCTTTCCCTTCGAGAACCAGGGGAGTTTTTAATCGGTTTTCAGTTTTTGTTTTGGCCATGTCCCTTTTGTTGGGGGTATGCGTTATAGACCAAGATACACATTCCAAAAAATCCAAATTATACAAACCTAGCTTTGCCCTTTTCGGGGATAGTATCTCCGCCTTTTGGCCTGTAGAAGAACAATTCCCTGAATTTGAAACTTATAAGAAGGCGTTTCCAGGAAGAAGGACTTATGAGATCCAGGAAGCAGCCAAAAACGAAACAGGAAAATTTAGATCCTGCATGTTGAACGGCGGTGTAAATGATTTCCTGAATAATTTCGAACCCACTTGGGAAGAGGTCGACGCAACTGTACAGCGTCAGCTTAAGACCTTGGAAATACTGAACGACCGCTGTGATTATATCATAGTTCTGAATGTATGGAGTGTCCAACTTCCTTGGCCTGTTAAGGCAGCGTCCATGATCAATTTGGAAATGAAGAAGAAGGTCACCTTCTTGCCTAGAATTGATCCTGAAGATCTGATCCATGACGAAATGTTATTGGACGGAGGTCACTTAACTGACGAAGGATACGGAATTCTTTCTCAAAGAGTGAGAGAATATCTCAAAGCTACTCTGCCTGAGTTTTGGTTGGAGTTTCTATTATGAGGTTTCGTTTCTTATTCCTTCTGCTATTACTGAGCCCGGTCGCAGAAATTTTTGGATCCGATAAGACTACGATCCCATATCCGGCCTGGGGACAATCAGTAGGAGTATATAATATTTTTGTAATTAGTGCAGATGCGAAAGAATACAGAAATTCTAACGATTATGATCGAAATCGAAATGTTTCTCTGAATGGGGAATTGAAATTGGGAGATCATTTTTCAGTTTCTGCAGGGTATGGATACGTAGACCAATACGCCACTCGGACTACGCCCTGGAGTGGTTGGGATAGATGGAAAGCGGGTTTGAAAACGTTTTTCACTTTCGGGATATTTTCGATAGGAGGAGGTGTAAACGTTTACGGACCTTCTGCATCCGAACCTTGGATCGGTGAAAGAAATCCGGATCTACTTTTGGTTCGTCCTCATCTTGGTTTTGTTTTAGATTTTGGTAGAACTAAGCTCCAGGCATTCGGGTTATACGAAAGAGAAACCGATTCCAAATTTAGAGATCCTGTCCAAGATAAATATTATCGTTATATGGAAGCGGGTGCTACTTTGTCTTACGAGACAGATTCAAATTGGATCCTTCTTCTGGAAACTACCTATCGTATGGCAGTGGAAGATACGATCTCAACTCCTCGTTCCGATTCATTCAATCTTCATCCTGGTGTTCAGTATAAGATTGGAGATGGAGGGCGAGTTTTCTTTAGCGGTTTATACGGGATGAGAAAAGATAATACTTACGATCAGGGCTTTAAGCTGGGTTATCAGCAGATGTTTTCTTTTGAATAATATTGTGAATGAGCGCAGCAGGACCTAATCTTTCGCTTCGTAATACTTTGTAGAAGCTTCTTTCAGGAATTTTTTCTCTTTTTTGTTAAGAGAATTCATTCCTTCTTTGGAAATTTTTTCTAAGAGACGATCTACTTCTTCTTTTGCTTGTTCTCTTGTTTTCATCTCTTCTTGCCAACGGACCATCTTTCTTTTTTGTCTCCATCTGGAAAAAGAGAAGCTTGGAAATTTGATCCCGAATTTATATTTTACTTTAGTATAATATAAAAAGTAAAGCCCGCCCGCAGCAAAACCGCCGAGTCCGTTCGCAATTGGGTTTCCCGATTGTAATCCTAAAAGTACTAAAACCACTAAGATTAAAGCAGCCAGATATTTTGCCTTGATCGGGAAAATTCCCCAAAACAAAAGTTCTCTATTCGGCCAAATCAATGCATAAGCCGTGATAAGCCCGTATAGAACTGCTGAAATCCCAAGTACTGTCCCTTGTTGGAACCCAAACAAAGAGGCAAGCACTGTGGCAACCCCACCTCCGAAGACGCAGAACATAAAATAACGTAAAAAATTCCTGGTTCCCCAATGGGATTCTAACGCAGACCCGAACATCCAAAATGCGAACATCTCGAATAAGAATCCGATTAACATATTTGGGGAATGGAAGAAGCTGTAAGTCAGTAGCTGCCAGCCAAAAAACTTTTCTAGGACTAAACCTGGAGTCAGTCCGAATAAGCCCAGAATGGCCAAAAGAATGGAAGGGGCGACTAAGCTTAGGATAAACTCTATCCCGAAAATCGCTATATTTAAGATCAAAAGTTTACGAACGAGGGGAGAGGTTGAGACACCGAATCCGCTAGAGAAAGACGCCATTGCCTTCCTAGTTTTCTTTTTTCCTTTCGAACGACAACCTAAATCCGAGATTTTGTTTCCTTTGACAGTTTGGGGGAAATATAGTAAATGTTCCTAAAATGGAAATCTTCTTGTACGGAGTTCGGGGCTCTATTCCTGCCCCCTTATCAAACGAGGAATACAGGGAGAAAGTAATTTCCATATTGAGACTTGTGGCCAAGTCGGAGGGAAAAGCTTTTTCTTCTCCCGAAGAATGGTTCGATGGGTTGCCGGAACCTCTGAATTATGTTGTTGGCGGCAACACTACCTGTGTTCGGATAATAGGCTCTTCCGGGGTGGAGCTGGTCGTGGATCTTGGAACTGGAGCCAGAGTTTTAGGAGAGGACTTAGTCCGAGAAAAATTCGGGCAAGGAAAGGGAGAAGCTTCCGTATTTTTTACTCACACTCACTGGGATCATATCCACGGGATCCCTTTTTTCAAACCGTTGTATATTCCCGGAAATAAGTTCACCTTCTATTCTCCCTTGGAAGATCTTCCGGAAAGATTAAAATACCAACAAGAGCCCAGATTTTTCCCGATCCATTTTGATCATTTCGGTTCAGAAAGAAATTTCCATAGGCTCCAAAAGGGAGAAGTCCTGGAAATCGGCGGTGTTAAAATAGAATGGCTCGCTCTCAAACATCCGGGAGGCTCCATCGCTTACAAATTCACCGAAAATGGGAAAAGTTTTATTTTTGCCACAGACGCAGAATATAATGGTGAGGATTTTCCTCTGATTCAGGAACAAAAACCGTTCTTTAAGGGTGCGGATCTTCTGGTTTTGGACGCTCAGTACACTTTGGACGAATCCTTCCAGAAATTCGATTGGGGCCATACTGCTTATACAATGGCAGTCAATTGTGCTTCTTCTTGGGAGGTCAAAAAACTGGCTTTGACCCACCATGAACCCGCCTATTCGGACGAAATTTTAGCTATCATCTTGGATGACGCCAGAACCCATGCTGAAAATCTTGGAACCAAGGACCTATCCATTGTACTGGCTAGAGAAGGAATGAAATTCAAACTCGTATGAATCTATTTAGCGAAGGAATTCACAGAGCTACAAAAACACTTTTGGTCTTAGCCTTACTAGGCGGTCTATTTTTTGGATATATTATCGCCGAAGTGGATGAGGGTGGGGAGCTTGCAATCCTTGCTTCTTACCAACCAACCACTCCAACTCGTTTATACGATATCAACGGAGTAGTGTATGCAGAGTTGTATCGTCATAAACAACAACTTCTAAAATACCAAGATATTCCTCCTCATGTGGTCCAAGCATTCCTCTCAGTAGAGGATAATAACTTTTTCAATCACTTCGGGATAGATTTCTCCGCAATCCTTCGCGCGGCGGCAGTCAATGTGATCTCAGGTAGGATCAAACAGGGCGGATCCACTCTTACACAACAGCTTGCTAAAACTGTTTTAAATAATAGGAAAAAATCCTTTATCCGTAAATTCGTAGAAGCTCTATTTACTCTTCAGATAGAACAGGAATATTCTAAAGAAGAAATATTAGAAATTTATTTTAACTTAATATACTTAGGTCATGGAACGACGGGTCTTGCTTCTGCGGCGGATGTGTATTTCCATAAGGATGTTTCGGATTTGGATGTGGCAGAAGCTGCACTTCTTGCAAGACTTCCTAAAGCGCCTGTGGATTATTCTCCTTATAAAAATCCGGCCGCTTCTAAAAGAGCTCATATAGAAGTTCTGAAACTTATGGCATCCCAAGGATTTGTTCCTGTAGACAAGGTCCAAACCATCCATGACGAATTTTGGGAAAAATACTGGCCGATCGTAATCACTCAGTCCCCTTCTCAATCCACCTGGGGAACTAAGCTGAATAGAGCTCCCCATTTTACTGAATTCGTAAGACAGAGATTATTAAAAGAATTGGGAGAAGACCGTATCTACAGCGGCGGTCTCAAAATTTACACCACTCTGGATATTCGCAAACAAGAGATCGCTCAGGACGAGCTTCGTAAGGCTCTCAAAAAGCACGACGATCTCGTTTCTGGCGTTACCGTGAATTATGCTGGTGGCGCAGATCGTGGACTTGTAGGACTTTATAATTTTATAGGTTCCTTATTCCCTGTGGCTCCTACTTTTGTAAGCCGCTTGGATGATAAGGCAAACTTCAGAGTGGCACTCGAAAAGGAACTCATCGATTCGGCCGATGTTCTTAGTTTACTTCTTCCTGCGGATAACGAATCCGCTGCATTCACTGAATTCCAAAAAAGATCGGCGGTATTCGGTAAAAACCTTCACGTAGAAGGTGCTGCTATTACAATCGATCATACCAACGGCTATATAGAAACAATGGTCGGAGGTTATGAATTTACTCCTAAAAACCAATTCAATAGAGCGGTTCAAGCGAGAAGGCAGACTGGATCTTCTTTTAAACCTTTCGTGTATGGGGCAGCGATCGCTGAACGTATCGTAGGTTCCGGAACTGGGATCATGGACGCACCTTTGACTACCCTAACCGAAGAAGGAGAAGGTTGGTCTCCTCAGGATTTCGATGGAGATTTCCAAGGGATGGTTCCTCTTTCCAGAGCACTTTCCATGTCATTAAACATCGTTTCTGTGCAGGTGTTCCTACGCACAGGCGCGGATGCTGTCATAGACTTTGCTTCTCGCTTAACAAAAGCTGATAAGAGTAGATTTATGCCTAGTCCTGCTCTTGCGTTGGGAATTGCTGAACTTTCTCCATATGAAATGGCAGTGGGATATTCTATCATCGCAAATAAGGGAAGAAATGTGATCCCACTCTCTGTTCGATATGTGATCGATCAGTCAGGAAATGTAATTTATAACGAAGAACTAAAAGTCCGAGAAGAATTAGATAAAGAAGCGGAAGACGGTTCTATCCAGATCATCAGCGAAGGAACGGCTTATATTCTTCGTAAAATGTTGACCATGGTTGCTATGGGGGGAACTGCCGCGAACGGACTCCATTCTGCTGACCAAGGAAATTATAAAGGGATCGCTGCTGGAAAAACCGGATCGACCTCTTCTTTTACAAATGCTTGGTACTGCGGGTTTGATCCTAAATTGACCACTGTTATTTGGCTCGGATTCGATAAAAGTTCTATCTCGCTCGGAAGAGGGCAGGCTGCTGGGGTTCTTGCAGTTCCTATTTGGGGAAAAATGTACCGTCGTTTTTATAACGGTGAAAATTATCCTACTTTCGAAAATGAGCATGGTCTGGATCCACAGCCTGAGGAAGTGCAAGGTGGAGGAACCTGTGCGTATAATGGACTGTCTCCTAAACCGGGAGTATGTCCTGTTACCCAGAACTTGACTTTAAAGCCGATTACTGTAGCAGGTGTGACAAAATCTGTCCAAGCAAACCGCCAATGCGACGGAGATCGGGACCATCATAAGTCAATAGATTTCAGAGAATTTCTGCAATTGGAATACCAGATCAGCGACGAAGAGATCGGAAAAACGGAACGTAAGTTTAAACCGCAAGCGGACTAAAAAACCTTAGTGTGATTTCGGGAAAATTCATCCAAAACACCGATTTGACAAGAACGACTTTACAGAATTTTTCAGCTTTCCGAAAGTGAAATGGAGGCGGTCCCGGAACGGGACGTATACACCGACCTCCGTAGGATCAAGATGTCGATAGAGATCAAGGTTCCCGAAATGGGTGAATCCATTACGGAAGCAACAATAGCAAACTGGGTAAAAAAAGAAGGCGAACGAGTAGAACAGGACGAGGTCCTGGTGGAATTGGAAACCGACAAGGTGACCATGGAGGTGCCAGCCCCCTCGGCGGGAGTTCTCCAAAAAATTAACAAGAAACCGGGGGAGACGGTCAAGATCAAAGAAGTGATCGGAATCATCGACCCTTCTGCCTCCGCAAAAAGCACTCCTACTCCAAGCACTCCTTCAACAACAAATACAGCACAAACTAACACGACTAACGCAGCGCAGAACGATACACTTCCTCCTGCTGTTCGCAAACTAATAGATGATAACGGATTAAATCCTGCTTCTATCTCTGGCTCTGGTAAGAACGGACAGATCACCAAAGAAGACGTGTTAAATGCAATTGCAAATAAACAGTCAGCACCAGCAGCTGCTGTTTCCGCAGCGCCGGTAGCAGCAAAGTCTGCTCCTTCTCCTGAAATTCCTAAAGCGGTTCCTGCTGCTTCTCGTAGTAATCTTCCGAGAGAAAACGTTGTTCCGATGACTAAACTTCGCCAGACGATCGCAAATCGTTTGGTTGCAGCTCAGCATAATGCAGCTCTACTAACTACTTTTAACGAAGTAGATATGAGTGCTGTGATGGACCTTCGTGCCAAATACAAGGACAAGTTCAAAGACGCGCATAATATCAATTTAGGATTTATGAGCTTCTTTACTAAAGCAGTGATCGGAGCTTTAAAATTTGTTCCTGCAATCAACGCAGAAATTCGCGGTACTGATTTAGTTTATAAAAACTACTTCGATATCGGTGTGGCTGTTGGAGGTCCAAAAGGCCTGGTAGTTCCGATTGTTCGTGACGCGGATCTTTTAAGTTTCGCTCAGGTTGAATCCGAAATTGCTCGCCTTGCTAATAAGGTAAAGGATGGAAAAATCGATCTTTCCGATATGGAAGGTGGAACGTTCACTATTTCCAACGGAGGGATTTACGGTTCCATGATGTCCACTCCTATCCTGAACCCACCACAAAGTGGAATTTTGGGACTTCATAATATTGTAAAACGTGCAGTAGTAGTGAACGATCAGATTGTGATACGACCTATGATGTATGTTGCTCTTTCTTATGACCATAGAGTTGTAGATGGAAAAGAAGCAGTAACCTTCCTCGTAAAAGTAAAAGAAGCGATCGAAGATCCGACCCGCCTTCTTTTAGAAGTTTAAGGAAGTCTAATAAGTATGGCGGAACAATACGACGTATTAGTGATCGGATCGGGACCCGGAGGTTATGTAGGCGCGATCCGAGCGGCTCAACTCGGGTTCAAAACCGGGATCATCGAAAAAAGAAAAACCTTGGGAGGAACCTGCTTGAACGTAGGTTGTATTCCTTCTAAGGCACTTTTGGATTCTTCTGAAGAATATCATAAAGTTTTACATAAGACTGATATCCATGGGATCGGAGTCGGCAAAGTTACTCTGGACCTAAACAAACTCATGGAGCGTAAGAACACGATCGTTAAGGAAGTCACAGACGGTGTAGACTACTTAATGAAGAAGAACAAGATCACTCGTTATGAGGGTTTTGGTAAATTGCTCGGAGGCGGCCAGGTAGAAGTTGCCTTAGCTGACGGCAAAAAGGAAGTTCTAAGCGCAAAACATATCGTTCTAGCGACAGGTTCTGTTCCAATAGATATACCTGGTCTGCCTGTGGACGGAAAGTCTATCATCACTTCTGACCATGCAATCGATCTAAGATCAGTTCCTAAAAAACTAGTAGTGATCGGTGCAGGAGTTATCGGCTTAGAGTTAGGCTCCGTATGGGGAAGACTCGGGGCAGAAGTCACAGTTGTGGAACTACTACCAGGACTTCTTCCTACAGTAGATCGTTCTTTCGGTAGCTTATTGCAAAGAAGTTTAGAGTCCCAAGGTTTTAATTTCTTATTCGAACATAAGGTATTAGGAGCGACTGCTTCTAAATCAGGTGCTAAAGTAAAGATTGCGGCACCTGATGGAAAAGAATCCGAACTGGATGCGGATGTTGTACTTGTTGCAGTCGGTCGTAAACCATTTATCGATGGGATCGGATTAGAGGCGGCAGGGGTCCAATTAACAGAGAGAAAAAGGATCAAGGTAGATTCTCATTTCCAAACCAGCGCTGCCGGTATCTACGCAATCGGTGACGTAATCGACGGACCTATGCTTGCTCATAAGGCAGAAGAAGAAGGTGTTGCGCTTGCGGAATTACTCGCGGGTCAATCCGGACATGTGAATTACGCTGCGGTTCCAAGCATCATCTATACCTGGCCTGAAATGGCTTGGGTTGGAAAAGGTGAAGAAGAACTAAAAGCTGCCAGTGTAGAATACAAAGTTGGTAAGTCATTATTTAAGCCGAATGCAAGAGCTAAGGCTATGAACGAAGCGGAAGGCCAAGTCAAAATTTTAGCAGATAAAAAAACGGATAAGGTATTGGGAGCGTTTGTGTTCGGGCCTAGAGCTTCGGATATGATCGCTGAACTTGCGGTTGCAGTAGAGTTCGGTGCTTCTTCGGAAGATATAGCACGTTCTTTCCACGCACATCCTACATTGTCCGAAGTCGTAAAAGAGGCCGCCATGGCCGTAGACAAGTGGGCAATTCACGCTTAGGGGAGATCCGATCATGAAAATCGAACAATTGATGGCATTATACGGAGAGAACGGAGCATTACTCGAAGAACTTTACGAAAAGTTTAAGAAGGATCCGAACTCTTTGGACAAAGAATGGTCTCTCTTCTTCCAAGAAGTAGAGACTAACGGAGTATATCCTAACGGATCTAACGGAAATGGGAATGGTAACGGAAAATCAGCCGTTGCCACTTCTTTTACGGATGCTCAGGCAGGGTCCATCAGAGAGATGGGGATTATTAACCTGTTGAACGCTTATCGTAGACAGGGACACTTAGCTGCTAATGTAGATCCTCTTGGAATTTCTCAACCGAACAGAAAGTTCATCGAATCCAAATTGGGAAATCTAACCGCTGCGGATCTAGATACAGTAGTCGACACACAGAATCCCTCTCTGGGTCGTGCAAAACTGAAAGATGTTGTAGCTTGGTTTGAAAAAGCATATTGCAGCACTGTAGGTTATGAGCAATATTATTTAGTAAACGACGAAGAAAGGGAATGGCTCCAACATCAGATCGAGTCTGCAGAATATCATGCCCCTCTTCCTAAAAGTACACGTCTGAGATTGTTCGAAAAATTATTCCAAGCGGATCATTTGGAGACATTCTTAGCTAAAAAATACGTGGGTAAAAAACGTTTCTCCTTAGAAGGAGGAGAAAGTATGATCCCTATGCTCGACACGATCGTTGAGGAGGCCGGACGTTTCAAAATGGACGGACTCGTGATCGGTATGGCGCATAGAGGACGTTTGAACGTACTCGTAAACGTGATCGAAAAACCTGCTTCTTTAGTATTCGCAGAATTCGAAGAGAAGGCGGATAAAAGCGCCGGAAGTTATGCAGACGTTAAGTATCACTTAGGATATTCTAATAGTAAAATGACTTCAAGTGGGAAAGAAGTTAAACTTTCCCTTGCATTCAACCCAAGTCACTTGGAAGCAGTGAACCCGGTTGTTACCGGCTCCGTTCGTGCTCGCCAAGAACAATATGGGGATGCGGATCGTTCTAAATTTATGCCGATCACCATCCATGGAGATGCCGCGTTTGCAGGACAAGGTGTGGTGGCAGAAACCATCAACCTAATGAACCTCGACGGTTATACAACCGGTGGAACTTTCCATATTGTGATCAATAACCAGATCGGATTCACCACTTTACCGAATGAGTCCAGATCCACGTTATACGCAACTGATCTTGCAAAAGGTTATCAAATTCCGATCGTTCACGTAAACGGAGACGATCCGGAAGCTGTATACCGAGTGACTAAACTCGGAATGGAATATCGCCAAAAGTTCAAAAAAGACTTTATCATAGATTTGATCTGTTATCGTAGATTAGGTCATAACGAAACGGATGAGCCTGCATTTACTCAGCCTAAAATGTATTCCATCATTAAAAGTCATCTCCCTACTGCTCAATTATATGAGAAAAAACTTATAAATGACGGTGATATTACCGGAGAAGAGTTGGATTTCATTAAGAACGGTTCCGCTCAAGGTTTAGAAGATTCTTTCCAAAGAGCAAAAGAACAAGATATCAAGATGAAAGTGGATACTATGCAAGGTGTTTGGGCGAAATATTCCAAAGAACCTCTCGATAGTGGTACTGCTACTTCTCTACTAGCGGAGCAAATTGATCGTATCGTAAAAGCGATCACCACTGTTCCTGATGGTTTCACTCCGAATCCTAAATTAGTAAAACTTCTACAAAGTCGTAAAGAAATGGCAGAAGGAAAAGCTTCTTTGGATTACGGAATGGCAGAGGCACTTTCTTTCGGTTCGATCTTGGAAAACGGATTTAGAGTTCGTCTTTCCGGTCAGGACAGCCAACGCGGAACATTCTCTCATAGACATGCGGTTCTTGTAGATATTAACTCAGGAGCAAAATACGTAGGTTTAAATCATATTTCGGAAAAACAAGCAAGGGCAGAAGTTGTTAACTCCTCCTTGTCTGAGTTTTCTGTTTTAGGTTTTGAATATGGTTACTCACTTTCTGATCCAAGCGCTCTAGTTCTTTGGGAAGCTCAGTTCGGTGACTTTGCAAATAATACTCAGGTGATCTTTGATCAATTCCTTTCCAGCTCGGAAGTGAAATGGCAAAGGATGTCCGGTCTTGTGATACTTCTTCCTCACGGATACGAAGGACAAGGACCAGAACATAGTTCCGGTAGGGTCGAAAGATTTTTACAACTATGTGCGGACAATAATATGCAAGTGGCAAACTGTACGAATGCTGCTCAGTATTTCCATTTACTCCGTAGACAGATACTGCGCAATTTCCGCAAACCTCTGATCATCTTTACTCCTAAGTCTTTGTTACGTTTCCCCGGAGCTCTTTCTCCAATAGACGATCTATTAAAAGGAGCGTTTAGAGAAGTTCTTCCGGACCAAGCCGAGATCAAAGCGGACAAAGTGGAAAAGGTAGTCTTCAGTTTCGGAAAAGTATATTATGATCTTCTAAAATATAGAGAAGAGAATAAGGTGCAGAACACGGCGCTTATCCGAGTTGAACAGGTTTATCCTTTCCCTGCGAAAGAGATCCAAGAAGTCCTTAAAACTTACAAAAACGCTAAAACTTTTGTTTGGTGCCAAGAAGAGCCTAAAAATCAAGGTGCTTGGACATTTGTAAGAGATAGATTCGAAGATCTTCTTCCTAACGGAACAAAACTCAAATACGCCGGAAGAAAAGAATCTGCAAGCCCTGCTGCAGGACACATGAAAGTCCATACTAAAGAGCAGGAACAATTAGTTTCAGACGCTTACACTGTCTGATCTTAGGTGTCGAATAACGTGGGAGAACCCGTCCTATTAGCATTAGTTTTTGCGGACCGGGTCATCTCGGAAGACAACGGGAAAAAAGGAATTATAGGGACTTTTACCAAGTTCTTTACCGGACAATTTCCCGTAGTCTTTCCTCCCTGGGGAATATACGTATGTGTCACAAATCTTTCCCCAGGAGACCATGAATTTTCCCTAGAATTAGAACACGCAGATTCGGGAGAAAAAGTAATAGGAGTCGGAGGTAATATCCGGGTCAATAACGGCTCCGAACCTGTTGAAATCGGGATCCCAATCCCTCACGCAGTTTTCCCAAAAGAAGGAAGGTATATTCTACTTTTTAAAGTAGGCTCCGAAATTGTGGGAAGTCGCCCCCTTTGGGTAGATAAATTAAATCCTACCTAATCTAATCTTTTAGAAAATCTTAAATCTTTTACGAGTGCCTTCGTTTTCTTGTACGAAGGGAAAATAATTTTTTTCCAATATTAACCTTTTGAAATGCGCTTGCTTTGGGAATTTTTTCAAAGTATTGTACCCGTCTCTAATATATGAATTTCTAATATTATGACAACTCCTGCTGAAAAAGATATTACGTTCGAAAAAGCTTTGAAGGATGCAAGGCTAATCGAGGCTAAGTTTAAGGGACTTCTGGAATCTTTACCAGACTCTATCGTGATGGTAAATGATTCAGGAAGTATCGTATTCGTTAATGAACAAGCCCTGAGAATGTTCGACTACAAAATGGAGAACCTTTTAGGACAGCCAATAGAGATCCTTCTTCCTGATAGATTTAGAAAAAATCATATTTCTCATCGTGATCATTATTTCACACAACCTAGGACTAGATCCATGGGAGTGGGCTCGGAACTTTTTGGTAGGAAGTCCAACGGAGCGGAATTTCCGGTAGAGATCAGCCTTAGCCCTTATAGAACTGAAGAAACAACATTAGTATTAAGTGCTATCCGAGACATTCGAGAAAGGATCAAGGCTGAAGCAAAGTTCAGAGGACTTCTGGAATCCGCACCGGACGCGGTCGTGATCGTAAATCGGGAAGGAAATATCGTACTAATCAATTCCCAAGCAGAAAAATTATTCGGATACCCTAGGGAAGAATTATTACACAAACCGGTAGAAGTTTTAGTTCCGGAAAGATTCAGAGCAAATCATCCGCAAAATAGGATCGGTTTTTTCAAAGATCCGAAAGTTCGAGGAATGGGAAGCGGGCTCGAATTATACGGGCTAAAGAAGAATGGATTAGAGTTTCCAGTAGAGATCAGCTTAAGTCCTTTAGAAACAGAAGAAGGTATGTTAGTTTCCAGTTCAATCCGTGATATCACAGAAAGAAAACAGCAAGAGGAATTCAGAAGAGCCGCATTGGAAGAACAGAATGAAAGGATGAAGGAAACCGCCAGATTAAAAAGTGAATTTTTGGCGAACATGTCTCATGAATTGAGAACACCTCTGAACGGGATTATAGGTTTTTCAGAATTACTCTCCGACGAAAGGCCGGGACCTTTAAATGGAAAACAAAAAGAATACTTAACAGATATCTTAAATAGTGCGAATCATCTTCTTAAATTGATCAATGATGTTCTGGATCTTGCCAAAGTGGAATCCGGAAAGATGGAATTATTTTTGGAAACATTCTCCTTATCCAACGCGATCAGAGAAGTTTCCTCTATCATTCGTCCATTATTAAGAAGGAAGAAGATCGGTTTTTCGATAAAAATAGATGACTCTATCGATTTGGTGACTTTAGATCCTCAAAAGATAAAACAGATCTTGTATAATCTGTTATCCAACGCCGTCAAGTTCAGTCACGAAAACGGAAATATCAGAGTGAGTATGGAAGCGGAGGACAGGAATACGATCAAGATGAGATTCGAAGACGATGGAATAGGTATAGGAGAAAACGACTTAAATAGGATTTTTGAGGAATTCCAACAAATTGATAGCGGCGCTAATAGACAATTCCAGGGAACAGGGCTCGGGCTTGCATTAACCAAAAGGATCGTGGAATTGATGAATGGAAAAATATACGTAGAAAGTGAGTTGGGAAAAGGATCGGTTTTTACTATAATACTTCCAAGAAAGATCTCAAACGGTAAATAGATATGCCCCCTAAGGTTTTGGTTGTAGATGATAATATAGTAAATCTTAAATTGATTTGCGAATTATTGGAGTTGGACGAATACGAAGTTTTGAAAGCTGGAAATGCGGAAGAGGCACTTCAGATCATTGATAATTTCCCTTTGGATCTGATCCTAATGGATATAGAATTACCGGGAGTAGATGGACTAACTCTTACTAGACAATTAAAAGAAAGAGAAAATACAAAAAATATACCCGTCATAGCTGTTACCGCTTTTGCAATGAAAGGGGATGCGCAGAAAGCTTATGGAGCAGGTTGCGATGGTTATATTACAAAACCAATCGATACCAGAAAATTTACGGACCAAATTAACGGCTTTATCAAGGGGTTAAATCCATGATCCAAAAGAATTTTTTCGTCCCTTATCAATATATGGTCCTTTTTCGGACTTAAATTTTATGCTCATTCTAGTCGTAGACGACAGCTATCAAAACAGGAAATTAATTTCCGCTCAGTTAGCAAATGGATCCAGGAAAATTTACACCGCTTCTAACGGGCTAGAAGCTTTGGAGATCCTGGAAAATACAGAAGTAGATCTGATTATTTCGGATATTCTAATGCCTCAAATGGACGGATATCAATTTTGTTCTCAAGTAAGACAGAATGAGAAATTCAAACATATTCCAATTATCATATATACTGCCACTTATACTTCCGATTCGGACGAAAAACTTTCCTTTGATCTAGGTGCGGACGCATTTTTGAAAAAACCAGCAGGACTAAAATTATTGGAGGAAACGGTAGTTAAACTTATACAAAACCCTAGGTCAAAACGAAATGTAAGAGGATTAGTCCTGGATTCCGCTCCTCTTCGCCAATATAATCATAGGCTTGTAGAAAAATTGGAAGAGAAAAATTTTGAGCTCCAACGAAGAAGCGAGGAGTTGGGTTATGAAATTGAGGAAAGAATAAGGGCAGAAAGACTGAACCGAGAAGGTGAAGAATTATTCAAAGAACTTACAGATGCGATCCATGAAGTATTCTGGATGACCAGTCTTTCTAAAAACGAAATAGTCTATATCAGCCAAGGATACGAACAGATTTGGGGAAGGTCCAGACAAAGTCTTTTGGAAAATCCTATTTCTTGGATGGAATGTATCCATCCGGATGATAGAGATAGGGTGATGAATAGTGCAAGGACAAGACAAGTAAACGGAGAATATAGAGAAGAGTATAGGATCATTCGTCCTGATGGAGAGGTTAGATGGATCCGAGATAAAGCATTTCCTGTTAAGAATGAAAAAGGAGATACGATCCGAGTTGCTGGAGTCGCGGAAGATATCACGGAACATAAATTAAAAGAAGTTCAATTAAAAGAAGTCGAGAAAAGAAAGGCCGAGTTAGAAGAACAACTTATCCAGGCGCAAAAACTGGAAAGTTTAGGCACCTTGGCAAGCGGTATTGCTCACGATTTCAATAATATACTTTCCATCATAATGGGCCATACATCAGTGATAGAGAATAATCGGAATAATCCGGAAAAATTTTCTCAGCATGTCTCGGCATTACATATGGCTACACAAAGAGGAGCTTCCTTGGTTAGGCAACTTCTTACTTTTGCCAGAAAAATGGAATTCAATCTGGAACTTGCACAAATAAACGATATCATATTAGAGATCAGTAAATTGGTCTCCCAGACGTTTCCGAAAAATATCCGACTACTTACAGATTTCCAAGAAGATCTTCCTTTGGTTCAGGTGGATGCTAACCAGATCCATCAGGTTCTCTTAAATTTATGTGTGAACGCTCGGGACGCTATGCAAGACGGGGGACTTTTGACTATAGAGACCTTTCTAACCGACTCGGAAAATCTAAAGATGGGATATTCCAAAAGTATGGCCGAGAAATACGTAATATTACGTATTTCTGATTCAGGTAGCGGTATGAGTGAAAAAACGAAGCAGAGAATTTTTGAACCATTCTTTACTACCAAGGATATCGGAAAGGGAACAGGACTAGGGCTTGCATTGGCATATAGTGTAATCGATAATCATAAAGGTTGGATAGAAGTAGATTCTGAATTAGGAAAGGGAACTACATTCTTCGTATACTTACCTGTTCCTAAAGACAAGCCGGAACTGAATATAAAGCCTGATTATTCAGTCTCTGAATCTTTAGGAGGTAACGAAAGTATACTTGTTATAGAAGATGAAGAACTCCTTCGAAGTATGTTAGCTGATCTTTTGGGATCTAAAGGATATAAAGTACATTTAGCTATTGATGGAGAAGATGGAGTGGAACAATTTCTTCTTAAACACTCTGAAATCCAATTGGTGATGACCGATTTGGGACTTCCGAAGTTTGGAGGAGGAGAAGTTATAAAGAGGATCAGAGCGGTTCATAGTTCCGTAAAAATCATTCTTGCAAGCGGATTTATGGACCCTGAATTAAAACTTTCTTTAAAAGAATTCGGTGTAAGTTGTTTTATCCAAAAACCGTATTTAGGCACGGAGATACTTTCCTGCATCCGCTCTGTCCTAGATCAAAATAAATTTAGCAGAGAATGTTAGGCGCTTTTCTTAAATCTAAGATTTCACTTAATTTTATCTTATATTAGAAATAAAATATTGATCTGTGTAGCAATCGCTACAGTGTTGGTTTTAATTTAAGTGAAAAAGAGAAACGAAAATGAGCCATGCACGTCTTTTGCCGGTCCTAACCTGGAGGCTGGAGCTATTTACCCATACTGTTCCTGTGCCATTCGCAGTCTATTTTTCTGCAGTTACGGGTTCTTTATATTCTTTAGAAGAATATCTTTCTATGGGAGTGGCTGCAACGATAGCAGCAACAGCTATGCTTTTAGGAGCCTTCTATCTTAGATATATAAGATTGAAGAGGGCATCTTATTTGGAAGATAGAAGTTCTGTAGATCCAAATCTTCTTTCTTCTGCAAAATCAATTTATATTACTCAGCCTATCTATGAATCCTTTGTGATCGCGGGTCGTTGGTTTTTTGGCGTATTACTCGCTCATCTTATTGTTTATTGGATCGTGGGTTATCGGCCAAATCTGATCGCCACTATTCCTGCATTATATTTAGGAATTATTCCGATTTCGTTTATTAGTTATTTGTTTATTACTGAATACTCGGTCCGTCCCGCTTTGAGTAAGAATAAATTCAGGGAAGTGGAAGCTAAAACCAGATTATTTTTTCCTTATTCCAAACGTTTGCTGGTAGTCGTTATGGCAATGATCTCCATGCCATTCAGTCTTTTAGGCTATATGTTGTACGCGACTGTAGATGGTAGGATACGCTTGGAAAATCCGCTTCTTCACTTAGCGATCATGGCGTTCTTATTTTCTGTACCCTTGATCTTTACTGCATGGATAGTGACCGAGGCGATACGATCCAGACTTTCTTCCGTAACCGGTTTTTTGGAAGAAGTAGGAGAAGGTAATTTCGGTCTCAAAATTTCCCCGTCTTCCTTGGATGAATTCGGTAAACAAGAACAAAGGATCGGAAAGGTTGTGGAACGATTGAGGGGGCTTTATGAGGAAATCCAATCCTTAAATGAAGGTTTGGAATCCAAGGTAGAAGAGAGGACCAAACAGTTAAAAGAAACTGCAGACGAACTTGGGAAAAGTCTGGAAGAGATCCAAAAGTTAAAACTTAGCCAAGACGGGGATTATTTCCTAACTTCTCTTTTAACGGAACCTTTACATTCCATTCAATTGCAAGATTCCGAATATTCTTTTCGATCTTTAACGGTTCAGAAGAAAAAATTTAATTATAAACAGAAAGAAAGACAGATCGGTGGAGATATTTCTCTCGCTCATTCCATTCGGTTAAGAGGAAAACCTTATATTGCATTTGTGAATGCTGATGCGATGGGTAAGTCTTTACAAGGTGCAGTAGGGGCGATCATTTTGGGTTCTATCTCTAGGTCCATGATTGAAAGAACTCCAGCTCTGTATCGAAATGTTTGGCCTGAGAGATGGTTGAAAAACTGGTTTATAGAATTACAAAAAGTTTTTGAAGCATTCGACGGTTCCTTGATGGCATCTGCCTTTTTAGGGTTACTTGATGAATCCAGAGGAGTTCTATATTATATAAATTGCGAACATCCTTCCCCTGTTCTTTATCGTGATGAAACTACTATGTTCTTGGAGCCTAAAGAAAAATATTTTAAGATAGGCCATTCAGGAATAGGGCGCAATGTACATATAGAAGTATTTCAGTTGAGATCCGGAGATGTTTTATTCTCCGGATCGGATGGAAGAGATGATCTTTTGATCCAATCGGAAATTGATCCAGATGATTCTAGGTTTTTGGAAATTGTAGGAAAGGCAAGGGGAGATCTGGATCTCACTTATGAATTAATCTTAAAAGAAGGAGAGATTACTGACGATCTTTCTCTTCTTAGAATAGAAGCACCTAAAAAAAGTTTAGCATCTACCGAAGTCCTACTCAAAGATCCTAATTTCGAAAAAAAGAATGAAATCCAGAAGACGATTTCCGTTCAGGAATGCAGAAGACTTGCTTTAGAATATTCTTCTGGAAAAAAATATACAAAGGCGGGAGAACTTGGTCTGAAGTATGTGCAAAGAAGGCCGACGGATACTGAATTTCTTTTTACTGTGAGTAAACTTCTTCGTAAGTCGGGGAAGATCGTCCTTTCTATCGATTTAGGAGAAAGATATAGGATGAGAAATCCAATAGATTCTGATAATCTACTTCATCTTGCGGAGATGTATGCTTCTAAAAGTAGATTGGAAAGATCGTTTCAACTTTTGGCAGAAGCAACTGCGATCACTCCAGAACATCCGAGAGCCAAAAAACTTTCAGAATTTCTAATAGAGAAAACAGCACAGATCTCGGATTCCAGCGAGGATAGAAGAATATTGAGATAAAGTTCGCACAAGGACACAAAGATCACGGAGAGCTATTTTGTAAGTCCGCTCGAAACGTTTTTGACTCAGTGTGCTCTGCGCGAGCCCTATTTTAATTTCATTTTATGGATTTCTTCTGCGACTGGGATGTTTTGGTATTCTATCCTTTCTTTTCCATAATAGAGAAGTGTTTCAATTGAGTTTGTTTTCGGGAAAAACTTTCGGATCTCGGTGAGAGGGATGCGGATCGTATCAGATCGTAGAGTCTGATTTACAAATTCTGTGTTCTCCGCTCTCAAGATGAGTTCGAGTTCTTTAGGGTCGAAAGTTCTGATTTTTTCGGATTTTATAATATTCTCAAAAACTGTTTCTTCTTCTTTTTTTCTCGAAATTGTACGGAAGGGGATCGTGGTCCATTCGAATAGAGCTCCTAGATCAGCAAACATTCCTAAGATATACCTGTTCCAGGGTTTATCATCGTGATCCAATTGTCTGTATCCGTCTGTTTTCTTGTAATCGTAATGAATGATCTTGGTTTCTAAGGTTTTCCTTTTTTCTAATGTTTCCAGGAAGGAAGCTCCCTCTATTTTTAAGACTAGCTCGAAGTTTTGGAATTCGTAATCTATTCTTCCCTTATTAGAGATGATTACTTCTTCTTTTTTATCCAATAAGCGAGAGTCGATTGTCTCCTGTTTATAAGGAAAAACCGTAAAACAGTTTAGAAAAGCAGAATATACTAGAACTAAGCCGAAAAAATAGCCGAAGGATCTAAATCTATTCACTGAAATAAGGGCACCATTCCATAAGCCGATTCGAATGCATCCGCTTGTTCTTCGCATGCCCAAAGTTCCAGACTTTTATCATAGTTCTGGTTTGTTACCAAGGTAAAGATCGCCTGATTTTTTCGGACCTGGCATTTTACGGTTTCGATCAGTCCTTGTCTGTTCCGGTTGCACGCACTCGCGATCCTTAAAATTGCGGAAAGTTTTTCGACCGTTTCCTGTTCTCTTGGACCGACCCTTTGGAATTCTCTATGTTTAGACTTTGGAGAACTTTTGCGGTGGTATCTTGCAGTGAGGGCTATGATTTCTATTTCTCCCCAGGTAAAACCAACCATCGCTTCCGAGTTTCGGATCAGATAATAGCTGTGTTTATGATAGGCGGAATGAGAAATGAATAGCCCTACCTCATGTAGTAAGGAAGAAGCTTCCAAATATTCTCTTTCTTCCTTTCCTAATCTATGTACTGACTGTAGTTGATCGAATATATCCAGTGAAAGTTTGGCTACATGGCGGGCGTATTCTTGATCTCTCGTGTAAGAAACCAAAAGGTTCAAGATGGATTTTTGGCGGATATCATCCAGATGTTTGGAATGTTCTAAGTCCTGAAAATGTTCCCATTTTCGGATGGTATCGTAAATAATCCCTTCCCTAAGTGCAAATTCGGATACGGTCATATCCGGAAGGTCCAATAATTGAAATAGTTCATCCAAGATCAACATTCCACCTACGATGATATCGGAACGTTTGGAATCGAATCCAGGGATCTTACTTCTCTTTTTAGAAGTGTCCGCTTCTAAGATCATATTCCTCGCTTTTTTGAATTCAGAGGACTGGAATGTATAATGGTTGAGAGGCCTTTCTTCTACTTCTTCTTTCTCGAATGCGCGGATAATTCCTGCAGTTGCCTGGATTGTTCCGGATGAACCGATGATCATTTCTGGTTTTAGATCCCTGATGATCTTTCTAAAAGGAAGAATGATCTCTTCCACATAGAGTTTACATTTTCGTATCTGAGAAGAATCCAAAGTTTCCGATTTCAGGAATTTTTCGGTGAGTCGGATTGCTCCTAATTTGAAACTTTTGGAGAATAGAATATCCCCTCTATAACCCACTAAAACTTCGGTACTTCCTCCACCTATATCCACAAGTAGGACCTTTTTATCGAATACAGGAAGTCCTTGTAGGACCCCAAAATAGATGAGTCGGGCTTCTTCATATCCGCTGATCACATCTATTTTAATTCCTGCTTCCTTTAAGGCAGCGGCCTGGAATTCGGCACGATTGGAAGCTTCTCTCATTGCGGATGTAGCGACTGCTCTGATCTCTGCCTTTGAATTATCAGCGAGCATCTTAAAACGCTTTAAACACTCGATTGCGCGCCTAAATGCGGGAGGGTCGATCTCTCCTCCTTCTTCCAAACCGCTTCCGAGACGTACGTTCTCCTTCTCTCTGGCGATTGCTTCAAAGGTCCCGTTTTCTCGGACCCGGACGATAATCATGTGAAAGGAGTTTGTGCCTAGATCGATGGCAGCTAGGGTGTTTTCCCGAACCATAAGTTCCCCAAGTTTATGGAGGTCGCAATGGGTTCCAATTTGTTTTTCGTTTTTTTTGTTTTGGAATTGCCCGTAAGGATCGGGCAGGAAATATTGAATTGGATCGCGACAGTAAAATCCTAGAGATTTTCACCGATCTTGCAGATAATAAATAAGATCAACCAGCCTTCTGGCAGCAAAGGATAGAAATGATATTCGATAAGCTATACGGATTATTTTCCAACGATATGGGAATCGACCTCGGAACCGCAAACACTCTCGTCCATGTAAAAGGGCAAGGTATCGTTCTTTCCGAGCCTTCCGTAGTAGCGGTCCACGCGGCTACGGGCAAAGTGCTCGCAGTAGGCCAGGAAGCTAAGAGAATGTTGGGACGTACTCCCGGCGAGATCGTAGCAATCCGTCCTATGAAAGACGGGGTGATCGCGGACTTCGAAACAGTCGAAAAAATGATCCGCTACTTCATTGCAAAAGTCCATAATAGAACTACTTTCGTAAAACCTAGGATCGTGATTGGAGTTCCTTCCGGGATCACTGAGGTGGAAAGACGTGCGGTTCGTGAATCCGCAGAACAAGCAGGTGCTCGCGAGATCTTCTTGATCGATGAAGCATTAGCTGCTGCGATCGGTGCAAATATTCCGATCAATGAACCTGCCGGTAATATGATCGTGGATATCGGTGGTGGAACTACCGAGATCGCTGTCATCTCTCTTGGCGGTATGGTGATCGCTGAGTCCATCAGAACCGGTGGTGATGAGTTCGACGATGCTATCATCAAATATTTAAGAAACCAATACAACCTGGTTGTTGGGGAAAGAACCGCGGAAGATATCAAACTTACTATCGGTAATGCTTACCCTGAGAAAAAAACCGAGACCATGGAAGTAAAAGGTAGAGATGCGATTTCAGGATTACCTCGTACTCTTGAATTAGAATCCAATGAGATCCGTAAGGCTCTTAAAGAACCAACCGACGAAATTTTAGACGGGATCAAAAGAGTTCTGGAAAGGACTCCTCCGGAACTTGCTTCGGATATCGTAGAAAGAGGGATCGTTCTTACAGGAGGAGGATGTCTTCTTCGCGGATTAGAAACCTATCTTTCTAAAGAAACCGGTGTGCCTGTGTTCAGAGCGGAAAACCCTCTGACCTGCGTCGTACTTGGAACCGGAAAATTCTTGGACGAAGTTAAGTATCTAAAACCAGGGATCCGTTAATTCGGATCTCGGTCTCCGGCTTGATTGCCGGAGTCCGATACGGAATTTTTTATGCTTTGGCTTCAAGTTAATAAAAGTAAGGAAACCGTTTCCCTTTTATTTTGTATCGTATTCTCTCTTCTGTCCCTGACTTTTAAGAGCAATGTTTTAG
Source organism: Leptospira haakeii (assembly GCF_002812045.1). Classification (GTDB taxonomy): domain Bacteria; phylum Spirochaetota; class Leptospiria; order Leptospirales; family Leptospiraceae; genus Leptospira_B; species Leptospira_B haakeii. The sequence continues at coordinate 16,175 of NZ_NPEG01000015.1, read as the reverse complement.
TCAGAGGGATTGCAAGTTTTCAGAGAGTAGGGGATTCCGTTTCCGGCTCCATCGACGGAGTGGGCTCCTTCTTCAAAGGGGCTTATACTAAATTAGAATCTTTTGAAGCAGTTCGCCAGGAAAGAGATGCCTGCGTTGCTGCTATAGACGATTATAAACTTCTTCCCCAAGATCTAGAAAGAGTAAGTAGAGAGAACGAAAGTCTCAGAAGAGAATTACGTTTTAATACTAAACAAAAATATTCCACGGTCAAAGCGGAAGTTCTTTCCGTTCGTTTGAATTCTATCTATCGTACTATCATTATAGATAAAGGTTCCGAAGCAGGGATCAAACCTTATATGCCTGTCACTGCAAGGGCTGTGAATCAAAAAGGTGAAATTATAGAAGCTTTGGTAGGAAAGGTGATTGCGGTCACCGGAGGATCCGCGGTGATCCAGCCTATCATCAATTCCAATTATAATATGGGTGTTTCTATTCCTGAAAGTAATCTTTGGGCTACTCTTTCCGGAAACTCAGGAAGAGGAATGGAAGCATTGATGAATTATATTGATAGCGGTATCATCATCGATCCAAGGATTTTCGGGGATTACCCGATGGGTCCAAGCGAGATGATCCAATACACCGAATCTTTAAGTAAGATCGGAAAACCGGTATATAGTTCAGGTTCTTCCGGAATGTTCCCACCTGGAATTCCAGTGGGTATAATTACTGAAGAAGGTCCGCGTAACGGAAGTTTTAAAACTGCGTTTTTGAAACCTTTTGTTCGTTTCGATATGTTGGAGTCGGTAACTATCTTAATGAAACTCCCTGAAAAATGGGCGGAAACCTGGCCGGAAGGACAGAATATCAATATCGAAAATCCTTATTTTGGTGAATTAAATTATCCTAAAGAAGAAAGAGAACCGAAAGCGCCCGCTCCAGTAGGAAATAAACCTGTGGAAACTCCCAAACCTCAAAAACCGGAAGGAAACGGATCCGGATTCTCCGACGAGGAAACGAACTGATGATCTTGGAATATATAGTCATTGGTGCCGGGATCCTGATCTCCCACTTCTTGAACGGTACAAACCTATTCGAAATTTCCGGATTTAAACCGGACTTTATGGTGATCTTCGTTTTGTTCTTTGCTCTTCGTAGAGGAACAATGGCAGGGATCTGGATCGGATTTTTTGGCGGTTTACTTTCCGATTCAGGTTTAGGCGGAGAAATTGTAGGGAATGTTGTTACCTATAAAATAGGACTTCACTCACTTACATTCTGCATCATGGGTTATATTGTAGGGAAGTTCGCAAGACCTGCCTATCATGAAAATCAGATTTCCATAATGTTATATTCTTTGGTTGTCACCTTGATCTCAAGGATCGCGTCTTATTTCTTATTCTCCTTATTCTTTCATGAGAATTTAAACTACTCTATCATCAGTACCTCTATCTTTAATGGTGCAATCGCTCCTATATTCTTCTGGGTGTTAGGTAAACTATACAGATTGGAGCAGGCGGAAGGTTAAAATGTTGGGGGGAGGAGGATCTTCTTCAGCCACAGAGTTTAGACTGGAGCGCAGTTTCAGGCTAAGGCTGTACATGTTCTCAGGGCTCGTTGCATTTGCTTTAATCGCATTTGTGATCCAGTTATTCAATCTTCAAATCGTACAAGGAACGGATAACTCTTTAAAAGCGGAGAAATTCGTCCGAAAAAGTGAGACCATTCCGGCTGCCAGGGGAGAAATGTTCGATAGAAACTTTCTCACCCCGGAAACTTCCATGGCACTTGTTTCCAATTATTCTAGTTTGGATGCAGTATTAAACACTTCTATTCTCAAATACGATCCTACTAGGGTTAAAAATTTCCTACAGGAATTTGCGAGAACTCTTTCGATCCCAATGTCTTATTACGAAGAGGATTTACTTGAACCTAAATTCTCCAAAAAGATCAAGACCAAAAAACCATTCGTACTTTTAGAAGCTATCTCAAAGGCTCAGCAGGAACGTATATCAGTTTTTGATAATATATCTAAGTATGTCATCTTGGTTCCTTCTCCCAGAAGGATCTATAAGATGGGTCCTGCACTTGCACATGTGACAGGATATATCGGTAAGCCTAGTAAAACGGACCTTCTTACCCGAGAAATTAAATCTTATCAATGGCTTGGAAAAGACGGGTTGGAGCTTCAATACGACTCGAGACTTAGAGGAACTGACGGATTCCGGATCCAAAAAAGAAGTTCCGAAGGTAATATCGAGGAAGAGAGGGTAGTAGAACATTCTACTCCTGGAAACAACCTGGTTCTTACTATAGATAAAGATATCCAACTTGCAGCATACAAGGCTTTAAAAGGTGCCAGAGGAACCGCGATCGCTATGCGTCCTTCAACCGGGGAAATATTGGCAATGGCTTCTAATCCGAGCTATGATCCGAATGTTCTCTCCGGAAAAAGTAGATCCGAAAGAACTGCACATTATAAGAGAGTGGATGCAAACGGTGGATTTTTAAATCTTGCGATCCAATCTAAATTTCCGCCGGCTTCTACTTATAAAACGTTAGTTGCACTTGCTGCTTTGGAAAGTGGGCACAAGGTGGATTATACACCTGACACCAGTTATCAATGTAATGGTAGTTATACTTTAAAATCCACATTTGCCGGAGTTCCCGACCAAGTTTTCTATTGTTGGGAGAAGGGAGGACATGGTACGAATGACCTTGCTCATGCTCTTCAAAAGTCATGCTCTGTTTATTTTTATAACCTAGGATATAAACTCGGTTCTGATCCTATCTTGACCTATTCCCGTTTATTCTTGTTGGATCAAAAATCCAAAGTGGATCTTCCGGGAGAAATTGCCGGTCAGGTTCCTTCTCCAGCTTGGAAAAAAAGAATTTATGGAACCAGATGGTTCGATGGAGATACGATCAACCTTTCTATCGGACAGGGATTCATGTCCGTAACTCCTCTTTCTATGACATTATTCTATGCCGGACTATTGAATAGAGGCCAGATCTATCAGCCTTATATAGTCAACGAGATCAGAGATCCATTAGACAATTCAATTATCAATCGTACGGACCCTCAGAGACTGAGCGATATTCCGATCCAATCTTCTACAGTAGAAGCTATCAAAACAGGACTTAGATTGGTAGTGAAGAATGGAACAGCTGCATTCGTATTAAACAAACCTGGGCTTCCCGATATCGCAGGAAAAACGGGAACAGCCCAAACAAGAAGAAGAGGATCTTCAGGATCCAACCACGCTTGGTTCATAGGATATGCACCTGCAAATGCTCCGGTCAGCGAACAAGTATTAGTTGCCGTGTTCGTAGAATACGGAGTGGGTGGAGCAGCCGGAGCAGCGCCGGTCGCAAGAGAAATGTTTAGGGCCGCTTTCCCTCCAGGAAGTTTCAAAAGAACTGCAGAGATACCTGAGACCGCCCCTGCAACACCGGAGAATATACAATGATGTCGGATCGTTCCATAGATAGGATTGACTACTTTTTGGTAGGCTCGGTCATCATAGTGGTGATCTGCAGCGTTCTCACTTTATATTCACAAGAATATAATTTTGACGATTCTAGTGTCGGACTCATGAGCCATAAATGGTTCAAACAGTTTTTGTTCTTCCTACTCGGGCTGATCATTATGTGGTTCCTCTCTAGGGTCAATTACCAGTTGATCGGAGCTTATGCATTATTTATTTATGGGTTCGCTATTCTATTATTAGCACTCACTCTAGTAAAATGGATCGGTTATCTTCCTTCCAGCCGAGGTGCGAGATCTTGGATCAAGATAGGACCGTTCTTATTGCAGGCCTCGGAGTTTGCAAAACTCGCCACTGTGATCTTACTTGGTCAGTATTTAGTACTAAAAGAAAAGGAAATGAAGAAGTTAGTGGTACTAGTGATCCCATTCGGGATCGTTCTATTACCGATGGCTTTGATACTTTTGCAGCCTGACTTTGGAACAGCGGTCTCCTTCTTACCGATCTTATTCACAATGTTATTCTTGGGAGGAGCCGACTATTTCCACATAGGTTCCTTTATCACATTCGGAGGGATCTCTCTTGTTCTTCCGATGTATGTGGAATATTCTAAACTTACATTGTTGAATGATATTCTCGCATTCCTACAAAGAACCGGAAAAACGGACCTTCTATCCGTAGTGAACCGATTGGGTGGAAAAACCTGGCAGGTGTTGGACGGGAAAGATATAGCCGGGGCGAACTTGACACCCAAAACAATCGCCTCATTGAGAGAAGTATTCGATCAGGTAATCGACTTAGAAGGCAGCTTTATATTTAAGTTACTTTCCAATCAAGGGTTACTTATCGGAGTAGGGGCAACACTTATCATATTCAGTATCATTATGATCTTGCTCAGGGTTGCTCGAGGAAGTAAAACATTACGTTCTTATTATATTCCTCTTGGGATCCTCGGGATCAGTTTGATTTCGGCAGTAGTTGTGATGAAAACTGTTCCTTTCCGGGAAAACCAGGTTATCCGATTGACCGCTTTTTTGAATCCTGATGAGTTCAAACAAGACGCGGGATACCAGCTTAGGGCATCCAAACCTGCAGTGGGTTCCGGAAAATTAGTCGGAAAAGGATTTTTAAACGCGGAAATGACGGAAGGAAAAATCCCTCATGTTCCTGAATCCAGCACAGACTTCATCTTTGCATCTTGGGCAGAACAAACAGGCTTTATAGGTTCTGTGTTTTTGCTCTTCTTCTTATTCTCTATTCCGCTTAGAGGACTGCAGATCAGTTACGAAAGTAAGGACAGATTCGGATCTCTACTCGCATCCGGAATTGTAGCGATGTTATTCTATCATATGGCGATCAATATCGGGATCGTACTCGGACTATTGCCGGTAACAGGGATCCCACTTTCCTTCATGAGTTACGGTGGGTCTCACTTGCTTATGTCCATGGCAGCGGTCGGAATCATTCTCTCCATCAAGATGAGAAAACACGCAAACTAAAATTTGGATCGGTAAAATGGCTGGTATTGCAAAAAAGCCTGCCGATATTCTATCTAAGCCGGCATGGAAAGAGTAAAAGATTCCAGATTTCTATTCGATCTGAAAAGAAAGTTCCGCTATATCTTGGAAGAAGTGGAGAAGAATACCTACGACCAAGATTCGGAAGTTAGAGAATTAGAAACAGTCTGGGAAGAAATGTTCGATGTCGCTTCCAGAAATGATACTCCATATTTTAAGGCCAGACTTTCCAATCTGAAAAGACAGTTAGATGGTTTTGTCAGGAACAAGGCCTACGAAAAACAAGAATTCGATCGTATCTACAGACAACTAGAGAAGATCCGTAAGGATGATACTGTAGAATTTTTGGACGAGTCCATGCGTTCTACATTAGGAAGGATCGCAGAAAACACAAACAGAGTTGCAACGAATATACCGGGTTCCGGGTTAGAACCGGGCTCTTTGGGTGGGATCCCTCTACTTCTCACTTTCAGATGTGGCACAGTTCATTTTATAGTAAAATCTGGACCTAAAAAGATTTTCAGAAATGTACATAGAAACAAGGACAAGGTAATCTACGAAGGGAAAAAATATCCAATCTTTCCAAGCAGATCCATTTACTTCTCTTGGGAAGGAGAAGGTAGAGCCTGGGAAACTGAGCCCGGTTCCTTGCTCATGATCCGTTACCCGGAAGGGAATAGATTTTTTAGATGTGATGCATTAGGAGACACATTCCGCATTCCTGAAGATACGTTTAAAAGAAGATTACAACCTACTGATAAACAATCCTCCGAGATCCGTTATTATTTCCGTAAAGCCGGAGTTAGATATTATTATATTCCTCAGAAGGGTGAGTGAATTTCGGATCTCATGGTATTCGAAGAATTAGATACCGAAAAAGGTCCAATCTCCTTTTTGAAAGACAGCGACTATATCATTCAAAATATAGATTCATTTTTCGATCTAATTTATTCTGCAGCTAGCGATACAATTGCGGTCCATTCTTCTCATTTTCCGGAACATTTTTTTGATCTAAAAACAGGTTTTGCTGGAGAGATCTTTCAAAAGATCACAAATTATCAAAAACGATTTATTGTAATAGGCGACTATTCTAATATCACTTCTAAAAGTTTTAAAGATTTAATTTACGAAAGTAACAAAAACGGTAAAGTGATCTTTGTAGAGACATTGGCGGAAGGAATTCGACTACTTAAAAAATCCACCTAACATAAATATAACGTAATTTAGGTTGCAATTTTCTGCCTCAGTGCGAAAATCCAAAACCTTTCCGATGCAGAACAATACTTCTTTCTGGGATAACTGGACTTTCGAAAGCCTTTTCGATCTATATTCTAAAGGATTGGATTTTTCCGACTCCAAAGAATTAAAAATAAATAAAGAGACAAATTCCTATGATTGGACGGAAGTTTCTACAGCCTGCGTCCAGATAGAAAGTCTATTTCATTTGATTAATGAACTTGTTTTAAGAGAAAAAATATTCTATGATCATAAGTTTTCCGCAGGTTGGAATTCCTTCGAAAGCTTGGATTCCTTGGATGGAAGTCTCCTTATTTCGGTAGATATACCGACTTACAATCCAGAAGTTGCCGATTCCAGAAACAAAGCCTTAGAATTATTATGTGTTACTGATCTGATGAAAAAACATCAGGAAGAAAATTTAGAAGGGTATAGAAAGAATAAACAATCACCTCATGAATATTTCGGTCAAGTTGTCTGGGGAGCAGCCGGAAATCTGGGACGCAGTTCCTTTTTAGGAGCGCATTACGTGGCTCATCCAATTCGTGCTTCTTTACTGGAGCAAGTTCCTTTATTCGAACCTCATACTGATATAAATTCGGAAGTGAAAGAATGGATCGATAACGAAAGGATGAAGATGTTCACAAGTTTGACTCCTGTGGGAAAGATGAATAATTTCCAATTAGTTCTTCCGCCTATAGTTGCAGAAGTTATCGAATCTGCTTCAAAATTTTCAGAGATCATTCCTTCGGCGATAGAGACTAGAGAAAAATATACAAAGATCAGAGAATGGATAGGAGAATACCAAACTGCAGTAGAGCGCGAAGATCCTGCTTCACTTTCTAAGTTTAGAAAAACATTGGATTCGGTGACGCAAGATTTGGAAAAAATGAGAAAAGGTACAGATATGGGAAATACTAAAGTGGGACTTTCCTTCATTAGTTTAGATTTTCCGTTACCAAAACTGCCGGATTACAGGAAATATTGGGGGATCAGAGGTGCTTTAAATAAACTTTCCCTTAGTCGAAAAGGGGATAAGTCCCTTACTAAACTTTTAGATTGGTTGGATTGCCCGGAGGGTGGAGAGTCTGAAAAAATCAGGAAATATTTTATTTTATGATTTTCTTTATAAGCGATGGAGCAAATTGTTTGCGGGCTATGGAGTTAGATTTTAATAAATGAAGTTTAACGTGTGTCTTCTATCTTTATTTTGGGTCCTTCCTTCCTGTAGTCTGATTGATCCGGATTTTTATAACTACGATGGGAAACAAATGGGGTGTCTTGCTATACTTGTTTCGTATAATGCCTGCACTGACGGGTCAACTGATCCAGAAAGACAGAATGCATGCCTAACAGAATCATTGGCTGCTGGTGCGAGTTGTTTTGCTAATTAGATGGGAACCGAAGGCGGAGAGATTACTCTCCGTCCTCGAGTAGATTGTTTAAACTATCCAGTAGGACTTCCACTTCTACACCGTAGCCCATACAAACTTGCTCGATAGTTTCGAGTTCGTTGATGGAACAATGAGAACATCCGCCCAAATGATAGCTTGAAAATACCAATCCTGCTTCAGGATGAAGACCAATTGCTTCGCCTACAGTCATTTCTTTAAAAAATCTTGGCTTGACCGCTTCCGACATGGGGAAAATCTCCTAAGTACTGGTTTAAGTTCCAGTATATAGACTCCCTAGGCCAAAGTCAATTCCATGTTTTTTCAAGAAACCGGCAAATTCTATATCCGAATCGAGGAAAGGTTCGAATCTTCTCATTATCTTTATAAATACTTCCCTGATGGCTCGGATGAGCCAATCCATGGCCATTCTTTTAAGGTAGAAGTCTATCTCTCCGGCCAAAAGAATATTGGAGAAGATGGGATCAGCTTCGACTTTTTGACCTCTAAACGTAAACTCAAAGAGCTAGTAGCCGAGTTAGACCACATTCTTATCAATGACCATGCGGATTTTAAGAAGACCAATCCTACTTCTGAAAATATGGCCCGTTGGTTTTATTATGGCTTAAAGGACAGCGTATCTGAGGCTAAAGGAAAAGTAGATCGGATCGTGATCCACGAAGGTCCGGAAAACTTGGCTTACTACGAGCCAATTTCCTGACCCATACTTTGCCATCAATGATGGCACCGACTTGCTTCGCAGTCGTACGCTCGCTTCTATTGTCGCTGCGCGTGGGTGCTTGAACGAAGTGAAAGCAAATCTTAAATAAACAAACTGCATTCAAATCAAAACGAACGTGTATTTGATAAAAATCAAATCTTACCGTACGTGAAAAGGAAAACTAAGTTCGCCACTGCATAAGAGATCGTGAAATAAAAACCGATTCGCAAAGGGCGTGGAAGTTTCATCACCCCGCATAAAACAAAATGCACCGCTAAAAAACAAAGAGCCAAAGTGTTGGTCCAAAGGACGGCCTTCACCGGTTCAGAGTCGGCTCCGTATAAAAGAAGAAGGATCGTAGGCAATAGTCCTAGAAAACTCATGAACCCGCCGGTAGCGATCCAAACCATTAGGATCATTCTGGACTGTCTTTCGTCGGGATGTTGGAAGACAGAGATAGCGCCTCCCACTACTAACTGGTGCAGAAAACCATGGAATGCGTAGACCAAACTTACACATAAAAATAGGATCGTAGGCAGGTTGAGATGATTCAGGTCTGACAAATGGAAAACTCCGGACTTCTTATCGACTCACAAATCTTATGGGACGGCTTTCACTTCACAACTAATTTACTGTTGACCTTCGATTGAAAAAAACGAAGATAACAGGCCGGACATGAATCAAACTCTTTGGACCCCCAGTCCCGAACTCATTCAAAACTCAAGACTTACAGAATTCCAAAATTTTGCCGAACAAAAGATCGGTAAAAAATTTCAGAACTACTCAGAACTACATTCCTGGTCTGCGGAATTCCCCGAAAAATTTTGGGGACTGATTTGGGAATTTGCTCCTGTCATTCATTCCAAAACCTACGACGAAGTCATCCGGCCTGGAAAAACTTTTAGAGAGGCTCAATTTTTTCCGGGAGCAAAACTAAACTTCGCACAAAACTTACTTCGAAAAAAAGACGATACGATCGCTATCTTTTACAGGGGAGAAAGTGGAGCGGAGAGTAGTCTGACCTATTCGGAACTTTATAAAAATGTAGGAGCACTCGCCGCTTATTTTAGATCAGAAGGTGTGGTACCTGGAGATAGGATTGCTGGGCTCATGCCGAATGTCCCGGATACGGTTCTCGCAATGTTAGCTGCTACTAGCATCGGTGCTGTTTGGACATCTTGTTCTCCTGATTTCGGGGTCAAAGGTGTTTTAGATCGATTCGGCCAGATCAAACCTAAAATCCTGATCACCACGGATCGATATGAATTTAAAGGTAAATCACTTTCGCTTGCAGCTACGATCCAAGAGATATCTTCCCAACTTACTGATCTCAAAAAGATCTTAGTTTCCGAATATCCTAGTTTAGGATCAAAGGATCAGAAAATTGTTACGGATGAATTTCCTACAAATTCACTTCCATTAAAAGAATCTTATCAATCTTTTCAGGGACAGGAACCCGAATTTTATCAAACATCTTTTGATCATCCGGTATACATCATGTATTCTTCCGGAACAACGGGGCTTCCAAAATGTATGGTCCAAGGATCAGGAGTTTTTCTAAATCACTGGAAAGAACTCGCACTTCATTCGGATCTGAGAGAAGGAGATGGGATTTTCTATTATACCACCTGCGGATGGATGATGTGGAACTGGCTTGTAAGTTCTCTTTCTATCGGGGCCACAGTACATCTATTCGATGGAAATCCATTTCACCCTGATCCTGGAGTATTATTCCGTTATGTTTCCGATCGGAAAGTCAAGGTATTCGGAGTAGGAGCTAAATATATTCTTAGCTTGGAAAAGGAAAAATATAAACCGAGCATGGATCTATCTTCTGTAAAAGCGGTATTATCAACAGGATCCCCGTTACCAGGATACGGATTCGAGTATGTCTATGGATCTTGGAAGAAGGACCTAAGGCTTTCCTCTATTTCGGGAGGAACCGATCTGAATGGATGTTTTGCATTAGGAAATCCTAATTTACCCGTGCACTCCGGAGAATTACAATCTCTAGGACTTGGAATGGCAGTCCAGATTTTTGATGATTCCGGAAAGCCGGTCCAGGGACAAAAAGGGGAACTAGTTTGTACAAAACCATTTCCTTCCATGCCATTGGAATTTTGGAATGATCCGGATGGAAAAAAATACCTGGGTGCTTATTTTGATACGTATCCCAATATCTGGAGACATGGTGATTTTGCGGAAATTCTTCCCAATGGAGGAATGGTAGTTTATGGAAGATCGGATGCTACCTTAAATCCAGGTGGAGTTCGAATTGGAACCGCGGATCTATATAGTTTACTAGAAACAATTTCCGAAATTGCAGATTCAGTAGTGATCGGTCAAGAATGGAAGGATGATGTTAGAGTGATCCTATTCTTAAAGATGGCTGCAGGTGCAGTCTTAGATCCCACATTTGAATCTAAGATCAAAAAAGAAATAAAGGAGAAGGTTTCTCCTCGCCATGTTCCATCTAAGATCATCCAGGTAGCGGATATTCCTTATACTCGAAACATGAAGAAAGTAGAGATCGCGGTTAAAAAGACAGTCCAAGGAGAGACGGTCACGAACCAAGATGCACTCATTAATCCTGAATCGTTAGAATATTATAAAAATATCCCGCAATTACAAACGGATTAAATTCGCCTTTGCGGCATTCTTCTTTCATTCGGATAGAAAGATATAAGTTTGGACCTTCTATCTTTCTGAAAAAGAAGTTTCTATGATCAGATCCGTATTTTCCCAGATATATTCCGTTTCAATAGGGGAAGCTAAATATTCCGCAGAGTTCTGTGAATTAGAGTAATTCTCTTCGGATTCTTTCATGCTACGCACATAAAATGTAGCAAGCCCAGCCAATCCTAAAAGTAGAATTGCAGCTAATGCCGCCTGCCATACAAACATATTGTTCGCAACTTTTTGGAATTCTGCTTTGGCGATTACTTTGCCGGCAATCCTTTTTGCAAGATCAGGATCTTTGAGTAAGGATCCAATTTTTTGCTCCACATCGGAATCGATATAAGGTTCTTTCATTTTTTTTCTCTTCCTGTCCGATTCGAATTTGCGAATCGGGATAACCATTCTTTTGCTCTGGAAATCCTGGACTTGACAGTTCCTTCGGAGATATCCAGTTTTTTAGCGATCGATTCCATCTTCTCGCCACCCAACCTAAGTATCATAGTTTCTTTATATGGAGAAGGCAAGAGATTAATTTGAGATTCCATCCATTTACGTTTGTCCGGATCAGGTTCGATCGCTGCAATATCTTGTTCTTTTTTCTCGGAAACCTTTATCTCTGCTTGTAGTTTTGAATAAGCTCTTCCTTCTCGATTCCATTTTCTAATCGCTCTTCTGCATTCATTTCTGGCAGCAACGTACAACCAACGATTTGCATCTTGTGGATCCAGAGAAGGTTTGTTCTTAAATTTAAGATAATATCTTAAATATGTATCTTGGACCAGGTCCTCAACTAAGGAAGCCATCCCAGGCATAATATGCCTACGGATGGACTTGAGGACAGTCTCCTTGCTGGATTCTATGATCCGGATTAATTCTGGTTCCGTCATTCTATCTATAGTCCGCACCAAAACTTAGGTTATTAATAAGTATTTGGTCTCGGGCTTCAAGAACCTGGCCATTTATGGACAGGTTCTTACAGTCTCTATCTCCTGGAGGAGGTGGGCCATGGTGATGCGGGTGAGAATCCCTTCTTTCCTTGATCCTATTTAATCTTTCCTTGTGGAGTTGGTTCAGTTTTTGTTTTTGCTCCGGATTCAGAATGGACTCGAATTCTAATCTTCCTTGTATATGCAGAAATCTTAATTCTAATTGTATGTCGCTGATCTCTTTTAGTTTGGATCTTACAGCTACCAGATCTACTTTAGGGGATTCTAATAGTTTGCGTAATGATTCGTGAAGAGCAGGTAACTTTTCTCCCATACTCCGACTTATATTAAGCCTTTTGTCGGTGGCCGCCTTTGCTTTTTCGATTTGTTCGGGAGTCAGGGAAAGTTCTTTGGAGAATCTTTCAAAATTTCTCTCCTCTCTTTCCCTTGGACCAGGGCCTCCTCCTGGTATAAAGAAGTCGAATGGTTCAGGACCGAATGGTGGCGGAGGAGGGGGTTCTGCAAATAAGATATTCCCTGATCCTGAAACCAGTAAAATAAGAACGAATAACTTGAGTTTATTAAAATCCAAAACGATCACCTACTATTTCTGACGAATTATTTTTATTGTGTGGTACTAGTGCTAGAAGAACTTCCTGAAGAAATCGTACTACTTGTACAATTTACTTCTCCTTTAATACTGACAGACGGACCCGAAACATTCTGCGTATTATAACAAGTCGCTCCATCCTGGGTATAACACATACTTGTAGAAGTTGCGGAAGTACAATTGATATTATCTATAGTATAACATTGAGTGAGAGAAAGACCTACACTTCCGCTCGAAACTGCTGTGCCTACGAGATCCAAATCTACTGTAAGATAGGAAAGAGCCTGAGAACTGGAAACACTTGTGTCCACAGGCACACCACTTCCTCCCCAATAAATTTTACCGTAATTAGAAACCACTGCAGATGTTCCTATTCCTCCTGAATAAGAGAAACCTTGGGTTGAATCGATAAACCCTTGATTTTGAGTGGCATCGTATAAGAACTTGAGATACAAATATTCTCCCGTTTTAAAATACAATCTTGTGATCACCGTATAAAGGTTCGTGGTGCTTGTACTTGTTGTAGTGGTGGTCGTACTCGTGCTGGAAGAACTATAAGGACTGGCGGTCCCGCAACTTGCAGTTTTATCCATGTCCAATTCCCCATCTATATTGAACGCGACCCCGTCCCCAAAAACGGTTAAACTTACCTTATCCGCATCTCTGTTCTCGCAGGATAAAAAACAAAATAAGAAAAATAGGAAGAGGGCCTGATGGCCTTGTAGGTTCGGTCGGATGAAAAGATTCAAAATAAAATTTCCGGATTCTATATATAAGTAAACCCGGAGAGGGAAAAACGTTCCCTGATTCTTACTAAAAAATTCACATTTATCGAATCGACTCGAGTATGATTGATATCTGTTTTTCCCTTGATCCATAAGCGCCAAGAAAATAAAAAAGAATGGTGTTTCGAATATTCGGACTTCTATTTTCGTTTTTGATCCTTTCTCCTGTATTCTCTCAAAACATCACCGGTTCTCGTTTAGAAGAGATCCAAAAAAGGGGAGAGTTGAGAGTCACTGGAAACCGTAACTTCGACCCATTTTATATCTCTGATCCAAAAGATGGTTTTCCTGGATTCGATGCGGAACTTGGAAAAAAATATGCCGAGTTCTTGGGAGTAAAATACACATTCACAAACCGCCCAGAATTTGAGGATTACGCAGAAGCGATCAAAAATGGAGAAGCGGATATCGCATTTTCAGGCTTAAGTACTACATTAGAAAGATCTAAAAAAGGAAGCTTTAGTTATCCCTACTTGGTTTCTACAACAGGGGCATTGGTGAATAAGAATGCACTTCCTCCTCCTCCGGAAGGAAATATTATCACCACGGTATATTTCAGAAATATAAAGGACCTAGATAGTATAAGCGGACTCAGTTTTTCAGTTCGTGCGTTTTCTGCCAGCCATGAATATCTTTTAAGCCTTTTCCCGAATTCTAGGATATTCACTTACGGTTCTATGGAAAGCGCTTGGAATTCGGTGAAAGAAGGGCAGGCAAATTGTTTTGTGGGGGATTCTCTTTATATAAAGGGTCTATTACTCAAACAAAGAAGTATTTTATCTAATTTCAGAGCACTCATAGAGCCGGTTCAAGAAAATCATGTCAGCGCTTTACTTCCCAAAGGTGATATTTACTTCTCCCGCAATTTTGAATTTTTTCTGTCGGAACTCAAACGAACAGGAGAATTAAAAAGTTTAGAGGATAAGTATTTTAACAGAAACGACTGGGTGAAATAAAGAAACAGTCTAATCCCTATGGCGACTTTGGCAAAAAGAAAGGCCCAAAATTCTCCCGGACAGATCTATGTGGACTCCAGTTGTATAGATTGTGAGACATGTAGGATCTTGGCCTCGGATATTTTTGGAGAAGACCAAACCGGTTCTTTTGTTAAAAAACAACCTGAAACGGAATCCGAAAAATTACAAGCCTTACAAGCATTAGTTGCTTGCCCTACTGCCTCTATCGGAACGGAAGATCGAATTGATCTTACAGAAGCAAAATTATCTTTCCCTAGACGGATCCAAGACGAGGTTTATCATTGCGGTTTCCATTCTAAGGATTCGTTCGGAGCCTTCTCCTATTTAATTGTCCGGGAAGAAGGTAACGTACTTGTGGATTCTCCCAGGTATATCCCGTCACTTTCAGAAAAAATAAAAAATCTGGGCGGGATCAAATACCATTTCCTAACTCATAGAGATGATATTGCAGATCACGAAAAATTCCATAATGATTTCGGGACCCAAAGGATCATACATGAAGGAGACCTATCTGCCGTTCCCAATGCGGAGATAGTGATCAAAGGAAAAGAACCATTCTCTCTTAGCGAAGATCTACTCGTGATACCCGGGCCTGGGCATACAAGAGGACATTCGACTTTATTATATAAACATAAATTTCTATTTTCCGGGGATCATTTAGCATTTGATCCTGAGAGAGATAGACTGATCGCTTTTAGAGGTGCTTGTTGGTATTCTTGGGAAGAGCAAACCAAGTCCATGCAGGACCTGGAAAATTATAATTTTGAGTGGCTTCTTCCAGGCCATGGGCACCCCACTCATACGGATCGGAAGCGTATGAGTGAGATGCTTAGGTCCTGTGTTCTATGGATGCAAAAACGTTAAAGTGATTCCCTGCTTCCTAAATATTCTTCCTGGCCTGAAAACACGCTCTCAGCGTAGGCAGGAACTCCTCCCCATTTTTTAACCGCCCCCGGTCCCGCATTATAAGCAAGAAGAGCCAGACGCAGATTACCCTCGTGGGTTTTCAAAAGATGGTTCAGATAAGAGACTCCTAAATGGATATTTGTCTCCGGCTCCAATAGATCTTGTTTTTTGATATGTTTTCCTTCCCAAGAAGCTATCCAGGATCCGGTCCCTGGCATGATCTGCATAAGCCCAAGTGCATTTTTTTTGGATCTTGCTTTTCGATAGAATTCTGACTCCGTCTTGATGATCCCGAGAAGTAACCCTGCCTTCTCTCCTTCTTGGCAATAAACTCCGCAAGCACTGTTATGGATCCTTTCTGATTCCTTTTCTACGGTTAAGGACAGAAGTTCCAGCTCTGATTCTGAGAGGCTTGGTCTCTCTGAGCGAATGTATTCTTTGATTTGAGCGCTTTCCGGTAAGGAGTTCCTACCAGGTGCGGTCTTTCCGATCAGGGAGCCCGCGATTGGAGCTACAAATGATTGGTAGAGAAGTGGTAATGAGGCGATAAATATGTATCTTTTTCTAACTTTAGGCTGGAGCATTCTCCTTGCCTCCTCTTATGGTGCAACGCACCATCTATGACCAGTTTTTTTGCATCGCACTACAGGCAAAGCAAAAAACCATCCGATTTTTGGGGTTTTGGAAAAAAAGTCGGGTTTCTGGCGGAAAATCTGGCCCTTAAGAAATTAAAAACGGGATGTAGAAGAATCACAGGAAACATTTTCCTTTTAGTAAATTTATTTCCAAAACTGTAGCTCTCATTCTTTCACTCTAGTTTTTTCTCTTCATCACTATACATATTCGAATTATTTGCGAAGACTTCTCAACTACATGATATTGGAAAAAAATTTCCAATATAAGAATAAATCTTTCGGTATAAAAAATTTAAAAATATAGATCGGAACGTTTAGTAGAAGT
>NZ_NPEG01000014.1 GCF_002812045.1 Leptospira haakeii | reverse complement strand
GCGGCTCTTATTACCTTATTCTTAGGGGCGTTTGTATTCTTATCTTTAGTACGGATCCTCGGGGCATTTTTCTTTCCGGATGAATCCATTAAGGAGTCTGGTGATTTTTTATGGAGAGTTTTTTTACAAATCTCAGATGCAGGAGCAGTAGCAGAAGATGGAGAATCCAACTGGTTCAATAAAGTCATCGGCATTTTAAGCGTATTTTCTGGTTTAGTTTTATTTTCCAGCTTAGTTGCGTTTATCACAAATCAATTCGATCAAAAAATCCAAGAACTCAGAAAAGGAAAAAGCGAAGTTTTAGAATCAGATCATACATTGATCTTAGGCTTCGGAGTTCGTACGATCGAAATACTAAGAGAATTGATAGAAGCGAATTCTTCCGAATCCGGAAAAACAGCAGTTATACTCGCGGACCAAGATAAGGAAGAAATGGATGATTTTCTTTCCGAAAATTTATCGAATACAAAGACCACAAAAATTATCACCAGATCCGGATTACCTTCGCATCTTAACTCCTTAAAAAAAGTAAATGCTTCCAAAGCAAAAAGTATCATCATCTTAAATCCTTCAAGTTCTGAAGAATCAGAAGAGGGCAAATCCATAGGAGATGCAAAAGTATTAAAGTCCATCATGGCACTTGTTGCATTAAATGGAGAATCAGGACTTCCCCCTATCGTCGCGGAGCTTCATGGATTAGAAAATCGCAATATTGCTTCGGATCTTTCCGAATCTGTTCAGGTCATGGACGAAAGAAGTATTCTTTCCAAATTGCTTGTACAAACTTCCAGGACCTCCGGCCTTGCGATCGTATATTCAAACCTGGTCGGCTTTGAAGGCAATGAGATCTATTTTTATAAACCCAAGAATGGTTGGAGAGGTTTAAACTATTCCGAAATTTCATTTAGATTTAAAGAGTCTGTTCCATTGGGTTTCAGAAAAATTAACGGGGCTATCATTTTAAACCCAACTCCTGAATATTTACCAGAGAATGAAGAAGACGCAATCATTCTTGCGGAGGATGATTCTAAGATCAAATTTGATGATAAACCTGTGGTTGTGAATGCAGCACTTTCTTATCCGAATACAACTTTATCTAGGCCAATCGATAAACAATTGATCATAGGTTGGAATTCTAAAAGTAAGATCATCGTGAATGAATATGCAAAATTTTCCTCTCCTGATTCGCAAATTGATCTTCTAATAAACGAATCCAATGAAGAGATCAAATCTGCACTTGCAAAATTGAAGGTAAAATACCCTCAGATCAAACTTAGATCCCTGATCGCTAATCTTTCCCAAGAAGGTATTTTGGAAAAACTTTCTCCAGAGAAGTATGATTCCGTAATATTCTTAGCAGAGGAGAAAGAGAATATTGAAGAAGTAGACGCAAGGACTATCTCTCTTCTGTTAAGATTTCGCCAATATTTCAAAAAGAAACACCAGGCAGGCGGTAAAAAGGCAGAGACCCAACTAATCACCGAAATTATGAATTCTGAAAATACAGAATTAGTTTTGGAAACAGGAGTGAAGGATTTTTTGATCTCGAACCAATTTGTTTCCAAAATGATGGCCCAGGTTTCCCAAGAACCTGATGTTATGAGAGTTTACGATAGTTTGTTCGATCCGGAAGGAAGCGAGATCTATCTTAAGCCTGCATTCTTATATTTCGAGGATTTCCCCAAACGCGTAAATTTTGCGGATTGTATGTTAGCGGCTCAACAAAGAAAGGAAACCTGCTTTGGAATAAGGATCATCTCGGAAGAAACGGATGAATCCAAGGGTTACGGAGTTTATCTGATCCCGGATAAGTTGGAGTTTTTTACATTACACGACTCGGATTCTTTGATCGTTTTGTCCGAAGATCAATCTTAGTTTATTTCGTCTCTTCTTAGATAAAAGCCGGGAGATATACATTGAAACTAAAAGTTTTTCAGATCCTTCTTTATACTCTAATCTTTACTTCTTCATTTTATGCGCAAAGCCAGGCGCCTAAAGTGGAGTTAGCAAACGGCTCTAATTCTCCCAAGTTTATTTTATCGAATTGGAAAACCGCTCCTTCCAATTGGGAAGAATTGGAGAAATTCCCATTTCCGACCGAGAAAGATTTTGCATTAAAAATTCCGAATACGGTTGGACATTATACGGGTCCGGACGGCGGAACTGTTTACCAATGGAGTCCTGGAGTTTATAAATGGGATCTGAAAGATGGTACTAGTTTTATGCATCGATCCTCTGAGGAATGGGGATTAGAAAAAGAAGGAATTAAGATCTATTCTTGGCCTAAAAAATGTCCGAACTGCCAATCAGAACAAGTCCTTACATTTCCGGACAAATCTCAGATTACTGCTTCTTTTTATGCTGTTGCAGGTAGGTTAGAATATTTATACGAGAATGCCGCAGAGAAAAAATTTTTCAGATTCACTAAACCAGGAAGATACGGAAAACTTTCAGAAGAAAAAGATCGTTTTTATTTCGAGTTCGAACCTAAAAATTCACTTTTCGTTCATGCGTTTACTGAATCCAAAACCACTAAAGATTTTTTCAAAAAGGCGGAAAGCGATTTCGACTTGATTCCTTCTTCCAAAATACTCGTAGCGCTTTTCCAAGACGCGAAGCCCTTCCGGGAATTCAATAATATGGCAGGGATCGCATGTAGCGGAGGTAGAGGCGGGATTTATGGGATCAGTTTTTGTGATCCTAATTCTGAAAAAGATATGATCTTAGAAGATACGGATCCGGAAATCAAAAGACATCAATATTCTACCCAACCCACCCATATGGTATATCATGAGGTCGCTCATCATATGCAACAAATCAGATGTAACACAATTCGAAATGGAAAAAACCAGCCTCCCGTTATTCAGCCTTCCTGGCTTGTGGAAGGTCATGCTGAATTTATAGCCCAATTTGGTTGGCCAAAATATAAAGGAACCAAATACAGAGAATATTACGAAAATATTATTCTCAAAAAAGGTAAATTACAGTTAGAAAAATCGGATCCTTATCTTTCAGGCTTCTTAGCAATGGATTATATTTCCCAGAAATATGGGAATTCGAAGGTTAGAGATCTTTGGGATAAAACATGCGAGGGAGAAAGTATAGACTCCGCATTAAAATCGGTTCTCAATTCTAATGTTTCCAAATTGCAATCGGATCTATTGAACTATTTGGATTCGGAATCAAAAGATCTTCCTGTAAAGTTTTTGGAATGGGAAATCATAGGAACAATTACTTTACCATTTACTTCTTCGGAAGCTTCTTCTTTTAAAACGGAAGAGATTGTAGACTTAACGAATATTACCGATCCTTCTTCCATTCCGGATATTAGGATCCCTTTTTCTTTGAAAATAGAATCTTTAAAAGGTAAGGTAGAAGGCGTATTCCAATCCCCAAGAAAAGAAAGAGTTTATCTTTTTAAGAATGGAACTTATAGATTGGAAACTCCAAAATACCAAGTGAATGTGTTTCCGGATGGAACCACAAGTTTCACATCTGAAAAGAATTCGATTACCGTGTGGAGTGCAGGAACAAGAAAATGGGATTCCGGCGGAAAATCTCTTACATATTTCCCGCCGAAACAATAAGGAAGTTTAACGTTTCTTCTTAGGTTTCGCTTTTTTAGGGGCAGGCTTAGCTGTTTTCTTTTTAGCAGTATTTGTTTTCTTACTAAGAACAGCTTTAGAAGATACTTTTTTGGAAGGAGTAGATGCAACTGCTTCCTTCTTCATATCTTCCTTAGCAACCGGCTTTTGTTTGATTGGAAGCGGATCTTTCTTCTCTTCCGAAGTGACTAAGGAACCTAGACATTCAATGCCTAGTGGCCCTAAATATAAATTCAAATGTCCGTATTCAGGGATCTCTACATCATCAAAATGGCCGAGAGTAGCACTTTCCCAAGGGCGAACGATACCTTCTCCCTTTGTAAACACTGCTTGTACATTATGAAATTTTGAATAAGTCTCTACAACTTCTTTCACCAATTTGGATCCGGGCATCATCTGCCAGGTACAAGGAAAGATTGGAGCAAGATATGCCATATAAGTTCCATGCATAGGAGACCCTACCACGAAAATTTTTCGGACCCGATCTCTTCCTTTATAACTTAAACCTGCGGCAATGAGTCCCCCCATGGAGTGACAGATCAGATAACAGTCTTTTATGTTCTTCTCTATTAGAAAATTCTCAAGTATCTTACTTTTTTTACGGATATTTCCGGTCTGGAAACCGAGTGGAACCACATAAACCGGATGACCAAGAGAGATCAGATGTTTACGCATCGCAGTCCAAGTCAGACCTCTTCCTAAAAATCCGGAAACACATACGATGGGGCGTTTGTACCCCTGGGTGTGATCCGGGAGTTCTATAAAGATCCCCAGGATATGACAGAAAAAATAATATATATGGTGATAGATCTCGGCTAAATGTTGTACGATTACAGGACGGATATTCCCTTTTTCGGGAAGGTAAGTAAGATGGTCTCTCTTCATTCGGTATCTGCCGCGGGCGAATATCCCGCCCTACGGTAGAATCCATTCTCAGCCCCGAGGCGCAAACAGAATTTTATGCCCTTCTACTCCGCGAAATATGGAAGAATGTCATTTTGATTTGGCCTCGTATTCTGCAAAAAAATCGCATAATTCTTTATGAGAATACTGATGATCTGCATAGGTGAATGTGCCTGAGTTTTTTATCTCAAGTGCAGCCTGCCTGATAAGATGAAAACAGGCTCGCGCAAGACTTCCGCCTATACTAATTCGTCGGACCCCAAGAGATCTCAATTCCTCAACAGTAAGTTGGTTATGACTTAAACCCATAACCACATTTAACGGACCATTGATAGAACGTACTAATGTGCCTATCGTTTGCGGATCTCCGATCCCGGGTATAAAAAGACAATCCGCTCCCGCTTCTCTGTAGGAATTACAACGAGTAATTGCTTCTTCCATTGCATTCGGATGATTCGTTAAGAAGGCGTCCGTTCTTGCAGTGAGAGTAAATGAAATGCCGCTTTGGTCCGCGGCCTTTCTGATCGTATGAATTCTTTCCGTAGCAAGTTTGATATCTAACAAAGGGGAAGAAGGATCTCCACTTAAGTCTTCTATATTACAACCAACCACTCCGATCCCAATCGCTTGTTTTACAGTTTCTGCTACTTGAGAAGGCTGGATCCCATAACCACCTTCCAGATCCGCGCTTACTGGAATTCCTACGGAATCCACTATGGATTTTACTTCGGAAAGCATGTCTTCTTTACTCATGACCTGGTGATCCGGCAGCCCTGCCGCGAAAGCGATTCCGGCGCTTGTAGTCCCGATCGCAGAATATCCTGCGCCTGCTAACATACGAGCGCTTCCCGCGTCCCATGCGTTAGGCATTACAAAGATATCTTTAGAATGTAGGTTTCGGAATATTTCACCTAGTCGATTTTGTATAGAAGGCATACTTTCCTTGGAATATTAATCTTTTTTAAATTTTAAAGAAGCTGAATTGATACAGTATCTAAGCCCGGTAGGTTCAGGCCCGTCGGGGAATACATGTCCTAAATGCCCTCCACATCTGGCGCACATAACTTCAGTGCGAGTCATTCCATGACTTGTATCCGTCTCGGATTGGACTGATTTATCTGCTGCAGGCTTATAAAAAGAAGGCCAGCCGCTTCCGGATTCATACTTAGTATCCGAACTGAATAACTCGGCGCCGCAGGCAGCACAAAGATATTTTCCTTTTTCCTTATTATAATAATATTCTCCGGTAAATGCTCTTTCTGTTCCTTTTTCCCTAATGATCCGGTATTGATCGGCACTTAGGACTTTTTTCCATTCTTCTTCCGATTTTTGTACTTCGTATTTCATCTTACCTCCTTTCTTCTCTTTTGGAGCTCCTACAGATTCGGAACATCCTGACAAAACGATACCTAATAAATATAAAAAACCGATACCTAACCAGATTTTATTCATGATTCTTTCCTCGTCGGATACTTCGGTTTTCTACCGAAAAAGTTACTTTTAAACCGTGGTCTTAGAGAGTTATATTCTTATATTATTAGAGTTGTAAAGCTCAAACATTGTTCCAAACACCTGTTCGGTTCCTTCTCCTTTGTTCGTATTACAAACCAAAGCCTCTATTCAAAAAGAGAAGTATTGGGTATTACTTGACACAAGCTTAATAAAGCAGTACACCTAAAGGCCTTAAGCGACAGGGAGTATACAAATGATTCAAGGAAACTATTTCCAGGATAATACCGACTTACAAACTCATTTTGATAATCTTATAGATTGGAAAGAGATCGTAGCTGCATACGAAGGAGATTTCCATGATGCGGCCAAATACAAGCAGACTAACGACGACAGGTTTGCATATGCACCTTCTACAGTGCAAGAAGCGATAGATTATTATAAATCTACTGTGGATGCTCTGGGAGAAATTATGGGAGACTTCGTTGCTCCACGTAGTAAGGAAATGGACCAGACCGGATTAAAATATGAAAACGGCAAAGTTACATTTCCAAAAGCACAGGAAGAATGTTATAAAACCTTAAAGGATGCTGGGCTTATGCCTATCTCCATCTCCAGAAAATACGGAGGTTTAGGTTTACCTGCAACTGTCCAATCCATGATGTGCGAGATAGCTGCCAGAGCAGATGCTGCATTCTGTCTTGCATACGGAAATATTAATATAGTCGAGATCATGGAAAGATATGCTTCCGACGAAATGTGCAACGAATGGTTACCTCAGATCGCTGCAGGAAAATTCAGTGCCGCTATGGCTTTAACAGAACCTAATTATGGCTCGGATCTTCCAAACGTGCAAACTAGAGCTACTCAAGAGGCTGATGGGACCTGGAAAATTAACGGAGCAAAACGTTTTATCACTCATGCCTGCGGTTACGTGGATTCCCCTTCCGTAATTCTTACATTAGCTAGAACCGGAAGCCCCGAGAGTGGAGCAAGAGGCCTTTCTTTCTTCTTGGTACAAGGTAAAGACGTTCATGTTGCAGGAATAGAACATAAAATGGGATTACATTGTTCTCCTACCTGCGAAGTTGTTTTTGAAAACTCTCCGGGAATATTGATCGGAAAAACAGGTTATGGCCTTGTGAAATATTCTATGGGAATGATGAATGCTGCAAGGCTTACCATAGCTACTCAATCTTTAGGAATTGGGACTGCCGCTTACTTTGAAGCAAAAAAATATGCGTCAGAAAGAATACAATTCGGGAAACCTATCGAGAAGATCCCTGCGGTCCGAAAAATTTTGGACAAGATGGAAAGAGAAATTTTAGCCACAAGATGTCTTGTCTCTGAAACAGGAAGAACAATTGATCTTTATCATTGGAGAAAAGAAAGAATGCTCAAAGAAGAAGGTAAGAGTGAGAGAGATGTAAACCAAGACGAAACAATCCGTCGTTGGGAAAAACTCGCAGACTTATTCACCCCTATGAGTAAATATTACGCTTCGGAAGGTTGTGTTTCACTTGCATCGGATGCAATCCAAATCCATGGAGGAAGTGGTTACACCGAAGATTATGATGTAGCAAGGATCTACAGAGACAGTAGAATTACTACAATTTACGAAGGCACTACCCAATTACAGATTGTTGCAGCAATCGGAGGAGTGGTCTCCGGAATGGCAGCGAGCGGTCATCTAAGAGCTTATGTAGAAGAAGAAATGTCCAAATTTTCCCCTTCTACTGATCTTAGATCTCTTTGGGAAAAATTGGAACAAGCAGTTCATTCTTACAAATCGATAGGAGATGGTTTTACAAAAGACGAGCTCGCTTTCGAAACCGTGGAGATCGCAGCAAGATTTGTGGCCGGAATGCTCTTCGAAAAATCTTTAGGCCAAGTGGATGGTGATCTGAAAAAGCAGAGAACCAAACATTCTCAAGATTATAATATAGATTCCTTGGCTATCGCAGAAGGAAATCTATTACGCTTAGAAAGAGCAAATAGACAAGCTGCAGCAGCGGTTTAAAAACCAGAACGGCCGGCAATCGTCGGCCGTTTTTTTATTCTTCCTTTTTTTCTCCAGGAAGATGAGGAATTTCTCCGATCGCAACTCCTAAAGCTATACGATTCAAAGAATGTTGGTGCAACATTTTGCGATATGTGATTTCCGCATTTAACATCGCAATCCTAGAAGCAATCGCTTCTATCCTACTATTTCTACCGGAACGATAACCGCTTGCTTGGCTTTGAGAAGTTTCTTGAGCGGATACGAATGCTTTTTGATAGATCCCCAATATCCTTTGAGAATTTTTAAAACTTTCAAAAGCATTCCGGATTTCTTGAGTAGCAGTCCTTCTAGTTTGAGAAGCAGTCAACTTTGCCTGTTTTTTTGCGGAATCCGCCGCTTTCAAATCTGCCATCTGAGAGAATGGTGTTAAAGGCATTGTAATCTGCAACTGAGCAGTAATATCTTTGGAATGTGTTTGTCCAGGATAAGGAAGAGAATAATAATTATTTAATGCAATAGAAGGAGCAAAACCTACCCAAGCCTTGTCCTTTTGTGCTTCCGCTACCTTAACGCTTTGGTAGGCGGAAAGAACGTCATATCTTTTTGCCAAATATTCCTCCGGTTCCATACCTGTTGGGATCGGCTCCAATTCGGCTTTGAATCCTGCAACAGCAATCGGTTTTTCATAACCAACCATAGTCGCTAATGTGATGCGCACTTGCTCTAATTGGAATTTTGCATCTGCAAGAATCGCCTCCGCGTTGGAAAGACTGGTTTCTGAATTCAAAAGGTCGGATCTCATGATCCTTCCTACTGCATACATTCTTTTTCTTTCCTGCAAAGAGTCTTGGTTCAACTCATAAGCTTCCTGGGAAATTTTAACACTTTCTTCTAATTGCAAAAAGTTGAAGTAGGCTTGTGCAATCTCCAGATACATTCTGCCTGCTTCATGTTTTGCTTCTAACCTTCTTTGCTCTGCAAGATTTTTCGAGGCTCTGTAATCTTGGTAAGAAGCCAATCCCGCAGAAAGTGGAATACTAAGTAATAAACGAGAACCCGCTCCTACAGTAGGAGGAAGACTACTTCCTGAACTGGAAGAAGGTAATAAACTAAGCGGATCTCCGCTTTGAATTGCCTTATATGTTTTATAATTATCTACTATAGAAGGTTGTTGTGTATGACCGGGGATAGAATAAAACTTGTTGAACACATAAGAAAGAGTAGGCATAAAACCTGCGAATGCTTTGTCCTTCTGTGCTAAAGCCTGTTCTGTTGCCTCGTTCTTTAGCGCAATCCTTTCCGTTCTCTCTACAGCAAGTATATAAAGATCATCCAGGCCAAACGTGTCTTTCGAGACCGTTTTTTCCACATCTTGGGTAGTAATCCCAGTGATATTTTTCAGACTTTCTTCGACTACTCCGTCCGCGACTTTTACTTCCGGGCTGGAAGCACATTCCCAAACAAGAGAACAGGCAAGAATAGAGAATATTATTTTTTTATAATTATTAAGAGTATCTACGTACTTCATCTTTCTCATTTTCCATCAGATAATAAGCGGCTGGAACGACCACTAAAGTAATTAATGTAGAAACGATCAAACCACCCAAGATGGTAATCGCCATTGGGATCCTAGTTTCCGCTCCCGGGCCCAACGCCAAAGCAGGAGGTATAGCGGCCGCAATCGAAGAGAATGTTGTCATGAGCACCGGTCTTAAACGGACAGGGCAACCTATCCGGATCGCGTCCGCAATATTCTTCCCTTCACTTCTAACATGATTCACGAATTCAACCAAAAGAATCGAGTTCTTCTTAACCAGCCCCAAGAGTAGGATCAATCCTATGAAACTATACATGTTGAAGGATTGCCCCGCAATCCAAAGAGCGATTAACGCACCCGAAAAACTGAAAGGCATAGAAAGAAGAATGTAGAAAGGTTGTTTTAAACTATTAAACTGGCTCGCCAAGATCATAAATGACATTATAATTCCTAAGATCAAGGCGCCGGATAAACTGGACTGAGAATCGGAAGCTGTTTTTGCAGAACCTGTAACTTCTACATGATAACCTTCCGGAAGCATTTCTTTTGCTATCCGAATTGCTTCGCTCGTCGCCCAAGTCTGGCCTTTTTCTTTAGGAGGGTTCCCGAAAATTTTAATGGATCTATCTCGATTTACTCTTGTGATATTTTTAAGAGTGTTCGTCGCTTGAAGGACTAATACATCTTTCAAACGAACAATCTCTCCGTAAGTGTTTCTAACACCTATATTCGGAATGATGTCGGTGCTTTCTCCTTTGTCCTTATCTATCTTGACTCGAACATCAAAACTTCTGCCATTCTCAGTAAAACGACTTACGTTACGACCTCCCATCAAAGGTCCGATCGTATTTCCGATATTCGCCATACTCACACCCCGGACTGCAGCTGATTCTCTGTTTGGTAGAATTTTCACTTCAGGCTGTCCGGAAACGTAATCAGTGTCTATATCCAAAATCGTTTTAGAAGAATCTAATTTTTCTCGGATAGAATCAGAAAGTTTTGCGAGTGTAGCCCAATCAGGTCCTGTCAGAACTAACTCGACTGGATAACCTCTTCCGGGACTAAAACCTCTTTGAGAAAGATCTTGGACGGAGAATTTTGCTTCAGGCACAAGCTCTTTCAGATCTTTTCTGAGCTCACCAAATACTTCCGACTGAGTGATCTCTCTTCCTGTTTTTTTACTTTTAGGACGATGTCCCATTTCCTTCATGGTAACGAAGAACATACCAGTGTTGGATTCGGTACCACCCATTCCCCCAATATTGCTCATGTATTTTTCTACGATAGGGCGAGAGCTGAGATAGCCCTCCACCTTCTTCATTGCTTCGTCCGTGCGGATGATAGAAGAACCGATCGGCATTTTTGCTCTAACGATAAATCTTCCCATATCCTGAGGAGGAATAAACTCCTTCTTGAGTAAGAATAAAAAGATAAGGGAGAATGCAAAAAACAGAACACAAGAAATGATCACTGTTCCAGGTTTACGAATTACAAATTCTAAAACCCTACCGTAAACTCTTTCCGAGAATTGTAGAAAGTTCTCTATGACCGGATCCATTTTTTTGAAAAAGGAAAAACGATCTGCCGTATCCTTAAGTTTAGAAAGGAAATTATCCGCAGGTAAGGTAAACGGTGATTTGGATTTTTGTTTTTTCTGAGCCTCTTTACTTTCTCTATAGCGAGAAGCTCTCATTGGCGTAAAACTCAATGCTTCAAAAAGAGAAAGAGCCACGGCTACTGAAACAGTAACTCCGAATTCCAAAAAGTAGCGCCCTATGATCCCGGACATAAACGCAACAGGAAGGAAGATCGCAATAATAGCAAGTGTCGCAGCTAATGCTGCGAATCTAATTTCGGATGCTCCGTCCAATGATGCTTGGAACCAAGTTTTTCCCGATTCCCTATGCCTACTAATATTCTCCAAGACCATGATCGCATCATCAACGACGATACCGGTGGCCAAAGAAAGTCCGAGTAATGTAAACGTATTTAAAGTGAAGCCCGCAAAATACAGGATCAAAAAAGTTCCCATCACGGAAGTAGGAATTGCAAGAAGAACGTTCCAAGTGCTACTCCAGTTTCCTAGGAATAATCTACATACGATTCCTGTTAGGACTGCAGAAAGTATTAAAGTAAAAACTAATTCATGAACTGAGTCTCTAATAAAAGTAGTATTATCGTTGGAGACATTTAGTTCGAACCCAGGAGGAAGACTTGGTCTAAGTTCTTCTAACTTGGCCTTCACCATGTCGCCGACTTCTACAGCGTTTGCACCCTTGATCTTTTTAATCCCGAGGCCGACTGAGGACACTCCGTTAAATCTTGAAATCCTTCTGATCTCGTCGAGGCCGTCTTCTATCTTAGCAACTTCTCTTAAGCGAACCGGGCGAAACATTGCGGCTCCACTTCTGGAGTTGATATATATATTAGAAAATTGCTCTACAGTTGGGACATCTCCCACTGCTCTCAAGGAAACTTCTGACGTCTTATTCTGAACTCTTCCGGAAGGAACTTCTATATTCTGTTCTGTTAATGTATTGATGATATCATTAACTGTAAGTTCAGCTCTAAAGAGACGGATTGGATCCAAAAACACATTGATTGTGCGGTCTACGTAACCGCCTAGTATGATCTCGCCTACTCCTGGAACCTCTTGGAACCTATCCTTAAGTCTGGTCTTAACAAAGACCATCTTCTCTTGTTCGCTCCTATTTGTGGCGGTTAAGGTAACCCAAATAATCGGCTGGTCATCCGGATTAGATTTCATGATGATAGCCGGATCCAGATCATCCGGAAGTTTATTACTAACTTGAGCAATTTTAGTTTGGATCTCTTGGACAGCTACGTCCACATCACGTTTGAGTTCCAACTCCACAGTGATCGTAGCAGAACCGTCCGTGGAAACGGAACGAACTTCGACCACACCCTGGACAGTCATTAGAACTTCTTCGATAGGATCGACTACGTCGGTCTCCATAACTTGAGCGTTTGCACCGGTCAAGTTGAGAGTAACGTTTACGATCGGGAAGTCCACGTCTGGCATCTGTGAAAGACCCATACGGGAAAAGCCGATACTTCCGAGCAGGATGATAGCAGCCATCATCATCCATGCGAAAATTGGATTGCGAATAGAAACCTCAGAAAGCTTCAAAGGAACCTCTTTCTATATATATTTGTAGGGAGGGATTTTTGTATAATTCTAAGACCTGTCTTTTTCGCACAAGTGCCAGATTTTTTCTTGTCCGAAAGATCAGAAAAGTGTACTAAACAGAACTCATGTCGTTTCAATTATTGGATCTCGAAAAAGGAATATTTCTCTCAGAAGCAGGCTCCACGAATACTATCCTTAAGGGAAAGGAATTCCCACCAGGGTCCTGGATCCTAGCGGATTTTCAATCTTCCGGAAGAGGAAGAAAAGGAAAAACCTGGAGTATATTGGGTGAAGAGCCTTTTATTTTTTCAGGCAAATTCTCCTCTGATTCCAACCTATCTTCTCCAGGACTATTCTCCTTGTATGTCGGGGTCGCGGTAGCAAAGGCGATTTTGTCCGTATATCCTTCTGCCAGTAAAAAAGATCTTAGGATCAAATGGCCAAACGATATCTATTTAAACGGAAAGAAGGTCTGCGGTATATTGATAGAAACGGAAAAAGAAGGAGAAGTTTGGGATTGGATACTAGGAATAGGGGCCAATCTATATGGCACTGAAATCCCTGATTATCTGAATGATGCAGGTTTCATCACGAGTGATCAAAATGAAAAAGGAAGAAGGGCCCGATTTTTAGAAACATTACTTCCTCTTTTAAACGATGCAGTATTAGCAATTTCAGATGGAGAAAAAAGGATAGAATTCATAAATGAGAAACTTCTCTGGAAAGGAGAAACGATCGCCTGGACAGAAAATGGAGAGCAAAAAACCGCAACTTTATTGGGAGTAAATGAAGAAGGAAAATTATTAGCCCGGACCTCGGTCGGAAACACGGTCGAATTCATTGACAGCCCCGAGGATTTTAGGTCCTTGGGATAGAATGATCCTAGTAATCGACGTTGGGAATACCAACACTGTCTTCGGTATTTATAAGAACGGTTCCAAAGAGCCAATTTTCCATAGAAGAACAGTTACTCGAAGAGATAGAACCTCCGATGAAATGGGGCTTTATCTTAAGGGTTTTCTCCGAGAATTTGAAATAGATAGCAGCCAAATTGTTGGTGGAATTTATTCTTCTGTGGTTCCTACGTTGAATCCAATCATTGAGAGAATGATACAGGATTGGTTCCAGATAGAACCGATCAGAGTTCAGTATCAAATGAAACTTCCTTTTGGGATAAAATATCCCAGACCTTTCGAGATAGGCGCAGATAGATTAGTAAATGCTGCTGCTGCAGTAAAGGATCATCCAGGAAAATCAATCATCATAGATTTAGGAACTGCGACTACATTCTGCGTCGTAGATGATACTCCTGATTATTTGGGAGGAGTGATTGCTCCAGGACTAAAAGGTTCTATGGATGCTTTGACAAGAAACACTGCACAATTACCTCCGATCGTATTCCAAGCTCCGAGCAAAATATTAGGAGATTCTACTATAGAATCTATACAGGCTGGATTTTTCTTTGGATGGATAGGTCTTTTAGAAGGCATTATCAGAGAAGTTAGAGCTGCTCATGGAAATGATTATAGAGTGATCGGAACCGGCGGACTCGTAACCACCATTCATGCAGCAAATCCTAAAATTTTCGATAGGATAGAGCCCCTACTTACTTTAAGGGGATTACAGATATTATACGAAGATAATGCAAAATGAATCTTTTGATCGTAGGGTTAGGAGGATTTTTAGGTTCAGTTTGTAGATATATGATATCTCAAAACATCCCTAAAGAAACCGGGTTATTTCCCCTTTCAACATTTGTAGTAAACATATTAGGTTCACTTTTGATCGGGATATTTTACGGATTATCACAGGGAAAAATTTCGGAAGATATTAGGCTGTTTGCAACTGTAGGATTTTGCGGAGGATTTACAACCTTCTCCACTTTCGCTTTAGAAAACCTAAAACTACTCCAATCAGGAAACTATTTTAATTTTTTTGCATATATCCTTCTTAGCACGACAGTTTGTATCACTGCCGTGCTATTGGGCATATACTTAAGTAAATAAGAAGTCTATTGATCTTAAACTTTAAGGAAGACGGATTTCTTTTTTAACGCCGCCTTTAGATCCCTGTAAAGTTTTAGTTTCAGGATTGATCTCGGAAAGAGAATCATATTCTACCTGAACTATAATCTTACCGGTTTTATCGATCAGCCCGTATTTTCCACCTTCGATAGTAGAATGTTCGCCGTCGCTAACCGACTTACAATCATTACATACGATCGAGAAACCTTCTGTAATCGGAAAAGCAAAATCATAATTAGCAGAAATTACCTTTTTGCAGGATGCATCGAAAAATCCGAATTTAGATCCTTCTACAAATCGAGCTAAACCTTCTGAAAAATAATCCGGCCCATTATCGAAAGTAAATGCATTCAATAAAACCTTGTTTTGAGGATCTATACAAACCCATCCATCTTTACTAAAAGAAAAACCTACGCCATTCTCATTAAAATCATAAGCGAGTGAATACTGAGGAGAGATCTGGACTTTTCCGTCCTGGTCCTTATAACCATAAACACCATTCTCTTCAAAAGCGGTTAATTGTATTTTTTTAGAGCAGAAAGCAAGAATAGGCAAAAAAGCCAAAAGCACCAAGGGGAAAATTTTTCGATCCATAGATCCTCCAATATATCATTTATTTCTAAAAGAGCCGCTCATCGCGAAACCTACATAAGCAGACGCAATAGCATCCCAAGAATCGTCATGCCCAGTTAAATTTTCGAGACCTAAAAGAAGTTTTAATGCAGCTTTAATATCCTTTTTATCTGCAGTCCCGCTGCCTGTAGTGCCTTTTTTAATCTGAGACGCAGTCGGCTCGACTAACGGAATATTATGCTCTCCTAATGTAAGCAAAACAACTCCTCTCGCCTCGTAAACTCTTGCAGCAGTCGTTCTGTTTTTAGCGAAAAACAACTCTTCTACAGAAGCAAGATCAGGATGATACTCATCCAAAATCGCGTCCAACTGCCTTCGAATAGCGATTAAATTGACAGGACTTTTTGTTCCGCTGGGAACTTCTATCGTGCCGTAAGTGAGAACATGAATTACGGACTTATCTTTCTGGAGAACGGAATAACCTAGACGATGCGACCCAGGGTCTATTCCTAAAATTTTCACCAAAAAACTCCTGAGGTAAATTTCTAAATTAGTTGTAGGAGTTCCTACATGGGATGCAGGGCGCCCCCGCCCTGCTTTGGGCGGGGGGAGTGGCCCGTGGGAGAGCCCATTCCCCTCTATCACAAATCCATTAAACCGACAACCTCATTTCCTTTCACAAAACCTTGTTGGAATTCCAACAAAACTCCGCCGATCACCGATCTCAGAGAAGAAGAAGTCGAATAAAATCTCAGCCGAATTCTTTTTCCAATTCCGGAGAAAGTTCGAAGTTTGAGTTCACACCTTGGACATCATCGTGACCTTCTAAGTTATCGATAAGCTTCATTACTTTTTCTGCAACTTCTTTGTCAGAAACTTCTGCACCTACTAAGGCTACGAATTTAATCTCGGATTCTTCCGATTTGATCCCTTTGTCATTCAAAGCCGTTTGGACGGCTTCGTAATCGTCTGGAGAAGTTACTACTCTGAAAACTTCTCCCTCGTTCTGAACGTCTTCTGCACCTGCGCCGACTGCTAATTCAAATAATTCTTCTTCAGAAATTTGATCGGAAGGAATTACGATGATCCCCTTTCTTTCAAAAAGGCGACTAACACTACCTGTAGTAGCCAAAGAACCGCCCAACTTAGTAAGAATACTTTTAATCTCCGGAGTGGTCCTGGTTTTTTTATCTGTGACAGCTTCCACCATTATTGCGGTTCCGCCAGGCCCAAAACATTCATAAAGGCATTCTTCATATACAACGCCTTCTAATTCTCCAGTTCCTTTTTTGATAGCCCTATCGATATTGTCTTTGGGCATGTTGCTGGCCTTCGCCTTCAACACTGCGAGCCTAAGTCTCGGATTGGTATTAATATCCCCTCCGCCCATACGCGCCGCAACAGTGATCTCCTTGACCACCTTAGTGAAAATCGCTCCTCTTTTAGAATCGATAGCGTCTTTTTTGCGTTTAATAGTTGCCCACTTACTATGCCCGGACATCAGATTTCCCCTTATATTTAAGAATAGATCGGTTTAAAAAATATATAAGATCAGAAGTAGGAACGTCGGCCGAAAACCGGTCCCACTTTTTCAACAAAACCCGATTTTTCCAGTCTGTCCATCCTTTTTGGCCTCCCCCATCCCACGAAGAAATCCAAGCCAGAAGCCGAATTCCTCCATCAAACTCTGAACCTTAATTCCCAAACCCAAAAAAGCCTGATCTATATTATAAATTTATAAACCTTTTCAAAAAAAGCCGGGGCGGCCCCCTCGTGACTACCCGATAAGAAGAAAGCGAACTCGAGAAACTCGGGTCGCGCTGCTACGGGTTCGCGCAAAAGCGCTCATCCGGGCAAGCCCGGACTAAAGCCCTTCACATCGCTGCCGCGAATTCTAAGAGAAGGATCTACTGTGAATGAGGACTGTTTTTTTAGAAAAAGATCTCCCCACCCTGCCTTGGGTGGGGGCCGGTACGGTGGTACACGAAAAAAATTTCGATACATCGCCCTTACCACAATCTCCAGCAAAAATCAATCATCTTTCATCCATCTAATCATGTTGGAATTCCCACATGATTTCTACTTGCAAAACAAATATCCAACCTTCTCGACTTCCATCATGTTTCGCATAACGTATGACGGCATGTCACTTAGATTTGTACAAAATATTCAAGTGTTATTAATAACAATTGTTTTACATAAAACGATCCATTCGTCCCCCGATGCTGTCTCTTTGTCCCTAATAAATTGACTAGTTTTAAAACCTGGAGTAAACTCCCGCGTATGCGAATCCTAATCGTAGAAGATGATATATTGTCCTCTCGCTGTTTGGAAATTTTAGCGAAAGAATTTTTGAACGAAAAGATACAAAGTATCCATACAGTTTCCGATCCGGAATCTGCAGCGGAGTTTATACGCAAAAATCCTTTGGATCTATTATTCCTGGATATAAATCTCCAAGGAGAAACCGGCTTTAAACTTTTGGAAATCGAAAGTAGAAGTTTTTTCCAAACGATTATTGTATCTTCTGAAAGGGATAATGCAGTAAAAGCTTTCGAATTTTCAGTGTTGGATTTCCTACCAAAACCGATCACAAGAGAAAGATTCGGGATTTCTATCCAAAGATATCTTTTATCACACCCTAATACATCCCCTCCCAAAGGGATTCCTCTCAAAAAAGAAGAAGGGGTCAATCTTATTGAACCTGGAAATATCATTTTCGCAAGATCAGAAAGAAATTACGCCAGATTATTTACCAAAGATGGAAATGTGGAGAAGGTCAGAAAAACATTGGACCAACTCCAAAAAGATCTGGAAGCACATGGATTTTTCAGAGCCCACAGAAGTTACTTGGTTCAATTGGAAGAAGTCAAAAAGATCTTATTCAAAACACCAACGACCTATAGACTACTGCTCCATACGGATCATAATATTCCCGTTAGTCGATCTCAAGGAAACAAACTTCTCTCATTATTTAAAAATTCAAATCATAAGGTTTTAGGTCTGCCGTGAAACATTTCTACGTTGCCATTCGGTTTCGGACCAAAAACTTTATATTATTTATAAAGAAACATTTTCAGATCTTAAGAGAAGTTAGAAGGAATGAAGAGTTCATCCGGTCCGCCTACTTCGAAGTATATTTAATACTCAGATATCTTTTCCCATTTCTATTTGTAGTTTATATTCCTTTTGCGATTTTGGATTGGACAGACTTTCTAAAAAATTCAGGATATTTCCCTCTTTTAATCTATAACTCAGTCTTTATTCCGGGATGTTTCCTTTTCACTGCTCTTTTAAATTTTCCAATTCTAAAAAGTGAAAACGGAAGAAGATGGCTCACAATAGCTGGAACCTTATTCTTAACCTCCGCTGGAACAGCAATGAACCTGCTCATCTTCCAATTTGGGACGGATATTTCTTTATTCGCATTTACCCAACTTGGCATCGCAGTACTTCTTCGTTATCCTGATAAAACTAAGAAGCTCATCTATTTCACAAATTACGCAGTATTCCTCGCAGCTATGTTCTGGTTAGGAAAGAATTCATCATTTCTTATCCAGAATTTTTTCTTCACAATGGTCATGACTATTTTATTAGATTTGATCAGCTTTCTGACT
The DNA here is from genome assembly GCF_002812045.1 of Leptospira haakeii. GTDB lineage: Bacteria > Spirochaetota > Leptospiria > Leptospirales > Leptospiraceae > Leptospira_B > Leptospira_B haakeii. Next base: position 64,158 of record NZ_NPEG01000014.1, on the reverse strand, counting down.
AAGGTGAATTCATTTCATAAAGAACAATCCATCCGTGATCTAAATAGAAAGTTAGTGATGGAATCGATTAAAAAATCTGAAATTTTAAGAATAGCGATCCACGATCTAAAAAGCCCTGTTACGGGGATCTTAAGTTTGGTAGGCCTTTATACAAGAGAGCCGAGTCATATTTCGCCCACAAATAGGATTATCTCTTCTTATGCAGACCCTCCTGAAATCTTAGAACATATAGATAGAACTTCTCGCAAAATTCTTGAATCTATCGAAGATGTTCTATATCTCGCAAGTTCCGGAGATGCGGAAACAATCGAAAACCAAACCACAAAATTAAACCCGGAGCTATTATTAAAGTCGGTAACCTGCAATCTAAACTTCTTATTCACTTCAAAAAATATAAAGATAGAAGATAAACTTTCAGAGTATAATTTCTATTTCCAAGCGAATCCTCAGATACTGTATAGAGTATTCGATAACCTATTAAGTAACGCCGCCAAATTCTCTCCCGAAAATTCGGAGATCTCTCTCAAAAGTGAACTCATCTCGGAAATGTATGAGAAAATTCTAATCATTAAAATAGAAGATTCAGGACCTGGATTCCAGCCCGAAGACGAAAAAGATATGTTTAGGGAATTCTCCATCCTTTCCGCAAAACCTACAGGAGCCGAATCCTCCAGCGGGATCGGACTCGCATTGGCTAAAAAGTTATTAGATAGAATGGGGATACGTATCCGCTTAGGTAACTCCGAAACACTCGGAGGAGCCCAAGTGATATTAGAATTTCCGCAATCAAAAGCGAAATAGGGAGTTAAGAACTGGAGGCAAATCAAAATGAAAGATGTGAAGAGAATTTGGTTGGGAGGAATAGTACTAGCGTTATCCGTAACGTCATTCTACTGTAGTCCGGACCAAAATACGAACAATACTCAAGACCTGGCTTTATTAGGAGGGCTATTAGAAACCCCGGAGAAGGGAACAGGTAATCTGGCAGGGTTAGACAACACAGATCCAAACGCCCAAAATATTTTGGACGATCTCACGAGTGTTGTCTATGGATCTTACGATGTGGTCTATATTCCGGGTGCTGTATGCGGTAATGGAACACCATACAAAATATTCGTAGATCGTGCAGATGGGATCTTGGACTGGATCTTAGGATATTCCAGCAGACTATTGGTTTACATGGAACCGGGAGGGGCCTGTTGGGATTACGAAAGTTGCACTGGACAAACAGGTATCAGGGGAGCAGCCAACCCTAACGGTATTCCTGATAACCATATGAACTTCGGAGCATTTATAGATCCGAATGTTCCTGGCGGAAGTCCGAACGCTGTGATCTCTCCGATCATATTAAGAAACCATCCTACTGGACAAAACGTTAAAACTTCTAATTGGAACAAAGTGTTCATTCCATATTGCACAGGAGATGTGTATGCGGGAAATAAGGTGGCAACTTATTCAGATCCAACCGGACAAAATCCACCAATCACCTATCGTCACGTAGGTGCCAAGAACATGGAACTTGTCATCAATTGGTTAAAGAATAATTTCAATAAACCAAAAGAGATGTTGGTCTCCGGCTGTAGTGCAGGTGGAGCGGGTTCCATGATCAATTATCACTTCATTAGAAAAGCTTTAAGTCCTTCTAAAAGTTATCTATTGAATGATTCGGGCCCGATTTTCCCTGCTCCTGGATTTGGGAACCAATGGCCTTTACAGCAAAAGATCAAAGAGGCTTGGAATACTGAGTATTTTATAAGTAAAGCTCAACCTGATTTTCCTTCCGTAGATATTCGTGCGGATTATGGAAAGATCAGCGAAGCCCTTGCTCAAAAGTATCCGAATGATAAATTGGCGATCACTTTATTTAGAAGAGATGCTAATTATTCCATGTATTCTTATGCAAGATTCTACGGATTGGACGAAAACAATCCTGCGGATAAGGAATATATCATTTCCACTCTTTGGGCCCAGGACATTGAGAATTTAAAGGCTCAATACGATAGATATCCGAACCTAGAATATTTTATACCGTATTATAGAAGTATAAACGAAAGCCATTGTACTTCTATCGTAGAATTTACGGGAACGGAGATTGAAAATACCGGAATTACACTCGGGACTTTCATCAATGATTATCTGTTAGGAAGTTCTACTTTCAGAAGTTTCTTTGAAAGTGTGAATCCGAATGATGCAAACGTAACGAATTTCTGGTTCGCGTTAGTTAATCTTCTACTATAATCTCTCTCGGAGAAGGCGGTGATATTACCGCCTTCCTTTTTTCATCCTTCTCTTAAGCTACTTTCTCTTCTTTAAGTGGAACCACATAACCCCAGAAAAGAGCCATTGCAATTCCTGCGATGTACATCCAAATACTGAAGATCGCGGAAGGAAGCGCTACCTTAGGACCAAAAAATTGTATCGCAAGAGTCATACCCAGAGTAGTGTTCTGGATCGCAACTTCGATAGAGATTGTTCTCGCCTGCTTCTCCGCAATCCCTAATAATTTAGGGAAAAAATAACCTGCTATAAATCCGAAAGAGTTATGAAGAATAACAGCAAGTCCAACCAAAAGAACCATCTCAATAAAATTGTCTCTGTTTTTATAAGTTACAAATGCAACTACGAAAACTAAAAACAATATGGAGAATATCTTATAAGGAGTTTCAATCTTTTGAGCGAAATTAGGGAACTTATGTTTTACGGCCATACCTATGGAAATCGGAAGTACTATAATCACTACAACAGTCTTGAGCATCTCTACAAAGGAGATCTGCATTACACTTGCGCCGGTTGGGTCCAATAAGGAACCGAAAAATGTAACTATGATAGGAGTTAGCAAAGGACAAAGAAGTGTAGAAAGTGCTGTGATCACAACTGCAAGAGCGACGTCACCCTTTGCCAGATAATTGATCAAATTGGAAGTAGTTCCGCTAGGACAGGATCCTACAAGAATGACGCCTAACGCAAGTTCGTATTCTAAACCTAAAATCAATACAACAGCGTAAGCAGCCAAAGGCATGATTACAAAATGACCCAAAGTACCGACCAAAGTTTGGAGAGGAGTTGTAAAAATCCGTTTAAAGTCTCCGATTGCTAGCCCGAAACCCATTCCGAGCATTACGATTGCCAAAAGAGCCGGAAGTAGCCCCTTTTCGACTGCACCTAATTGCATGATTCTCTCCTTAACATAACACCTGTTTTATTATTTTTATCTCCGAGAAGAATCTCGGATTTTCTTTCCGGGAACGTATCTTACTGGCCGGAAAGCCCTGAGGTGAAAAGCTTTTTTTCTCTCCGATCTGAACAGGTTTCTAACCCCAAAACCTTAGAATTGTAATCAAATCGCCAAAAGGACCCAATCTGCTATTTCAACTCGGTAAAGGTTCCGAATCCAAACAGACTCATTTAATTTGACATAAAACTAAAGATTATAATGGACTTCATTTCGGAGGAGCAATTTATGCATTCGTAGATCCTTTATATGTATTTTCACTTTCTGAAAATTTGGGTTCCGAATATCTTGTTTTAGATACTAAAGCAGAGATTGATTTTCTAAAAGTTAGTAATCAAGATCTGATAGTGAAAATAGAAGTATTTCCTGAAGATATTAAATCCATCCAAGAAGAATGTAGAATTAAAAAGAAAACAATCCGGATCTATTTTATAGAAGTTTTAGATCCGGCCGAGCACAAAATTGCAATCGTCAAAAAGACTATTTATATTAGGAAACTGAATCCTTCTTTTCCCATAACTTCAAGACTATAAGTCCTGAAATTATTCCGAAGATAAGGAAAACAACTCCTAGGGTATATTTCAATTGTAGAATATACCCTATTCCGAAAAGCCAAGCATATAAGGAGAAGATCGCCAATAACCAGATCCGAATCCTGGAATAGAATTTTTTACGGGCAGAAACCCCACCCCATTTCCCCCAGAATCCGAAAGGTTGTAATTTGGCTACAAATGCATCCAATACTTTATCCGGAACGGGAGCAGTCATAAAGGTTACTAAAATAGAAACGATCACACTTCCTAGAGCGGTAAAGAACAGAAGGTAATCTGCATTTGCATCTGGATATACTTTATATAATATTAATGAAAGAGCTAATGCAGTTCCCATTCCTGACAATTCTGTCCAGGCATTTGTCCTCCACCAGATCCATCTTAAGATCTGTGGCAGCCCCAAACCCGAAGCCATTGCTAAGAAAAATTTCCAAGCGGATGCAATAGAATTCATCTGAGTTGCAACTAAGATCGCGATCCCTGCCATCAAAACCACAGCGATCCTTCCCGCGATGACGGTTTCTTTATTTCCGGCATTCGGTTTTAGAAACCGTAAATATAGATCGTTCACCAGATAACTGGCACCCCAGTTGATATGAGTGTCTGCAGTGGACATAAAAGCTGCCATCAAACTTACGAACACCAATCCCAAACATCCAGCAGGCAAAACGATCTTCATAAGAACAGGATAAGCTATCTCTCTATCTGATTGAACAACTATACCCTCTGCTTGAAATAGATCCGCATCATGTAAAGGGAATACGACTAAACATACAAGTCCCGTTAAAACCCAAGGCCAGGTGCGTAAAATAAAGTTTGCAATATTAAACCAAAGAGAACCTAATTCCGCATCCTTAGGGGTTTTGGCAGTATGTAATCTTTGGGCCAAGTATCCGGATCCATCCGAATGATATTGGATCCACCATTGAACTCCGATAAATATTAGAAAAACTTGAAGAGGAAGTCCATGTTCTTCTTCGCCTATCCTTGGCCAAAAAGAAATGATAGATTCCGATTTTCCCGGATACAATGTTTCTAATTTGGAATATAGTCCTTCTAATCCGCCCACATATTGGATTGCAAAGATCGCAAATACGATTGCACCGCCTATTCCTAAAGCAAATTGGAATAAGTCTGTCAAGATCACACCTTGGATCCCACCCATACTACTATAGAATACTACAACCGAGAAAAGAATAAGGACAGTAAGTGTAGTATTCAAATCTCCTAATATTAAAAAGCTCGGCCAAACATCGGAAATGGATCTGAATACCTCTGCGCCAAGTAATACATTCCAATCCAAAAAAGGAGCGGTAATCTTGGACATTGCCTTAAAGACCCAGCCCAAGATGATGGAATTAAATAGAATACTTAAGAAGAATGCCTTCGAAGCTCTTAGGATTGCCGCACCTGTTCCGGAATATCTTAATTCTACAAATTCTACATCCGTAAGAACTTCTGCCTTTCTCCAGGAAGCTGCAAAGAATACAGTAATGATCAAATAACCGATCGCCCAGCTCCACCAAAGCCAGTTCCCACCTACACCATCCAATGCAACCATTCCGGTGATAACCAATGGAGTATCCGCCGCAAAGGTCGTAGCAACCATAGAAGTTCCGAGCCACCACCAAGGAAGTTTTCTGTCTGCGACGAAGTAGGAACTCAAACTTTCTCCGGCCTTAGAGGAAAGAAGAAGCCCTGCCGAAAAAGCGAAAATGATATAAGCTAAGATTAGATACCAATCGATAGGAGAAAAAATGGGGGCCCCCTTCTCCCAAAGTAGGGAGAACTCTCCATAAAGATCGGCCGACTTTCCTTGAAAACAAGGATTCTTTCCCGCCTTCCGGATTTGATTTATCTTGATCCCCGCCCCGAGCCCAAAAAGATGGTAGGCAGCGATGGCAAACATAATCGTTCAAAAGTACGGGGGAACATCTGTAGGATCTCCTGATCGCATCCGGAACGTAGCCGGTAGAATCAAACGTTATCATGAAGAAGGCAACCATGTTGTCGTAGTCGTTTCGGCAATGGGCCATACGACGGACGAGCTAGTGGATCTGGCCGATAAGATCACCAAAAATCCTCCTAAGAGAGAGATGGACATGTTATTGTCTACAGGAGAGCAAGTTTCTATCGCTCTACTTGCAATGGCTCTTTGGGAAGCAGGAGTTCCTGCAAAATCATTCACAGGTTCTCAGATCAAAATGATCACTGATGGGAACTTCTCCAATGCAAAGATCCAAGGAGTGGATCGTTCCAGAATTGATGCAGCGTTAAACGAAGGGAATGTCGTGATCGTAGCTGGATTCCAAGGGATAGACCAGAATGAGAATATCACTACTCTAGGAAGAGGTGGTTCTGATACTTCTGCGGTAGCGTTAGCTGCTGTACTTGGTGCAAAAGAATGTGAAATTTATACTGATGTGGACGGAGTTTATACTGCGGACCCAAGAGTGGTTCCCCAAGCCACTAAACATTCTCAAATTACTTATGAAGAAATGTTGGAACTCGCAAGCCTTGGCGCTGGGGTTCTTCATTCCAGAAGTGTTGAATTGGGAATGAACTACGATGTGGTAATTCATGTACGTTCCAGCTTTAATAATAATCCGGGGACTTTGGTTGTAAACGAGGACAAAATTATGGAAAAATTGAAAGTAAGCGGAGTGACCGCAAAGAACGACCAAGCCAGAATTACGATCGCAGATGTTCCTGACAAACCAGGACTCGCAGCAGTTCTATTTGGAGACTTAAGCTCTAAAGATATCTTAGTAGATGTGATCGTTCAGTCTTCTCCTTATAATGGAAGAAACACTATCTCTTTCACAGTCCCTAAAAAAGACCTGGTTCAGGCTCTTCCGATCTTGGAATCTTTTTCTAATTCTCAGGGAGCTAAAAAGCCGGAAATCAATGAGGAAATTTCTATCGTTTCTGCGGTAGGGATCGGAATGAAATCCCATGTAGGGGTAGCCGCTCAAATGTTCAAAGCTTTAGCGGAAAAAGAGATCAATATTGAAATGATCTCCACTTCAGAGATCAAAATATCCTGCGTAATCCCAAGAATTCACGCAGAAACTGCCGTAAACAAGATCCACGAAACATTCGGGCTTTCGAAAAACGGTTGAACAAGAGAGGATCGGGAACATCCTTTCCCTGTGTTAGGAATTTTTCCCGAATCCTCAGCCTCATTTTCGCGTAAACTCGCCTTATTCTCCGGTATACTTTCTCTAAGTATATTTACTTCAGAGATCCGTCCCGCCGAGTCCCTAGATAAGATTATCGCTACCGTCGGAAGCCAATCCATTAGCGATTTGGATTTTGATGACGCTCAGGAAAAATACCAAAAACTAACCAAGTACCTCAAAAACGAGGACATGAGAAAATCTCTACGCACTCGTATCATAGATTTTTTGATAGATAGAGCTGTCGTGGATTCAATTGCAGAAGATGAATCCATCCAAGTGAATGAAAAAAGATTAGAGAGTGAGATCGAAAAAAGAATGGAGTTTATGGGGATTACTTCCCGTAAACAATTCGAAAAAGCGGTTGAGTCCAGCTCCGGAATGTCTTACGAACTTTGGTATACGGAACTTCCTTACCAGATCAAAAAAACTCAGTTAATGCAATACAAGGTGCCGAACCATCCGCCTTCCGATAAGGATATCCGCTCCTGGTACGCTCAGAATAGAGAGAAGGTGGGATTCGAAGTTCAATACAGACAGATCGCAATTTCTCCTACTAATGATTCCATCACGGAAGAATCCAGGATCCACAAAGAAGCAACCGAGATCAAAAAGAATGTTCTATCTGATCCAGCATCCTTCAGTTTAATTGCCGGTTCTCCTAGAAATACGGATACAAACTTAAGAGCCAGAAAAGGACTTATGGATTGGGTCTCTTCTTTCGAATTATATAAAACGAATCGTTCCGTTGCTGTGGCATTGTCTAGTGTCCCTGTCGGTTCAGTTTCGGAAGTATTCAGGGACGAAAGAAAACGTTATTGTATCGTTAAGGTAGAAGGTAAAAGGCCGACTCCTTTAGAAAACGTACGCCAAGGGATTATAAATCTTCTTGGTCGTGAAAAAGAAGACGAAAATTTTATAAAATGGGTAAGAGAATCCAGGTCCACTGTGCCGATACAGATCTTCGACGAAGTTTATAAAAAAGAGAATAAGATCCCGGACCAACAAGAAACCTTGAACTTGGATTAAGTCCGGAAATCCAAAACGGAACGGATCCAAGATTAAAATATGAAATATCCTCCCCAAGCTATCGTATTTTATCTAAAAGAAGATCTTATTTCCGTAAAAGGAAATATAGATCAACCGAATCAACTTCGTTATTTAGAACTTACACTTAAGAAACTATCTTCCGTTTTAAAAGGAATCCCTGTATATTCCAATAGAAGAATCTGGACTCCAGAAGAATCCGAAAAGATCGGCACCCAATTAGAATATTCTGATTTTATAATTATAGAATCCGGATCAGAAGCCGAATTTTTCTCCAAGATCTGCGACATTCTTCCTTCTTCCAGAACAGGAGATCCAGAATGGGACGAAACCTGTTTTTTGGTTTTCGATGGATTTGCACCCATGATGGATCCGACACTTACGAAAGAATTGATCCTTCGTCATGAAAAGTATTTGGCCCAGTATTCTTATTCTGAAAATCTTCCTCCTGGTATTGTGCCCAGAGTTCTTTCCAGAGAATTTGTAAGAAGTTTACCTGCAGAATACTCGGGCGGAACCCAAGACTTCTTAGCAAAAAATATAAACCAATTTGATACTGAAATTTTTTATACTTCTCCGGACCTCAGACAATGGAGATTGGACTTCTCTGCAAACAATCCTAGATCTTTCAGACTCTTATCTTCTTTTTTAAAGGAAAAAGAAAACTGGAAGTATGATGAGATCCAATCCTTCCTAATTTCTCGTCCTGAAATATTCCGCTCCGCTCCAAGCTACTACGAGGTAGAATTATACAGAGGTTGCGAATACGAATGTATTTTTTGCCCAAGGCAAAACCTGAAACCGGAAGAAGATAATATAAAATTAGATCCTCAAATTTTAGATAAACTTTTATCTCAGGCGGAAAATCTAGGGCTCCCTTATAGTGTATGTTTTGGTGGATTAGGAGAACCTACACTCCATCCGCAATTTACCGAGCTTGTCCGAAAAACTTTAGCATCCTCCAATCTAAAGGAACTGTTCATAGAATCCGCTTTATACAGTGACCTTTCCGACTTTATCAAATTACTCTCTTCTTTAAAGGAAGAAGAAAAGAAGAAGGTCAGCTTGATCGTAAACCTGACTACCAGAGATAAAAAGGTTTATTCGGCGCTCTATGGAAAGGACAATATGGACAAGGTTTTACAAAATCTGTCGGCGGTTTCCCAAGTATTACCAAAATCATCCATCCATCTTCAATTCCTAAAAATCCAAGAAGTGGATCCTGAATTGGATTCCTGGTACGAGCAGGCCCAAAAAGAGGGATATGAAATCATTTTACAAAAATATAATTCTTATTCGGATGTTCTTCCTCAGCGCAGAGCCTCCGATCTGACACCTTTGGGCAGAGACTTCTGCTGGCATATTTCCAGAGATATATATTTGAACGCAAATGGAGAAGTTTCTATCTGCAAACAAACTCCAGGTTCTAAAAAACATTCCATAGGAAATCTAAACAAGGATTCCTTGGAACAAATTTGGGCAAAAGGAAATCCATTCTTCACTTCTTCCGCGAAAGGAGCACATGAATCTATTCCCGCCCCTTGCCTTTCTTGCGATGAGTGGTATACATTCAACGCCTAATACTAAGATCCGTTCTTTATTCGCTTTTATACAAGCGAGGACTGGATCTACAAGATTCCCTAAAAAAGTAATCCGTCCGATCCCTTATAATTCGGATAGGACGATCTTAGATCATATTCATTCCAGGATTTTGAAGATCCTACCGAATTCCAGGATCATCTATCTGATCCCGGAAGGAGATTCGGAACTGGAATCTTTTTTGAAGAAGAAAGGAATGAATCATTTCTCCGGCCCATTGGAAGATGTTCGCCAAAGATATATTCTTGCTTCTGAAAAATTCGGCGCAGATGCAATCCTAAGACTGACCGGAGACAATCCGTTTTATGATACAACCCACTTGGATCTGCTCATCCAAACATTCATAGAATCAGATTCCGACCTTGCTTATTTTAAGGGATTACCCTTAGGAACAGGAGGAGAAGTTTTTAGAACTTCTGCGCTTCTAAATCTTTCGGACTTACAACAGGAAGAAAGACATAAAGAACATGTAAGCATTCATATCAAAGAAGACCCTAATCAATACAAGATCACTGCAATCCCTAGTTTACTAACAAAGGAAGAAGGGACCAGGTTGTCAAATTTCAGACTGACCGTAGACACTCCCGAAGATTTCGAAACAATCTCAGGTCTACTCTCTAAAAAATCTTTCGAAACCATTGGTAATTTTAATACAAAAGAATTTTTAGAATGGGAAAAGGAAGATCCTACTCTATTCCAAAAAAATCTGGATATTCCTCAGGTAAAATTTAATCTTCCTTCTCCAAACCAAAACACCAAAGGGAAAATCGGAGTATTAGTCGCTCCTGCAAAAGAATTCGGTTCCGGACATTTTTCTAGGACTTCTCTATTATATTCTTTGTTACCATATAGAGGGTGGGAACCTGAATGGATTTCCACATTTCCAAGAGACGGAGAATATGATATTCTTCTAATAGATTATAGAGATATAGGGATCCCGATATCTTACCAAAAAACAAAAGTGCTACTTTTAGATCATTTCGGAGAAGATAAAGAGAAGTATGATTTTTGGGATCTTCTCCCACATCCCCAAAATGATCAGAATTTCCACTGGGAACAGATCTTAATTCCACTCAACTTAATCTCCTCTGCAATCGGCGAAAAAAAAGATCCGGTCAAAGAATATGGGATTTTTTGTTACGCAGGAAACTTAGGAAAAGAAGAATCCGAAAATTTGGATAGATCCTTGATCCAAAATTCTCCTAAAAAAAGAATTAGGATCGGAGGAATCCCTCCGAAAACAAATGAGATAGAATATTTTCCTAGACTTTCAAGAGTTCAATACTTACGGAAATTGAGATCTTCTGAAAAATTTTTGGGGTATTTCGGCCAAAGTGTATTCGAGGCGCTATTCTTAAAAATACCTTCTGCGACTTTTTCTATTTCTCCTATTCACAGAGAACTTTCCTCTATTTTAGAAAAATATAAAATCCCATTCACTGATCTGATTCGAAAAATCGAATTCTCGTTAGGAAGTAAGACTGTCGGAGAAAACGGATATAAACTTTTGTTAGATAAAATAGATTCTATTATTTAATCTATTTTATCTAATTCAACTCAAACCGGAAATTTTACTTAAATCTATAATGTAGATGCAAAGTAGAAACTTCTGATATCCGAATTACCGTTTGCGTCGGTAACTTTCATTTCGAAGGTCCAACCCGGTCCCCACCAATAAGTAGGGGGGCCCCACATATAACCGGAACTATTATATTTCGTAGAGCCGGCAGCACCTGGTAAGCCTCCTTTAACGTAACTCCAAACATAAGGTGGAGTTCCTCCCGTAGCTGTAAATTGATGGCTCCATGGTTGTAAATACATTCCGGCCGAACATGCGGGTTGTCCAGGTGCTCCGCAATTGGATGTGATCTTGGGCGGAGGAAGTTCGGCATTCATCGCAGTTAAGGTGGCGCCTATATTGATCCTTCCACATCCATGCCAATCCGTATTGGTCAGAGCCGTCGCACTATTGCACATTTTTTCTTTCACCATACTAGGATGAAGATCTGGACTTCTAGCCAAGATGATACTCGCAAACGCGGCAACCATAGGAGCCGCCATAGAAGTCCCGTTATAATTTGCATATCCGTTCTCTAAAACGGTGGAATAGACAAAAGTTCCGGGCGCGGAAATATCAACTTTTCCGAAATTTGAGAATGATGCTCTTTGATTATAATTATAGAAGTAATCCAAAGCGCCCACGGAGATTACTTCGTTAAAGCTAGCAGGGTATGCTGCGCGAAACTCCGGAGTGCCCGGATAGGCAGAAATTGATCTGTTTTCGTTCCCGGCGGATGCCACGATCACGATTCGTTTATTATATGCGTAAGAAACTGCATCTCGTTCTGCGGTATTTGTAAACACCTGTAGCTGACAACCTAACATACAATATGTGAAACCTTCTCCACCCAGGCTCATGTTAATCACCTTGGCTCCCCTTCTGGCAGCTTCAAGAATTCCAAGGGCCACTTGTATATCGCTGGTTCTCAAATCGTTTGCTTCCGATGAGTAGGAGAAAACAGGGATAGAAAGAACCTTACTATTCCAATTGATTCCAGCACCTCCAGTGGAATTATTCGCTGTGGCTCCAATAGTCCCCGCAACATGAGTTCCATGAGCCGAACTTCCATAGATTGGTTGTTTCGGAACAAAAATAGGACCATAATCCGGATATGTATAAATGAAAGGCATGGTCCCTACAATTCCTTGGATTTTTATAGGAAGGATAACGGACTTAAAAATTACCGAAGGACCTTGAACAACTCTTCCCTGAAGATCCGGATGCCCGTCGTCCACTCCGGTATCGATTACAGCAATGGTCATATCAGGATCACCTTGGCTAATATCCCAGGCATCATAAGCTCCGATTCGATTTAGATAACGTATCTGCTGCCCGCCATAATTAAGGGAAGCTTCGGGATCATTCGGAGAAGTAACACTGGAATCCACATAATTATTCAAACTAGCCTGTTCCACATTCGGATCAGCGGACAATTGAAACAGAACTTCTAGAATATCCATAGTAGCGCCGAACACCAAAAGATAGGTTCTATCGAATCCTACAGCAGAACTCGCTTCGGGATCCAAATCGCCTAAATTATCGGAAAGAGGATAAATTTCACCGCAGCCATACTTTTTCAGGATCAGATCCGTGGATTCCAATCCGACCCCCATATATCCTTCGGGTTTGAGAATCTTAGTGATTTTAGTTTTGAATTTTACAATGGCAACTCCCTGTGTGAAAGGAAGAGCTAAATTCGATTCTTTTAATGTGATTTGTGGAGCGAAGGCATAACCCGTATCCGGAGAAAATACTAGGGAACTAAAATCGGTTTCCAAAATCAGATTCGTATCCAATCCATTTACCATCTCGAAAGGAGAAGACTGCTTGATGGTAATTTCCTCACTAGATAGAACCACCGGATATTGTTGTCCGGATCGGATCGCAGTACCATTCGTACTTGTAAGTCTCAATTTGATTTGTTTATAAAAGCCGGTTTGCAATCCCATCCGTTTTAAAATCAAAGTAGGACTCTGTTTTGCCTTTAAAAGATCCAATTCGTTAACGAATGTAGTCTGTATCGTGCTAGTTCCCTCAGAGGAAACCAATTCGATTTCTTTCAAAGAGATCTTTAATTGATCCGGTAAAAAATCCACGCGTTCGGAACTTACGGAAAGACTGGCCGAAACCTTGGAAATCGGGCTGGAACCAGAATTGATCTGGTATTCTCCGGATCGGAATTTATCTGCATACATTTCCACAATCTCTGGAGAAGTGCCCGGAAGTTGTGAACCCTGTTGCCCCACGGACAGATTGAATGTTAAAAGGGAATTCAGCCAATTTCCGGAAGATGTCGGCTTATTACAGGAAATAGACAACAACACAGAGGTAAGGATTATTATTCCGATAATTTTTCGATTCATGCTCACCTCGATATTCTAGCCTTCCGATTCCAACAGGGCTTTCTAAGTATATGTATATTAACTATATTTGAGACAAATTCATGGAAGAAAAGACCGTTTTTGAAAGAATGAAGACTAAAAACATACGGTAGACGAAATATTTCGAAATTTTTTTAAAAACCGTATCCCAAATGAGGAACTATGTCTTTATACCGATCGGAAGAGAAAACCCAGATCTAAAAACAAATATTATAATTACGGAATATATATCCTCATATGAATCCAAAATACAACTAAGAATATTTTTAAACTCAGAACATACAAACAATATGTCTGGAGATAGATTTCGTCTAACGTAACTTCGATCACAAAAGAAGAATAAAAAATAATGATACCCAATACTAAATACAGGAGACTCGACCGACTGTCGGTTTTTCCGCCAGAAAGTCAGGAAACATTTTTCATTTTATTTGTTTCCTTTGTTGATTTTTTTGACCGTTGTTTTGAAATATGTTTGACCGACGCATAGTCGGATGTATTGTCAAAACCGACTAATGGTCTATACCGACCGTCGGTTTAGCAGGAGGAACCCCAATGATCCCAGCGAAAATCTCCACAAAAGAAAGAATTCTAAACGAATCCAGAAGGCTATTCTTCGAAAAAGGGTACGAAACCACATCCATTCAGGATATTCTATCCGCTTTAGATATAGCTAAAGGCACCTTTTACCACCATTTTCAATCCAAAGAAGAACTTTTAGAAGAGATAGCAGTGCAATTCGCAAAGGAAGCGCATGCAGCTATGCAAGCAGAGATTGGAGATTTGGGATCAGAAGGCAGCGGCCTGGATAAACTCCGCAGAGCACTCATTGTTGCGAGAAACTGGAAAAAAGGTAAATCGGAAGAAGTTCGCTTCCTTCTGGAATCCCTTTTCTCGGCCAGCAATCTTCAATTGAGAGATAAGATCAGACGCAAATCCGTGGATTTAAGTTTTCCATTATTTGCTTCTTTGATAGTAGAAGGCCAGCAGGACGGATCACTCAGAAGTGCATTGAGAGCAGATCACCTGACTTCCATCATTTTTGACCTAAGCGATGCTTTGGGTGAAAAAGTTGCTTTCTATCTTTTAGGAAGAAGTAAAGAATCCGAGACCGATCTATACGACTTGATGCTTTCTTATCACAAAACGATAGAAGATCTGCTCGGCTGTCCAGATGGCGGATTAGATTATTTTAGCAGAGAAGATTGGAGCGAGCTCGCTCAACTTTTCAAAGGTGGTGCGGTTTCTGCTCCAAGCTTGGAACCTTTACCATTGGTTGCGAACGCAGGTTAAGTGAAATAGGGTCCTGCCCCTAGGACAAATATATGCTACTTTATGCTTTAGTTCCCACACTCCCTAGATTGGATTCAAATTCAAATCCAGATGTGGAGGACTATTTAGAAAGAACTCCTTCCGTAAGGAGTGAAAAATTACAGGATTTGGTGGATTCGATCCGAGAAGAATTTTCGGATCTTAGAGAAAGTCTGAAATACGGTATGCCTACTTTTGAAAGAAATGGGCGATGGGTCGCGTTCTCGAACCATAAAAGCCATCTTTCTATCTATTTCTGTGAAGAATCTTTTGTAAGAGCATTTCGAGCCAAGTTTCCAAAATCGGAAAATGGCAAGAACTGTGTGTTGATCAAGGATAAGGAGAAGTTCCCTTCTTCTTATCTTAAAACATTACTCAAAAAGACCTTACAATAGGAAAAGATACCTCTCTAATATCTCGTTATAAAACAGATCTTTATGTTTTAAGGCCCTGGAATCGCTCTAGGGCCTTTTTTATTCAGTATTCTCTTTTAATTATGGGATCAGTACGACTTGACCTCACCCTCCGACGGAAAATTCTATCCGAACGAAGGCTATGAAGAAACAAATCAGCGATCGCTACGAACCTACCAGCGTAGAACCGAAATGGATCTCTCTCTGGGAGAAGGAAAAAAGTTTTGAGCCAAACCTCAAAGCAAGGGAATCTTTTACCATCGTTCTTCCTCCTCCTAACGTGACCGGAAGCCTTCATATTGGTCACGCACTCAATCATACTATCCAAGATATTCTGACCCGCATTGAACGAAAAAAAGGTAAATCCGCTCTTTGGGTTCCAGGCACCGATCATGCAGGGATCGCGACTCAAGTCGTTGTAGAAAGGGAACTTGCTAAAGAAGGTAAAAAGAGAACCGATTTCACAAGAGAAGAATTCGAAAAAAAAGTTTGGGAATGGAAGGAACACTCAGGTGGAATGATCCAAAACCAGCAAAGGCTTTTGGGAGAATCGGTGGATTGGTCTCGTTCCAGATTCACCATGGACGAAGGATTGTCCAAAGCGGTTTTCAAAGTTTTCAAAACATTATATGATGAAGGTTTAATATACAGAGGAGAAAGGATCATCAACTGGTGTCCTAAAACTCTGACCGCTATTTCCGATCTGGAAGTAGAGCATAGAGAAGTAAAAGGTAAACTTTATCATCTTCGTTATCCTATTGTAGGCCAACCAGGCAAATATTTGATCGTTGCTACAACAAGACCTGAAACTATGTTCGGAGACGTTGCAGTTGCAGCTCATCCTGACGACGAAAGATATAAATCTTTAAAAGGTGCGGAGTTGGAGCTCCCACTAACCGATAGAAAAATCCCACTTCTATTCGATTCTTTCGTAGATAAAGAATTCGGGTCCGGTTTGGTTAAGATCACTCCTGCTCATGATCCGAATGACTTCGAAGCCGGCCAAAGACTAGGACTTAAACCATTATTAGTGATGAATCCGAATGCGACTCTAAACGAGAACGCAGGTAAATACGCAGGATTAGAAAGATTCGTAGCTCGTAAAAAAGTAATCGATGATCTGCAAGATCTAGGACTGGTAGAAAAGATAGAAGAACATACTCATTCTATCGGCCATAACTCCAGAGGTGGAGAAATTATAGAACCTTACTTATCTACACAGTGGTTCTGTAAAATGAAACCTTTGGCTGAACTTGCAATCCAAGCAGTTCAATCCGGAGAAACTGAATTTGTTCCTAAACTTTGGGAAAAAACTTTCTACGAGTGGATGAACAATATTAGAGATTGGTGCATCTCTCGTCAGCTATGGTGGGGACATCGTATCCCTGCATATCATTGCAAAAATTGCAAACATATAGAAGTTTCCGAAACTAAAGTTAATAACTGTCCTAAATGTAATTCTACAGAAGTGGAACAAGATACTGATGTTTTAGATACTTGGTTTTCTTCTCAGCTATGGCCATTCTCTACCTTAGGTTGGCCGGAGAATACGGAAGATCTTAAAAAATTCTATCCGACATCCGTACTCGTTACCGGATTTGATATTATATTTTTCTGGGTAGCCAGAATGATCATGATGGGAAAGAAGTTTTTAGGCAAGGCTCCTTTCCAAAAAATTATCATCCACGGATTAGTAAGAGATAAAGAAGGTAAGAAGTTTTCCAAATCTATAGGAAACGTTATCGATCCTCTGGATATGATGAATAAATACGGAACCGATTCTTTCCGTTTCTTCTTAGCTGCGACTTTACCTGAAGCAAAAGATGTTCTTTTTGATGAGAGCAGGTTAGACGGATATCGATCTTTCTGTAATAAGATCTGGAACTCCAGTCGTTTCATCCTAATGAATATGGATGCAGATTGGAAATTGGAAGATCTAGAATCAAAATACGGTTCTAAATTGGAACCGATGGATAAATGGATCCTTCATAAGTTCAACGAAACTCTTGCCAATTACGAAAAAGCATATTCTAAATTTCTGTTTTTCGAAATGGCTTCTCAAATTTATGATTTTGTTTGGGGAGATTTCTGCGATTGGTATATCGAGTTAGTTAAACCCAGAATTTACGGAAAACTCGGCGAAGAATCTCAAGAGATCGCAAAACAAGTACTTGCAAGTATTCTAATTAAAGCATTGGGACTTCTTCATCCTTTTATGCCTTTCTTAACCGAGGAAATTTACGAAGTATTCAGCGAAGGAGATTTTTTGATCCAAACTCCTTTCCCGATATCTTATAATGTTTCTGCCGGTGACGAAGGTGTTCAGAAAACTATCATTCTGCAAGATGTAGTGACTCAAATTCGTGTTCAAAGAGCGGAGAACGGTGTTCCATTAGATAAAAAATGTAAGGTGATCTTGAAATCCTCCGAGCCTATCGTCGCTTCTGCAGTAAAAGATTTTGAGTTTTCTATCTTACAGTTAGCTCGTTTAGAAAGTATAGAAGTGAATGCAAGCTATGCCGGAGAAAAAACGGACTCAGTAGGAGCATTTCGTTTCGGAGAAGTAATTCTTCCTTTAGCAGGAATGATAGACTTCGAAAAAGAAAGAGCACGTATAGATAAAGAATTACAGAAGTTGATCCAAGAAGAAGAGAAACTCGCATCTAAATTAGGAAACGAGAACTTCATTGCGAAAGCAAATCCGGATGTGATCGAAAAAGAAAAAGAAAAACTGAAGAGTGTCCGTGATAAAAAAGAAGTTCTCCAAAAAGGTTTGGAAAAACTAGGTTAATTTTTCGGATTAAACCGCGGTGAAATATTATGTCTAAGATCCTTCTAATCGGCTCCGGTGGTCGCGAGAGTGCTATTGCTTATAAGCTTCGCCAATCCCCAAAACTCGGTCAATTGCATGTTTTTCCAGGCAACGGAGGTTTTCCTGATTCCGAGGTTTTAGCTCCGAATTCTTTCGATCTAAAGAACAAGTCCTCAGTTCAAAACTTTATTCAAAAAAATGAATATGATTTAGTAGTAGTCGGTCCGGAAGATCCTTTAGTTGACGGGATCGGAGATTGGCTGGCTGAGATAGGAGTTCCGGTTTTCGGACCTTCTGCTTATTGCGCCCAGATAGAAGGCTCGAAGGAATTTGCAAAAGCATTAATGATAGAAGCTGGAGTTCCTACAGCTAAGTATGCTTCTTTTGAAAATTACGAATCAGCCCATTCTTATGTTCAAAAAGAAGGAGCACCGATCGTAATCAAGGCGGATGGCCTCGCTGCAGGTAAAGGTGTGACAGTTTGCACTGAACTTTCTCAAGCTGAACAAGCCTTAAAAGAGATCTTTTTAGATAATAAATTCGGAAAAAGTGGATCTAAAGTTGTTATAGAAGAGTTCATGGAAGGACAAGAAGCTTCTATCTTTGCGATCAGCGATGGAGACACTTATTTCACTCTTCCTGCTGCTCAAGACCATAAGAGAGCTTATGATGGAGACCAAGGACCGAATACAGGCGGAATGGGCGCCTATTGTCCCGCCCCAATCGTCACTAAAGAAACATTAGAAAAAGTGAATACTCTCGTTTTCCAACCGGTATTCGAGATTTTCCGCAAGAAAGGAAATCCTTATAAAGGCCTTTTATATGCTGGATTAATGATAGATACTAAAGGAAATCCTAGAGTAGTAGAGTTCAATTGTAGATTCGGTGACCCTGAGACACAATGTGTATTACCGATGTTAGAAGGTGACTTACTCGAAATTTTCCAGGCATCTGCCAAAGGGGCACTTGGAGAAGTAAAAATAGGTTTGAAACCCGGAGCATCTACCGTGGTCGTTTTGGCCGCGGAAGGTTACCCCGATTCTTATGCAAAGAATATTCCTTTAAATTTACCTGAAACAAATAGTAAAGATCTTGTAGTTTTTCATGCCGGCACTTCAAAAAAGGATGGAAACTTAATATCGACAGGTGGAAGAATTCTAGGAATCTCTTCTTACGGTAAGGACTTAAAAGAATCGGTGGATAAGGTTTATTCTTATCTAAGCGGATTTAAAATTTCCAAAACCTTCTTCCGTAAAGATATCGCGAGTAAAGCTCTTTAAGTTTATGCCTTTTCTAGTTTCTGGAAATATCGATTTAGTCGAAAGGTCGAACCTTCGCAAATTAGAAAAACATCTAGGGATCATCTTATCTCCTCATCAATACCCTTTAGAGCAATATAATTTAATTCGTGCTTCCTTAAAACAAAAATTGGATTCGGATACTCTCATCCGTTCCATGACACGAAGAGAACTATTATCTTTTATTTATATACTTACTCAATTCGGCGATGTGGTCCAAAAGGAAACTCCCGACGAATATCTGGATGTGGAAAATGTTCCGGTCGTAATCGAATGGCAAGCCGGTCACTATATGATTCCATACGAAGTTTTGGATTTTTTAGCTCAATCAAGAGTTTTTCGAAACCAAAACTACTTATTTGCATTGATACCCGCGCTTCCAAGCAAAGAAAAGAAGGCATGGTTAGAATGGATCGGAGCCGGTTACGGCAGAACATTCCCTCGCGAGATCAATCACGAACTATATTTCCAATGCAGACATCTTCAAAAACCTTTTCAAGGTAAAAGTTTAGTCCAAGAGGAATCCATTCGCTTGGAACAACTCTGGGCCCCTGGCAAAAATGAGACTGTAGATTGGTTTTATAAAGGGATCATGCCTTTTTATTCTTCCATGAAGGAACTACAACGTTCCGAAAGAGACCCATTCCTATTGCATGTTTTGGATCTGATCCGCTCCGGAAAACTTGTCCTAAAACGACTCCCGGAAGAATTTGGCAGAAAGGAAGAATACCAGCTTGTCTCCACGGTCGAAGGAAACACTCCTCAACTCAGAGACACCGTATTTAGCTGGGAAGAAGCAAGAGAAGAAAGCGAAGATTTCCTCTTTCGATAACTCTCCTTTAAAGGACGATCTCGGACTAAACATCCGCAAATTTGCAAATTAGATTTATAATATATATTTTATTGGACCGAAATGGAAGTTAAGAACGCCAAGGAACTGAAGCGCCTTTCTAAAGAACTTCAAGAGAACTTTTTAAATCGCTGGAAACTATTGAACCTGGATAAAGACCAGGATCAGCTTAAGTCATATAATGATCGTATCGCAGAACCCACTTTTTGGGATAATCCTGACCAAGCAAAATCGATCAGCCAAAGAAAAACAGAATTAGAAAGAAAACTGGAACCTTGGGTCAATATCAGAAGAGATATATTAGATTTTCCTGATTTAGTTGAACTCACTTTTGACGAAAAAGGAGAAGACGGAGTAGACGAACTCAGCTCCGAATACCAAAGATTAAAATCCGAATTCGAAAGACTGGAACTTTTAGGCGCGTTAAACGAGCCGGAAGATATGAAACCTGCATTCTTAAATATCCATCCAGGTGCAGGTGGAACGGAAAGCCAGGACTGGGCGGAGATGCTTTTCAGAATGTATCTGAAGTATTTCGATAAAAAAGGATACCAGTATAGCGTTGTGGACTTCCAAGAGGGAGACGGTGCCGGGATCAAAAATGCCACCATACACGTGATAGGTGATTTTGCTTACGGATTTATGAAGTGTGAAAATGGAGTGCATCGATTGGTACGAATCTCTCCTTTCGATGCAAACAAACGAAGGCATACATCTTTCGTATCCGTTCACGTGAGTCCAGAGTTGGATGATGACATAGATATCAAGATAGAAGATAAAGATATCCGAGTGGATGTGTATCGTTCTTCCGGAGCTGGGGGACAGCACGTTAACACGACTGACTCTGCAGTTCGTATCACTCATATTCCGAGTGGTATCGTTGTTGCTTGCCAGAACGAAAGATCCCAGATCAAAAACAGGGACACTGCTTTTAAAATGCTAAAAGCAAGACTTTACGAACTGGAGCAAGAAAGACTGAAAGATGATCTGGAAAAAAAATCCGGAGAGAAAAAAGACATCTCTTGGGGAAGTCAGATCCGTTCTTATGTATTCCATCCTTATAATATGGTAAAAGATCATCGGACGGATCAGGAGACCGGGAACGTACAGGCAGTTATGGATGGAGATATAGAGCCGTTCATTATGGCTTACTTAAAGACTCTTTAATGTTTTTCCTGAACCCCTTCTAAGAAGATGGTAACGATCGCATCGAAAGCCATCGTATTTGAGTAAGGACTTTGGAATAAGTAAGTCGGATTCAAAATTCCATCCACTGCGGCTAATAGAATATCGATCGTTAGCTCAGGTGTTACGTCTTTTCGTATCTGTCCCGCTTTCTGTCCTTCGCGGAGAAGGTCCGCTAAACTCAATATCCTTTGTTTTCGGAACTCTCTCATAGTAATAAATAGATCCGGACGAACCATCTCTATGTCCTTGGCAAATGTTTTGGACATCTTAGATCCCAGATCCGAAATGAAGAATAAGATCTCCTTTAAACGATCGATCGGATCCTTTGCCTTATCTTGCAAAACCTTATCAAACTTTGCCTGGACCTTGGACCTCATCAACTCGAAGACAGAATCGATGAGCTTATCCTTAGTATCATAATATTTATATAATGTTCTTTTGCTGATCCCTATATGTTTTGCGATCTGATCCGTATTCGTTTTTGCAAAACCGGAAGACAAAAAAAGAAGAAAGGTTCTTTCTAAAATTCTTTCTATCATTTTTCCCCCTTCCCGTTGGAGATCATACCATCCACAAGTTTGATCTGTCTCTTCGCGGATTTTGCGAAATCAGGATCATGAGTGACCATAATCACTGTAGTACCTTCTGTCTTATTGATATCTTTAAAAATATCCATCACGATCTGTGCATTCGTCGAATCCAATGCGCCCGTAGGTTCGTCTGCAAAAAGATATCTGGGTTTCATCACTAATGCTCTTGCAATGGAAACCCTTTGCATCTGCCCACCGGAAAGTTTAGAAGGAATATGGTCTAACTTGTCTCCCAAATCGAATCGTTTCAAAAGACGGATCGCATCCTCTCTTTTTTCCTTCAGTTTTCCTGCTTTTAAAGCGGGCATCAAAACGTTTTCCAAAGCTGTAAACTCAGGAAGAAGATAATGAAATTGGAATACGAATCCCATATGAAGATTCCTAAAGGAATGCAGATCCGCTTGAGACAAGGAGCTGATCGTTCTTCCGTCTATGCTGATCTTTCCTTGAGAAGGATCATCCAAACTGCTGATCAAATACAAAAGTGTACTTTTACCAGAACCTGATTTTCCGGTTAACGAAACGAATTCATTCTCTCTAATCTCAAGACTGATCCCTTTAATGATATCCGTAGGAGGTTTTCCGAAACTTTTTTTAACGTTTTCTAAAATGATTCCCATTATTCCCCCCGAATGATCTCTATTGGAGAAAGTTTACTTGCGGATCTTGCAGGAAAAATGCTCGCAATCAATGTAGCGATAAATGCAAGCAAGAACGCCTGGAAATAAATAGAAGGTGCAAAGGACACCATCATCATACCGGATTTAGTTTGCATTAGAGGATTTGAAAAAGATACATGCTCCAATCTTCTGCAAATTAGATTGCCTAAAAACATTCCCAAAACGCCTCCAGCTACCCCTAGTATTAAACCTTGGATCAGGAATATTTTCAGAATGTCCCCTGCTTCGTATCCGATAGATCTGAGGATCGCAATCTCCCTTCTCTTTTGTCCGATTACAATATTTAGAATATTATAAATTCCGAATCCTGCTACGAGTAAGATAGTCCCAACCAAAGCGTAGCGGATCGCATCCTGCATTTTAAATAGGGAAATAAATGTGGCATTCACATCTTCCCAACTTTGCACCTTTACATCTCCTGTTTCTGCCCATTCTCTTGCCTTGGAAGTCGCGTTAGAAACATCCTTTAAGCGAATAGCAATGTCGCTAATACGATTAGGAGTTTGATTTAAACTTTGGACATCCGCCAAATTTGCAAATGCAGTACCATCATCGATTGCCTTATTTCCCATTTGGAAAGAAGCTGCTATTTTAAAAGGAATGGGTTCGGACTTTCCGGTGCTGATATAAACCGTATCGGAGATCCTGGCTCCGAGTAATAGTCTTAAGCCCTCTCCGATTACAAGCTTGTTCCCGCTTTCTTTAATCTCCAAAAAATCACCTCGGATAATATTCTCATTAATCCTGGCAACTTTTGCTTGGAACTCCGGCTTAACTCCGATTATCCTTCCTGCTTCTGCAATCTTTCCTTTTCTATATATTACTTTTATCTGAAGTTGCGGAGAACTTGCTTCTACTTCCGGATCGGAAGCGACTTTCTTTTGCCATCCGGCTTGGTTTTCAATCTGTTCAGTATCCCTTCTTCCGGAAGGAGGAACAGACCAAAAAGGGATTTCCTTAGAGTGAAAAAGTATCTGATCTAAATCCTTCTCTCCTATTATTTTTACCTGAGAAGAGATCCGTATATGAGCGTCATTGTTTACAAGTTGGTCAATCAGATATTCTCTTAAACCCAACATGATCCCGGAAATCACTATATAAGCAGTCGCTCCTAATATAATCCCGAGTAAGGTAAGAAAAGTTTGTTTTTTACGGGCAGACATTTGCCTAAGAGCAATAAACAACATTTATTTATCCTCCTGGACAAGCACCTTATCTCCTAAACGTACATCTCCGGAAACGAGCTCAGCGTATTCGCCATTCGTAAGTCCAGTCTCGATCTCTTTAATACGAATTTTACCATTTTCTAATACTTTAATTTTTCCGGACTGGATCCCTTTAATCGGGACTAATATTATGTTTTCTTTACTAGAAGTTTCTATCGCAACATCAGCGGTCATACCCGGAAGTATCTCGGCAGGAATTCCGATCGGAGTAATATGGACTTGGAACTGTCCGTCTGCGGGATATACGGACTTCACCTCTCCTTCGAAATTTTTATCACCCAATGCTTCAAAGCGGATCCGGACCTTCTGCCCTTTTTTGACCTTTACTGCCCCTTTTTCCTCTAAAGATACAGTCAGGTACCTTTTTTTCAGATCCATCACCGTTACAACCGGAGTCTGAGGGACAACAGTCTCCTTGGTCTCGTACGCAACGTTAGTCACCACTCCAGCGAAAGGGGATCTCATGGTCCCAAAACTATCAAACTCAACAAGAGGAGTTCCTTCTTGGACCTGATCTCCTTCTTCCACATAAATTTTTCGAATGGCAGAAGGAATCGCAACCCTGAGATGGTATACTTCCGAAGAGCTGACAGTTGCTAACCCATATACGGATTCAATGATAGAGCCTTGAATAATCTCTGAGGTATCTACGTTGGAATTCCTACCTCTCCAAACAAAAAGAATCAGAAGTAAAATTACCGGAAGAATGCTCCATAAGAGAAGTTTCGGTTTTTCCTTGAGCTGAAGGATCCAACGATCGAATGGAATAGAAATTTTCATGGCCTTGTCCTATAACCACTAGGACGGATAGAATTAAAAAAAGTAAACTATTTTATTGTATTTTAGTTTACATTAAAAAATGTCATTTTGGCATCTATTCTATTTCTCAAAATCGAGTCCTCGTTGAACCTCGGTGCAGGAAATTCTATCTCGATTTATATTTACATCTCAGCATGAATTTATAACTATATCGAATCTCGAAACCAGAGGATCTATATGAACAAAACAGTTATTAAAGTTTTATATTGGGGAACCACAGGCCTTATCGCTGTTGGAAATTTATTTGGAGCTTATGCCTACACAAGCCAAAGCCCACAAGTTTTAGAAGGACTCGCTCATCTAGGCTATCCTGGATACCTAGCTTTAATTTTAGGGCCTGCAAAGGGCTTAAGCGCACTTGCTCTTCTTTATCCTAAATTCCCAAGACTGAAAGAATGGGCTTATGCGGGAGTCACTTTTAACGTGTTAGGTGCCGGACTTTCTCATCTTCTCGCAAAAGATCCAAACTTTGCGACTCCATTTATTTTCTTAGCATTGGTTGCTGTTTCTTATACAACTTGGAGAAAATTGGAAGCTGATAAAGCTTAAGTAACTATCTTTCTGTAGGAGTTCCTACATGTGTCAGAGCTCGCCCCCACCCTGCATTGGGATTGGGGGGAGTGGCTCGTGGGAGAGCTTTCACTCCCATATCACAAATTTCTAATCCTTTCAATCAAATTTTGTTGCTCTCTTGTTGGAGCTCCTACAATACAAATTTACTTGCATTGCGGCTATCTTCACTCCATGAGTCCGCGAGGGATCGAGCCGGGGTCACAAAAATCGCAAAGGCGATTTTTTGACCGAAGGTGAGAGCCCGGTCCGGAGGACGCGGCCAGAATATTTTTAGTATGAAACGATTGGTTCTCTTCTTCCGAATTGTTTACCGTATTCTTCCCAGAATTTTCCGTTTGGGTTTCGTGGATTCTTTCGGTCTCTGAATTCAGGTTTTAATCCTAATAGAAAATACATGGCAGTTTTTTGCTTGTTCTTCACTGGAAGTTTTCCGCGAGACTTGAATTGGAAATACTCGTCTGTTAAGTCCACTATGGATTGGGTTACATTTACTTTGCCCGGTTCACTGTTTGATTCCATTCTGCTTGCGAGATTGACAGTATCACCCCATACATCGTAGGAAAATTTTCTTGCACCGATAACTCCTGCGACCAAGGGGCCTGAGTGGACCCCTATCCTTGCCTTCCAGTTAGGGCCTTTTTTTAATTTGGATAATTCCTCCAAACGTTCCAGCATTTCTAATGCAGCGAGCAAACTATCTACTGCATGTGAAGATCTGTAAGAAGGGACCCCGGCCACACACATATATGCATCTCCGATCGTTTTCAATTTTTCTAATCTGTGTGTTTCCGTAACCGAGTCGAAATGTCTAAAACAAAAATCTAATTCTTTCACCAGATCATTTGGTGTAAGTTTTTCTGCGATGGAAGTGAATCCGTAGAAGTCAGTGAATAAGACTGTCGCTTGTGTAATCAGCCTTGGTTCGGAACTTCCGGTTTTTTTAAGCTCTTCAGCTGTCTCTCGCGGAAGTATATTCAATAATAGTAATTCTGTTTTTGCTTTTTCTTCCTTGAGAGAAAGATCCGCCTCCCAGGCAGCCTGTGCTAATTCTTTGCCGATGAATGAAAACCACGCAACTACGAGGATCAAACTAATAAAATAAAAGTAACTTCTGTATTTTGGATCTAAGCTAAGTATTGGATCGAAAAAATAAGGAATGATATGGACAGCAACGAACAAAAGCGCAAGGGCTGCTTCCATCATATAGATGTATTTTTTTTCTTCGGGAGGAAAGATATAAAAAGGAAATGCAAAACTTGCGATAATGTATAGATCCAATCCTGCTTCTTGGGGCAAGATCCTCGAGATCATCAAAAGCTGCATTGTTCCTACAGCAGCAAGTAATAATCTCGCGGCCTTATGGGAACGAATAAAGTTCAAGAATAGTACGAAAGCATATCCGAAAACATTCGCTGTCCACAGTAGATAGAGCCAGATTGGAAATACTAATCCGAACGTAGTGAATACGATATAATAAACTAATGTAAATATCGCAGTAATCAATACGACTGCATTGGTCGCGACTATGTATCTAGCACCAGGCGCGTCTTCTACTCCGATCGATAATAATTTTTTCCAGATCCTTTCCGGGATCCGGCAATATTCGAATAAGGTTTTGAAAACGCTCATAGGCGACTATTTCGCAGGAATTTTAAGATGTTGGAAATACTTATTTGTCTGGTATTGCAAAATTCGAAACATTCGACTGCTTATCGTTTTACGAAGAAACTTCGACAGAGTTACGCATATGGTCCAAAACTCTATAATGGATCTTATGTAAAATCCAATGGATCCAAACATTCCAGTATGTAGTGGGGCCAAATTTATTTAAAAACCAGGTCCTTCCAATCAGAAGTGTTTCATCCTTTCCCAGTGGAATAAGTTGGAAACTTCCCTTTTTAGATGCAAAGTATCCGTCTAGATGTGTAGGTCTGATATTTTTATAAGGACTCAGCTCTTTCATTGCATCCGGTTGCCGAACAACATCAAACTCCAATGAATTATTCTCTGCCCAGTTGGTGATTTTTTCCACGAACACCCCATTATTAAATTCGCAGTACCGAATTGCGCCGATCCCTTTTCCTTCTACCCTTGCACGAACCGGATAGGAGACTCCCGCATTAAAGATAAGCTCCTTAGGTTCGGGTATATCAGAAAATTCGAATAGACCTTTCCAAACTTTTTCTCTCGACGCGGAAATTTTCAGACTGGTTTCTACCATATACCAATCTGATTTCTCATCCAAATTCGCTTCCAAATAAGCAACCGAAGGTAAGATCAAAAATAAAAATGGCAGAACCGAAGACACAAGTTTGGACTTCGCCTGGAGAAGATACGCAATTCCTCCGCCTAAAAACCCCAGAAAATACGCCAATGGAGCGGCCATCATAAGACAGATAATTCCTTCCAAAGCGACTATTAATGTGAGAATACCCGCTATAGATATAGCCGTAAAAGAAATGAGCATTGCTTGTTTAAAGTCGACTTCCTCCGCTCTGGAATATAATATTACGGAAGTAAATCCTATAATAAATGGCCCGCCTACAAACAAACTCGCTCCGTATGCTTTTAATATATCCGTAGAAAAAATACTGAATAGAAGTGAGATGCTCGTAGCGAAAATGATCGACCAAATAGAGACAATCAGCTTGGACTTCGGAAAGAATTCAGGAGAAGATCCGACTTCTTTATTATTATATAAATTTTCCGGGAGTACAGATAACAAAAAGAACATTAGAAAGTTTAAAAATGGAACAAAAAACAAAAGCACCCAGAAAGAACTTAAGCCTATACTTCTCAACCTCTTGATACAGAATATTGTGCCTAAATAGATGAAAGGCAAAGAAACCAAGAGTAAGGTAAAATAAAATCGGGATTCTTCCGGCTCAAATTTCTGTAAGACGATCTTTCCCGGATCTTTAAAATATTCGGAGATCCACCATAGGCGGTCGAAAAAAGTGTAAGCTATAATTCTATCTATACTATATTTAATGAAGAATAGAATTACTCCTGTGACAAAAAATTTCTTCCGATCGATGGGAACAGAAACATTTAAAAGTTCTTTCAGTTGAGAGAACATCTCTTACCTCAATCGATCCCCGAGGAATCTAAAGGAAACAGATATTTCGTATTTTTTTCCGTGATTGGCTCATAGATCTCCATAGAAGCCTTTCCATTCATATCGCAACCTTTTGTTACACAGGCTTTCATAAGTTCCGGATAAACTTTAAAAATTCCAAGGAAGATAGAAACAAAACTTTTTAGTGGAAAGTCGGCCGTTAGATATCTTTTCTTTTTGATAACTTTGTATTTTAAAGGCAAAGAGAATCCGGAAGGAATTTCAGTGATAGGCTCGGAAAACATAGCTCCTACTTCACATCTTAATTTTTCTTCCGGAACAGTATTCGGGTTATCCTTATAGATCCCGAACAATTTATAGTTCTTAATTCCCTTCTCCGGAAATTCTTTTTGGATGGCTTCGAAAGTTTCCCCTACGTTTCTGTAATTCCCCACTCGATCATGTGATAAAACATAGAATGGTCCTAATGTTTCTTCCTTTATTTGAACGGTATCAAATGCACCCAAATAATAGAAATAACCAATACCTGAAATGATTAAGGTAAGAATAACACCTAAGAAAACTTTCAACTTCATCGTCCACTCCGGAAGGGAATTCTAAACGAAGATTGATAACGATTGCAAGAAAGAAATTTACTTCAAGCTGGGTTCTAAAAGACCGTATTTTTCTTTTACTTTTTTGATCTGGACTTCCATATCCTTCCAAAGTGTTTCCTTTTGAGGATGGAAGGTAGCATATACACCTTGTCTGATCAGATCCACGATCTCATCCAAGGAAAAGTCCAAAAATCTCCAAAGTTTAAAATATTCATAAGTCAGGTTGACATTGAATATTTCAGGGTCATCCGTATTGATACATAGCGGAAGACCTTGGTCGTAATAATAACGAACCGGGTGATTCTGTTCCTTACGCACATATTTCCCGGTAAAAACGTTAGACGTAACACAAATCTCTATCGGGATCTTGTTCTCTCTTAGATAATTTACCAGTTCAGGGTCTTGGATGGCAGAAGTCCCGTGACCAATACGTTCCGCCTTACATAGTTCTACAGCTTCCCAAATCGCCCAAGGACCATCGTCTTCTCCGGAGTGAGCAACTGTTCTGAGTCCTGCTTCTTTAGCTTTTTTGAATACTTCTGCATAATCTCGAGCAGGACCCATAAGCTCTGCTCCGCCTAAACCGATTCCAATGACTTCCTTATGTTTGAGTTTGAGAACTCTGTTTAAGTTGTTCATCGCATTTTCAGGACCGAAGGATCTGGAAACGTCTACAAGAAGTCGGATCTCAATGCCGTCCTTCTCCTTCTCCTCTCTAATACCGTCCACAAGTTGGCTAACCATTTCATCGAAGTCCAAACCGTTTTGGATAAATTTAGAAGGAGCGAAAAACACTTCGGTGTATAGGATCCTATTTGCTCTCATATATTCTGCGAGACTTCCCACAAAATAATAAAGGTCAGCAGGTTCTTTCACCAAACTTTGGATGAAGAAGAATACTTGGATAAAACCGTTTAAGTCTTTAAAATTAAACTTAGCTTCGAATTCCTCGTCACTCAATTGGATCCCGTTTTTAACCATGAGTTTTTTCATGGTGTCCTTATTGACACAGGCTTCTAAGTGAAGATGGATCTCCGTCTTAGGCAATTCTCTGATCAGGTTAATAACATCTTGGTCTTGTAACTTTTTAGAAGAAAGATCCGCGGGTTCTAAAAATGCCGAAGCAGTTCTTTGCCCGGAATCGTATGCATCGGAGTCACCTAAAAGCCAACGAGGTGGATCTGAAATCTCCAGATCCAAAAGTCTGATCCTTTCGTTGAGTAAATTATTGATCTGCTTATCGAAAGAAATTTGAAGAGAGGAAGAATAAGGCCTATCTGCTGGGAGTCTGCTCTTCAGACGGTTTAATTCGGAGACATCCCGGTCTAAGATCCGGATTCTTTCCAAAATTTCTGAGAAGGTCACGCCCACGGGAGCAGGGTAAGTAAAACCCCGTCGGATTTCAATTCAGAAAAAGATTCTGAAGGTTTTCCCCTTATCTTTTCCGGAAATCTTCCGATCCTAAAAGAAGCGCCGGAGGATTTTGTCTCATGATCACAGCAAGAAAAACGTTTTTACCTTTCGCACTCCCCTCGATTTCCGAAAAAGCGATCGAAGAAGTGGCGGCGGTACTGCGCTCCGGCTGGATCACCTCAGGACCAAAAGTAAAAGAATTCGAAGAAGAATTTGCAAAATACACAGGAGCAGAATTTGCCCTGGCTATGAATTCCGCAACAGCAGGACTTCATCTCGCTTTAGAATCTATAGGCCTTTGTTCCGAGGATGCAGTGCTTGTCCCTGCAGTAACATTTACCGCCACCGCTGAGACAGTTTGTTATTTCGGCGCAGAGCCGATCCTTACAGATGTTGACCCAATTTTCAATCTAATGACCGAAGCTACCTTAAAGGAAACCATTGAAAAAGAATGTGTATTTTCCAAAGGGAATCTGGTTCATAAAAAAACCGGAAAGACAGTGCGTGCAGTGATGCCCGTACATCTTGCAGGTGCAGTTTGCGATATGGATTCCATCAATTCACTCGCAAAAGAGTATCATCTTTATGTAATTGAAGATTCTGCTCATGCCTTCCCCGCAGTTCATAAGGGAGAAAGGATAGGAACTCACGGAGATTTTACAGTATTCAGTTTTTACGCAACTAAAGGGATCACTACCGGAGAAGGTGGAATGGTCACCACTCGTCACGCTCATTTTGCAGAAAGAATGAAACTGATGAGACTTCATGGGATCAATAGAGAAACCTACGGACGTCCGGGTTGGTATTATGAAGTAGTTTCTCCAGGTTATAAATATAATATGAGCGATATAGCTGCGGCACTAGGACTTGTCCAACTTGCAGAAGCAGAAGATCTTTGGAGAAGAAGGATCCAAATCGCTGAAATTTACCGCTCTGAATTTGCAGACTTGCCTTTTTTACATCTTCCTTTGCCTGCAATCGATGGGGAACATTCTTGGCATTTATTTAGAGTAGAAGTGGATACCGTTCCAGGAAAGATCAACAGAGACATTCTCTGTTCTGAATTACAAAAACGAAATATAGGCTCCAGCCTTCATTTTATTCCCCTATACGAACATCCTTTCTACCAAAGATTCGGATTCGAAAGAAAAAATTATCCAAACGCGGATGCAATGTATAAAAGAACTCTTTCTCTTCCTCTATTCGCAGGAATGACAGACGGCGATATCGAAGATGTTGTCACTGCAGTGAAAGATATTTTTACAAATCTGTAAGTGTAGAATCCCCTGAAATCTGCCGGAATCAATATTCCGGCGTTCAATCCATTATTAAATTGGTTTTGCATAAGTTTTTAAAACTAGTGGCAAAACCCAATGCCCACGGTTTTAAAAATATTCGGAATGCAAATTCTGGCTAAATACAGTATTATTAGCTGAGAATAAAGGATTTCGAAATCATGAAATTCGAGAAATCGAAAAGCTTGTATTTGAATATAAAGGGAGATTTTTAGAGGCCTATTATGAGTTCCATGGCTGGCAATAATCTAATTTCAAATGTGCCCGCAATCAAGGTATGGGTAGAGCATCGAATGGTCTATTTGGAATTGAGCGATGGTAGAATTTTAGGTTTTCCAGCAGATAGATTTAAATTACTAAAGGCCGCCTCGGATTCACAACTCCAAGAAGTTACATTGGAATTAAAAGGTTACTCCATCCGTTGGGAAAACTTGGACGAAGATCTGACTGTCCAAGGAATTTTAGAAGGGAGATTTCAGCTTCCTATGGAACCTTCTACTTAAAGAAAATATAAAACAAAAACACCTTCACAAAAAGTACAAGAAACCCGTCTTCTAGATCGGAAGCCTCTTCCGCTTTTTCGAAAGAAGAAAGTGCGATGATCCATTCTTCTACTTCTTCTGCTATATCCGAATCATCGAAAGCGGAAAGATCTATCTTTCTATAACCTGCTTTTGGGATCTCTACTCCGCATACCAAACATAAATCTGAGATAATATCCAAGGATTCCTCTCGGACTAGTTCAGAAAATTCTCCCATTTCTTTGGTTTCTATCAGAACGGATTGTCCGAGTTCCAGCACATCTTCCATTACGGATTCGGAACCTTCTTCATCCGCTAAATCTCTCCAAGAACGTAACGCTTCCAAGAGAAGGTCTGCAAGTTCCAAAACTTTTTCTGAAGCTTCTTTCTTATCTTCTTCCGACAAATTTTCCGGAAGACCCTGCAGCCAGGAGGTTTGGACCGCTTGGATGGCTCCTTCTCCGCTACTTAAGTATCTGAGCAAAAGATAAACGAGGGCCCAAACATTCTCCTTATGTTTTTTTCCGGAGTAGAAGTTTTGGATAGATTTGAATTCTTTTAGGGCGAATGCCATACTTCTCCTAAATTTTTCCGGGAACTAGCTTAGACAAGCAGAATGTATAGAATATCATTTTGCATTTTGGCTAAGGATCTGGAATACTGAGCCTATGCACCGTTTTCTTTTAGGACTGATCCAATTAAACAGCGGAACCGATGTGGATCTCAATCTACAAAAATGTGAAAACTTTGTCCGCGAGGGCGCTTCCGAAGGTGCAAAGCTCGTAGGTCTTCCGGAAAATTTTCCTTTTTTAGGATCCGAAAAGGAGAAGTTAGAAAGAGCGGAAGAGATCAAAACTAAAACAGTAACCCTTCTATCGGATATATCAAATAAATTGAATATAACTATTCTCGCAGGAGGATTTCCGAATCCCGCTCCAAACGGAAAAGTATTTAATACTTCTATTATTTTCGGACCGGATGGAAAAGAAAAATTCGAATATCATAAAATCCATTTATTCGACACTGATCCTGGAGACGGAATAGAATATAGGGAATCCAGAACCGTGGAATCGGGTAAAATTATTCCGGAAACTTACAAAAGTCCCGAACTCGGAAATATCTCTTCTGTGATTTGTTATGATCTTCGCTTTCCAGAATTGTTTAGGGAAATTATGAAGAAGGATGCGGATATGATCTTTGTTCCTTCTGCTTTCACCAAAATTACAGGACAAGCGCATTGGGAAATTTTGCTAAGAGCAAGGGCAATCGAAAACCAATGTTTTATATTTGCACCCGCGCAAACTGGAATTCATCTAAAAGGAAGAGAAACTTACGGACATTCTATGGTAATCGATCCCTGGGGAAACATTTTAGGGGACGCGGGAGAAGGCGAAAAATTACTCTTAACGGAGATAGACCTAGAAGAAGTGCAGAAGGTCCGTAAAAAAATACCCGCACTCAAACATAGACAAGATTTATAATTCGGATGATAGATATCGTCTCCGGATATTTTCCGGAGACGATTCATTTAATTCTTATTCAATCCACTTAGGATATAATCCTAAACGATCTATCACTTCTCCATCGTGGGCTGGTACTACTTCCAAGTTCGAATAAACTTTTAAAAGAGAATGTACTCTATATATTTCCTTTCCTACAAGTTCCTGATCCCTGTCCACGATCGATCTAAGCAATCTAGTTCTATGAGATGGAATTTCGAATCCTTCTCTTGCCCAAGTGATATCTCCGGTAAAAAAGAATCTTTTTCCAGATGGTAAATTTAGGAACATCCCGATATCTCCAGCCGTATGGCCTTCCATTGGAACGAATACAACAGATCCATCCCCAAACCAATCCAGACTTTTGGAATAATTTTCATACGGTTTGGAAGAAAAGAACAGATCCTTCCATATTATGTTTTCTGAATCTAATTGTTTTGGAAGATAGCCCTTCTCCACTCCGAATTCTTGCAGATGTTTTCTACCTTCTTGTGTAGACCAGATCCTTGCTTTAGGAAAATCCTCTACTCCACCTGCATGGTCCCAATGCAAATGAGATAGAACGATGTTTCCGATCTTATCCGGATCAATCCCGTTTATTTTTAACTGGGAGACCAAAGGATTCGGATTTTGATAAGTAACCATAGGCTTTACATAAAATCTATGGTCCTTATATTGTTCCTCTATCTGAGTACCAAGACCAGAATCGAATAAAAAAGTCCCTTTGGGATGTTCCACAAAAACAACACTATGATAGATCTGTTTTCTGTGAAATAAAGGCCCGCCTTCGAATATGAATGCGGAAGATGCTTTCTTCTCCCCTGTTTTAAAGATCGTGAACTTGAGTTTGGTTAGTCCAGAAGGATTTTCCAATCTGGGATCCTTGGATAATTTTTCCAATTCCGGAACTTCTGAAATTGCTAGTTTAGGAATTCCTAATGTAGTACAAAATACTAAAAGTAAAAAGGCGAGTATCGCCGAAAAAGTGATTTTAAGTTTCATAATTATCTCTCCGAAACGAGAAGTTTTGCCGTTTTAGAAGCGGATCGTATCGCATTCGTATTTCGGCTTGTCCTGGAAATCAGGATGGCCCCTTCCAATAAGGAAAGAATACCTATTGCGAGTTCTCCAGATCTGCTCTCCTCAAATCCGTTTTTCCGGAAAAACGAATCCAATATGGAAATCCAATCTTGGAAAACTGCAGCGCAAGTTGAGTTCACTAAAGAAGGTTCCGAGGCGGTCTCGGAAGCAGTTGTCATGATCGGGCAACCCTTGGAAAAACCGGAAGATACAAGCCTATATTCTAAGGCGGAAAATATCCTTTGGATCCCGGCCGGAACAGATTTGGCGGAATCCAAAACCGCCTTCAGCTCCTTGGCCAATTCGTTACCAGATACCAGAAGAGCTAAGGAGGCCAATTCCTCCTTTCCACCAGGAAAATGGAAATAGATAGATCCTTTAGGGGCTTTTGCATCTTCTACAATATCATTTAGCCCAGTTCCCGCATATCCCCCGATTTCCAAACGTTCCGCCATGGCACGGACCATCTTTTCTTTAGCGATTTCTCCCTTCTGACCCATAGGATCTTTAAATCAGATAAAAATAGACCGGTCAACATATTTTCTAAATCGAAAATCGAATTTCTGAGCCGAAAAAGGAAAAATAGGCAATGGTTGATTGGCCCGAACCTTTAACTTCTAACCCTTTCTTACCTGAAACTCCTTGCTCAGACCCGGCTTCAGCCCAAAATATGGCCCATGATACAACATCCTTGGCACGAGGCCAGTCCCGGCCCAAATCCTCCACACGAAGTTCATGCACTTGTAGAAATTCCTTCCGGAAGTAAGGCCAAGTTCGAAGTGGATAAAGACTCAGGGCTTATCAAATTGGATCGGGTACTTTTCGCTTCTGCACATTATCCTGCCCATTACGGTTTTATTCCCCAGACTTTGGGAGATGATAAGGATCCTTTGGACATTTTAGTTCTTTGTTCGGAAGAAGTTCCCCCACTTTGTTTGGTGCCTGCAAGAGTTGTCGGGGTAATGAGAATGATAGATAGAGGAGAAGGTGACGAAAAGATCCTGGCCGTTGCCTCCGGTGACAGAAGTTTTGATGGAATAGAACATGTATCTCAACTACCGAACTCTTTCAGGGCGGAACTGACTCACTTCTTCTCCGTATATAAACAATTGGAAAAAAAAGAAGTTAGGGTAGAAGAGCCGGAAGGCCCCGAGGTAGCAAAAGAGCTGATCCTCAGAGCATTAGATTTTTATAAACAGAAGTTCCCTAAAAAGTGAATTAGCCCAGTACCTCGTATACTTCACTTGATTTGGATTTTCCTTTTACTTTCACTTTGCCTAATTTTTTAAAGGAATACTTTCTGCGATTCTTCAACTTACGGTATGTGCTTTCGCTAACTAGAAGATTCGCATGAAACTCCTTAGTAAGTCCCTCGATACGAGAAGCAAGATTGACTGCGTCTGAGATCACTGTCCCGTCCATTCTTTCTTCTTCTCCGATCGTTCCAAGCATCAATGTCCCTGTATGAAGTCCGATACCGATTTGGATCGGTTCATAATGTCGATCCGCTCTAGATTGATTTAAACTCTCTAACTCTCGGAGCATTTCCATTGCAGCATCCAGTGCTTGGTCAGGAAGGCTTGGAAAAAGAGCCATAATTCCATCCCCAAGATACTTATCGATGAAACCTCCGTGTTTTCGGATAATCGGCCCCATTTTTCTCATATAAGAATTTAAGAAGTCGAAATTGTCTTTGGGAGTCATCTTCTCCGAAAGTTGGGTAAAGGATCTGATATCCGAAAATAGGATTGTCATCTCTCTTTGAACCTGATCACCCAAACCGATCTCGGTAATATCGCTCTTATTCAGAAATTTCAAGAATGCCAAAGGAACAAATCTACTATAGGCCTTGTTCACTTCCAACAAGTTGTCTGATAAACGTTCTATATATAAGAATGCTTGAGAAAACCGGAAGGAAAGCAGATACGACTGCACGAATATGAAAACGAATAATCCTAAAGGTAGATAATATCCGGTATTGATCACTGCCTGGGAATATAAACTATCATTGATAGCTGCTGCAGTTAATGCGATCACACCTCCGAGTGCCATTAAAGAGCCTTCTGCGCCAGTCTTAACTAAACGAACTAAAACAAAGAAGATCCATAATATTATAAAAATCAAACATACTTGAAAAGGGATTAAAGTATGGGTATAGATACTAGCTGGAGTAACCACCACGATGGCTGATACGATTAGGTTAAATCCTATGAAGAGTCTTTTTAACTTTGCAGAGAGTGAGTGAGGATACAAAGCATCCAGATAATAAACAAAAAATGGAACCGCCAAGTAGAAGGAGATATATTCCAGCTTATTAAAAAATTCCCAAGGTAGATGAGGAAATTTTAGGATTAGGAATCTTTCTCCGGTTACAAAAATCCTAAGGCAGATGCTCGCGCAGAATGCTCCAAAAAACAATCCGGTCATGTCCCTTCTTCTTAAAGAATACAAACCGAAATGGTATAAAGCCATGATGATGATACTTCCGAACAAGAACATCTCGCTAAAAGAGCTATTATCTCTGAAGTTCAGAAGATCCACTTCTGTTCCCATCCTAAGAGATTCCCAAAGTCCTCCCTTATAATGATCGAAGTTAGAGATCTCTACTTGTAATAACATCTCCTTGTTCGGTTGCCCGATCGAAACATAAAGCGGAAGATACTGAGGACGAGATGAGTTTGCATCAGGACCCACCACTCCATTTCCCATGATCTTCTTCCCATCCAAATAGATGGAAGCGGCAGTTCCAGCGCCCTGGAAGTGCATCATTAGCCTTCCTTGATTTTGGCCTGGAATTATTTTTAAAGTGTAAGTCCCATATCCGAAAGCCATCAAAGGATTCATCCCTTCTAACTTCGGAATTTGGTTCCAGTTACCTGGAATATTCACTATATGAGTCTGAACATCCTTGGATCCAAGTTCTGGCCTGGAAACTGCAAGTTTCATCCATTGGAATTTCCACTCTCCATCCAATTTAACGATACCGTCTTCCGCAAAGTTCCATTCTCTCAGATCCAAAACCCCGTTTTCTGCAAGTGGAGAAATTTTAGAGGAATTTTTGCTTCGACAGGAGAATAACGTTAAGGCCAGAAATAGAATGAGTGGAATTGCTTTGAGAAATTTCATATAATGTCGATTTGAAATTGGACGAAGAAGGTCCTTGTTTTCCTCGGATCGGAAGATGAATTTCCCGGCCCTTCTACAGAAAGCGGGAGCAATACTAATAAAATTTCGAAATCAATTAAATCAGAAATTTAGAAATTCTGAGAAATTTTGGAAAATTTTTTCGGTGAGAATCTATAACTCTCGTTCGATGAAAATCAAGAGGTCTCCCGGACAACACATCCGGGAGTTTTATGTTAGAATTTTTGTAAGAAGGTTTCCAGAATATTACGGAATTCTTCCGGCTGGTCCAATTGTAACCAATGCCCCGCATTTACAACCACAGCATGAGGAAATCCTAAATGTAGTCTATGTAATGCAAATTGATCATCGTTTTCCGGAGTGACTATCGCAAGTTTTGGGCCTACATATCTTTTTAAAGAATGGTTAGGATCATAATCCAATAGCTCTGAGGTGATCTTGATCACGGTATCCTTTGGAGTTCTGGTTAATTCTCCCATTAATCTTTCTTTTATTTCAGGTTTAGAATTGGCCAATAATTGCTCCCAGTAAGCCTCAGTAGTTTGCACATACGTATCCGAATATAATGCATTCTTGATCTGATCGCGAACTACTTCAGGTAATTTTTTTGGATCGCCATTGGAATCCACAAGAACGAGTCCAGCAACTCTACTTGGATTTTCTCCCGCATATTGTAATGCTACACTTCCCCCCATGCTATGACCTACTAATACGAATCTTTGTAGGCCCAGGAGATTTACAACTGTAGCCAGATCCTGTGCCATAGAAGAAATCCTATAATCTCCATCTTTAGGAAATTCAGAATCCCCATGACCCCTCAGTTCAATACGCACTACCCTTCTGTTCGGAACAAGGGATTCCTTGATCTCTTCCCAATGGGAAACATTTCCGCCGAAAGAATGGATGAAAACTACCGGCATTCCGCCAAAACCTTCGTCCTTATAGGAAATTTTTCCTGTGGGGCCATGGACAGAGGTTTTGATAATTTCACCTTTACAAAGAACAATGCCAAAAACGGAAGTTGCTAACGTAATCATAAAAACAAGTATAGAAGAATATACATGACAAGTTCTGTCATATTTAGAGATTTATACTAAAATTATGAGAGCTGATAGGCTTCTAAATATTCTACTGCATCTACAGGCGAAAGGAAGGACCACCGCTAAGGAACTTTCCAAAAAATTAGAAATTTCAGAACGAACGGTTCATAGGGATATGGAAGCTCTTTCTTCCGCAGGTATTCCTATCTATGCGGAACGAGGGATCGGTGGGGGATGGAGTTTAAGCGAAGGTTATAGGACAAACCTTACCGGTTTTAAAAAAGAAGAAGTGATCTCTCTATTATTGGTCCATTCTTCTCGAGTTTTGGAGGATTTAGGAAAGAAGAAGGACTTCGATTCCGCTTTCGTCAAACTTATGGCCTCTCTCCCCCCTGCATATAGAAAGGATGCGGAAACCGCGAGGCAAAGAATTCATATAGATGGTTTAGGTTGGGGCAGAGCGATTAGAGAACTTCCACTTCTTCCGATACTACAAGACGCTGTTTGGGAAGAAAAAAAAGTAAAGATCGTCTATGAGAAAGAAGGCGGAAAACCCGAACCAAGAACGATAGAACCTTACGGACTTGTAGCAAAGGACACGATCTGGTACGTAGTTGCAAAACGTGGAAAAGAAATGAGAGTCTATCGGATCTCTCGCATCAAAGAAGCTTCGGTAACTACCGAAAGATTTGAAAGACCTAAAAAATTCGATCTAAGCAAATATTGGGAAGAATGGATCAAAGAATTCAAATCAAGAGTCCCTAAATATCTGATCAAAATTAAAGTCACAGACGCCACTGCAGAACATATCAAAAGTATTCCTTATATGAAATGCCTAAGTCATAAACCTATGACAAAAGGTTTTACCGAAATGGTAATCGATATGGAAACCAAAGAATGGGCATTAGGAAGTATGCTTCAATACTGTGATTCCGTTTTTGTTCTAGAACCTCTGGAATTACAGGAAGCAATTCGACATAAGGCCAGAGAAATCCTAAAAATTTACGAATAGAAACTTATTATAGATCTAATTCCTAGGGAGTCAGAAGAAGATTGATTTTCCCGTCAGATCCAAGATAATTTTTCAAATAAAAATTTGTATGTCTTCTTCTCCTAAAAACTATTGGATCCGAAACCCGAACTTCCTGGAAAACCAGGAAGACGCCATTCTCATCTCAGATAATAAAGGAAAACTTTTGGATTCGAATTCTCAGGCAAAAGAACTTGGGCTTATTCCGGAAAAAAATGATCTAAAACATTCTTCTTGGTATGCGGAGCTTTCAAAAGCGGATTCAAAAGACCATTCTCATTTAACGTTACATCTTTCTTCCGGCAAAAAAAGATTCATATGTAGGACAATTCCAATCTTAGTAGATGAAAAAGAACCTGCAAAGGCATTCTATTTTAGAGACATCACAGAAAGATCTTTTACGGAAGCAAAGGCAAAAAGATACGAAACCCTTTTCAGAAGAAGGGAAAACAAAATTAAAGAATTAGAAATTCGAGATAAACTCACAGGTCTTTTTAATAGAGAATACACAATCGAATCCTTCCAAGCAGAACTCTATAGGGCAGAAAGAAGCGGAACCTCGATCGGCGTGGTTTATTTGGACATAGACGGATTAAAAGAGATCAACGAAATATTCGGGAATAGCGGAGGCGACCTTCTGCTTAAAGAAATGGGAAGAATACTTTTGGAAAATTCCAGAAGGAGCGATATTTCTTCGCGGTTCGGAGGCGAAAAATTCTTACTTCTTCTTCCAGGAGCACATAAGAATATAGTGTTGGAAAGAGCGGAGAAGATCAAAAGATTATTTTCGGAATCCAGCTCCAGCGGTTCTTGGGGAGAAGTGAAAGTCACTTTGTCCTTAGGTGTTGCGATGTATCCGGAAGATGGTTCCACATACGATGTTCTTCTACAAAAAGTCCAAACAGGAAATTAAATGACCCACGTAGAAAAGTTCGAAGGTGAAAGAGCTCAGGTTTACGAGAGAAGGATTGGCAAAATGATCCCATTCTATTCAGGGATCATGGAATTAGTAGCGATCTATCTTTTAGAAAATACTCCTGAAAATGGTAAGATCTTATCCGTAGGCTGTGGAACCGGCGCAGATTTTTCTAAATTACTAAAAATCTCTCCCAATCGATTTTCAATTACCGGCATAGATCCGTCTCCGGAAATGATCGAGCAGGCTCAGAAAAAATTCCCTCAACTTACATTTATCTGTAGAACTACGGGAGAACTCCCACTTACAGAAGAATACGATTCAGCCACTTTACTATTTGTTTTACATTTTCTTCCGGATACTGGAGACAAACTCTCTCTATTAAAGGAGATTCACTCTAGATTGAAAAAAGGAGGAAGTTTGATCTTATTCGATCTATTTGATTCCGAACCGAATGGATCTGAGATCTTATTCCAAAATATAAAATCTTATCTTATCAATTTCCAAGGCTGGGAAGAAGAAGCAGTCCAAATCTATCTTAAAAGAGTATTTGAACTACACCGTATTCCAAGCACCAGATACGCTGAACTTTTACAAGAAGCAGGATTTTCGGTCAGTTCTCAAAAATTCAGATCCTTACATGTAGGCGGATGGATCGCGACTAAATAATCTAAAATTAACTTCTTTTGCTTGGTTTAAATGCAGATACCATAT
This sequence comes from Leptospira haakeii, assembly GCF_002812045.1. GTDB lineage: Bacteria > Spirochaetota > Leptospiria > Leptospirales > Leptospiraceae > Leptospira_B > Leptospira_B haakeii. Next base: position 22,521 of record NZ_NPEG01000014.1, on the reverse strand, counting down.
TTTTAGAAGCTAACTTTTTCTCATAAAACTCCTTAGAAGCAGCATAGATCGTTTTCTCGAAGGTGGCATATACCGCTCCTTCTTCATCTTCGTATTTTGCAGGAAGATCGAAAACGATTTCACCTTTTTCTAATATATCTTGTTTTGTTTTTTCGATCAATTCTTCCGTGATTAAAAATCGGATCTTAACTTTATCCAAGATCGGGCGGACAAATTTTACTTTCGCTGCTTTGTCCCAAACCACATAATCGGGCCCAAGTATCCACATCATCATCAACATATAGTATGGATCCACCGAACTATAGATACTTCCCCCATAAATTGTTCCGACTCGATTTAATGTACGAAGATTTTTTTTCAAACTCACATGAAGTTCTCTCATATCAGAGGAGATAAATTGTATTTTTCCTCCTGTGCACCACAGACAAGGCCAATGGTTTAAACGAAAACGTAACCACCAAGAAGATAGAGATTCTTTTTTATCGCTAGTATATAATTTCATAACGGATTCTTTGCTGTCAGATTGGAAGTTCTACTCTTCTATGCAAGGCGATTTCCCTTATGTTCATTCTTGAAAACCTCCCCTTATATTCCGATTATATTAAGATAACAAATCTCGAACCGTTGGATTCTTTAAAAAACAACCGTTATGTTAACTTTTAAAAAATATTCGAAAGGACGTTGACAGGGGAAAAGTTCCAGTTATTTCTTTTTTTACTCCATATATCGGAGAGAAGCATTAAACTTTTATAATGCATAAAAATAGATCATTTGAATGGTGAAAAAATGAAAAGTTCCACGGTGTTTTCTTCTCGAATCGTCGCAATCGCATTTATTTGCGCTTTGTCCCTGATCGGAGTAGGATGTAAAGATTCCTCCTCAAACTACGATTCTTTGTTATTTTTAGTCCAATCCAACGGTAAATCCGGAGGAAATCTCCCAGCAGACATAAATTATAAAGCAGAATACCTAACTCCTGCTCCTTTGGACCAGCCAAGCGGAATTCCTTTCGAGGGGGGCGGAACCAAGGGAAAGGATGGAAGAAGCCCAAGACCAGTATATGCTCCAAAATTACAGATAGATCCACAGGGTTGGATGAGTAGCGGATACCAATCCAGATCTAATACTCAGCTCAGAAACATTTGTATCCCAGGAACACATGACTCCGGAACTTATGGCATCCAAGGAATCGACGAGAATATTTCCCAAACGCAAGAATACAATGTGGGAGAACAATTGGCTCTCGGATATCGTTACTTCGATCTAAGGATCAAAAAGATAAGCGGACAATTTAAAATCCACCACGGATCCAGTGTTTCTGTTTCTGCTCAGGAAGTGTTCCAACATATCTCCAGCTTCGTGAATAATCGTAAAAAAGAGATCGTATTCGTTCATATCCAAAACGTGGACAGCATGAGCGATGCTGAACATTACGAACTGAAAGACCAACTGGTTCTTCCTTATTTAGGTTCCAGAATGGCTCCTCGGAATTTAGGAAATTCAGTTAACTTTGGTCAACTTTGGGATCTAGATAAAAATGTAATTTTGATCTGGGGCGGTGGAAATTACGCAGACTTATCTCAATTGTATTGGAACCAGGGCCAAACAATGAAGAGTGATTGGCAAAACACAGGAAACGAATCTGATCTAGTGAGCGCACTTAGAGATCGTATCAAGGACAATAGAGAAGGTAAATTTTACGTAGCTCAAATGATCCTGACTCCGAATGCGGCTCAGATTATTTTTCCACCTTATTGGGGAAGTATTCAAGATCTTACCAATGATAAATTGGATCATGCAAGTTTTGTTTACGACTTAGATAGAGAAGCAAAAAAATCCGGACAGCGTATAAACATCGCGATGGTGGATTTTGCGGGCCCTCAATTCTCTCAATACGCATTCGAAGCATGTATGGACGTGAACGATCTGGAGCCTAGATACTTCACTTTAAAAAGTAAACAATCTAATCTATGTTTAGATGTGAGCAACAGCGGAACTGACAACGGCACTCGTGTCCAAGTTTGGAATTGCAACAACACTAATGCTCAGAAATGGTTCTACGAACATTCCACAAGTCATCTTCGAAGCAAATTGAATAATGATAAATGTTTGGATAACGGCGCCGAGAATTGGAACGGAGGAAAGATAGTCCTCTGGGATTGTAGAGACAATATAGATAATATGAGATTCGATTTTTATGATGATTCTATGCGAGTTAGACAAAACGAATCTATCGCAGTAGATGCTAACGGTTCTACAAGCGGTTCTTTAGTAAGTCAATGGACTTGGCATGGTGGAAACAACCAACGTTGGGAGAAAAATTATGAAACTCCTTACTTTGCCCTGGTCAACCAAGCTTCTAGTCGTTGTTTGGATGTGAGTAATAGTAGCACTGCAAACGGAGCAAGGATCCAAATATACAACTGTAACGGGACCGACGCTCAAAAATGGTATTACGATGCAGGCAATGGTTTCTTAAGAAGCAAACTGAATCCATATAAGTGTATGGATAACGGTGGAGAAACTCGTAACGGAGGAAAAATCGCTCTTTGGGATTGTAAGGACATGAACAATATGAGATTCGATTTTGTGGGAGATAGTATCCGAAATCGGATCAATTCATTGTATGCTGTGGATGCTTCCGCTAATGGTAATGGCTCTGTCGTTCACCAATGGGAATTTCTCAACGCCAGCAACCAACTCTGGAAAAAATCATATTAAGTTCGAAAGCAGGGAATCTTATTTGATTCCCTCGTAACGATACATCCAATCCTGGCCTTTCTTAGCGAAACTAGGCAAGGCCAGAGTAAGGAATACATCTCTGATCCAACAACCTATTGGACTTAGTTTTTTCTTTCTATTTCCGTTCCTTCTGGATTCCTCGATGATCCTTTCCACTCTAGGTCTTCTGATCGTTTCAAAATCCCTGAAAGCCTCCGGAACCGAATTGGCCCTTTCTAAAAGTAAAAATAAAGTATGAGAATCTTCCAGAGCCATAGAAGCTCCTTGGCCGGTATGAGGACTCATCACATGAGCCGCATCTCCAGTTAGTAATACCTTATCGTTTCCCCATTTAGGAAGACTCCTCAAATCATGAACGTTCCCTTTAAGGATTACTGGAGAAGCTTGGATGATTCTTTCGACAGGATCATGCCATCCTTTATGTATTTCTAATATTTTATTTCTCCAGAATTCGTTGCTCATAGAGTCCATCTCCTCCCTTGTAAGCTCTTTTTCAGAAGGAATATTGCTCCACCACATCCAAGAAGTATCCGCAGTGTTTCCACAGGCTGCGAAACCGAAAAAACCTTCCGGCCCGAAAACGAAATGGATCGGTCCTCTTTTGGAATATTTTTCCGGAATCACTTCCGAAGGAACAAATCCTCCCGCGTTTAGAATTCCGGTATATTCAGGTTTTGGAAAATTAGGAAAAAGAAAATTACGGACTTTGGAATGATTTCCGTCGGCTCCGATTAGAAAATCCGCTTCTACAGAACTTCCATCCTCGAATTTTGCGATCACTCCCCCATCCAAAGGAAACTCAGCATGAGAGAATTTTTTTCCGTATTCAGTCGGAATTCCTTCCTTCTCCGCGGCTTCTAATAGCATAAGATGGAATCTTGCGCGAGAAACTACAATCGCGGATTCTCCGAATTGGGAAACGGAACCGTTCGGGATCATCGCAAGAATTCTTCCGGTATGATTCCTAAAAATCATCTCATCCGAAACCGTTCCTATCTCTAACATCTCCGAAGTCAGACCTAATTCTCTAATCACCTTCATTCCATTAGGTGATATCTGTAAAGCTCCGCCGATGTCTTCTGCCGGGCGAGAATAGGATTCCATCAAACGAACTCCGTACCCTGCCCTTTTCAAAAATAATGCAAGAGAAGGCCCTGAAATTCCGGAGCCTACGATTATAAAATTGGGCTTCTCCCGTTTCATATTATCCTCCGAAGGCAGCTTTGATTGCAACGAAAGCGGAAGCTAAAGAATAAGAAGTCACTGCAAAAGAAATGGAAAGAGAGATCATACCCACCCCTAGACCGATTGGAGAGCCCCAAGAATACCAAGGGTAATCCGGAATTTCGTTCTTGCTATTTTCTGCCATGTTTGTTCCCCTTAAATCGAATTAACTCGATGATTAATTATCTTGATTATCGAGATATTTGACGGTCAAAATAATTGCAAGACAAAAAAATCCCGAAAACTAAGCCCGAATTGATGGAATCCATTATGACCGATTCCAAAAACCTAAGCACTTTAACTATTTTGTTCCACCAAACCATCGCGGATCGGCTTGGGCTTCATATCACTGATCATAAATGTGTGGACTTTCTATTTACCCAAGGTCCTCAAACTGCAGGAGAGATCGCCAAAAGTATGGGGCTCAGCACCGGTGCTGTAACTTCTCTCATCGATCGTTTGGAGAAGAAGGGACTCGTAGAACGCAAGAATGATCCGAACGATAGGAGAAAGGTGAGAATTTTTCTAACCCAGGATATGGCCGCTATGCAAAAGATAGGAAGCTTATTCGAAAGTTTAGCCAAAGCAGTTTGGGAACAACTCTCCGGTTATACAGCCGAAGAACTAAAAATCATTTTGGATTTCACCCGTAAATCGATCAAGATGATGGAAGAAGAAAGAGAAAAACTTCTGCAGAACCGACCGAACGTATAAAGGAGCAGCCGGACATAACTCTTTTAGAAAGATTCTACTATTCTGTTCGTATTTTTAAGCTTGCTCAACTAGGCGATCTTGCGGAACAATTCTGCGAAAACTTTTAGAACTAAATGAATTCCAGGTTTTTCCGGAATTTTTAGGGGAGGAAAGGAATGAAAGCTTTAGTCACAGGAGCAAGCGAAGGGATCGGAAGAGAATTCGCTAAACAACTAGCTGCAAAAGGTTACAAGATCACTGCAGTTGCACGAAACGAAGCAAGACTCAAACAACTAATAGATGAATTAGGAAAAGGGCATACATTCATCATCGCAGACTTATCAGATCCAAAATCAACCGCAAAGATCCAAAAAGAATTAGAAGATAACCATTACGATTTATTAATAAATAATGCAGGGTTCGGAGTATACGGACCGTTTAATAAAGCAGATCTTTCTAGGTTACAGGCAATGACCCGTTTGAATATAGATTCTCTCGTTTCTTTGTCTTATTCTTTCTTAAAAAATTCCCAATCGGGAGATTCTTTAATGAATATCTCCTCTACCTTGGGTCTTGTTCCAATGCCTTCTTCCGGAGTGTATTCTGCAACTAAGGCTTTTGTAACTTCTTTCAGCGAGTCCTTATGGTATGAGCAAAGAAAAAGAGGAGTTTATGTTATGGGACTTTGTCCAGGAGTGACAGTTTCTAATTTTTTCGAAAGAGCAGGAGGAGATCCTAAAGATTTTCCAAAAGCAATCGCTCAATCTGCGGAAACTCTGGTGGAATATGCTTTGACAGCTTTGAAAAAAAGAAGTTCTCCTACAGTGGTTTCGGGACTTCCGAATAAAGTTTTAGTAAAAGTTTCTAAGCTGATCGGAAGAAAAGCAACAGTCAAATTGATGGGAAAAATGAGGTAATATATAAATGACGTCCCCTTTTTTTGGAGAATTTTTAGGCACATTTGTGCTCATACTTTTAGGAGACGGAGTAGTAGCCGGAGTTTTATTAGAAAAATCTAAAGCAAAAGATTCCGGTTGGATAGTGATCACTGCAGCTTGGGCGTTCGCGGTCATTTTAGGAGTTTTCACTGCAAAAGCATTTGGAAGTGCAGACGCCCATTTAAATCCTGCAGTCACTTTGGCATTTGCAGTTCAATCTGGAGAATATTCTAAAATCCCAATATACCTTCCTGCACAATTTCTGGGAGCTTTCTTGGGCGCTATTGCAGTATATCTTCATTATCTTCCTCATTGGAAAGAAACAAAGGACTCAGGAAAAATTTTATCTGTATTCTCTACGGACCCGGCCATCTCAAATCCGCCTTCTAACTTCTTTAGTGAGTTTTTGGGAACATTCGTTTTGATCTTAGGAATACATTCTATCTTCTCAGCTCAAATCGCAGATGTGACTACGCCTATGGGAGTTTTTTTCGTAGGTATTTTAGTTTGGGTGATAGGACTTTCTATGGGGGGAACTACCGGATATGCGATCAACCCTGCGAGAGATCTTGGACCTAGGTTAGCACATTACATCCTTCCTATCACAAACAAAGGTAACTCTGGATGGAAATATGCCTGGCTTCCAATTCTTGCACCTTTAGCAGGCGGAACATTCGCAGGAATATTCCTGAAGGTCATATTATAATCAGCGGATCCGTGACATTATGAAATCATTCTACATCAAACAAACATTCTTAATATTCTTTTTGATCCATATCTCTTGCTCCGGAGAGCAGATCAGAAACAAACCTATCGAAGGAAATTTGGATCTACAAGGTCATAGAGGAGCCAGAGGGCTCAAGCCGGAAAATACTTGGCCTGCATTCGAAGAAGCACTTTCCCAAGGAATGACTACGATTGAGTTGGATACTGTTCTCACCAAAGATCAGAAAATTATAATACATCATGATTCTGAATCTAATCCAACATTATGTACTAAAAAAGATGGATCCGAGATTATCTCTAAATCCATCTATGAGCTAACTCTTGCAGAATTGAAAGAGCTGGATTGTGGAACGAAGAAAAATCCTAAATTCCCAGAACAGATCCCCGTTCCTGGAACGGAACTTTTAACTATCCAAGAATTTTTTGAAAAAGTTCAGACCTGGGAAAGAACAGGAAAAAGAAAAGTTATCCCTAAATTTAATATCGAGACCAAATTCCCACAAGATGCGGAATCCCAGGTCTCTAATGAAATATTAGAAGGACATGTAAATCTGCTGATCAAAGCGATCGAAACTGCTAAGGTAGTAGACCGCGCAACCATCCAATCTTTTTATCTTCCCGCAATTTCCTTGGTGAAAAAGAAAAATCCTAAGATCAAAACTTCTGCGTTATTTTCTCTCACCTATCCCCAGGGAGCCGCAATGAAATTCGGGTTCGGTAATTCCAGAAGAGAACTTGTTTTAAATCAAACTAAAGAATTAAAAGCGGATATTATTTCTCCTTATTTCTTATATGTAACGGATGAATTCGTTTCCAAAGCTCATTCTTTAGGAATTAAAGTGATCCCTTGGACAGTAAACGATACAAAAGAAATGGAAAGATTGATCGAAGTAGGTGTAGACGGAATTATTACAGATTATCCGGATCGACTGAATTCTGTTCTCAAAAAACATTAGACAGGCCTTGGGTTCTGCTTATCCTAACGGGAAGTGAAGCGGTCTCTATTACTTCTTTCTAGTTTTTGGTTTTGTTTCTCTTTAGAAGCAGCACCTATCCAAGACGGAGTGTTACAAATTTCCTCTCAGGACCTTGTAGAACACTCCGAACTTATTCCATTAAATGGGAACTGGCAATTTTTATATGGAGAATTTGTTTCTCCTGAAAAAAGCCAGACTGCCAACTGGGACAAACTATCTGTTCCTCATTCTTGGCAGGATACTAAAAAGGGAGACCAAGTACTTCCGAGAGAAGGAGCAGCAAGTTTTCGTTTATCCGTCATCTTCCCGGAAGAAGATCTAAAAAAAGAGATCGGGTTGCTGATGCCGGACTTTGCATCCGCCTACAAATTATATTATAATGGAAGATTAATATATTCTTCGGGCACTCCTAGTTTAGATCCCTCTGCTGAAATTCCTAAGATCAAATCCGTTTATCTGCCTCTAAGAGTGGAAAAAACAAATACGGAAATCTTAGTACAAGGCTCTAATTGGATCAATAATTTCGGAGGTTTCTGGCAGGTTCCTAAACTGGGAACCTTAGAAGCGATCTATAGAGAAAAGTTAATCACTCAATCCAGAGAATCTTTTTTATTCGGCGGACTTCTTCTTATAGGTCTTTACCACACGGGACTTTTTCTTTTTAGAAGAAAGGAAAAGTCTGCATTCTATTTTGCATTATTTACGTTTTTATTAACTTTGAGAGTAGCGTTAATCGGTAATAGACTCGTTCTGGAAATTTTTCCAGACTTTCCTTGGGAGTCCGTTTTTAGATTAGAATTTTTCTCTTTCTATACTGCGGTTCCTATCTTTTTAATGTTCCATCGTTCTTTGTTCCCGGAAGATACATTTTCATGGGTGCCTGCCGCCGCTTGGGTATTAGCGATCGCTTACGATATAACCCTATTATTCCCAATCGGATTTTTTACTAAGATAGTAGGCCCATTCCAGATAGTAACGGGAATCGGCCTACTCTATGTTCTATTCACTGTATGTTTGGGGGTTTGGAAAAAAAGAGAAGACTCTCTCCTATTCCTCACAGGATTTTTTGCATTCGGGATCACGGTAGGAATCGATCTACTTTGGGACAAATTAAATCTAAGAGGGATCAATCTTTCTCCTTACGGTCTTTTAGTATTCACTCTTTCCCAATCTTTAGTGCTTTCGAGAAGAATCGCAAGAGCATTCAGAAAATCTGAAATACTGAGTGAAAACTTAAGGATTACGAATAGCGCGTTAAACATTCTAAAAGATAATTTAGAAGTTTTAGTTCGAGAAAAAACCTCAGAGTTGAATCATTCTTTGGAAAGGATAAGAAAAGATCTACTTGTTGCTCAAAGGATCCAGAAAAAACTTTTTCCGGAAAATGTAGAAGCGTACAAAGAATTAAAATACGCGGTTAAATATCTTCCAAGAGACGAAGTAGGCGGGGATTTTTACGATATTTTCGAAGTTTCTCCGGGGGTCTATCGAATCTTTCTTGCAGATGCTACCGGTCATGGAGTCCAAGCCGCGTTAGTTACGATGGCAATCAAAGCGGAATACGAAGGCATCAAATTCGGAGCGAAAGATCCTGGATTCTGTTTGGATCTTTTAGATGATAAGTTCCAAAGAAAATTCTCCTCGTTAGGAACCATATTCTCCTCTATCATCGTGGATATTTATGCCAGAGAAAATAGATTGGTTTACGCATCTGCAGGACATCCGGATCAGATTTTGGTACATTCTTCTAATCTTATGAACTTAAGAAGAACGGGAGCTATCATCGGTTTGAAAAACAAAAAGAGTTATGAGAACCAAGAATTAGATTTTTCAAATGGGGACAGAATGTTCCTCTTTTCCGATGGTGTATTCGAACAATTCAATTCTAAAAGGGAAGCCTGGGGAGAATCCAGACTTAGAAGTCGGATCTCTGAACTTTCGGAAGAACCTATCGAAAATATCCCAGATATTGTGATGAAAGATTTGGATCTTTGGCTAGGATATTCCCAACCACAAGATGATATAAGTCTGATCGCTATAGAAAGAGTCTAACTAAATCAGTTTTTCGTAACACCAAGCGGTTTCGTCCGAAGCCCATTTTCCGAAAGAATCGATACGTGAATATCCATGTTTTTCATAAAAACGTAATGCTTCTGGTTGAGGTGCGCCGGCCCTCAATCGAATAGAAGTAAATCCGTTTTGTTTTGCAAATAATTCCAATCCGTTAATAAGCTCGGAAGCAAGTCCGGTTCCCCTAAATTCAGGATCTACATACATTACATCCAACTCTGCAATCGAATCATTCCAAGGTGTGATCGCGATACTTCCAATAGGTCGATTATCAATTTCCGCGATCCAAAATCCATATTTCGGACCCTTGAAATATTCACCCTTCATCGGATTAGGAGCCTGAAAACCGTATCTGTTTTGTATTTCTTCCCACAAAGAATTCATCATCAAGATTGCAGAATTTGTTTCAGGGTCTTGGAGTTTGATTTGTATTTTAGGATTCATTTTATTTAAATATACAAAACCTGAAAATACGAAATATGACAGTTCAAAAAAAGTCCGCACTTCAATTTTTACTTTTTACATTACTCATCGATTTTATCGGTTTCGGGATCATTATTCCCGTAGTTCCCAATCTTTTAAAAGATATGTTACAAGGGAATTTGAGCACCGCAGCGGTTTACGGGGGACTTCTATCCTTTACTTATGCGATCACTCAATTTTTCTGCGCTCCTATCATCGGAGGTTTAAGCGATAGGTTCGGAAGAAGACCTGTCTTACTCGCATCTTTGTTTGGATTAGGTATCGACTATGCATTCTTAGCATTGGCTCCAAATGTATTTTGGTTATTCGTAGGAAGGATCATAGCTGGGATCACTGGAGCGAGTTATGGAGTCGCAGGTGCGATCATCGCAGACATCAGCCCTCCTGAAAAAAGATCCCAAAACTTGGGATTAGTCGGAATGGCATTCGGGATGGGATTCATTATAGGCCCGATCATCGGTGGTTTGTTTTCCGAGTTCGGCCCAAGAGCTCCGTTCTGGGTGGCGTCTTCTCTTTCTCTTCTGAACTGGGTATATGGATACTTTGTTTTGCCTGAAACTCTTGTAGAAGAGAACAGAAGAAAATTTAACTGGGTAATGGCGAATCCATTCGGTTCAGTCGTTGCATTTTTCCGTTATCCTGGGCCTCTAAGCGGTTTAGTATTTTCTTTATTTCTAATATTCGTAGCGAACCATTGTATGGAAACCAGTTGGTCCTATTTTACAATGAACAAATTCCAGTGGACCGCCACTAAGATTGGATTCTCTTTAGCAGTGGTAGGCGCCTCTCTTGCGGTAGTACAAGGTGGATTACTTAGGCTCATCATCCCTAAGCTGGGACAAAAAAATTCTGCTTATATAGGAATTTTAGCAAGGGTTATCATGAGTGCGTTGTTTGCATTCGCTTGGGAAGAATGGATGCTTTATGTACTACTTGTGCCCTTCGCCTTTTGTTTTATCGCAACTCCTGCGATCCAAGGTTACATTTCCAATCACGTCTCTCCTACACAACAAGGAGAGTTCCAAGGAATTATGGGAAGTATGATGAGCCTAAGTTCTATTTTAGGCCCATTACTTATGAGTTTTGTTTTTTCTTATTTTACGAGAGAAGGTATGCAGCCTTATTTCCCGGGTGCACCGTTTATAGTAAGCTCTTTACTTGCGATCCTGAGTTTAGTGATCGCGATCATTTCTTTTAGAAAGGAAAAGTCGAGAGTGGGCGAAAAGTCAGGTGAATGATCTATTCTTCGTCTTCTTCCAGTCCCAGATAAAACAGAGCCCATAAAGTATCGAATAAGATCTGCATTAAAAGTGCGAACCTTTCTTCTCTATCTTCTACCGTTTTGAAATCATCGATCAAGAAGGTAACGAAAGGTTCTAAGATCCTTCTTTCTTCCAGATCCGAGATAGAACTCAGACTTTTGATAGAAAAGTTAGCTTCGACAGGAACATTATGAAAATTTAATCTGCTATTCAACACCAGAACTGCTATTTCCAGAAGTTCCGCATCCGACATGGTTTTTACACCCGCGTCGTTTAATCCGGAAAGTAAACCTGAAATAGCTTCGTCAGTGATCTCCTCACTTCTATCCTCATCTTCGTCACTGTATGCTTCTGAAATTGCAATGAGAACTGCAGTGGCTTGGTCCCAGAAGGAAGATAATGCCTCGTCTAAACGAGCCTCATCTTCTTCAGTTAATTCCCTTTTGAAACCCGAGTCAAGATCATCATAAAAAGGTTCCGGATCGTCAGTCTCGCATGCCGCAGAAACAAATGTACGAACAGTGATCCAAAATGGGGATTTTTCGTGGCCAATACGAAGAATTTCCTCAGCATATTTGGCAACTGTGGCTCTCCAAGTAGAAGGGGAATAGGAAGGAATCTCCATATTCAAATATTCTTCACTCTCGCCAAACTCGTCGACACTATAAATCATTTCACATTATTTTTTAAGAAGAATTTAAGCGGGATCTTTAGGTGACTTGCGGATTATAGTTGCTCCGAACTGAGAAGGATCGAATATTTTCCGCATGAGTATTGACGAAGATTATGATTTCCCCAGATTTCGTTCCGATTCGAATGCAGGTCATTATGAAAGTTGGTTCGTAAGAGGAAATCATCCGACTCGTCCATTAGCAATTTGGATCCGTTATACTATTTTTTCTCCGAAACATTCTACCCATGATTCGATAGGAGAATTATGGGCGATCTATTTCGACGGCGAGAACGGAAAACATTATGTTTCCAAATCTGAATACCCTATCGGAGAATGTGAATTTTCCGGAGATCCATTCAAAGTCCGGATCGGCTCCTCTGTCCAAGATCATAAAGGGTTAAAAGGTAAGTCAGGGAATAAACAAGGTTCCACAAATATAGAATGGGACCTCGGTTTCTCCGGAGGAGATAAACCTCTTTTTCTTTTCCCAAAAGATCTATATTCAGGGGGTTTTCCAAAGGCAAAAGTTTTGGTCGGGAAACCTTCTTTACTACTTAATGGATTTATAAAATTAGAAAATAATAAAATAGAAATAGAAAATTGGAAAGGAAGCCAAAATCATAATTGGGGTCCAAAACACACCGATCAATACGCATGGGGACAAGTAGCGGGTTTCGACGGGGAACAAGGTTCCTTTCTGGAATTGGCAACCGCAAAGATCAAAATAGGTCCACTCTGGACTCCTGCAATTACTCCAATTGTTTTACGTTTACATGGGGAAGAATACGCGCTAAACAGTTTATTCTCCTCATTCGGAAGAGCGAGCTATCGGTATTTCGATTGGAAGTTTCAAGCTTCTTCCCCTGAAATAAAAATAGAAGGAAGGATTCATGCGGATAAAAAAGATTTCGCCTGCCTACGTTATGCGAATCCTCCAGGCGGTTGGAAGTTTTGTCTGAACAGTAAAATTGCTCGAGCAGAAGTTTTGGTCCAAAGAAAAGGAGAAACTTCTCCACTCCGTTTAAGATCTGCCAGAAATGCAGCATTTGAAATACTTACTGAAGATACTTCTCACGGTTTATTGACTGAAGTTTAAGAATCTTAAACTCCCGACCTTTTTCGGATTGACCAGGTTCCCTTTCTCGAAAATTTTGAGAGTCAGCCTCAGTTTCTCTTAATCCAAAAGGATTATTCTCTTTGGATAAACCGGAGCGAATCGGGATTTTAGATAAAAATTCCCCGAGGTGGCCTGAGATGGAATGTAGAATGAGGAAAAAAACCTTATTGACTTTTTTTGAGACTTATTCTCACTTGCAAAATCAAGCCGGTCCCTGTCCCAGGAGCCGGAGGGAGTCATCCCCACAGTTCATCTCTGGCCCCGGCCGGATTTTATCCGGACCGGGGATTTTTCCCAAATTTTAAGGAGATTTCCCATGCGGAACATCCACACAAAAATATTTTCAATTCTGTTCAGTATAACTCTGTTCGGTTCTCTGATTTCTTGCGGGGGTCCAGGCAGCGATAACTCAGCCGCAGCGCTTTTAGGTTTGGATATTCCTGCCAGCGCAACTAAAACCGAAGCGCTCACACGTTATGCTGATCTTGCTTATGAATCCTATAACCAAGCAGCAACGGATGCAACAAGCTTACTTACCGCTCTTACAACTTTCACTACTACTCCGAACGAAACGAATCTGACTGCGGCCAGAAACGCATGGGTCGTAGCAAGATCCAGTTACTTAGTAACGGAAGCTTTCCGTTTCAGCGATGGTCCAATCGACGGAACTACAGGTCATTGTGGAGCTCCGGGCGGTTCCGTTTACTCCGGAACTGACGACTGTGAAGGAGCAATCAACGCATGGCCATTGGATGAAGTAGTCATAGACAATTATATCAGCAGCTTATCTTCTACTCCTACTTTTGCAAATATCTACGCTAAAAATGGAGATTCTACCTTAGCTTCCGGTAGTGAAGGCGACACTGAAAAAGTGGTCATGACCGGTTATCATGCAATCGAATATCTTCTTTGGGGACAAGACAATACAAACAGCGGAGACAACACCGTTCCAGGACAAAGACCAGCAACCGATTTTTCAGGAAGTGGAATACCTAGTTACAGAAGAGCTTATATTTTGGCGGTTACCCAAGGTTTGATCGGTCATTTACAGCAAGTTAGAGACCAATGGGATCCGGCAGTTACTTCAGGCACTTATAGAACGGATACTTTCTTAACTTCCGGAAATACTGACACTTCTTTAGGATTAGTATTCACTGGTCTTACTTCATTCATGGTTCAGGAATGGGGAGGAGATCGTTTATCAGGTGTAGATAGCGAACTTCAAGAAGACGAACATTCCTGTTTCAGCGACACAACTAAAGCGGACTTTTATTATGATGCGCAAGGCGTTTATAATATCTGGACTGGAAATTATAGCATCAAGAAAGGTGTAAATATCAGCACAGGTGCCGGACTAGTCAATCTTCTAAGTAGCAAAAACCAAGGCTCGGTCACTTCCCAAATTGAAAGCGCAAGAGATACTTTCTGTATCAATCTTGATGATGAGACTACAGATCCCAACTACACCGCTTCTTGTCCAGGCGGAAGCTTATCTCACCGTTACGATCAAGTGATTATGCATCCTGCGGATAGCCAACATAGCGTTTTAGAAAATGTAGGCCTACTGATCAACACTACATTGGCTCAAAACGTAGTCAGGGCGAAGAATGTTTTAGGGCTCTAAGCGATTAAACCGTATGAGAGTCGGACTCATATTTTCCGGCATAAATATAAAAATGAACTGTGATAAAAACAAAGGTCTCCGCAGAAACGGGGACCATAAAAAACACCAAATCGGTCTAAAAGGATCGATCTTATTTCTTATAACCGCGTTACTCTCACTTGGATGCGATCCTTCCGGCGGAAATAACGCGATGGCTTTGTTAGCCGCTTTAAATTCTTCTAATGGTTCAGTGGATCCAGGTGAAGAATATTCCGGCGGTTACACCACGAACTTCGTTTCAAATGCGTTTTCATTCGATATTCGTGCCGCAAATTTAAGATCCGGAGGAGCTACCAAGTTCAATAAAGGAAACTCCTTCTTCAATATCCCTTGGGTTTCAGAAGGAAGCAGCTCACCCGCAGGTCTCGGACCTACCTTTAATACCAACTCTTGTCAAAATTGTCACCAAGGCGACGGTAGAGGAGCACCTCCTTCTTCCGGTTCTTTAAATAATTTCCCGGGAATTTTAGTTCGTCTTTCTCAAAACGGTTCCAATCCCACTACCGGCGGCCCTATAGGTCTGGACAATTACGGTCTTCAATTGAATCATAAAGGTTTGGGCTGTAATCCGGCGGTTTACGATTCCAATTTCAATTGTGATACAGGAAGCGGTAGTATCACTGGCTCTAATTTCACTCCTCCAGAAGGAGCTGCCTCGGTATCTTATGGCTCTATCGCTGCTCCCAATTATCCTAGCGGAAGCTCGACTTATCCGGAAGGAACTAACGTAACTCTAAGCCAACCCACTTACACTTTTACTTGGAACCCTTTGTTCGGAGATCCGACTTCTTCTGCGAGCGGTTTTAATTTCTCTCCAAGAACCGCTCCTATGATCCCAGGCTTAGGTCTTTTACAAGCGATCCCTGAAAGCACTATACTAAGCTGGGCGGACCCAAGCGATTCGGATGGAGATGGTATATCAGGAAAAGTGAATATGGTTTGGGAAGTATCTACTAACTCCAAAGTCCTGGGAAGATTCGGCTGGAAAGCAAATGAACCTAGTTTGTTCCAACAGAATCAAGGAGCATTTTTGGGTGATATGGGAATCACTAGTCCTTTATTCCCTACGGACAATTGCCCTTCAACTCAAACAGCATGTATTACGAATTCTGCAGGAACTACCGGCATCGAAATTTCCGAGAATCTTGCGGATGCAGTCGTATTCTACAGTATGTTAGTTGGAGTTCCTTCCAGAAGAAATATTACTGATACTAATGTAGTCGCAGGAAAAGCTCTTTTTACGAGTGTAGGTTGTGCAGGTTGTCATAAGCCTTATGTTCAAACAGGATATGTTTCCGGATTTCCGGAAATTTCCTACCAGCATATCAAACCGTATACTGATCTATTACTTCACGATATGGGCCCCGGGTTAGCGGACGGGAGACCAGATTTCGATGCAAGTGGCCAGGAATGGAGAACTCCCCCTCTTTGGGGGTTAGGCCTGATCCAAACCGTAAATGGACATTTAAGACTTCTGCATGATGGAAGAGCGAATGGGATTGAAGAAGCGATCCTATGGCATGGTGGAGAAGCGGATACAGCTCGTGGAAATTTCCAAAGCCTGTCTGCGGCTCAGAGACAACAACTGATTACATTCTTAGAATCCCTATAAGAGAGGAAAATATGAATCTCAAATCTACGACAAAACATTATAAAAATATAATTATCCTATCATTAATCTCCTGTTTTTCCTTGGTCGGTTGCGAAGGAGGATCAAGCTCTAATATGGGAGCGATGGCCTTTTTATTTTCCTCAAGTGCGGATTATACTAAAGTGCTAAATTATTCCGGGACGAATGTAGTTCTTCCGAGTTTACTCGCTCTCAAGAATGACACGGCTACCTTAGAAACCAAAGCTTTAGCTTATTATATCACTCAGAACGCCACAACTTTGGGAGAATTGCAAGACGCCTGGAAAACCGCTCATGTTTCCTTGAAAAGAGTGGAAGTTTTCTATTTTGGACCGGGGACCTATCCTTCTACCAAGAACTATTACGTTAAAATGGATGCTTTCGAGACCATTTCCGCGAGACCTTTATGGACTTACGTGAATAAAATTATCACGAATACGGCGACTTGTGCGACAACAGATCCGATCACGAGTACGGATTTAGCTGCATGTTCTGTGATATATAAGGGATTTGAATCCTTGGAAATGCTTATCTTCTCTTCCGACGGTCTTGCGAGCACGATCGACAATGCAACTTCGATTAATTCGGTCAACACTGCAGGTTCTAGAAGATTAGAATATCTTAAATCGCTCGCCCAATTGATCAACCAGGATGCGAATAGTTTGTATACTTCTTGGGATCCTTCCGGAGGAAATTTCTTAGGAAATTTTATCGCAGGAAACGGATCTTATTTTTCCAACCAAGGAGTCGCGTTCGATACGTATGTTCAATCTTTAGGAAATATGGCGTACCAAATCTGGGACGGGAAATTAGGAGGACCGGCTTGTTTAACACCGGGATGTTCTACCAACCCGAATCCTAAATCAACAGAGGCCACCTTCTCAAGGAATGCATACCAGGATCTATACGACAATCTTTTAGGTTTCGAACTAGGATACCAGGGAAACCCAGCGGATACGGATGCAGTTACTCTTTCAACGATGATCCAAGCTCAAAATTCCCAATTGGATACGGATATCAAGGCTGCAATTGCTGCTTTAAAATCTGCGATCAATACCTCAAACGATTTGTATGCTCAAATAGATACTGACGGAACTTCGGTAGGGACAAGTATCAATACGAATGTAAAACCGATATACAACCTTGCTACCACACTAAAAGTCCTTTTTAATGTGGACGCTTTCTCCGCATTAGGCGTTCCGAGTCTTCCCCCGGCAGCAGACGGAGACTAATCCTTTTATAAAATACTAATATATATTGTTTGAGATAAAAACGATATATATTAGTATTCCATTCCAACTTACCAAATTTTTCTTGCCAATTGTTCCGTTAGACTTTTCTCTATCGGACTATGTTTAGTTCTCTATTCCCATTAATCGCTTTTACTGCCTGGACCATTCTGCTCGTACTCATAGTAGTATCTTTTAGAACAGCACAGGTATTGGCAGGTACCAAAAAATCAAATGAGTTTCCAGCATGGATACAACACGGTTCCGATCTGTATTGGAGGATCCACCGTGCTCACTTAAACTGTGTCGAAGGCCTTCCGGTTTTTGCAGTTTTAGTTTTAACCTTTATACTTTCAGGATACCAAAACGATACTTTCGATCTTCTCGCCTGGATCGTATTTGGAGCAAGAGTCCTACAAACAAGTGCTCATCTAAGCGGTGGCGGCGTCTGGAATGTGAATGTAAGATTTACCGGATTTATAATCCAATATCTTTGTTTCACCGCAATGTTAGTAATACTAGTGCGTTCCATTCTATAATTTTAAAAACATCTTGACCGCCGTGTATATTTGAGGTTAATCTTCGGAGATACATGGCATCCAAGTTCGACTATCTCCGTAAAAATCTATATGCAATGGCGGAGCTATGTTTGGAACAAGTCCTGATCCTAGATGACGCAATCGAACAGGAAAATCCTGATCTAGCTAAACAAGTTATCGAAAGGGACGATCTGATCGATAGTTTGGAAAAACAAAACGATAACCTCTCTCAAAATGCAATCTTAGAAGCGATTGCAAACCGTAACTTACTCGGGATGGACCAAATCGATGGGGAAGTTATACTCAAAAAAGATCCACTTAGATTTGCACTTTCTTCCATTCGTATCAACCGAAGTTTAGAAAGAATGGGGGACCAGATCGTAAACTGTGCCACCTGTTATAGAAGAGGACTTCTTCCTAAAGGATTTTTTAGACAGGAAGAAATTTTAGACAAGATGCTCTCCAGAGTAGTGACTCTTGTGGGAATGGCTGTAGAATCCTTAGTAGAAGAGAAAAATAGATTTTATGGTTCAGTTCATACAGTAGAGGAAGAACTGAATAATCTATGTCATGCAGCATTCTTAAAATTTGTATTAGATCCGAGATTGGATAAAAATCAGTTCGCGGACTTATACAGAATGATCTTAGGGATAGAAAGAGCCGGAGACTATGCGGTAAACATCGCAGAAGAGCTTGTACGACTGAATACAGGTATGGATATTCGCCATCTTTCAGATCCGGTTCAGGTCACCGAAAAGACGAAAGTTTCTTAATCTATATTAAGAAATTCGAATTATTGCTGAACACATACTACTGATTTTGCCAAATTACAGAAGTCCGGAGTTCCTGCGGATATTCCGCCTACGCTTGGATCGGCAGAACTGGCAAAATTTCCTTGGTCAATAGAGCCGTTAGAAGTCCAACCCTGACAGGTATTTGCAGTAGACCAATCGGTTTGTAAACCTGTCCAATATCCTGCAGCAGTGGCACTTATCCCACTTCCAGTACCGAATGAAAATAACGCATTCGCATCCGTTGCAAATGCCTTCACAAAAGTTCCGCCAGCAAAATCTATATAATCTTTATTCGGTAGCAAAACCCAATCAATCTTAGAAGGTATCGCCCTTCTCCAAGTCCCTGCAACTGCAAAAGTTTTGTAGGTTCCGGTAGGGAGCCCGCTGCTAAACAAATTATTCGCTTCATTCTGACAAACAAAATCCGCAAAACCGCCGGATCCAAAATTCCCGGCATAGGTTGCATTTGTAGCAAATAGGAATTTATCATTATCCTTTTGTAATACTGAATATGGAATTGTCTCCGAGTTTGGAGTAAGGATGGAGATCACAATGGAATTATCCGTAGAATCTGAATCGTCCGAACCTCCCGTTATAGTCAATGTCTGAGAAGTAGTATAATTAGAAGGAGTAAACATCAAGCTTGATGGAGAAACGGAAGCTATTGCAGGGTTACTACTGGAAAAATTATAAGTCACGGAAGTATCAGGCTTGTGGACTAAAGAAATAGATAAAACTAAAGAACCTCCCTCAGGCAGAGAGTTTCCTCCAGTAATAATGAGTTCTTTATCACATCCGCTGATAAAACAATTGATAATCGCATTTTCATAATATTCTTGCGTGTTTGGGTCACCGGAATTTTCGGATTTGATCGCACAAGAAACAAGAGAGATCGAAAAGCAGATCGTAAATAATAAAGAAACCCGCTTGGTACGCATAAAACCTAAACCGGATCCTTAAAATGAGAGGACTCGGCTCCGTTATTGGATTCAAGACCTTCTCCCTGCTCCAAATAACTTTCTAATTCTTCTTTTAAACCGTGAGGGAGTTGAAGGCCGGAACTTTCTATCCTTTCGTTATACTTACTAAAAGAAAATCTATGTCTTGAAGTCCCAAGATAAACACTTAAAGCTTCCGAGCCCCATTCCAAAATGTCTCGGATATATTCTTCATTCTCCTCTAACTTCTCCGCGTAAGGAATAAAGAGAGGTCTATTTACAGGTCGACCAATAGTTCTATAAAATAAAAGCCTTCGAAGAACTTCGTGATCTTTCCAATTACCCGTATCAAGCGCCCGCTCTACCATTCTAAGATTGATACAATCTAAAAATTCAATCTTTAGATTTTCGTTTTTTAACCTTCTACGAAGACTGGCTTTGATCTCTTCGGACTCATATAAAAAATTAGGACAATATTCAGGACATTCTTGGTCCTTATGTAAATCACAATAATGTAATAGAATACAATCGATATCTGAAGAAGGTTCTACGATCCCAAAATTGATCGAACCTAAAATTTCAACACCGGTGCGAAAACCTTTGTCTTCTAATTCCTTTAAAGCAATGCGGCATGCCTGCATTCTTCGCAAAGCTTCTTTGGTATCGTAGTTGCGGTATTTGTTTTTGAGGGCTACGTATTTTTCTATCAGATAGGTCATTCGAACAGTTCTCGCAAATAGCGGTTCATACCGTGTAATACTATCTCCGGGATTTCATGTCCACCCGGAAATGCCAATAGCTCGCCTACCCAACCAGCGTCTTTTAACACTGTTTCTAATCTTTTTGCGGCGGGATAACCAAGCACAGGATCCATTCTACCATGACTTTGAAAAAATTTATAGCCCGGAGTTTGTTTTGCATATTGGGACCAATTAGTTTCGTTCAACAAAGTTCCCGACAGAATGACAAGACCTTTGGGCTTTTTCTCTGCCTTCAGGGTAATCTCGGTCGCAAGCATGGACCCTTGTGAAAAACCACCCAAGATAATACGATCCATTGGGACATCCAAGGCCTGGATCATCTCTTCTACCTTTTGTTTCGCCTCTGCCAGACCAGCCGGATAACGTTCGAAAAGTTCTCTGGAACCTCCCGCTACCATTGCCCTTTGTAATGCTTCCATATCGATAGGGAACCAGGCCTTACCATTATAACCTGGTGCGATCGGGACTTCTAAGATCCCGTCCGGAAAAATAAAATTCGTGCCCTCAGGAACGTCCATATATGAATACAAAGGAAGAAGGTCGAACGCGTTTGCACCGTAACCATGCATAAAAATGACATAGGGCCCTTGCGGATCGCCGGGAATGCGAGCTGCTTTAACGGGACCTAATTGGACGAGTGGGATATCATACATGGTTTCCTTGTAATGAATGAGTTCTAATTTGGCAATATCATATTCGGATCAAACAAGATCGAATCGTATATTAAACGAATCGAATTTATGACAATTTACCTTAAATTGGATCGACCGTTTGAAAAAATCTTTACCGATGCAGGTTAAATAGAATAAGAATAGCTAATGCGAATTTTGCTCCTTGTCTTCTTTATTCCCTTTTACTTCTCAAATTGCGGAACTTATCTACTTCTTGAAAATCTGAATGCGAAAAACGACAGGGTTTTCGAAAACTTTATCCAATTATCATTATTGGATTCCGCGATCGGCCTAGTACACTATTGGCCGTTAGACGGAGATACTCGAGATATAATAGGCGGTTTGGATCTAACAGCCACAAGTGGAACCCCCACACTAACTTCGGATCGATTCGGATTTCCTGGAGGAGCATATTACTATGATGGCGCAGGAGGCTATCACCAATCCTCAGCGCAAGGTCCTCTCTTTTTCAACGGGACAATTTCCTCATTCACGGTCAGCGCTTGGGTAAAGGGGAAATATCCTCCCGGAAACAACGGGAACGAATTCATGTTTTTAAGCCAAGGTGCAGGATTCGGCCTTCAATTATATGCGCTGACCGCAAGTTCTTGCAGCGGAAGACTAAGAGCATTCACGAATAACGGAAGTTCAGGGGATGTGGATGTCGGCACTGATTGCGGAAAATATCCGGAAGATGTTTGGTATCATATGGTCTTCACTTGGGATATCCAAACATTAACCGCTTCTTTATATGTGAATAACGTCCTAGTAAACTCCGGAACTTTCGGAGTAAATCGTCCTTGGGCTACAAACAGTTTTTTCCAATTGGGTCTATCCAACATATCTTCTCAACTTTTTGAAGGAAGTATAGACGATGTGAGGATTTATAATAGAGTGGTCTTTCCAGTTTCTAGTTTATAGAGGGAAGACATTCTCCGGACTTTTAAAAGAAGCTCCACTTGGAACTAACGCTTTTTTGCAGACTTAGTTTTTAACTTCTTTTTCTTTTTAGGCAATTGGCCTTGGACAGCTTTAAAATATTCACAAACAAGTTGATCCGACCAAGATATCGCTTTCCAGCCTTCATAATATGCGATATGGCTTCCTCTTTTTGTATAAACATGGATAGAATTAGGAAGAGTTTCCAACCAATGTAGATTTTCTAAAACATTCTGGTTTACGCAGATGGGATCATCCTTTGCATTCAAGATCATGATCGGAGTTCGGATATTTTTCATCACCACTGCAGGATTCGAATGCAGATAATATTCTTCTTTATCGCTAAACCCGGAGAGCCTATGTAAACGATCCTGGAATTCGCCTAAAGTTTTAGATTCCATCACTTCTTGAAATCCTCCTAAAGAAGATAAGGTTTCGTAGTGACGTTTCAA
>NZ_NPEG01000013.1 GCF_002812045.1 Leptospira haakeii | reverse complement strand
TTTACCGAATTCAAAACCCCTTTTCATTCCAACAATTCCTCCGAAATTCACTTCACCTAAGTTGATTATGACAATATACGTTTCTGAACGGACAAAGCTATGAGGCTTTCACTTCCAAATCCGTAAAAAAAACACGCTTTTGCAAAATTCTTTACCGAATATTTGAAAAACATGTCCTGGAAC
Source organism: Leptospira haakeii (assembly GCF_002812045.1). GTDB lineage: Bacteria > Spirochaetota > Leptospiria > Leptospirales > Leptospiraceae > Leptospira_B > Leptospira_B haakeii. The sequence continues at coordinate 96,680 of NZ_NPEG01000013.1, read as the reverse complement.
GGACGTTCCTCCAAAAAAGGGGAACCTGTCAATTTTTTCCAGCCACACGCACTAAAAATTTGTCAAGGATTTATTAAAAGACAGCCCTTAAGGAGGAGATTCGTTAAGCGAAGTAACCATTTGGGGGAACGTTAGGAGGTCTAATGAGTTCTTCTTTTACCCTCAATGGGATATGGCGGCGGCTAACGATACAACTCCATTGCAGTGTGGAACCTACCCGAATACAACGGTAAATTATGTAACAACGGATGAACAGATGGTCGATTTTTTGCCGGCCAAGGAGTGAATACCGGTCCTAGCACACAATTCGTCGCTGCGTTGTTCGTCTTGTCTCACGTAAAAGTTGGTCAAAAATTAGTATTAAAAAGTACCACAACTGACTTAACGCGAATCATTCAGGATAATCTTGATTTTGGGACACAGGATGGATGTCCTCCACAATTTTACGATACCACTCATCCAATTGCGATTACCACATATACTGCAAATGAAATAGTTTTTGTCGTTCATGTTTCGGGCAATTACTCACTCGACGTATTATCAAGCCCAATAAGAACATTTGATGCAGCACCTACAGATGTTACTATGCAACTACAATAAAGTAAGGCAAACAATCTCTCTTAGTTATTCAATGCCAACCTGATACCGACTCCAAACTGTAGATAAAAAGTATTCAATATTCTCCCGGTAAATTGATCTGAATAAATTCTAGTACTTTGCTTATAAAACTCCATCATGTAAAAGTATTTGGGACTGGCATGATAATTCGCCCCGATCCCTACACCCCATGAAAAGCCTCGCCCATTCGTCATAGACGAATTCCGCGCGAAATAATCATCCCGAGTACTTGCATGTACATTATCACTTACAGGAAAACTCAACCCCGCTTTTAGTTTAATATAAGGATCAAATTTGTTCTTTGGCAAAGGATGAACGGAAAGGAATGTTAGTGCCGATACATCGGAATACACCTGAACGTCTCTTGGCAAAGTTGTTACATCTTCATTCAACGCAAAATGGATTTGCTTTTGAACTCTTTGTCTAACTGCGTGGACGGATTGCCCTTGAAAAGTAAATCCATAGCCGAGGTAATCCGTCCATCCGGACTCCAGCTCTATCCCAAATAAACCTGAGCTTTGATAAATCGGACGATCGTAAGTAGAAATTGCAGGCATTCCCACTATATTCCTTTTCACCTCGCCCATTTGAATCCGATTTAAAAGATTACGATCATAATCTTTTTCCGCGTCTATGAATGAACCGCTTGGAGGTCCAAGAGATCCTCCATAAAAAAATGAAAAAGAAAAATAATCTTTCGAGAATCCTATTTTAGAATTCGCTTCTTCCGCATACGTTGAAAAGTCATTTCGAGGGGCCATTTCGGCCATTAATAATTCAGGAAATCCAAGAATGAACGAGATCAGGAAAACAAACCTTTTCATCTTTTTGCCCCTTCGAAAGTCGCTAACGTATCGAAATTATTTGACCTCTCTTTGGGACAAATTGGTTCCCTACCGTATTTCTTTTGATAGTAATAGTAAATTAATACTACTTAGAAACTTCTACTCTTCGATCAAACTTTGCCCATTGCATCTTTGCGTTTACTATAAAGATACCGATGATTACAAGTAAAGCACCGCCAAGATCATACACGTTAGGAGCTTCTCCTAGAACCCAGGAAGTTAACATTGCAATTACCGGGATCAAGTTACCGAAAATGACTGCTTTATCAGGACCTACTGCTTGAATACCGTAATTCCAACATAGATATCCTAAGAAGGTACTTAATCCGGCCATATACAGGATCGCCAACCAAGCCGAATTAGGAATAACCGAAAATTCCGTATTCCAATCTCCGTTGATCAAAGTTAGGACCAGCAAAGAAATTGTTCCAAATAATGCCGTAAACGCAGTCGTTTGGATTGTGGAAACTCCCGGAATATACTTCTTCATCCCTACTGAATAAAAACTCCAGCAAGATGCCGCAATCAAAATAGGCAAGATTCCTTCTCCGTGAAATGCATTCGTAAGAGCTGTTATACTTCCATCAGAAATAACAAATATAACTCCTAAAAAAGAAATCAGAGTCCCAAGATAATGCTGGAACTTGATTTATGTTTTTAAAAGGAAATAAGAAAGAAAGATCGCAATGGCCGGGCTAGCAGCAATCACGATTGCAGCGTTCATAGGAGAGGCTTTTTTCATTCCGATAAAGAAGAAAAAATTGAACCCAAAAACTCCGATGATCCCCAATGAAACGAACACGATTAAATTCCTTCTATCTACTTTTAGCAATTTTCTATCGGTAATGAGCACGAATAAAAATAAGAAAATGGTAGCGAACACAAACCGCAGAGCTCCGGCCAGACTAGGCGAGAAGAAGGCAAGTGCCTCCTTAGCTACGTGAAACGTGGTCCCAGTGATTAGGGCGAAGAACACAAGATAAAGATATGGTCTGATAGATGACATGTTGAGTTCCTATTCTTTTTTCAAAAGAGTTTCATACTCTTTTAATTTCGATTTTGCGAGTCGGATCATCGATTCGAGATCCTTCTTCTTTTGCTCCAGTTTTTGCAGATGAGTTTCTAAGATACGTATCCTCTTATTTAAAGGTGGTTTGAAATTTTCTCCACTTTCTACTTTATCCAGAATACATCCTTCTATGAAAAATTCTTTGATATCGTCCAAGGACATATTCATCTCTTTTAAGGCCTTAATCCCCTTAAGATGTCGTATCTCTTTTTCTGAATATTTCCGATCCTTTCCGTGCGTCCGTTCCGGCTTGCGTAAGATTCCTATCTTCTCGTAATAGCGAAGTGTATAAGCACTGAAATTTGTGATTTCTGAAATTTCCGAAATACTTAGAAGCTTACTCATTCCGACCCTCCGGAGCTCTTTTGAACCCTAAAGATCTGACTTACTTAGAGTTAGCTCTAAGTCTAAATTTATCTCTAAATTCGGGAAATTTTTAGTTTTGAGGGAAAAGGAAAGTATCGAAATTAATACTTATCACGATTTTTCGATGCCGCGTAAAAATAAAGAGAGTTTTGGGCATAGGTATCTGATTCCGAAGGATCGTTTTGCACATTAAGAATACTTCAGTGCTGAAAATGTCAATAGTAGATTATAAGTTTTTGTTTTATTAGCTGAAGTCATTGATGAGTCACTTTGAATTCCTGTAACTTCGGAGCCCTAATTGGCGTCGGAAATTTAAAGACTCTTTCTCTAAATTCAATAGGAAAATCAGTCTCCTTTATGATTCTCGCAACTAATCAAAGCAATATACAAGTTATCTTCGAAGTCTTGAGTACCAACTTTAAACAAAAGTGATGTTATAATATACTGATTCTTAAAACACTCATTTTTATCGAATGAAGATGGATCAATCAAATCTGATAAACATGAAGTAAAAGAGAATAACAGCATAAGGAGTATTGTTTTCACAATTTCCATTCCATATCGCCCCCGGGTTTGGACATTTTTAAAACAATATCTTGTCCGAGCAGACCAACGACTACTCTGGCTCCGGTTGAGCTAAACAAAGAAATAAAAGTGAATTGAAATCAACATCACCAGAGCCTACTTCCTTTATTAATAAAGTTGACAAAAGGCATTGCTCTTTTTTATCTGCAGGCTTTTGGCAAAACATATAAGGAAAAATTAAAATTATTATCAAAAATTTTTTCATCACTAAATTACTAATGGGTTAAATGTAAAATCATTTTGAGAACTATTAATTGCTCTATTGATTAAAAAGGCATATTCATAGCGTATCCAAGCACGATAACCTAAATGTTATAGCAGGAATTTCATATTATCTTCTAGTTACTAATTGTTGTGGGGTGTATTAAAACAGCTTAAATACGCAAATGAGGTAAACAGGTCCTTATCCTCTTGTGACGAGTTACTTGGTAATATAACCGATAATAACGCTAACTGTTGAGTCAAGCAATCGGATTTTCCCTGGTTTGTATTTTCAAACATGCCACAATTCATCATGAAAAGTAATAATGTAAAATGTAAAAATTTATTCACACGTTTTTCCTCTAAAATCAATATAAGTGCGGAAGAAAATGTTGAAAGAAATAAAAAGCTTGGTACAGCCTAAAAGTTCTATCATTAGAGCCCTGGAGAGAATTATTCAAATATGACCACATAGCAATATTATAAGCTAAATTATTTCCATAACTATTTGTACCAGCCCATCTATCTGCTTGATTCTCAAAGGCAGGACTTACCGAAACATAACGTACATACTCTCCCCAGCCACCGTATGAATGATATTGTCGAACATGACCTAATTCGTGTTGAATCGTTGCTGCAGACGCACCCTCATTAGCATATACAAAAGGGCCATGAGCAAATGCTTCTCCTTCTTTCGGGTTGATTTTATCAACTATATCTTCGACAAATGAGTTTCTTATGATAAATCCGCCACGTTTGTAAGACATTGACGGTAGAGGTTTTTCCTGAATCGCTTTTACGACAGTTCCCACTGTAAAATCGATAGAAGCTAAACAAAATCCCGTCGTAAAAGCAGGGTCGACAATTAATCCAGCTAATGGATTAGTAATTGATAGACCAATCTTAGCAGCAGTTATTGCAGATCTTTCAAACGCGAACCTTCTAACTTTATTTACAAAGAACGCCCGCTGCAAGAAACTTCCCGACTTAATCTTAAGTGCATTGCTCAACCAGCTATGAGCATTCAGATCGATCCTATTAACAGAATTTCCGCCAACATACAGATAACGGTTGAGACAGTTAATTTCCTTATCCGACCTATCATCTGCTTGGATGAAGTGTCATAAATCATGTATACCCACGGACCGAAAGGAAACGCCCCAATAGATCCCGTCCACATTAACCATTCACTAGTCTGCCTTCTTTGATATTTCTTAAAATATTTTATATTTGCATAATATATTTAATTTATCTTTTACAGCTTATTGCTCTCAATAAGGCAATATTACTTGCCTGATCCTGGGGCGTATTATCATTTATTTCAAGAGAATAAATTAAAGCAGCAGTAGCTAAACATTCATCTTTGGTTAATCCATCTCCTTCGCATTGAATTAGCAACAACATGAAAAGTATTATAAGAAAATGTTTGATAGTCATTCTTTATCCTCTTTGGTCAAAACCGAATATTAATTAATGAAGACAATATTAACCAATTATTTTTAGTTGAGTCTGAGACAATGCCTAAATTATTTAATACATAGACAAACAAGATACTTTCAGGATAAACGAGTTGTCCTGACAATACATCTGCCTCGATTTCCCGCCCGTTCGGAAAAAATCCAAAGAAGCCGCTTGCCTGTCCGCCAAATGTCGATCGTGTCTTATTTTGCCGAATATGAACTCGCTCATGCATAATTAATCCGTAAGAATCTTCATTTGTCTTTATATGTGCAATGTATCCGTTAGTTGCACCTGGTCTTGAATAGAAATGATTTATAAAGAACGAATTTCTTACAATTGCACCAACGGGAACGGTCTCGACAGTAGGCATTGGCTTGTCTTCCCTGGAATTCAGAATTGAACTTGAACCAATATCTAAGCCAATTCTGCGTAACTTGCTAAGAAAAGTCCAGGCTTATGAAATAGTTGTTTCCCATTCGTTGCTAATCCATAAGCCAAACCAGCAGATAACCACCCGACTGGAGTAATTGACATAGCCCCCACAAATTGAGCTGCGTTACCTAATCCCGTTATCTGTTCGATCATCTGCTTGGATAAATCTTCCTAAATAAGGATCATAATATCGTGATTTATAATAATATAAACCTGTATCCGAATCCAATATCTGGCCTGTATATTTGTAGTGAAAAATATCAGGCCTGTTGTTTCAGAAAGATTAAATTAAGGGGGAAGCCTCCCCCTCGCTTCAGACGCTATCGCGTCTTACGCTACCCCCTCGCCGGGGAATTATCTTGCTCGCGAACCCCGGAGCCCGAATTGACTTGATATTACTCAATATTTAGAGTTACATTCCATAGTCTCTAAACGAATATTTTTCTATTTATTGCAACTTAGCAATGTTAGGTTTAAGACATTGTTATATTCTTCGTTTGTCCAAATCCCATTTTCTTTTTCGGCAGCCAATAAAATGATTTGTTCTCCGCAATTCATTTCTCTTCCGTTATTGGAATCACATTTCGCAAAAAGCGAAATTATAATTAAGATCAAAGTCTTCCGTATCATTTAATACCTCTGTCAATTATTCAACAATGTCCATAATCTAATATTTCTGTATAGATCATCAGATATATACTTATTGTAATATAAGAATAAAATAAAAGCACCAGTCTGTTGATATCCAAAATACCCTGCTGACAAATCAGCCTCTATCTCTTTTCCGCCACCGAAATATCTAAAAATTCCTCCGCCGTAACCATTATAAAATCCTTCTCTCGTTCTATTTTGAATAATATGCCTTCTCTCGTGTAATATATGAGCGTAGGTATCTTCTCCTGTTCGAAACGACACAGTATAACCATGAGTTTGCGCATAGTATTTCTTACTCATTAAATTATTTGCATAAAATGAATTTCTAATGATAGCTCCGCCTGGCACCCTATCTATAGTTGGCATGGGAGCACCAGCAAATGGATTTGCAACAGAACTTAATCCGTAATCTAATCCAGCGAAACCATAGCCATAAGAAAATGCTACAGGATTATTCAAAAACTGTTTTCCATTTGTAGCTAACCCATATGCCACGCCAGCGGACAACCAACCAACTGCTCCAAGAGCCAAATCCCCTGCAAATTGAACAGTGTTACCTAATCACCTTATCTGTTCTATCATCCGCCTGGATGAATCTTCCTAAATAAGGATCATAATATCTTGATTTAATTGAGAATCTCCGAAGAAGTAATATCTTATCCATAAATCCAATTTAAATTAAATCATCAGATTGCGGCTAACTGACTACTCTGACGCAGCGCTGCGAGATCGCTACGCGACTCTCGTTTGGCCTTAGGCACAATTTCGCATTGTTACTCACCTTGCAACGTCGAGCATCGTGCCAACTAGTTGCAAAAAATACTTACGAGATGGATAGGCATTAAGATTTTGGTTAACTCCCCCCCGCTTCTATGCGAACTCCTCTGTTCTTGGATAGAGTCGAGACTACTTAGTTACCGAAGGATACTTTTATTCAGGGTCTGGTTGAACAAGGCAGAGAAGTGCAAATTGCTTTAAATCCTCTTGATTGCCAGAACCAACTTCTTGCAAGAGCAGAGTCATCATCAAACATTGTTCTTTTTGATTCACAGGTTTACTACAAGTTAGAAAAACAAGTGTTAAAACAAATACTATTACTAATCTTCTCATTTCAAAATCCTAATGGGTTATAGCTAAAATCTTCATTAGATCCGTTAATAGTTCTATTTAAGGAAAATGAAAAATAATATCTCAAGAAAGGTTCAATTCCTCTTCCACCTGATAAATATAAATCCAACAAGGCTCTAGTTTCAAATTGATCGGGTCCCAAAAGGAGTCCGAGCAAAAATCTTGTGCTTGTATAATTCATAGTCCCTGCTTTTAAATCAGCCTCGATCTCTTGCCCCGGCGCTCCCATGAAGCCAGGAAAACCTCTATCTGGTTTTAAAGTAGTCACTTTAAAACCAAAGCCAGTTTTTGCCTGCTGAATGTGCCCAAATTCATGTTCAACGACTCCAGGATCAATTGTTGAATCCGGATTTAGGTGAGCTACGTAACCAATAACAAAAGCTCTATTATCATTCAAGTATTTTGAAATAAAGGAATTTTCAATAGCAGCTCCACCCCTCATTCTTTTTACATTTGGCAAAGGATTACCTAAGGCCCCATTCGCCATAAGACTAACAGAATAATCCAATCCCATTAAACCATAAGATGCAGTTGCATAAAAAGGCTTACTCCAAAATGCTTTTGGGTTGGTAGCTAATCCGTAAGCAACTCCTGCGGTTACCGCGAATGGCAGTAGTGCAGAACCAGCTAACCCAGCACCAAAGTTTCTAACTCCTTTTTCAAACATATACGTTCTACGTGAATTAACAAATAACGCCCGCTGCAAGAAACTTCCCGACTTAATCTTCAAAGCGTTACTCAACCAGCTATGACCATTCGGATCAATCCTGTTCACCGGATTCCCGCCGACATACATATACCGATTGAGGCCATTGATCCCTTTATCAGACCTATCATCTGCTTGGATAAATCTTCCTAAATAAGGATCATAATATCTTGATTTATAATAATACAAACCGGTATCCGAATCCAATATCTGGCCTGTATATTTGTAATGAAAAATATCAGGTCCTGTTGTTTCAGACAAGTTGATTTCACCATAAGGAAGGTAGCTCACGTAGCTTACACCACTCTGACCAGGACCGGCTACTTGATTTCCGTATCCATCAGTCAACATTGTAGTCGATCCAAGATGATCTCGTTGGTAAAAATAACCTCCGACTATCGGTGTTCCTAAATTATTCGCCTTTACTCCAAAAGAAGAGGCTTCTTCTATATTTGTTTTTAAAGTAAACCAAGGAGCCTGGTTTCCATTTAACAATCCGTTACAATCTTGGAATAAACTGACTCCAAATATTGAAATCAGTAATACTGGAGCAGATAAACCCGCAACTCTCTTTTGTTTTAAGATCTCATTCCCTTTCAACAAGAACGGATACGCTAAATAAAACAAACCTATTACGAATAGTATATATCCTAGTCTAAATGCAATTGTAGGAATTCCATTCTGGAAGTATGCAGAATAGGCAAAAAACTTCTGGATTGGATAAAGTAATCTATTTTGCCAGAATTTACTGCAGTCTATAATAACTCCCGAGCATAATCCGCTTTGATCAAACCAAGTTCCAGATGATGCAGAAGCTAAAGCAGAACCTTCGTCACGTGTTAGCAACGTCACATTCGAACGAGTGATCTGAGTTAAGATCTCTCCGCCTAATCCTTTAATATAGATTGTATGTTTTTCATCTCCGCTTGTAGGCTTCTCGATCTCGTAATAATCACCTACATTATAATTCGTAACTGAAGAAGATAGATTCTCAGTTTTAACCCGATTTCCGGAATAATCATATGTATATTTTAGATTTGTCCCAGCAGATGAATTATATTCTTTTAATTTTCCAAATGAATCGTAGGTCAATATATCTCCATTTCGAGAGGTCATATTTCCTGCTGCATCATAAGTATAGACAGATGAGTTTTGTCCGGTCGCGGCAGTTGTCACTGAATGCGGATGATTGGAATCTCCGTAGGTAAAATTTATATCTCCTTTTTGCGTTAAGTTCCCGCCAGAGCTATAACTATAATTCTGAGTGCCGTAACTTCCTTGAGCGGTGAGAACTCGGTTATGTAAATCGTATGTGTATGTCTGGTTCCGGTTTGTATTCTGGTTGTCTAACTGCTGGGTTATATTTCCAGAACCATCATATTGATAAGAGATTGATTGTAATACGCTTCCGTCGTCTTTTTTTGCAGATAAAGATATTGTTTGGAAATTGGAAAGATCCAGTTTGAGATCCGTCACTACCCCGTTTCCTGTCGTTCTTCTGAATACCGGATTCCCATCTACAAAGATCGGACCTGCATATGCCGCAACGAGTATCCCACTTGGCCCATCCGGACTATCCAGACTTATATTTTCCAGGTTTCCATTCAATGAGTAACTTTGGTGCACTACAGATCCATCCGGATACGTTACGGCAATCATTCTTCCTAAGGAATCATATTCTATTTCTGTAATGAGTTGGTATCCATCTATACTCTTGGTTTGTTGGATCGGTTTTCCTTGGATATTATAGGAAATTTCAGTAATTCCGGCGTTGTCCGTTATTTTTGTGACCCGCCCCTTTCCTAAACTTCCAGTATCATATTCATTAACGATTGGTGCTTCTACTCCATTTGTTTGCGTAGAAGTGATCCTCCCAATTGAGTCATAAGAGAATGTAATCGTCTTATTTCTTGCGTCCGTTTGGTTGGAAACCCTGCCTAAAGCGTCATATGTATAACTAATCGATCCGGAGCTTGGATCAGTGACACTGGTCCTTCTTCCCGCAACATCATATGCAAAACTTGTAATAAGTCCGGCCGGATCCGTGATTTGAGAAGGTTGTCCATTAGGGGAAAAACTCGTTAAAATCGTCTTTCCATTATCCGTTTTAGAAACGACTTGTCCGAGTTCATTCTTTGTTTCGCTGAAGGATTTCGATACTGCATCCGGTGTTACAATCGATGTGTTTGTTGTTAACCCTGCATATACGATTGTTGTCGTAGTAACCCCTTGAGAATCGTTGGATAGAGTTCCAGTCGATCGATAATCAGGATCTTCGTATTTAAATTCTGTCCAAAATGGAGATGTATTACTAAAATATGGATTAGACTTCTTAAAGATTAAACCCGTTTGATAATTATATAAAGAATCCGTTATCAATGAAATTCCGAAAACTGCTGTATCTGAAACAGTTCTGAGCACATTTCCTAGCGGATCGGAATATTCAATAACTTTGGTTTCCGTCCCACTCGTAGTATCTCGAATCGTTTTGGTAACAGACTGTGTATTCGAAAAATTTGTTAGATCGAACTTAGCCGTATTTGCATATTCATACGATTCGTTCCAACTTTGATTCCCCGGGTAAATAACAGTGAGCAATCGGCCTAAGGAATCGTATGTTTTAGAAGTTACCCCACCGTTCGGATCCGTTTTAGAAATTTCCAGTCCAGAATTCAGGTCATAGTTTGTAGTTTCCTGATGTCCAAGTGCATTCGTTTTTCCAATCGGAAATGAATGAATCGTTGAATCATATACAATAGTCGATGTCGAGCCTGCTGCATCCGTTATTGTTACCGGATTTCCAAATGAATCATAAGTATAATTTGTAATCTGTTCAGCAGAAGTTCCGAAAAATTTGGTTACACTTTGAACGTTATCTCCTGCATAAACAATCTTTTGATCTTGAACGAGAACACCGTCAGTAAATTTCCTATTCCTAGTCGCTCTTCCCAGTCTCCAAGAATTTATATCGTGACTAAGCTCAATATTAGTAGAAACCGAATGGGAGCCTGCTGTCTCCGTTTGATCTGTTGGGAATCCATACTGATCTAACGTATAATTTGTATTTGTAGAAACTTCTAAGTTCCCATTATGATAGGATGTTTTAGAAATATTTGTAGAAACAGCTAATTCTGTTCCGAACGGATTTGGAAATTGAAATCCACTCGAAATAGTCTGCTGCATTAAGTTTCCGGCAGCATTATAATTACTAAAAGTCGTCGGAACTCCTGCTAATCTATAATCTGCCTGATTGTATTCAGTGAATTTATAGAACCCCGTTCCATTATCTTTCTCTTTAAAACTAGCGAATCCAAGACTTCTTACGACTTCTCTAACTCCTAAATAAAATCTAGAATTTTTATATTCGAAAATTTCTCCTATAGATACTCCAGAGCCTATATCAGTTGTTATACTAGTAACCAAATGAGAATTGCTAGTATCAGGTATATTCGGATAGTTACCGCTTCCTGGTTGAATTGCTCCTGGATGTAGTTGTTTTGTAGTATATCCAACAGTCGCAGTTTGGACCCCGTTTGTTACGGAAAGTAAATCGTCCTCACCCGAAACTTTCGGGTTTGTATTTCTTACAAACACATGTCCTTGGGTCTTATCCATCCAAAGTTTAATTAAGAAGGCATCTTTAGATCCATCACCATTCACATCTTGGATGATAAATTGTCCCTGGTCCGCCTTAAAAATGCCACCTGTCGACTGTTCATTCAAATCAAACTGACCAAATCCAAAATTAGAATTATAAGTTAAAGACCCCGCTCCGTTCGAAAGATAACTCTCTAAATTTTTATTCTCTTTATTATATAGAATTAAATCATCTAATCCATCCGAGTTTACATCCGAAAAATTGAACTGACTCGTTTTTGAAACGTTAGTTGCATTTAAGTTACTCGTTACCTGACCCGAAAAGCCGTGGTTTGTATTTAGAGAAACTTTAATCTGATTCCCTACGATCGTAATAAAATCAGGGAGCCCATCAGCGTTTACATCGCTAAAAAAACTTCTCAAACGGTCTGCACTCGTACCTAAATCATATTGTGTTACTGTAGATGTCTGAGCGGTAAGATTAAAAGATGTAATATCCAATCTAAACCGTATAATGCCGTTCGTACTTGCATTCAATGAGTTCAGTTGGTTTTGCAAACTTGTTATCGAAGCATTTACTGGGCCAATCGTATTCGCAAAAACCAATTGCAGGTCGTTTAATAGCGTATTTGGACTAGGGATCGGAGTTCCTGTTTTCGCTGCTTGTAATTGAGTGATGTCTATATAATTCGGATCTGTTTGTATACAGTTAACATTTATCCCCGAACTATTAGGAACAGTTACGACTACTCCTCCTGAACCGGAATTTGCAATATAATAGCTGCAACCTTTCAAATAATAATCTATCAAGGAATTAAAATCTGAATTAGATACAGTATTGGCGCCGGTTGCCAAAATGGTATTTAGAATATCTTCTTTCGTATGGAACTCGTTCGTGATCGTTTCAGCTTGTTCGTTTGCCGCCTGCAATTGATTACTTACAGTAGTGTATTGAGGGTTTTGGCTATACTGTACTAAACGAGCATGCTCCGCTTTTCCATCCGAATCTAAATCTATGAATTCATTTATAAAGTAACTGGAAGTTCCGGTCACTTGGATCGCGTTGGAGAAACTTCCTTTCTGATTCAGATAGATATTAAATTTCGTTCCGTCGTAGTGAATGAAATCCGCAAGATTATCCGAATTCATATCCGCAAACCAATCCATCTGAGGTTTGTCAGCCGCCATACGTTTTGGATTCGAACTCGAATATTCATAAAAATATGTATAAGGTCGAAACGCTTGCATATTCCGACTCGCGGCCGGTATAACAACGTTTGAAAAGTTCACCGGATTACTGAAACTATTCGATTGAGAGTAAATTACACTTAACTTACCGCCGCTTTCATACGCAAAATCAGTTCTTCCGTCACCATCAAGATCCACTGTCTGAAAATATGTGTTATAATGTATGGGAAGAATAGGACTCAAAATACTTCCATTGGGATCTATAGCTCCGTTTTGAACCTTCCATGCTCTTAATCGAATAGTATTTGCATTTTCCGATCCAACCACGCTTGCAAATTCAAGAATACCATCCCCGTCCAGGTCCAGCGGAGTCCAATAGGTGAGACCTGAATCGATACCTGAAGCGCAATAATTCGGACCACCCCAGTTATTATAATCCAAACACGTAGAAGCAAGCAGTGCAAAAAAATCCGGATTTCCTCCCCAACAAGGCGCATATGCTGCACAAAGACAAGCCGAAGCTCCGTTATTGCAAACATCTCTATCTGGAACTGGAATATGCATCGCATATTGAAGATAACCTGCGAGTCTCTTTTCGGTGGCCGTAGGTTGACTTGGTAAAGGATTACCAAAATATAAATTAGCAATTGCTAACGCCCAACTCGGAACAAATAAATTTACGGTAGATGTAGGAGTATTCAAATTTGTATCGACTGGATTAGAAGCTAATAAGAATCCATCGCTTCCATAATTAAATTCTAGATCATCGTAACTTTCGGAACCGAAAACATTTGATTCACTTCTTTTAAGAGAACTTAGGATTTGTCTTCCGGTAGCAGGACCGTTTGAATATTCAAATTCATAATTTCGAAGCAAGCTTCCATCTGCATAAATTTTGATTTCTTCCAACTTCTTTGTAGTCTTTACGAAAGAACCGAAAACATAAGAAGGAGATGTATCCGTGCGCGAATCTGAATATTTGAATTTTATACTACGATTTTGATATATGATTTCATTAGGATAATATTCGCCAGAAACAGTATCTTCTATATAAGTTATATCATATCCGTTTCCGAAAGGATCCCTAACTTGATTCAACGCCCAAGTTCGAATCGCTCCATTTTTCCCCAGAGCCTCTATCCTTGAATCATTTGTTTTTCCATAGCTGTAAACGATTCCATCCTTATCTGTAGCCGTCCATGAGCAAGGCCCACTTCCGCATACTCCATTTGGAACAAAGCGAACAAAAGACTCTTTGCGACTGTGATATTTGGTTTTATTTCCTGAAATATCTGTAAGCGGGCCAACCAGGTCCGATAGAAACTTATCATTCGCATCAAAATTAATTCCAAAGCTCGGATCTCTTGAGATCGAATAGATTCCGGAAAGATCCCAACCCATTCCCAAAACCCCGTTCTTCCCTCCGGAGGAATAAGAAAGAGATAAATTCGGGATAATTCCTTTTGTTCCAGGGGGAAGTACGATTTCCACATTGGATGTTAATGCCCCCCTCGGACTTGCAGAAAGTTTAGGCAAAGGTTGAGGGACTAACGAGCCCGTAAGATTTAAGAAAAACGATTTAATGGAAAAACCACTAAAAATGATTAATAAGAACACAGGCAGGAAGACTAAAGTAATGGCTTTTCTTAATTTCTCTTTCATATTCTTCTCTAAAAAAATACTGATCTATGGATTCCCGAAACTTTTTATAATATGCATATGAAAAATGTCGCAAAACCGAGTCAACGGAATTCAAAGAAAAAGAAAAAATTAACGTTATTCTACATTACATTAGTGTAACAAACATGGGATCAAACTTCTATTAGAATACAGTCTAAACAAAAAAGGTTATTTAGAAAATTCTAAATCGAATTTCTTTTATCCAGATTAGGATAATCAGGAAATATTAAAACCTTGTCTATGTTATAGAATCAAAACTATTCTTTTTGATAGGGTTGGTAGTGGTCTTGATAAATTTAGTCTGCACTATTCTTCTTTTTTTGAGAAGAAAATAAGATTCGATATTACTGAATCTGAACTTTAAAATCTATAGGAACCGTGCAGTGTTATTTGAATATATAAACATTGTGTAAACCCTATCGTAGTTTGGCTGCAATTGTATAGTATTATTGCCACTCCTAACGCCCTCGTTCAAATCTGCCTGTTGATAAGAAAAAGAGCAAGGATCTGTCCCATCGAATACAAGAGCGCTATACGTGCTTATGTCAGTAGTTGTTGAAGTAATTTAAAAAAGCTGGCTTGTTGTTATACTGCCAATCACAATGAACCCAACTGCTTCAGTCATAGAAAATGTATTCGCACAAGGATTAGAGGATGCATATAATCCACATGACCAAAGCGTATTTCATACGTTAGCGAATATTCCTTAAATTTGGCCATAAGCGTCGATTCCAATTTTAGAATCTAGCTAAAATAAAATAGCGCATTAAAAGGAAGTTTTCAGAACGATATTGGGAAATTTCAAATTCCAGAAATGATAAAATTCTTTCATCGAGAGTTTTAACGGGAAAATGCGAAACCAAAATTGGTTCAAAAATATTGAAAACGTTCTACTTAAGAGGATTTTCACACATTACACTGGCACTAAAACCGGGGCATCTCACTGCGCTTATATGAAAAGCTGTGATTTCAAGCATTCTGCAATTTGGAAATAAGTCTGTATTGCTTCGGCGAGAGGCCCAAAATTGCTCTTCGTAATATGCTTTACTATAAGCGATCGATCATTAAATTCAGCATTGCATTGGTAATGCTTCAAAGGATTTTTATGGCCTCTTATGAATACTACAAGAAAATTATTGGAGATATGCCTGTAATTGGAAATTTTCTTAAATGGTTGTATCTCCGATTATCTATATTCAGGAAATTTCCTGGATCAGCGTCTTATTGGGAATCCCGCTATCAGGAGGGAGGCAGTTCTGGCGCTGGATCTTATAATTTTTTAGCAGAGTTTAAAGCTGAAATCATTAACGCTTTTGTTCAAGAGAACAAAGTGCAAACAATAATCGAGTTTGGATGTGGCGACGGGAATCAATTAAAACTTGCTCAATACCCGAAATACATTGGGTTTGATATAAGCCCTTCAGCTATATCAATATGTCGCGAACTATTTAAAAATGATAAAAATAAAAACTTTAAAGTGTTGAGCGATTATTCTAACGAAAAAGCTGAATTGGTGCTTTCTCTGGACGTAATTTATCATCTGGTCGAAGATGAGGTATTTGAACAATACATTCGAAATATATTTAACGCTTCTGATAAGTACGTAATTATCTATTCCAGCGATGTGGACCTCCCACGGGAGTTTCATGTTCGACATCGAAAGTTTAGTAAGTGGATCGAGGAACATATTCCGGAATGGAATTTGGAAAAACATATTCCAAATCGATATCCATATCATGGAAATCATTGGAAAGGATCGTTGGCTGACTTTTTTATTTATAGGAAAAGAAAAAAATAATTACTAAATATAAAGTGGACATATTTCTAACGGGGAAACATTCACCTTATTAAAGAACATATACCTACTACCACTCCACTTTTTACAGACCAAGGATACCCAAGGCTTTGGGAAGTATATAGAAACGACAGAGTCCTTAAGACTGCCTTTGCATCTTATGGATACATAAAGCCAAAGTATTCTCAATTGTATTTGAATGAGTTTAGCTTCATCAAGAATGCAAATGTATTCGGGTTAGATGTGATAGTTAAGTCGCGTGAAGGTAATGCTCTTCTGAAAGGAAAGGATCCCTACTCATCTACTAACTCCAGTCTTCACAAAACCTCTACTTCCCTATTTCCACCAACCTCATCCGCGCAATCTCAACATTCACCTAACAATGATTACACTAGTAGTAACCTCTCCTTTATTAGACCTACTAGCAAATCTCATTTTGGAATCAACAAGGACTTCTACTTAGCTATTACAAAGAAGTTTCTGGATAACTTCTACCCAAAGACCTGTAAAACTCCCGCGTGTGATAACCATATATTAGATAAAGAAATTACTACTAGACTAGATGTGATTCGATGTTCCAAGTGCCATTCTCAACAATCTAGACTTTCCTATACTCCCCTACACCACTTTAAATTAGATCTTTGGATGTTCGGGTATGTATTACATGAATCATTAATCCAATTTCCTAAGGTATTAACTTCTACAGAGATCAGTAAAAGATTAAAGATCGGCTATAAAGCAGCTAGTTTACTCAAGAGAAGATTCCAATTATTCTGTTCTGATCAGTTACCGAAGTATAAAGATCTGACCTACAATGCTCTAAACGATCAATTTAAAGACTTCTTATTACCTCCTAATGAGAACAAAGACATTTCTAAGAAAATGGCTAATAAACCCTATGTATGCGTAGATACAGCCGTTTTATACTCTGCTGGAGAAAGAGCGAATAAAGGTAGAAAGAGATACAGTAGCAAAGGAGCAACCTCTTCTATTTACCTGTCTCCCAAACTAGGAGGTAAGCAAGTCGGTACATTAGTACAAACTATCGGCGTAAAAAATGGACCAGTATTCTTTACTTCTGTGCCGAATCAAAAAGCAGAAACTCTAGGACCCATTATTAAAGATCATATACCTACTTCGTCGGCATTATTCAGTGATTTAGGTTATTCATGGCTATGGGGAGTCTACCGGAACCATAGAACAGTGAATCATTCTGCTAGATCGAAGGATAATAGGTTTAGATGGGCTAGAAATAGATATTCTAAAAATGGAATACATTCACAGGTCGCAGAAGGTAATAATAGGCTACTCAAAACTGCTTTTGCATCTTATGGGTGGATAAGACCAGAGTATTCTACTCTATATCTGAATGAATTTAGTTTTATTAAGAATGCGAATGTATTTGGTTTAGATGTACTAGTTGATAGTGGTTTGAGTAGGAAGCTTTTTGCATCTAATCGGAGGTGGCTACGAGAGGAGCCGGTGAAGATTAGATCTAAAAGATCCCTACTCGAACAGTATTCGCATCTTCTTACTAAAAATATAATGTTGTAAGAAGACCATATCATCCGGATTAGAATCAAAAAAGTTCACACCTAACTGGTATTTGCCGCTTCCAATTTCCAAGAATCGGACAACTTCTCCTCTTAGGACCAAATTCCTTTCTGAGATAGGAACAAACATTTTAATAATATTATGCTGCTTTAAATAATTAAAAGTCCTCTCATCTTCTATTTCGAAGAGGAGCCCATTCATACTAATGTCGAGGATACGAGTTACCGCTTTTTCGTTTCGAAAGTTTTCTTGGCGGATGTACACTTTAGTCAATGCGTAAGTAAGAATATCTCCCAATTCTTCTATATATAATGCCTGTTGTTGTACGATGGAAAATTTATCCATTGCGGTAGAGAATACTTTTACATAACCGATTGGGTCGTTGAACAATCGAATTGGAGTGACTATATAGGAGATTAAGAAGTTCCGAACTTCTTCTTTTTGGAGTTCTCTGAAAAACTCGTCTGCCTTCGCCTGCCCTCTAGTTTGGATCAAACGTAGATATTCATCTCGGAAATTATCTAAGTATGGATCCTTCTCTTCTCCTATATAACTTTTGATTAAAGAACAATCCGGGACATAGATGGGACGGTTATACTTTTTAATAAAATCCCCAAAAAATCCTCCGTCCTTTCCTGGTCCAAAAAATACGATCTCATAGTCCCTGGAAATCCCCAGAATATATTCGGTAACCATTAAGTTGATCAACTTAAGGCTGGGATTATCCTTTTTGATCTCTTTCATGAGATGAAAAAATCTTTGCTCTACGCTTAGATTTTTTCCTAATTCTCTTTCTCCTCCGCTCAAGGAACGATAAAGGATCACATAATTCATAAAAAGGTCGTCTACGGCGACCCTTAGGTTTTTACGGAATGCGGCAGCTTGTAATTCGGAAGGGATCTTGACCCTTACATGGTCTTCCCAAAAATCCAGAAGTACCACTTCGAATTGATAGAGTATATTCAAGATTTCGAAACTGATTTTTGCTCTTAGGATTCCTTTCGGCTGTAGATATGGAACGTATAGAACGAGAGTGTCTTCGCTGACCTCTTCGACAACGGAGTTAAGCTTCTCCCCTTCATAATCGAATGGAAACTCCCTTTGGTCCGCCTTCAAACTATAGAATAGGTGTTTAACTAGATTGATATCGGAGCCGATGATTGTTTCTCCAAACATCGTCTCTAAAATCGTAATCAATTCTTGAAGTGTATCCGATCGTCCTACAGCCATGGCGGTCCGGGTAAAATTCTCCCGTATCTTTATTTTCGACTTCGGGACTTTAGGAATCCAGCGCTACCTTTCAGAATTTGGAGCATTCTTCTTTTTTTCTGAAATGAGACATATACGTGTATTTTCCGGAAGGAAATTGTTCAGGGGATTTTTATGCTTCTGCCGAAAAATAAATCATGGCAGACAACAAGTCCGAACTGAATCCAGAACTTTTCGATATGATGCGCCGTGGACAACTTTCCGCGAATAAGATCCTTAACTTGATTTCACTCAGAGAACTTGTGGATAAATTCGCTTCCAAACCGTTTTTGGAAGAGGAAAAACTCCAGGAGATCAAGGAGCGCACTGGAGTGGAGCCGGACATTCTTACTTGGGGTGATTATTTCCAAACTGAGATCGCTTCCCGTTATTTCGATAAAGTCGACTCTGAATTTTCTAAGATCGTGGACACTATTCGTTTTGATCTAATCTCTGCGCATCTGATCTTTTCAGACAAACCTGAATATTTTGTGGACTCTGTGAGAGGCCAAGCCCTCGTTTCCAAGTCGATCGATAGCAGTTTCTGGACTTTAGAAGATGAAGAGAATGTTCATTTAGAAATTCTTTTAGATTATTATGACCAAATGGGAATCGGAGAGAAACCTCTTTCTATTTCCGATAGAGTTTGGTATGAAAGTTTTGAATTAAAACAGGAAGCTGTTTAATGGCATTAGTTGATTCAGAAACAGTAGAACTTTCTTCCGAATCAAGAATAGAAATTCTTTATCTGAATAATCCGGAAACCAAAAACTCTATGACTGTCCCGATGGGTCTGGAGTTTAAAGCTCATATAGAAAATCTAAAAAAGAACCCGCCTAGAGCGGTAGTCATTACCGGTAAGAATGATATTTTTTCTGCCGGTGGTAATTTCGAATTATTAAAATCTTTTGCTGAGAAATCTTTCGAACAAAACAAAAAAGAAATGTTCGAATTCTATAATCTATTCTTAAGCGTTAGAGATCTAAACGTTCCCGTAATATGTGCCGCAAATGGTCATGCAATTGGCGCCGGTCTTTCTATTACTCTTGCTTGCGATTTAAGAGTTTTCGCAGACGAAGGAAAATACCAATTCAATTTCGTAAAATTGGGAATTCATCCAGGAATGGGATCTAGTTATCTTGCAAAAGAATTGTTCGGAATGGAAACTGCAAACCGGCTTTTATTCTTAGCAGAGACTGTAAGCGGCAAAGAGGCTCTTTCTTTGGGAATTTGTTATGATTCAGTCCCAAAAGCAGAAGTCCTTCAAAGAGCTACTGAGATTGCTATTTCCCTAAGTGAAAGCGCTCCTATGGCACTTAGCGAATTAAAGAAGAATATTTACGATCGCGAAAAATTGAATGCCGCATTACGCAAAGAAGCGGAGTCTCAGGCTCTCAACTTCCTTTCCCAAGATTTCAGGGAAACGATTAAATCTATAGAAGAAAAAAGAAAACCGGTTTTTAGAGGATTATAATAACTCTACAAGTTCTTTAACAAAGGTTTTAATTCCAGAAGTATCTGTTCTTCCGGAATTGCTAAATCCAGTTTATCCACTTTTTTAGGAATTCTTCCGGAAGAAACATCATCTCCCAATGCTTTGATCTTCGTTAAGATTGTTTGATCTGTACAATTTGAGATAGAAATGATATTTGGGACTTCTTTTCCCCAAGAAAATTTAAGCCCTGGTGAATCTACAAAGAAGGACTCAGTGATCCCATCCCCTTCTTTATCTATCATTGTATAAACTGTCGAATCACCGGTAACTACTGTGACCTTCTTCCCTTTTAAAAATCGGTCTACTTTAATCCGAGTATTTGTCATATCCCGGTTCCAAATATAATAATACAATTTGTCGATCTGGGAATCTATCAGTCGGTCCACTGCAGTTTTGAAAAGTTGCCCGTATTTTTTTCCTACTTCTTCTTCTCCTCTCATCAGACCATCTACTTCTCTTGGAGTGGTAGAATGTAGATAAAAATCCGGGAGTCCATTTGAATGATTCGTATAGAATATCTGTTCTTTTCTATCACCAGGATATGGATTCGAATCTACAGAAGTATTATGTAAAAAACCTAATAGGAATTTTTTCCTCTCTTGGGTTTTGGACTTCAGTTCTTCAAATTTTGTCTTAAGCGAACTAGTCTTAGGAGAATCTTTTCCGTAAATACGTTCCGTTCTGAAATATTCCGCGTATGCGGCCTTCTCCGCGGCATAAGATTTCAAAAGTTCATCATCATATTTTAATAGAAGATCGAACTCTTTATTCTTCTCTTCAGGTTCCGAAGAAGTACCTGAAGCAGTATTGGTTTTACTTGTTTCCGCCTGGTTTGGTTCTGTTTTTGAAGAAGGTTTGGTTCTTTCCGATTCAGGTAATTTATAATATTCCTGTTCCAGGTCTTTTAATCTGGTGAATTTATAAATTTTATTTAAATAGTCCTTTTCCTTCTCTTTTACTTGGGATGGATCGTCGAATCCATCCTTCAAAAGAGTAAGTTGTCCTCTATCAATGATGAGTAACGTAGATTCTGAAGTATCTCGATTCAGATTTCTTTCTGGAAGAGCCTTACCTTCTTTATCCACCAACTGGATATAATGAAATGCTACACGATCCGTGCGGAAGTCGTTGATGTTTGTTACATCAGGAGAATTTTGCAGATCCGGAGCTGCTGATAATATGATCCCAGAGATCAAAAGAATAAAAACGACTAAGGTTGTACGTTTGGACCCGGACATATCCTTAATACTATCGGCTTTGGAAAGGGTCAAAACAACCCTCTCGTCCAGTTAATTTAGAGAGAAAACCCCGGAAATAGCTGAGGAATCTTAGGGTTATCTAGTATGGATAGAAGAGAGCAAATAGCTTAAACCGGGCAGATCTCCCACTTCTCCGCCTAACTTATATTCGATCCGATTTAGATCAGGATAATTCTCAAATAAGGTTTTTTCAGTCGCTAAGAATGCAGAAGACAATAAGCCTAATTTTTTACGTTCTATCTCTGCAGACTTTTGTTCTTCCGTCATTTGGCTTGCGTAAGTGTAATCAATACGGAACTTCATGTCTGAAAGTAAGTTTTCTAATGTGGACTTTCTCAAATCCAAGATCAATACATCTCCTCTTTTCCAGATAGAGATTACGGAATCTTGCAAGTTCGGAAGTTTTTTCAGATTTCTATATTGTGCTGAAGCATTCGGAACAGTAGGATCGAAATAACTGGATTCTCCAGCTTCTCCCACTAATGTCAAAACATCATGTCTGAAATCCTCACCAGTTAAGAGTACCTTTCTTTTTACTGGGAATACCTGACCTTCTCCATCTGAACCGTATATTACGATTTCTTTTCTAGGATCCAAATTAGGCAGATCGTATAATGTGAATGGAACGAGTAACTTTAATGGATTTTTCCCTGCGAGAATGAAACCGGTCAGGAATAATAATACGATGATCCAGGAATAAGTTAAGAATAATATCCTTTTGGATTCTTTAGAATCGGCAGCTCTGGTCGCCAATTCGAAAACCCAAGTATAGAAGGTATCCAAATGAGTGAGGAAGCGATTCCAAATTTCCTTAATCTTTTGCAAGTTCATACGCTCTCACACCTTCTAATATACTTTTAGCCAATTTCACTTGATGAGTTTTATCAGCCAATACCTCTGATTCTTTATTATGGGTGAGGTAACCCATTTCGACCAGAATGGCAGGCATCAAACTTCCCCTTAGCACGGAAAAGTCCGCTTTCTTCACTCCTCTAGACAATATCTTTGGACCAAGGTTTTTTTTCATCTCGGATTCGACACTTCTGGCGAGAAGACGGCTTCTTCTTTGGATCATAGAGGACATCATTCCGGCCTGGATCTTCCCGTAGGAAGTCCCACCTTTTTTGCCTGAAATCCCATTTTCGAATAATGAGACTTCTCTTGCTGTTTCTGTGCTGGGAGTCTGAGATAAATAATACACTTCGAATCCATTCACATCTGAAGAAATAGAAGCATTACAATGTAAACTTACGAATAAAACTGATCCGCCCTTTTGCATCTCTTTATTCGCGATCTCTGACCTTCTCTCCAATTCTATAAAGGAATCATTGGATCTGGTCAGGATTACCCTAACTTCGGGATAAACCTTATTTAGGAATTTTTTTAGGAAGCGGGCTACCTGTAGAGAGACTAGTTTCTCTTGCATCCCTTTATCCGAAGAAGTCCCGGGATCTTTTCCTCCATGTCCCGCATCCACTATGATCGCAGACAGTTTTAATCTTTCCGCTTTAGGCAGTAGATCGAATACAAGTTCGTCTTCTTTAAATTCGTAACTTACATCTCCGGGTAATAAACGTACAAAGATCGCTTCTACCAAATCGGGAGGAAGTAAGAAGTCCTTATCTTTATAAACAACCGGTAAATTCGTTTTTTCTAAACTACCATTGATTGCATAAAAAGAAGCACCGATCCTGAAACGGATCTCACCGGAGGTATGAGAGATAGAGCCTACTAATGTAGCAGACTCGAATTTGGATTGTAGTCCCGGGATCTTTTTATGGATCTCTTCGAAGGAAACGTATCCGTTCTTGCCGATGGTTTGTATCCTGGACTCGGCAAAAACAGGTGCGTTAAAAAGTAGAAAGAATCCTAACCCCCAAAGAAGGATTTGATCCTTGTCCAAATTGATCCCTTCTTCTTATCTGCAGATCTTTTAGAATCGTTTATATCGAATAAGTTACGTTTGCTCTTATCGTAATTCGACTTTTGTTTTTTATTCTCGTGATTTTGGTGATTCGGAGAATGTTGTTTTTGAAAATCGGAACGTTGTTTTCCTTTCTTCTGGTTCTGATTTTTCTGGTTTCTATCTTTACGAGCACCATTGGAACCGAATACGCTGTCCGCTTTTTGTAAAAATTCTTGGGCTTCTTGGATCGCAGCTTCCGGTCTTTTTTTATGTCCGCCGTTCTGCTTTCTGGGTCCGGAATCTCTGTTGAAATCTTTCTTACGATCTCCAGATTCTCTATTCCAGTTTTTCTCGCCTCTTTGATTTCCGTT
The DNA here is from genome assembly GCF_002812045.1 of Leptospira haakeii. GTDB lineage: Bacteria > Spirochaetota > Leptospiria > Leptospirales > Leptospiraceae > Leptospira_B > Leptospira_B haakeii. The sequence goes on along the minus strand of NZ_NPEG01000013.1, from coordinate 72,522 downwards.
GCTGTTACGTTGGAAATCTCCTCTTTGTTTTTTAGGACCTCTGTCGCCTCTGCCTTGATTTCTGTTTCCGCTTCTTTCGACAGGAGCATTATCAAATGCGTCTCCACCTAGGAAAACTTGGAACTCACCGCCAGGGAATGTGAGCGCTTCTTCGTGAACAGGCAGAACATCTATCTTTTGTTTCAGATATTTTTCTATCTTCTCCAATTCAACATAATCTGATTCAGAGCAGAAGCTGATGGATTTACCAACTCTTCCTGCTCTTGCAGTTCTTCCGATCCTATGCACATAATTCTCAGTATCCTGGGGAAGATCAAAATTGAAAACTACTTCGATATTTTCAACGTCGATACCACGGCTTGCAACATCGGTTGCTACCATAAACTTGAACTTTCCGGATTTAAAATCCCTCATCAGTCTAAGTCTTTTTTTCTGGTCTAAGTCCGAAGAAATCCCAGTGATAGGAATTCCGAACTTTCTAAGAGAATGGACAATTTTAGGAATATTCGCTTTAAAATTTGTGAATATGATTCCTTGTCCTTCCAGTTCTTCTGCGAGAATGGAGTTCACCATATAAGGTAACTTCTCCTCTCTTCCCAAATGAACCAGTTTCTGATCTATTCTTTCCGTGATCAGTTTATCAGGATTGATTTGGATCTCGACTGGCTCGTTCATAAAACGATACGCGAGACGCATAACTTCGACGGATAGAGTTGCAGAAAAAAGTAAGGTCTGCTTTCTATTCTTACATTTATGAAGAAGCCAACGTATATCGTAGATGAAACCCATGTCCAGCATACGATCCGCTTCATCCAGAATGAAAAACTCGACCTTTTCCAGATCGGCGCTTCCACTTCTTGCTAGGTCGATCAATCTTCCTGGAGTTGCAACGATAAGACCATTGAGTCCGTTCAGATCTCTGTTCTGGACTTTATAATCAGTTCCGCCTATGATCGGCACAACTCTATAGTCCGTATGTTTCAGTAACTTTTCGGCTTCTTCCGAAATTTGGATCACCAACTCTCTAGTGGGAGCAAGGATCAAAGTACTGACTCCTTGTATTCCTCTTGTCAAGATGGAGTGAATTGTAGGCACCAAGAATGCCACTGTCTTTCCGGTTCCTGTTTGCGCTAAACCGGTAACATCCCTTCCTTCCATTCCGGGAGGGATTGCTTTTTCTTGTATAGGAGTGAGCTCAGTAAATCCTGCTTCTTGGATTGCTTTTTGCAGGTTAGGCTCTAGATTTAATTCTTCGAATTTCATATTTTTTTAATCGCGATTGAGTGGAATGTGTCGGCGTAGCAGGAGAGGTTTGCGTAACGAACAAAGAGCCGATGTGTCAGGTATTTGCCTTTCCATCCCTTATCTCTACTAGGGTGGTATGACATTGGTTTCCTATATACCGTGACGAGACCGTACATTTTCAACATTTTTTTAAGAGAATCGGGTGAGTAATCCCAAAAATGGTCCGACGGATGAGTACGAAACCATTCTGTAGGATTAGTTTGAAAAGAAGGTCCATTCAATGAAGGAAGACCTAAGAATAAGAGCCCACCCGGCTTTAACAATTTATTAATCCTCTCTAAAACAAGTTCCGCATTCGGAAAATGTTCTATTACAAAAAACGCACAGACTGCATCGAAAGTTTCTTTGGGAAAAATGGAATCATCCAAGAACGAACCGGAGATAACATCCAAACCTAATTTGTTTTTGGAGTATTCCGCTTCTGTGGAAGAAAGTTCCAGACCTTTAACTTTGTATCCCTTCTTCTCCGCTTCGGACAAGAAGTAGCCAGCAGCAGATCCTATTTCGAAAAGAGTTTTATCTTTCGGATCTTGGAATGCGCTCATCATTTCTAAACGTGCCTTGGCTAAATTTCTAAGCTGAGGTTCGTCCTCGTAGTAGGTCTTTTTGTACTGATTCTTGTATTCTTCCTGAAAGTAGGAATCTTCGTAATCCCTTTCCTTTGCCAATTTATAGAAATGGACCCCCGTGCGACGGCATACCATATAGGTTTCCGGATATTCTGGATGAGGTTCCAATTCGAGTATTGAGGACATGCTTGCCTACATGAAGCTTGTCATAAAGTCTTCCATACGTAAAGGAAAATCCCCGGGCCTGGAACGAAATACGTGCTTGAAAAAACGAGAAACCATCCAGGAATAGAAGAGAAACGGGAAAAGGAAGCCCTCATAGAATGAGCATACTCGAAAAAATCAAATCCCTTGGGTTGGAACTCCCACCTACACCTAAGGCGATTGCAGCTTATATACCTGCCATACAAACAGGAAATCTGGTATTCACTTCCGGCCAATTACCTTTGAAAGACGGCAAACTTATGCTTACTGGAACCCTTGGTGCCGGACTTTCTATAGATGATGTAAAAGCTGCCACAGAACAAGCTGCGCTGAACGGGCTTGCAGCGATCGCAGGAGTAATCGGGGATTTAGATAAAATAAAGAGTATCGTGAAAATCGGGGTATTCGTGGCTTCCAGTCCTGACTTTATAGAGCAACATTTAGTCGCAAATCATGCATCTAATCTACTCTTAAGTATTTTTGGAGAAGCAGGACGTCATGCGCGCTTCGCGGTGGGAAATTCCGCTCTTCCATTAGGTGCTCCGGTAGAAGTAGAAATGACGGTTTCTTTAGGATGATCAAAAACCTTCTTAGAGATCTAAGTCTCGCCTTGCCTGCCACATCCGTAGTTTTAAACGGATGGAAAAGATTTCTTTCCCAACTTTTAGGAAGATTTATAGACTTCTATTCGGAAAAAAGTGGAAGGGAAAAGTTAATCTTCGTCTTGGCATTGTTACAATTATTCTTCAGCTTAGGAAGTTGGATCAACTACTCCATCAATTTAGGTGTAGAATCGGGGCAGGATCTGATTTCCAAACTGGGCAGCTTTTTTGGAATAGAACCTAATCGCAGCGGTTTAGAAGAAGTGAATGTAAGAACCGCAGCAAATATATTTTTCATCATTCCTTGCTTTTTAACATTTTTCTTTGGCGGTTTCTGGAGAAGTGAGTGGGTGGGCAAAGTAATCGTTATATTCCAAGGATTTTCAGGGATACTATTACTTTTAGGGATCGTATTACCGGATGTATTCTTCGTAAGTTTTATTAGAGACCAAGATTATTATTATAATTTTAACTTTTATGCATTCTGTTCTTTTTGGGCATTCACAACAGCTTCTTCTCTAACATTATGGAATTCTAAACTTTAAGTTAATCTGATGGATACTTTCGATTGGGACTCCATCAGATATCCTTTATTCCTAACACTAAAGGTAACATTTTTCTCCACATTCTTCGCCGCTTTACTCGGGATATTTTTCGCGTATTGGATGTCCAAACTTAGATTTTTCGGAAGGGCATTTGCAGATGCAATTCTAACTCTTCCGATGGTTCTTCCTCCCACTGTGCTCGGGTATTATCTATTGGTAGTCTTCGGTAAAAAAGGAGTGATCGGACATTTTCTTGCTGAACAATTCGAATATTCCATATTGTTTAATTTGCATGGAGCAGTTTTGGCTTCTACAATCGTTTCCTTTCCCTTAGTGTATAGATCCGCAAAAGCTACCTTTGAAGATTTAGATCCTGAATACGAAGAGATCGCTCTCACATTAGGAAAATCGAAATGGGAAACTTTTTTAACCGTGATACTTCCACTTTCCTGGAGAGGAATTTTAGCAGGTTCCATGATGGCTTACGCAAGAGGAATGGGAGAATTCGGAGCCACATTAATGATCGCAGGAAATATTCCCGAAAAAACACAAACTATCGCGCTTGCAATTTATGATTCAGTACAATCCGGAAAAGATGAGTTCTCCTTGGTTTTAGTATTCGTAGCATCTATTACTTGTGTATTGGTATTGACAGTTTCCGGGATCTTACTTAAAAAATCTCATTGGTAAGGAATTATTAAACGAATGATCAAAAGATTATATTTATTACTCCCTGTTCTACTTCTACTCATCCAATCTCCTTCTTATACGCAAGAAAAGGAAAAGGAGATCACGATTTCGGCAGCATCCAGCTTAACCGATGTTTTGAAAGAACTTGGAACCACATTCAAACAAAAAACAGGGATCAAACCGGTATTTAATTTCGGATCTTCCGGAAGTTTATTCCAACAAATAGAAAAAGGTGCTCCAGTAGATGTTTTTATCTCGGCGGATCAGGATATCGTAGATAAAGGGATCAAAGCAGAAGTTTTAGAATCTTCTACAAAAGTTATTCTACTTAAAAATACTTTAGTTCTAATTCAGCCTAAAACAAGCGAACTCAAGATCAAAAAATTAGAAGACCTACAATTGCCTGAGATTAAAAAGATCGCAATCGGAAATCCAAGCTCAGTTCCAGCGGGAAAATACGCAGAAGAAGTTCTTACCAAAAATAACTTAAATATTACTCTGAAAGATAAATTCATTCCAGCTGAAAATGTAAGACAAGTTTTAGATTACGTTGGAAGAGAAGAAGTAGAAGCTGGATTTGTATACATCACAGACGCGGCAATCGCAGAGTCCAAAGTTAAGGTCGCACTCACATTAAGTGGACACAGACCGATCTTATATCCAGGAATTTTAGTAACCGGGACCAAAAATTCAGAAGAAGCAAAATCCTTCTTGGAATTCTTAAAAAAATCTCCGGAATCGAAAGAAACATTTCTAAAATATAAATTTATACTTCCTTAATGTCTTTAACCGTAGATATCCGAAAAAGACTCTCCGATGGAAATCGAAAATTCGAATTGGATGTTCAGTTCGAATTTTCAGGAGAATTTCAGGTATTGTACGGCCCTTCCGGGGCGGGAAAAAGCCTCACATTACGCGCATTAGCTGGTCTTTTGAAACCGGATTCCGGATGTATATCTTTTGCAAACACGGTCTATTTTGATTCTTCTTCCAAAAAATATATCCCGCCTCAGAAAAGAAATCTAGGCTATGTTCCGCAAAGTTACGGGCTGTTTCCTCATCTCACTGTTAGAAAGAACATAGAGTTCGGATTAAACAAATTTTTTCGAGCCACGAAACAAAAAGATAAAGAAACAGTTTCTTATCTGATGAATTTATTCGAGATAGAAGAGACTTCTGAAAGTTATCCTAAACATCTTTCAGGCGGGCAAAAACAAAGAGTAGCGATCGCAAGAGCACTTGCAAGAGATCCTAAAATTTTACTTTTAGATGAACCATTTGCTGCACTTCATACGGATCTAAGACAGAAGATGAGAGAAGAATTAAAAAGTTTAAGGTATAAGATCAGTATGCCAATTCTATTGATCTCGCACGACCCTAAGGATCTGGAGTATTTCGGAACTAGCGCTCTTTATATGGAAGGCGGCAAGATAATTAATAACCGTTCTTAATAATCGAAAATCCCAAGGTCCATTTTAGCCTCTTCCGAAGCCATTGCTCTCGGATCCCATTTAGGAGTCCAAACTACTTCGACATCTACTGAGTTGATACCTTCTACCCTAAGGGCGTTGTCTTCGATATCTTTTTTCATTTGAGGGCCGGCTGGGCAAGCCATAGAAGTATAAGTCATTTCTATCCTGGCTTTATCACCTTCTACCTGGATCTTATAGATCAAACCTAACTCCGCCACGGAGATACCTATTTCCGGATCTTCTACCCTATGAATCTCGGCATAGACCCTTTTTTCGATCTCTTGAGTTGGTTGTTCTAATAATTGCATCTAACAATTAGTCTATCTGAGCAGCGACTCTGTGTAAAGAATTTTAAGGACTCTTTTATTTTCCTTCAGAACGGGTTTAAGAATGGGGCGATCAAACCAATGATCAAGATCAACCAGTTCGGGACTTTTAGAAAAACCATCAAAAAGAATAATGAGCAGAATATAAAAAGATCGTAAGCGGAATAAACGGCGGAAGTGAATACAGGAATACAAAATGCGGATAATAAAATTCCCAATGCGGAAAATTGGATCGCATCTATCACGGTCCTCATCTTCGGATAATTTCTTATTTTCTCCCAAAGTGGAAAAAATCCAAACACCAAAAGAAAAGAAGGAAGAAATACGAAAGCGGTCGAAAGAATAACCCCGCTATAACCTGAGATCATATAACCTAGGTAAGAAGCAAATGTAAACAATGGACCAGGCATTGCTTGAGCGACCCCATACCCTGCTAAAAATTCCTCTTTTCCGATCCAACCTTGTCTTACTACTTCGTTTTCCAATAGCGGAAGGACCACATGCCCTCCTCCAAAAACTAAAGCACCTGATCTATAAAATGAATCGGAGATCGCAAAAGACAATAACCCAGAGAATGATTTCAGTAAGGGCAATAAGAAGAGAAGAAGGAAGAAGAAACCTAAAGACCATAATGCGATCTTTTTCGGAACGGAGAAGGAAACTGAAACATAAGGAAGATCGGTTTCTTCTTTAAATAGAAAAAAGCCAATCCCTGCTCCAACTAAAATTACGATCAGTTGAGTAAACGCGCCAGCAAAGACTAAGGCAATCAATGCGGAGCCAATGACTATATAGATCTTATACGGATGGTCTTTGGAATTTTTCCACATGTTCAAAATTGCGTGAGCTACAACAGCAGCGGCGACCAATTTTAAACCATGAAACCATTTCAGATCCGGAACTATATTCGATTTTAATAAAATTCCAAAACCGACCATCAATAGGATAGAAGGAAGTGTAAATCCTAACCAAGCAATGCATCCCGCCTTCCAACCGGAACGAAGTGCCCCAATACAGATGCCCAATTGGCTACTTGCAGGACCGGGAAGAAATTGGCAAACCGCCAATAATTCTTTATAAACTTCTTCGGAGATCCATTTCTTTTTAATTACGAATTCTTGATAGAAATATGCTAAATGCGCGGTGGGCCCGCCGAAAGAGATCAGACCAAGTTTTAAAAAAGTAAAGAAGACTTCTTTCATCCAAAAACACTATTTAGGCCCTGCGTGCTCGAGCCGCAAGGCCTTTCAGAGAATTTAATCCTCTACTGGTATCCAAATTTCTAATCCTCCCATTCCAGTGACCGGGTTGAATTCTTTACCATATCTTTCTAAATTTGCACCTTCGAAAGGTTTCACCCCAGAATCAGGAAACCATTTGCCTGCTGCAGCAAATGTTGCTCTGATACCAGCGATATGACCCTTATGAGTAAACACCGCATACTTTTGAGTAGGGATCTTTAATACCTGAAACTCTTTAGGTAATCCGGAAGAATTTGAAACTTCTACACCGCACATATAGTCGAAGTTTCCTTCTGCATCGAAATTATAACAAACTCCGTAAGCAGCATCCCCAACTTGAGAAGGAATATTTCCGAGATATGCTCCGAAACTTTGCCATTGATTCGGGATCCCAGCAGGCATTTGGCAATCGTAATGTTGTACAGTACCTGCAAAAAGTCTAGGTGGAATAGTTTCGAATCTGGGTGGATCGATTTTAGGAATTGGTTCTGCGTTCAAGGTGATAGCCTCCACTAAGTTCACATTACCAAGATGGCCCTGGGACTTGAGTTGTTCTGGAGTGATCGAAAACTGATCCCTAAAAGCTCTTGTAAATGCTTCGTGAGATCCGTAACCAATATCCAAAGCGAGATCTAAAATATTGGATCCTTTTTCCACCAATATCTTTGCAGCCTCGCTCAAACGTCGTCCTCTTAGATATCTCATCAAAGAAACTCCCATAGTCAGAGAGAAGGTTCGTGTTAGATGAAAGGGAGAAACCCCTGCATTCTTTGCCACATCTTCGAGAGAAATATTCTCTTTAGAATGACCTTCTATAAACCAGAGAGCCTTTTGAACGAAATCCATTGCAGTCCTTGGTATTGTTTCCAGTATCCTAAACTTTATTTTTTACTCGTGCTTGATAGTTCTTGCGATCTGAGAAAAATTTCTATTTCCCTATTGCCTTTTCCAAAGTATTCCAGGCAAGAGTCGCACATTTAATACGCGCCGGGATCTTCTTCACAGCTTCCATAGATTCTAGATCTTCATATTCTTCCGAAAAATTCGAGATCTTATCTTCTAAAAGCATTCCTTTAAATTCTTGGATCAGTAATTTTGCTTCCGAGATTGTTTTACCGTAAAGACAATCTGTGAGCATAGAAGCGGAGGCTTGGGAAATAGAACAACCCTTCCCCACAAAACTGATCTCTGAGATAATATCAGCATTCAGTTTAAGGAATAATTCTACTTCGTCACCACAGAGAGGGTTCACTCCTTCTTGGTGAAGATCGGAATGTTCCATCTTTCCATGATGTCTTGGATTTTGGTAATGATCGAGTAGTACTTCTTGGTAAAGACTATCGCTTAAGGACACGGCCGAAAATCTCCTTCACTTTCTTTAGACCTACCAAAAGAGAATCTACGTCTTCTTTGGTATTATAAAGATAGAAAGAAGCACGACAGGTGCCTGCGATTCCTTTGAAGTCCATAAACGGTTGGGCACAATGGTGTCCCACACGGATTGCGATCCCTTCTTCATCCAGAATGGAACCTACATCGTGAGGATGTACTCCGGGAAAATTAAAAGAGACCACTCCCCCCCTTTTGTTTAGATCGTCTGTTCCATACAGTTCCAAACCGCCGAAATCTTCTAATCGATCCAAAGCATATTGTAGGAGTTCCAACTCATGATTTCTGATCTCCTGCATCCCAACAGATTCAAGATATTCTAGAGCAGCTCCAAATCCGATCACTCCGGAAATATTAGGAGTTCCTGCTTCTAATCTTGCAGGAAGATCCGCGTAAGTGGATTTATCCTTCCAAACCTTGGAGATCATATCCCCTCCTCCCATCCAAGGAGGCATCGTGTCTAAGATCTCTTCCTTAGCGTAGAGAATTCCTACGCCAGTTGGCCCGAGCATTTTATGCGCAGAGAATGCATAAAAATCAAAATCTTCTTTTTGAACGTTTGTTGGAAGATGGCAAATACCTTGGGCTCCATCTATCAATACCTTTGCACCTACTTCTCTTGCTCTACGAATGATAGCAGAAAGATCGTGAATCGTGCCTGTTACATTAGACATCTGAGCAAGAGCGACTAACTTTACTCTTTCAGTAATGATCTCGTCCAAGTTACTAAGATCCAAAGTGGAATCTTGGTTAAGAGGTATAAACTTTAAGACTGCTTGTTTTTCCTGGGCCAACATCTGCCAAGGAACCAAATTAGAATGGTGCTCTAATTCAGTGAGTACGATCTCATCACCTTCATGAATATTGGTGCGTCCCCAAGATTGAGCGACTAGGTTAATGGATTCGGTAGTATTGCGGGTAAATATGACTACCTTTGCGCAGGCAGCTCCAATAAATCTGGAAGTTTTGATACGAGCCATCTCATATTTTTCAGTGGCCTTTTGGGAAAGGTAATAAACTCCACGGTGAATGTTTGCATTCTCCGCTTCATAATATTTACGGATAGTATCTATAACAGACTTTGGCTTTTGAGAACTAGCAGCACTGTCCAGAAACACCAAGGGCTTACCGTTCATCTGTGTAGATAGAATCGGAAAATCTTTGCGTATCTTTTCGAGATCGAAACTCAAAACTTTTGCTCCCCTCGGTTCCCCATGTCAATCCTCCAACTCTACTTCGACTTCGTCACCCACGATTCTAGTCTTATAGACTGGCAAATCTTCCACTGCAGGCATACAAAGTACCTTTCCGGTACGGATATTAAACTTTGCAGAATGTCTTGGACAAACGATTACGTCACCTTCCAAATCTCCCGTAGAAATATCCTCACCATCGTGGGTGCAAAGATCTGCGAATGCGCAAACTTCGTCCCCCAGTCTAGTCAACCCTACCCTATGGTAACGGGTTTCTGCGACGAATATCTCACCTTCTTTTAGATCGGAAAGTTTAGCTAGCTTCTGAAACTCACCCATTACTCGCCCAACATCCTAGATTCTATCATAGAGGATAATTCTTCGCGAACAGTTTCGGAAGGAAATTCTCGGACTACTTCGTTCAAAAACCCTTCTACGATCATTTTGCGTGCTTCTTCTTCGGAGATACCTCTGGAAGCTAAATAGAATAATTGCTCTTCGTCTATTTCTCCGACAGTCGCCCCGTGTTCACATTTAACACTGTCAGCAAATACTTCTAACTTAGGAATGGATTCCGCTCTTGCGGTTCTATCTAATAGAAGGTTATTATTGATCTGGATCGCACCAACATCTTTGCAATGTGAAGGTATATGAAGATTGCCTGTAAAAACATGATGGGCCTTCTCTCTTACAACCGTACGATACAAAATAGAACTTTGCGCATGACTTTCAGAATGAAGAATTCGGACTTCAGTATCTTGGAATTCCCTCGCCTTTAAAGGAGAAAGACCCACATAACGTGTCCAGCATCCCTTTCCTACAACATTCGTATCATAGAATGATTTACCCTTATAGCCACCCCAAGAAGCAAGACTCGCGTGGAATTTGGAATCTTTTTCTTGGACTCCATAAGTAGCTCTAAAATGAAAAGTTGAATCTCCCAAATTTTCTAAACTAGAGTATTGAAAATCTCCATTAGGGGGAGTAAGAAGAATGGTGACTCCACTCATAAGAACCAAATCTTTCTGAGAAGGAGATTCCCATCTTTCCAGAAAATTAGATTTAGCTCCAGAAAAAGCATCCACAATCAGAAGAGGAAGGATGATATTTCCATCCTTACATTCAACCTTGATCTCAGGGAAAGAAGAAAGATCCGAACCTAGTTGCACATAATACGCATGAGTGAATCTGGAAAATACAAAAAGTGGAAACCATTCTTTAGAATAAAATGAAACTGCGGGCGCGACTTTTTTCAGAACCTCTGAAAGTTTTTCAGGGGGAAGATCCTGTAATTTAGTAAACTTTGCGTTTCCGGAAACGTTTACGGATGAATCAGGACAAACCTTTGTATATTCTGAAATTTTAAAATTGGAAAGACTGATCTTTCTCCAAGATTCTAAGGAAGAATCCGGAAATGTTGCGGAGTTCAGAAGTTTTTCGGCGTTTGTACGGAATTCGGTAAGAATGGATGGTTCCTTCTTCTCCTTTATATATTCCGAAATTGATTCCGCCAAAAGCATTCCTTTAGTTCGCTCCGTTTAGGATCCAATCGTATCCTTTTTCTTCCAATTCAAGAGCAAGCTCTCTTCCGCCGGTTTTAAGGATCTTACCTTGTGCAAACACGTGAACAAAATCAGGAGTCACGTAATTCAACATTCTTTGGTAATGTGTGATTAGAAGAATGGATCTTTCCGTGGATTTGTTTTTAGTGATACCTTCACTGATAATCCTAAGTGCGTCTATATCCAAACCGGAATCAGTTTCGTCTAGAACTGAAAGTTTAGGTTTGAGAAGTGTCATCTGCAGGATCTCATTCCTTTTTTTCTCTCCACCGGAAAAACCGTCATTCACGTATCTTCCAATCCAAGTATCAGGAACTTCTAATAAAGCAGTGGCTTCTTTTAGCTCTTTCCGGAATTCTTTTACAGGTAAGTCCTTGCCTCGGACTGATTTTAAGATGGTACGTAAAAAATTTCCGATTGTTACGCCGGGGATGCTGGTTGGATATTGGAAACAAAGAAAGATGCCAGCCCTTGCTCTTTCGTCAGTCGGTTTTTCAAGAAGGGATTCTCCCCTGAAAAGTATATCCCCTGAGATCACCTTATATTTGGGGTGACCCATGATGACATTTGATAAGGTACTTTTTCCGGATCCGTTTGGACCCATGATGGCATGGACTTCTCCCTCGTTGATCGTGAGGTCGACTCCTTTTAGGATTTCCTGAACTTCACCGGATTCGGTCTCCACTCCGGCGCGAAGATTTAAAATTTTGAGTAGTTCCGCCACGTATAGGACCCCTGCCTAGGACTATGTTTTTATGCCTGAGGCGGAGATCAATAGGAAAGATGTTTAGAAGCCGAGACTTCAGTAGGATTCCCAGTCCAGGCGGAGAATGAGAACGTGATTCTCTCCCAGATTCAGGGTGAATAAGACATATTGACGCTTGGTTTCTATGTCATGGAAAGGTTCAGTAAACCCGGAAACTCTGCTAGAATGATAGGTTTCTGCCTTATGCCGGATGAAGAAAGGTTTCCAAGCATAATTATTTCCTACCTCGGTCAATAATCTTGTCCAAGGAAGATCGTATGCTTCCCTTTTGAAAGTAGGAGTCACCTGATAACCGTGCATATCGGTGACAAGAACGGAAGTGGTTTCCAAAGGAAGTTTGTCTAAGATCGAATTCAATGCATCCGTCATCTTTTCTTCGGATGAGGTTTCCAGATCTTTGAATAAATCCACGAACTGATCCAAGAAGGATTGTTCTTTTCTGAGATTTTCCAGAATCTCCAAGAACCTGAGCCCGGAGAATTTTTCTAGAGAAGTTTTAAGAGTTTTATTAAAACGTTTTTTGTCCTGAAAATCCAAAGCAGGACGAGAGAAATAAAAACCTTGAAGAAGGTTTGCACCCATGGATAAAGCAAGATATAATTCTTCTTCGTTTTCCACACCTTCAAATAGAAGTTGAGAACCGAGTCTTTGGGACATTTCAGAAATTGCGGAGAGTACATTTTTGAAAGAGCGTCTATTCAAACTCTCTCTCATAATTTTTATGTCCACTTTCATAATATCCGGATGGATATAACCGATCCTTTCCAAATTGGAAAAACCGACTCCAAGATCATCCACAGCGATCTTGATCCCTCTTTCTCTGAAAAGGCTTACTATATATAAAAGTTTTTCAATATTCCCTTCGAACTTATCTTCTGTGATCTCTAAAACTAGATCGTTCGGGTTAATATCATACTTATCTATGAGATGAAGAATATGAAGACGTTTGATATCCAACACTTCTCCCGTATATACCATGGAGAGAAAGTTTGGCATCATGTTCAGGAAAATTTTAGTCTTAAGACCTGTTTCCTTTACATGTTTGATCGCTTTTTCACGAATAATACGATCAATATGAACTAAACGGACAGTATCCGTATCTGGATTATGAAAATGATAACCTAAGGAATGGTACTGATTGGATTCGGGAGAAAATACTCTCCCTAAAACCTCGTAACCTATAATATTACGATTACCGACGTCTAAGATCGGCTGGTAATGAGGGGTATAATAACCTTCTCCCAGAGATAGAATTTGTTGAGACTCGTATTCGGCGAGCATGCAGATTCCTTCACTACTAGAATCCGGTTGAAGTATACACACAAGCATATTTCCCTGAAACTGCGTTAGGAATGAAGACGAAAGCTTGGAAAATTCCCCTTTTTTTCTTAGTCTTTTCCTACATTATGGCAAATTATTTGTTTTCTTTTGTTACAAAGCCCCGTCTCAGCAGGGTTTTTATCGAAAAGAAAAAGACGACTAATCGCGATTAGATGATTATCCTATGAAAGAACATTTAGGCTCCATCCTTCATCCTTCTACACTAGAACCTTTGTTTGGAAAATATTTCGGTCCCGTGCAGATCGATAATTCCAAAGAATACAATGCGGGACTTTTTTCAAAATTCAGATCAGTTGATTCCGTTCTTGTGGATATACTAAGTGAAAAAATCTTTTTAGAGCTTAGAATCTATGCGAGCAAATTTAAATCGGGCGCAAATCTACTTCTCTGGAATAGAGAGACCGGGAATCTACAAGAAACATCTCTTTTAGAAAGTGGAGCTTCTTCTTTTATACACCAAGGAAGTTTTAAGAACGGTTATTGGAGTTTTACTAAATCGGATAAAAGATTCAATTTCAGATTGGATGATAATATCCGTCAGGGTTATACACATTCTGCCATCTGGGAAAAAAATCTGAATTTTCAATTAGACGCGCTTGCTTACACTGGGGATAAGAATAAGGGCAACTGGTTCACTCAAATTTCTCCTTCCGGTAAAGATTGGATTTTTAAAAATCATTCTCCTGATTTAAGGGTAGAAGGTCAACTTTCCTGGAATGATCTATCTGTTTCTTTAGAAAATGGCCTCTTATCTTATACCGTAGGAAAAGGTTACGGACCGGAAACATTTCCTTTAGAAAATAGAATCTACCTGAATATTTCCGCCAAGAAAAAAGTTCATCTTTATTTGGAAGATGAGATCTTAGTTTGGACCAACGGAGAAGTTTATAATCTGGGTAATACAATCTGGTCTGGAAGTGGAAAACGTAAAATTGTCCAAGACCAAAATTCTAAACTGGAATTGGAGTTAGAACCTGAGATAGAGGCAAGCTTCTCTCGTCCCAAAAACCTTGGAACAGAAAAGTTTATAAAAACATTATATACCGTTTCAGGATGGATCAAGACCAAATCCAAAAAAGAAAAGGTCTCTGACGGGATCGCGATTTTAGAGAAGATCCAGGGAACTTAGGATTTCCAAGATAAGGCGCAAAGTTAAGAAGCGATCAGAAGATCTAAAACGGTTTTACCGTCCATCTCTCCGGTGATCGGATTCATCGCTCTTTCAGGGTGAGGCATCATACCCGCCACTTTAAAATCAGGAGAACAGATCCCAGCAATATCATCCAAACTTCCGTTCGGATTATCTCCCGCATAAAGGAATAGAATGCGACCTTCTTCCTTTAATTGTTTGCGGATCTCAGCCGAAGCGAAATAACATCCGTCTCCATGGGCAACCGGAACTCTTAAGATTTTATCATCAGCTAAACTACCGCTGATCTTATTTGAGTTAGAAGCTTTTTTCAGACCGATAGTCCTACAAACATACTTTAGGTTTCTATTACGTATCAATGCGCCAGGAAGATAACCTGCTTCCGCTAATATTTGGAATCCATTGCAGATTCCGAATAGTTTTCCACCACGATCAGTATGTTCTTTTACAGATTTCATTACAGGGGAAAAAGGAGCCATCGCTCCAGATCTAAGATAATCTCCGTAGGAAAATCCTCCCGGAAGAATGACCAGATCATATTTTTCGGAGAATTGGTCCTTATGCCAGACCTTGTCCACTTTCGCGGAATAGAATTCTGAAAGAACTCTTACGATATCATTATCACAATTAGAACCTGGAAAAGTGACTACCGCTGCTTTCATTCCGTTATGATCTCCGAACGATAAGTTTCAATCACATGATTTACTAAAAGTTTTTCGCAGAGATTAGCCACTGTCTTCTTTGCAGTTTCGAGATCTGGAGAATCCAATTTGACCTCGATGTATTTCCCGACTCGAACATCTTGGACAGCTTTTTCGCCCAGTTCTTGTAGAGTGGATTTCACAGTGTTCCCTTGAGGATCGAGAACTGATTCTTTTAGAGTTACGTTGATTCTTGCGATAAACATTTTAATAGTCGGTCCTGTATTTCCTTATATGCCGCTTGCAATTCCACAATCAGACTCTCAGGAAGATCCGGAGCTGGAGGAACCTTGTTCCAACCGGATTTTTCCAGATAATTCCTTAAAATCTGTTTGTCCATGCTATGCGGAGTGGTCCCGATAACATAGGATTCTTGAGCCCAGTACCGAGAAGAATCCGGAGTCAAAATCTCGTCGATCAAGATGACCTTATCTTCCGAAATCCCAAATTCGAATTTGGTATCACAGAGCAAAATCCCAGCCCCAGCTACCAGTTCAGCGGCCCTGGTATAGAGGGAAATCGATTTTTCCTTTAAAATAGAGAAGAGTTCGGATCCGATCTCGTTTTTCATTCTTTCTTCGGAGATATTCTCGTCATGGCCTGTATCGTTTTTGATCGCAGGAGTAAAGGTCGGCTCTGGCAGTTTTTCGGATTCTTTCAAACCTGGAGGAAGTTTTTTAAAAGCGAGAGTGCCGTCTTGTTTGTATTCTTTCCAACCGGAACCGGAAAGATAACCGCGGACCACACATTCGAAATCGATCCGTTTGCATTTTTTGACAAGAACAGAACGATCCTTTAAATCTGGGTGATCTTTAAATGGAGAAGGGAATTTAGAAACATCAGTCTCTATGATATGATTCGGAATGTCCTTAAAGTAAGAGAACCATTCTGCGGAGATCTTATTTAAAACTTTTCCTTTGCCTGGAACGATCTGACGAAAAACCACATCGAATGCGGAGACTCGATCGGTGGAAGATAATATCAGGGAATTTCCTAAATCGTATACGTCTCTGACTTTGCCAATATAAGAAGGTTTTGGGAGTTCACTCATCCTTGGATAACCATGAGAGCGATATCATCGTCGTGGGTCATGTTTCCTGAATGTGCCAATATTCTTTCCAGTGAGAAATTCAGTATATCTTCTTTGGATTCAACGGCTTCTTTTAGGATCTTCTTCAGACTTTCTTCGCCCAAAATATTATAGTTCTCATCCGTTATTTCAGTGGCCCCATCTGTGTAAAGTAATAGAGAAACACCTTTTTCCAAGACTACGGATCTAAACTCGTCCTCTGTCCCAAGTTCTATCGGAATGATTAAAGGTCCCATACCAGGCAATTCTTCGACGTTACCTTTATTGTACAATAGCGGAGGAGGATGACCTCCATTCGCATATTCAAATTTCCCTTTTTTATCTAGAATACCATAAAAGAATGTAATGGAAAAATCTTCCGGTAAGATTTTCTCCAATTGTTGGCGGAGAGTTTTTACTTTTTCAACAAGAGTATTACTTCTTCCTAAATTGGAAACCTGCATCTTCACCATCGCGGAAAGAAGCGCAGCAGAAGGTCCGTGACCGGAACAATCCGCGATAAACACATGAAGTTTATCCTCTTCTATCCATGCGTCTATAAAATCTCCACCGATCTGCATCAATGGATGGAAGACTGAATTCACGCTGTAACCATTCCACTCCAATTGTTTTTCAGGCACAAGTTCCTGTTGAACTCTTCTCGCCATCACCAATTCTTTTTCGTACTTTTTCTTTTGGTGTAAAAGTTCGTCCTGAAGATTTTTGATCCGGATAAATGCTCTGATCTTTGCTACTAATTCTTTAGGTTGGAAAGGTTTATGAAGAAAGTCGTCTCCACCGTGAGTGATCGCCTCGTCAAATCCCAACTCTCTATTATAAGCTGTGATGAATAGAATTGGAAGAAGGTTGAATCTATCTATTTCTCTTAACTCCTTACAAAAGGAAAATCCATCCTGGCCAGGCATACTCACATCTAAAAGAAGTACATCCACCTGATTGGTCGCAAGAAGTGTGCGTGCCTCTTCCGTATTCATTGCAGTTAAAACCTGGAAGCCCAGAGGTTTTAAAGTATGAACTAAAAGTTTGAGATTTATATCCGAATCATCGACCGCAAGGATAGAATAGTCGGAATAATTCAATTGGCTCTCTTGCTTCTCTCTATCCACGATCCTTCCTTATCATTACAAAATTCGTATTTTATAAAATTGAGTGAATTTTTCAATCCAACAATTCTTCTCTCACCGCTTTGATCTTATCCAAACGATAAACTATCCTGTATAAGAGCAAAAAAAGTATATGATATGCTAAAATCCCTAACCAAAAGGAAATCCTCATATCAGGATCCATTCCCTTTTTTCCCAATACGGAAGAAGGGTGATTTCCAGGATTGTCCATCCAACGAATTGCTCCCCAGGTTAAAATAGCATTCACACTGCAGAACAAACTTAAAAAAGCGGAGAAGATATACTTTTTAGTTTGGTCCAGAACCAAAAACCGCAATAGAAAATAAGCCACAAGGCTGAGAACTAAAACGAAAAAAGAATTCAAACGAGCGTCAGTACTATCCCAAGGAGTTCCCCAAGCAAGATAAGCCCAAATCGGTCCTGAAAACAAAACACCAATCGCAAACAAAAGAGAAATCTTATTTGCAGAAAGTGAAAGTGTGTCCCAGGTCTTGTTCTTAGTTACTAGATACGCAACCGCACAAATGGAAGAAATTCCGGGACCATACAAAGCTACCCATGCAACAGGAACATGGAAATAAAAAATTCTATGAGAGATCCCCTGCTCCAAGATTACATTCGGGTAGTACAAACCTAGAAGCACTGCAAACGGAAAAATCGATAAAAACAAAAGAGAGAGTATCCAGTCCCAGGCGGGATGCAGGAGGCGAATATTCATACGCTTGGAAGTGTGCAGGTATCCGCAAATTGTATCAACAAGAATCCTATTCGTCGGAAGTCATTTCTACCAGAAGTGCGCCCATGGAACCGTAAAAAAAAGCAAATGCCAAAATTAGAACAAATGAGCCCACCAAGGCAGAAAAAGGTTGGGAGATAAATTTTCTCTCCGCTTCCATCCCATACAAAAATACCGGAATAGAAAGAGGTACTAGTAGTAACGGAAGTAGTATTTCCTTGAGGCGAGAAGATAAACTGATATGGGAAAGACAGACCCCCAAAAAAGAAAGGCATAATAGACCGGGAAAGAAAAATACGATTTGTCTTCCGAACTCGTTTATGTCTGCGGGAAATGCAGAGAACATTAAAGCAAAAAGCCCCATCAAATAAATCGCTGCGCCAGACAACGCTATAAATACTAAAATCGATTTAGAAAAATATAAAACCCAAGGAGAAATAAAAAGCCTGCTCGCGGTTCCGCCACCCGCTTCTCTCTCTTCCCAAGTGAATTGTCCAACTAATACGAATGAGGCGACAAATAAAATCGCCCATTTCAACCCGATCAGAGCAATCAGATCTATTTTGCCGTTTCTTTCCAATGCATAATGGAATAAAAACACCATCGCGGAAACTAAAACGAGTAATGAAAGGATCCCATTGCTTGCTTTTCCTAATAAACGGAACTCTTTTCGGATCAGAGATAAAATCGCTTTCATTTGGAATTTTCTCCCAATTCCAAAAGTCTGGACCTTGCATTTAAACTAAAATTAGGATCGTGGGTCACCATAATGATAGAAGAAGAATTTAATACATTCTCCAAAACTGATCTTGCTTTGGATTCTCCCTCGCTGTCCAAAGCTGTCAAGGGCTCATCCAAAAGATAAAGATCCACGTTAGGCAAAAGAGCACGCACTACCGCTGCCTTCTGTTTCATCCCGCGAGAAAAAGAAGATACAGGATCCTTTCTTCTTTGCCAAAGACGAAAATCTTTTAACCAAGAAATGATCTGATCTTCCGGACGGCAATCGCCTGCAATACCTCTGAAATATTCCAAATTTTCTTCTAGGCTAAGTGTAGTATATAATCCCAGATCATGGCCCAGGTAAGAAAGTTTAGCGGATTTAGAAGAAGGAAATTTGATCTGGCCCTTGAATTTATCGTATTGCAAAATCGACTTAAGAAGTGTAGTCTTTCCGGAGCCGTTCATTCCTCTCACAAATAAGATCTCGTTCGGAAAAACGGAAAAGGAAACGTTCTTTAAAACCGATTTTCGTCCGATACTGTACGATAGGTTAGAACATTCCAATACTGGAATCGATGTTTGTAATGGGACCAATGAGGACAATTTCCCTTTTAAAAGAGTATTTACAAGGCTTAAATTTTGCCAAGTCACTCTGCTTATTTTTATTATTGATCTTTCCCAATATCATACATGCTCAATTCAAAATAGGCGACTCTGAATACGCAGGAATACTCTGGGGAGAGAATGATTTTTTAGATCCTGAGTTTTACCAAGACGGAAGCCTTGCTAGATCAGAACAGGACTTTATAGTGGCGGCAGGTAGACATTGGAAAGGCGCCCCTCCCCCATCCAAAGCAAGTTTTGAATACGAAGGAAAACAGATCACCAATAGCGGGATCTTCAATAACGAAGCAGTAGGCTTATTGCAGTCCGCAGATCCTAAAAAAAGAGAAAAGGCTATCTCTATGTTAGAAGCGGGAATGAGATTTGATCCTTCCTTCTTCGCTTTTAGATATAATCTAGGAAGAGCTTATCATATAGAAAAAAAATACCAGAAGGCGATCTTTCAGTATGAATATGCAATCGCAGAAGTCCCCAAATATTACAGAACTTATATGCATTTGGGAGTTCTTTACGAACTTCTGAACGAACAAATACAAGCGGTCATATATTATAAAAAAGCCGTCGAGCTGAATCAGTTCCAAACGGAAGCACTGGTACTACTCGCAGAACATTATATCAGAACGGATTTAAAGAATAGAGCCCAAATTTATATTAAAAAAGCATTAACCATCGACCAGAATAGCCCCGATGCCAAGCTTGGACTCGCTCGTCTGGAGATCATGGGAGGCAGGGATTATTATGCTTACAAGATCTTCAGAAACACGGATCTATACGACGACCAAGGGAAGAAGAGGCCTTATAATAAAAAATTTCATTTTTATTTTGCGGAGACAGCTAGTAAGATCGGCGATTATGTCACGGCTGCAAAAGAATATGACGAGTTATTAAAATTCCCCAATGACCCTTTCTTTACTGAATTCTCGCTAAAAATTATAGAAAGAAGAAGGGACCTGGCAAAAAGATTCGCGGAGATCAAGGCCGCGGACGAGGAAGCTGAGAAGG
The DNA here is from genome assembly GCF_002812045.1 of Leptospira haakeii. Classification (GTDB taxonomy): domain Bacteria; phylum Spirochaetota; class Leptospiria; order Leptospirales; family Leptospiraceae; genus Leptospira_B; species Leptospira_B haakeii. Next base: position 52,167 of record NZ_NPEG01000013.1, on the reverse strand, counting down.
AAGGGCAATAGCCAAACCCGAAAAAGACTTGGCAAATCAAAATAATCCGTCCAATCTTACGGACGGAGGATCCAATGAAAAACCAAACCAGGCTTTTCGCTTTGGCGACCCTCTTCTTCTTCGTTCCATTATTGGCCCAACAAAAACAGAAGGTCAACGAGGCGGACGTATTTCAGGACGAAACAAGCGAGTACACCAAGTCCCTTAAAAAAATCATCGTAGGTCTAGAAGCAACGATCAACGAAAGATTAAAAGACTTGGAGCGCAAACACGATATTCTCGTGGTCCTGATGCCGAAGTATGAGAAACGCCAAACCATTGTCACGGAAGACATTCCTTTCCAAGTTCAGGACGGTTATGAGAGCAATTTGTTCAAATACATTACCTTCCAGTTCAATAGCGGAAAGGTAGCCGACATCACTTTAGCATCCGAAAGTAAAAGGATCTATTACGAAGTGATGTTCGAGAATAAAAAAATCGTCTTCAAACCGACAGATTTAAAATCGAGCGAGGTTACTCACGAAGTTTTCGAAAAAACCGAAGTGACCAGACTCAACGAGATGTCTCTCGAAAACCAGATCAAAGCTCTCAGATTGTTAGAAGCAAGTCTTCGCTCTTCCATTTACAGGATAGACATTCTATTAGCTTTGTATAAGGACAAAAAAGACCGCAAAAACTTGTATCATATAGAGTTCTAAAAAACTCTTTCGATATAGTTTTGTTGAAACCCTGAGGACTTCTCCTTGGGGTTTTTTATTGGAAGAAGGTCCGTTCAAGTGAGATCAACTCAAAGTGGCGGCAGAATTAGAATTTAACTCCTCCATTTCCACAATCCGAGAACAGAACTTATTTGCGGATTTAATATTATGAGTTACCCAAAGAATAGTAACTCCTTCTTTCCGATTCAGATCGGAGAGAGCCTGCAAAACCTGATGATTCAAGATAGGATCTAAAGCAGAAGTCGCCTCATCTAAACATAAAATTTTAGGACGGCAGAGAAGTGCACGGAGAAGGGAAAATCTCTGAAGCTCTCCTCCCGAAAAAAAAGAAGGGAGCCGATTTCTGTCCTTACCTTCTAAACCCAAGATAGATAGCCATTTTTCTAATGAAGACTCGTATAAGTTTTCTTCTTTGAATAATTGAAGAGGTTCTCTTAAACTTTTTTCCAAGGTCCAAATTGGATTAAAACCCAAAACAGGATCCTGGAAAACTGGTTGGATCCATCTGGCTGGAATTTCTTTTTTCGATTTTCCGAAAATACGAATACTTCCTGTTTTTTTCCAAGAAGAAGAAATAGGAAGGTCTAATAATAGTCGCAAGAGAGTGGACTTTCCAGAACCGGAACGGCCCAAAATTCCGAGAAATTCTCCTGCTTCTACTTTTAGGTTTACCCCGGATAAGTAAGTCCTTTCGGAAGAAGACAGGGAAACTTCTTCCATAATGATGATAGTTTCTTTTTTCTCGGACACGGATACCGGTTTAGTGCTTGCTTAGAATTCTGACAATCAATCCCTTAAAGACATGAGTTTGAAAATTACGGAAGTAGGACCAAGAGATGGACTCCAAAATGAAAAGTCGGAGGTCCCAACAGAGGATAAACTAGCTTATATCCAAAAGCTGGTCGCGGCCGGCTTAAAACATATAGAAGCGACTTCCTTTGTAAGAAAAGAAAACATTCCTCAACTAGGAGATGCAAAAGAACTCTCCGCGTCCTTGGATCTGAAAGGAGATGTTCATTTTAGTGCGCTCACTCCTAACTTAAAAGGATACCAAGCGGCAATCTCTTCCGGATTTAAAGAAGTAGCCGTATTCACTGCAGCATCGGAATCATTCACCAAAAAAAATATCAATCGAACCATACAAGAATCCATAGATGGATTTAAGGAAATTTTTGCAGAAGCAAAGAAAGATGGAGTGCTGGTAAGAGGTTATGTTTCCACAGTAATCGATTGTCCTTATGAGGGGAAAATTGATCCAAAAAAGGTTTTAGAAGTTTCTAAAATACTTTTGGACCAAGGTGCTTATGAAATATCCCTGGGAGAAACAATCGGCACTGCGGTTCCTGCAGAAGTCGAAAAATTGCTTAACACTCTTCTAAAAGAAATCCCTGCCGATAAACTAGCAGGACATTTTCATGATACATACGGAATGGCAATCTCGAATGTTCAAAAATCCTATGAATTAGGAATTCGGTCCTTTGATTCTTCTTCCGGTGGATTAGGCGGTTGCCCTTATGCAAAAGGTGCATCCGGAAATTTAGCGACCGAAGATTTGGTTTACTTCTTCCATAAGTCTGGGATTCCAACCGGAATAGATCTTTCTAAATTGCTGGAAGCTTCTGCGTTCATGGAAAGCATCTTACAAAGAAAACTGGCTTCACGTTCCTATATCGCATTAAAAGCAAAAGCGGCCTCTTAAAAAGAAATCGCTAAGAGCGAATATGCCTTCTTCTACCCTTCCCAAAGAGAAAAACCTAAAAAAAAGTTTTGATCTTTTATATAAGAATTATACTAAACCGGAATTCTTAGATTCAGATCCATTATTCTTATGTTATTTATATGATTCTCCGGAAGATAGAGAATTTGTAGGACTTTTATCCGCGTTATTTGCCTATGGCAATGTAACCGCAATCCGAGGTTTTCTCGCAAGGCTTTTGGAACCGATGGGTAAACACCCTAAACAATATTTACTCAATCATGGAACCAAGATCTGGAAAAATAAATTAGGGCCTTATCGTTTCCAAAAAGAAAAGGACATTCTATTGTTCTTACAAGCGATCCGATTAGCTTATCTGGAAATTGAAAAAACCGGTGAGAAGTTTTTAGAATCTTGGTTTAGTCCAATCCATCCAAAAGAATCTGGTTTAGAAAAAAGGATCTCAGGTTTTCAATCCAGGCTTTCTGAAATTTTAAGCCAATTAGATCCTGGTTGGAAGTCCTACGGACTAGGTTTTTTGATCGGGCTTGGAAATCCTAAGTCTGCGCATAAACGTTATTGTATGTTCTTACGATGGATGGTCCGCAAAGAAGAACCTGATCTTGGTTTATACAAAGGGATCAAAACCTCGGAGTTATTATTTCCTTTAGATACTCATATCAATCGTCTTTCTAATATTTTAGGAATTACGGAAAGAAGAACTTCTGATTTCAAAAAATCCAGAGAAGTCACGGACTATTTCCAAAAGTTTTATCCGGAAGATCCATTGAGAATGGACTTTGCACTTTGTAGGCTCGGAATCTTACGTAAATGTAAAAGTGTTTATATCGCCGAGCTATGTGAATCTTGCGATCTGAAAGAGGTTTGTAAGATTTATGGGAAAAAGAAGAAGTGAGTGGTACCGCCACGGAGAATTGAACTCCGGTTACCAGGATGAAAACCTGGTGTCCTAACCACTAGACGATGGCGGCGTTTTAATTAGTTCAGCTTGAGTCGTTTGGGATTCGAACCCAAGACCCTCTCATTAAAAGTGAGATGCTCTACCAGCTGAGCTAACGACTCGAACGTAAGAACACGATATTTTTCGGCCCTCTCTGGTCAAACGAATTTCACATAGTTTTTTACTAGTTTGGAGGAGTTTCCAAACGCAAAAAACTTTCGTTTGGTTTAGAATCCGGAAGCTATTGTATCCTTTCTATCCGGTCCTGTAGAGATTAAATCTATACGAACTCCGATCAGTTTTTCCAAAGCGCGGATATAATCCTTACAAGCAGAAGGAAGTTTGTCGAATTCTCCGATGCCGGTGATGTCTGTTTTCCAACCAGGGAATTCTTCGTAGATTACCTTTACTTGGTCTAGCCCTTGAGAAGGGAAACAATCCAACTTTTTGCCATTCCTTTCGTAAGCAACTGCCACTGGAATTTTATCATAAGCAGAAAGAACATCTATCTTAGTAAGTGCAATGGATGTAAGTCCGTTGATACGAACCGCATGTCTCAAAACTTCCGTATCAAACCAACCGCAACGTCTTGGCCTGCCGGTGGTTGCGCCGTATTCTGCGCCTAAAGTTCTGAGTCTTTCTCCCTCTTCCCCGTGAAGTTCTGTAGGAAAAGGACCTTCTCCCACTCTTGTAGTATAAGCTTTTGTGATTCCAATCACACTTTTTAAATGATGGAATGCAATTCCAGAACCAATAAATGCCCCGCCAGTGGTAGGATTGGAGCTGGTTACATATGGATAAGTACCAAAATCAACGTCCAGCCCTGTTCCTTGCGCACCTTCTAACAGTATTTTTTTGCCTGCTTTTAATTGGGATTCCAAGTAATAAGGAGTGTTGATGATATTCTTTTGGATCTTAGAATAGAATTTTTTTACATTCTCTAAAATCTCTTTGGCGGAGAGTTCTTCTCCATCGTAAAGTTTTACGAGTTCTCTATTCTTCTCATCTACTAGATGTTGTAGTCTGGTTTCGAAATCGCTTTCTCTAAGATCTCCGACTCTAAGCCCGATCCTCATCATTTTATCTGCGTAACAGATACCGATTCCTTTTTTAGTGGTTCCGATCTTACGATCCGGAGTGCAGGAACTTTCTCTAGCAGAATCGATCAATCCATGGAATGGGAAAAGAAGATGGCATGCGTCGCTGATCAGAAGTTTATCATATACTGGAAATCCTTCTGCTTGGAGCTTATCACATTCTTCGATAAAGAATGTTGGATCTAAGACTACTCCGTTACCGATCACACAAACTGTTTGATCGTAAATGATCCCGGATGGCACCAAATGAAAAACGTATTTTTTGCCATGAACTACCACTGTATGTCCAGCGTTTGCTCCACCTTGGTAACGTACTATGATATCCGTATCTTTGGAAAGGTAATCGATTACTTTTGCTTTCCCTTCGTCACCCCATTGGGTTCCGACCACTAATGTTGCGGGCATGGATTATTCCTTAATTCCTGTTTCTTTTGTATCTGACCGATAGATTTATATAATTTCATATTATTCCAATACTGCTTCCAGTGCATCTACATTGATTGCAAATCCACAGGCGTCTTTTTGGGTTCCGGAGAATAGCTCGTACAAATGATCATAAGCTCCTCCGGTTAGAACTGGTTCTGAACTTCCGGATACGTAACCTTGGAAAACGAATCCAGTATAATATTCCAAATCCGGAATAAGAGTATAATCTGAACAAAATTCCAAACCGGGAGTTTTGCCGAGTGAACCTATAATTTCACCTGTTTCAGAAATGATCTTTTGGAAAGAATCAGAAAGTCCTAAAGACGCAAACTTCTTACCTAGATCTTCCTTATGAGAAACAAATCCCAAACATAAAGATTCTAATACCGGGAAAATCCTAGAAGCGTTTCTGTTTTCCAGAAAACGGCGGATCTCCGGAAGATTTTTCCTATATAATAAAAACGATAATTGCCTTTTTTCAGATCTGGAAAGTTCCAGTGACTCAAGAACGGAATGAAAGACTCCAACGTTACCGAGCACGACGGTCAATGGCGAACGCAGTTTAATTCCGGAGAACAATCCAGAAATCTCTTTCAAAATTCCTAAAATAGCAGAAGAACCCGAACCACCTATATGCTCTGCACCTACTTGCAGGATTTCTTTTCTAGATCCGCTCTTTCTACCATAGTCTCTGAAAATTTTTCCCTGATAAAAGATACGTTGGTTTTCTTTGCGGTGCGCAAAACCGGCCATACCTTTTACGGCCTGAACAGTCAAATCCGCGCTAGGAGAGATCTCATTTCCATCAGAATCCCTGAATCTATATAAAGCAGAGGAGTCTTCTGCTGACATGGTAAGCAAAAAAGAAGAAGAATAATCAAAAGAAGGTAAAAATACCTCAGAGTATTTGAATTCTTTGAGCTTGGAACTGAGGGAATTTAGAAGTTCCCTTCTTTCCGAACTCTCGTTCGGTCCAAAAAAATGAAATCCGTCCGGGATCCATTTTTTCTCGCTAAACTCTGGAGGATTATGTGTCATCTGTTCTTTACGAAAAGCCCCAAAGAACAGTTCCTTTTGGCTAGGGTAGAATTCAAATCGTTTTTCCCAAAAAATAGAATGACAATAAGCCTTCCAAGGATAGAAAGTATTCTCCGGAAATCGCGTATCCAACCTTAAAGTTCGAGCTCTAAGCACCGAAACCAGATTAACCGCAAGACCTTAAACAGAGACGTAGCATGGCAGAAAAAGAACAATCCGTCGGAAGATGGCAGAAGGAATTCTTCGAGAACATTCACCTATTCAAAAGATCAGGAATGAGCGAAGAAGAAGCTAAAAAGATACTTCAGAAATTTCTTTATCTTTGTTCCGTAACTCCAATGCCGCCGGTCATGGATGTTTTTAAAGATCCATCTTCTTTGGAAAGAATAGGTGTGTATACGCCTCCTGAAAAGAAGGCACGCGAATTCATGATCGAATTCCTTTCTCCTATCATGAAATTTTTTACCGTAGAAGGTATCGAAAACCTAGCCGCAGTAAAACCTCTGATCGGAAAATACCCGGTTACCCTGATTTCCAATCACCTAAGCCATTTGGATGCTCCTGCAATCTTCCAACTTTTATATCATGCTTCTCCTGAAGGTAGAGAAGTAGCGGAACAATTGGTATTCATCGCAGGACGTTTGGCATACGAGCCGGACTTTACCAGACTAGGACTGTATATGTTCGGAACTCTTTTGGTCTGCTCCAAGAGAGACATGGCGGATAACCCAAGTCTTTCAGACGTAATGACCAAAATTAATATGAGAGCGTTCCGACATTCTCAAAAATTACAACAAGAGGGAAAGATCGCAGCAATCTTCCCTGAAGGAACCAGATCCAGAGACGGAAGACTAATGCCTTTTGTGGATACGGTTTATCACTATGTAGCAAATAAGGTCATTCTTCCAATTTCTTTGGAGAAGACTGACAAGATTCTTCCCACCACGAGCTTACTTTTCAATCAAGTAGCTGGAAAACTTACAATCGGTAAACCAGTGTTAGTTGGAGACTTATCTAAAAAGGAAATGGCTCATTTCCCTAAGGATATCGAACACCTTCCATTCCCGGAACATGGGGACAAAAAACAGTTCCTGATCGATAATCTGGCTCTACTCGTAGGACAAAACCTGAACAAACACCAACATGGTATTTACAGGAACTTGTATAGCGCGGACGCTAGAGATCAAAACAAACTCATCAAGGTGCCTAAAGAACCTAAAGAAAAGGTTGTAGTGATCGGAAATAGCAGTATGGGAATTGCGATCGCAACCGTACTTGCAAATAAAGATATCAACGTTTTTGTATACCATCCAGATCAAGAATATACTTCTCAGTCAAATACGGAAAGAAGAGACCTCAGAACTTACTCTCTGTATAAACTTCCTCCGAACCTTACATTCACTTCTGATCCGGAAGAATTAAAATCAGCTACATTGTTTATCCAGGGAACCAATCCTTGGGAGCTGCATACTATCTATCCTGACCTACAACCTTATCTTTCTAAGAACAAGGCTCCATTCTTCAATATCATCAAAGGGTTTACTAGTGCCGGTTTGATCCTGGACGATCTACAACATGGGTTAGGAATTGAAGACGATAGGATCGGAGTGATCTCCGGTGCTTGTTATCCGGATCAGATCATGGAAAGAAAAATTTCCGGATTCGAGATCGCAGCTGTGAACGAAAGCCTAATCCCTCGTATTCAAAAATTATTAACCACAGGTTATATCTTCCCAAGATCCGCCATTATACCTACGGACGTAAAAGGAGTCCAATTAGGCGGCGCGCTCAAAACAATTTATGCTCTTGTAATGGGAATCGTCGAAGGTTATTTCCAACAGACTCTCGGTGGGAATGTGGATAATTCTCTATTCCATCTTTCTAATCGTTTCTTCAACGAAATGGTAAATGTGGGAGTGCGGATGGGAGGAAAACCGGAAACATTCCAAGGTTTATCCGGACTCACTGACTTTATGTTATCTTGTTTTGGAACAGATGCAAAAGACAGAAAAACAGGCTATGATATAGCAAATGGCCATCCTTCCGAAAAGATGTCCAATGGATTCTATGGATTGAAAGTAATGCCGAACCTAATGAAGATAGACCCGAACGAAGTTCCGATCATGTATGCTGCTTACGAAGTAGTCATCAATAAGAAAGACGTCCGTAAAGTTGCAGAAGGAATGGAAGAAAGGTTGTCGAGAGTATAAACAAAACCGAATATCTCTCTTAAGGTCAAAACGGCGAATGGAGTGTTCCTTTCGCCGTTTTTATTTTTTCGCGAGAACTTTTATCGCCCGTTTACGAAAATTTCCAGTAATCCTTCTGACAGCGCTTCTATCTCGGAAGCTCTTTCTTTCAGAAGTCGGAAAGTTTTTTGTAATGCAATTTCCATTTCTTCTTTAGGAACTCCGAATGTAGTAAGCCCCAATTGGATGACTGTGGTCATCATTCTGAGTCTGTCTATTTTTCCGGAATATACCATTTCTTCCAGAAGACTTTGGAATACCCCTCTGAAGGCCAAAGTACGGATCAGATATTCTTGCTCGTCGAATTCAGGATTATATTTTTCGAATAGGATCTTGCTTCTATGAGAGCCCCGATTTCCTATCATATCGGTCACACCGTGGGTTTTATAAGCCGCTAAGTATGTTTCCGCTATGGTAAGTTTTTTCTGGCAAAGATAGAATTGTAATCCTATTTCCATGGCAAAAACCAGTGGAGGATCCATTTCACCTACCAGGCGTTCAGCGGTCTCACCCGCTTCGTTGAATACTTCTCCCGCTATTGCGAGAAGTATCTCTTCCTTGTTCTTGAAAAAATGATAAAGACTTCCTGTAGTGATCTCTGCTTCCTCGATGATCCTACGTATGGTTGCCTTTTCATATCCTTCACTTACGAAAAGTTTTCGGGAAACTTCTAAAATTTTGCCCCGAACTCGATTGGACTGTTCTATTCTCTTCATCTGTTGACACCCTGCCAGAACCGAGTTCGTACTTTTTACATAAGGAGTCCCTTATGGGATACGCTCAGTTCTTTTTATTTATATGTATTTAAGATTGCGTAATGCGCCTTATTAGCCTCATATAATTTTTTGAATACGGAAAAATTCCGATCATATACTAATTTATTCGCCGGATTCGGATTCCATCTTTCTTTGCTTGGAATTAGATTTCTGATCTCTTCGAAAGAATGAATTTTACCTAATCCTAATGCAGCTATCGCTGCCGCTCCAGTAGCTCCCGCATTTTGAGGATGATCTATGGTTTCGATAGTTCTACCAGTAATATCCGCCAAAATTTGGCAAATGATGGGAGAACGCGCCACTCCACCTACAAATCGAATCGTAGAAGAAGCAGGAACCTTTGCATCAGATAATTCTAAAATCCAACGTTTATGAAAAGAAATACCTTCTATCACGGATCGAATGAGTTTTCTTTTTCCGGTGTCCAGACCGATATTGAAGAACATTCCTCTTGCTGCAGGATCTTCGAATGGGCAACGATTTCCATGTAACCAAGGAGTGAAGATGACCCCGTCACTTCCTGCAGGAGTATCTTTGATGGATTCGAATAAATATGCGAAAAGACTTTCGTGAACCGCGTCCTCTCCTTCTGTTACATTCTTTTTTTCTAAATAAACATCTATCTCGTCTAGGGCAAGATGGTCCTTGACCCATTGTAGACATTTACCGGAAGTTTCTTGTTCTCCGAAATAATTATAATAACCCGCTCTTGCACCTACGATAGAAGCAATCCTTGCGTTAATATCCACAGTTCTTTTTTTAGTCACTGTGGAAACCCAACCGGAAGTTCCCGCGTAAATATGAGTGTCTCCTTCTTCTACCGCACCTGCTCCGATTCCTATCAGTGTGGCATCTCCACCTCCACCAAAAACTGCAGTTCCTTCCTTTAAGCCTAATTCTTTTGCAGATATTTCAGTTAGGCCACCAATCAAATCCGTGGATTGTATTAGATCAGGAAGATGTTCAAAGCGAACTCCGAACATTTTACAGAGTCCTTTATGCCAGCGACTTTTACCCGGGCGAGAATCGTATAAGAAAGTGGCAAATGCAGAATCCAAGGTCATGGTAGCTCGGCCTGTGCATCTAGTAGTCAGATAATCTTTTACATCCAACCACTTGTGGACTCTTGCGAATTTTTCTGCCTCTTTTGCCTCGACCCATTTATATTTCCATAATGGATCTTTTACACTTCCTGCAACTGCACCTGTGATCTGTAAGGAACGAAGAAGTTTATAAGCATTCAGACCTTCTATCTTGATCCCATGCTCTATCCCTTTTTTCATTTGCTCACGAGCTCTTTGGTCCATATAACTCATCGCTGGACGAACCGGTTTCAGATCCTTATCAACTAAGACAAGTCCTTGCATTTGAGAACAGAAGGAGATCCCACGAATTTCTACAGGATCTAATTTGCTTTCTTTTAGGACCTGAGCAGTGGTATCTCTCATAGAATTCCACCAATCTTGGGGATCCTGTTCCACTCCTCCGCCCTCTAAAAGTGTAAGTCCGTATTCTTGGGTCGCGGAATTAACGAGAGTAAGCCTATCACCGATTTCAAATAGGCAAGTTTTGGTCCCGGTAGTTCCTATATCGTAAGCCAAAACATAGACTTTTGATTTCATGCAGCGGATCCTCTGAAGCCCTGTTGGGAATTTTACTCGATGAGTGAGCACTCACTCATCAGGAGATTGGAAAAGCCCTCAAAAAGGGCAATCATTTTTTCCTAAATGAGAAGGCGGTTATATGCGATTGTCTTTTCGTGTCAATTGAATCGCGGGAACCAACCGCGACAGCGATGCGAAGGGCTTTAGTCCGGGCTTTGCCCGGATGAGCGCGAATGCGCGAACCCACAGCAGCGCGATCTCTCGCGAAGCGAGGGAGTCGCCCAAGTCCTTTGTATATTATCTACCTATGATCCCTTCCGCTTCCGGTTTGAATCTATAGATATAATAAGGTCCTTTGTTTAAGATTACACTATCCAATTGCAGGAAAACTTCGTTTAACGCACTGCAAGTTAGATACATATATCCATCAGGAGCATAACTAAATCCGTCAGGCCAACGGAAACTTGGATCCTTGAATAATGTAGTGATCTTTTTATCCGGATCGATCAGATTCACTGCAGAATGTTCGGCGTCGGTCACGTAAATATTTCCGCTCTTATCGATACTGATCCCATCACTCATTGACTTTAAAGAATATTGTTCCACCTGCGCCGCGAGTTGGGCCGCAGTCAAAGTAGAATCCCTTAAAACACTGGTCTTAGCACGATATAATTCTCCGGAAGTGAAAGGAGCAAAGTATAACCATTCCCGATTTTGGTCTAAAGCAATAGAATCCGCGTTAAATATGACTGAAACCCCGGCTACTTGGAAAGGAGAACCGTTTACTACGATCTCATTTCTTTCCCCAACCACAGAGACATGGTCTTTTAATAACCTTCTTGCTTTTTTGTTTGTGATATCGTAAACAACCAGCCCAGGATCCGGTATCAATGGGCTTGTATCTGTGATAAAGATAGTTTCCGTTACCGTATCGATCTGCATATCGTTGAATAAAGAATCTTTAGGAGCTATAGCGACAGGGAATTCATACTCGTGGATGGTGGCACCTGTTTCTATATCGAATGCATACACCTTTGGCCTTGTGATCGCCAGATTACCATAATCCAAGGTCCATAACCGATTCTTATCATCCACTCTCACTGAAAGAACTGTGTTAAAATTTTTCTGAAAGTTTTGGTTTGGAAAAGGAAGAACCTGGCCATTCTTTAACTCTGCAACTTTGATCGGAGGAGAACCTTGAGGGAAGAAGGAGAAGAAGATCCTTCCGGATGCAGATGCACTTATATTACCGGGAGGGCGATCCAACTGGATCACTTTTTCCATAGAAGAATTTGGATATTTTGGTAACGTTGTCCTATCTTCTAAATTTCCTGTTTCACATTTTACAATGGTAGAAACCAATGCAAAGACTATTGCCCATTTTTTTAACATAAAATTTTCTCCACTGCCTCATATCATAAGGCAAAAAAGAAAATGGTCGTCCGCATTGTTTAAGTCGAACGTCCGAATTTAAGAAGTCGGTCTTTCATAAAAAATCGAAACTTACAACTTTCTTATTTCTTAAAGTACTAGTATGAGATGTAAACTTGCATCTATGCAAAAAGGAACGGGATTATAGGACCGAATTACCCTGTACTTATATGCGTCTTACATTTTACAAAATCACTTATTCGCATAATATTGAGATTGTTATAATTAGAATCTAAAATCACAGGTACTTCTCATTCCAAAATTATAATTTGCTTGGAACTATAACATATACCTCTTATACTGTCATTGTTACTTCCGAGTGTATTATGATGACTTCCTCGGACCTAAGTGATGTGAATTTTTATCTTTCACTATTAAAATAAAAAACGGGGCTTTCTATGCGTGAAAACCAAGTAAAGGTATACGGCTACAGATGGGTGATTCTTGGTCTATACGCACTAATTACGGCGATTATCCAAATCCAATGGCTGACTTTTGCGCCTATAGCCAGAGAGGCTAAAGTATTTTACGATGTATCAAGCCTCCAAATAGATCTCCTCTCTCTTATCTTCATGGGAGTATTCGTATTAATGGCGATCCCCGCTTCTTATATTATCGATACTTACGGAATTAAGATCGGAGTCGGAGTGGGCGCAGCTCTCACGGGAATTTTCTCCTTAAGCAAAGGAGTTTACGCGGATAATTTTAACGTAGTGATCGCGTCCCAAATCGGCTTAGCGATCGCACAACCTTTCATATTAAACGCAGTCACAAAAGTGAGCGTACAATGGTTCCCAATCACCGAAAGAGCCACCGCAGTTGCAATAGGAACATTGGCACAATTTGTAGGTATTATTTTAGTTATGGCGATCACTCCTAGAATGTTGGGAGAAGTGAATCCGAATCCTCAAGAAATCCCAGGAATTCTTTTGAATTACGGATTGGTAGCTATGGTAGGAGCCGTAATATTCCTAGCATTTTTCAAAGAGAAACCGCCGACTGCTCCAGACAATGCCAATCTACAAGATTCTAAATTTAAAGTATTCGAAGGTTTAAAACATATTTTAAGCCAAAAGGATATGAGAAAATCCCTACTTCTATTCCTGATCGGTTTAGGAGTATTTAATGCAGTCAGTACATGTATCGATCAGATCTGTGAAACAAAACAGCTGAACATGACCCAGTCCGGAGAGATTGCAGGAATGATGTTAATGTCCGGAATTATTGCAGGGATTTTTGTTCCATTGATCTCCGACAAAGTTGGCAAAAGACAACCCTTCTTAGTGATCTCTATGGCGGGATTTTTGCCGGGAATGTTATTATTCTCCTTAGCGAATGACTATTCATTAGTGTTAACTGGCGCGTTCTTAATCGGATTTTTCTTACTTGGAATCGGGGCTCCGATTGGATTCCAATATTGTGCAGAGATCACTTCACCTGCACCTGAGTCTTCTTCCCAAGGACTTTTACTTTGGATTGGTCAGATCTCCGGGATATTCTTTATCTTAGGACTGAACTTTTTAGGAATAGATCTATTCTTAAAAATATTTATAGGTCTTGGGGTTCTAAACTTGGCTCTATCTTTCTTACTTAAAGAATCTCCTTTGATGTTAGGAGCAAAAATACAAGAGAATTCTCTCTCCAGAAAATAAATAAAAAAAGGTCCGTCGGAATTACTCCGACGGACGGTTTAAGGTTTGCTATTCAATGGATTAAGTCGTTTCAGTATGCGATCCGCTTTAAAGAAATTCGTTCCAAAAATTTTTTGTAATTTTTAGCGTTACGTCTTCCTCTGATCTGATCTCGTATCATATTCCAAATCAAAGAGCCTGGTAACCTAGGTTCTTTTCCTTCTCCCATTCTTCTAAACTGAAGACGGATCGCGGACATCTTTGAAAGTGAATTTAATGCAGGGTTAGAAAGTTTAGGTATTTCTACGGAAACCTTTTCTATTTTCCCGGAAAGTATTCCATTTACGAAAGTAGGATGAAATGCAAAAGGTGCGGCGATCCCAACCAGGTCCGCCTCTTTGGAAACGATAGCTTCTTCCATTACGGATTTAGTTCTGAATCCTCCGGTTACTAACAGTGGAATTTTAGTGATCTCTTTTGCCTTTTTTGCAAAATCTAAAAAGTAAGCTTCTCTCTTATTTGTGCCTGTTCCTTGCATTGCAGGAGATTCATAATTCCCTCCTGAAATTTCCAGAAGATCCAAACCGATTGGCTCTAACATTTTGATCACTTGGATGGAATCTTCTTCTTGAAAACCGCCACCTTGGAAATCCGCTGAATTCAATTTAACTCCAATCCCGAAATCGGATCGAACGGAAGCTTTGATACCTTTTAAAATTTCTAAAAGAAATTTGGCCCGATTTTCTAATGGGCCGCCCCATTCATCTTTTCTAATATTTGTAATTGGAGATAGAAATTGGTTTAATAAATATCCATGAGCGGAGTGAACTTCTACCCCGTTGAATCCTGCCTTTTCAGCCAATACTGCAGCATCTATGAATTTTTGGATAAGGACTTTGATCTCTTCTCCTTTTAATTCTCTAGGCACTCCGAAAACTTTGGCGAACATTCTTCCGGGTATATGTACCTTTATTGGCGAGGGAGCAACAGGTGTTTCCGTAATAAAACCGAATGTTTGTCTTCCCGGATGATTAATCTGCATCCAAATTTTTGAACCGCCGGACTGTCCTATCTCTGCCCATTTTTGGACGGATGAAAGATCCATATCCTTTCTTAAGATAACATTACCCGGACCGGTAAGGCCATTCGGGTCCACCATTACGTTTCCGGTAAGAAGAAGTCCTGCGCCTGATTGGGACCATCTTTCATAAAGTTTTAATAATTTTTGGCTAGGAAGAAATTCCTTATCCGAAAGGCCTTCTTCCATAGATGCTTTTACAATTCTGTTTTTGAGTATTTGGCCGTTTGGAAGTTTCAGTTCGGATGAAATTCCTTCCTTAGATAATGCCTGGATCATAAAACTCTCACTCAAGTTATTTCCTACCATTCGGTATTTATTGGACTGGGCCGGTCAATTAAAATTCCTACCGGTTGGTATTTATTTTTGGGAAATTTGGAGAATTCGTTTGACGAGCGGATGAAAAATATAGAAACAGAGGGCAAGGAATGAAACTGAGCAAAGCAAAACCTGGCTGGAAAAAAATGCCGGAGGAGGTCCGAAAGGAATCCATCCTTCAGGCAGCCATGCAATGTTTCTTTAGCAAAGGATTCGAAAGGACTTCTGTCCAAGACATTGCAGACGCGGCCGGACTCACAAAGGGAGGGATCTATTTCCATTTTGAAAGTAAAGAAGAGATCAGAGACACTCTTATTCAAAACTTTTTGTCCTGGGAAAGATTCGGATTTGAAGAACCTGAGGTAAAAGCACTCCCTCCACATTTACGCTTAGTAGAATATTTAGAAAGACTTGCGAATCGTTTGGCAGTGGAAGGAAATTGTAGCCCTCGTTTGTTCGCGGAAGCGACCGCCTGCGGTGCAATGGAAAAAGAAATATTAAGTTTTTATGATTCTTTAGAAAAACTTTTCGCTAAGACGATCAAGGAATCTCAGGCAAACGGTAAGATCAAAGCAGATCTTTCTCCTGAACTTTCCGCGAGAACTCTACTCGCGCTCTTTGACGGTTTGCAGATACAGTCGGATATTTCCAGCAAAAGAGCTTTGCAGACTGTAGGCAGAGAAGTCCTGAAAGTGTTTTTGAAATCTATGTTATTCCTTCCTCAGGATAACTGCGAAATTTGAAACATTACTAAAAGTAATTCAAACCTTGATCGGAAGATAAATACTCACTAGTAAGAATGCCAAAGAAATTAAGATCGCCATTAGCGGCCTGATAATTCTATAGAATTTCCAAAGTTTTAACTCGAATCTTTTGTTCTTCATCTCTATATATTAGAGAACAAACTGAAGAACTAAGACTTACATTTTCAGAAAATTTTTTATGATCCCTTGAGTGAGGGATGTATTAGCTTTATCAGATTATTTTAATTCTTTATGTCTTTTTCTGATCCAGAGTCCGTATATTATGCCCACGGAAAATCCGGATACGATTACTATAATTAAAATTGGGTCCATCTTTATCACAGATTGATTATAGACCTATGTCTTGCAAGATCTTAGTTGGATTTGCTAGTTACTGAAGTCATTTCAAGATTAAAACCTGCAACTTTCACATAAGTCCAGTCGGTACTTTGAGTTGGCGAAATTCCTGTAGTACCGATAGAACCGGAATCGCCAACAGTTACAATACGATTTAGTTTAGTACTATAAGTAGCGCTCATCCAATCATTGTATCCACTGCTACCTCCGCAAGTATCCAAAGTGCCAAAAGAGGTCCAAGATGTTCCTTGGTTAGAAGAATAAGCCCATTTGCAATTTGCACCGAAGGTGTAAATATTTCCTGATTCGTCGCTTGCAAAACCCATTGGTCTAGTATTCGCTCCAAAACCTGTGGCTACACTAGCAGGCCATGTTCCGTTCGTGTTCATTTTGGAACTTACAGCTACAGAGTCGCTTGATCTAGTTCCAATCAAATAGAAATCATTAGAGCGGGATCTGAAAAATCGAAATGTGGTCATCTCATATGGAGATGCCGTTGGAGGATTCCATAATATCGAACCAATAGAACTTCCTGATGGTGGAAATGATTCCAGAGCGTTAATTGAGGATGCAGGATTATATCTTAAGATCGCAGTATAGGATCCCACTTCCATCGAGCAGTACACCGTATTATTATAAATAGAAACTAAACAAGAAGCATCAACGGTGCCGTAATCTACATCTGCGATATCTTCAATTACGGTCCACGTAACACCATCCGAACTTTGGACCATATATAAGTTGTCCCCTGAAGATGAGGCATACTTGGAACCTGTTGCAATAAATTTATTCGCCCCGCCAACTGAGCCATAAGTGATAGTGCGTAATGGTAGATTTCCTTGAGATGAATGTGCGGCGGAATTCGGACATGCGATCCTAGTCCAAGTCTCTGCATCTGCACTGGTCCAAATCCCGCAATTATTCGTTCTGCTTGTAAAATCACCGGTGACTGTTCCTACAGCTACAAATAAACCGTTTCCGTAAGTGACTGAGTATAAACTTCCTCCGCTACAATCCGGAAAGACGGAAGAGCCCGTACTTGCAGTCCATGCAATTCCATCCTTACTAGTCCACAAAGAGCAAGCTACGCCGACTGCTACAAACTCATTGCTGTCATCGGTCGGCTGGAGCCCATTGGATAATGTAAGATCCAAGCCAAGGCCCATTAAAGACTTGGAAGCGTCTATACTCACTTCCTTGGCTTGGTTGCAATATAAGATCTGAAAGATACTTAGTAATAGAACGATATGTTTCATGCCCGGGCCTTTACTTAATAACAAATTTCCTCAGGATCTTTCCCATCTTTTTTTAGGATATATAGAGTCCATTTATGTCGAATTTTATAGAGTTTGTTCCAGATTAGTTTAGGGTTCCAACTTATAATCAGGCTCTAAAATACGAGGGCAATGGCTAAAAATGACCCCTAAATAATGTCTGGCTAAAGAATGAAAAAGCCATTCCCCTGCAGTATTTTGCACTTCTACAGAACCGATTTCCGAAAAGCCATTTTTCTGAAAAAAAGAATCTAAACTCCAATCTTCTTCCCCAGGAATCACTTGTACTTTTAACATAGCGTAGAAGGTCCCAGAATCAGGATCGAATCTAAATACGATGGATCGACCGCCTAATGGATTTCGAATGGAAAAGGTAGCCCATTTTGCTTTGGGCCCGGAGCCTTCGGGTTTTAGATCGTATAATTCGTATTGTAAATCCTTCTCATCTCCGAAAAACTCATGAAAAGCGGAACGGAATGCGTCCCCGAATTCCAAGCGAGTTTGGAAATAAGAATCTTCTGAAGGATCCATAGTACTGATTCTTGAAATGACGGATACTCCATCAAGTTTTTAGAGAAATGGATCTTATAAAAATAAACCGGATGTTAGTTTTTTTTGAGAATATGACCGAAATAAAAAACATGAGAAAGATTTTTTCACTATTTATACTTGGTGGAATTTTTATCTTATCTAACTCGATCTTATCCAAAGATCTTTCCGGGATTTATAAGGAATACGTGGTCCAAGATTTTGAGACCGAAGTTTTTGGAGAAGAAAACGTAAAAGCAAAATTAGGTCCTGATTTTAGTCCTGAAGTAAGGATTTCCACTGTGTTTAGAACTCCGGAACGAGAATCCGAAAAATCTTTGTATGTAGAACTAAGCGCTGAAAAAAACCAATCCTTTCAGATCTTATTCAAGAAACCTTGGTCTTCCAAAGAATTCGTAAAAGAGTTCAAGTTCCATGTATATGCAAACGATGGAGGCGGTTCTCTTTTTGTTTTAGTGAGAGATTCCAGCTTAGACCAAAAAAAAATATTACTCACGCATTTTAATTTTTCAGGTTGGAAAGTCTTGTCCTTGGACATCACTCGCAAAGTAAGACAGGATGATTTAGTAACTCATAAAAACTCCGAACTTGTATTCTTAGGGTTTTTATACGAAGCTCCTTTCGAAAGAAAAAGAGGTACTAGAGAAGTTTTCGTAATAGATGATATTCTCGCTAAAACAAGACCTAAATATCTTTTGTTTCCAGGTGAGAAAGCGTTAGTAAAATAATCTCCTCACCCATGAAACCCGCAATTGAACGATAGAATTCTCTAATATAGATCCGAGAGTCCAAGATCTTTTCTAACCGGATAGGAGTTCCTTCTTCTTTCAAAATATTCCCAGTCCTGATTTTTCCAGGAGTCTCTCAAATTCCGATCTTCTTCTTTCAAAAAAGTTTCTGTGGAAATCGGCTGATTCGATTTTAAAAATTCGGAAAGTGGCGGAAGTGGACTCTCCTTATATAATATACATAACTTCTCCGCAAGCCTATAAGTGCCTAATAATCTCCCTAGTTGGCTATAACCTGCGATATGAGGAGTGAAAATCGAATTTTCCAAACTCGCCATTTGTTCTGCGATTTTACCCTTAGGAGGTTCCGGAGAAAACACATCCATCACTTTGAATAGATCTTTTCTAGCCAAAATAGTCTGGAAAGTTTCTTCCGACCAAACTTCTCCTCTACTTGTATTCAGAAGAAGTGTACCTTCTTTCAATTTGGAAATTTTATCTTTATCCAGCAAGTTCGTTGTAGGATAAGGACCATCAGAAGTAAGAGGCACATGAAGACTAACAATAGCACATTTTAAGATTTCGTCTAAAGGAACAGATCTGTCCTTTATAAAAGGATCGTTGTAAACGTAAGGAATATTTTTCCCTTCTAAAATTTTGCCAAACATCTTGCCCGTATTTCCGAAGCCGATGATGCCAACATTCTTCTTTCTCAACTCTTCTTCCGAAAAAAAATGAAGGAGAGAGACCCAACAATATTCAGCAACAGAACCCGCATTACTTCCCGGGGAATTGATGAACACTCTGGATTCTTTTTTTAGATCCGAAAAATTCACATGATCTGTTCCAGAACTCACAGTCGCAAAAATTTTTACACTTGGGAAGGCCCTACAAGTTTCTCGATTCACCTTGAGTCTAGTATTTGCAATTAATACAGTAGGTTTAAACTTTTCGATCTCTTCTGGAGATTTGGCAGGATAAGATCTCACATCTAAGTTCCGAAAATGAGAAAAAATTTCCGAAGCTCCAACGGTTCCTTCCGGATAAAAAAGAATAGGAAGAGACATGAAGGAATCTTTTAAAAAAGGACCTGAATCGCCAATTTATTTTCCGTAAAAACTCTTGCCTTCTCACGCCCAATCAATACCTTCAATGCTTTCCAACCGGTAAATATTTCAAATGTTAGAACGTTTAAAAGAAATCCCCCCGAAAATCTGGCTTTTTGCCTCTGGTTTTTTAGTCCTTATAGTGTTGATTGTATTCCTTCTTTGGGAACCCGGTTCAACCGGCAAAGAGTTCGGTTTTGATGGAGGGGATTCTCCAGGCTTTACTGTGACCCAAAATGAGAATGGAGAATGGATCATCAATCCGGAGATCATGGCTACTTCTCGCGAACTATATAAAGATGGCCAATGGTTGAGCTATGACGAGATCCTGAAATACGCTGCGAATGGAGAATTGGATCTTGTATCTTCTCTTTGGGAATTGAGAAGGAAATGTCCTGCAGATTATACTCCAGAACAATGTAATGAAATAGTAAAAGCATTTATCTTAGAACAATATCCTGGAGCGGATGGAGAAAGGCTCGTTGGTCTTTTCAGAAAATATCTTTCTTATGAGATGGTATTAAGAGAATTCGAACAACCGAAAGGCAAAAGTCAGGAAGAAATTTACGAAATCATAAAGAAGAAGAGAAGAGAACTTTTTTCAGACCAAGATGCTAAACTGATCTTTGGATTAGAAGAAGCGGAGAAGGAGTTCCAATATGGATATGACCAATTCCTGAGCGAAGTCAAAAATCTCCCGGGAGATAAAAAGCTCGCGAGATATGAAGAATATCGTAAGGGAGTTTATGGAAACTATTATAATACGATCTATAAAAGAGAGCCTAAGTTCAATAAATACGAAACTGAACTTTATTTTAAAGAAACAGATCTGAACAAATTATCTGCCGCTGAAAAAGATCCTCAGGTTCGTGCGATCCGCGAAAAATATTTCGGAAAAGACGGAGCTGACAGGATCGAAAAGGTCCTGAAAGAAATCGACGCAGAGAAAAAGAGGGAAGATCAAACCGCACAAGAAGAACAAACTTGGCTCAAAGCTCATCCGACTGCAAGACCTGAAGAAAGAGATAAAGCTTTGAATGAGATCAGAGTTAAAATTTTAGGCCAAGAAGAAGCAGAGGCTTACGGTAGAAGAAAAGCCTTAGAAGAAGACCAAAGACGTCTGCAAGGTAAATGATCCGATTTTCCAGAAATCCGATCCGTCCATTTTTATACCTGATCGGAATTGCGTCCGGAATCCTTTTCGGAATGGAGCCCTTCGAGTTTTTTCCTGCGGGAGGGCTCTCCGCATTCTGCGCATATATTCTATTTTTAGAATTAAGAGAATGGAAACTTAAATCTGTCATTTTCTGGCTATTAGGGCTCTCTCAGGTCATTAACCTGATCGTGTTTTTCTGGATCCCCTCCTCTATTTCTGCAATTTCAGGAGCAGGTGCTGGCATTTCCTGGATCCTATTTCTTGTGTACGGGATCTTCTCTCATTTTAAACTGATCATCTTTTACTTGGGATGGCAATTTAGTTTATTCTTATATAATAAATACATTAACTCTCCGGAAAGATCTACTCTATTCGGCTGGGTAATCTTTCCTATCTGGGGAGTTTTATCCGATCTGATCATGCCTCAACTTTTCCCTTGGTACTGGGGAAATTTAGCGGAAGGAAATCTATCCTTTTCGCAGATCGCATCTTGGACCGGTATATTTGGAGTAGGATTTTTTCTACTCTTAGGAAGTTCTTCTTTAGTATTGATCAGGGATCCTTCCCTAAAGAAATACGGGATCGCCGGTATACTTATTTTCGGAATTGTTTGGACCTTAGGCAGTTTTAGACTTTATTCCGCTCCTGATTATACCGTTCCTAATTCCACTCCAGCTGTAGAAGATGAGATCTTAAAACTTTCAGGAGTTCTAATACAGCCGAATACTTCTCCTGGCAAAAGAGAACTGGCCGAAAATCCTGAATTTGTAGGACAAACTATCAGCACAAGCTTGGAGTTAGGACTTCGATCTTCTTTAGAAACTTCCCCTCCTCCTGATCTTTTGTTTTTGCCCGAGTCAGCTGTTCCATTTCATGGCACCATTCCGAATGAAAATCCGGGACAAGGAGTTTACTCTTCCACATTCCACGGTGCTCTAATGTATCTAGCGTATAAATCCGGGGCAGATATTTTATACAATGAATTGAATCGTTTTCCGGAAGGTTTAAAAAATCAGGTAACCCTTCTTTCTTCTTCAGATGGCGAGGTAGAACGTTATGATAAAAGAAGATTACTCGCTTTCGGAGAATATATCCCTTTCGAGTCTACATTTCCTTTTTTGAGAAAATTATTTAAGGAAACTTCCTTTTATATTACAGGAGGAGATCCTAAACCTCTTACGGGAAATCGTTCCTTAAGAAGAGTAAGAGTTCCTTCTTTTCCTACGGAAGAAGAAACTCCTTTGATCCAAAATCCGGATCATTTCCGTCCAATTTTAACTAGCTCGGGTAAAGAAGAAAATGTTTCCTATCAAATCCTACCTTTGATCTGTTACGAGGCGATGTTCTCTTATCTTGTTAGAGATTCCGTAAAATTCGCTTCCAAAGATACTTACACTTTTTTCGTTAATCCAACCAATGATTCCTGGTTCTCATCCGAGGTGGAAGCTTGGCAACATGCAGGAGCAGTCCGATTTAGAGCCATAGAATTCGGAATTACTTTAGTGCGCCCCGCAGTCACAGGAATTTCACTCGCAGTGGATCCCTATGGCAGAAGTTTAAATCATCCGACAAGATACGGAGAAAAAGATACCAGATCCTTTTTACTTCCTGCTACAAAATTGAAAGAAGGTGGAAATACATTCTATTCTGAATGGGGAAATTTTCCTTTTTATCTTTATACAATTCTGGTATTCACGTTATTCTTCCTTGTAGGAAAAAGGGCGTTTTTCAAAACTAAGGGTTAACTCCAAGGGGGATCTTTGTTAGAACATACATTCTGCCATCTCCCTGGCATCGACGTGATCGAAGAGGGAAAACTCTGGGACCAAGGAATTCTTCATTGGAACGAACTCAGAGAAGTATTAAAAGAAAAAGTAAAATCCCCTTCTGATATGCATTCCAGATTACTTTTGGATTCTTTGGATTTTTCCAGAAAGGAAATGGATAGAAAAAACTGGGATTATTTTTTCTTCGCTCTACCCAACCAACAAAAATGGAGATTATTCCCGACCATTAGAGAGAATCTTCTCTACTTAGATATTGAAACTTCCGGTTTAGGAAGTGGCGACTTTGTGACTGTTGTAGGAACATACGATAGTAAAAATTTCAAAACATATCTGAGAGGAAGGAATATGGATGATTTTCCGGAAGAACTTTCTTCTTCTCATGTCTTTGTGACTTATAATGGCGCTGCATTCGATGTTCCTTTTTTAGAAAAAGAATTCGGTAAAAAATTCAAGAACCGTCATTTGGATCTAATGTACATTCTCAGAAGCCTCGGGATCAAAGGAGGTTTAAAAGGATGTGAGAAGGCCCTAGGAATAAAAAGAGATCTTCCATATGAAGTGAATGGCGCGGACGCTGTTCGATTATGGTGGCAATATGTTCAATACGATGACCAAGACGCATTAGATCTTCTTTTAAAATATAATAAAGAAGATGTGGTCAATCTAGAACTTTTGTTTATAAAATCGTATAACTTGAAAATCAAAGAGACACGTTTTTTTGGAGAAGTGATCCCCGAGACTTGAGACACGAAGTTTGAAGAGACACAGGCAAGGTTCACACAGAGGCACAGAGCCACAAAGAAAAGTTTTTGGAAAGTTGATAATACCCTCAGTGTCTTCGTGTCTCTGTGTGAAAAAACTTTGTAGCTCTCCTAACTCTGTGGCTCTTGATCACCGATCCATCGATAAGTCTCGTAAGGTGGTTCTGTTTCTATAATTTCCACCCAGCCTTTGTCTATAAACTTACGAACCATAGAATGTAAGATCGCCATTGCAGTATTATAATATCCTGAATTAGCGACCTTTTCTCCCATTGCTTCTAATGTTAATGCAGAAAGATCGTATTCTTTTTCCTTGAGTCTGCGGATCACACCTCTTTCCAAGATCTGTAATGTTTTATGAAGAAGTTTAATTGCTTTTTGAGGAGATTCCGGCTCCGGTCCATGCGCCGGTAATAATCTACGGATGCTCATCTTAGAAATCCTTTCTAAGGAACGGTAATAATCCTCTAAGTTCCCGTCGATCTCTGCATAAATAGAGGAGATGTTCTGTAAAACCAAATCTCCGGTGAAAAATATATTCTCTTCCAAGATATAAGGAGTAAGATGCCAAAGATTATGACCTGGTGTATGTAAGAACCCGATATCTCTTCCACCCGCGTGGATCACGTCTCCTTCTACCAATTCTATATCGAATTTTAAGATAGGGTCGATACGAGTTCCCCTACTTAATGTATTTCTTAAGTTTAGATTTCCCTCTTCTATCCTTGCGAGTTCTCTTTTACGATCTTCCGGGACTCTATGGCCCTTATACACCAATCGTTTAGAAGCTCTATTGAACATTTCCACATGTTCCAAATAGTTTCCGATACCGGATGCCATTCCTTTCATTGCGTATAGTTTTGCATCCGTATAATAACGGATCGTAAGTACTGCACTAAGATGATCCAAATGATTATGAGTATAAAAGATATGTTTGATCTTATTTAAGCTAAGCCCAATTTTCCGCAGCGCTCTTTGGAGCATTCCTAAATTGGCAAGATAACCCGAATCGATAAGTGCAGGCTCTCCGTCTGGAAGGATATAAATATTATTTGGTGCATAAAACGGCTGAGGGATCTCCGTTTTAAAAATTCCGTCCCCGATTTCTTTTACATCTGGAATTGAGTCATAGTGATATATTTTCAAACTCGAATTCTCCCTTGGCTAAATCGATCTGCCTAGTCCGTCTTCTAGGAAAATAGGCGACTCCTTTCTCTGCAAGCTTCTAAATTTCCTTTTCGGATATACTCTGAAAGAATTCGAATTGAGTCTAAATTCTCTTTCGCTTCTTCTCCCAGAATTCGTTTAATATGTTTTGTTTCGAACGATGATAGTTTTCCGTCGAAGGAACATGCGATACATAATAATCTCAAGCATGCTTTTTTTTCTTCCTTAGATAATTGGGAGACCAAACTTCCGAATGTGTCCAGATCATCCAAAGATCCATCATGAGAATCCAAACCGAATCCTTTATGCATTTTGATCAGCATGTATTCCAAATTGGGATGGAATATTTGGGTAAATACTACCGAGTTCCCGACTGCTGCTAAGAATGCAATTTTTCCCTCTTTGCTGAGTTTATCCTTATTTTTTAATATTTCGTCTGTTACTTCTTTTGCGATGATCCTAGAAAGTAATCTGATCCTAAGTTCTTTTAAGATCAAATACATAACTACTCCATCCCAGATCGCAGTGATAGGAGCGGCAATATAATCTGCATATACCCTCAACGAGTTTCTTGCTAGAATTTTTCTTAGTACAATTTTAGCGAGCAGGTTGGAAAGTAAAACCTTGGTCTTATAAAAGAATGTTCGTATGAGTAAACTTCTTTTGTCAGTGAGCCTTAGCGGATCTATCCCTAATAATTTTAGATCCGGGTCCGGAATTTCCAAAGCCATTCTGGAAAGTAAATTTGCGTTTCCTGTTACAAGATCAGGATCTTCTTCCAATTGTATCCCTGAAAGTTTTGTAAGTTTATACGCTGCCCATAATCCTAATTTATAAAGTAGATAAAATTCTATAATTGTCCCGATAGCGAGTGCTGTTCCTGCATAACTCCATTTTTCTATAAATGCAGGAGAGAATGTTTCAGGTGATTCAGGAAAAAGTTTTTCTACTAAGATAATAAAATAAGTGGTCCAAAATCCTATCTGCAATCCTAAGAAGGAAGCCCAACGTATGATCCTAGTACTTTTAGGGAAGAAGTCAGGGCTTGGTCCAAGAGTCTTTTCTTCATCCTTCTCCTCATTGACATAATTCTGGAGAATTTTGATCCCCCATTTTTCCAAAACACCTGGTTTATAATCTGAATAAGATTCGGCCCTTACGTTCATCAGGAGGACGATCGGAAACTAAAATAGAAGGTTAGTCAACTCAATGGTGGAACCTCCCGGCCAGTTTTCAGGGTCTAAGGCCCAGCTGGTCGAGTTTTCGTTCCCAAGATTTCATTCTTGACCATGATTTTCCGAAGATAGATATTAGAATTATGGCGTTCTCCAAACCGTTTATTTCCAAATTATTCCCTGCATTTGTCGGCCTAATCGCCACGGTCGCGGTGCTTGTGTCTTGTAATACTGGTGATACTAATAAAGTAGATCTTACTGTAACAGGAACCGATGGTTCCACCTTCCCTATCCAGGGAGAGATTGATAAGGACAAGACCTCCAACTGCGGATCTGCAACTCCTTATTCCAGTTCCGGGACAGGAACAACTACCGGAACTACTACAAGTACAGGTTCCACTACCAATTTATTTACGATCAACTCCAGGATGTATTTTACTACAGGAGCTTTCGTAACCTTGAAATTTGTTTACGATGCTACCCAAAACCAAGGAACAGTAGATGCCCAACAAGGATTCTCCTTCTCAGGCCTACCTCTATTAGGGATTTCTCCAGTAGTTGCAAACTATGGAAAAATTTTCTGGGGAGGAAGTGGAGTACCTGTGGATACAGGAACTTCCAGCACCCAGGCTCTTTCCTATCTAACTGTTACAGTAGATTTAGTTGGAAATAAAGTAACAACCGGATCTGCAGGTCTTGCATTGACCCAATGTTATACTACGGACTTTATTAACTGTACTTCTGCTACTTCTTCTAGTATGTGTTATACTCAAGACGGTTTAAAATGTTATAATACGAATACTGCAAGTGGTCCTACAGTTTCTATTAAAGGTGATATTAACTGTACAAGTAACGCGATACCTTCCGGTTCTTCAACAACCAGCCAGTGATCCAAGTTTAGCGCAAAATGCTAAAAAAGAAGCCGCGGGTTTACTCGCGGCTTTTTTGTGTACACTTCGCTCTTTAATTATCCCATATGGGATAATTCGGTTTACGTACATTATTATAGGACGATCCGCCCTTCTTTATCTAAAATATTTGACCGTCACGCGCTTTAGAAAATCATACTACTCTAAATTAACCCCTAATAAGGACAAAAATGAATCGTAAAACCATTTTCCTAATCGCCTCCGCCTTAGTAATGTTCAATTGTGCTTTCCCTTCTACAAGAGAAGGAATGAGAGTCACAGATTTTAAAGCTCCAAAAAAAGTCGGAGATAAAATCTATATCAACGAATCCGTGGGCGGAAGTATCACTTTACCGTTCTGGATGTCCAAAATATCTGATGAGGAATTCACTGCTGCGGTAAAAGAATCCGTAGCGGCAGCCGGACTTTTCGAGACCCTCGAAGAACAATTCGGAAACAATTGGCATCTTAAAATTGAGATCGTAGATGTGGATCGCCCTTATTTCGGAACTACTTTCACAGTAAAAACGAAAATCAAATACACCCTATCTAAAGGAACTCAGGTAGTTTCTGAACTTTTAGTAGATGAATCCGGTGAAGCTACTATGGGCGATGCATTGATCGGAGTAAAAAGAATGAGATTAGCGAATGAAAACTCTGCAAGAGCCAATATCAAAAAGTTCTTGGAAGAAGTTTCTAAAGTGCAAGTAAAAGCACCAGGCAAAAAATAATCAATTCTTTGATATGGAAGGCGAGAGACTCTTTCGCCTTCTATTCCCTTATTTAAAAAAATCAAACTTCCATCAATTTGCGGAATTGTTCTTTAACAAGATTACCTTCGTTAGACTCAGGGTAAGATTTTAAGAAACTTAATAAACCTTCTACATCTGCCACAAATTCTTCATTCAAACTTTTTCGAATATTATATCGGTTTAATAAGGATAGAATGACAAGATCATCATCTGAGTTTCTTTCCTCTTTTGCGAATAAAGAATGAGCCAATTTTTTATCGTTCTTGTCCGCAATTTCCAATAATTTCAAGATCGGATATGTATATAGACCATTGCGGAAGTCTTTTAAAGGGATTTTTCCTGTTTGGTCTCCGGCTTGGAAATAATCGATTGCATCATCTTGTTTCTGGAATAAAGAACCCAATCGTATCCCGAATTCATGCAGTTTTTTTCTGGTCTTCTTGTGAACTTCTGCCAATATTCCCGCAGCTTCCGAGACAGCCCCGAATAGGGACGCTGTTTTTCCATAAACTACTTTATTATATATATCTAATGTAATTTTAGGATTTTTTTCCCATTCCATCTGAATGAGTTCACTGACTGAAAGATCCTTAATCACTGTAGTGAATAGATCCATCAAATCCGGAGACCCCAAACTATTTAGGTGATCAATCCCGCATGCGAGAAGATAATCCCCCGCCAAAATAGAGGTCTTATTCCCGAATTTAGAAGGAACACTAGGCATTCCTCTTCTTGTTTGGGCCTCGTCCACCACATCGTCATGAAGAAGGCTAGCAGCATGGATCAGCTCTGCGATAGCACCTACGTCGGAGTATTTATCTCCCTTATAGCCCAGGATCTTACAAAGGCAATAATGTAGAATAGGACGTATCCTCTTTCCACCGGACCGAATCGTATATTCTTTGATCTCTGCCAGTATGCGCAGATCTTCATCTATGATATCTTTTAGTTTTTTATCGAACTTACGGACTAAGAGATCCTTCAATCCTTTTGCTTTCACGCGGGTTTCCTGTTACGACAGTATTTAGAAACGAATTTTTGGCTCAAGCAGTAAAGGAAGCGAGGAGAGGAGTTCGAGACCAATTATGGTCAAGGTTTCCATTTATTGTCCAAGGCAAGAAGATGACGGGAAAGGATCTTTTCCATATCCCTATCCTCTTTTTTGCGGTAGATATGGATTAGGTTGCGGAACATTCTTTTGAGAATTGTCAGACTGCTCGCATGAGTGAAATATCTTTCATGGGCCTGAAATCCGTTCGCTTTTAGAAAACGAATGCAGGTAGAACGATCCAACATCACGCCACCATGATAAGAATCTATATAGGTTTGGAATTCGGATGATTCAAAATGAAGAAGGAAATGTAGAGGCATATTTACCCCGTATAAGGGGAGTTGTAATCGATGGGCCACTAACAAATAAATAACGGAAAGAGAGATCGGGATCCCTTTTTTAGAAGAGAACACCTTGTGAAGATAAGAATTGTTCGGATCCTCATACTGGTCGTGATTTCCGCCGAAACCTTCTTCCTGAGAGAGTACTCTGGTTAAAAAATGCACCTTAACTTCGTCGGAAGCGAGATCCTCATTCAGATCTACCAACTCTTCTACACGGATCGCGATCTTATCCAGATAAGTTCTGAACTCCAAATAAGAAAGATCTGAATCAATCACTGAAGAAAGAAGAAATACACCCTCTTCCAAATCGTCATAATGATTTGGATGACCCTTTTCAGCTAAGATAGAATAACGATAACTGATCCTTTCAGAATGAATTGCAGCGCTTACGGAACGTGCAAAAACTCTGAGAGTTGGATCTTTCAGTTCATCCGCAATTTCTTGGACTCTAACTTGCCAAGGGATCATGCTAGCGATCTCTTTTATGATCCTAGATTTATCTTGAAGAGAAGAAAACTCTAACTGATAAAACTTGTCCTCGATCTTATCCGGAGGAAAAGGAACTGTGCCGAAAAAAGAATCGGAGGATTGCATATCTATAAAATCGGATTTCAAAAACGAAAGTCAATTCGGATCTGAAATGATTGTATAAAAAAGGATGTGCAATATAAATTAACTATGTCTTCCATCTTTTTCGAACGCACTTGTTCAAGTGATTAGAAAAATGAAATGAGACTTTTGTTATGTTGATAGAAATGTTCGGGTTAGAAAAATTTCTTTCTCTAACCCAAGAGGATTAAGCGGTTACTTGTTCTAATTCTTCCAACGCTTTCTTTTCTTGTTCCGCATTCGGAGGAGTTCCATGCCATCCTGGATTATTTTCCATGAAGGAGACACCTTTTCCTAATACGGTTTCGAAAAGAATAATGGTAGGAGAACCTTTATGAGCTTTCGCCTTTTCGAAAGCGGAGATAATAGATTCGATATTATGGCCATCTGCTTCTAATACATTCCAACCGAATGCAGCAAACTTCTTATTAAGAGGCTCCAGATTCATTACATCTTTGGTGAATCCGTCGATCTGGATCCCGTTTTTATCCATAAACGCGATCAGGTTATCGGTTTTATAATGAGCAGCGGATTGTGCCGCTTCCCAGGTCATACCTTCTCCACATTCTCCGTCAGAGATACATGCATATACTTTGTAGTCTTTTTTAGAAAGTCTTGCACCTAAAGCGATCCCAACTGCAACAGAAAGTCCCTGGCCAAGAGATCCGGAAGAGCTTTCTATCCCTTTTAAATAACGGGTAGAAGGATGTCCTTGCAATTTAGAGTTTATGTTCCTAAAGGTAAGAAGTTCGGACTCTGGAAAAAATCCCGCCTGAGCCATGGCAGCATAACGTACTGCACATACGTGACCGTTGGAAAGGATAAGTCTGTCTCTATCTTCCCAATCCGGATCAGTAGGTTTATGATTTAGGACCTTTTTGTATAATACTGCGTAGATATCCGCAAGTCCAAGAGGACCTCCCGGGTGACCGGATTTTGCCGCAGTGACCATTTTGATCACGTTTTTGCGGATATTATTAGCGAATATTTTGATTTCTTTGGTATCTTCCACGTAAGCAAGCTCCGGTATTAATTCGAGCGGAACAAAAATAGTCCCGATAGATAAACGAGTGTGTATAATGGTAGAAAAATAAAATGAAGCTTCCTATGGAATTCTTTTTTTCTAGTCAGCCCGGACCAACCCATGAGTAACATCATAATCAGTGTAATGGCCGCCACCGCTCTGTGAATGTCTATATACAGTTTATCAACAGTCGCGATTAGCCCAGACTGCTCTATCCCTTCCCCCAAATATTTTAGGCCCAACAAATAAATTGCGGTGCTTAGATTGAAAAGGATTCCTCCCAAATTGAAGATCCTATGCAATCGGTTGTTTCTAAAACGAAACCAATACCCCGTATAAAAAAAAAGTATAGAGAGAGTCATTCCAGTATTGATCAGAAAAAGAGGCATCTGTCCAAAAGACAATATTCGAAAGCTGGAGAAAATCCTTTTTAATCGATTGACCCGACAAAATGATTTCGAAAACTGTCTCTTGAACGCTGCCTTAGCTCAATTGGTAGAGCATCTGATTTGTAATCAGACGGTTGTGGGTTCGATTCCTATAGGCAGCTCGTTCATTTTCCGAATAAGATTGACCAGCCACCCTGAGCAAAAATAATGGCTTTCAACAACGGGTAGGTACTCAAGCGGTCAACGAGGGCAGACTGTAAATCTGCTGGCCCAGCCTTCGAAGGTTCGAATCCTTCCCTGCCCAAAAGTTTCTCCCTTCCCCCTTAAAACAAAATCCTAATATACTAAAAAGTCCGGAAGGATTCGAAGCTTTCGAGCGTGAGCATTCATAGCGACCCGTAGGGAGCGTAAATGAATGCGACTCGAGCCATGGATGGCGAAGAGCGTGAGAAAGACGCCGTGGAGCCAACTTTGCCAGGAAGGCAAAGTGCGTAACGGCGAATCCGAAATCTCCCGTCCACAAATCTTTCCTCATAATCATACTAAACATTCCCAGACTACAACCGCGACAGCGATCGTAGCGGAAATCCGGCAATGCACCACAGGTGGTGCTTTGCTGATTGAAGCGTAGAGCGCGGTCCGAAGGAGTCGCCCAACCCTTTCTGTGGAACCTCCACACCAACCAAGGTCTCATGAAGAACAAGAGAGAGCCCGATGAAACTCAAAAAAGAATTCGTTACACCTTATCTAGTTTTTATATTCCTGATCGTCGGGGCCACGGGTGTCTTGATGTTCTTTCACCTCTTGGATGATTATACAAAAGTTGTTCATGAATTTTTAGGCATAAGCTTTGTGGTGTTTGCGATCTTTCATATACGAATGAATTGGAGCAGTATCAAAAATTACGCGAAGAAGAAACAACTTCTTCTTCCGAGTATATCAATTCTTATCATTTCAATCGCATTTATCGTTGGTGGAAAGATGCATGGAAATTTGGAAGATCAGATTTTGGAAAAATTCATTAAATCTCCTGTATCTGATTCTTTCAAACTTTTGAATGGAGACTATCAGCAGGCTGCGGAGATCCTAAAAAAGAATAATATCATTATTGATGATCCTTCAAAATCATTGGAGGAGATTTGTGTTCAAAATAAAAAATCTCCGGAAGAAATTGTAGAATTGATTTTGAAGTGATACCATATATGAACTTTAACGAACTTACCAAAACTTATAAAAAATCCAAACACCTTGCTCTAAAAGCGATTACCGTAACTACTTTAACAGTAATAGTCTCCGGTTGCCTTTTGATCGACTGCAAAAAACCTTCAGCTCCGGAAGATCAAATAGTCGCAATCATCAATGCGAATATTTTCGACGGACAAGAACTTATCAAAGATCATACTCTGATTATCAAAGGGGATCGTATTCATTCTATTGGCGGAGATATTCCTGCCAGCGCCAGGATTGTGGATGCAAATGGCGGAATGTTAATGCCAGGTCTAATAGATTCACATGTTCATACTGATATAGACGGTTTACATGATGCTCTATTGTTCGGAGTGACTACGGAATTGGAAATGACCGGTCAATGGATGTTCTGGGAACGTTGGCAGATTGCAAATAGGACTGACCTTGCCGACATACGTTCTGCAGGTATGGGAATCACTCCTCCTGGAGGACATCCAACACAGTATATGCAGCTGAGTAGTAACTGGTTCTTAAAAACATTTTATCGTTATCCATTTGTTTCCACTCCGGAAGAAGCAATCAAGTTCGTAGACAAACAAGTGGAAGGTGGTTCCGACTTCATTAAGATCATTATAGAAGATGGAGACACTGTCGGCACACCTGGACTTCCAGTAATTGATGATGCAACTTTAATTGCGTCTGTAAAAGCAGCTCATCGTCGCGACAAAATGGCGATCGCTCATGTTACTTCCCTTAGCGGAGGACGCAGGGCAATCTCTGCAGGTGTAGATGGACTGGCACATATGTTCTTTGATAGGAAACCTGACAAAGAACTGATCTCTGCGATCCAATCTTCCGGGGCTTTTATCGTACCTACGTTGACTACACTCTCTACAGCTTTCGGCAATAGCCCTCGCACATTAGTTTCAGATAAACGTGTAAGTTCCAAGTTAAGTAAAGAATGGTTAGAAGCTCTCTCCAAAAATATGAATGTTTATCCTAAAGGAAGGCTCGAAGATTCTTTCGAAAGTGTAATGGCTCTTCATAAAGCTGGCGTAGATATATTAGCGGGAAGTGATGTATCTGAGCCAATTGCAGATCTTGGTGGCCTCGCTCATGGTGCAAGTCTTCATCATGAATTACAATTACTTGTGGCAGCAGGATTCAAACCTATAGAGGCATTACGCGCTGCCACTTCTATTCCTGCGAGAAGGTTCAGCTTAAACGATCGTGGTAGAATTTTTCCGGGGGCAAGAGCGGACTTGTTATTGATTGATGGGAATCCAATTCAGAATATTTCAGATACTTTGTCTATCCACAATGTTTGGCGTGCAGGTGTACAACAATAAGTTAGAGTAACGTTTTTAATTCTTACTCCAAACCACATAAGAAGGTTTCACGGAAACTACAAAGTATTTGTCTTTGATGCGGATCTCTGCATAAGCACGATTTAGAACTTTACGATATACTATAAATTCCAAATTCCAAGGACCAGGTTCGGAAGAAGGACCCAAAACTTTTGGAAGTGCGGGCTCCACATTCGATTCGGATTCTGATCCGTTTTTCCAGATCCATTTTACGGAAAGAGGAAGATAAGCAGGATCAGCGAATGCAAAACTCGCCTCTTCCTCTTCTTCTGCTACGATAGAAAGTAATGTTTCCAAACTTCCAGGAGAAACTTCTTTGCAGAACTGAGGTTGGATCGAAGGAGTCCCGAAGAATGGTCTACGTATCACCTTGCATAAATATTTTGCTCTATCCGGAACTACAAGATCCGCTTCTTTGTCTCGAGCATCCCAGAAAGGGAATTTATTTCTGCTCTCCGGAGGAATAAGTTTGTTCAGAATATCTGCCGATTCTGAATCTTCCTCAGAATCGTCGTCTTTATCGGAAGTTTTTGAACCAACTTGTTTTAAAAATAGATCGATTGCTTCTCTGCCACCACCCTCGAGTGCATAAGCAAATACAGGATCCGGATTTTCTCTCATTAGGATTTTGAGAGCAGGTAAATAGGTTTGGACCCAATCCCAATTACCTGACTGGCAAATCTTCTTCATTAATATTTCGGATTCATCACCCGCGTTGAACGAATCTCCGATCATCGTGCAGGCTTCTTTCTTTCTATCCATGATCAGCAGGTTTTTCGCAGTTTCCCATTTTCCTCTTTTGGAAGAAGAGTAAGTGCCGCTTGTCAGAAAATATCTGGTACTAGATTCGAATTTTCCATTATGTCTGAGGAACTTTGCATATAAGAATAATAGATCCGATTTGGATTCATTACTTAACTCTTTGAATCTTCCGGAAAGAAATACTCTTTTGTATGGAGTTCCTTTCCCGGATTGTATAGAAGATCCCACCCAAAGTGGAAGCGCTTCATCTTTTGTAAGAACATCTTTGGAAAATAAATAAAAGAATATATTATCCCATCCTTCAAAATCTCTTTGTTTCATTTTGAGAGAATAACAAAGACGGATCAAAGAATGATTTTCTTTTTTAGATAATACCCTATAAGGATCAGGAGGAGTCGGCTGGATCAGTTCTCCCGTTTCCGGATGCACAGTCGGCTCAGGTGGTACCCAAACCGGAGTTTCTTTAGAGCAAGAATTGATAACGGCGAGCAAAGAGAATGGTGTGACTCCCAATCCGTCTGAAAGTGTTTTTACTAGAGAAGACCATTCTCCTTTTTTATTTTTTAAACTCCCGGCTCTTGTTTGGTATTGGATGGCAGGAAGGTATTTATTAAATTTTTCGTATAAAAAATAAAGCCTGGAAGATGCAGTTTTTTTAAAGTCTCCAACGCCGGAAGATCGAACTACTTCTTCGTATAATGGGATCGCAAATACGGGAGAAAGTTTTTCTAACTCGTAAGCTTCTTCATAAGAAACTGCAAAGCTCAAACTAGGAAAAAAGGAAAATACCAGAAAGAAAAGAGCCGCGTTCTTTCTTTTAGAAAACATTCTTCAAAAGCTCCTGTTTTGCATCCGACTTATGGGTCAAAGGACAGGTCTCTGCAGGAAGATGAGAAGGATGGAATAATTCACTGGTCTTTTTAGGACAATCCGGCCCAGGAAGTTTTCCAGACTCAGGACAGATTTCCATAGTCACTGCTCTTT
The DNA here is from genome assembly GCF_002812045.1 of Leptospira haakeii. Taxonomy (GTDB): domain Bacteria; phylum Spirochaetota; class Leptospiria; order Leptospirales; family Leptospiraceae; genus Leptospira_B; species Leptospira_B haakeii. The sequence goes on along the minus strand of NZ_NPEG01000013.1, from coordinate 16,962 downwards.
GGGAGTACTGATATTTTTTTCTTTCTTCCTTATCTCCGGATTCCGCAGAATCGAATAGTTTAGCGATTGATCCCCATAAAGGAGCCGCAATTGTTCCGCCTAACGCAGAACTTCCCATTCCAAAACCTGGAGAATCGTAACCCAACCAAACCGCCATTGAAATCCCAGGCCTTACTCCTACGAACCAAGCGTCTCTATGCTCGTTCGTAGTCCCTGTCTTGCCCGCTACTTCCCCCCTGTAACCTGTGTTTCGGACACCGGCATGATTTGCACTTCCATGAAGTAGATCGATCATGATCTCAGCAGTAGGAGGTGTGATCGCTTTTCTAGTTTGAGGCCATTTCAAATTGAATTCGTCTTGGTCCTTTCTTTGATAAACAACGTTACCCGCTCTATCTACTACTTTTTCGATCAAATGAGGTCTTACTATATTTCCGTCATTTGCAAATGCGGAATATGCAGAAGCCATTTCCAAAGGAGAAAGTTCCAAGGAACCGAGAGCCAAAGAAAGATCTCGCCTAAATCTGCTTTTCAACACTTTCTCTTCCGGAAAGAAAAACCTTTCGAATGCGGCAGAAATCTCACCTAATCCTAGTTTTTCGGCGATCTGGACTGCCGCAGTGTTTTTGGATTTTGCAAGTGCAACTCTAAGGGAAATATCCCCATCGTATTGGTTTCCTATATTTTCGGGCATCCAATTCGAGACCGAATTTTTATAGATCAAAGGTGCATCTAAGATATGTGTCGCAGGATTCGCGATCCCTGAATCTATCGCTTCCGAATACAGGATCGGCTTGATCGTAGATCCGGTTTGTCTATACATTCCGGTCGCTCTAGGAAATTGGTTATCCGATTTGAATTCTGTTCCCCCATGCAAAAGAAGAACATCACCCGTTTGAGGATCTACTGCGACCACTGCAGCCTGAAGCCCGCTATCTCCCCCAGTTACAAATCGATCCGTATCTATAAATAATTCCAATGCGGGAGAAAGATCTGCGACTAAATTTCGGAAAGGAGTTACATCCGCATTTTTTCCATTCTCAGTGAGACGGTTTCGTCTAACTTGTCCACCTTTTAGTAGATTTTCCACATGTGTTTTCACCACCTTCTGCAACTCTGCCTGAACAGGCTGAGAAATTGTGGTATAAACTGAAAATCCACCGCTTTCATAAATGTTTGTATCCGGATACATCGTTTGAAGAAATTTTCTGACATGTTCGGTTACGTAAGGAGAATCATCCTTACGATTTCCATACACTGTTTCTCCAGGAGAACGAGTATTGAATGTTTGGTAGATATCTTGGATCGTAGGCCTTAGATCTTCTTTTAATGCGCCGTCATTCTCTAAAGATCTGAGGATCGCTTCTACTCTTCCGGAAGATAGATCAGGATTTTTTAATGGAGAAAAACGATTTGGAGCAGAAGCCAGAGAAGCCAGAACAATCATCTCCGATACATTTAAGTCTTTCGGTTTTTTCCCAAAATAGAATTCGGAGGCACTTGCAAATCCGAACGCGCCATGACCTAAATACACGTTATTCATATAATGTAATAAGATCTTTTCTTTGTCTAAGGAAGATTCCAAAGCATAAGCAAGCTGAGCCTCTTTTAACTTTCTTCCTAAACTTTTTTCACGATCATTCAGAAGAATACGAGCCAACTGCTGAGTGATTGTGGAAGCACCCTGTTTGAATCGAAGGCTGATTATATTTACAAAAAAAGCACGTAACACCGAAGAATAATGAATTCCTCCGTGTGAAAAAAAGCTACGGTCTTCTACCAGAAGCACCATTCTTTTTAGATTTTCCGGATAAGCTTCCCATTCTAGGTTGCTTGTTTTTTTGCCGAAAATTTCGGAAACTTTTCTTCCGTCCCTATCATAAATGACAGTCGGCTGATGAATATAAAAAATACTTAATAGACCTGGGACTTCCGCTTCTCTCTGGATCACTCCCATCCAGAAAAAGATCAAAAATACTAATGCAAGAGGTAAAGGGATTAGGACGAGCCAGATATTCGGACGGAATTTAGGAAATTGGAACCTTCTACCCTTCTCCAATAATCTTTCGGATAAAGTTTTGATCGGACGATGGAAGGCAGTAGGAGTATCGGTTTCGGTTCTGACCTTTTGGAACCAAGGACGATCCTCAGAAGGATTTTTGGACCAGGAATCTTTCCAATTATCCCATTTAGATTGGATACCCTCCAGGAAACCAGCAAGTGGCGATTCTTTCGAAACTTCTTTCTGGATAGGACGAATCGCGGGTCTTTCTCTTTCCTGATATGTTGGAGTTCCAACAGATGGTGTCTGGATCTCCTCCCTTGGCGCCGGTTTTTCTTCCGTAATTTCAGGCGGAGAAGATAGGTATTTGACTAATGCCTTCTCGCCACAGCGATAACAAGTAAGTTTAAAGACAGTTCCCGTAGGAACTCCTTCCGGTAACCTGGAAACGGTTCCGCAAGAAAGGCATTCAAACTTGGTTTCTGTAAGAGTGCGGACCTTGGTTTCCAACATCTCTATTAATGTCGGAGAGATCCGCTAACCCTACAAGCAAGAAAGTGTCATGGCACCGGTTTTCTTTCGGTGATTACCAGGAAATCAGCCAATTTCCAATCTTCTTCTTGAAAACTTTTCCCTTCTTCTGAAGGAAAAATGCTGACCGTCAAAACATTCAGGCCCATCTGTTTCAGCCTATATGTCAGCCCCAAACTTCTATCAGAATGAAATCTTCCGTTCACATGTACGATCTTTCTTTTTAATAAAAAATATGCCTCCGCAATCGAATCGGCCATAGACGCATCCCAAACATATTGAGCATCTATAAACTTTTGTTTATCCGGAGAAAAACCTGTAGGAGAATGTTCTGCGATCATTGCGGACAGAAGTTCTTCGTATTCTTTTTGTCTGAATAAATTATAAGTATATCTAGGAGGAAGAAAAGGAGATCTGATCTTATACAAAGAATCCAATCCTTGGTGAGATACAAGGTTCACATATTTTCTGGGAGCGTTAGCCGCAAGCACAGGAAGATTTTTTTCTTTCGCGAAAGAAACCATTGGATGATAATCAGATTGGTAATTCGGCCAAAATTTTCCAGAATTCAAAAAACCTCTTTCAGTGATCTCTCCTTTGCAGTATTCATCCACTGATCTTTGCTGATCCCTCTCCAACATTTCCAAGGAAAGAAGTGTAGAATATGTGGAGGCCAAATTTTTAAAGGCCTCCAATTTCCAAGCGTGCCCCACCTTATCATTATGTTCTTCTCCAAAAATGATAACATCCGCATCTTTCGCCATTTCTATGATAGACGAAAAATCTACCTTAGATTTATTTTTTGAATCATAAACTTCAGGACTAAAAGTTTGGGAGAATAAGAAAGTAGGGAAAAGAAGAAGGAACCAAAAAACACGAACCAGCATGAAACTTAGTTTGGAAATCGAAAGAAAAAAGAAAAGAACTTAAATAGGTATTAGAAGGTTGTAAATCGATCGACAAGGATCCGAATCATCGGATCATTCTACCTGCTTTTAAAGAGGTGAAAATGAATACGGAAGCGATTATCATTAAAACAGCTCATGGAGAAATGCAAACATTCGTGGCTTATCCGGATTCTTCTCCTTCTCCTTGCATTTTAGTATTACAAGAGGCTTTTGGAGTAAACGATCATATCAAAGATGTTGCAGTCCGATTTGCGAAAGAAGGTTATCTCGCAGTCGCTCCCGAACTTTATTATAGAACTGCTCCTCCCGGATTTGCCGGAAGTTACGAAGATTTTATGGCGTTAAAACCTCATTTTAGCCAGCTAACTCCTGAAAATTTGCAATCAGATCTGAATGCAGTCTTGGATTGGATCAAATCCAATCCTAAAAGTATTCCGGATAGAATCGCGAGTATCGGTTATTGTTTAGGTGGATGGGTTTCGTTTTTTGCAAATTCAATTTTTACATTCAAGGCAGCCATTTCATATTACGGATCTAGGATTGTCCAAACTTCGGAGGAATATTCCCCCAAACAAAATGCACCCCTACTTTTAGTTTGGGCAGGCAAGGACAGAAGTGTAAAACAAACTCATATAGCTGCGATATCGGAACTACTAAAGAGCTCAGGAAAAAATTATGTGGAATTGGTCTTTTCGGAAGCAGAGCATGGATTCTTTTGTGATGCGAGAGCAGCTTATCATAAAACTTCTGCCGCTCAAGCCTGGGCGATCACATTAGCTTTTTTGAAAGAACATATTTAAGTATCTGCTCGTAAGAACTCCTACACTACATTTGCAATGCTGTTGGAGCTCCTACATCGCGTAGAATAAAATTATCCCGAAAGTGAGATCCCTTATTTTAAGACCTTCTCAATTTCATCCATGACCTCTTTGCTATCCGGTTCAGTTCCAGAACGAAATCTCGCTACGATCTTTCCTGCAGGAGAGATCAGGAATTTTTCAAAATTCCATTTTACATCGCCTGGATCCGGAGAGCTGGAAGTGAGATAGGTATAGAGGGGATGTTGATCTTCTCCCTTAACCGAGATCTTGGACATCATATCGAAGGTTGCACCTTTTTTTACTCTGCAAAATTGTTCTATCTCTGCGTCGCTGCCCGGTTCTTGGGATAAAAAATTATTCGCAGGAAAGCCAACGATCTCGAAACCCTTCCCTTTGTATTTTTTATATACCTTTTCCAAATTTTCATATTGGTAGGTATACCCACATTTGGAAGCAACGTTTACGATAAGTAAGGTCTTACCTTTGTATTTGGAAAGTGCCACATCCTTTCCTTTGATATCCTTCACAGTAAAATCATAAACCGCTTTAGGTGCGGCATAAAGAGAAGAGGAAACTATCAGTAAGGAAAGTAAAATCAAAACGGATTTGAGAGCCATAGTGGAATCATATCCGAATCCCGGAAACAGGTCCATCCGTTTCCGGGATATTCTTTCGGTCTTAAACCGGTTTTTTAAGAGAAGATCGTTTTACTGCAAAACAAACTCTTTGGAAGTTCCTGTGAATTTTTTGTAAGTCCAGAAAATTCCCCAGAACTGTTTCGCCAAACCATTGTATACAACTCTGTAAGTTCCTGCTTGTTGATTACGAATCAACCAAGTGATAGTTACTTCGGATGTAGCAGAAAGATCTCCGCCGGTTCTTGCCCAATCATAAGCCGTATATGGATTATTATCGTTAGCAACAGTAGTCCAAGAGCTTCCGTTCTTCTTTTGGATTTCTAAATACGTATAAGTATTCGGATCATAAAAAGAAGAAAGAGATCCATCCAGTTTTTTATCCTGAACCACCCTAGGATGTGAACCTTGGAATTTGACCGTCACGGTATCTTTGGTCCTATTGTAAGAAGAGCTAGGATCAGTTAGAACTTTTCCGAAATCTCCTCCATCATTAACTATACCGTTTTGAGATAGCCAAGTCTGAACAAACTGTTGGTTAGAAAGATCAGGAGGATTCGGTCCTGCAGTTGTGGAACGATTCGCCACTATATCCTTAGCGATCCGATCAAACTCTTGGATCAGTGCTGCATTCGCCCAAGGGCCATAAGCGGTAAATCCACCTTCGAAGTTCTGAGCGGAATATTCTTCACGAGTAGTCAGATACTGAGCATAAGCATTTGCCATTGCTCCTACAACTACGTTGGAGATCCCCGCTGCAGCAAGAGTTGTAGTTAACTTTGCTTTCAACCTTCTTCCCGCATTCGTCGTTACTTCGAAAGGAGAAGCCACAATCGCAGTGTTGCCTATCGTGATCACTTGTAATGGAAGAACCACAGGAACAAAAGGTACCTGAGGATTTGGAAACCAGAAACTATCAACTTCTCCCACAGGAAGAAGAGTGAATTTTTCCTTATCGCATGCCTCATATTTCGTGGAACCCAATGCTAATTGAGCAAGAGGCCATAGATACCCTAAGATCTGAGCGGCACCGCTTAAATTAGTTAAAGAATAATTTTTCTTAACCCAGGCTCCATTCTCGAACACGTAATTGTTTCGGATCTCGCCTTCTTTTGCGAACTCTACAGGAGCGCCTTCTTCATCTCCTGCCAAAAATCCACCACCGATCGTCGCAACACAGGTTGTATTTCCAGTGCCAATATCCCAAGGCATGGAGAAGGTCCCGATATAGGAAGGATCTACAGCAACTTTATTATTCCAAACTACATGAGAATGTCTATAACCGATATTCCCGGTAAGTGTAGTGGTGGCTGCATTATACAATTCTAATGCTCGACTTCCTTGTTTGGTTCCATGAACGATAGGATTTTCCAAAGCATCTAAGCTTGGATCAATATCATTTGGTCTTAAGAAAGGTTTCGTAATATCGGAAGGATCCGGAGTGTTCGGACTCACATCTCCCATAGGACCCTGAGGGAATGCGGCTACAAAGTTCCCACCAAATGTGCTTTCAGCTAAATAAGAAGCGTAACCCTTATTATCTCCATGAGCCCTACGATTTGTAATCCCAAGAGAAGTTCCGTGAACCGCAAACCAGTTCAATAATCCGATCGGAGAACCATCTGTCCCTTCAAAACGAAGCAAACTCATTGTCTCGTTTATGTTTGAAGAATAATTTGTTTTGTCCAAGTTCCATGCATACGCAGAGGAAGACCTATTATTTGCGAAATTGGAAAGATTCCCTGCAGCAAATTTGATCCTTGCCTCTCTTCTATTATTATAGGCCGCCTTGATAGACTCAGCGATACCGTTCACCACTATATTATAGTGAACTTTATCAAAACCGATTACTCCGTTGAACAAATTGAATAATGTGTACCAAGAGATGTTAGAAGGAGCAGAATGTGTATGGGTCGCAAACAAAAGGACATTATCATTATTAAACGCAGATCCATAGCCGTCAGCTTGCAATTTTTTAACGACGCCGATCTTTACGCTTTGGTACATATGGATCATATCGTTGGTAACAATTGCTACTCTCGCCCCACCTGGACGTTCAATCACGAACGCTCTTGAATAAAGCCTCATAGCCAAACCGGACATCTCATCACCAGGGCTATTATATCCGGTGCTTGATTGTACAAAAGGTCCAGTAATATCAGCCTTAGCTGCACCTACCAAAAACACATCCGCAGGGGTAGATGTAGGTAAAGCGAGACTATTTAGAATAGGATTAGAGCTGGATTCCTTCACTCCATTAGAAGAAACGGCCAGTTCTAATAATTTATCGTCGTCTGACTTCTGATCACAACCGGTTAGGATAAAGATCAGAGCCAATGCTAGGGTTAAAAATTTCGTTTGTTTGTTTTTCATTTCCCTTGCCTCCACAGTTCAACGAAGTGGGGTAACCGAAATTTAAGGAAGGTCAAACGATTTTTAAAAAAGATGTAAGTAGGCACTTACGTTCGAAAAAAACATTATAAGTTTTGAATTTATTTCGAACGTATCAGCATTACCCACCGGACAACTTTATAATTAAAATATAAGTGATCGGTACATCAATGTAAGTGAGGCTGCGAGATTGGCGGGTCTATAAGAAAAACAGCCCAAATAGAAATACAGTCTCGTATTTTAAGCTTGAGCTGATATCAAATCTAATTAGGAAAAATTTTATTTCTTAGCAATAAACCAATCGAAACTAAAACTCGCTACATTCGCTTGGGTCTCATCAAAAAGTTCTACTCCAACCGTAAGCCCTGCTCTTCCTTTTTTCTCAAGCTGGGCCATGAACGCGGACCATTCTTTTTCGTTGATCACTCCTTTGGAGACAACCCTACCTTGTGCAGGTTTTTTGTATTTTACTTCGGATTTGCGAACTACCGGAATGATTTCGAAAGGAAGAGAAGCCACTTTGGAAAGTAAATATTCTCCTCCGCTCCCTTCTGCGAGAGCGAATAACGCCGCAGCATGTCCTGAGCCTACGTGGTTTTTATAAATAGGCTTATCCTCCATAACTAAGAGAGCATCTTCTCCCTGTTTAGGTCTGGAAAGCTGGATATGTACATTGAAGGGTATGGACAAAACGTCGAATTTCTCTGTCATATACCTAGTTAGAAATTCAGTTCGTTTTATATCAAATCGAAAAGAATGTGGATGATCGATTTATTCTTAGATTCGTTTGTAAAACGAACTTTTGAATCATTCCATATCCAGCATTTTCATCTGGTACTGAAGTTTTCCTCTGGAAATTTTCAGAAGTCGAGCAGCTTCGGATTTATTTCCTTTACACTTCTGTAATGCTGTTTCAATTAATCTTCTGGAATACATAGAAACCAATGGCTCAAATCCGGCAGCGTAAGATCCGTTTGAAATCGGCATGTCTCCCATCTCTTCTCTTTGTGAACTTTTGAGTTCTAATAATTCAGAGGGAAGATCGGAAATCTTAATATGATCTCCTTTTAAATCCGCAAGAGTTCGGATAATACAGTTTTCCAATTCACGTATATTCCCCGACCAAGGAAATTCCAAGAACAGATCCATAACTTCTTCGCTTATATTGGGTTTATCCATTTCCATTTGTTTGGAATAATGTTCTATGAACCGATTCGTAAGAAATGGAATATCGGATCTTCTTTCTCTCAAAGGTGGGATCCCAATTTCGAATACATTAATCCTATAATATAAATCCTCTCTAAAAGTTCCCTTTGCTACCATCGATCTCAAGTTTCTGTGAGTAGCAAAAATTGCCCTACATTCCGCCTTAAGCTCTGAGCGTCCTCCCACCTGTTTGTATTTTCGTTCTTGCAATAATCTTAATATTTTAGGCTGGATCTCGATCGGCATCTCACCTACTTCATCGAAGAATAATGTTCCTCCGTTTGCCTCTGCAACCAAACCTGCGTAGTCAGATTTTGCATCCGTAAAAGCTCCTTTTACATATCCGAAGATCTGGCTTTCCCAAAGATTCGCAGGTACTGCAGCACAATTGATTGGTACAAATGGACTGTCCTTCCCCTTTCCTAATTCATGAAGCAGGCCCGCAATGATCTCCTTTCCGGTTCCTGTCTCTCCAGTGATCAATACAGGTTGTTCTCTTCCTGAAATTCTTTCTACACGATCCACGACTGCCTGCATACTTCTTGATGCGTATATTAAGGTTTTATTAGATAAAACCCTTTCTTGAGGAACAGCATAATAAATAGAATCCCTTTCTAAAATGGTTCTTTCCAAATTAGAAGTATACTGCTGTAGTTCCTGTCTCGCTTCTCGAATAGAACGGACCATCGCATTAAATGCCTGGGTCAATAGTCCTATCTCATCTTTATTGCGAACTTCGACTTCGACGGAAAGTTCACCTCCTTCTACCCTATCTAAACCTTTTAATAAGGCGAATAATGGGTTTAATATGGAGATTTTCATAAAAATCAGGAATCCGAAAATCAATACACAAAGACCTATAAAAAGTCGGATCGCCCAATCCAAAACATATCCGTGAACAAAACTTCTATAAGAAGAATATTCCAATCCCATCTCTGTATTATTTATAAAATTCTGATATACGATAAGGGGTTTTCCGGAAGAAGTCAGGATAAAAGAGCGAACTCCTAAAACCGCCGCACTCAGATCCGATCTAGAAGTATTTTCTCCAATTTTAGAAAGAAAAACCGAATCCTTAGGAGGAGAAGATAGTTTCGCATTTTGTAATACATTAGTTTGGATACTATCGTATTCGTTTTCTATCGCTTTACTCAGTCCACCGGACATTACCTGGGTCACGGATAATGCCATCGCAAGAACTATGGTCAAGATCCTAACAGTGAGAGAGGTCCTATGTCCTCCATAACTCACAAAAAATATGTGGAATACAAAAAATCCGGAAATGACGGAGATCGCTAATGCATTTACGAAAACCTCTGCACTTACTTGTCCCAATCTGAATAAGGTAAGATAGATTGTAGGTATCAGAAAATTTAAGAAGAAAGAACCTAAAATCCCCCCAAGAGCGATTTTTTTCTGATCCTTATTCTTTAGAATCTGAGTGATTGCAATAACAATGACACTCAAAGCTAAGAACAAAGAAAAGATCGCGACTACTCTTCCTGGAAATGTTGCGGTTAAGTCCCAGTATTGTCCGTTAAATCTAAACGTTTTGACTGCATCTTTTGTTTCCCATACGAACCAGAGAGAAATACATGCAGCGATTGCTAATTGGATCTTAAAAAGATAAGAAGAAACTTTAGGAAAAACGATGGAAGGAAATTTTAGAAAAAATCTTTGGTAGAAGACTGCAGCAAATAATGCGGCGGAAACCGTGATCCATCTATGTAATGCTCCCCTTTGATCCGTTTCTATGGAAGCATAGACACATGCAGAATATAAAATAACTAAGCATAGGAAAGAGAGCATTAACTCTCTGATCCCAGAGATCTTATTTTTTACACTAAGGCAATACACTACTCCTAAGATACATAGAAGAACTGCGATCAAAAAGGAAAGGGTCAGGAATTGAAGATACATGAAATAAAAGTGGAGTTTAAAAAGACCATTCCGAAACGGAAGGTCAAGCGACATTTCGATTTTATTGGATCGAGTCGAAACGCCGCTTAAGTGATAATTCTAACGTTTACCTTTTTTTATTAAAATATTCTTCTAATCTTTCTTTTACGTTTTCTCTGATATCCAAATAGAAGAGTCCATAATCCGAAATATGAAAATTTTTCTTATTCCCTCTTCTGGATTCGTAATTTGGATTAGAAGGTAGATCTACCCAAAGCATTTCCCCTTCGCACTTAGTTCTAATATAAGCCTTATCTAATTCAGAAAATTGGATTCCCACTCCACCCTTATGTTCTTCTTTAGGAGTTTCAGGACTATTTTGAGTCCAGTTAACCGGATTTACACAAACTCCTCCTACATATCTCTCCGGAGGAAGCGCAAAATCAGAAAGTTGTGAACCCCATTTTTTAGAATTCCAACTGATATAACATCCAAGGTCTTTGGAGTTAGCGCATACCTTCAGATTTTTAAATTCAGAAGAATGTATGGCCCAACCAGGGAGATATGCTGCGACAAAGTTCGGGACCTTCTTCTTATCTAAATATTCTTTTAATACATGGACAAGCATCATAGAACCTTGGCTATGACCTGCTATAAAAAATGGTCTTCCTTGGTTATAATGTTTTAGATAATGATCGAATGCGGAGAGTACATCTTTTTTTGCGATCTCGAACGCCTTCTCTCCATTTCCAGAATCATCTATAAAAGAATATAACGCTGCCTGCCTGTATCTAGGTGCATATACTTTCGCAGACTCATTAAAAACGGAGGCCTGCATTTTTAGAGGAGAAAGTCCGTAAACGATCAGACTACTTCCTATCTCAGCATTCCATCCTTCCGCCTTAATAAAAGTGGTAGGATGAACAAAGAATACATCTGCCTTAGCATTATTCTGCCCATCCTTGAAACCGGAAATTGTAGGGACCTCATCCGGATCATCTTTCAGTTCAGGAAGTGCTGCCCAAGATTCTTTTTTAGAATAATCGGGAGAAGCCGGAACACTCTCTTGTACAAAAGGACCGGAAGGTTTGATCAAATACAAAAAGATCGAAGTACAGTTTGAAAATAAAAATCCCCAAAACAACAAAGAAGAATATAAGAAAAGTCTCATATGTTAGAAATCCTCCTCTTTCCCTCTGATTTTATTTTGGGAAAGATAATAATGGACAGAAAGCAATATCCGTGCCGAGCGGAGAAAGTTCCAATCTTACGATCCTTAGCATATAACGGCGATTCTGTTGATTTTGCGGAATAGAAATCGATTGAAATCAATCAATTGTCCATTTTCGGCGATTGAAAATGATCATCTCAATTTTCTTAGAATAACGATTCAGCGAATACTTTCAAAATTCTGAATCTATTTTGTAGAACATACGCTATGCAAAACATTTTTTGCGTTAGGCACAGGTCTTGCTTTAGGAAACATACCGGCCGAACGAATTCGGCTCGGGGAGGAAAAAAATGCTGAAGAGAATCACGATGTTAATGCCTATACTGATCGGTGCCTTGTTATTTGCAGGTGCTGAGGAAGTGGATGCTGCTCGTTGTAAAACAACCGGTCTCTTGATAAAGACAACTAGTTGCTCTTACTCTACAAAAAAAATCGAAGCTAGACCTGGGATATTCAGGGATGTAAGATACCAAGTACCTGAAGGAACTGCTCCTGCAGGAGGATGGCCTGTGGTAGTGATGTACCAAGGATCTTTCTTTACGGTACAATTTTCCCGTACACAAGGGGCTCCGTTCGGTGGATTTTACGAAGTAAAAGTCATTGAGAAGATGTTGGATAATGGATTCGCAGTGATCGCTCCGGACGCGGGGTTGGATCTTTTCTGGGAAACAAACTTGCCTACAATCTATGAACTCACTGCAGATTATATTTTCTTAAATAATCTGTTTGCTGCAATCCGTAATGGAAGTTTTGGACCGATCAATTCGAATAAAAAATTCGCAACCGGTATTTCCAGCGGAGGCTATAATACAAGCCGTATGGCAGTATCTTTCCCTGGAGAATTCAAAGCATTGGCAATTCAATCCGGTTCTTATGCTACTTGCAGCGGACCGATCTGTATTGTTCCGACTCTGCCTTCCAATCATCCGCCAACATTCTTTATGCACGGATTCTTGGACGCTGTAGTTCCTTGGTGGACCATGGATTTGTATTATGACAAACTCAGATCCCAAGGAATTCCTACGGATAGATATACTGACTACCTAGCTGGGCATGAATGGGTATCCGCATCTGCAGGAAAAATATATTCTTGGTTTAACCAATACCGTTAAGTAAATTCCAATTCGAATCCGGTGTTCCCCGCCGGATTCTTTTTTTAGGAAGAAGCCTATGAGATCTACATCCAAATTCCGAGTTTTAATCTTCTTATTTCTTTTCGCTGCAATAGTATTTTGTTTTTATTTTATATTCTCCGAATCTGATCCAGACAGCTCCTTTAATTCAAAGGTTAGAGAGCCTTCGGAAGAACAGTTCAGCTTTGCGGAAACTCTCGATGATTCATTTTTGGCGGAGGAAATTCCTGAAAATAGTTCGGATAAAGATTTTTCGGATGATTTTGTATTAACCGAACTAGTAGGTTTCCCTTTTTTATCCAAGACCAGGGAGATTTTCGAAAACTTAGGAAGAAATATTTTTCGCCCCGATCCAAACCACGCAGAAATGGTGAAATCTTTTCATGAAAAACTAGAATATTTAGAGAACAAACGATCTTTTACCGGTTTAAACACTTTCGAAGAAGAAGAATATATTCTTTTGCAGTTAAGAAAAAAAAAGGATCTCCGTGAGATCCTATACAAAACATTCGAAAAGCTTAAAGAAGAACTTTCTGAGACCCGGAAAAAAGAATTCCGAACGGAATTGGAATCTTTGGATCGATCGATCTCCGAACTTTCTAAAAAGAACGGAAACCTTTAGCCTTATTTACGCATTAGGTCGATCTTTAAGATCGACCTTTTTTATTTTCTATTTTCCTATCCGATATATCCTTTTAAAACGTAGTAGTGAATACGGGTCCGATTGCCCAAGATCTATTAAAGCTAAATAAGATCTCTGGCTCCGAGTATGCGTAATTCGCCATGATCCCCATATTTGGATGCAGGAATACCAACAGGGTAGCAGAAACGTTCCAAGCAGCTTGAGTAAAGTTCCTTCTCGCATTGATCGTAAGGCTTATGAACTTTTTGTAATCCATAAAGAAAACAACACCTGCACTTCTTGCTTGTCTAGAAACCTGAGTCATTGAATCTACAGTGCTTACCGAGCCCACTCCTTGGTAATACCATGCATCCAACATACCGTTCGGGTCCGCAGGATATCCATTCACATTGTTTTGTACGGTCCCCGCAGTGGTTCTTACATTAATATGATATTCGTTACCAGCATATTGGAAATACGGAGTAATGTACCAGCTTTGGATAGGCAACTTGATACGAAGTCCTGCCTTCCCGACATCGGAACTATATCCATCGTCTGCATCTATGGTAGGGAATGATTCGTAAAGTCCGTTACCAACAGTGGTACCAACAACGTTACGCGCCTTATAATAGGCTCCGAAGGCTGCATATCCTATCCCTACCATTGGTTGGACATAACGACTTATGTTCATATAATAATCCAAGTTGGTAGAATAAACATTACCGCCTGCATTTCCTTCTGCGGTATTCACTCCAATCGGAGGTTTTCTCAGAGGAACAAAATTCACATCCACTCTGGCATATGTTGCTTGGAAAACCAATGAGTCGCTTAGGATCATAAACTGGAGTCCTTTCTGAGGACCGATCCCTTCTGCTCCTAAATCCATGGCCCCGTTTTGTGTAAGCCCACTCGCCCTACCTAAAGAAGGAATTTCTCTTTGACCTGAACTTGGATTTACATAGTTGAACGGAAGTTTCGTTTGTAATTGTAAATCGAATTGGCCGGCAAAGGCTCCGAGTAAAACTCTCCATTTATCTTTAGGCGGTTCCGCAGTTTCCTTTTCTTCTGCAGAGATCGGTAAGATCATAAGTGGAAGAATTAGTAATAGAACAAATGCCCTCACTAATGTCCCTTTCCATCCGTATCGCATTAACATTCTCCTCGTTTTTTTATACGAGTCTCCGAAATTCGTTTTGGAATTTTCAGGAGACTTAACCTCCTTAAGCAGTTTTCGTGCCAGAAAGAAATTTATAAAACTTTCTCAAGAAACGCACATAAAACAAAGAAATACTGCGTTCCAATAGAGTGCTGATTAAAATCGATCGACTGTTCTTTGCCATACTGATTGAAAACAATCACTGCTTTAGATTTCAAAACGATTGAAATAAATTAAACGGCGAATGGATATAAGATACGAGAAGTCATTTAAGATAAAAATCTAAACCGACATTGGCACAGTTCCTGCTAAAAGTCAGTGGGGGCTTTATGAGCTTACAGCTAACTTTTTTTTCTTTTGGATCTCTGATCGGTTGTATATTCACTGCGGTACTTGGAAGTTTTTTAGCCGCAATCCGAAATAGATCCAAATCCAGCTCTTATCTGGCCGGGGCATTTTTTCTATTATCGATCCACGCGTTCTCATTCGTGATCGCGTACAGTATAGATTCTCCTATAGCTGCTTATCATAGATGGTTGATCTTGGCTGTTATCCCGGCGCTCTCTTGTATGGGACAGTTCTTCTTCTTTTATCCAAGTCCTGCAAAGGAAAAATTCGCTTTCCGTTTCTTAATTACCCAATTATTCGTTTGGATTAGCTTCTCCGTATATTATATTTTTAGCACATTCAATCAAGAACCCATATTTGATTTTTCAGAACAGATCTGGACTTTCTACTTACCGTTAGAGAATAAGATCCTCGGTGTTTTGGTTTTAGTTTATTCTTTCCTAATGATTTTTACGGGGATTTGGAGAAGTTGGATTGCTTCCAAAGAATCCAACCGCTTTACAGGATTATTTGTTCTATTCTTCTCTCTTCTTATCTTTCCTCCTGTGATCGCAAACAGTATGAGCCGCGCAGGACTGATCTCCAGAACCGATTTTTTGACGGTTTATACATTCTTTATGATCCCGGGAAGTTTTGTCATCCTGGTGCTTTATATCAATACCACTTCGGACCAAACACGTTTTCTAAACAGGATTACCGGGATTTGTTTGGGAACATTCTTACTCATCCTGTATTGGATAGGACTCGCTTCCGTCTCCAGGCAAGAAGATACGTTCGATCTAAGTAAACTGAGAGAAGCTG
This sequence comes from Leptospira haakeii, assembly GCF_002812045.1. Taxonomy (GTDB): domain Bacteria; phylum Spirochaetota; class Leptospiria; order Leptospirales; family Leptospiraceae; genus Leptospira_B; species Leptospira_B haakeii. Next base: position 1,278 of record NZ_NPEG01000013.1, on the reverse strand, counting down.
AGAATTCGATTTTTATTAGGAAGAACGTTCCGGATCCGGACCCGTCATTGCGTGTTGGAATTCCAACAAACCCGGACTCCCCTAAAAGATTCCCAAGACAATCTTCAGGATATTACGACTCTGTTTTTCCTTCAAAAGCTGAACGTTATTTTGTAGAAGGTAATAAAGAAGAATCCCGATCCGTATTATACAAATTCGATTTAGAAAATCGAAAATACGAGGCAATATTCCCATACGAAGAGTATAGAAACTTTCTTCATAGAGCAATCGGACCTTATTTTGCTGTTTTATTCATTACTGTATTTGTAATACTTTTCGGATTCAGAATTTTTTTCAGAGGAGCGATTTGGAATCCTCTTAAAAATTTATTAATAGGAATCGGAAAAGTAAACCAAGGAGATCTAAACACAAAAATCCAAGTTCGAATCCAAGACGAGATAGGTTTTCTGACCGACTCATTTAACGGAATGGTTAGCTCCATTCGAGAAGCGAGAACTGCCCTCTCCGTATACGCAGATACATTAGAAGATCAGGTTAAAGACAGAACTTCCAGACTTACAAAATTATTGGAGCAACAGCAAGGAGATTATTTTTTAACCTCCCTTCTTCTCAAACCTTTCGGAATAGAAACAGCTCGAAACGGAAAAGTTTTCGTAGAATCATTTACACGCCAGAAAAAACAATTCTCGTTCAAAGAACAAAATCACGAAATCGGCGGAGATCTTTGTATGTCTACCAGCCTCAAGATAGGAGGAGCAAATTGTACAGTGTTTATGAACGCTGATGCAATGGGAAAATCCATCCAGGGCGCGGGAGGTGCAATCGTTTTAGGCTCCGTATTCGGAGCTATCTTAAACAGGACCAGACTATTCGAAGATAGAACATTAGAGTTCAGTCCCCAACGCTGGCTGAGATCCTCTTTTTTAGAACTTTCTAAAGTGTTCGAAATTTTCGAAGGAAGTATGTTAGTCACTGCAGTCTTAGGAGTGATAGAAGAATCTACAGGTAAAACATATTTAGTAAACGCAGAACATCCTTCTCCTATTCTATATAGAAACGGAAAAGCTAGCCTTATCCCAACCAAACATTTTTTCAATAGGATTGGATTACCCTTCGATCCAAGTTCAACATTTACTGTTCAATCGTTTCAGCTTAAACCCGGAGATTGTTTATTTTTAGGTTCTGATGGAAAAGACGATCTGATAGTCGGACTCCGAGAAGATGGAAGCAAAGAGATCAACGAAAACCAAGAGGCATTTTTATCCAGGATAGAAGAAG
>NZ_NPEG01000012.1 GCF_002812045.1 Leptospira haakeii | reverse complement strand
ACACTTAGATTCCGAATGTTTCTTTGGAGGTTGTGAATTCCGTCTTAGAAAAGATCCGTTCCTTCTTTCTTAAACCACTTCCTAAATTCTTTTTTCCGATCTCTTGTATTCTATTCGTATATGTGGTGATTATGAATTCTTGGGTCACGGAAGATGCTTATATCAGTTTTAGAACCGTGGAAAATTTCCTGAACGGATCCGGTCTTAGATGGAATACTTACGAAAGGGTCCAGGCTTATACTCATCCACTTTGGCTATTCGGTTTGATCCTTCTTTCTTTCGGGAAAATTCCGGTATATTATTCTTCTTTAATTCTTTCTTGGATCTGTGTAGGTGTGACAGTCTCTTTACTCGTTATTCGTTTTGGAAAAAGAGAAGGAAATATATATAGCGGCTCTTGGATATTTTTAGTATTACTTACCTCCAGAGCATTTGTTGATTTTTCTAGTTCAGGTTTGGAAAACCCCCTTTCTTTTCTTTTGATTGTTCTGTTTTTATCAAAGGCGTTCGATCTTGAAAAAAGTGCTGATTTCCGAGACATTTTCCTTTTCTTTTTTTATCTTTCATTATCCTATCTAAACAGGCAAGACACAGTTCTATTAGGGCTTCCTTTCCTTCTTTATTTGTATAAACCGTTAAAAGAGAACAAATCCTGGGGACAATTTATCGGAGCAGCCAGTTTGGGACTTTTGCCTGTTGCTCTTTGGTCTGCATTCTCGTTGGTATATTACGGATATCTGTTTCCGAATACTGCATATGCAAAATTGAATACTGATCTTACTGTTTCTCATTTATGGCCGTACGGTATCGACTATTTAACAAATAGTTTTCGCTGGGATATTTTTACTTCAATTACGATCAGCTTCGTTATTTTATTTTTACCTTATTTTCTCTGGAAAAAGAAAATTCCTCAGGCAGCTCTTTCTGCAGGCGTAGGACTTTATATTCTGTATGTATGTTCCATAGGCGGAGATTTTATGGCAGGCAGGTTTTTTGCCCTTCCATTTGTGGCCTGTATATTTTTGTTTTCGGAAGTTTCCAATACCTATATTCCTAGAGTGACCGTTCTATTCTTTGTCGCCTTATTCTTGTTAAATCAAAACTCCTATATATACATTACAAAAGACTATTCTAGACTTAGGAATGATGGAGAGGTTCAGGATGAAAAAGGTGCTTATTTTGGAAGCACTAATTTTCTTCGCTCCTTTCAATTCCGAGAATTCCCAACTCATGGATGGGCAGAAGTGGGTAGGAACTATAAAAAAGAGCCCAAGGACCCAGACAAGGCATGCTCCACGATTAACGTAGGCTTTTATGGCTATTTTGCGGGTGAAAATCGTAAGATTATAGACTCTAATGCTTTAACGGATCCTTTATTAAGTAAATTGAAATCAGTTTCTAACTGGAGAGTTGGGCATTTTACTCGAAATATTCCTATAGGATACTTGGAATCCGTTACTTCAGGACAAAACCTGATCCAAGATCCGAATCTAAAAGTATACTATGATCGATTGAAATTGTTAACCGAATCAGAAGATCTTTTCACAAAAGAGAGATTTATGGAAATTCTCCGAGAAAACTTAGGCGGTAATAGAAATTTGATACAAAATTCTGGGCCAAGAACTCCTTGGGTAGGAATTCCAGAAGATTTCCGTTGTGGACTGGGAGTCGGTTACTAGTTTAAGTAGTCTTCATTCTTCTTTTATCATTTGATCTGAACTTTTGATTTTAAATTCTTGATCCTTCCTGCTGGGTTTCCATTTTATTGTTAAGAATGAGTGAAGGAAGAGCTTCTTGGAATGCATCCAAATGGCGGGAATGGTTTTCCGAAGGTGAGATTGTTCCGTACTTCCAGCCCATCCTGTCCGTAGAAAAAGATTCTATCTTCGGTTACGAGGCTTTAGCTCGTTTTATAGATAAAGAAGGTGTGGTCCATAGTCTTGGTCCATTCTTCTTAGCCGATATACCTCATTCTTTTTCAGTTTCCGAAAGAGAAGAATTCAAAAATTTTAAATTAGAAATAGATAGGACCGTTCGCAAAAAGGCAATGGAGAAGATCAGTAATACTCCAGGTCTCGATCCTAAAACGAAACTTTTTCTGAATATATCCCCTTCTTTCATGCAGGATTATCTTTCCTCTAAGACGGACGAGGAACCTTTTACTTTGCAGATTGCAAAAAGTTCCGGTCTAGATCCTAAAAGGATCGTGATCGAGATTGTAGAGGAACATTTTTCCGGAGAAATAGAGCAACTAAAACCATTGATCAATCTATATAAAAGATCAGGATTTTTAGTGGCGATAGATGACCTTGGATCCAAATCTTCTAACCTGGATCGGATAGGAGCATTACATCCTGATATTATTAAAGTAGACCTGGGTTTGATCCGCAGCTCCGTTTCTTCTCGAAATTTTCAAGAGATCTTATTCACTTTATCCAGACTTGCCGAAAGTTTGGGATGTTCTCTTTTATTCGAAGGTCTGGAAACTGAAACAGAGTTATACAACGCTCTTACTTATGGGGCTAGGTTTTTACAAGGTTTCTATTTTGCGGAACCGGCGCCTGAGTTAATGGATATCAACGGATTAAGTATTCGTTTCTCTCAACTTCATGAACTATTCTTTAATTATAAAAAATACCAGTTACTCCGACGTATTAAAAAGGAGAAGGAACTGGAAGATCGTTTAGAATCGTCCGGTATTGAAGTGAATACTTCCAATGGAATTGTGACCATTAAATTAAGGAATTCTTATCTTTTGGAAAAGTCCGTTTTTAGGATGTATGTAACCAATCACGAAGGAAGGCAACTTTCTCCTAACTATTCTGGGATTTCCGATTCAGGAATGTTAGAGGACGATTCCTTTGTAGGAAGGAATTGGAGCTGGCGACCATACTTCTTAGAACAATTTTATAAAAATGCAAAAGATTCTTCCGGCGGTTGGATCGCAAGCAACCCATACTACGATCTGGAAAGTAATCTACTCTTAGTCACATATTCAAAAAGTATGGAAGAAGGAAATGTTCTATTCGTAGATGTTAGAATGTGGGATTTTCCTTAAACTCTCTTAATCTCGACGACATTCGCTGTTTTGATCCATCCGAATAAACTTAAAAATTGGATACACCACCAACCTGGATCTAACTCTCCTTTTTGAAGAGAAAATTTACTAGATTCCGGAAACGCATGATGATTATTATGAAGAGATTCCCCCATAGTCAAAAGTGAAATGAAAGGAACATTATAACCTTGGGTGCATGCATTCGGAACGACTCGGATCAATTCTCCGCTTTTATGAGCATAATGACTTACAAGCCAATTCCCAATAATGCAGATTGAAATTCTCCCACATACTCCCCATACAATCGTTCCTAATCCACCGATAAAACCCAAGATCGCGAGGATCGGGATTTGCTGTAATAGCCAGGTCTTTTCTAAAAACTGGATGATATTGTCTTCTCCATAATTATTGGAATAACGAAAGACTTGTCGTTCATTCATCTTTATAGTGAAGTTATTTTGTATTATAAAATCTTGAAGTATATTATCGTAATGGCAGAAGTAGGGGTGGCATGCCTTACTTCTTTGCGCCCAGTCTCGCAGATCATGGAAGTATCTAAGAGATAAGGGACCACCGAGTCCGGTCAAAACAGCTATATAGAGTAAAACTCTTTTTAAATGTATAGAAGAAGAAAATGAGTCGTGTAATATGCCTCGATGTAATCCTACTGAATGACCAAAACTAAGTGTGATCAAAGTTAGGAAGAAGGAGATAAAGGCATTTATGGGAGAGTAGGTGGAATAACCGAAGATAAGAAAAACGGTTATGCATGTTATGAATAAAATGGATTTGGTTGGTGACCAGACAATCTTGCCATCGCAAGGATCTAAGGTTTTGATTTCTGGAGAGTATATCATAGAGCCTCCATGAAAGCGGGACTCTAAGAAAGCTTAGGGATTACCCGCTTCTCTCTATATAATATACCTTTTTGAAAAGCAATTAAGCCAAAATTAATATTTTCTTCTGGAAATTTTTTCCAAATTTAACCAACTTTTACACCTGAGTCAGAAAGCATCCGATTTACATTGTCTATAAAACGTTTTTTCTCCCCGGGTCTTGCGGAGTTCCCTTCTAAAGAAAGTCCTACATATAAATTCCCATCCGTATCTCTTGCGATTGAGCGTACTACTCCGTAAGCAGTGATGGGAGATTGCATTTTGAAAAATATATCGAATGTGAATCCTTTTCTTCTAGGTAGTTCGCTGTTTAGATCAGGATGATTGATCTTTACTCTTAAACCGCCTGTCGAAAGATCTATTACCGCAAATCTTTCTTTTACTAAAATTGTATTGGATTCCCTGATACGGTCTACCATATCAAAAGTGAGGGTCTTAATCTCCATCACTTCCGTAATATCTATTTCTCTAGTCCTATTTTGAGCATGGACATATCCGATTGGGATCGCCTGCTCATCATGGTTAATATAGATAACTGGAACGATTAATTCTGATCTGATCTTTTGGTTGGCGTATTCTATGATCTTTTTCCGAACATCATCATCGTCACCAAGTTCATGTTCATAATCTATAAATCCGCTCGGATCGGAAGATTTAAAGGAATCCGGCTTTTGTGTATTCGGAATATATAATATTTTACCTGTCTTTTTGACTAGGTCGAACTTATCCCCGATCGAATTAAAAACGTCTATTTTGACTATATCGAACTTAGGTTTAAGAGTTCTTTCCGTATCTGCAAAGTTCACTTTTACGGAAGTAGGGATATTGAACAAGTTTGCGTCGATTGTGGTTCTGCTAGTACGCAGGTTAGTGATCCAAACACTTCCATCCGGAGGTTTGATCCTAGTGAATTTTCTTTCTCTACTTGCGATGGAAACATGCTCCACCTGCATGATGTACTGATTATTCGGTTTCTCTTCTAAAACCTCGCATTCTAGTTCGACATATCTTGCGAGCAGTTTGTACAAAACAATATGAGCATTTAGCTTAAATTGTTCGGCCATCCGACCTTGTACTAAAATTTTTGTGGCGTCTTTATTGACGGAGAGAAGTTGAACGGATTCATGAGTTTCCGTATCCCTTACGAGTAGATCTGTTTTAAGTAGAAATTTTCCAATGATATGGAGTTTTTTACCAGGATCTGTGATGAACTCTTTGTCTCTTTGTTTCCTTTGAACCTTTTCCATTAAATTCCTAAGGTGATCGGATTCCGGCGGAAAATTATCTTGATTCCAGCCTTTGGCTTCGTTTTGATGTAATAGGTAAGGTACACTAATGTCAAACCAATCTTACCGAGACTCCCAATTTTTAGACGGCCTATCCGGCGAAGAACTTTTCAGCATGCAAATCGGGCTTACCTATCGGGACTTTTTAGTCCTGCCCGGTTTTATCGATTTCAATCCATCTGACGTAGAACTAGAGACTAGATTAACAAAAAAGATCAAACTCAAAAGACCATTCGTGAGTTCCCCAATGGACACTGTGACTGAGTCCTCCATGGCTATCGCACAGGCCCTTATGGGAGGGATTGGAATTATTCATTATAATAATTCTGTAGAAGAGCAGGTTGCTGAAGTCAGCAAAGTGAAACGTTTTGAAAACGGTTTCATTTCCGACCCGGTTGTTCTTGGACCAAAAAATACAATCCATGATTTGGACAGGATCAAAGAAACTTTAGGATTCACAGGAATTCCAATCACCGCAGATGGAACCAGAAATTCTAAACTGGTTGGGATTGTAACTAATAGAGATATAGATTTCGAAAGAGATCGTTCTATCCCGGTGGAAAAAGTAATGACCACTGACGTGATTACCGGAAAAGCAGGGATCACTTTAAAAGAAGCAAACGATATCATCAAAAAAGAAAAGATCGGAAAACTTCCGATCATTGACAAGGACGGAAAACTTGTCTCTCTAGTGAGTCGTTCCGACCTGAAAAAGAATAAGGAATTCCCTGATTCTTCTAAGGATGAGAACAAAAGGCTCAGATGTGGTGCTGCAGTTTCTACCTTACCTGAATCCAGGGACAGGGTCGCTGCATTATATGAGGCAGGAGTGGATGTGATCATCATCGATTCTGCTCAAGGAAACTCAATCTACCAGATCGAGATGCTCCAATTCATTAAATCTAATTTCAAAAACCTAGAAGTGATCGGCGGTAACGTGGTCACTCGTGGCCAAGCCGAAAATCTGATCGGTGCAGGAGCAGACGGACTTAGGATCGGAATGGGACCTGGTTCCATCTGTATCACCCAAGATACCATGGCTGTGGGAAGAGCCCAGGCAACTGCGGTGTACCAAACTGCGGCCCATGCGGCAAAATATGACGTTCCTGTTATTGCAGATGGTGGAATTTCCAATATTGGGGATATCGCAAATGCTTTGGCAATTGGAGCATCTGCATGTATGATGGGATTTATGTTCGCAGGAACATCCGAGGCACCTGGAGAGTATTTTTATGAAAATGGAATACGTCTCAAGAAATACCGGGGAATGGCAAGTATAGAGGCCATGAAAGCGGGCGGAGACAAACGTTATTTTAACGAGGGCCAAAAGGTAAAAGTGGCTCAGGGAGTCAGCGGTTCCGTAGTGGATAGAGGTTCAATTCTGAACTTTATTCCATATTTAAGTTTAGGATTACGACTTTCTTTTCAGGATATGGGATTCCGTTCCGTCCAAGATTTACATAAAGGACTCCGAGAAGGAAAGCTCAGATTCGAGAGAAGGAGTGAATCCGCTCAAGCCCAAGGTTCTGTTCATAGTCTTTACTCTTATAGTGCACCTAGTTTAAGAGCAGAGTAATTAACAGATCCTTTGGATTTGTCGGGAAGGAAAGGTTTTGAGAAAGTTCCATCTTATTTCGATCATCCTAATATTCCCGATTTTAACGGGTGGGGAAATTTCTCATGCGCAAACTCCACCGGATAAAGCAAGAGTTGCCCAGGAACTAGTCGCAAGACTAGACCAGGCACTCTTGAAGGCGGACGGTTTAGTAAAAGCAAATCTGATCCTAATTAAAAAGACCGGAGATTCTTGGACTTGGGACATGAGCATTTTCAGAAAGGGAGAAGATTCACTCTCCCTATTCGAAAGTAAAGGCCGTGGTCTAGAATATAAGATCTTATTTAAAGAAGACGGAGAATTGATCTTCGCCTTCAATGCACTTTCCAGAAAAATTTTCAAAAAGAACGACGAAGAAAAATACGAAAACCATTTGAATACTGGATTCAGTTTCGTGGATCTAGCAGGAACTTCTTACCAAGCAAATTATAATCCAATCGTACAAAGTGATTTGGATATTGCGGGAAAGAAGATGAAACGTGTAGCGCTTCGACCAATCGTCCCATATTTTTATTCCAAATTGATCCTACTTTTGGAACCGGATACGTTGAGACCTACTCGTTTGGATTTCCATGATAAGGACGGGGTACTTTATAAAACTATGAATATAAAGTACGGTCCCGTTAAGGTAAAAGCAAAACAGAAGGTCACAAAAGAAGATATAGTCAGCAGATTGGAAATGTTGGATCTGAATACAGGTGCTATCAGCGTATTGGAATATACTGAAGTCGACAGAGATGTAAAACCGGATCCTTCTTTATTCGAACTGGATAATCTAAACAGACTATAATGTCGTCTGAAGAGATCGTTTTTTTTAGGCCAGGATATTCTTCTTCTCCCGAATTGAAATTAGAAGGAGAAGAGATCTCTCATCTAAAAGCATTTCGGGTTTTTTCAGAAGAGAAAATAGTGATCATCAAAGACGGAGAGGGAGCAAGTTTTACTTATAGTGTACCTTCTTCTTCTAAAATCGGAAATCTGATCGGTACTGAAAAAAAAGAAAAACCTAAAACTAAAGCGAAGATCGCAACTGCAATTCCTAAAGGCAACAGATTGGAATGGTTGATCCAAAAAGGAACAGAGCTTGGGATCACTGAATTTATATTTTTAGTATTTTCTCAATCGGATAGAAAGGATTTAAATTCGGAAAGACTTTTGAAAGTGGCTGCGGAGGCTTCTTCTCAGTCTAACCAAGATTTTTTGCCTGAGATCAAAGGACCGATCTCTCTTTCTAAATTTTTAGAAGAGTCTAAGTCTGCCAAAGAAGAACTTTTACTTTTTGATCCAAGATCTTCGATACGGATCACTCCTGAGAACATTCAAAACAAAACGGTTTTGATAGGACCGGAAGGCGGATTTAGAAAGGAGGAATTAGAACTGATCTCTCAGTTTGGGATTTTATCTGTGAATGTGGGAGAATCTATTTTGAGAATAGAGACCGCTGGAATTTTTGCGGCCTCTTTATTTAGGTTAGGAAATTTGTATTAATTATTGGCCGAATCCACTCGCGCCTAAAATCAAAACACAAGTATTCAGATAATTATCACAGTCACTTTTGCAACTTTGGGACAATTGGAAACAAAATGTAGAAATATTACAGCTTGTATTACAAGAAGAAAGGCATGAATTCAAAGCAGCCAAATTTGTCGTAGTGACCGTTGTGCCGTATTTATTTTCGCAAGCACTCTTACAGGAAGGATAAGACCCGCCTGTGCAGTTTGCATAGAAAGTTGCCAGAGCATTTCCCTTGATATCTCTCTCTCCGGTATTACAAGATAAAATACCTAGGAGTGCGATTGCTAGTAAAAACGGGAGAAATCGGGTCATATAAGTAAATCGTTTTCGGCCGGGACAGAACGGTAAACTAAAAAACATTCGACGTTAGCGGAGAATCAGAAGGAATGAAGTATCTAGACCGAGGTGCATGGAATGATCGTAAACGGTAAGGAATTCTCTCTCCGGGAACTTTCTTCTCCGGATTTATTTTCCCTATTAGAATCCTTAAAATTGAAACCGGAAACGGTAGCGATCCAGAGAAATGGAGAGATCCTAAAAAGGGACCATTGGAAGAATTCTTCCTTAGAAGAAGGGGATAAAATAGAGATCCTGAAATTTGTAGGAGGGGGTTGAATCGTTTTTGGAATTCCCACTTAGACCCAGACATAGTATCTGGAAAACCCCTGGTATTTATCCAATCCTAGATCTAGAATATTGTTCCAAATTTTCCAAGGACCCGGTCCGTATTGTGGAACTTTGGAATTATCAAAGAGAATGGATCCCATTCTATCAAATACGTGCAAAAAAAGAGACTCCCGAAACATTAAGAAAGGTTTATAAAAGTCTGATAGATGCCTTTCCCGATTTTCCGATCATACTGAATGATTATTGGAAAGAAGCCTTGGAATGGAGATGTTTTGGACTCCATATTGGAAAAGAAGATTATGCTTCTCTTTCCTTAGAAGATAAGAAGAAGGTCCGCTCTAGCGGATTATACCTGGGCACTTCCTGTCATAATTCGGAAGATATTGTTGGGCTGGAGCCAGGAGTCTGGGATTATACCGGGCTTGGGCCGGTTTACGCTACAAGTTCCAAAGACACGGAAGATATTCCTGTAGGTCTTTCTGGCCTACAAAAAGCCTTACAAATTGCTAAAATACCTGTCACTCCGATCGGAGGGATTGGTCCTAAACAGATCATCCAGTTATCTGAGCTAGGCCCATTATCTTACGCAATGATTGCTTCCGCATCTGAAAAGGATTCCTTTTATGAATGTATTCGTATCCTTAAGGAGATGAAGAATCCGTAAAGGACTTAGGACTGGTAATTCACTTCTTCCTAATTTTGGAGGTTTGGAACCTTAAGTTTCAATTGACTCCCAAATTATGTCCAATAAGATGATCCCTATGAAACAGCCAGGGGAAATACGCCATCTATCTGCAAAGGATGATCGCGACTACTTACTAGATTATCAGACCCTGAATGTGGACGATTTAGAAAAGGCTCCCATTCTAGGTGTGCCTTTTGACAACGCCAGCCTAGACGAGGCAGTGGCAAAAATTTATCATCTCATGGAAGAGAAGGATAAATTCCATCATGTTCTTCTTTTAGATCCGATCAAGACTATGGCTCTTCGCAAAGGGAAGAAGTTGCATAGGATCGCGCAAAAAGCTAGCTTAATTTTAGCGGAAGGCGCAGGTCTACAATGGGCCGCTAAAAAATTAGGCGGGGAATTAAAAGAAAGAATCCCAACAATCGCACTAATGATGGACTTAGTCCGTTTATGCGAGCTCAGAAATTATTCCATTTTTCTTTTAGGTGGAAAGGAAGAGATCGTCGAAAAAGTTTATTTTAATCTTTCCAGACATTTTCCTGGAGTCCGTATTGTAGGACGTCATGCGGGATACTTAAACACTCAACGTGAGTTGCTTGTTAAAGAATCTATTCGTAAGACCAGCCCGAATATTATATTTCTTGCAATGGATTTTCCGGACCAAGAGATCTGGGTAGAGAATAATACCGCATTTTTCGGTCACGCAGTAGTGATCGGAGTCGGCCCGGCAATGGACATTCTTTCCGGAAAAGTAAAAAAGGCTCCGAATGTTTTCAAACTCAAGGGATTAACTTGGCTTTGGAGAATTATGGTTCGCCCTTGGAGATTAATTCGCCTAAGTAGAATGTTCGGATTTTTTATCGTAGTTGCTATTAAATCTCTTTTTGTAAAAAAGAAGAAGTAATTTACTTACGTACCAAGTCTTTGATTGAATCTAAAGTCGGCGAGACCCAATCTTCTAATAGAGGCTCTCGTTTAAGAGCTTCTTTTTTGAATAATAGATCTTTATTAGAAAGTGAAATTTCACTGGCTTCATTAATCTTACGTGCAGTTTCGATCGCCTTCCAATAATTCTGTAGAGCCTGAGCCGTATAGTTCTCAGATTCTTGTACATTTACTTTTTTAGAAAGAGTCTCGTAACAAGCGCCAATATTATTATAAGCAGCAGTCAGAGTTTGATAAACTTCTTGGTGATATGGATCTTCCGTTTTAGGAGAACTCATTTGAGGAAGTTTTTCTTCCATATCATCTTTTACTCTTAGGAAATACCCAAGAGCAGTTTTAGTCTGACCGGTATAGAAGAATGCGTTTCCTTTTGCCATTAGAAGAGTAGGATTATAATATTCGTCCTTGTCTTCGAAACCTGTCCAATCCGCTAAAGACTTGTCAAAGTCTGAATCCATATACTCCACCCAGCCTTTGAAAAATTTCATTTCTCTTAGCATAGACTGAGGAAGTTCTCTTCTCCATTTACGGATAAGATCAAATTTAGGTTCTTCCGAATCCACTTTTGCGAATTCTTGTAGTGAGTTTCTAAGTTCATTCCTGCGGTTTCTTTTTTCTTCCTCTTCTTTTAAGACAGAAAGGCTTTTCCCGTCTGATTCGGAGCGGGAGCGGAATGGATAAATTTTTCTTCCGGGAAATTCTTTTAGGGAATCTTTGTCGGAAAGTCCTGCAGACAATAGATATCTGATCTTTCCTAAATCAAAGTGGATACGAGCAGGATTTCCTTCGAATAAGGTTTCGTCTTCGTCTTTAGAGCCGAACCAACGCTCGCTATTTTCATAACGAGATTCTGCTTCTTTTAAAAGATCTTTTGCCTCTTCAAAATTTCCTACACGGATTGAATGTTCTGCAAGTTCCAGAACTGCTAGCCAATGTTTTGGATCTAAAGTAGCTGCTTTTTCGAAGAACCTTCTCGCATTACTATTTTCTTTTTGAGAAAGATAATATTGCCCGCGTTGGTAATATCCTTCTGCGTAATCTTTTCCTTCTATCTCAACTCCAGTCCTTTCATCTTCCATGGACTTTCTGTATATAGTATCCAAAAGACGGATCGCACTTTCTTCTATCTCTATTCCGGAAACTTGGTCTACAGGATTGATATTATATTTAATCCTAAGTTCTTCCGGATCGATTGCAGCATAAAAGGAAGCTAACTTTGCAAGAGTATAGAAGGGGAGTTCTGACTCCATGTCTAGATTATTCCTAAGCAGACGATGGTGATTTAAGACGAATTGAGGATCCCCACTTTCTTTCCACATTTCCAAATAAGTAGAAACTAGTCCGGCTTGGCCAGGGATACTTTTAGGATTTGCCTCTACAATTCGATTGTAAAATGACGCTGCTTTTCCGAATTCTCTTCTATTATAATATATTTTAGCAATACCTGCGGTGGAATCCTCATCATAAGGACTTTCTCCGTCAGTGAATACCTTGGAATAATAATCAACTGCTAACGCGTCGTTTTTATATCTTCCTTTTTTGCCTTCTGCCGGCTCTGCAAAATCAGGCATAATCTGAGAATGGAACCAACCTAGGTTTCTGTAAGTTTGATTATCATGAGTCTTTTCTTTCAGTCTCATTGCCAGGAACGCTCCTGCGATCAAAACCTTTCTAGACGTTTTTTCTTGGTCTAAAAGGAATTTGATCCCTTCTATTCCTTTGTTTATAACCGCGCTGGTTTTTAGTTTTTTATCATTCCAAGATTCTCCTTGGGCCAATCGAACCATTGGAGATTGTTCTCTTTTATTCCAAGAATCTAATGTTCCCATTCCTAGATCCGGCTCTATCTTACCGAATAATTTTTGGAAGGAAAGTTCGTATTCTCCCGCGCGGCTGTATTCCACTCCGTATAGGTTCATGTATTTCAGATTATAAGGATCAATATCGAATCCTTTATCATATGAATCTTCTATACTGATCAGATATTTTTTTCTATCTTCCTCGCCCAAAGTTCCCGCGAATCTTTTGGCTCCCAGCTCACGTATCTGTTCCAAACCTGCTTCATAGTTTTGAGCGGCCTGTCTAGGAAGAATGATATGTTTGTAAGTGAAATAACTTCCAAATCCGATTAAAAGCGCTGCGGCAGCGGCGAAGAAAGTCCTGCGGATCTTCTTCCTTCTTTCTAATACACCTTCTCTTGTATAGATAGGGTCAGAAGAAATGATAGGCACACCATCTGCGGAGTAAGCTCCACTTCTATCCGTAAGAGCAACTGTAACTCCTAATGCGGATGATAAGAATGCAGCAATATCCTCCGGGCTACTTTCTATTTTAATAAGTTCTAATAGATCTCTTTGGGCCTTTTTAGAAAGGCGGTCTTGGACTATCGACTCTATAACAGTTCTGCGTAAAAGAGGAGGGTAACGAAGTATTTCCCTTTGAATGATTGCGAGTTCTTCGTCTGTGAGGGACTTATCTATCTCGTCCTTATCTTCTCCGCCTAAAGAACGTAAGTCTTCTTCAAAAGCGGCTGCTCCTAGATCCTCGTCTCCTGAATCTGAATCCAAGTCAGGGGAGAAACTTGTAAAATCGGAAGATTCCGGAACGGATTCCATTTCCATTTGGGAAGCAGGTTCTGCAGCAAAATCAGCGAATGGATCCGATTCTGGAACAGAAGTTGCGCTGGAAAGATCTGAGAATGGATCGTGGTCTCCACCTGAAACAGGGGCGAAGTCTGCAAATGGGTCTGAATCTGTAGGAGCTTCGGCAAAATCATTTCCGCCAAAATCTCCAGAGTCGGATGGTTCCGAATCGAAACCACCTAAGTCTCCAAAATCAGAATCACTGGATGTAGGGGAGGCGCCGAATGGGTCACCTTCTTCCAGACCAAATTCATCTCCTGGAGTATCTTCCATTCCGGAAGCATCAAATGCTGCAAATGGATCGTCTCCTCCGGAAGAAGCAGGAGAATCGAAGTCTTCTAGACCGGAACCTCCAGGTTCATCTCCGCCCATACCTGCGAACGGATCATCCGAATCTGAGCTAGGTGTTGTACCGAAATCGTCCATTCCAAGATCAGAATCCGCAAATGGATCGGCACTAGGAGTAGAACCGAAGTCTTCGGTAGGTGAAGTTTCAAAAGGAGTATCTAGATCAGGAGCAGAATCGAATCCGCCAAATGGATCTTCTTCACTTGTAGGAGCCCCGAAATCTTCAAGTTCTGCTGCAGGTTCTTCTGGAGTTCCAAAATCATCTAGGCCTGAGCCCGCAAATGGGTCTGATTCTGGCTCTGGGCTTCCGAAATCACCAAAATCGTCGGATGCTGTAGGAGCTTCGTCAAATCCACCAAAAGGATCTTCTCCCGCATCTGCACTAGGTTCGCCCCCTTGGGAAGGCTCAGTTAATAATTCATCAAGATCGATATCATCGTCTTCAGAGAAAGATAATGGCTTTGGCTTTTGGATAGGTGTAGGAGCTTCGTCCTCATCGCCTAGATCGAAACTTTCTTCGGATCCTTCTTCCGGTTGGTCCTCATCATCGTCCCCGATAGATATAGGAACGCCGTATCCCATCTTCTCGCGGAAGGAGGAAAGCATAGGATTCAAATCTTCGGAGGATTCCGGATTCTTGTTTAACGGATCCAAGATGGAGCGGATCTGCTCCAGTTCCTGTTCTGAATAATCAGCCATAAAGTCCTTCCAATAGTATCGGCTGGTCTCGGAAAGAGCAAAGATTTTTTCCTTATGTCGGATCTAGCACAGGCCCCGGAAATACGCTTAGGGTTTCCGGGAAAACCTACGACAATCGGTTTATGGTGCATAAAGCCAAGGCGATTGCCTTACTTACCTTGATATTGACCTTCGCCCTTGCTGCGGAAGAGGCGGAAGATTGGATCGGAGCCTTCCGGTCGGTGGATTATGAGGAAGGAGAAGAAGCCCTTCCCGAAGAAAAAATTTATTATTTCTGGCAATTGGAAAATTTGAGAAAGGCTGTCCCGCCTAGATTCATCCGATTTGTGGATACGTTCTCCGCTTTAAAAACCGGAAAACTATTAAATCGTGGAGTTTTGTTCAGTTACGAAGGGCTTGCAAACGATGAGGTAAGCGTTTGTGGAGAATTCAGTCATTGGCAATGTGTTTCCTTGCAGAAGAATGATAAGGGAATTTTTTATGGAGTAGTGGATATCCACGGAGACCAACTCTATGAAGCAAAACCTGCCTATGAATACAAGTTCAAAGTAGACGGCATATTCACACATGATCCTGAAAATCCGGATACTGTAGAAGATGGAGAAGGTTCTTTAGTATCTAGGATTGCTTTTAGAGAAGGTGGACCCAATAAACAAACAAGCACCAGGGTTTTAGAAGATTCTCCTTACGAAGAAAAAGAATTTAGAACCGTTGAATTCAGAATTTATCAACCCCAAGCAGAATCAGTAAGTCTGATCGGAGATTTTAATCATTGGGATCCGGAATCCGATTTTTTGATCAAAGAAAGGAATGGAACCTTTAGGGTAGTAAAGAAGTTAAAGCCTGGTGAATACCAATACAATTTCTTAGTAGATGGAAAGATCGTAGTGGATACTTATAATCCTCTTACAGTGTTAAGAGAAGACACAGGTGAGATCTCTTCCGCATTAGTAGTTCCTATCAGAACCGGAGTTTTGGAAAGAAAGAAGATTGACCCCTAAGGCATAAGAACGGATTGTTTAGATCCGTTCTATGGAAAAGCTGCGTCTCTCCGTATATTTTGTGATCGGGATCATAATCATCCTGATCGTATTTACCCTTTTAAAAAGTTGGTTCGTATACGACCGAGGGATCGAGCTCGCAAAACATCCGTCTAACAGCATCCAGACTGTATATGTGGAACCGGATGATGATCTAGTGGAACATTCGGCCGTAGTTTGGGGAAAATTTTTATATTACCCATTGGGCTTAAATAGGGACAGAGAAAACTTCGGTCCCCGCAAAACACTAAATCATGCTCAAAACCTTGTATTCGTAGACCTTCAAACAGGAAGAAACCGTAAAGTATTTAATAAAAGTGTATATATCTGGGATTATTTTTATGGAGCGGAACCTGAAAAGTCGAGCTCCGATCCTGAAACACAAGAAGTTTCAGAGGATGTGTTCTTAGGTTTAAAAACTGGAAAAAAATTTGTGATCGTTGGAATGCCGGAAGATACCAACAAAGACGGGTATCTAAATCAAAAGGATTCCAAAAAGGTTTTTGTATACGATCCGAACTATGACGAATTACTTCCTATTCTTCCCAAAAAATTCTATCTGGAAAAAATCCTGCCGGATACTCCGGAAAACAAATTAGTGATGATCGTAAAAAGAGAAGAAGAGTCCGGCCCCGGTAAAAAGAAGCCGAATCTTCCTACATTATATATTTATGATACTCTTCAAAAAAGAGGTCAGATGATAGAGCGCCCATAACTGGACGACTCTTCGTTTTACTCGAAACGTATCCCTTTCGTATTACTCTTCCTGAGCTTCTAACCATCTTTCTGCTTCGAGAGCAGCCATACATCCAGAACCCGCGGCGGTAATCGCTTGGCGATATGTTTTATCTTGAACATCTCCAGCAGCAAACACACCATCTACACTCGTGCGAGTTGTGCCTGGAACAGTTTTGATATAACCTGTTTCGTCCAGATCTAATTGGCCTTCAAAAATTTCGGTATTTGGTTTATGGCCGATCGCGTAGAATAAACCACCCACAGCAAGTTCTTTCGTTTTTCCTGTAGTAAGTTCTTTTACTGAAAGGGAAGTGAGTTGGCTTCCATTTCCTTGTGCGCCTTCTACAGCAGTATTCCAAATAATTTCTATCTTAGGATGAGTGGTTGCTCTCTTCTGCATGATCTTAGAAGCTCTTAAAGAATCTCTTCTGTGGATCAAATAAACTTTGGATGCAAATTTGGTTAAGTGAGCCGCTTCTTCTACTGCGGAATCTCCACCACCTACAACAGCTAGTTCTTTGTTTCTGTAAATTGGAAGCGCCCCATCACAAACTGCACAGGCAGAAATTCCTTTTTGCCAATAAGAATCTTCACCAGGGATAAACATTCTTTTCGCGGTTGCACCTGTTGCGATGATTACAGTCTCTGCTTCGATCAGTTCGTCATCGGACCAAATACGAAATGGTCTTTTAGAAAAGTCCACTTTGGTAATTGTTTGTGTGATAATTTTAGTGCCATATTTTTCGGACTGAGCACGGAACAAATTAGTAAGTTGGGTCCCATCGATCCCTTCCGGAAAACCTGGGAAATTTTCCACCTCAGTGGTTGTGGTGAGCTGTCCGCCTGCAGCGATTCCGCCCGCCATAAATCCTTCGTACATAACAGGGTTTAAATTCGCTCTTGCTGCGTAAATTGCAGCAGTATGACCCGCAGGACCGGATCCAATGATGACTACTTTATGGGGCATCTCATTTCCTCTAATGATTTAGAATGATTCTAAATTGATTTTATTTTTAGACTGGGGAATTGTAAAGTAGATCTTTTTTTTCGAGAAGAAAGAGTCGGAATTCCAACAGTCCCTTTCCTAGATGAATTGTCTTGTCATCCGGGTAGGAATCCAAATGCTATCCAGTATTCATGGATTTCGCCAAAAAATCGTTTTTCGGCCTAGTTTTTTTGATCCTAATCTTCCTCGGAACCGAAGCCGGTTTGGTTCTATTACGCAGTCCTTCTCTTCAATACTATAGGGATCTTAAACTCATCCACAGTTTTCATCCGGATTATTACGTGGCTCTTGAGCCTGGCCAATCCAAATATATCAGCCATTTTGCCGGAAAATGGGAAGGCCAATTCAGTATCAACTCTCTAGGTCTTCGTGGAAAAGAAGAGCCCATCCCGGGAAAACCGAAACTTCTATGTTTAGGAGATAGTTTGGTGATGGGATTCGGAGTGGGCGACTCGGATACATTTTGCCAACTTTTGGACGGAATAGAATTAAAGGGAGAAGTAAGGCAGGCTTTAAACCTAGGAGTAGATGCCTACGGATCCAGAGGTTCCTATTACAGACTCAAAGATATTTCTTCCAAATTGGACAATGTAAAAGAAATACTATTTTTTATTTCTCCGAACGATTTCGATATGCCGGAAGTTCTTGCAAAAAAAGGAATTTTGCCAGACGACCAAACGGATGCGATCCGAGAAAAAGATCCGAACTACGCTCGGAACTTTAAATTACAATTTATTTTAACAAGGATTTCTTATACACTCCAGGCTCTAAAACTGGCTTATGAGCAGATCCAAGTTACATTTGCAGTCACTAAACTTTCCGTTTGT
The DNA here is from genome assembly GCF_002812045.1 of Leptospira haakeii. Taxonomy (GTDB): domain Bacteria; phylum Spirochaetota; class Leptospiria; order Leptospirales; family Leptospiraceae; genus Leptospira_B; species Leptospira_B haakeii. Next base: position 106,085 of record NZ_NPEG01000012.1, on the reverse strand, counting down.
AAAGAATTGGATTCGGTTGGATTTTATAGATGCCGCTTACTGGACGGAGATGAAATTCCTGCCGAGCCAAAGCAAGTTTCAGGAAATCTAGTTTCTTATTTTGAGTCTTCTTTTTTCAGAACCGTTAAAAAGCCAAATTGTGATTCAGATATAACTCCAACTTCAGCAGTATTTGGAGCGATGTGTCCTGAACCGGTTCCTTCTCATGTTTCTTGTGTGGATTCTCCTCCTTCTCCAGAAACTCTTCCGGTTTTACCTGAACTCACTCAAGAATATTATCAAAAGATGATAGATCTTGCAAAGGAAAGGGGATTTAAGTTGGTTCCGGTGATTCTGCCTATCCAAATAGAAGAGATCTATTGTTATAATAATGGAAAATACCATCCATTAGAAAATTACGCAACCCGTGCCTCCGCATTTTTCGAAAAACGTGGAGTAAAAGTTTTACGTTTCAAAAAGGAAACTGGATCGATGTGCGGTTTTGATCAGAACGGCAAAAAATTCGGGATTTTAGATCATTATATCCCGGAAGATGGGCATTTTACGAAAAGAGGAAATATTTGGGCAGCGGAATCTCTTAAAGCCAAATTGAAGGAGACAGACCTTGCTCTTTAATTCCCTTCATTATTTATTTTTTGCACCCATAGTCATCTTAGTTTATTTTCTGGTTCCTTCCAGATTCCAAAAACTTTGGTTATTAGTTACTAGCTTATATTTTTACGCAGTTTTCAGGGTTCCATTCATCCTATTGCTGATCTATTCCATTGGGATCACGTATTTTTGTACACTTTGGATGGATAAGTCTGAGTCCAGGTTTGGAAAATTATTTTTCCTGAATATAGCTATCTGGGGAAACCTGTCTTTGCTTTACTTCTTCAAGTATCTGGACTTCTCTTTCACTGTTTGGAATACGATCCTTGGACTGGTCCCATGCGAACCATATTATGCGTATCCTTCCGGGATCCTTCTGCCGATGGGGATTTCATTTTTTACCCTTCAGGCGATTGCTTATGCGGTGGACGTATATCATAAAAAAGTAAAAAGAGCGGAAAGTTTATTTCAGTTCGGATTATTTTTAAGTTTTTTCCCGCAGTTGGTAGCAGGACCGATCATTCGTGCCCAAGACATGCTCCACCAATTTCTGGACACGTATACATTCAAAAAAGAAAATTTATTACCGGGGATCAGACAACTTGCCTGGGGACTTTTCAAAAAAACATTCGTAGCAGATCCAATTGCAGCAGTAATTGATCCGGTATTTGCGGATCCACTTCATTATGGTTGGTTCTCTTTAGCGGTTACAGGTTCCTTATACATCATACAAATGTATTGCGACTTCTCCGGATATTCGGATGTAGCTATCGGAACGGGAAGGATCATGGGCTTCCACATCCCGATCAACTTTAGACAACCTTTCCTTTCCCAAACAGTATCGGAATTCTGGAGACGTTGGCATATATCATTCAGCTCTTGGTTGAAGGAATACGTATATATCTTCTTAGGCGGGAATAAAAAAGGGGTCTCCAGAACTTATATCAACTTATTCCTTACTACATTTGTAAGCGGGATCTGGCATGGAGCGGATTGGAATTTTGTAGTCTGGGGATTTGTTCATGCAAGTTTAATGGTCATCGAAAGATTCGCATTTTCCTTCGAACGTATCAAAAATTATTGGGATAAGATCCCAAGTACCATCAAAGTAGCTTATCCATTCACCATCTTTGGAATTTCCATGTATTTCTTCCGAGCAAGACCTGTCGAAGGAATTGGAAATAGTGTCCAAGTAGGTTGGGCAATGGTAAGCAGAATGTTCTCCGGAGTAGAAGGTGACTTCTTACCGGTACCGTTATCCGTTCTTTCTACGGTGTTTATTCTAATGCTCGGCGATTATCTGATGGAGAAAGAAACTCCTTGGGCCAAAAAACTTTTCGAAAATCGAGTTTGGGTCTATGGCATCTCTGGAATTCTAATCTCTATCTGTTTTATCTTATATAGTGTAACTGTAAGCGCGCCTTTCTTGTATTTCCAATTCTAGGACTTCTTTCGCACAGAAGCACGAAGACCACAGAGAGATTCATTTGCAGGAGTTCCTACACAAACTCATCCTTTGTGTTCTTTGTGAGCTTCGTGTGAAAATATTCTAATGAATGTCCTTCTCTATCTCGGAAGCAATGAAACGATACAGACTAGGATTCGGATGACCGTCTTTCGGAAGAAAAATCTCTTGAGAGTCTTTCTTCCAATAATCGTAAATCGTTTGTTGGAGGTCCAACACGGGAATTCCGGAATCGATCGCGATCTGTCTGACTTCCTTCACCAGGGCGGAATCTACCACGGGCTCGTACTTTTCGTTCGGCTCGGGAAGAAATACGAGAACAAGAGGGATCTTCTTTTCTTTTACAAATTCAAATAAAGAAATGGCCGCTTTTCTATGAGGATGATCTGGACCCAAAACGGAACCGCTGGAAGGGATCACTAGGTTTTCCGCAGACTCTGGCTTGTATCTTTCATAAACAATTTTGAATGTGTTAAATACTGCGCTGTATTTAGAAAGAATATAGGAAACTCGTACAAATATTCTTTTTTTAACAGAATTCTGTAACTGTAATTCTCTATAAGAATCAGTAAAATCAGATATATGATAGATCCAATAGGCAACAATGGGCGGAGAAGAATCCTTCAAAACTTCGGTTAGTCTTTCTTGGATTCCGAAACTCCCTAGCGCATCCACTCCTAAATTTCTGACCCTGATCCGGGTATTCTTTTGCTCTAAAATTGAATTTAAAGCCCAAGGAAGACTTTCCTGGTCGGATACTAAATAGCCTAAAGCAACAGAATCTCCTAAAACCCAAACTTCCGGCACATCTTGCTTGGATGAATTCCCACCTGAAATGTCATTTACATCCGCGCCAACTCTATAAGTGATCCTTTCTCCTCTAAAATCAGTAGAAACACGATACCTAATATTTTTTTCCGGATGATACAATTCTAAACTTTGATTCGGGCAAAGTCTCATCCAAGGGATGGAGAAAAGGCCCCCGGAAGTTTCTAGGCAATGCAGTTTTTTATCTTCCAATCTGAATTGAACGGAAGGGAAGTAGGGAAGTCTGAGTAAAACTTCTAAAAGTAAAAAAAGAAAAACAGAATATAATAAAAACTGAAAACGAATTTTCCTGGAATAGGTAACCTCTCTCATTTACCTGAAGTTTCCTCGTAGAGTTTTTTCCCACAGAATTCAAACAATCTTTTAGACGCTGGATTTGATTCTGGGATCCGGTTCTCTACAAAACGTTTCCTTTCCGAAACATTTTTCTTGGAATCTAAGATACAAGAACTTAAAAACCTGGCTAAACTCTCTCTATCCTTGTCCCAACTTTCCGAAAATCCCCGCAAAACGGTTTCAGTCTCGTCTCTGGATCCTGCTAATAGATAAATTTCTAAAAGATAAAGAAGTATCTCCGGATTTTTGGGATCTTTTTTGAGAGCTTTTTCTAGATAGAGTGCAGCGGATCCTGGTGCTTCTCCACTTTCCGCTAAAAGAATTCCTAAATTTTTATTCGCAGTAAAATTTTCCGGATTTTCTCGAAGTGCTAAATCGTAATAATATAAAGCCTCTGCAGTGTTGCCTTGTGCTTCTTTTTCTCTCGCCTTACTTGCTAACTCACCTGAGGAATCGCAATTCAAAGCAATTTGGGACATAAGCAAAATTATGGCGTATCGGAACTTCTGTCTCATTTCCATAGTTTTTTTTCCCTTAGGGGATAAGAAAAAGGGCGGTTTTTTGTTATGTCGGCCCGTCGAATTTGTACAATTTACGGGCCTCCTCGTGCCGCAATCTTAAAAAAGTTTCAATCTCGAGGGAGAATTTGTCCGAAGGATTTAGTACTGTAATAATCGGAAGCGGGACTAAGAAAGTGACATCTTCTCATAAGAATCTACTCCAAAATTTTCAAGAATACCTCTCGGTTGAGAAGGGTCTGAGCGACAATTCCATTTACTCGTACGGATACGATCTGAACAAGTTTAAGAACTTCCTCGAAAAGGAACATATCGACTTCCTGGAAGTCCAAGCGAACGACATAGTTCGTTTCTTAAACGAAGAACGAAACCGCAAGATCTCCGCAAAGACGATCGCTCGTGAAGTGGTTGCCATTCGCCAATTTTATAAATTTCTAAAAGACGAAAAGAAGCTGGATTCAAATCCAACGGAGAAGATCGAAACTCCGGAAGTGATGAGATCTATTCCAGATTATCTGACCCAAGAAGAGATCGAGGAATTGTTCAATGTGATCAAAGAGGATAATCTCTATGAACTCAGAGACAAATGTATTTTCGAACTTCTATATTCTTCCGGACTTAGGATCTCGGAAGCATGTAACCTAAGACTGACCGACATGGATATGTCCGGAATGACTTTAACCGTAGAAGGTAAAGGTGGACGCCAAAGACTAGTACCATTCGGTGAAAAATCTTTGGACATTCTGAATCGTTACTTAAAACAAAGCAGACCTTATATTCTGAAAAACAGAAATTGTGACTATCTTTTCGTTTCTAAAAAAGGATCTTTCATCAATAGAAAGTCCGTTTGGAGACTTCTGAACCATTATATCAAAAGAACAAACATCAAGAAAAAAGTGACTCCACATACTCTGAGACACTCTTTCGCGACCCACTTGTTGGAAAATCACGCAGATCTAAAATCGGTTCAGGAACTTTTGGGGCATATCGATATTTCGACTACCCAGATCTATACTCATATGGCGAATAAAACTCTAAAGGAAGTTCATAAGAAATTCCATCCTAGAGGATAAATTTCCCCGGACCTAATTTTGGCCGAGATCAAAAAAAACGACTATTCGAATCAATTTAGGATACAAGTTCCTTCCCATCCGCGTTACGTGACTGTAGCGCGGAATTTCGTTTATAACCTAGCAAGAGAATCAGGATTTTCCCTTTATGATGCTGCCGATCTGAAATTGGCAGTCGGGGAATGTCTTTTGAACGTGATTAAACACGCTTATCTTGGAAAAACGAATTATCCGATTTTTTTAGAAGTTACTGTTCTTGAGAATCGTATGGAAGTTCGTATCAGGGATTTCGGAGTTCAAAAAAATATTTCCGAGATCAGGGGATACGATCCAGGAGATTATAGGGAAGAAGGGATCGGATTATACCTGGTCCGAAAACTAACGGACCATTTTTATATAGACCAGTCCGGAAAAGGGAATCGCCTGATTCTCACAAAAATGAAATAATTAAAAAGAACGGCTTGCAGAATAATAGAATTGTCCGTCTATTCTGTATAATCCAAGCGTATGCTTTCGATGACCCAAATGAAATTTATCTCTATACTCGTATTTTCGATCTTTATTCTTTCATGCCGAAAGGGACCTTCCTTATCCAAAGAAGAAGTGAAGGAACTTAGCCAAAATTATATTAAAGAGTTATGTAAAAAGAATTTAGAATGTTCCGCTCAATATCTGGAGTCACTTCCTTCTGGAGAGCAGAATGCCGCTAAGTCCGGATTTTCTTCTTTGGACCAATGTATGGCGGAACAAAGTAACCAGTCCATTCTTCCAGACGATTACGAGAAAGTAACCGACCAGCAGATCGGAAAAGTGAAACGTTGTATGGATGACCTTCTCAAAACTCCTTGTTCCGAAATGGAGCAGGCTGGCGGCATCCCGTCTTGTAGAGAGTTATTTCCGGACGGAAACTGAAATAGACCGAAAAAAACTGCTAGTAGTGTTTGGCAAAAGCCAAGTAATTCTTTTAATCTGTAGAAGATTCGGATTCAGAGGATTCTTCCTGTAAAAGTCCGAGTCGTTTTGGTTTTACCTTAGAATGGGCGATTTGTCCATCTCCTCCTAAATATAAGAAAGAAGGACCCGGGATTTCTTTTAGTTTCACGCTGAACTTTTTGTTTCTACCCAGGTTTGCTTCTACCCCTGGGAAAATTTCCCTTTCTACTTCTATAAATGAATTTTTATCAGGATCGAAGGATAGTATGGCCGATTGTTCCTGAGCAAACAGATTTTCTAAGATAGAACTGTATTTTTGACGGATTGCTTGCAGTTTTGGTAGGCTGTCTTTTTCTTCAGGGCTAAGGTTTCTTCTTTGAGAATCATCGCTTAGTTTTTGGATACTAGTATCTACTTTTTTTAATATATCTTGGTTTTTACGAATTTCTGATTTTAGATCTTCTAATTCGGAAAGAAGTTCAGGAGGCATTCCGCAACTAAGTACAGTTTTCGTTTCTACGATAGCGCCTAGTTTTGTACAGGTAATCATTTTTCCTGCGACACATTGACCACCGATGATTTCTCCTCTTCCACCTCTGACTACCACGGATTCTCCGGCGATTAGTTCGGAGTGCATCGCAGCTTCTTCTATGAAGATGGAATTCTTAGCGATCATCTTTCCTTGTTCTATAAATTTTGCATAGATATCTGCACCCGATTCTATCATTCCTCCGTTTCTTCCCATAAATCCTCCGGAAAGAACGATATCTCCTTTTGCTTTTAAGAAAACTTTACCCACTGATTTTTTAACTATGATGGATCCGTCAGTCTCAAGCGTAAAACCGTCCGCGATAGATTCTTCTACAATGATTGTACCTGGAAAATTAATATTTCCTGTGGAGAAGTCCACATTCTCCAGTAAACAAACCTCATCCACACGAATGACACCGAAACGATCAATGAGAGGCCGGCCGTCTATAAGAGATTGTACTATATTTCCATCTTCGGAAATTTTAACATTAGGACCTAGTTTCCATTCAGCTAATTTACCTTCTTCGAATGGGAGAACTTCTCCTCTTACGTTTTTACCCGGTTTGCCAGGAGAAGGAGAAACTTTTTCCGCAAGTTTTTGGTTCTTTTTCACACTTTGGATGATCTGTATATTTTTGAAATCCACTCTTCCGAATTCGTCTTCTTCCAAAGTTGGTGTGCCTGGGTGTTGGAATAAAATACGTATATCCCCATCTTTTCCAGGAATAGGGGATTCACCTTGGGCGACTAGAGTTCTTTTTCCATAATCTTCTGCTTGAGAAAGTTTGAGTATTGATTCTTCTATAATCCCAAAAACGATCCCGTTGGATTGTAATTGGGCAAGGACCTCGTCTCTAGTTAATAATTTTCCGCCGAATTTTGGTGGGTGGAGAATTCCATGGACGGTCATTTTATCTTCTGAAATTTTTAAGTCGAGGCTGGATGCTTCCGGTTTGCCTGGCCATTTCCCGACCAGATGTGGTTCCGAGTCTTTGGCCTTTAAGATACGTTTGACTTCTTCTTCGCCAATACCTGAAATTTTAAATACATCCAATCGTTTTAGAATTTCACGATATTCTACTTCCTTTCCTTTTTTTCCGGCGGGGAAGATCGTGAGATAGGCGAGTCCGTCCAGATTTTCCACCTTGAAAAATCCGTTTTCGTTCTCTTCTAGATCTTTTAATAGTGATTCTGTAAAATTGCGGATCGAGTCGCTCATCCTGGGGGGCCGTTGTTGGAGAGTAAGTCCCATCCTATTTTTTACAATCGAAAACCTGTAAAAAGACTTAATGGCCGGGGACTGAAAAACTCCGAAATTTGTTTATTTTCAGACTGGATCTTGTATGTCGAAGTTACTACAACCCTTCCTTTTTTGAAAAATTATGTCCTTGAAAAATCGGCAAATCGGCCGATGATCCTAGGGTAATACTATGGCATTCAACCCATTCTCCATTCTGACCAATATCAGGGTATCGATAGACCAGGTTCTGGGGAATCTCCCTCCAAAAGTGGTAAAAACGATTGGAACCGCTGCTCTCAGCTTGGCGGTCCTGGTCGCGATGGTCCTAGGGTGGTTCAGTTTCCAAAAAGGTTTGGCTTTAGCTGGAGAAGAGGACCAGGCCAAAGAATTGGATCGTAAGGCCCTATTTTTAGAAGATATAGAAAGAGAATATAATCGGAAAAGAAAGGACGTAAGATGGAGCGACCCTTCCTACTCGGATTCCGGAAGTTCTTCTTTGGATATAGAAAGATATAGTTTGGAAAAACCGAAGATGGATCCTTCTGCTCCTAAACCTGAGCTGGAAGAGTCTGATACAATCCGTAATTCTAAAATGAAGGATGGTGATTCTAGAGTTTTCTTTCCGACAGAAAACGAAAGGCCTGCTCGTGAGGATTTAGCTCCTAGCGATAAGGGCTCAGATTCTCCTCGTTTGGAACCGAGCGCAAAACAACCTAGTAGAGAACTTCCTGGGGAAAAGGAAGAGTCCAGGTTGAGTCGCCCTCCTAGAAAAGAACAAAGGCCTAGGGGAGAATGAAATGAAATATATTATTCTTTATTTTAGTATTTTTCTTTTAGCAAATCAGATCTCGGCGGACTTTCCTCTGCCAATTCCGGAACCAAACGAAGGGAATTTTTCTTCTAAGGGAACTTCTCCGGATGAACCTCTTCCTCCGATCGATGCGAGTTCTGTAGTTGCGGAACAAAAACCGGAGCAAGCTGGAGCAGAATCAGTTTCCGAAATTAGATCAGCAGACGGTGAAGAACCAAAAATTGCGGAAACAAAACAAGCTGCTTCAGAACCTGCAAAAGAGAAAAAAACAAAACTTCCAAATCTTGCGGATAAAAAAGATAAAAAAAACGGCAAGAAGAAGGAGACTACTGATCCAAGTAGAGCCGCTTACGAAAGAGGGCTTTTACGTCTTAGAAACGGACAAAAAGATGCTGCTAAAGAAGAATTTGGTAAGGCTGCATCAACAGAAGGAACTGCAAGTTCTCAAGCAAAATTAGAATTATCTAAATTAGAAAATACAAAGGCTCCGGATTCAAATGCGGAAGCTCCAGCAGCGGAAGACGATTCCAGATGGAAAACTTCTTTGGAGACTGCAAGATCTCTTAGAGCTCAGGGCAAAAATTCGGAAGCAGAGTCCATTCTTCTTAGAACCGCAACTGAGGGAGAAGGAGAATATAGATCCAGGGCTTTATTACAATTAGGCGATATGCTTTTCAGAATGGGAAGATATTCGGATGCCCGTAGTTACCTAATGGATTTTTGGAATCGTTTCGGCAAAACTTTCCCGAATGCGGAAGATTCAAATTCCAGAGAATTCAAAAGACAAAGAGAAGAAAAAGAATTAGGCGCTTATTTACTTTTTAAATCCAGCTATAAGGCAGGAGAAGGGGAGTGGGCCAAAAGGTTTCTAAAAAAATATTTAGATAAGTCTGTTTCCGAATCCCAAGGAGTGTATTCCCCCTTGAGAACGGAAATGGAATCTTTCGCAAAAAGCGATCTTTAAGTTAAAGCTACGTTTACTTCTAATTTTCCGAATTTAGAAAATAGACTGATCCCTAATGCTTGTTTTTTAGGGATCTTAATCGTTTCATTTTTTGCATCCACGATATTCGGAGCAGTGATCTCGATCGACTGACCTGCAGTAGCGAAAATATTCATCGCGTTACCTGTAGTCATGTTTGCGATCTCACCTAAGATATCTTTATATTCATTTTTGATATCGTCGTCGCTCATACCTGGCATCAGCTTCTTGGAAATTTTATAAGCCGCGTCGTAGTTCAAACCGTAGATCACTTCTCCGTTAAACGTTCCCAAAACTCCGATGATGATCGCAAGTTCCAGTGTGGTTTCTGGAGTGTCTTTGATACCGATCTTTCCACGGATCAGGTCGGTCTGTAATATATCCCGGAATACAATTGTAGCTGCTTCCAGGAATGGGTTTACTAACTCGGCGCGGATTTGCATTATTCCTCCGAAACGGATCTAACGGATGCTCGTTCGACTTTGATACTTTCCTCTAGGGATTGTGGAATTTCCATGAGTATTGCAGTGAGTAAGGAGCCGTTATCCCTGGTTCTCAAGAATGTCGGATCAGGGGTTCCTAATTTGACTCCGGAGAAGGAAACGATCGCGTATTTTTCTCCTTCTCTATATGGTCCGATATTTTTCTTTTGGGTCAAACCTGGAAGGCTCAAATCCTGTAAGAACTTTTTATCGGAAGTTAAAGAGAATATATCTTTACCTAGGTTGATCTTTTTTAGGTCGGAAAGAGATTTATTCTTAAGAGAAACAGTTTGTCTTCCTAAAAGTGTAGCGATCTTTTGTAAACCGTCCGGCTCGTTTTGTAGAGTGACTAGTTTTGCTTTTAAAGACTCTAAAGAGTTCTTACGTGCTTCTACTAAATACTTACTTCTGAGAACTGTTTTTCTTTCCTCGAATGGGATCGCCTTACCATCTTTACCTTTTAAGGTATTTGGATCTAGGGATTCTTTATCGTAAAGTTCTTTTAATTGAGCGTCGGTAGGCTCCAGATTTCTTTCGGAAGCTTTGACTAGGTCTTCTTCCGTATATAAAACTGCGTCCAGATCCACTCTTGCACCGGAAGCTTCTGAGAGCACATTTAGCTCTCCGTCCGTGCGTCGGATCTCGGTTGGAAGGAAGTTTTGGAAAAGAGCCTGGGACACTTTATAATCAATCCTAAAACGTAGAGGTGCCTGCTGGAGGAACTGACGATAAATTTCTTCCGGTTTTTTCAGATCTTCTTCAGAATATCCTGCTCCTTGGAGAGAATTTTTAGAAACTCTTTTAGCTTCTTCCCATAGAGCCTGTCTTTCTGATTCTTCAGTGATAGTGTAACCCACCGAATTTCCGATCTTGCGGAAAATATATTGGCCTTTTAAAGATTGGAAGGCGCAGTCTGCCCAAAGTGCCTCGGAGCCTTGTCCTTGGTACATCTGGATACAAAATCTTTTAGCTGCGTTGAATGAATCGATTGGGACACTTTGGTCGTCAATACTTCCCATGGTGATGCTTGCCTTTCCGGCCAGCATATCTATACCTACTTGTTCCACATCCGGCTTTAAGAGCATGATGATCAGCATTAGGACAAGAATCCCTAAAAAAACTGCCGATCCGACTTTGAATAAAATATCTTTAATTGAAATTCCGTCTGGATTTGTCATAAAACTACGTTCACAAGGAAGACTGGCCCGCGCCTGGAATCTGTAAAGGAGAAAAACCGCCCGAAAAATGCTTCAGAAACGGCGAAATTGGATAGATACATATAATGATGCTCTATATTGCCTTAGCACTCATTTTAGTAGGAATCCTCTGCTTTATTTATGTTTCCTTTCAGCCAAATTCTAAAAAAGACTTTGGTGTCCGTTCAGGAAACCTGCCTCCAGCTAGAGAGAAAAAAATTTCCCCGGATACTTTAGCTTCTCTTAAAAAACAGGGACGTTCTGAAATTTATTCCCAAATGGATCAGGCTTTCGCAGAAGAAAGAAAGATCCGCCCTCTATCCGAAAGGCAAAGAATGGAATCCCAAAGATCCGAGCCTGAGGTTTCGGAAGAGGAAGAATTTGGAACTGAGACTTGGGATGAAACAAAAAGGGGAGAAATTTTAGAAATGGTAACTGAGCCTGAACGCACCCAACCTAGAATCCCTAAGGAAGAAGAATGGTCCATGGAAGGAATACTGTTCTTAGATCTTTCCGGAAGATTACCTTACGAAGCGCTCCAAGAGAAGATCCGTCCTGAAACTTTAAAAGGTTTTAGAAGAATGGGAAAGGGGAGTATTAGAGAGATCCCAGGTGGATTCAGTTTCCAAGCTAGAAATTCGGAATTTAGTTATAAACTGAATGAAGTGGAGAAGATCGTTTTTTACGACCAAGGTTTTGCACTACTTCCTCTGAAAAGGGAATACCCGACCCCGATCTTTTTGACCAAGGACGGGGAGAAGTTCAAATCTTATCTGGAATATACTTCGAACGTTTGAGAAGATAAGAAGAAGGCCGAAAATTAACGGCCTTCTACCACTAACCACTTGGTGGTTTTTACTATAACTCTAACGATTGTATAGAATGCAGCGCCGATTCCGAATGCCCAGATCTGTGGCTCAGTAATCACCGCCCAAGGTTCTTTCCAATCCCCGAATCCGATCTTGAAACTCGCCGCGTAATCAAATACTACGAAGATCACTAAGATACCGAATAGGCTTGGATATTCTCTTTTTAAGATATTTCGGAAAGAAAAACCGAGTTTAGGTTTTACATAACCTGAAAATTTAGGAATGAATGCAGGGATTTTGTCTGCCCAGTTTAGATAGTCCTGACCGAACTTATCTCTTAAGAATTTTTCTTCTGCGAACATTATTCTTTCGTAATAGAATCCAAAAAATAACGCAAATACCAGAAGTAAAGGTACATCTCTGAAATACAGAACAGGCCCTAAATACATTAGGAAATTTCCGAGATAAAGTGGATGGCGAACTAAGGAATAAATTCCCTCTTGGTTGACTACATCAGCCACTTGTTCTTTTGTATTTCTGCCGGAAGTGCGGGCAGGAGCGTAGCCTATCACAAAACAGCGGACTGCTAAGCCGAGTAAGCTTACTAGAAAGCAAGCACCGGCGTAGTATAAGTTGATTTCGTAAGAATCTTCTAAAAATTCGAACTTGCTTAAGGAGTATAGACAAAGAAGAAGAATAAATCCTGGTATATAAGATCTCCAGCGAAATAGAAAATTCCCCTGCTGATCCAATTCTTCAATTAATGCCATACAAATTCCTTATGGGTTGTGGTATTAAGGAAGGAAACTTTTATCCCCTCGGAGTGTCAACCATTGATTCTAAGCCCTTCAGGGGGAAGGAAAGCTGTTAGAAAAGTCTGCAAGATCCTTTTGTAGAATCCTTTCCAGGTTCCAGGGATCCAAAACCAATCTGTAACTTAGGCCCTCTCTCTGGAAAACATAACTTCCTAACTTGGTCATTCCGATTGGAGAAACTAGATAACGATCCGTACTCGTAATGATCTCTATTTTAAAATTTCTATCTTTTGGGACCGAAGAAAGTTCTTCCGACTTTTCCAAAAGAACTTCGTCTGCACTTAGTTTTTTAATCTCTTCCAAATAGTTTTCTACTTCTTCAGAAGAAGCGATTATCTGGCCGCCGGAAGTTTCTAAGATCCAATTTTCACCTTGTTTACTTAAGTTAAAATTTATGGAAGAAAGTCCGGAGATTTTTATCTCGGAAACTTTTTCTCTGGAAGGGAAGGGCGGAACCAAAGATCTGCTTAGGAAGAAATCCAGTTTGCCTCCACCTGTGACAGATTTTAAATTTTCTTTAACTAACCAGATCTGATTTTTTTCATCCAGGATATAAGATCCTTTCCCTTTTCTGACGGGTGCTCCTATTAGGATTTTTCCGAGAGAATTTCCAGAAACGGTTTTTAGTTCTAATACGGGCTCATCTCCTCCTAATCCGAATTCTTCTTTAGAAACTGAATTAGATTCTGAGAGCAGGGTGAATTTACGTAAATTTAAACAGGTTTGGATCAATTCTTCAATTCTGGCAGAATCACCTGGTAGCACCAACCCCGAAGGCAACTGAACTGTCCATCCATCCAGATTCCTGTTCAGGATACTTTCTTGTCCCTTACGACCGCTGATAATCGTTTGGATCTCTTCCGATTTGGTTTTATAGAAACTTTCGGAATTTTGATAAGTATTTTTAAACCAATCCCAGGGATCTTTTGCGATTAAAAGTAAAAAGGCTAAAACTATATTTCCAAAGAATAATAGGATTTGCGGATATTCTTTATATGTTCTGCGGAGAAGGTCCGAATATTTTAAAAAATCCATTATCCGTTCCTTCTTTTCAGTCTACGGAAAGCATAAAGAGCTAATAAACCAGGAACCAAAAATAAATGAAATAAGCTGATCGACGTTTCTAGCAAGAATGGTAAGGGTTTTAATTTTAAAACTGCCGACTGTTTGGAACGGACTTCTAAAAGATCCGTTTCTCCTTTAAGTATATCAATCGAATTTAACAAAAAAGGAATATTGGAGTTTTTCAGGATTTCTGAAAATTCAGGAAATGCCAGAAGATCGGAAACTAAATAGGGAGAACCGAATACTAAAATTTTTCCTGTTTTTACGAGATTATTCTCTCTAGTTGTGTCTATGGATTTAGGATTTTGTTTGGAATCCGAAAAATAAGAACTAAATTTTCCTTCCGCATAAACTCCTAATACAAAAGGTCCACCATTTGTTTGGATCGGAGTAGAAAAAATTTGTTTTTCTCCCAAGGAAACCGGTTCCGTTCTGGATTCGGCATCTGTTCCACTTTTTGCTAATATAGTAAATTTTACTTCTTTCTGTTTTTCCTGAAGAATATTCAGACTAGAAGACCAAGGGACCAAAAGGCTTTCCTGATTTTTTGTAAATGGGCTATTTGGATCTAAAGTTTTTGATTTTTGGTCCGGAACAATCCAAGGTGGATAAGGATATTTTCCTAAAACTCCAGGTTCAATTTCTATCACAGAACCCATTGGTAGAGAATGATCCGGTTCTAAAACAATATCATAGTTGATTCGAATTCCATAATGTTCTAAAAAGCGGACTATTTCTTCCGAGTCAGGATTTTTTTGAGCAAGGCCTGCTCCTAAATCTCCGGAAAGAAGTCCGAAACTACCTCTTTCAGAGTTTGTTTTGAACTCCATTGCTTTCGCTAGGAGGATAAAACTTCCTCCTTCTATAATGAACTTGTCTAATTTACGTTCTGTGTTTTTAGAAAGAGTTCCCCCACCAATCCAAAGTATTACTTCGGTTTCCGGAGGAAGATCTTCAGTTTCCAGATCCAATTCTAAAATCGGACCATATTCTCCTCTCAGAACCCTTCTTGCGAAAATTTCTATCCTATCTTTAGGAGAACCTTGTTCTTGGAAGGAAAGATTTCCGGGAGATTTTAAAAGAACAATTCCTGAGTCCTTGTCCTGTCTCTGCATTTTTCGGATAGAATTTAATATCTGGTATTCCAAATCTTCCGTGAAGAATGCAAAAGATAAAACCTCCGTTTTATGACCCAGGGTCAGAACGATTCCCATAAACGCCTGTTTGACTGAGGCAGAATCCCTAGAAGTTTGTTGTAGGATTTGAGGCTCTAAACCAAGCTCCATTGCTTTTCTATTATCTTCTTCCGAAGCGGAAGGGTCATAGAATCTCAGAGAAACATTTTCTTTCCCTATCTTAGAGATCTCTTTTAATAGTTCTTTGCTAAGTTCCGCTCTTGCTTTATATTCTCCCGGGATCTCTGAAGAATAAAAAGCATCTATATACAATGGATCATCTAGTTCTTTTAATACTTTTATAGTGCTGGAAGTGATCTGGAATCTTCCAGATCTAGAAAGATCAGCTTTGCATGGAATTGTGGAGAAGATTCCGTTTAGCAGAACAAAGAGTAGAATCCCATTCGCGAGCCCGAACCAAGGAGATTTGGAAATTTCTAATAGAGGTCGGAATAATTCTCTCATGGATAATTTCTCCTGAGAAAAAAAACGTTCCCGGCTAAATTTGCTGAGATAAAACTCAAAAAGTAAAATGTATCGGAAAGATCCAATATCCCCAAACGAAATGACTCGAAATGGGAAGACAGAGCGAATAAATACGCGAATGCGGAAGGGCCACCCCCGAAAAATTTCAGGACCGGTTGAGTTCCTAATAGAAAAAAGAAAAGGCAAACAAGAACCGTAAGAATATAGGAACTGATCTGGTCTCTTCCAAAAGAAGAAAGGAAGATCCCGAGGCTTATATAGGCTCCGCCGAGTAACAGGCAGCCTGCATATCCTGCAAATACGATCCCTAAATCTAGATCACCAAATGCCCAGATAAAAAATGGGATCGAAACACTTAAACAAACTGTAAATCCCAAGAATGCCCAAGCGGCCAAAAACTTTGCAGCGACAATTTCGAATTTGGAGATGGGCAAAGTGAATAAGATCTCTAAACTTCCGGATCTTTTTTCTTCGGACCAAAGCCTCATTGTGATCGCAGGAACAAATACAACGAATAAAAGGGGAGTCCATACGAAGTATTCTTCCATACCTGCAACTTTTCTGTCCCAGAAGGAACCTTCTCCCAAACCGTAAAAGAATAAGAAGGAAGATAAGAATAAGTAAAGGATAGAGAAAACGTAACCAATTGGAGTATTAAAATAACTGGCCCATTCTTTCTTAAAAACAGCAACGAGTCCTGGAGGTAAGGTGAGAAGTTTCATATTTTAGCCGGAAACCAGGTCCTGAAAGACCGACTCTAAAGATTTTTGGGAAATCTTATATTCTAAAATCGGAAATGATTCTTTTCTGATGATCTCGAAAATTTCCTCAGGTTTGAGGGAGGAAGATTCTAATCTGAACTTAGTGTATTCACCTTCTTTTTCGGAAGAGAAGATTTGTATATTCTTGCCTTCTAACATTTTTTCCAAGATGTCTTTACTTATTTTAGCTGTTAGAAGAACTGAATCAGATCTTTTGAATTCTGAAACAGGAAGATCGGCAACCAAGTTCCCTTTATGTAGGACCAAAGCATGATCGCAGGTCTCTTCTACTTCTGAAAGTATATGAGTGGATAATAATACTATTCTATCTTTTCCTAAATTTCGGAGTACATCTCTAAAATGAGAAATTTGTATCGGGTCTAAACCTGAGCTAGGTTCATCTAAAACGATCCAATCCGGATCATGAAGTAATGCTCCTGCTAATGCCAATCTTTGTCTTGTACCTTTGGACAAAATTCCCGCTAAAGAAAAAGTCTGGGATCTTAGATCACAAATATCTAATACTTCTTTTTTTCTTTTTTTGAAGAAGGATATTTCCATCCCTCTAACATTTCCTATAAAGTCCAGATATTCCCCCACAGTCATATCCGGATAGATCGCGGAAGATTCAGGGAGATAACCTAATCTTTGTTTTATAATTTGTGGATCTTTTTCCAAAGAGATTCCGTCTAGCAATACGGATCCTTTATCAGGCTGTACAAATCCTGTAAGTATTCTGAGTGCAGTAGTTTTACCCGCACCATTAGGCCCAAGTAAACCTGTGATCCTATTTTTTGGAATGGAGAAATTTAGATTCGAAATTGCGACCTTTCCGAAATAGGATTTAGAAAGATCGGATACCTGGAGAGAGGCCACGAAAGTTATTCTTTCGGGCCTTAAAGCCTATGCAACTTTTTTTCCCGGGATTTATGCTTTGATGCGCAGCATTGTATCCACTTTGAACTTACGAAGTACATCCATTAGAGTAGGCTGAAGATTCACCACCTCTAATTTTACTCCGAAATGATCCAAAAGGTTTCTAAGAGTGAGTAGTTTTGCAACACCGCTGGAAGTAATTTTTTTAGTTGGGGTCATGTCCAAGGTTAGGTTTTGGATATGTGCCCTGGAAGCCTGCTCCGAAATCTCATCAAAGACTTTTTCGTATCCGTCCAGAAGTTGATTTTCGAAACGAACGATTCCGTGTTTATTTTGTATCGTTAATTTGGCCATAGGTAACAGCTTGTTTAATAGGATAGACTCCTAAAACTAGAGCATCCCAACAATAAAACAGAGTAGGAACTCAAAGTCCTATTATCCAAACAAGCGGCTTAAATTTTTCGGCACATAAAATTCCAGTAATTCGCCTTGGGAAAAATTTCCCAGGCCTCATAATCGGAGCCAATTCCTCGGATTTCAAGACCTGAATTTTGTAGTAGCTTCGACCAAGTATCAAGCGGATAGGCTCTGTGAAAATGTTCCTCTAACTCGAAAATTCCAGGTCCTGAAAATTCCAGGCTGGTCTTTAAAACGGAAGTTTCCGGATCAAATTCATTCTTCCAGACAAGTTTTGTCTGCCCATGGGTCTCTTTCAGGACCTTATTCTGAAAATTTTTTCGAAAATTTTCGGAGGTGCTTACATCGAAAAAGAAGACCCCATTCCTCTCTAAAACTCCCGAAACTTGGGCAAATACCTGGGAGAGTTCCTTTTCACTTTGGAAATAGTTCAGAGTATCATGTACTGAGAAAATCAGATCGAAAGATTTGTTTAATTTGGGGAAAGAGAGAAGGTCTCCTAATTTACGGACCCCTCTAATCTGCTGAGAATCGGCGATTTGAAGCATTTCAGGAGAATTATCGATTCCCCAAAGTTCTGTGGAAGGAGGTAGAAATTTCCAAATTTTGCATGTGCCACACCCAAGATCTAATGCGATTTTTGGGTGGATTTTTTGGGTTCCGATCTGGTAAGATTCCAAAATCATCTTAGCCCAGTCACGATAAGGTGCCCTTTTCATGACCCCGTCGTAAATGCCCGCAAACGCCGTATACGGCCTTTTTTTGGGGATTGGAGAAATAATTCTTGATTTATTCCCCTGCTCGCGAGTATTCCTATCCATTTGATGCGACATAATTCTTTGAAGAGTTTTCTTCATCGAATCTTCGTGAAACTCTAAGTATGGGCCTAGAACTTCTTTTACCCTTTTTAGCCAGTGTAGGCATTACTATCCTTCTTCGCAGGATGGACAAGTCGAATTATAAGCTCAGCCAGATCAAAAGATATACTGGCAAACTCCAGGAAGAATTACAAGAAATCGCCCTGGAAAAAATCCAATCCGTAAAAGATTCAGGAATAGAACTGGAGATCAGTTTAAAACAAACCAGAAAACTTGCGGAAGAGGTAAGAGGCCTTAACGAAGAGTCCAGGCAATTACTGGATACGATTCGTTCCAACCGGGACTTTTTAAACGCCGTTACATTAGATCTTAAAGAAGTAGTTCATCTTTCCTCAGATATTCGCCAAGAATCCCAGTCCATCCAAGACGGATTACAAAGATTGGAGCTTGGCAAAAAAGAAGTGTATGGGATCGGAAATCGTATCCAAGAACTTCGTTCTGAAGCAGAAGTTTTACTCGAAGCATTCCAAGAAAAACTTAATTTCCGTTCTGATGATATTCTACAGTCACTTGCTTCTAAAATTGTAGAGCTCGAAGGTTTATTAGAAGTTAAAGCGGATCGTATCGAATCCGGTTTGGAAGAATTGGGAGAAGCTTTCCGCCAAAGATTAGAAGCACAGACCAAGTCATTATATCATGAGACCGTAGGCAAAGTTGATAACGCTCGAGAAGAAGTTCAGTCTCTTCTTGAATCCGTAAAAGTTAAAGAAGAAGATTTAGATGCCAGAACGGATCGTATGCAGACTGCATTCTTATCCGTGTCCGAAAAAATTGATCGTTTAGAAACTAGAGTGGATGAGAAGGCCGAGCTTGCAGATCGTAAGTTAGAAGAGACCTTCTCCCGTAATGAATCAGTTATTCGTCAAAAATACGATCAAGTATTAGAACAAGTAGTTCATTCTAAAGAAGCATTCTTAAACGGAGTTCGTATAGAGATTGAGGCAATCCGTAAAGAAATAGAAGGAATGAGTTTAGAAACTCTGACTAGACGCGACGAGATCTTAAACGAAACTAGGCGCCAAGCAGAAGGGATCAACGATTCCATCAATATCTTCCAAGAAAAATATTTGGAAGCTGAGAACAAACTACTCAAACAAGCAGATTCCCGCAAAGCGGATCTGATGCGTCAGATAGATTCCTTCGAAGACGAATTCAATCGTATTTCCAGCAGTTTAAGAATAGAAGCAGAAGATTTGAGAAAAGAAATTCTTTCCGGACTAAAAGAATTCCATTCTGCTCTAGAATCTTCTCGTTCCGAAGAAGAAAGAAAATCCAAACTTAAACTAGACCAAATCAGAGAGTCTTTGGAAGAAGAACTAAAAGTTCTTCAATCTTCTCAGGCGGAAAAATTCCGCGCAGACTGGGAAACTATTAAAGAAAATGTTAAGGATTATTCTTCTCAAATTTCCACTCGAATGAAAGAGATAGACGGTTCTATAAAAGATCTAAAAGTTTCTTTGGAAGAAGAAGTTGGTGCATTACATGCTTCTCACTCGGATCGTTTCCGTTCCGAATGGGATTCTATTATAGAGAACGTAAAAATTTTCGACGTCCAGGTTTCTACCCGGATGAAAGAAATGGATTCTTATGTAAAAGATATCCGTGAAGCTCTTGAAGGAACAGCCGGAGATATTTTAGCCGAGGCCGAATCCAAGGTAAGCGAGATTGGACTCTCTATCGAAGACGAGTTCCGTAAAATGGACAGAAGATTCGAACACTTCTCCCGTTCCTGGGAAGAAGATGTACAATCCCAGAAAAATCATACCATGGATGCAATTCGTGGATTGGAAGAAAGACTGGGACAGATCCATTTTAAAGGTGCAGAATATCTGGAAGAATTCTCCAAATCTTATGCGGAACAAAAAGATAAGATCGAGGAATTCGTATCTAAATACAAGGCGAACTTCCAAAAAGAGGGTGATGAGGTCAGAGACGAACTTGTTTCTCGTTTTAAAGATCTAAAAGCCGACGCAATTACAAGTGTAGAGAACGTAAAAGTAGAATATTCTGCTGCGGGGGAAAGATTCGAAAACCTTCTGCGCAAGAATGAAAAACTTCTCGAAATGCAAGCGGAGAAGATCCGCACTTCCACCGAATCCCAATTGGAAAAAGCGGGAGAGCAGGCAAGAGTTGTTCTAGACAAATTAAAAGAATCAGGCCAAGATTTCTTCGAAAGACAGGAAGAAAAAATAGATCGTCTGAACGATACGATCGATTCCAAGATCAACAGACAATTGTCTGCGCTCTTGGACAAAGGCCAGATCCAACTAGGCCAATTGGAAGAAAGGATCGCAAAACATTTAGCCGATGTAAAACGACATTTGGAAGAAGCTTTAGATTCTGGTATCAAAGAAAGCGAAGGCCAGATGAAAGAATTCCAAAATCAGGTAAAATATTTACTGAAAGAAACCGAAGAATCTTCGGAGGAATTCCTAAAAACCGGAAGAGAAGAATTCCAGAAGGCGCAAAAAGAATATCGTATCCTTCAAGTCGATCTTCGCAAAGATCTATCAGAGATCCAAGATGCAAAACGTTCTCTATTCTCCGAGTTGGAAGAAGAAGCGGAAAAACTCCGTTCTTCTGTGGATGAGATCTCGGAAAGAATATTGGATGCAGAAAAACGTTCTGCACTCTTCTTAGATGTAAAAGAAATTATAGAACGTTCCGAAAACTTTGTCTCCGAGATGAAAGACGCTCTGGAAGATGCAAACCAGACGGAAAAAACATATGAGGATCTGGACCAAAACTTAGTCCGGATCAAAAAAGTACAAGAAGATCTGGAAACCCGTATTTCTCGGGCGGAAGAGAGAAGTTCGGAAATTCTTTCCATAGAAGAAAAAGCGGAAGTCTTAAAAGAAGAATTCGAAAGGATCATGGAAGAATCTTCTCATTGGAACGACACTCATCGTAAATTGGTCGAGGCAGGAGAGAGGGCATTTGAAATGGAGTCCCGCTTCCTGGATCTAGAAGATCGTCTCGGCCGAGTAGTATCAGTTAGAGAAGAGATCAAATCATTAGACCAAGATAGCCAAGGTCATAAAGAGAATTCATTCAAGTTGGCTCAAAAGATACGTGAGATGGAAAAAGAAATCTCCGTAATAGAAGCTAGAGAAAGAGAAGTCGCAGAAACTCTTAAGAAAACCGATGATAGACTCGAGACTCTTGCTGGTAGAAAAGAAGAGATACTTTCTGTCGAAGCTAAGTTTGATAAGATAGAAGACCTAATGTCGGAGTTAGGGGAGCGCCATAAACAGATCAGCACTCTTCAACAAAGATTAGATGATATGAAAGAAGGTGCTCTATCCGTTAAGGACGACCTAGAAGGTCTGCTCTCGGAAGCAGAAGACACTTTCGAAAAACTTTCTACATTCATGGACGTGGTGCAAACCAATATGTCTAAGACCGGAGGGGGAAAATCCGGTAAGACTCAAGGCCAAGATCCCTTAGTAGCTAGAAAGAAAGCAACAGTGTTGAATTTATTTCATAATTTCCATTGGCAACCAGAGACAATCGCTGAAAAATTAGGGCTCGAAACTTCTTTGGTCCAAACTATTATTCAAAACGAGACGGTGAAAAAGGGATGATTTTTTTCTTGACCCCAATGTTTTTCCCCAATATGTCTCGTTCCCACTTGTATTATACGACATGCAAAAAATTTCATAGGGAGAACCTTTCGTTTTTAATAAAAAACTGAAATTGTAGGGTAGCGTTCCGAAAATGATTCCTTTTTTGGAGGCATCTGGAAACGTATCAAAGTAAATTTGACACGTTCCGGAAAAGTCTCGGGATGAAATAAGGAGAAGCTCCCAAAGCTCGTTCGTATGGTACAAAAAAAGAAAACTACTGTTAAGAGGAAGAATTCCATGGCTCAAAGCGCTGAAAAGGATACCCTCATCGTCGCAAGCAAGGTAAAAGCTTATATCAAATCTAAAGGCTTTATGACTTCCGGAGACGCGGTCGATGGCTTGAATGAAAAGTTATACGGACTGATCGACGATGCTTTAAAACGTACCGAGGCGAACAAACGCACTACGGTTAGACCAACCGACTTCTAATCCATTCTTGATCTACATCAAGAACAAGACTGAAATCGAGAAAATGAGGGCGGCGGGCAAATTAGCCGCCGCGCTTCTGGACTATATATCCGGGTTCATTCAGCCCGGTATTAGTACCCTTGCGATCAATGATCTCTGCGAAGAGTTCACTAAGAAGAATGGAGGCAAGTCGGCTCCTCTCGGTTATAAGGGTTTTCCGAAATCAGTATGTACTTCTATCAACGAAGTCGTTTGCCACGGCATTCCAAAGGCAATTGATGTCTTGAAAGAAGGAGATATCGTTAACGTAGACGTTACTCCTATCGTAGATGGATATCATGGAGATAGTTCTCGTACTTTTATCGTAGGCGGCAAAACTTCTCCTGAAGTGGAACGTCTTGTTAAAGACGCAGAACGTGCCATGTGGATTGGAATAGAGCAGGTCAAACCTGGAAATCGTGTAAGCGATATCGCTAATGCGATCGATGATTATCTAACTCCGAAAGGATATGGGATCGTTAAAGATCTAATGGGCCACGGAATAGGAAGAGGTTTCCATGAAGAACCTCAAATCCCTCATTACCGTTCCGGCCGTAAACTAGCCAAACTTGAACCTGGAATGACATTCACTATAGAACCGATGGTGAATTTAGGGACCTGGGAAGTGATCTTTTCTAAAAAGGATGGATGGACTGTGACCACAAGGGACGGAAAATGGTCCGCTCAGTTCGAACATACCATTCTAGTCACTGAAAAAGGCTATGAAATTTTAACCCAAGCATAGTAATCTGTCGTGCATGGATTTCGTTTGGAAATATATTTCTTTACTAGGTAAGGATCTCGCCTTTTTCGTTTTAGGCTTTTTAGTCTTTTACATCGGTAAAAAACTTAAGGACTGGACGGAACCTCGCAAGTTAGACGAGGAATTAGTAAAATCCGATAATAGCGCCCTCGCATTGAGCTTATCCGGTTATTATATCGGGGTAATTATATTATTTATCACTATAGTTTCCCATCCTGGAGAAAAAGGAGACTTGTTAGGGGATCTTTTCCAGGTGTCATCATTTTCTATCTTAGGAGTGATACTTCTTCTTCTTTCCCAAAAGATCAACGACGGATTGATACTCGGCGGGATTGATGCAATCGAAGAGATCTATGAAAAAAGAAACTTAGCTGTCGCTGCCGTTTTATTCGGAGGAACGATCGCGAGTTCCTTCTTCATCGCAGCTGCATTGAATGGAGATATAGGAGAGAAAGTTTTCCCGCAAGGATTAGGAATAGCAGTCTCTCCTCTTATCGAAAAAACGATCATAGGGTCTATCATCTCCGTGATTTTCTTTTCTGTGGGACAGATCGGAATGATCTTATTCTCAATTTATTATAAACTTTGGGTCCCTTATAAACTTAGATTAGAGTTGGAAGAAAAGCAGAACCTGGCTGCAGGAACTGCGTTTGCAGGAGCATTACTCGCGATCGGAATCTTGCTAACCAGAGCATTGTTTAGAGAATTTGAATCCTTATACCAGACAGGGATCTTACTACTTTTAGATCTGGGGCTTGCATTTATAATCATTCCTATTTTACATTTTTTTGCGGACTGGGTAGTATTACCTGGCTCCACGCTAAAGGAAGAAATAGAAAGAGATCAAAATTTCGGGGCTGGGCTTTTAGAAGCGGTGGTACTCGTGTCCTTCTCCGCCATTATATTTTTTGCAGTCTGAAATTAGAATAAGTCTTTAGAAGAGTATAATTTCCATTCCAGATGATATACTTTTTTGATCCCGAAGTCGCAAGCTGCTTGTAAAATCATTTTTTCATCTGATTCTTGAGATAGGATTGAATAAGCATCAGTAAGATCTGAAACGATCTCGGCAAAGATATATTTATGAGTAGGCAAGAAGGGGGAAAGTCCTCTTTCATCAAAACCTCGGAGTGCTCCTAAAAGTCCTGCGAGTAAAATTCTACCCAAGGGTCTTGTTCTTTCTTTAGGAAGATCTAAGCCTGCTTCTTTTGCCGCGGTTAGAAGTTCCTGGAGTGGAATTCCTCCTGATAGGGAATATAAGGATGTTTCTTCTCCTTCCTGCATAAAGAAAGAATAAGATATGCTTCTCGAAAGTAAAGAACTTCTGAATGAACTAAAAGGTATCGCAGAGACGAATGGGTTCCAATTATTCGGAGTTGGTCCTGCGTCCGTTCCGTCCGAGGACAAAGAAAATATTCTTCACTGGGTTTCCGAAGGTCGTCACGGAAATATGGAGTGGTATCCCAAAAACATGAACCTTCGACTAGAGCTGGAAGGTCTTGGGTTTAAACCGGAATCGGTAATTGCTCTAGGCGCATTATATAATGATCCTGAATATGAAAACTTGGATCTACCATATCGATTTTCTAGATATGCGATGGGAGAAGATTATCATTCCGTTCTCCGCAAAAAAGCATCCGGCTTATTAGAATTTTTAAAGAAGAAGTTTCCGAATCAAAAATTCAGACAAGGAGTGGACTCTCTTCCTGTTCCTGAAAAAATTTTGGCGAGAGAAGCGGGGCTTGGCTGGATCGGTAAAAATACGAATTTGATCCATGAAGAATACGGGTCCTTCTTTTTTATTAGTTTAATTTTTACGGATCTTCCTTTAACTTTTGTTTCCGTAAAAGCAAAGGACAGATGTGGGACTTGCACTGCTTGTATAGATTCTTGTCCAACCAAAGCATTGGAACCTTACAAAATTGATGCTCGAAAATGTATCTCCTATAAAACGATAGAAGATAGATCTGAGAATGTAGACTCATTACATGGCTGGGTGTACGGATGCGATATCTGCCAGGAAATCTGTCCTTGGAATGGGGTCAAAGCCCGCAAGAAAGGTTGGAAAACGGAGATCGGAGAATTTAAGATCCGAGATCTATTCAGAAAAGAAAATCTTTCGAATCTGGACGAGAAAGAATTTAAAACTTATTTTCAGGATTCAGCGGTGAACAGGATATCGTATTTTCAACTTAAACGAAACTTGAAAGTGGTAAGAAGAGAAAAATAGAAATTCTTTTCTCTTCCCCCACAATTTAAATTATAGGACCTAATTACTTTTTAGGAACGTGTTTAGATAAGAAGTTTTTATTGGACTTATTCCATTGTTCGATCAATACTCCACGCTGCTTATTTAAGGTTTGGTTTATTTTATTATAAGTAGGGACTAACGAGTTTACTTCACCCAAAAGTTTATTATGTGTGTCCACATCCTCTTGAGTGCGATCTTTCGGTTCTTTTTCGTTAAATTTCTTTTTGTAAGCTTCGAAACGAGATTCTTTCATATGAAATTCGATTAGAGTAGGGATCTGATCTTTTGCTTCCATCTTATAGAAGTTTAGATTGTTCTTGCAAGCTTGGATCAAGGATGGATCTCCATCATAAGGGACTACCTTATCCAATAATTTAAGACCTTCTTCTGCATACTTTAAGAGTGTTTCTCTACTTTGTTCGATAGCCTTTACGTCCTGATCCTTGAGAGCTTGTAATAGATAATATTCTTGTTTATAAGGTTTGAAATCGATTAAATAGATTTCATCTTTATAACTCATTACCTCTCCCGATTTTTTCAATAGTTGGCTCATTCTATCTTTACTTTCGTAAAGAGTAATATCGTTATCCTTTGCAAAAACTTTTTGTTCTTTTCCGAATTTCTCGGCTGCTTCGTGTAATTTTTCACCAGCTTTTTTCTCTGCGAGCATATAGGCTTCCATCGCATCGTAGGACTGTTCTGCCGCTTCTTTTAGGTCGACTAACTTTCCGTAATCTTCTCTCAAAACGGTATAATATACATTCAGATATTTGATGACTGCGTCTTTTAGGTCGGAATTTCCATCATACTTTGTAGCCTGGTTCGCATTCAATAGAGCCTTTTCTACTGAGGTAATAATAGCTGCTCTTTTGGCTTCCTTGTCTTGTTTGCTATTGCTATGTGCCAAAGCTTGGATGTATGATAAACGATCTGCCGATATTTTATCTAACGGGTCGGTCAGTTCGTTTAGATATTTTAAAGCCTCTGCTGAACTTTTTGCTATTAGATTTGTCGCAAAGGAAAAAACCAGTAAAGTTACTAGGATTCTCCATACCATTGCTTTATGTTTCATGCTATTTTCCCTCATTATAATTTATGAAGTCGTTAATTATGTTGTATGACTCTTCTACATATGGATCAGATTCGAGTCTATCTTTTTTGGATTTGAATATTTGGTTCTCTAAGCTACCGTTATGAATCGATTTTTTATCGAAAGAGGTTGCTTGAGAACTGAAAATTGAACTTTTGGAAACTGAAATTTCATTGATTTGAGTAATTACTTTCTCTCTTTCCTGATAGAATTCAAAAAACTCCTTGGGATCTAACGGGATTTCCTTAGGCTTAGACAGCCATTTTTTGGCCTTGTTTTGAACGGATTCAATCTTTTGAAAAAATTGATTTTTTTCAATTCGATCCGATGATTTGTTTTTCAAAGTACGAATCGGGAGTTCCGGTAGAATTTCATAACGAATCTCTTTGGAGATGGAGTTTGGGAGCAGGCTATTTTCTAGATCTGTTTCCCGAAGTGGAGAATTATTCCATTGAGGTAGTTCTATATGTGGCGTAACACCTTTTTGCTGGTGGCTTACGTTGTCTAAACCGTAATATAGTCCCGTAGTTAATTTTATTTTATCGATCTTGTATTTTCCTTCTTTGATGGCTAAGAATTTTTGTGAACTCGCCTTTCCGAATGAAGAAGATCCTACAATCAAAGCTCGATTATAATCCTTTAAGACATGGGACAGAAATTCAGGGCCAGACGCGCTCTGGTAATTCTGAAGAATTAGCAAGGGACCTGAATAAATTCTTCCCCTGTTCGGATCTTTCAAAATATTTAATTCCCGATTGCTATTTTCGCCTAAGAAAAGAGGGCCTTCGTCGATAAATAGCCCGGCTAGATCCATGGCCTCCTGAAGAGAGCCGCCGTAGTTGTCCCTTACATCTAAGATCAAACCTTCGATCGATTCGCGTTTAAGTTTTAAAATTGCTCTTGCTATATCTTCCGAACATCCAAGCTGATCGGTTTCAGAATCCGTATAGAAAGAAGGAAGATAGATATATCCGATCTTTTTCTCTCCTTCCAATACCTGGGTAAAGATGAAATCTTCTTCTTTATCCTTTTTCGTCTTTTGGAGTTGAATCCAAACCGTTTTTCCGGAAAGTTTTCTTACCTTGAAGAATGCTTTTCGAGAGATTTCTCGGTTTATTAAAATGTAAAGTTCGTCCGCAGAAATATCGGCGACATCCGTTCCTATATCAGAATTTAGCGAACTACGTATCTCTACTATTTTATCTCCTTTATGGATTTCTCCTGAATTCCAAGCGGCTCCGCCTGGATAGATTTCAGAAATACGTGTATCTCCATATTGGGAATGTTCAAATTCCAAGCCAAAACTTAAGCCTTGGTCCAGATCTGGAGATCTAAATTTTTTTCGAAAAGAATCAGAATAAAAACTACTATGGGGATCCAATTCTTTTAACATCGCGTCCAAATAGTCGGAGCCCAATGAATCAATCAGCTCAGCGGAGGAAGTCAAACTGTTCCTTAATCTATAGATCTCGAAGTTTAGAATAGACCTTCGGATCTTCTTTCTCTCTTTTTGAAAAGCTTTTGAGAACTCTTCGGGTGACTTATATTTTCCGATTTCGAAAAACTGTTGTAAGGTTTTACTTTCTATATAACTGGCCCATCTCTTTTTTAAGGAAGGTAAATCCTTTTGGTATTCGGTTTTGCCTTTCGTGTATATCTTAAACTCGTCATGGATTTCCTCAGAGTCTTGATCTAACATTTCCATAAATAAGGACAATCTATTGCGAAAATGAGAGGCGAATTTAATTGCTATTTCCCAAAGTGCAGGATTGAGTTCGGAAAAGTTTTGATGTTCTCTAAACATCGTAGAAAATTTCTGCATATCCTCTTTTAGATAGATCAATCCTTGAGGATCTAATTCGGAAAGAAAACGTTCTGAAGAGTTGAGGTAATATTTTCGATTAAGTAATTTTGCCTTTCCATAATGCTGTTCTTCTAAAATTTTTACAAGATGGGCAGCTTTGTCTGCCGGTGTAATTTCAGAGTCTGAAAAATGTGCTACTGGTAAAAGGACGAGGATAGAATAAAGAGCGAGTCTCTTATAGGCAAAACGCATAACTTACCCGATGCTGTAATATCTTAACATGGCTGCAAATCTTTTTACAGGATAAGTTATGGAAGGGGATTGCGAAATTTAAACTTCTTACTATTTCGAACTTGTATAATGATGAATCGGATCTCTATTGAAACTGATTCATTCTTTTGAAAAAGAAATTCTTCCAAATCTTGAAGATAGAATTCTATCGAACAAAGCCAAAAGGCCTGCGATTAACAAAAAGAGCACAAAGATCCCAACAATATTTATCGCCACTCCTGAATAACCAAGACGAGGGACATCCATAATATTATAGGGATACCATTCCATAATGGCGCCTCTGATCAGGGTAAATATTGCATAAGCGATAGGAAGAATAGCTGCTAAAAGAATTCTACGCAACGTGACCGTTTTTGCAGGTCCGAAGATAATCCAACCGACTACTGCGATTATAGGAGCGATATCATGCTCTAGTCTGCTCGCAGTATCTGCGATTATATCATTCTTAGGAACAGTTTGCAGGACAAAATTAAAAACAATTCCAGTGATCGTGATATCTATGACCCCTATCAAACGCCAAATATGAAAAGAAGAAGAAGTCCGATCCAAGTTTACTGCAAGAATTAGGGTAGTGATCCCTAAGATTAAATTGGATTGAGTGGTAAAGAAGGAGAATTGATTAAGTAAACTGTCTATTCCCGGACCGAATGTGCGAGTAAAGCCTGCGTTTGGCGGAAGAGAGGATTGGTGATGATAGGCATACCAAAGTTCTAGTAGAACACCTACAAAACATACTAAAGCTGTAGAAACAAATATTAAGCGGGCCAGAACTAGACTGAGTTTAGAGTTTTCCATCTGATTATTTCTCCGTTTAGAAAAACCGATCGCTGGATTCTTCTGAGTTTTAGAAGTTCGTCAATGCTATTTTTTCTCTAACGTTGGAAGCGTCTCTTATTGGAGAGTCTCCGAAAAATCTGGAATATTCTCTATTGAATTGGGTTACACTTTCATATCCAACTTCAAAGGCAGCGCGCGATGCGGAGTAGGCACTATGGACTAAAAGTTTTCTAGCTTCGAGCAGCCTAAGTTGTTTTTGGAATTGGACAGGGCTTAAACCTGTGATTTGTTTGAATTGTCTATGGAATGTAGTAACGCCTAATCTTGATTTTGCGGCTAAACGTTTTATTTCCATTGAGGTCATATAATTCTCTCGGATCCAACGAATTGCAGGATATATACTTGGTCCCTTTCCTTGGGTTTGGCAAAACTTTCTCAAACGCCATCCTTGAGGACCGAGAAGTGTTCTGTATAATATTTCTCTTTCGTAGATAGGTGCAAGTGCGGGTATATGTTCTGGGGTTTTCAAAAGACGAAGCATTCTTACCCAAGCTTCTAAAAACTCAGTTGAAGCTTCGCAAGCTACGAACTCATTATCCGTATTTTCTTCCGAAGGATCTTTAGGAAGGTCATTTAATAAATCCAGAATGGAGTCCTGGTCTAACTCAAGGCCCAAGGAGATATAAGGTCCATTTTTGCCTTGTTGTACTTTTCCTGTGGCAGGTATATCTGCGGAAATTACAAAATAGGAAGGTGCCTTTAACTGAATAGTTTGCTCTCCTATGGAGATTGTTTTGCCTCCTTGGACAACTAGTCCGATCATAGGCTCATATATAGCTGCTAACTGGTATTCGGATACTTCTCCCTTTATGAGTAATACTTTGGGAAGTTCCGTCCTGGTCGGTTTTGTGCTTGCTTGAATAGTGAGTTCCGCAAGCTCTTTTAGGATTTCCTTCATTCTACAATATATTAAAATAGAACCATATTTTCTAAAGCGAAATCTTAAGAACATTTAAATTTATTAATACTTCGGTAGGATTAGGCAATCAATCGGCATGATCTGATCTTTACGAAATTATAAAATCCTCTACGATCAAGGATATCGGAGGACGTTATGAAAGTAGCAATCGTCACAGGAGCAAGTAACGGTATAGGAAAAAATACCGCGATCGAATTAGGGAAAAGAGGGATCGGTGTGATCCTTACTTATCATTCGGATAAAAAAGGTGCTGAAGATGTCGTAAAAGAAGTTGAGAAGAATGGATCTAAGGCCGTTTGTCTTAAATTGGACCTAAGTCAAAAGTTTTCTTTCGAAAGTTTTACCGAGCTTGTAAAAAAGAACCTGGAAGAAATTTGGAAGAGAAAAACTTTCGATTACTTGGTAAATAACGGAGGCATCGGAGGAGGAATACCATTCACCGAGATCACAGAAGAATATTTTGACCAGATATTAAACACAAATTTCAAAGGGCCATTCTTCTTAACACAATATCTTGTTAGATTTATAGAAGATAATGGAAGGATCGTAAATACTTCCAGTTCTGCTAGTCATGGATCTTTTGTAGGATATTCGGCTTATGGAGCATCTAAAGCTGCATTGACTTCTTGGACAAAGTATCTGGCAAAAGAACTTTCTCATAGAAGGATCAGAGTGAATTCAATCTCCCCAGGTCCAGTTCACACAAATCTTGGAGGAGGCGCATTCGACAAACATCCAGAATATATCCAACCAATAGCGGACCAAACTGCTTTAGGAAGAATTGGAAGTCCGGATGATATTGCAAAGGTAATCGTAAATCTTTTATCAGATGAATTCTCTTGGGTGACTGCTCAGGACTTGGAGGTTTCTGGCGGATATTTGTTATAGGGGGAAGACCCGTTCAGGAAACTTTTGTAGGAGCTCCTACAAGTTTTTGAAGCTCCGAATGTGCTTGCTTATCAGAGGTTTTTGTGATACGGCTTGCCGATTGGAAGGAAACCGGGTACCACCAGCCAGCCCCCGCCCAGTAAGGGCGGGGAGATCTCACACACACAATTTTGTAGGAATTCCAACAAATCCGCTTCGAAAACTCCTTTTCTCCCTGGAGTAAAAGGCTTGGATAGTCAGATACATGCCCGCTGGTCTGAAACAAAAAGAAGTCAATCTTCCGACCTACGAATTCGATCCTAAAACGAATTTAAAACTTAGAAATTGGTTCGTTCAAGAAAAAAGAGACCTGGCATTTCGAAAAAACAGAACTCCTTATTCTACTTGGGTAAGCGAGATCATGCTGCAACAGACAAGAGTTGCAGCAATGCTTCCTCTTTACGAAAAGTTTATACATAGATTTCCAAAACCAGAAGATCTTGCGATCGCGGAAGAAGAGGAAGTATTTCGTTATTGGCAAGGACTCGGTTATTATTCCAGAGCAAAAAATCTTTTGGCTGGAGTTCAGAAATTGGTGAATGAGTTCGGTGGAAAATTCCCTAAAACCTTGGAAGAAGCTCTGTCCCTTCCTGGAGTTGGACCTTATACGGCGCGGGCCATTCTTTCCATTTCTTATAATCTACCCTTTGCAGTTTTAGATGGAAACGCAAAAAGGGTTCTCTCTCGTTTGGTCTTATTCAAAGAGTCGGGACCAAAGGCCGATCCAGCCTTACAAAAGATCGCGGATTCATTTTTGAATCTAGACTTTCCCGGAGACCATAATGAAGCGGTAATGGAATTGGGTGCTCGTGTTTGTATTCCAAAACCATTATGTAATGAATGTCCTCTTCAAAACGATTGTTTGGCATATCAGAATGGTGTCCAAGAAAGTATTCCGGAGATGGAAAAGAAAAAAAAAGGAAATCCTTTTGAATATTCGTTTTTATATACTAAAAACGAAACACGGAATACTTTTAATTCGTTATCCTGAGAGAAGATTTTTTAAAACAATCTATTCTTTACCTTTTTCCTTCGAAGGAAAAAATCCTTATGATTCTGATCCCGTTTTGGATTGGGACCTGAAACCTTCCGATTTAGGAATCAAATTTAAACATACAATCACTCATCATAAGATCCAAGGTTTTGTTTCGGAGACAGAGTTAGACACAAAATCAGAAAAGAAGCTGCTGGAGAATTTTTACAAAATTCGCCCTTCTATAGAGATTAAATACTGCAATTGGAAAAATTTGGAGACTGAATTCCCTTCTTCCATTTCAAAAAAAATCAAACAAACACTGGCAAAAGACGGAGCAGTTCTGCCAGGGTTAGAAAACTAAACTTGTAATAAAAAGGAAAACCATGAACATTCGATCCACTTCCGAATTTGTAAAAGAACTTTCTAAAAAAGGAGAACTTTTGGAGATCAAAGAAGAAGTGGACCCTATCTTGGAGATCGCTGAGATCCAGAGAAGGGTAGTTGCTAAAAGAGGTCCCGCACTTCTTTTCTCAAATGTAAAAGGATCCAAATTTTCCGTAGCTACCAATTTATACGGCTCAGAAAACAGGATAAAAATAGCATTCGGAGAAGATCCTGAAAAGTTTATTCAGAAAATTGCATATACTGCAAAACATCTAATGCCTCCCACTCCTAAAAAAGTATGGGAAGCTAGATCTCTGGCCTGGACAGCACTAAAGGTAGGTCTTAGAAAAGTAAACAAGGCTCCGATTTTGGACTCAGAGTTACAAAGTATTGAAGAATTACCTGCTTTAAAATCCTGGCCCAAGGACGCAGGAAGATTTATTACATTACCTTTAGTTTATACAGAAAGCCCCAAAACCGGAAAAGGAAATTTGGGAATGTATCGTATCCAATTCTATGAGCCTAAACTTACTGGGATGCATATACAGATCCATAGAGGTGGTGGATTTCATTATTCGGAAGCAGAATCAGAAGGTAATTCACTTCCTGCGCATATCTATGTAGGAGGACCACCTGCGCTTACAATCTCTGCAGTTGCACCTTTACCTGAAGAGATAAGCGAATTCCTTCTCGCCTCATTATTATTAGGCGAAAGACTAAGAGTGTTAAAAAACAAAAAGATTAGCCCGCTGCCAATCGTTGCAGACGCAGACTTTGCATTAATCGGAAAAATCCCTCCTAAGATCAGAAGACCGGAAGGACCTTTCGGAGATCATTATGGATATTATGCATTAAAACATGATTATCCAGTATTCGAAGTGGATAAAATTTACGCTAGAAAAGATGCAATCTGGCCGGCAACAGTTGTAGGACGTCCTCCTCAAGAAGATCATTGGATTGCAGAATATCTACAACATCTATTATCTCCTATGTTCCCGATCGTAATGCCTCAGGTAAAAGGGATTTGGGCCTACGAAGAATCCGGTGTTCATTCTTTAGCAGCAGCTATCGTAAAAGAAAGATATAAAAAAGAAGCATTCATGGGTGCTCTTAGAATTTTGGGAGAAGGACAGCTATCTCTCACTAAATTCCTGATCGTGACTGACCAGGATGTTCCTTTAATGGATTTTAAAACCACTTTCCTTGCGGCACTCGAAAGATTTCAACCGGAGACTGACTTACATATTTTCTCCAATATTTCTCAAGATACTTTGGACTATACTGGACCAAAAGTGAATGAGGGAAGTAAGGCAGTCCTACTTGGAGTTGGACCTAAAACCCAAAAACTAAAACCTAAGATCACTTCTAATATTAAAAATTCTAAATTCAAAAATCCGAAAGTATATTGTCCGGGAGTCTTAGTGGTTTCAGGACCAAAATACAAAAAAGGAGATGGATTATTGGAAACACTTCGCAAAGAAACGATAACCAAAGGATTTTTATTCGTATTCTTAGTGGATAATTCGGAAGAAGCAACAAAATCAGATCATGATTTTATCTGGAATGTTTTCACTAGATTCGAACCTGCAGCGGACATTTATGGAGATTCAAAAGTAATCCGTAATCACATTTCTTTCCAAGGTCCAATACTCGTGGATGCAAGATTAAAAACTTGGTATCCTCCTGTTCTAGAAGAAGATCCTAAAATCTCCAAACAAGTAGAGAATAGATTTGGTAGACTTTTGGATACAATTTAGGTAAATGGAAAAATGGGAATGAAACGAGTAATCGTTACCGGCGGAGCCGGACTGATCGGAAGTAATATAGTTAGACTTCTAAACGAGCAGGGGATTTCAGATATCCTAGTCGTAGACCATTTGGGTACTTCTTCCAAATGGAAAAATCTAAGAGGTTTGGAATATTCGGATTATTTGGAAAAAGAAGAATTCCTGCAAAAAGTCCAAACCACTGATATCTTAAAAGATTATTCTCATATCTTTCATTTGGGAGCTTGTTCTTCCACTACGGAAACAGATGCTTCTTATCTGATCCGGAATAATTATGAATATACCAAGATCTTAGCTGAGGAGTCTCTGCGTAGAAAGATCCAATTCTTATATGCTTCTTCTGCAGCAACGTATGGAGAAGGGCAATTCGGGTATGACGATAAGGCACCTATCCATCCACTTAAACCACTGAATATGTACGGATACTCCAAACATATGTTCGATCTGTATGCCTTAAGAAAAGGATTCTTAGATAAGATCACAGGAGTGAAATACTTCAATATATTCGGATTCGGAGAGGCTCATAAGGGAGACATGAGATCCGTAGTATTAAAAGGATACGAACAGATCTCTTCCGAGGGAAAATTGAAATTATTTAAGTCCTACCGCCCAGACTATAAGGACGGGGAACAAAAAAGGGACTTCTTATATGTCAAAGACGCAGCCAAGATTAGCCTATTCCTTTTAGAAAATAGCAAATTCGGTTTATATAATGTGGGAAGAGGCCAAGCAGAGACTTGGAATTCGCTCGCTTCCGCATTATTCAAGGCTTTAGGCAAACCGGAAAATATAGAATATATGGAAATGCCTGAAAGTTTAAAGGCAAAATACCAATATTACACGAAGGCAGAGACCCAGAAACTGATCTCGAGTGGTTACAAAGAAGGATTTACTGATTTGGAAACTGCGATTGCGGATTACGTGGATCTATTAAAAAAAGAAGAAGAATAAAAGGGGCCCTTTATAAGACCCCCCACAGCTATTAATTACTTAGAAAAGATCTGAAGTAAAGATTTTGCGAATGCTTTGAATTTTGCGTCTTTGATAGAGTAGAATACTTGATTAGAAACTTTTTTGCTTCCTAAGTATCCTGCTTCTTTCATTTTGCTTAAGTGTTGAGATGCAGCTGATTGGCTGATACCAAGTGCGTCTACAAGTTCTCCCACGCTGTGTTCTTTTCTAGAAAGATGGAGAAGGATTTTTAATCTGTCAGGATGAGCTACTGCTTTAAGTCCGCGGATGGTAGAATCCAGATGAGTTTTTTTAATTTCTAACTTTTGGGCTGCCATAATCTGCCTTCTGTTGTATTTGAATCCACTCTAACATAACCTTTGAAATTTACAAGGATTTCCGAAAAGTATCTCTATTTTTTGTAAAATTATAATTCGTGTAAATTATGATATAATTATGTAAATAAAATGGAAAATAATTTATTACCAATTGTAGATATAATAACCTCAAAGCTTAGATATATTGAATATTATAACTTTCAATCCTTCGAATATTAGAACCCTCTTACGTTTAGAAGATCCCAAAAACTCAATATTCTAATTTAACAATAAACTAAATATGTACTATTATAAAGTTTGAATTTGCCAGAATTCTAATTCAAGAAAACGTTTAGAAGAGTAGGTAAGCTTTCAGCCTAATCAAGATAGGCGAAATGAAATTATTGAAGGCAAAAGTGTGGAAGAATTAGGGAAAACTAATGGACTGAATAAATGAGTAATCGAAACAAAGGGGTCAAATTTTGACCCCTCCGGAAATTTCCAAAACGACTCCGTCTACCAGATCGTTTTGAGCGATGAATACCGCTGTGTTTGCAATTTCATCCGGTCTACCCAATCTACCGATCGGGATCAAAGATTCCCATTTTTTGAGAGCTTCCGGATTCATGTCTTTCATTACCATTTCAGTAGCGATGAATCCAGGTGCAATCCCTGCGACTCTGATACCGTAACGGCTGAGTTCCTTTGCCCATAATTTGGTCATGGCAGCCACACCCGCTTTTGCCGCGGAATAATTAGTTTGTCCGGGGTTACCGTGCATTGAAACGGAGGCGATAGGGATTATCACCCCTTTAGTACCGTTATTTACCATTTGAACCGCTGCTTCTCTACCTGTTAGGAATACTCCGGTCAGGTTTACATCGATTACAGCCTGCCATTCTGCCAAAGACATCTTGGACGCAACTTTACCAGTTTGTTTATCCGCTTTTATTAAGAGACCATCTCTTAAAATCCCGGCATTTAAAACTGCAATATCCACGGAACCAAAAGCGGAAACTGCTTTTTCCATGAGTTCAACAGCGTCTTTTTCCTTAGAAACGTCTGTCGGAACCGCGATTACCTTAGCACCTAGCGCTTCGATCTCTTTTTTGGCACCTGCAAGTTTCTCCTCGGAGATATCCGATAGAACGATATTGGCTCTCAATTTCGCAAAATGAAGGGCCATCTCTTTGCCTAAGCCTCCGGCAGAACCGGTAACTACGGCAGTCTTATTTGTGATTTCCAACTTGGTTGATTTCCTTACTTCTAATGGTTACGTAATTGTCGGTGAAAGGGATTTCTACCCTGGCGACAGTTTCTGCGGCGCTCGTTTGGATCCTAAAAAGGTTTGGATCAATATTCTCACTTTTGAGAAGTATCATGATGAGAGCGATCCCAAGACCGGCTCCTTCTGTATTGTCCATATTATCCATATAGAACTCGGCGATATCATTATATTCCATCGCCTTTCTCATTTTCTCCCTCATACGAGATTCTTCGATCTCGATCACGGGAGTATTATTAACTACTTCGACCACCAAACCTTCTGGGGCATAGGTAACTGAAATTTTGACAAAAACGCCTCTGGCAAGACAACGCTTCCCGTATTCATCGGCCATTTTTTCGGAGAAGTTCTGTTTGAACTGGGCCAGACCCTGGTCATAATGTTCATGATTTCGGATATCCAGACCAAGATCTTCGAAGAAAACCCTCTTTTGGTTGGCCTTCACACCGTTGATCGCCATTTCTTTGGTGATCGTATATAACATCTCTATGTATCTAGTCTGGCCTAATTTTTCCAGAACTTCCGTTAGAATACGTAAAACGTATTTTTCCAATTTGGAATTCATTCTGGAAGATTGAACGGAGATGCGGGAGCGGTTGAGGATGTAATCTGAGAGCTGGGCGTCTAAATCTTTGAAACTTTTTGCCATGCTCGTTCAGTCCTCTGCAGGGGTAAAAATCAATCCCAGTCTTTCCTCTAGGATGATTCATGCAATCAAAAATCAGCCAATCTCAGATCTCAAAAAGGATACAAACTTAAAGTTCGGGCCGCGTCCGATCCGGACTCGGATCCGGCTCGGACCAAGCTCTCGCCTCCGGTCAAAAAATCGTATTCACGATTTTGTGACCACGGCTCGATCTTTCGCGGGGTGGAGGAAGAGATTATTGTTTTATGTATACTTTGGAATCAATTGTTAAGTCTGTAGAGTTGATCGAATATGAATAACAATTTATGGCTATAGGAGAAGTGTAGATATTACCTTCACAAAATTCTCCGGAATCTAAGTCTAAATGCCATTTAAAGTAGAGGTAATCCAAATTGACAGTGCTACATGAGGAAACTTGTTTATATTCATAAATTGTTCTAACTGTATCATCGAAAATATAGGTGCTGGTAATTTGATGGCAGCTAAAAAGAAGGAAAAGGCAGCAAAAGAATCCAATTCCGAATGATGTATTCTCTGGTTTACACATGCTTATCAGGCCGACCATAGTGAAATTAACCCGACTTCAATTGATTTCAAATCCTTTTCATTTTAGAATATCACGATTTTATTAAATTAACCGTATCTGAATAATCAATTCCGGACCTATTCGCTATCAATTGTTTATTGTAGAATATGCTATGCCAAGGATCCCATTATAATAGCTTTTCCGCTTTTTTTAGAATACTATACAAAAAAATAGTTTACAAAAGTATATAAATATACGAATAGTATGTTATTATCAAGGGGGCAAATCATGCTTCAAACAATTACAATTCGAGACTTTGCATTAATTGAATCAGCCCAGATCGACTTAAGAGGTGGCTTAACTGCGATTACGGGAGAGACTGGTTCTGGAAAATCCCTCTTACTGGATGCTCTTTCTTCCTTGCTCGGGGGAAAGAGCAGTACAATGGATATCCGAACAGGCTCGGATAAATATTGTTTAGAAGCTGGATTTGATATTTCCCAAAATGCAAGTGCCAAAGTTTGGATGCAGGAACATGGATTTCCCTTAAACGGTTCCGTAATTGTGATTCGAAAAGAATTCACTCGAGACGGAAAAACAAAAATACAGATCAATCATTCACTTTCTTCTGCTCAGGTACTTCGAGGTTTAGGAGAGATTTTATCCGAAGTACATAACCAAAATGACCAGATTCTACTTTTGGACAAGGCCCAACAGTTGGATATACTGGATAGTTTTGCAGGTTTACATACTTTAAGAGGAGAAGTAAAGGAAGGATTCTTAACTTATAAAAGCCTCAAAAAAAGATTGGAAGAATTAGAATTATCTCATGCAGATAGAAATCGTAAAAAAGAGATACTTCAATACCAGATAGAAGAGGTTCATACTGCCAATTTAAAATTGGGAGAAGAGGAGGAACTAAGCAAGGAAGAAAACCTACTAGTTCACGGGGAAAAACTCGCGGAGAACCTAGATATAATCACCGGTTACTTACATGAAAGTGAATCTTCTGTTTTGGGGATTTTTCCCAAGGTCTTAGCTGCCTCCGATAAGATTAAAGTTCTGAATGAATCATTAAACGAAATGGATTCCGCCCTTAAGGAAGCATACGTTACGATTCGTGAGATAAATACTACTGCTCAGGACCAAAAGGAAGAGGTATTTTTCTCTCCGGAAAGGTTATCTCATGTACAATCCAGACTCGATCTAATCCAAAAATTGAAGAAAAAATATGGAAACTCAATTTCTGAAATTTTAGAAACTAAAAAAAAGGCAGAGGATGAACTTTCCGCCTTGGAACAGAATTTAGATTCTAAAACTTCTCTGGAAAAAGAAAAGAAAAAGGCAGCAGATAAGCTTACCCAGGCTTGTTTGCAACTTTCCAAATCTAGGCGAGAAGTATTAAACAAGTTCGAATCCAAACTCAAATCAGAGCTAGAAGTTTTGGGAATGAAGGGTGCGGGTTTACAAGTGGTGCTTCGTTGGGAAACAAGCCCAGAAGGAGAAGTTGAGGCCCAGGGAAAATCCTATTTGGTTAACGAATTCGGATTGGATCAGGCAGAATTCTATTTTAGTCCGAACCCTGGAGAAAAGCCAAGACCTCTTCGTAAAATTGCATCTGGAGGAGAAATTTCGAGAGTAATGTTGGCCATCAAAAGTGTGCTTGGTTCCAATTTTGACGGAAAAGTTTTAGTTTTTGATGAGATTGACTCCGGTCTGGGTGGAGAGATTGCTTCCGACGTAGCAAAAAAACTCAGAACCCTTTCTAAAACTCATCAAATCATATTGGTCACACATTTACAGCAGATAGCTGCGGCTGCAGATCATCATCTTCTCGTAAGTAAACGACTCAAAGAGGGAAGAACAGTCTCCGAAACTGAATTCTTAGGAATGGAGGAGAGAACCATGGAACTTGCGAGAATGATCGCGGGTCAAAATATCTCCAAAGGCGCTCTCCATCACGCTAAGGAATTGCTCAAAAAGAAGGCGGTATAATACGTCTTCTAATATTCGCTTTTTACTGGGGCAGAATTTGCTTCCGGTAAAAAGGAAAACTTCCTTTTAAAAATCGTTTGGCAGGGACAGCCGAGTTGGAAACCCTACTCCATGGAGAACCTCAAGCCGATATGATTCTTGCCAAAACAGATTCTTTGGTTTCCATTATTCCGCCGGAAACAGTACCTATTCTGATCCTTCTAGTTTCTATAGTAGGATTTACGATAATCATAGAAAGGCTGATCTTCTTCTCTCGTTGGAAGTCAATTACTCCTGATGATTGGAGAAGGGTAAAAGATCTACTCAGAGAAAAAAACTACGATTCCGCTTCCGATCTGATGAGAAGTCTGAGCCAAGGCCCAGTCTCTCAAGTTTTACAAGCAGGTATTACTCAGTTTAAGAAAAACGCATCTTCTGTGGATGATGAGATCCTTACACAAGGATTAAATCAGATCCAAAGAATGGAAAAATTCCTTTCTCCGTTAGCTACAATTGCAACTATCTCTCCACTTTTAGGAGTATTGGGAACAGTTCTTGGGATTATTCGTTCCTTTGCAGAGGGTTCTGGAACAAGAGGAGCGGAAGTAGGGATCAGTGAGGCATTGATCACTACAGCTATGGGACTTGCGGTTGCGATCCCGGCTTATATTTTCCATAACTTCTTCCAAAAGAAAAAAGAAGACGCAATTTCCGAAATGGAAAGTCTTTCCGAGCAGGCACTTAGGTTTTTAAAATAAAATGAAATTCAGAAAGTGGAATCGGGGAGAAGGCGGAAGTTTTAGGGCAGGCCAAATAGAGCTTGCACCTATGATCGACGTTATCTGTTTCATCGTAATTTATTTTTTGATGAACGCGACCTTGGAAAAATCCACAGTCGTAAAAATAGAACTTCCTAGATCTTCCAGCACTGCTCAGGAAAAGAAAAAGGACGAATTGGTGATCACTGTCAATAAGGACGGGAAAATTTTCCTAGATAAAGACACTGAACCTGTTCCTTTGGAAAAACTGACTGAAAAGATAAAATTGTTCAATGGCCAAAACCAGGGCGACGACAAAGATAAAAAAGAACAGAGTAAAAATCGGGTGATTATCAGAGGCGATGGTGGAGCGAATTACCAAACCATCGTCAAAGTGATCGATAAAGTGAACGAAGCCGGAGTTACAAGATTCAATCTTGCGATGGTTCGTCAACCGGGAGGTCAGTGATCCGCCCAGGTGGATCTAAAGACTTATTTCGAGAAAGGAAAACTGCCTCGAATTTAAATAAAGCCTTATGGCGATTTCAAAAGACTCTTGAAACGAAAATTATCTATATATAAATCTTTTGCCGTTATTTTTGTAAGCGGATTCTTTTTTTACTCCGGCGAGATCTCTCAACTTTTCTCGAAAAAGAGTGATTATTTCGGAAAGATCGTAAAAGAAATAAAATTTAACGGAAATAAAAACACATCTGATTCGGACATCAGTGGTCTTTTGGAATTGAGAACAGGCAAACTTCTCACCAGAGGGATCATAGATCGGGATTTAAAAGCATTATTCGCATCCGGATTCTTCTACTTTATAGATATTAAAGCAGAAGAAATGGAAGGGGGCGTTCGCGTAATTTTCGAACTGAGAGAAAGGCCGCGAGTTAAGGAAGTTGAATTTATCGGAGCCGACGAAGTTTTTCCTGCAGACCTCCGAGATAAAATGCCTCTTAAAGATAACGAAGTAATTACTCCTCAGAAAGTCACGAAATCCAGGGACGTTATATTACAAAAATATAAAGATGAAGGATTCTTCCTTGCTTATGTAAAAGTTGAACTTGGAAAACCTGATCCAAAGACAAACTTAGTAAAGGTTCGCTTCATCATTGACGAGGGAGAAGAGATCCCTGTCGCAAAAATCAATATCTATGGAAATGAGACCATCGAAACTTCAGAGATCTTAGGACTCATGGAGTTAAAAGAAGAAGGTCTATTCGAGGGTGGTAACTTTAAAGAAAGTTCCTTCGAAAAAGATAAAGAAGTCATTCAAGCTTATTTAAGAAGTAAAGGGTATTTGGACTCGGAGCTGATCCGAGAAGGTACCAACTGGGAGATCCATTGGGAAAATCCTGAAAAGAAAAACAGAAGGGTAATCATAGTCAATATCAAACTCTACGAAGGACAGGTGTATTATTTTAACGGATATACAGTCGCTCATGATATGACTACGGACGGGGATGGAAGACCCATCTTCTTGAACAAAGAGAATAACCCTCCTGAAACTCCTAAGGACAAATTAAAACCTCTGTTTACTATCCCGGAGATTGAAAAATCTTTAGATTACAGTTCTAAAGATGCAGGAGAAATTTTCGACGAGACGGTGTTCTCCAGAGACAGAGCCACTGTTAACGAACTCTACGGTTCTAAAGGACATATTTTTGCTCAGGTAATTCCAAGAAGAAAGATCGTTTCTTTGGATTCTGAAAGTCTGGAGTATTATGAAAATTGCGCCTCCAGAAAGACCGAGGTGGAAAAAAAGTCCTGCGAAGAAGAATATAAACAATTAAATATCCGTAAATTAAGAGAAATTTATAGAGATACTCCTGAACTGAGGGGGCGTAAATTCGTTCACGTCGATTTTACCATTCGTGAGAACAACCTGGCTCAGATCGAAAACGTAATCATCAAAGGAAATAAGAAAACCCAGGACAAAGTAATCCGACGAGAGTTACTCTTTAAATCGGGAGACTTATTCGATTCTACTTTGGTAAACCGTTCCAGGGAGAGGATTTTTAACCTAGGTTATTTCAAAGAAGTAAACTTTAACATGAGGCCAGGTTCAGATGATACAAAGATGAACCTGGTGATTGAAGTGTTAGAACAGCCTACTGGAACAGTTTCCATGGGTGGTGGTTATGGAACGATCACTGGATTTACGATCTTTACTGAAATTGGTGAGAACAACTTAAACGGAACTGGTCAAAAAGTTTCGGGACGTCTAGAGTTCGGACCTTATCGTAGATCCTTTCAAATCTCATGGACTGAACCTTGGATGTATGATACTCCTTGGTCTCTTTCACTTTCCATGTTCTATTTTTCGAGAACCATCTTCTTAGGTTCTACTTCTACGATCTCTATTTCAGATAGTACAACTTCTCCAACTGTCGAGAACGCTACTTACGATAACAACGGTTTAGGGGTCACCATGGGAGTGGCTCACAGACTTGGAACCAACTGGACTCACTTCCATAGATATACTCCTGCATTTTACTCTTATTCAAATCCGACAGCACTTGTATCGGATGCGGTTTTGGCTAACGTAAGAAGGGGATGGCAATTCCGTTCTCAGGTTACAAATGGTCTGGCCTATGATATCCGAGATAACGTATTTGCTCCTACTCG
The DNA here is from genome assembly GCF_002812045.1 of Leptospira haakeii. Lineage (GTDB taxonomy): Bacteria > Spirochaetota > Leptospiria > Leptospirales > Leptospiraceae > Leptospira_B > Leptospira_B haakeii. The sequence goes on along the minus strand of NZ_NPEG01000012.1, from coordinate 62,630 downwards.
CGGATATGATCTACTCTTCCAGGTAGATAACGTAGGACAGTATTTGGGTGGATCTTCTCACTTCGACCAATATAGGATCTTAGCGGAATACTATCATACTTGGTTTGATTTTACTTTCGGCGGCTTGATCCGGAATAACGCCCTTCGTAGATGGAGAGTGGTCCAAGAGTTCAGGACTTCCGATACTTTTATTTTCCAAAGAACTCCTGCAGGAGGATCTCATAGCCAGGATCCTGTCCAGGATCCTTATATCCGTCCTCAGGATTTACTCATCATAGGTGGTTATGAATCCTTGAGAGGTTGGTATTATAACGACCAAAAATACCCTGTTGAATGGAGAGATGGTGCCCAACATCGTCTACTTTTCGATACTGAGATTCGTATACCTATTGAGCCAAGTTTACTCTGGCTCGTGGTCTTCTTGGATGGAGGAGCACTTTACGAACAGACGAACCGTGCCGTAGGAACTAAAAAGGATTATTTCGAATCTTATGATAAAAATAAGGCGGATCAGATTGCTGCAAATCCGCTCGGTTGGTACATCCAAAACAATTTCAATTTGCAGAATGGACGTAAGGCTGACGTAACCTACGACGAATTGAATAACCCGGGAAGATTGATCCTATCAGCGGATAACGTTGCTATGGATAGAATGAGATATTCCTGGGGTGTGGGTCTGAGGGTTCAGATTCCTGTTCTTCCTTTACGTATTTACTTTGCCCAAAAGTTAAAACCTACCGGAAATTTCTGGGCACCTTTCGAAAGATATGAATCTGACAACGCATTTCAGTTCGTATTCGGTATCGGTGATTATAGATTTTAAGGAGTTTTTGCTTTGTCAGTTGATCTAGTACAAGGCTTAAACGATCCGCAGAAAGCCGCAGTTGAAAGATTGGAAGGGCCTGTTTTAATTTTAGCAGGTGCAGGCTCCGGGAAAACCAGGGTAATCACCCATAGGATCGCAAATTTGATCCTAAACAAAAGAACAGATTCGATTTGTGCGCTTACTTTTACCAATAAGGCGGCAGCAGAAATGTTGGAAAGGGTAGGCAAACTTGTTCCTTCCATTCCATGGAATGTGCAGATCAAAACATTTCACTCTCTTTGCTTATATATTTTGAGAAAGGAAACTTCTTATCTTGGAATGCCGTCCGGATTTACGGTTTATGATTCGGTATTACAAGAATCCTTAATCAAACAAGTGATTAAGGATCTACATGAGGATCCTAAACAGTATAAACCTTCTTCTTTGACTGGGATCTTTTCTTCTTGGAAAGATGGACTTTCCAATTCCGATCTTTATGTTCGAAAAGAGAATTTTTCACATAGATCTCAGATGATCTCAAACATCTATGAAGAATATGAAAAACGTAAGAAAAAAAACCAGGCATTGGATTTTGGGGATCTAATCCAAAAAACCGTAGAATTATTCAGAGAGAATCCAGGAGTACTTAAGTCCTACCAAGATAGATGGAATTATATCATGGTGGATGAGTATCAGGATACAAACAAGGCACAATATACATTGGTACGTTTGCTTTCCGGTGACCGAGGAAACCTCTGCGTTGTAGGTGACGACGATCAATCCATCTATTCCTGGAGAGGGGCGGATATTTCGAATATTCTAAACTTCGAAAGTGATTTTCCGAATGCATACGTTGTAAAGCTGGAGGAAAATTATCGTTCTACTTCCAGGATCATCCGCGCTGCGTCTAAAGTAATTTCAAATAATAGCGGAAGAAAAGAGAAAGAATTATTCACGAATAATGAATTGGGAGAACCAATCGGGGTTTCTCAATTCGAGAATGAAACAGAAGAAGCTTACGATATAGTCAAAAAGATCAGGGCAGGTTCCGCGAGAGGATCTGAATACAAAGATTTTGCGATCTTCTATAGAACAAACGCACAGTCCAGATATTTTGAGGAAGGTCTTAGAGCCTCCGGTATCCCCTATAAAATTTTCGGCGGTTTCAGATTTTTTGATAGAGCAGAGATCAAGGATATGATCGCGTATCTAAACGTGGTCGCAAATCCTATGGATTCCAATTCTTTATTAAGAATTGTGAATACACCTCCTCGCGGTATCGGTGAGGCGAGTATAGAGAAGATCCGTAAATTTTCCTTAGACCAAGGGATTTCTTTTTTAGAAGCAATCGGGCATCCTGATCTTCCTTTAAAAAAAGCAAGTTTAGGAAAAGCGAAAGAACTATATCATTTATTCGATGATCTGATCGATCGGAAGGAAAAAGGAGAACTTCCTTCTAAGATCGCTTTGGAGATAGTAGGAAGATCCGGTTGGATCGATTATATGGAAAGAGATATCCATGATGAGGAAGCGATATCTAAAGTGGAGAACGTCCGGGAGTTTGTGAACTCGATCGAAGAATATGAGTCTAGGGAAGAATCTCCTAACCTTGAAGAATATCTGAATCAGATCAGCCTTCTTACTTCTGAAGAGGATTCGGCTCAGCTTACTGACTATGTTCATCTTATGACGGTCCATAATGCCAAAGGATTGGAATTTCCTACAGTATTCCTGACCGGTCTGGAAGAGGGGACTTTCCCTCATTCTATGAGTTTAGAAGAACCAAATGGTGAGGAAGAAGAAAGAAGACTTTTTTACGTAGCTTTGACCCGAGCTCGGGTGAAATTATATCTCAGTTATTCTAGAACTTCCCGTAAATTCGGAAAAGTAGAGGACCGGATCCCTTCTAGATTCCTTCCTGAAATTCCGACTGAATGTTTTGGGGAAGAAGGTATTCTCACCCAAAAAGGAGTCCGCAGACCATCCGGACCTCCGACTGCTTCTTCTGGAGCTTACAAAATCCCGGAAGCTCACAGGGAAAGGGAAGATTCTTCCAAACCTTTAGGCGAAGAGGCGGATATCCGAGAAGGAGATAGGGTCAAACATGCCCAATTTGGCCTGGGACAGGTGATTTCTGTCCAAGGAACTGGCAAAAACCGGAAGGTAAAAATCAAATTCGGGGGGCTGGAGAAGAACTTTTTCCTTGCCTATACTCCCTTAGAGAAATTATAACAAGGGGGAAAGTTCACCCCCTAAAATACCGATATTATTCACAGGAACATAGGAGAAACAATGAAACGGATCGTAATACTAGCCTTGGCTATCTGCCTCGGGACCCCATTGTTTGCTGGAAAAGTCAGCGGTTTAGTAGAAGAATTTAATAAAGTAGAAGAATTTAATAAGAATCGAAAAGTTTCCGAAGCCGCTAAAAAAGCGATGTTGGAAAAAAATCTTCTCTCCGCTTTAAAATACAGTCTTCATCGTAAATACCTGGATTATAAGGAATACACCAAGGATCTAAAAGCAGATTCCATTTCTTATGAGCCTCAAAAGGGAACTTTTGGAGTGTATGTAAAATACAAAACTTATATTGTATTTTACAGTTATCTAATGGATCCGGAAATTTATCTTCAAACTCCTATCAATGAAGTGTTCTATGTTCGTCCAGACAATTTGGAAGAAGAACCTCATAAGGAAGATAAACAACCGGCTCAGCCAACTACCGGAAAATAATCTCATTTCATGCGATTTCCGGAAGAAGCGGAATTAGTTTCTAAACTTGTTCTGGAAGCCGCAGATCGGATCTTTTCCATCTATGGAACAAATTTCCATGTGATGGAAAAATCCAAAGGTGATCCTCTCACCGAAGCCGACTTGCAAGCAAACGAGATCATTGCGGGCGGCATTCGCAAAATCCTAAAAGACAAAGTATACTCCGAAGAAGATTCAGATTTTTCTCATTCTTCTCTCCAAGGAGAAAGAGTTTGGATCTTGGATCCGATCGATGGGACCAGGGAATTTGTTGCTAAAAATCCAGAATTTGCGATTAGTCTCGGTCTTTTGGAAGAAGGTAGACCTATTTTTGGGATAGTAATGAATCCTGCCACAGGAGAATTTTTTTGGGGAGCGGAAGGTAAGGGTGCATATTATACAATCTTAAAGTCTCCGTATTATAAAAATCAGATCGATTGGGAGAATACTTTCTATCTTCCTAAACTTGAATCTTCCGAACTTCCTAAAATTTTAGTTTCCATTTCTGAAACGAAGGCCGGGCTTTTCAAAAAATTAGATTATGGGAGTGATTTTATATTAGAGCCAAAAGGCTCCATTGCATATAAACTTGCCTTGGTTGCAGTCGGAAAATATCCGTTAACACTTTCTCTCCGACCTAAAAACGATTGGGATGTGGCAGGTGGGATTGCGATACTACGAGCTTCTTTAGGAAAGGATTTGGAAATCCGTTCCGGTAAAGATTATCCGTTTTTAACTTCCAAATTGGGAATAGGATTACTAGCAGGAGAATCGGATCTTGTGACTCTATTCTGGGAAAAGTTTAAAACTTCCCTACAAGGTTCAGTTCGAGATCGTTGGTAAGTCAATCTTAGAAAAGGTTATTTTACTTTTGTCCAAACCAAACAAAAAAAAATACAAGATCGCCTTGGATGCAAGGCCTCTATCCACACCCGTTTCGGGAGTTGGAAGATTGATCGAATCAGTCTTGAAAGGTTTTGAAAAAGATCCCGATTTCGAATTTTATCTTTTTTCTCATAGGCCAATTCATGAAGGTTATCAGGATCTATTCAAAAATCAGAATATAAAACCTGTGATCGGTCAAGGGCTATTCTCTAAAAAAGGAGGAATATACTTTGCATTTTATCTCCCTTTACAATTGAGAAAATATGAGATCGATCTATTTTGGGGAACACAGCAGGTATTTCCTCTTTTTTTATCCAAAAGTATTCCGGGAGTTTTGACTTATCACGATTTTGTGGCTTATCGTTTTCCGGAAACAATGAGGCCTATTGCAAGATTCCAGCAGCTTTTTTATTTAAGAAGAAGTATCCAAAGAGCTGATTTTATTCTGGCAAACTCTGAATTCACTTCTTCTGAAATCTTAAAATACTCTTCTTTTTCGAAGGAAAAAATAGATATCATCTATCCAGGTTATGATCCTAAAGAGATCAAAAAAATAAAAACTCCTCCTACAAAACGGGTCTCTAAACTTCCTAAAAAATTTTTTCTAACGGTTTCTACATTAGAACCTCGTAAAAATTTCGGAACACTTCTAAAAGCATACCAAGAAGCCAGAAAGGAAAGATCTGATCTGGTTTGGGTTCATGCTGGGAAGGAGGGGTGGGAATCTCCCGAGTTTCTGGAGAAATTCAAAAAATCTTCAGTATCCGGAGAACTTTACTGGTTCGATTTTGTAAATGAAGAAGAGCTAAAATATTTATACTCACAAGCGAGTCTTTTTGTATTTCCATCCATTTATGAAGGATTTGGGATCCCACTTTTAGAGGCGCTCGCTTATTCCGTTCCGTGTATCGTTTCCGACTTAGAAGTATTTAGAGAAATAGGAAAAAAATCCTGCATATATATCTCTCCGGAATCAGCGGAAGAATGGAAAAAAGCTCTTTTAGACTTTCGAAAGAAGAAGTTTAAATTCCCAAAGGCAGATCTGAAAAGATTCGAAAGAAAGAAGTCTGCAGCACTTGTTAAAAAAATTTTTATGGATCTAGTTTCTGCTAAAAGGTCCTAAAATCTTTTGGAAGAAAGATTTTACTCTTACTTCTATCGTTCCTGAAAAAATAATATCCGTAGACGATTTCCAGTGGATATGGATCCGATCTCTATCCAAGGCTTGGAAATAAATTTGCTCTGTTGGGTTTACATTCCAAACGAATAGATCTTCTTTTCTTTCCCATGCACTGTCCGTCCAGTCATTGCAGATCCTTTCTAAATTTTTGCCGGATCTTAATTGTAGAACAAAACCTTTTTTAGGATCTAAAAATGCGAAGAGTATCGGGGGTTTATTGCTTCCCTGAGGGGATCCTGAATCAAACTGGATGCCTTCTCCCTGAAACTTTCTTCCTTCCAAATATGATTGGAATTCTGAAAATTGGAAATAGTAATTATAGATCCTGGTTTCTTCCAAGGTTGAAAACTCTATACAAGTTTTTGATCTACACTCTTTAAAGCAAGGTGGAATTGGAAGTAAATGACTTGTAGCTTTGATTCTTATTTGTAATCTGGAAGTATGGTTTTTCGAAAAGACTGGCCTGTTTTACTTCTTCTTTTTTCCATTTTATTCTTAAACGATTGCAGATCGGATGAGCAACCTTTGCTCTATCAGGTAACCCTCCAAGATTGGGACGGGAATTCCCATAAATTCTCGGAAGACAAAGGTAAGTTAGTGGTTTTGGACTTCTGGGCGAGCTGGTGTGAACCTTGCAAAAAGGCAGTACCTGTGGTCGAAAAATTGAGAGGTAAATTGAAAGATTCTCCTGCTGTCGTATTAGGAGTGAATACGGAAGACGATCTAAGTTTAGAAGAGATCAGAAAAGCAGCTTCCGAATTCGGAATGTTATACCCAAGCCTTTTAGATCCGAAATGGGAACTTGTAACTCCTCTTAAGATAGAAGGGCAGCCTGCATTATTCGTATTTAGTAAATCCGGAAAGAAACTTCATTCCCAATACGGAATTTCGGAGAAAGATCTACCAATATTGACCGGAAGACTAAAAAACTGGCTCGAATCTCCTTAGAATTGAGCTTTATTCATAACGATCGTGTAATAAAAAGCCAAACTCAGACTGGTTTTTAAAAAAAGGATTTATCTTTAAGCATTTAGTTTGAATCTGGAATCAGATTCCCGGTAGGTGCTGCCGGACACATCCATCATTCCATTTCATTTCAGGAGAATTTCCATACATGGCTGAGAATCTCGCCCAATTATTTCGTGAGTCTGCAGAAAAATTTAAAAATAAACCTGCTTTCTTATACAAAGACGCGCAAAAGAATTATTTGCCGATCAACTATTCTGAGTTATACGAAGCAGGTGTGAATCTTGCCGAGGCTTTGATCGAACTTGGTATTCAATCCAGAGATCATGTCGCGTTACTCGCTGATAACCGAGTAGAATGGATCATCGCAGATTACGGTATCATTATGACCGGTGCCGCCGACGTTCCAAGAGGAACTGATATCACCGACTCTGAGATCGTATATATCGTTAGTCACTCCGAGTCCGAAGTAGTATTCATAGAAAACGATAAAATGTTGGAGAAATTCAACAGAAACAAATCCCAGCTCGGAAAAGTTAAAACAGTTATCATAATGGATAAAGAATCCGAGGCTCCTGGCGTTCTGAAAATGTATGATCTAATTGAAAAAGGCAAAAGCCTTAGAGCTTCCGGATCTCGCAAGGTAGAAGATAGAATCGCTGCCATCAAACCTGAGGATCTTTTCACTTTGATCTATACTTCCGGAACCACTGGCCTTCCTAAGGGTGTTCAATTAAGACATTCTAATATGATGCACCAAGTATTGAACGTAACTCCTATGTTAAAGATCAATGCTGAGGCGAAATTACTTTCCATTCTTCCTGTTTGGCACGTATTCGAAAGGGTTGTGGAATATGTTTGTATCAGCATTGGTGCGGCTACATATTACACTAACGTTAGGGATCTTCGTCAAGACTTGGCAACTGTAAAGCCTACATTTATGGGTTCTGCTCCTCGTCTTTGGGAAAATATCTACAACGGTATTTATACAAGGATCAACGATCCAAGCCAAACTCCTGCAGTACGTCGAGGGTTGTTCAAACTGGCTTACTTCTTCTCCGATAAGAAAAACGCTGCGGTCCGTTTTATCACAGGCAAAGAAGTAGATTATCACGGAAGAAATCCGATTATTTCCTTATTTTACGGAATCTTAATGTTGGTTCAGTTAGTATTAACAGGACCTTTCACTTTGACAGTAGCTTCTTCCATTGCTGCATATCTACTTGCCCCTACTGAGTTCTCTTTCTTGAGTCTGCCTCTTTACATTCTGGCAGGACTTGGAGTATTCTTAAATAGTGCGACCTTGGACAAGATCGTTCTTTCTAAGATTAGAACTGCTACTGGTGGAAGATTGAAAGCTTCTATCTCCGGGGGAGGAGCACTTCCTCGTCACGTAGATGAGTTTTTCAATAATATTGGGATCAATGTATTGGAAGGTTACGGTATGACTGAAACTTCTCCTGTACTTTCCGTTAGGACTTTTCAAAAGTTGATCATAGGTTCTGTAGGTTCTATCGTTCCTAAAACTCATCTTCAGATCAGAAATGATAATAACGAAGTTCTGACCGAGATCGACGCAAACGGAAAAGTGATCAAAGGTAAACTAGGTCGTAAAGGTGTTGTATTCGTAAACGGTCCTCAGGTCATGAAAGGTTACTTCAAAAATGAAGAAGCTACTTCCAAGGCTCTTGTAGACGGATGGATGAACACAGGCGATATGGGGATGATTAACTTTAAACATACCCTGACACTTACCGGAAGAGCTAAGGACACCGTGGTCTTATTAGGCGGAGAAAACGTAGAGCCGGTTCCTATCGAGAACAAACTCCAAGAATCCGTTTATATCAGTCAGTGTATGATCATAGGCCAAGACCAGAAAAACCTGGGTGCAATCATTGTTCCTGACTTCGAAAAATTGGGAGAATGGGCAAAAGAGAACGGAGTGGATATTTCCAATAAAGATACTTTGAATGAAAATGCCAAAGTAGTGGACCTATTCAGAAAAGAGATCAAAGCTCTTAATAATGCTAAGAACGGGTTCAAATCCTTCGAGCAAGTGACTCCATTCTTTATCGTTTCCAAACCTTTTGAGGTTGGAGAGGAGTTGAACAATATGTTGAAGATGAAACGCCACGTAATCGCTGAAAAATACGCGGATAAGATTAAAAAAGTCTATTCAACAGATAAATAATTCTCTTAATAAGGGCTTAACGCCCCAAAAAAGGAAAGAAGAAGCCTCAGGTTTAAATCTGGGGCTTTTTTTACCCTGAGGAGAATTTTCTAAGTCGCCGATATTTACCCTGTATGGCGAAAACGACCCTTTCCAAACCCAGTATTTTCGAACCTTATGGTCATTCGGACCTATATGCTTTGGATAATCTTTATTTTTCTACGTTAAGAGAAAGAGAAGTTTGGGACTTTTCCAGAGTAAGGGAATTTTCCGCCTTAAATCTAGGATTTATATTTGCTAGAGCGGAACTAACTTGGAGAAAATTCCAGTCGGAACTGGAAATCAAAAACCTAAACCCAAGTTTTAAAAAAGGGATTTGTTTAAGTTCGGGTTGGGAAGAAGCTCCCGGACTTAAAATTGATTCATTCTTGCCTAAGGTGCTAGGCACAGAAGATGTTTTCCAATATTCAAGATTGGAAGACGTTTCGAAAGAAATCCCTTTTAAAGAATTTTTCTCCCGAGAAGGATTTGTGTTCAGAGGAATCTGGAAGGATAAAAATTATCTGATCTTATTTTCCAATATACATTCAGAAGATAGAAATCTTCCTTCAGTGATCAAAAAGATCTCCCAGTTCCATTCTGAGAAAAAATCAGCCGGGAATTTTTTCCTAAGAACAGAAAAGCAGTCTTATTTAAATTTCCTGAAACCGAAAGAATCTTTGGGTCCATTATTTTTACAAGAGAAGAAGATAGACCAGGATCCGTTTTTATTTTTGAGTCTGGAATATTCGGATATTATTCCAAATGTTTACTGAACAAAAACGCCTCGATTGCTTCGTAGTCTTCGTTCTCAGAAAGTTCTAAAATTTTTTTCAAAAGAAAGTTTGCCTGTTTTAAGCTGACCGATCCTAAAATTTTACGGATTGGTCCGACGAATGGGATTGAGATCGAAAGTTCTCTGAATCCCATCCCCAAGAGTAGGATCGTAAAATTTGTATCTGAGGCGAGTTCTCCGCAAATACTTAATGGTCTTTCGTATTTCCAAGCAGTCTCTACAATTTGGACCAAAGCTCTTAAGAAAGAAATATGGAATGGATTGTATAAGGAAGAAACATTCACATTATTTCGATCCACTGCCATTAGATATTGTAATAGATCGTTCGTTCCTACCGAGAAAAAATCCACCTCTCTTGCCAAAACATCCATGGAAGATACAGCAGAAGGAGTTTCTACCATCACTCCTAATTTTATCTTTTTATTGAACTTTTCTTTTTTTGCAGTAAGTTCTCTTTTGCATTCTTCTAATATTTCTTTCGTTTTTTTAATTTCTCCTAGGTTTGTTACCATCGGGAGCATAATGCTCAGATTGCCATAGGCAGAAGCTCTGAGTATTGCGATCAATTGTTCTTTGAACCAATCCGGATTTTGAAGACTATACCTAATCCCTCTGTTTCCTAAAAAAGGATTCTCTTCGAATTCTCCTGTGGAAAATTTATCGGCTCCTATATCAAAGGTTCTGATATAAACAGGATTTGGATCCATTCCTTCGGCGATCCTTTTATAGGCTAAGAATTGTTCTTCGCCTGATACGTTTTTATCCTGGTATTTTAAAAATAGTGATTCCGAGCGAAAAAGCCCGACTCCGTCCACATCCGCCTTTTTAGCAAGATCACAATCAGTGTCCGATTCTAAATTACATTTTAGTCTGATCTTGACTCCGTCTTTTGTAACCGCCTTTTTAGGTTTTATAATTTTGGTTTCAAAACTTAAAGGAGAAGAAGCACCGTAATATTTTACTTCTTCTATTGTTGGATTTCTTACTATCTGTCCAGTGTCTGCATCTAGGAAAACATATTCAAAATCATTAATATTTCTATAAAACTCTTTTAGGCCTACTATGGTGGGGATCCCGTAGTTTCTGGCGAGGATTGCCATATGGCCTGTTTTTCCTCCGAGGTCAGTTGCAATCCCTCGGATTCTACTCTTATCCATCAAGATCATCTGTGAAGGAGTCAATTGTCTTGCGACTAAGATCACATCTTCTGATTGATCTGCTAAAAAAGAGACTTCTTCTTTTTTATCTAATAGATTTTCTAAGATCCGATTGGAGATGTCTTGGAAATGATCCGATCTTTCCCGGAAGAATGGATTGTCTAGACGAGTGAATTTATCTGTAAGTTCGTTGATCGTATTTTGGACTGCTAAAAATGCGTTTTCATTATATTCTTTGATCCGATTTCTGAACGAATCTTGTAGCCCTGGATCTTCTGTGATTGTGACCTGGGTTTCTAAAATTTCTTTTAGTTCTCTGTCTTGTTCTCTTGTTTTGAGACTAACGATGATAGATTTTAATTCAATTTTGGAAGAATCGAGTGCATCGGATAGTTTTTTGAGCTCTTCCGATTTTTGGCTCTCATGGATATAGGCGCCGTGAGCTAGATGTCTTCTCTTTGTCCCGACTTTTACGCAACGACCGTAAAATCTGCCGGGAAAAGCGACTATTCCCATATATGTACTTCTTTTCCCGCCGCCATTCATAGAATGAATATCCGCTGGTAGAAATACAGTAGTTTAGTGAATCGACAAGTCTTTTATAAATTTGGGACTTCCCGCCCAATCCCAGGCGGGAAAATCGAAAGAGTTAGACCATCGCCGCTTTTCTGTTGAAAAGTGGGATACGACGGCTTTTGTATTTGCCCAGTTCGTTTCCGGTTACTGAACTCATAACTAATTTGGCCATGGAAACGTCCAGCGCATGTCCTGCCTTAGAAGCCAAATAATGTCCTATGATAGGTCTTCCTGCGATGGAAAGGTCTCCTACCAGGTCCAAAATTTTGTGTCGGACGCATTCGTTCTCATATCGAAGGGATTCATTTAGGTATCCGTCCTGGGTAAGAACGATTGCGTTGTCTAAGGATCCTCCCATTGCAAGTCCTCTAGCTTGGAGGGCTTCCACATCTTTTAGGAATCCGAAGGTTCTGGCTGGTAAAATTTCGTTTTTGAGAATGTCTCGGTCCAGATCGATTGTGATATTCTGGCCTTTTAGGAGGGGATGAGGGAAGTCTATCGTGTAAGTCACTTTCCAGGTTTCGCTGGGAAGAATCACCAGGTATTTGTCCCCATCTACCACCCACATTGGGTTCTTTACGTAAATAGGTTCTATTCTTTCTTCGAATTCGGTATAACCTGTGTTTTCGAATGCCTCTAGGAAAGGAAGGGAAGATCCGTCCATGATCGGAACTTCTACCGAATCGATTTCCAGGATCATGTCAGTAATTCCGAGGGAGAATACCGCTGCCATAAGGTGTTCAACAGTTTGGACCCTATGTAGTCCATCTCCAAGTGTAGTAGCGTTACTCGTATCTACCACGTTGCTTAATTCTACAGGGATGGATGCCTTATCCTCTCCCTTTCTATATTCAAAAACTATACCTGTTCCAGAAGGAGCAGGGTGACCGATCAGATTTACTTCTTTGCCGGAATGTAATCCGATCCCCTTAATTCTAACTGTTTCTTTAAGAGTTTTTCTATGTTCTGTGAAATTCATCATTTCCTACCCCGGAAACTTTCGGTCCCGGAATCCATTCGCTTTGCACCGGGCGCTTTCTAGATTGGACGTTTTCGAAATCCAATTAAAATTAACCCTTTAGGACTATAGAAGCAATATCCATGCCAGGTGCAGTGCAAAAAGATGATTTTAGACGGGCATTATAGCTCGGTACAGAGACAACTAGACATAATTTGAAAGAAATTTCTGTACTTCTGTCTCCTTTTTACAACAGTGTTGTTTTAGGGAGACAGAATCCAATTACCATGGTAACTCTTCCCCGTTTTGATGAAAGAATCTTCCGGACCTTTCCGGAGAGAGTTTTTCCACTAAATGGGATAGTCCCTCGGCTGCTTCTCTAGGTGGAATTCCTTGTCTTCCTGTCATTTCGGTAGCTACCATTCCAGGGTGGAAAATGCCTACAGAGATCTTTTTAGGTGCAAGGTCACGGGCGAGACTAACTGCACCTGCATTCAAGGCAGCTTTGGACATTCTATATCCGTAATAAGCACCAGAAGTATTGTCCGCGATAGAGCCCATTCTGCTAGTGATAAATATCAGTTTAGAGTGAGTGCCTAGTTTAGGAAGAAGTAGGCGACTGAGTCGTATAGGTCCGATTGCATTTACCAGGATCTGGGTTTCGAGTTCCGTAAAGTCCACACTTTCCAAATTATCTGGGATCAGGATACCAGCGTTATTGATGAGAATGTCCAACTTGACTCCGGTCAAAAAACCGGAAAGAGTTTCGAAACTTTGGCTTTGTGTAAGGTCCAGACCTTCAAAAATTTTTACACCCAGCCTGCGCAAAGGTTCCGAACTTTTTCTGCAAGCTGCATAAACAGTGTAACCTTTTTCGGAATATAAATTAGCGAGCTCTAGACCGATTCCTCGATTTGCACCTGTAATCAAAACTTGTTTCATTTGAAAGTTCTTCTTTATGGAATAGAATACATTAGAAAGACATATGGAATTACGGGAATCGATTGACGCATTGGAAAATATTTTCCAAACTTTCCTTTCGTATGCAATACCAGATTTCGCATAAACCTTCGTTCTCCTTATTGAAACTCCGTTTGGATTCGGGTCAATCGATTAAATCCGAAGCAGGCGTCATGGTCTACATGAGTTCCGGAATGGGAGTGGAAACTAAAATGGGAAGCGGATTTTTCTCCGCACTCGCTCGTAAATTTTTCGGTGGAGAATCTTTTTTCTTCAACACGTACACTGCTCCTTCTTCCGGAGGAGAGATCGGCCTCGCACCGGATCTTCCGGGAGATATCGTGGACTTGGATCTAAGAGGCAAAAGTATTTTTGTTCAATCCGGATCTTATCTTGCTTCAGATTCCGGGATCCAAGTGGTCTCTAAATTCGGAGGGATCCGTTCCTTATTAGGTGGAGAAGGTTTGTTCTTACTAGAAATTTCCGGAACAGGAAAACTATTCTTAAGTTCTTATGGAGCGATCGTTCCGATCCAGGTCCAAGGAAATTATACTGTGGATACTGGCCATATCGTCGCTTTTGAAAACTCTTTGCAGTTCAAAGTAGGAAAGGCAGGTGGAAATTGGAAATCCACTCTATTGGGCGGAGAAGGGCTCGTTGCAAATTTTTCTGGTCATGGAACTCTTTGGATCCAATCCAGAGTACCTTCCAGTTTTATCGGATGGCTGACGAAACTTCTTCCTTTATAAGGTTTTTAAATTAGGAATTTATAATGAATATCCAACTATTATATAAGCCCTCGTATTCTGTAGCGAAAGTGAATCTGAATTCGGGAGAATCCATTAAGGCGGAAGCGGGAGCTCTTATGAGTATGAGTTCCCATATCCAAATGCAAACGAGTAAGGCGCAGCAAGGAGGACTTTTCAAATCCTTAAAGGCGGCTTTTTTAGGAGGAGAATCCTTCTGGATGAACACATTCAGCGCTTCTCAACCTGGTGAAGTTTTACTCGCTCCTACATTGCCTGGTGATATAGAAAAACTAGATCTGAACGGGACTATTTTTATCCAATCCAGTTCCTTTCTCGCATCACAACCGAATATAGACATAGATACCAAATTCCAAGGGCTCAAAGGTTTTTTCAGTGGGGAGTCTTTATTCTTCCTAAAACTCACAGGGAGCGGACCCGTTCTTATCTCCAGTTACGGAGGAATAGAATTACTTGATGTAGAAGGTGAGTTCATCGTAGACACAGGACATATCGTCGCATTCGAAGAAGGTCTGCAATACGAGATCACTAAATTCGGAGGATGGAAATCCTTCTTTTTGGGCGGGGAAGGTTTTGTGGCAAAGTTTAGAGGGAAAGGAAGGCTTTGGCTCCAATCCAGAAACGTGCCTAGTTTGGGCGCATGGTTCCGAGATAAATTACCTCCTAAAAAGGAATCCTAAGAATATGAAATTTGAAATATTAGCTAAACCTGATTTTCCTCTTATTAAATTACAAATGAATTCTGGAGAATCGATCCGTGCCGAATCAGGTGCGATGGTCGCAATGTCTCCAGAGATCAAAATGGAGACAAAGGCACAGGGAGGGATCTTCGCCTCTGCGAAAAGAGCCTTATTCAGCGGAGAATCTTTCTTTCAGAATACGTTTACTGCAGAAGGTTCCGGAGAATTATTTTTAACTTCTGCCACCCAAGGAGACCTAGAACATCGGACCCTACAAAATGAAGAATTGATCCTAAGTAGAGGGGCCTATGTTGCCGGAAGTACGGGACTCGTCATTGACAGTAAATGGGGAGGATTTAAGGGATTTTTCGCGGGAGAAGGTTTATTCTTCCTAAAAGTTTCCGGAGCAGGAGACCTTTTCTTTTCTAGTTTTGGAGCAATTCATACTGTGGATGTGGACGGAATGTACATCGTAGACACGGGTCATATCGTAGGTTTTGAGCCGAGCCTAGAATATCATTTGGATAAGGTAGGTGGCTTAAAATCCCTCTTCTTATCAGGAGAAGGAATCGTCGCAAAATTTTCCGGTAGGGGTAAACTTTATCTACAGACTAGAAACCAAAACTCTTTTGCTTCTTGGGCAAACGCCTGGAGAAGGGTGGAACGTTCTACGAGTGGAGGGGATTAAACCCTTCCTGGATATCCAATCACATCCATAAAGGCGGAAACTGAGAATACCGCCTTTCCAGGGCCCGGTTCGCCATAACCTGGAGGAACTGGAAGATTATATTTTTCGAATGTAGACTTCCAGACTGTGAGTAATTCACAGAAATATTCCAGTGGAGGACCGGCTTGTGTTCCTAAAGTTGTATAAGGTTCAGGACACCAAGCTGTGAACCTAGGCATGATCCCTTTAGACATGAAGAAGTCTAAACCTTCTCCAGTAGACTTGATTGCTTCTGCAACTGTTGCAAATCCCCAAGGTTGGGAAAGTTCTACTCCTCCCACAAAGTTCGGGATAACATAAGAAGGTCCAAAAATTTCTGCAGAGTCTACGATCCTTCTGATCCAAGTATCTCTACCGATATAAGCTTCTTTTCCAGGACAAATTTTCCTGAATAGTTCCGGTTCCCATACTTCGTAGTTGGGATGATAAACCTGGATACCTGCGTCTTTGAATTTTTTGCAGTCATCATTCTCCCAGGCTTGGGAAACGATCTTACCCATCCATCTTCCAGGAAACTTTTGTTCGATTGCTTGGGCGTATTCTAAATAAAAATCTATTTCGTTCTTCTTTTTAAGAGAAGTGATTACGGATCCACCGGTAATAGTGTACACTTTTGCGATCTCGTCTTCTGCATCTATCCAAGAAAGTACTTCTAAAATATCTTCAATATCTTTAACACCAGTATAAGGTCTTCCTGCATTCTTCTGTTGTCTATAGTTATGATTGATATCGCAGTAGGCACATTCTTCGTCCTTACCGAAATATTGGCAGTTGCGGAAAACTGTTAAATAGATCAGATATCCCCATTCGATCACTGGTGCAATCTCTCCCGGAATTTTTCCGGACTTAGTTTTGTGTCTGTACCAGGCAGGTTTAGGCGGATACTCTAACTTCCCTAAAAATGTTTCGTTTAAATAGAGACCTGGTCTGCCTTCGTCTTTTTCTCCGGCAGGAATACGTTTAACTTTGTAAGGTGAGTTCGGGTTATTACGAGTAGATACTATAGTCGGTAATAAATTAAAATATCCACCGGTGATCTTGATCTCTTCCGGAGCCTTAGAATCAGTTCCTTCTTTCATATCCGCAAGTGGAATATGGTCGAAGGAGAAGATGAAATAGTCCTTTGTCTTATAATCTCCCTCTATCTGAAAAGATTCAGGAAGAAAATGGATCCCTTGCCTCAGAATGTCCTGCTTCAAAATCGCTTCGAATGGGATCTGTTTATATTTTCTTTCCATTTCCTCCAATAAGGCTATGGAAGATTCGGGGCGAAGGGTGCTCGTGCTCATCTTAACTCCAGACTGGTTTGTGGGTAAGTTTTGGCATCTAGTTTTTGGCTTTTTCATCCTTGACTGAGTGATTTCAAACTGTATTTTTTTCTGCCAGAATGAGCCGATTTCGCAACAGGATCTTAACCTTCTCTCTATTTTTGGGACTCTTCCTTTTTACGGGAGAAGACACCCATCTTCTTGCCAAAACCAAAAAACAAAAACCGAAAAAAGAAAGCGGCACGGAATACGTTTTTGGTTGGACCCAAGTGGCTTCCGGATTTAAAGAAATCACTGATATACAATTTCATCCAAGCTTACCTGGTGAGATGGTAGTTTTGGAGAAAAAGGGAAAAATCCTTCTTTGGAATTTTGCTAATAATCAGTCCAAGGTGATCGCTGATTTTACAGGAAGTGTGGAAACAAGATCGGAAGAAGGCTTACTCGGACTTGCATTTCACCCTAGGTTTTCCGAAAATAAACTCTTTTATATCAATGCAGTTTCTAAAGAAGCTGGAAAGGACCAAACATTCATTTTAGAATTTCGTTGGGATGATTCGAATATCATTCGTTGGCAGGATCGTAAAAGGATCTTACTTAGGGTGGATCAGCCCTATTCCAATCATAATGCGGGACAACTCAGTTTTGGTCCTGATGGAAAATTATATATCGGTTTTGGGGATGGGGGAGCCGGAGGAGATCCATACAAACACGGTCAAAACACTTCTACTTATCTAGGAACTCTGATCCGAATAACGCCTAACTTGGATACAAATGCCCCTCCTTATAGAGTTCCGGAAGATAATCCTTACAAAAACTCACCCGGATTCCTACCTGAGATCTGGGCATATGGATTCAGGAATCCCTGGAAATTCTCATTCGATACCAAAACAGGAGATCTGTATCTCGCAGATGTTGGACAAGATGATTGGGAAGAAGTAGATCTGGTTCTAAAAGGTAAAAATTACGGCTGGAATATAAAGGAAGGTTTCCATTGTTTTTTACCCAAGACGGACTGCGAAAAACCGGGGTTAACCGATCCAATTCTGGAGTATGATCACGATTTGGGTCGATCCATCACCGGTGGATATGTATACAGAGGGAAAAATCTTTCCAAATACTATGGATGGTATATTTTCGCGGACTTTACCTCCGGAAAGCTCCTAGGTTTTTCCACCGAAGCAGGAGGAAAAAGGAAACTAACTGTATTAGGGGATACTCATTTCTTAATTAGCACATTTGGCCAGGATTCCACAGGTGAGCTGTATTTTGGTGATTTTAGTTCAGGAAATATCTTCCAAATTGGAAAAAAAAATTGAAATAAATTGAAAATCCCAAATCCATAGATGTTAACCCAATATAGATCGGACTGCCTCCACCGCGGTTTCTGATTAATCTCGATCAAAGAAGGATAGGGGTATGAATAAGATCATTTCCGTTGCATCAGCCGTCCTAATGGTCGGTCTGTTGACATCCGGAGCTTGTAAAAAGCCTGCGGAGAACGCGGATTCCGCGAACGCAAAACAGAGCCAACCATCGGCAATCGTAGTATTTAGCGTTGGAGAAGCAAAAATCCAACACGCTGACTTAACTGAAGACAAAGCTAGTCTTGGAACTGTCCTGAAAGAAGGGGACAAGGTTGAAACCAAGGCAAAAGCGAAAGTCGATATCCAATTCTCCGATGGATCAGCCGTTCGTTTAGCTGAAAAATCAAGCTTGGAATTCTCCGCTCTAGCTTTGAATACCCAAGGAAACACTGACACTAGATTGTCCTTAGTTTCTGGAAAAGTTTTCGCTAAAGTAAATAAAGCAAGCAAAGACGATCAGTTCTCTGTAGTAACTCCGACCGCAATCGCGGGAGTTAGAGGAACTTCTTTCGTTGTAGATCGTACTAAAAACGACAGATCTGTCGTTAAAGTCTTAGAAGGATCTGTTGCAGTATCTCCAAGAGTTCGCGCTCTGGAAGGTGCAACTGCTGAAGAAATTTCTGCGAATGCAGAATTACAAAAGATCAAAGCTTCTTTAGACAAAGCTGAAGTTATCTTAGAAAAGGATGAGTCTTCTATAGTAAAAGCTCCTGATAAAAAATTCGGTGAGAAAGAACTTACTAAACTAGACGCTACTTTGGAGAAAGATATTCCTAAAGCAGTTACTAAATTAAGTGGCGCTGGAGTATCCAAAACCGAAGAAGAAGAGATCAGAACTATCGTTACTCTGGACAAAGACACTACCGATAAATTAGTAAAACTGAATGTCGATCCTAAGTCCGGCAAAGTAGACGAAGCTACAAACGCTGCTAACGAAGCTGAGAGAAAGAAAATCGAAGAAGAATTAGCTAAGCGTCAAGCTGATGAGCTGAAAAGATTCAAGAACGTTCTTGTTTCCGCTCCTAAAAACCTGAAAACCAATAAGGATCTTGTAAACTACTACGAAAAACTGGAAAAAATCGTATTGGCTGATGGCAAAACTACCATCATCGGAGCGATCGTAGACCAGCAAGGTAGCACAATGATCGTCCATACCGAAGACGGTATTAAGAAGATCAATCAGGATGATGTAAAAGAAGTTATCTACGACTTCCAAACTAAATCCGAAAACTAATCCACAGGCACAAGCTTAAAGGTGGAAAAATCCCGGGTTACCGAAAGGTGGCTCGGGTTTTTCTATTTATGGGGTTTATGATGTGGATGGGTATCTAAGTAGTAGGCCCATAGTTTTAGGATCGCATTCGAAATTTCTTCTAGATCCAAAATTAAAACCTTATCTTTATAATTTACTAATAATTTACTTTTGCCGAATTTTTGGATCTCTCCCCATTCTACTCTGAAACCTGGGATCAAACTAATCGCATCGAATAGAAGATCTTTGATCTCCATTTTAGAAACATGACCCTCTTGTTTGGAAAGATAAGATAGAATAGAATGGAAGATGATCTTTTTCATCTCTCCAGCATCCGGAATCTCCGGAAATTTATCTTTTGCCCTTTTTAATTTTCGAACCACGGCACTTGCTCGTCCGCGTGATAAGAACTTCTGACCAAAGGCCCTGAGAATACTGTCCTGAACCCTAAGGCTTTTCCGAATTCTTTCAGATCTTTAAATACTTCAGGGCGAATATACTCACTCACAGGGAGGTGTGTTGGAGTCGGCTGCAAATACTGTCCTAAAGTAATCATTTGAACTCCAACAGATCTTAGATCTTTGAGAGTTTGGTGGACTTCTTCTAATGTTTCGCCAAGTCCTAGTATGAGTCCACTTTTAGTTAAAAGCCCTCTCTTTGATGCATGTTCGAGAACATCCAAAGATCTTTCGTATTTTTTGGCGGGAGCCACTGTCGGAAATAATCTCTCCACAGTTTCTAGGTTATGGTTGAATATATCCGGTTTGGAAGAATAAACAATCTCTAAGTTTTCTTCTCTCATTTTGAAATCCGGAACTAAAATTTCAATTTTGCATTCAGGTAATCTTTCTCGGATCAACTCTACCGTTTTTTTATAATGAGCCGCTCCTCCATCCGATAGATCATCTCTGTTTACGGACGTGATTACCACATGGCTTAGGCCTAAAACTTTTGCGGATTCTGCTACTCTTAAAGGTTCTTCCGGATCTAATGCGAGAGGTTTTCCGAAGGCGACATCACAATAAGAACAACGTCTAGTGCAAATATCTCCCGCAAGCATATAAGTGGCGGTCTTTCTGGACCAACAATGATTCAGGTTGGGACAAGAAGCACTTTCGCAAACTGTATTTAGTTTTCCGCCCTCGACAGAACTACGAACGAAATCTACCGGGTTTTCTTTTTCACGAAAAGGAAGCCTTACCTTTAACCAATCCGGTTTTTCGGGAGCGGGTTGGTAAGCATTGGATCTGGGCTTCTTTTTAAGAGGATTCACCCTTAAAGCCTCTGTCCGAGTCTCCAAAGAGTCAAGTGTTTTGGGTAGCCGGAAATAGGTGGGTGTCCGAATCTGGAGGGATCGGCCAAGGCCGGGGGCAAGTTTGGGCGAAAAAATCGCAAAAGAAAAATCGGGGGAAAATTCCTCCAAAGAGATCCGGATCAACAGATTCCTGGCAGACTGCGGGCTAGGTTCGCGCAGAAAGGTAGAAGAATTGATCCTTTCCGGCAAAGTGAAAGTTAACGGTGCCGTAGAAAAGAATCTAAGCACAAAGATCCGTGTGGGTTCCGACATTGTTCAAGTTGGAAATAAAAAATTAGATCCTCCTACAGAATCTGTGTTTCTGGCATTAAACAAACCTAAAGGTTTTCTTTGCTCCCATAGCGATCGTTTTCATTCTAATACGGTTTTTGAATTACTCCCTAAAAAGTATGGAAAACTTTTTATAGCAGGAAGATTAGACCTGGATTCCAGGGGACTTCTTCTTTTATCCGACCAAGGGAATTTAGTCCAACAGATCACTCATCCATCCGAAGGTTCCGAAAAAGAATACGAAGTACTCTTAGAAGAAGAATTGGATTCTAAAGAGGTAAAGGATAGATTTACTAAGGGATTTGTGGACGAGGGAGAATTTTTAAAAGCGGAGAAGGTTACATCCTTAGTAAAAGGAGAAGGATCTTCTAAGTTTAGAGTGATCTTAAAACAAGGAAGAAAACGTCAGATCCGTAGGATGTTCTCAATCCTTGGTGGAAGAGTGATCGATCTACAAAGGATCCGTATCGGAAAACTTTCTTTGGAAAAATTGAAAATCGGGGAAGGTAAGTTTGTCTTACTAGATCCTAAAGTTTGGAGACCATGAATTTTACCAGTTTAGAATTTTTATTTTTTTTCTGCCTAGTATTTCTGGTGTATTGGAATCTTCCTGATCATTGGAAGAAATTTTTTCTAATCCTAAGTTCAGGATTTTTCTACGCATTCGCTTCCTGGAAATTCCTGTTTCATTTGATCGCGGTAGTTTCGATCAATTGGTTTTTTATCCGGTTTTTTCTGAATAAAAAATGGTTCTTACCGGTTTCTATCGGATTCAATGTTCTTAATTTAGCTTTTTTTAAATATTTCTATTTTTTCGCGGATCTTCTGGGAATATTTTTAGGAATTCCTGAATTCCAAAATAAGATCAGCCTTGATGGTATTTTATCCAAATCACTGGAATGGGCCGGCTTTGAAGTAGTACTTCCGCTTACTATCAGCTATTATACTTTCCAGTTAATTTCTCTACTTGTGGATAAGAAGAAGGGATTGATACAAGAGGATCTGGGTTTTTTAAAGATCGCTTCTTATATTTTTCTTTTTCCGGTAATGATTGCGGGACCTATCCTAAGATATTCAGACGTTTCTACTCAATTCGATTCTCCTAAAATGGAAAAAGAGGATATGGTAGATGGGTTATGGTTGGTAGTAGTCGGTCTTTTTAAAAAATCTGTGGTTACCGCTTTAATGTCCGGATCCATTTTTCAGGTTTTTGCAGAAACATCTTCTTTTTCCGGGCAAGCACTACTAAGTACGATCTATTTTTTCGCGATCTATCTTTATTTGGATTTTTCCGGACTTACTGATCTAGCAAGAGGTATGGGGAAACTTTTAGGTTTTACTTTGCCTCAAAACTTCAAGGCTCCGTTTTTCTTTAACGGTTTTGGGGACTTTTGGAGAAGATGGCATTTGACCTTCTCCTTTTGGATTCGAGATTATTTGTACATCCCACTTGGCGGTTCCAGAAGCGGGACATTGCGTACCTGTTTCAATTATCTGGTTGCGTTCGGATTAGGAGGCCTTTGGCACGGGGCTAATTTGAATTATCTAACTTGGGGAGCTTTGACAGGACTTTATCTTTCAGCCGAAAGAGCCTTTAAGGATTGGAATATAAAATTGATACCTGAAATACCGTATGTAAAAAGAACGATTACTTATCTTTTCGTTCTGCATATATATATAGTATCTTGGATCCTATTTTTCACTCCGGATTTCAGCTCCGCAGTCGCTGCTGTGCAAAGAATTATCGTTTGGGCCCCTGGAGTAAATTTCCCGAATATGGAACCTTGTATCTTTGCACTCTTTGTGGCTTTATTTTTCCATTGTGTGGAGGAATGGCCTGAAAGGTTCAAAGTGGATTTACGATGGAAAACGATACTTCTTCCAATCGTTTGGATCCTAGTTCTACTCGCTTTACCCACTGGTAATGCGGATTTCTTTTATGGGCAGTTTTAATAAGATCATGAAAAAGAAATTTATCTATATCCCATTAATTTTTATCGTTTTCCTGTTTCTTGCGGATAAAATTTTTCTTTTGGATTTTTTCAAAACATCCTTTTACCAAGAGGGAAATCCGGTCTATTATACTCATCGAAATCATCTTTTCGAAAAGTTAAAGGGTGATCCTTCATTAAAAGAGAAAAATCTCGCGTTGGCATTCGGAGATTCTAGAGCTTATCCTTATAGTATAAAAACGCTTCCTGAGAATATACAAAAAGATTGGACCGTTTATAATTTTTCCGGCCCGCAAGCGGTACCTGCTTACGGTTTCTATTGGTTCCGTAAGATTATCCAATCCGGGATTAAACCCAAGGTTGTCTTTTATGTTGTTAGTCCTGAAGGTTTCGTAGATGATTCGAGAGGACTTCTATACGAACCGTTCTTGAGAATAGGAGCGGACGAGGAATTCAGACAAACGTATTGGGATCACTTTTCCGATTCTGATAAATTAGAGATCCTTAAAGAAAAGTTTTTTTCTATCAGAAAGATCCGACCTGGGTTCAAACTTTTTTGGTCCAGACTGACCGGCGGAAAATTAAAGCAGTATAGAGCTGACCAAAATCATGAAAATTTAATTTTGGAATTAGGAAACGGGGAACAACTTGGGTATGCGAGCGTCAGTAATAATCCTAAAAAATTGGCAAAGGACGCACTTAGATTAAAGAGTATTTATCTTTCCGGATTTACCTTGGGGGAAAACGAATTTTATTTCGTAGAAGAATTCTTGAAATTGGCGAAAGAAGAAGGGGTTAAAACCTACCTAATCTGGCCTAAGGTATATCCGGGATATAGGGCAGGGTATTACGAACTAGGATTAGAAAAATCCTGGTGGCCAAGAATACAAAAACTTGCCGAAACATACGGAGCTTCCGCAGCGGATATGAATACTTTAAGTTCTTGTGATCTATATTACGACGGCTCTCACCAAAGTGTACTTTGTATCTTAGAACAGTCTGAAATTTTAATGAATGATTTTACAGGGAAGAAGAAACTTCCTTAGAACAATTTCCGCGCAGAGTAGCTAAGAAAAGCAGATTTTGATCTCTGCTTGTGAATGGATAAGTTTGAAATAGAAAAGGATACCTAAATGAAAGGTATCCTTTAAATTCCTTAACACTCTCTGCGCCTTAGCGTCTATGCGTAAAAAAAATATTAATGGTGGATCACCACTTTAGTTTCTTAGCGTCTTCTAAGAATTTTTCCAATCCGATATCAGTTAATGGATGTTTGAATAACTGCAGATAAGCAGAGAGCGGCATAGTAGCGCAATCAGCTCCACGAAGAGCGGACTCTTTCAAGTGGATTGGTCCTCTGATGGAAGCAGCTAAAATTTTAGTTTCGTAACCGTAATTATCATAGATCTCTCTGATCTCAGAGATAAGTTCCATTCCATCCCAAGAAGTATCATCTACACGTCCGATAAATGGAGAAATATAAGTAGCTCCCGCTTTTGCTGCCAGAAGTGCTTGAGGAGCGGAAAAACAAAGAGTTACGTTTGTAGGAATTCCTTTCTCTGTCAGTTTCACTACAGTTTTTAATCCTTCCGGGATTAAAGGAACCTTGATGACCACATTCGGAGCGATCTTTACTAGTTCGTCCGCTTCCTTCAACATGTCCTCATGTTTGGTCGCAATTACTTCTGCGCTCACTGGACCAGGCACGATTGCACAGATCTCTTTGATAACTTCTTTAAAGTTACGACCAGACTTAGCGATCAAAGATGGGTTTGTAGTAACTCCGTCCAAAAGACCGTAGGACGCGATCTCTTTGATCTCGTCCACATTGGCTGTATCTAAATATAATTCCACGGTTTGCTCCGAAAGATTTTGAATCTCTCTGGATAGTGGCGGCCTTAGGGGCCTTCGGTCAAGGATTTCTTACGGGATCAGATCTCTTAAAGTTTTGATTTCTTCCGCAGAGAAGAATTCTTTGTATTCTTTTTCGATCTGGGCCTTTACCTTGGAGCTGAAATAATCCACTCTTCTGGTAAAAGGTTGCTTTTTATAAGCTTCCTTCCATTGAACAATGAAGCCGCCTGCGGGAGGTGCCTGTCTTTCGTCGGTCAATTCCCAGATAACAGCCCCCCCGATTTTTTTATCATCCAAGGTCTCTTTTTTGGGCTTTCCGTATTTATTTTCCAGCTTGGACTGAACCTCTTTGCCCGGAAGATACCGGAAAGAAACTCCAACTGAGAATAATTTACCAGGTTCCAAATGTTCGTCTTCGTCAGGAGAAGTTTCTTTTTCCGGGCGAGGTTGGTTCTTGTCTTTAGGACGTGAATCGAGCACCAATTTAGGAGTGGAATAAAAACGGTAAAGGTAGAAGATCCCGTTTCTTCTTACAAGCAGGGACTTCTCCTTATCTTCATGAACTACTTCTATTTTTTCGTCACTTTGAGGATTGGCTGCTAAGGATAAAAACTTGTCTCTAACTTGGGCATAAGATGCTTCCCAGGAGACTTCTGCAAATCCGTCTAAAGTTGGCTTGGAGCCGTTATTTCTGGAATTATCTCCCGGAAATTGAGAAAATACGGAACTCCAAGGAAGGAGTAAGGAGAATAAGAACAGGTAGATGGATTGCCCTTTCATTCTTTAACTATCGGCAGAAAACTGAACAAGAATTAGGAATCTTCCCCCAAATCCTCTACATCTTCTTCCTCTCTATCTACACGAATTCCCCCGAATTTTACCTTTCCGTTCCATCTTAAGATAAGAAGGACCAATAAGATCAGTACATTCGGAAGAACGAATAAAAAGGAAACCTCATGGTAGAGACCGTAAACCGCCAGATTCGAGGCGATCACTGAGATAAATATTCCGGAAAGTAGTGGAATCTCCTGGTTCAGAAGTCTTGCCAGAAAGGACCCGCTATTTCTAGAGATCCTGGCAGCTCTTAAAACTTCAGAAGAGATAAAAGAGTAGAATGCGAGGACTAACACCGGCATTAAAAAGGATAGGAAGAAATAATTTCCAAAAGAATCCGTATAATGAGGAGAACCGATAAGTCCTCCGGTAAGAGTCCAGACATATGCGAAGAATGCGGAAAGTCCGAATGCGAGAAGTCCATATTGAAGACTTCCCGCAGATTCAAAGATAGAAACAATCTTAGAAGGAATAATTCTCGCCCAATCAGTAAGTTCCTGTTTTTCGAAAGTATCTTTCCCGCTCAGGTAGATAAGTCCGAAATAATAGTCTCCTAAGGAAACAACCACTAACGTGATAACTAAATAGATCAGGTAGAGAAAGAATTCCATGTTAATGCCTAAAATGCCTCATGCCGGTGAACACCATGATCAGTCCATGCTCATCTGCGGCCTTGATCACTTCCTCGTCTCGGATAGATCCTCCGGGTTGGATGATCGCTTTTGCTCCTACTTTTGCGATGGCGTCTATTCCATCTCTGAATGGGAAAAATGCATCACTCGCTACATAAGAACCTACAACAGAAAGTCCTACGTTTAGAGCCTTAGTCGCTCCTAATTGGACTGAATCCACTCTGGACATTTGTCCGGCACCTATCCCAAGGGTTGCGTTCTCTTCCGTATAAACGATCGCGTTTGACTTGATAAATTTTACCGTAGACCAAGCAAACATCAAACCTCTGATATCTTCTTCAGTAGGTTGTTTTTTAGAAACGATCTTCAGATCTTTTTCTGTGATAGTTGCATAGTCTCTATCTTGCAGAAGAATTCCATGATGAATAGGTCGGAGATCCATTTCATCTAATGCTTCTTGGAAATTTGCGATCTCGATCAAACGAACATTCGGCTTTTTAGAAAAATATTCCAAAGCGGCAGGTTCGAATTTCTGAGCGATCACACCTTCTACAAATGTTTCACCGATTAGAACTGCCAATTCTCCGGTGACTGTTCCCTTGATCCCGATGATCCCGCCGAATGCAGAAATAGGATCCGTTCTTTTTGCCAGACGGAAAGCTTCTAATGTATCATCTGCGTAAGCGATCCCGCATGGATTCAAATGTTTGATGATACAAACGGTATTGTCAGGAAGAAGAGCGGAGATATGGAATGCCGCATCAAAATCCAACATATTATTAAAAGATAATTCTTTTCCTTGGAGTGGAGAAAATTCGCTCTTTGTAAACAAAGGCTCGTAGAATGCGGCCCCTTGGTGTGGGTTTTCTCCGTATCTAAGCTTTTGTTTTTTGGTGAAGGAAAGATTTAGGATGTCCGGGAACTTCTCCCCAGCGAGCTTATTGAACCAAGAAGAAATTGCAGTATCATACATTGCGGTATGAGAAAATGCTTTTCTCATTAGAAGGAAAGAAGTATCCGCATCTACGGAACCATCATTTACCTTCATAGATTCTTCTACAGTTTTATAATCGTTCGGATCTGTAACAACTACTGTATGTCTGTAGTTCTTACTAGCGGAACGGATCATAGAAGGTCCGCCAATATCGATATTTTCGATTGCTTCGTCTAGATGAACCCCAGGTTTGGAAACAGTCTGTACGAATGGATATAAGTTCACAACTACCAGATCGATCTTTGGAATTTTTAATTCTTCCATCTTCTGTCTGTGTTCCGGTTTGGAGGTCACACCCAAGAGTCCTCCATGGACCTTAGGGTGAAGAGTTTTAACTCTTCCGTCCAAAATTTCTGGAAACCCTGTATAATCGTCTATTGCGATCGCTTTGATTCCATTTTCGGTGAGTGTTTTGAGGGTTCCGCCGGTGGAAATGATTTCCACTCCTTTAGATTCCAGGTACTTAGCGAATCCGATAAGTCCTGTTTTGTCGCTAACTGAGATAAGGGCACGAGTGATTTTGATCATGCTAGAGGATTGAGACCTTCCTGTCTTTAATGGAGAGCCGATCTTCGCAGAAATGTTTAACCGCGAGGGGCAGGATTTTATGTTCCTCTTTGAGAATGGCAAGAGTCAATTCTCTTTCGGTCATTCCTTCCTCGATTTTAACAACTCCTTGCAAAATGATAGGACCTGAATCCACACCCTCGTCCACAAAATGAGCGGTGCAGCCCGCGAACTTCACTCCATAATCGAATGCCTGTTTTTGAGCATGCAAACCTGTAAAGGAAGGAAGAAGAGAAGGATGTATATTGATGATCCTATTCCGAAAGGCTCGGATGATTTCCGGTTTTAGAATTCTCATGTAACCGCAAGCCACGATCAGATCCGGAGAGATCTCTTCCAAGGTATGGAGAAGATCCAGATGGTATTCTTCTTTTTTGGAATAAGATTTCCAGTCTAAAACCTTTGCCGGGACATTATGGCCGACAGCGATCTGGATAGAAGGGGCTTCCGGGTTGTCAGTGACTAAAAAAGCGGGATTTGCGGGGATTTTGCCCTTTTGGATCCCTGAAAGGACAGCTTCCAGGTTGCTCCCCCGCCCGGAGGCCAAAAAGACAAGCTTTTTTCTGGGTTTGGGAATCAGGCTTGCCAAGAATTTTCGCATCCGATACGCTAAGAATTACCAGTCCACGTTAAGGCGGTCCGGAATTTTGTCGAAAAGTATTTCAGGAGAGACACATGTCACTTGCTAGAAAATCGACGGCGTCCGTCGAACAGTATAAATCCAATGAAATTTCTACTGTGAGTCAGGGCCGGCTTATCGTGATGTTATATGAAGGAGCAATTCGCTTCCTGAACGTTGCCATCGAGAATAATACACCCCGCAAGTACGACGTGGTGAATAATAATATCCTAAAAGCCCAAGAAATAGTGACTGAGCTGATGCTTGCCCTCAATATGGAAAACGGGGGAGAGGTTGCAAACAACCTGCTTGGCATTTACGTTTATATTAAAAAGCGTTTACTCGAAGCCAATATGAAGAAGGACAGTGAGATCCTTTCTGAAATCATCAAATATCTGGAAGACTTAAAACTTGCTTGGGAAGAAATAGAGAAGAAGGAAAAAACTTCTTCCGTGGTCCCTATGCCATCCGCCGGTTCTAGAGGAACTGGGCTTTCCCTCCAAGGTTAAAATTCAGTGGCGGGAAGGGGTTCTAAAAGTCTAAATTCTATGGAAGAAAAACTTTCATCCTATTATGAAGAAAAAATTTCCTTTTTGGATAAACTGATCGAACTCCAAAAACGCCAATTAGAAATTCTTGGTTTTGGAGACGGAGAAAACGCTTCCAAACTAGAAATACAAAATTCGGACCTAGTTGAAAAGATGAAACGACTAGATCGCAAAATCGAACAATTAGAAGAATCTTCTCCTCAAACCTTAGAAATTATTCGACTCTCCGATATGATCTTCCAAAAATTGGAGGAGTCCAGGGATTTGAATTCCCAAGTAGGGGAAAAGATGGAGATCATTTTGCAGGAATATCGCAAAGAGTTAAACTTGGTTCAATCCAAGATCCAACTCAAAAAATTCCTAGCTCATAGGAAATTAGGTTGGAAGACGGGGACCTGCTAAGCCGTGCCCTGGACTTTTACGGACTCCCAAAAAAATTCGACGCAAATCTAGTCCGGAGCAGATTCCGGGAACTCTCTCGTAAATACCATCCGGATTCCGGAGAATACGAAACGGATATTCTATTTAAGGAATTAGTCCAACTGAGGGATGTTTTACTTTCCTCCTTACAAAATGACTCGTTTGTAATTTTAGAAAATTCTAAAGAAGATCCGGAAGGATTTCAGTTTTATAAACTAGCTAAACAGAAAGCAGCACAAGCGATCGAAAAATATTTTCAGTTCACCGACGGAAATCCGGTATATTTAAAGAAAGAAGACAATCCTGCACTTCTACGTTTAAGAGATGAATTACAAACTGCTAAGAATGAGCTGGAAGAGTTTTTGGAAAAGTTTCCCAAAAGTATCTGGAAAGAAGATACAGAAACTACTCTTAAAAAGATAAACGTCTGGTTTAAAGATTAAGGAACTTGTAATGTATTCGAAGGCATGGAAAATACATAAATATCTTTTGTTCCGCTATTCAAATCCAAAGAGATCACTGAAGATCTAAGAGTTACATAATCCCCTGAATTTAAAGTAGCTACGATCTTACATACTCTATTTGTATTTTCTCCCGCGCCTGGAACTGCAAGTGGGCCTGCGGTTGGATTTACTTCTATAGAATATTCTTTTGGTTGGTTTGGAAGCATATTCAAAGGAAGTTCGCATGCTTTTCCGGAAGAAAAATCAGCAGGGTTTCTGGATGCATCCGAAGTACTTCCGGTATATAAAGTATAACCGCTAAAAAATGCTTCCGGATTACCAGCTCTTAGTCTGAGCTCATAGACTCCGGTTCCGATTAAGGTAATCCCTACCAAGGTAGGTGGAGTGGTTACGATCCTATTTGTTGAATAATTATAACAAGAGAATAAGGAAAAGATGAGTAGTAAGATAGAGAAGAATGTGTGCATTCTTCTGGATAAAAAAAGATTCATTTAGCTGCGTATATAGTCCGCCCAGCCGAATTTTTCGACCAATTGGGTGGATACTGAAAATTGTGGAAAACGTCTCTTGTTTGTCGACCGATTTTCAGGTACCTCCCACTTGAGTTCTTGCAGAAGTTTGTTTCCTTTTTTGCCATTGCAGTCCTTGCAGGCAGTAACCAGATTTTCCCAGGTATGATAGTCCCTTGGTTTTTTTTCCCGAGGGATCTCTTCCCAGCGACTTTTAGGGATCACATGATCCAAGGTAAGTTTGGAGGAGGGTAGTTTACGTTTGCAATACACACATTCGTGATCGTCTCTCAAGAATATATTTTCTCTAGAGAGTTTATGCTTACGTTTAGGGACCTTGTAGTAGTCCGTGAGTAGAATGATCCTAGGAGTTGTGAATTTAAGTTTTTCAGACCTGATAAATAGACCTTTTTCGTCTCTAATGAGTTCTGCTTTTCTAAGAATTAGAAGGACAACGGCGTCTTTGACCGTTCGGATCGCAACCGGGACATAGGTTGCGTTCAGCACCAACACAGGTTGGGTTAGAACATCCATATCTAACCAAACTGTATAGATTCATAAAATTATGTCGAGTAAAAGTATTATTTCCCGGAACGTTTCTTTTTGATCGCAAAATAAAGAACGAGGCCTGATACAAGAATTCCTAATAATACAAAGACTGTAATTTGTCCTTGGTGCACCAAGATGCCGAGCTGGTCTAAATTTTTTGCTCCATAATGGCCTAGATAAACCCAGATCGGGACCGAAATTGCGGCTGCAAACATATCCAATAATAAAAATCTAAAGAAGGAGATACGATCCGAGGTTCCAGCCGTTAGATAGATCGGCATCCTAAGTCCAGGCATGAACCTCGCCATGAAGACTACCCAATTTCCGTATTGGGAAAACTTTTCCTGTACTTTGGAAAACCTTTCCGGGGTTAAAAATTTTGCGATAAAAGGAATTTGTAGTACCTTCTCGCCGAAAACTCTTCCGAGTAAAAATACGGAACCGTCTCCTACAAGAACTCCTGCCATACCAACGCCGAACATTACATGTTCGTTAGCGTATCCTAAACCTGCCAAAACTCCGCCCGAAACCAGGGAGATATCTTCCGGAATCGGAAGACCGAAACCGCAAAGAATGAGAGTAGAGAAAACTGCTAAGTAAGCGAACTCATTCCCAAAGCGGGAAAAAAAATTGACTAAATCCGGAATATTAACTAGATCCATGAATGCTTATATCTACCGAGTAGAATTGCACCAGTGAAACTTTTCCTGAACAAATTGGAATCGAAAAACTAGATTTGTTTGACTTGCTTTTGGTCTTTTTAGGTTCCAAATTGGTATTAGGTGCAAAAAGACAGAAACCAAATTATCCAGGCCGAAAATTCCCTATTAGCAGGTTATTCAGTTTTGCAGGACGAAACTGGGGGAAGAGAATATAGGGAAGAAGAACACCCGTACCGTATCCCTTTTCAGAGAGATAGGGATCGGGTAGTCCATTCAAGCGCATTCAAAAGATTACAATATAAGACCCAAGTATTCGTTTATTCAGTTGGGGAGAATTATCGCAATCGACTCACCCATACTCTAGAAGTTGCGGGGATTTCTAGAACGATTGCTTCTGCATTAGGACTCAACTCTTTACTTGCGGAAACAATCGCGCTTGCTCATGATTTAGGGCATACACCTTTCGGACACGCCGGCCAGGATATGCTTTCCGACTTAATGGGAGAATTCGGCGGATTTGAACATAATAAACAATCAGTTCGAATTGTTACAATTTTAGAGACACGTTATCCGGAATTCCCTGGACTCAATCTTTCCAAAGAAACCTTAAAAGGGATGATGAAACATGGAGCAGAATATGACGGCTCTATGTTAGGAAAAGAAAGAAAAATCGAAGGCCCAAGTTTAGAAGCGCAATGTGCAGATGTAGCCGATGAGATCGCATACACAAGCCATGATA
The DNA here is from genome assembly GCF_002812045.1 of Leptospira haakeii. Classification (GTDB taxonomy): domain Bacteria; phylum Spirochaetota; class Leptospiria; order Leptospirales; family Leptospiraceae; genus Leptospira_B; species Leptospira_B haakeii. The sequence goes on along the minus strand of NZ_NPEG01000012.1, from coordinate 30,398 downwards.
TAGATGATGGTTTGGAAATGGGTTATCTAAAAGCGGAAGATCTGGATTCACTTTCTCTTTGGGCAGAAACTTCTGAAATGGTAAAAGGTAAGTTCCCTAAGCTGGATGGAAAAGTTTTTGTTCGAACAATCATTCGGGAGCTAACGAATAGTATGGTCTCCAGTATGATCAGAACGATCGAATCTAGAATTTCTGACTGGAAAATTTCGAATCGCTCCGATCTGAACCTTGCCTATCAAGAAGGAAAAAGGATCGCAACTTACGAGCCTTCTTACGGAGAGAAGGTAAGAGAATTAAAATCTTTTCTTTACAAAACGCTGTATAGACATCCTTCCGTTGTAGTCACAAGTGATAGAGGAAGGGACATGATAGAAAGATTATTCTTTCATTTTAGGAAGCAGCCTGATTCTATTCCTGAAACCTATAAGAGAAGGATAGAAAAAGAAGGTTTAGAAAGATGTGTATGCGATTACGTGGCAGGAATGACTGACAGATACGCGGAAGAAATGGCATCTACTATTTAATGGAAAGGATTGTTTTTTCTAGAGCAACCAAAAGAGAGTCTACTTCTTCTTCCGTTGTATACAGACCGGTAGAGATACGGATCGCTCTCAAAGCTTCTTCATTAGAATAGCTCATTGCCAATAAGGAAGGCGCTGCTTCTCTTGATCTGGATTTGCAGGAAGATCCGGTAGAAACTGCAAATCCTTTCTCTTCCATTCCCATCATAAAAAAGTCCAGATCATCCAAAGGAAGAAGTGCAAATGTAGTAGAAAATAACCTTGGGGAATTTTCTGCAACGATCTCTGCACCTAAACTTTTGAGTTTTGTTTCTATCTTATTTCTATAATATTCTAATCTTTTGTTTTTGTTCTCCATTTCGGCAAATTGGATTTGTGCGGCTTCTGCCAAAGCTAAAATAGAAGGAGAATTTTCTGTACCTGCCCTATGCCCATTCTCCTGGTTTCCTCCTTGGAAAACTCCACCTTCTGGTAGATATTTCGGATCGAACCATAAAACGGAAGAGCCAAGTCCAGCGCCGATTTTATGACCGGAAAATGTGAATCCGTTTAGAACTGAAAAAGGAACCGGAATTTTGGAGAATGATTGGATAAGGTCGGAATAAAAAGGCATTCCATATTTTGCGGAAATTTTTGCTAATTCTTCGATCGGTTGGATCACGCCTGTTTCATTGCCTGCGTGCAGAACAAATACAGGGCCCGGCTCATTCTTCAAATTGGATTCCAATTCTGAAATTGAAACAAGTCCCGATTTATCGGCGCTCAAAACTTTATAAGGAATTCCTAAACTTCTAAAGGAAGAATACATAGCGGCATGTTCAAAAGGAGATAAGTAGGCTATAGTTTTAACGAATTGTTTTGCAAAGTATATGAGGGAATAATCTGCTTCCGTTCCGGAAGAAGTAAATACGAATCCTTTGGGATCTTTTCCTGTGAGTTTAGCTAATACTTTTCTGGCTTCTTCTATCTTGCCTTGCCTTGCTAAAGAAAATCTAGTAGGCCCTGAAGGATTAAAAAAATCCTCCTCGTATTCTTCTAAGATCTTAGTTAATAAACCTGGAATAGGAGGATGGGTGGCATTATAATCGAAGTATTTAATTCTTTTCATCGAAAATATCGTCTGCTTCTTCGTATCTTCCTTTTCGACGAAGTGTATACTGCAATAGTTTCTTTTTATCTTCGATCAGATCTTCATAGCCGGACTTATCATTACGATAATTTGGATCAACCGTATAGACTTCGGTATCCAAGGCATCCAATTCTTTGAGTGCTTGGTCAAAATCAGATTCGTGCAATAGGCATCTGACTCTCATTAGTTTTGCTTGGAATTTGGTTCCTAAATCTGTTGCAGAGGACCGATAAACCGCTTCGAACATATCCTTTGCTTTTTTTCTATAATTAGAATCCCTTTCTCCTAATTTATAGAATAGTTGAGCATTTCGGTTTAAGTTAGAATAAAATACTTTCGCACCTTCCGTGTCTGTTGTTTCGCAAGGGATTGCGGCGATTGCACTTGCTCCCCAATATTTTGCTTCTGCGGGAATTGCTCTTTTAGAACAGGAAAAATACAGAACTCTCGTGAATAAGGAAACCGATTCCTCAGGAGAAAGGGAAGGATGGGACTCATCCGTTCTAAGTCTAAGTAACTCTAATGTTTTTAAGAGAAGTGTTTTGTACTTATTTGCGGTTAATGTAGTAGTATCCGGATAGTCTTCTGAGAATACGATCGGATCCGATTGAGACTCTGTGATCTTTTTCCAGATTCGGATCTCTTTTGGAAGATCTTCCGCAATATTCTCTTCCTCTTCCTTATTACAGCTGAAACTGAAAAAATTCAAGATACGCTTCCACCAAGGAATGGATGGAGGTTTTGCCTCTTTCAATTTTTCGAATACTAGTTCTTCTATCCTTTGGATTGCTTGGAAATGTGCGATTATTGCCTCTTCCGGGCGGCAAGAAGCGAAGGAAGAAATTCTGATCTTCTCTAAAAGACTTTTACCTGCGATCTCAGGTTTGTCTTTTCCAAGAGTTGCTTGAATTGGAGGAGAATTATATCCGTCGAAAGGGTTATAGTTTAAGGCTCTTTTATAATAATCTAGGGCTTCTAGGGGGACCTGGTAGAATTCTTTCCAGTATTCGAAAGGATCCACAGGTTTTTCTCCCGTGGAAAATTTGGTCTCGCTTGGATTTGCAAGCCTTTCTATGGTCCAACCTTGGTGTTTCGCTTCCATCCAACTTGGTACCCTGAAAATATCTCCAGTACCTTCTTTTCCTATTCTGTAAGCGCGGACACAGGCTTTCGATAATTGGTCGGTTCTAAGATAATGTTCAATCTGTCTGTATTCTACTTTTTCGGATAATAGATCGTCCCCCTTGGACTGCAATTTTGCGGAAAGGGAAGGATTTAAGACGGGAGGTTCCAACCAGAGTGCGAAAGAACCTAAAATCTGGAATCTCCTGGGATAGATATAGATCGCTGCCAGGGTCCAAATCAACAAAAGTGTTAAGAATAACTTTTTCTTTTCTTTTAGAATGCTGAACAATTTCTTTCCTTAAGTTCCGGAAAATTCGTTAGACGAATAGAGTCCCTCGCTTGAGAGTAGAGAGAGTGAAGATTTCGCTTTTTTCGATTCCAAACCCTATACAAGTCCGGGGATTATGAAACACGCAAGCATTATTCCGATCCTTCTGGTATCCATGCTGGATGCAGGCAGTTTATTTGCTTCTCCCCAAAATACTGACTCCGTTTTTGTATGTAGGGATGTTGATTCTTCCGGAAGGGCCAAGTCTGTTTGGCCGGCCTATTATTATTCTCTCGGGTTAGAGAGTTTGAATAAGGCTAGAAACTCTGAAGGAAGAGAAAGAACAGAAGAAATTATAGAAGCAGTCCGAAATTTCCAAGATTATATTCGATGTTCTGAATCTGTAGGGGTTCCTGTTTCAGCAGTATTCCGTTGGAATAAGGCACTTGCACATTATTACTTGGGTCAATGGAAGGATGCGGTTTCTGAACTGGATTTGGCCGAAAAGTCTGATCCTAATTTTAGAGAATCCTATATTTTAAAAGGAACCATTCTTTTAAACAGCGGGGAATATGAAAAGGCGGCGACTTATTTAGAATCTCATCTGAGTAAGTTTTCGGAAGATCCTGATTTTTATTATTTATTAAGTTCTGCTGAGCTTGCTCTGAAGAATGATGCAAAATCAGTTTTATATTTAAGTTCTCTTCGAGATCTGATCAAACAAAAAGATTCCAATCCTAAATATCCTGAATTTGTGTATTTATCTTTGGGAAAAACGTATTTTGCTTTAGGCCAAAATACAAAGGCACTTTTTTATATTTCGGGTTATCTGGAGATGAGGCCTGAAAACTGGGAAATCCGCTTTCTTCTCGCAAAAATTTTAGACCAGCTAGGAAAGTTTTCCCAAGCTAAAAAACAATTACAAAGAATACTACAAGAGATCCAAGGAAATTCCTCAGTGGAATTGATGCTCGGAGAGATGTACTTTATAGAAAGTAGATCTATGGCAGCAGGTTATTTTGAGGATCTAAAGAAAAAAGGAAAACTGAATAAGGATGGGGTCCTATTTGGACTTTATTCCGTACTGAATTCCAAATATTCAGACGCAAGAAGGATACTTTTTCCTTTAAAAGAAAGATTTCCTAAAAGGTTATCTATTCGTTTAGGCGTTTTAGAGATCCAAAAAAGAGATCCAAATATTGATAAAAAGGAATATATCCGAGAATTAATTGAAGTAGCATCAATTGCGCTCCAATCCCAATTGACTACACTCGCAGAAACATTACTTCTGGAATCTATTAAGATTACGGAACAAGAAAAGTTAGATCCAAGAATTCTTGCGGAACAATATGACTTTTTAGCTGGAGTATATGAACAATCTGGTTCTGTATTTAGATCCATCATTTCTGTTCGTAAAGCAATCCAATATACTTCTTCTACAGAAGATTCTAAAAAATATGAATTACATTTGGCATTCCTGCTTAGAGGAAATCCTCCAGGAAAGGTCCAAGAATCAGAAGAGATTATCCAAAATATCCTTAAAAATGATCCGAATAATCATTATGCTTATTATCTTTTGGGAATTGTTCTATTCCAATCTGAAAAGTTAGAACAAAGTAGAGGTGCATTCGAACAAGCAATTCGATTGGAACCAAAATCTTCTGTGTATCATTTTTACAGGGCTTCTACTTTAGAAAAATTAGGAAGGCTTCCTGAAATGGAAGAGGATCTTCGTAAGTCTATGGAGCTAGATCCTGAAAATCCAATTGCTTATAATTATTTAGGTTATCATTATTCGGAGAAAGGAATTCGTTTGGATGAGGCGCTCGATCTTATCCGAAAGGCGGTGGAACTTGCTCCTGATAATGAGGCTTACCAAGATAGTTTGGGTTGGATCTATTATAAAAAGGGTAGAGTGGATGAGGCCCTATTACATTTGAATCTTGCCTTCCAAATTTTACAGGATAGAAACGAATACGATCCTACAATTTGTGAACATTTAGGTGATGTTCATCATGAAAGAAGAGAATTTGCAGATGCCAGAAGATTCTGGGAAAAATCGGAAACTCTTTTTCAAAAGAAGGAAGACAAAGTTCGAATTCGAGAAAAATTGGAGAGGTTAAGAACGAATCCGGTCTCAAATAAATCTTAGACCGGGAGGACTTGTTTTGAGAACAAACCATTTCATTCGATTTTTTAGGTTCGGATACTTATTCTGTTTTATTCTATTATTTCAATCTTGTGTAACCACTGATATTGAAGAGATTAATTTCCGACAAAAAGGAAAGATCAAATTTTGGAGCGCTAAATCCAAGGAAGGTTCCAAATACTTGGATGGCCTTCGTAAATTAGAAGAATCGAATACTTCTTATTCTGGAGAATTTGATATACGTATCCAGAATTTTTTCCCTAAGAAGGATGTATTCTCTTTATCCGGTAAGATCTTTTATGATAAGCCGACCGGCAAAATGCAGATCGAGCTAACCGACAAACTTTTCGGGATCAGTGTTTCTAAAGTGTTTAGCGACGGCCAAACAATTCGGATCAAAACTGTTTCGGTGGATAAGATCCATGAACAAACTATGGACGATATCGTTTTGTCTGATCCTAGCACAGGAAAACAAACTGTAGTTCCTTTCCCAGTGATCTATTATCTTCTTTCGAATAGGAATGCGGAATTATTTAAACCACAATGGACGCTCGTTCAGCCGAACGATGGAATTGTTCTCGTCAGAAAACCGGGAGAAGAATGGACTTACTACACCGCAGAAAACGGGATCCGTTCCGTGGAATGGGATTCCAGCGGCAAAAACGTAAAGGCAGTCACAAGTGTTCAGGGAGAAGTGGAATTTCCACCTAAAACTACGATTACACGTATCGTATCCAGAACAGATGGAGCTGACCAGAATCGTATCGAGATTAAAATGAAAAAAGTATCCCGCACTGATAAATTGAACCAAGTAGTGTTCGGATTCTAATATTAAGGATATTGAATATGTTAGACGTAGAAAAAAACGGTCATATTTTAGAACTTTATATCAAAACAAACGAGACCAATTCTTTAGGAAGGGAGTTTTTCCGCAAATTTAGAGAAGTGCTTGAACAAGCAGAAAACGATAGATCCGTTAAGTCTATTCTTCTTTCCGGAAGAAACGATAAGTTTTTTTCCAATGGATTCGATCCTGAGATCTTCGTAGGTAAAAACCTGGAAGAAATTAAGGAAGTGCTTAGAGAAGCACTCGGTGCCTGCGGAAGAGTTTTATTCTCTCCTAAACCTGTTGTTTGTGCAATGAACGGACACTCTATGGGAGTGGGAGCGGTCATTGCAATATTCTCTGATTATAGAATTCTTGTGGAGAAAAAAGGAAGATTAGGTTTTCCAGAGTCTTTGATCGGTATTAATTTTCCATCCACTGCAGGAACAGTTCTGAAAGATCTAGTCGGAATGAAAACTGCAAGAGATCTTTTGTATAGTGGAAGAGGACTAAAAGCTGACGAGGCTGTTCAAGTGGGACTCGTAGAAGAATCTGCGACTCCGGAAGAAGTAATTCCAAAAGCTAGAAAATGGTGTTCTCAATTCCAAGACATGGCAATGGAATCGGTTGTTGGAGTAAAAATTGCTCTTAGAGATTCTCAACGTTTACTTGCTGACACTTTAGAAAAAAGAGATGTGGATCTTCTTGCACAAGCAATCGCTAGTTCTAATGGTCAGGAAGGAATGAAATCTATTCAGGAAAGAAGACGCCCAGTTTTTACCTGATATAAAAAAGCCTGGGATCTTCGTCCCAGGCTTACGTTGGTTGGGCTACCACGCCTTGGTAGCGTATTTATTAAGAATGGAATAATTTTCCTGGATTCAAAATTTCTTTTTGGTCTAAGACCTTCTTAAGTCCATTCAAGGCTTCTACTCCAGGTTTACCTAAGTTGGATTCATACCATTTTTTATGATCGAAACCGACTCCATGATGGTGACTGATCGGAGCTTTAAAAGAAGTGAATGTATCCGAAACGGACCTTTTCATTTTAAACCATTGTTCTTCTGGTTTTTTGGGATCCATTGGGAACAGGATCGTATAATACAAACAAGCCCCCTCATGATAACTATGAGATAAATGGCACATAGCTATCGAGCCGGGGATGGAATTTTGTAGGGACTCAATTCCAGCTCTATGTAGATCTTCTAATTTATCATAAGTGCTGGAAGTTTCCATTGTATCCACTCCCATTCCGTATTGCATTACATGGTTTCGTAGGAAAGGCATATTATATCTGCTGTGGATCCAATTCTGTCCTAACTTTTCCCCTGCGAAGATTGCTCCGCCTTTTTTCCAAAGTTTTTTGAGATTCTCGAATGAATGATCCACTTCTTGTCTGGATCCATCCAATCCTACTAGAACCACACATTTATTCTCGCCGATACCTACCGATTTCAGATAAGAATTCTGGAGAAACTTTTTGAATTTGCGGATTGGTGTATTCTTTTTTCCGAGCTCACCGAGATATTCATATAGTCTAGTTTCGTTTGCATCGGAAAGTCTCATCATAGAAGTTTTAATCTCTTCTTGGTTTGCTTTCCTAATAAAGTTGATGGAAGAAAGTAGATCCGGAAATACGAGTCCGAAATATTTTCTAGTTTCAGGGATTTTATGGATCTTGATCGTAATTTCCGAAATAATTCCTAAAAGACCTTCACTACCAGCAATGATCTGGTTCCAGTCTGGCCCGATAGAAGCCGCAGGCGCTCTTAAAGTTTCTACTGTTCCGTTCGGGCTAATCAATTTTACTGAACTTAGTATTTCTTCTATCTTTCCGTATCGATTGGATTGTTGTCCTGCACTTCTTGCTGCGACCCATCCGCCCAAGGTGGAATATTCGAATGATTGAGGGAAGTGCCCTAATGTGTATCCTTTTAAGTTGAGTCCATATTCTAATTTAGGTCCGTAGATCCCAGCTTGGAAAGTTGCAGTCATACTGATCGGATCAAAAGAAACCAATTCTTTCATTTCAGTCATGTCTAAGGAAAGAACCGCTTTTTGTCCTTTTCCCTTCAAAACTTCTACACCGCCCACTACGGAAGATCCTCCACCGAATGGAATGACGGTGATCTTATTTTTAGAACAATATTCTAAAATTTTAATAATCTCAGAATCTTTTTTAGGATAAACCACTCCGTCCACGAATGATTTTAGGGTATTAAAATGAAGTCTTAGTACATCATAATAACTTCTGCCGGCAGAATGGAAAATTCTCTCATATCGATCGTTTTTGAAATTATTTTTACCTACGATCGCGCTTAGGTTTTTGATGTCGTTTGGACTTAGTTTTCCATTAGGTAGTTTGATCCCCTCTAAAGAAACTGCAGGAGTATCTCTGATAGAATCTAATTTAAATTCTCTTTGGAGAAGTTTGAGTATTTCAGGCATCTGTGCCTTTCTACCGAAGTCCTGATCGTTTGCCCCCCAGGCATTCCATCTAAGATTGGATCTGGAATAGTCGATTTTGGAATTGAGCTCGTGGTAGAACATTGGGTCTTTCTCCGATTAATTAAAAACGTTTCCAATAAATACGAATCTTTCCAGAGGGCAAGGTAAAAAGGATTTTCGATGCAGATCAAATATCAGATGTAGGAGTTCCTACATCTTTGGCTCACATTAAGTCCTATAGACGTTTTCTTAACTCGGCGATTTTTGGATCATCCGGCGATAGTATAGATGCCTCATCCAATAATTTTTTTGCCCGGAAGGAATTACCAAGCAATCTATAAATATCCGACAGGTTGATCAGATTTTTTAAATGATTTGGAGAACGTACTCTTAATTTCTCTCCGAGTTCTGCTGCGGATTTTAGATATTCGGTGTCTTTTTTCTGAGTATAAGATTTCTTCCAGAGTATAGAAGAATAAAATAAAAGCTCTGTTTCAGAAGGATCCCAGGATAGGGACTTCTCCGCCCATTCTGCCGCTTTTTTGAATTCTGATATTTTGTCGTACCATCTGGATAGAAGTTTGGCAACCTGAGGGAAATAACGTTCTCCCACTGTACCTGATTTTTTCAAACCTTCTTCCAAGACACGTATTGCATCCTTTATGTTTCCTTTTTGAAAGATGGATTCTGCTTCCGCGATGGATTTTTTATCTTCCATATAAGGATTTCTAGAAGGATTATAAGAAATAGATAATATACTTAAATCGTCTGAAAGTTTTCCTCTGCTGATGAGGGATCTACGGATCGTTTTTAATTCTCCGCCACTTTCTTCCACGGAGGCTAAGAAAATTGTCTCATCCTCATTCATTATCCTTTTGCCTGAAAAATCCTCTTCTAATACCAGATCGTCTCTACCGTCAGATCCGCAGAAGATCGTATCACCAGGAAGCATTCGGAAGGTTTGAACTTGGATCTTAGAGCCGAACATTTCTGAAATACCTAATTTACGAATATTCGATTCTGCTCCTAAGAACATTGCCTTTCCATCCCTGTATAAGACAGGCCAAGGATGTTCCGCATTTATATAGTACATTGCTCCTGTAGAATGTTCTACGATTCCTAAAACCGCGGAGATTAGCATAAAACCGTCGAATGTTTCGAATACATTTTGTAGGTCTATAAATGCTTCTTTCAGCCAGCGTTCCGGAGACTTAGATTGTATCTCTGGAGAAAGTCTAGTTCTGCTGATGATAGAATTAAATACCGAGCCTAAGACCAATGCGCCGCCCGCACCCTGGATGGATTTTCCCATCGCGTCTCCGTTGATGAATGCAGTATAATCCCTATCTTGTATTTTAACTATATATGCACTTAAGAAGTCTCCACCCAGTTCATAATCCTTTTCTTTGAAGGAGAATTTTTTGTACTGGTCTAATAGGAATTCAACTTTTACTGCCGAATTTTCGGAATTATCCAATTTGATTAGAGGCGAAAGAAGAAGTGCAGTTAAAAAATAATCTCCATCCTGCTTTTCCTTTAAAGCTTGGATCTGCTGCATTTTTTCTGAAATTTCCCTGTTACTTTCTTGGATCTTAAATCTGCCTACAAAGCTTACAAAACGATATCTTTCCAGGATTATGGAGAAGACCAGGGTGAGAAGGAATGCAATTCCCAGATTCTGCATGGAATATGCAGCTTGAGGAGTGCTCAAATTCGGAGAATAAATAAGAACGGAACTAACGAAAGTAATTAGGGATAATATTAAAAATACAAAATATGAATTTTTAGGAAGAGGAACAAATACGATCGTGATAAGAGCGATCTGTAGTCCTGATACGTAATTTGGATCATCTGCAATTCTACCTGTGAAAAACGAAGTGCAAAGTAGAAGGTATGCAATGAATACATACGCCATTTCCAAACTATATTTGCGAGTAGGGATCTTGAATAATGTATCCAATAGGAGGAAAATTAAACAAAGAACGCCAACTATAGAGAATCCGATCCGGAAATAAAAAAGTTCAGGAAATTCAGGATGTAATTTTTGATCCGTTCCGAAAGCGAAACCCAACCATACAAATATTGCAAGTACTGCACCTGGATACTGGATGGCGCGGTTCTGTCTTTTCAGATCAAAGGTGTATTCTTTTTCATACACTTCTCGTTCCGGGTCCTTCTTAAAAAAACCTAGAATAGAATTCCATTTGTTTTGAAAACTACCTGCCCGTGAGGAAGTATATGACATCTACTGAATCGAACTCCGTTCGGTTCAAGTCCCTAAAATAAGTGGGAAATAAGAACCGGGTCTAAACAAAAATTATCATCTACTGATTTGGAGTAAAGAATTTGTGTAATTTCTAATGTGTTGACCGACCGAGTTCTCAAATCCAAGCTGTGAATCTATGGCCAAAACGAAAGACGCTAAAACTCCTTCTTTTCCGATTTCTTCCCAAGTTTTCGATACCTTAGTGATAGGAGGAGGGATTACGGGTGCTACTACTTTGTGGGATGCCACCTTACGCGGGTTAAAGGTAATTCTCGTTGAGAAGAATGATTTTGCTTCTGGGACAACTCAAGCCACCTCTAAGTTAATTCATGGAGGTTTAAGATATTTAAAGAATGCAGAGTTTGGGCTCGTGCGAGAATCATTAAGAGAAAGAAGGATACTTGCAAAGATTAGTCCTCATGCTCTCAAAACATTAGGTTTTATTATTCCAATATATTCTAATCCCGAAAAGTGGATCACCAATATCGGCCTTGGAATGTACGATTATTTTTCGTACGACAGAAACAAAAATATCAGTTCGGATTCTTGGATCCCTAAATATAGATTTTTATCACCGGAAGAAGTGGTGATGGAAGCTCCCAGTCTTCCCCGGAACGGACTTAAAGGTGGATTTTTATACTATGATTATCAGAACACGAATCCGGAAAGGCATACATGCGAGTTCATCTTCTCCGCGGAAAAAAAAGGTGGAACTGCTCTCAATTATACGGAACTAGTTGCGATTTCTCAGCAAGGAGAAGTTTACCAAGCAATCTTAAAAGATAAAAGAAGTGGTAAAACTTATCCTGTATTTGCAAAAACAGTGGTGAATGCTGCTGGTCCTTGGGCGGATTTTGTAGAATCTTTGGCTGGAGTAGGAATGGACAAGGTGCTCGTCCGATCCAAAGGAATCCATATTGTAACGAGGGCATTAACTGTTTCCAAGGCAGTAGTTTTAAAGAAAAGAGATAAGACCCATATGTTCGTTCTTCCTTGGAGAGGTAAAACAATCATAGGAACAACGGATACTGTCTTCTCGGATTCTCCGGATAAATTTAAGGTCACAAAATCGGATATTCAAGGTCTATTAGAAGAAATTAATATTGCATTTGGTTACTCAGATCTAACCGAATCGGATGTGGATTTCTATTATGGCGGAATGAGGCCTTTGGTAGAAGATCCTGGTGAAAAATCAGACACTTACAATGCTTCTCGTAAAACTGAAATTTTAGATCATAATGAAAAAGGGCTTCCCGGATTCTATACTGCCCTCGGCGGAAAATATACGACGAGCAGGCATTTAGCGGAAAAGATCACAGACAAACTTTGCGAGTATCTGCCTGGAAAATTTTTACCTTGCGAAACGGACCAGATCCCTCTTGCTTCCGGTGAATTTTCGGACCATTCTTCTTTAGTAAAAGGGCTTACTAAAAAATATCCTAAACTTTCCGGGGAATATCTGGAAACCTTAGCTGCTCGATACGGAAGTTTAGCCTACGAAGTTCTCAAATATCAAAAATCAAATGACGAATCAATTACCTTGAATAATGGGGAAGAGTTCAATACTGCAGAGATCCGTTATATCGCTTCCGAGGAGAAAATTGAAAAGGGAACAGACTTTTTCTTCCGTAGGTCCGGAGTAGGAGTGCCAGGTGCACCTTCTTCAGAATCACTTCATAGGATCGTAGAAGAATTGGGAAAAACCCTGGGTTGGAATCCTGCTCGTAAAAAGGTGGAAAGTTCGGAGATACTCTCTCGTTATCATTTTTGACTTTTCATCTAGTTTCAATCTGGTATCTCTAAGTAAGCCACATGGATTTAGAAACTGCTTATTTAGTTTTTGGGATCGCCTTCGGCTGGATCTGGTCATTGGGAATCTTACTTTCTCCTGCTTCTTTGGGAGAAAGGACCAGAGCGTCCCTAATCATGTTTTGTTCTTCTTTTTGGCTTGTGGGAGCTGCAACATTCCTTTCCGGACTAGTTAAAATTTATCCGATCCTGTATGCTATTCATATTCCTTTTGCGTTGGGAATTGCTCCTCTTCTATATATCCACTTTCAAATTACTTTACTCGGACTGGAACTTTCTAAAAAAGAGATATTTCTTCATTTTCTACCAATTCTATTTTCAGTAATTTTACTCTTACCTTTTTGGTTAGGCGGAGAAGAATTTAGACTTCGCACATTACGAGAGATCACAGAAGGAAGAATCTATTCCGCTATACTAGTGTTCTTGCAGATCACTCCTAAAATTTCGATCCTTTCCTATTTTCTTCCTTTGCTCTGGATATATAGAAGTTACTTATTTCGTTCAGAACAAGATGAGAATGAAGAAAGAGCAAGAAGAATGTTTTTAATCTTTATATGCCTGGTTTGTTTTGTGATCTTCTGGGGGCTTACAGGTTCTATTTTAAGAAGAATTGAATTCGTAAAAGAGAGTATATTCAGTCTTCCTGTTTTGTTAATTATAGGCTTTTTACTTTCTCAGCGGGAACCAAATTGGTTGGGTTTTGTTGGAAAAAGTTTAAGAGAAGTTCGTTATAAAAAATCCAGACTGAAAGGAATGGATGAATCTAAGATCAAAGATCGTTTAGAAGCATTGATGAGAAGAGAGAAGGTTTATGCAGACGAGGACCTTACACTTTCTCAACTCGCAGAAGAGCTGGGGCTCACTAACCATCAACTTTCCGAATTTTTAAACCAGCGTCTATCCATGAAATTTTCGGATTATATCAATTCATGGAGGGTGGAAGAAGCAAAAGTTTTGCTCTTAGAAGATCCTGATCGTTCCATTTTGGCAATCTCCGAATCAGTCGGATTCAATTCTAAATCCGCATTTAACGAAGCATTTAAGAAATTTGCAGATTCTACACCTAGTGAATTCAGAAAAACCGCAGTCTTATACAAGGCCTCGTTAAAATTTTAAAATTCGCACGTCCTGAGTTATACGCCAGGACGACAAACTTTCAAGGCGGCTCTATACTTTCCTCCATCTTAGGAGGTGGCATGAAAACTCTTGCCGATTTATATCAATCGTCCAAAAATAAATATGGGAATCAGCCCGCATTTCTAACTAAAAATTCCTCGGGAGAATTCGATTCTGTAGGCTATTCAGAATTGTACGAGTTAGGATTACAGCTTGGAACTGCACTTATAGAATTGGAATTTCCATATAAGGGACATGCTGCCGTTCTTGCAGATAACCGTTTGGAATGGATTATCACCGATTACGCGATCGTAATGGCGGGTGGGGCGGATGTTCCGAGAGGGACGGATGTTACCGATTCAGATCTGAATCATATTCTTCCTCATAGTGGTGCTACTATCGTATTTGCAGAAAACGATTCAGTCCTAAAAAAACTCTACCAAAACCAAAGTGCTATTCAGAACGTACATACAATTATTCTAATAGATAAGAATTCTAAAGGCACTGGAAAAGAACTCAGATTTTGGGATCTGGTACAAAGAGGAAAAGAATTAAGAGATAAAGGCAACCGTGAAATGGAGAAGAGGATATCCCAGATCCAAGAGGAAGATCTATTTACGCTGATCTATACTGCTGGAACCACGGGGCGCCCTAAAGGAGTTCCTTTAACTCATAAAAATATAATGTCCCAGATCAATCGTATTCCTATTAAGCTGGAAGCTGGAGAGAGGATACTTTCCATTCTTCCTGTATGGCATAGTTTTGAAAGAATGTTTGAGATGGTATGTATCCATTTCGGAGCGGGTACATATTATTCTTCTGTTAGAACATTGAAGGAAGATCTTAAAAAAGTAAAACCTACTTTTATGGCTTCTGCGCCTAGACTCTGGGAAAGTGTATACCAGGGAATTTACGCCACAGTGGCTAAGTCTTCCGGTGTAAAACAAAGTCTGTTTCAGGCGGCACTATTCTTCTCTTCAAATATTCAGTCTGCAAAACGTTGGCTTGGTTTTAGAGAATTGGATCTAACTGGAAGAAGCGCAATTGTTTCTTCATTTGTCGGAGTTTTCAAAGTTCTACAATATATTTTGAATATTCTTCCGGCTACACTCTTGGATCTTATCGTTTTGAAAAAGATCCGCCAGGCCACTGGTGGAAAATTAAAGGGAACTGTTTCCGGTGGAGGTGCACTTCCTATCCATGTGGATAAATTTTTTAATGCGATCGGAATTCAGGTTTTGGAAGGATATGGTCTAACTGAAACTTCTCCTGTTATCTCTGTTCGTATTTTGGATGAGGCAGTAATGGGAACAGTAGGTCCTTTGTATAAGGGAACTTCTCTCAGAGTTGTGGATCCAAATACTTCTAAAATTCTTTGGACTACTGAAGAAGGTGGGCCTAAGGGATATTCAGTTAAGGGAGAGATCCATGTAAAAGGGGATCAGGTGATGTCCGGATATTATCACGACGAGGAAAATACTCGCAAAGTGATGAACGGAGGATGGTTCAATACCGGAGACCTTGGAATGATGACTTATAATGATTGTTTGAAAATTGTAGGTAGAACAAAAGAAACAATCGTTCTATTGGGCGGCGAGAATGTGGAGCCGGTTCCGATAGAAAATATTTTAAGTCAGTCCGAATTCATACTCCAATGTATGGTGATTGGTCAAGACCAGAAATATCTTTCCGCATTGATCGTTCCGAATCCGGAATTTTTCCCGGCTTACAAACCTGGAGTTGGCTTCAGTTCTGCGGAAGAGGAAGCAAAATGTGCAGTCAAAATCCAAGCAGTGATCAAAAATGCAATCTCTGCGACGAACGGATTCAAATCATTCGAAAGGGTAGTGGACTTTAGATTATTGCCTAAACCTTTCGAGACAGGTGATGAACTTACTGCAAAACTTTCAGTAAAACGACACGTAGTGACAGATAAATATTCCGGATTGATCTCTGATATTTATTCAGGCAAAAAAGAAGAAGTTCTGAGATAAAGAATATTCTGAAGTTTGAATGTTGGAACTCCAACGTGGTTAAAGTGCTGCCCCCACCCTGGCTTTGGGTGGAGGGGAGTGGCTTGTGGGAGAGCCCCGTCTCTATATCACAAAATACTAATTTTTACAATTATTTTTTAAACAACAGCTCTTGTTGGAATTCCAACAAACCGGCCATTTTCGAATATAAAAGAGATTCCCGCAGCGCCCGCAGACTCTAAAACTTCAGAATGTGAAAGTGTTCGCGAGAACTACTCCCATAAAGTCTTTTACCACTTCAGCAACCTCATCTAGTTTAATAGATTCTTGGTCTACAATCCTTTGTCCCACTGTCCCTAAAATGATACTGATCAAAAGTCTGTTTAGATTTGGGTTAGTGATTCCTAAATGTTTTGTGATGATGGTTACATATTCTTTCATCGCTTCTGCGATGAGTTGTTTTTCTTCTTCATGATTTTTTAATCTAGAAACATCGCATATGATATAGAGAAGATTTTGGAAATAAGTCTCTCTGTCCTTTACCATTGTGAAGAGCGCTTCTACTCTTTTTTCGATGGTTTGATTATCTTCTCCCTTGGAGTAGACTTGTAATTCCTCAATGTCCTTATTGAGTACGAACTTTACGAGTTCTTTAAATATATCTTCCTTAGTTGAGAAGTAATGGTAAAGAGTTCCGGTGGAAACATCCAATTCGGTGGCGATTTCTCTCATGGAAACTGCCGAATACCCTCGCCTTGCCAAAATATCCACACACTTGGAGAGAATCTCGGCTTTATATTTTTCGTGGTTTACGATTTTGGGCATTTCTTGGGTCCTGAAGATTTTTTTCTATTTACCGTTTTCGCTAATTCTAAGGCTCCTTGGAGAAGGAAGGGGATCAACCCTCTCTTATTTGAGGAGCAAGTTAATTATTTTATTTGTTCGAAAAAAGAATGCAAGTGTTTTTTCCAGTTTGGGTCCAGATGACTTAAGATCCTTTCCTTTTGTTCTTCTGCATCCTTACGTCCTGTCTCAAATGCATGCTTCACAAGGTTCGGATTCGTATAGTCAAACCCTTGCTCTATAAATGGTCCTTCCGGGGAAACAAGTAATGTATCAGATAAGACCGAGGCAGATTTTCCCACCAAGGTAGTAGGCTCGTAGAAAACTCCTATCTTAGGCAGGTCGGAGGAGAAGTTTTCAAGTAGAAGATTATTAGTTAAGCCCCCATCCAGATAATAATTTCCATTAAAACTCTGAAGAGGTAAAACTGGGAATGCGGAGCAAGAGTTCATTACAATCTGAGTGATTGTTTCCGGATCGGTTAGGTCCTTCTCCGTAAAAACTTTTTCTCTCCATCCCCAATCTTTCATTTTTTGTAATACTTCATAAGGTTGCTCTCCCTTTCTTCTTAAAGTTTCGTCTTTAAAATATGCCCGAATAATGGAAGCCGCCTTAGCGAAGAGTATCCTTTGGATAGGCTGTCCCTTTTTGTTCTTGTCCAGACTTTCATTCGGGATCTCCACGGTATGGATCCTGATCTTTGCAGCCTTGGAGATAAGTTTGGAAAATCGGAGACAATACTCTACAGTTCTTCTCGCGATACCATGGTGAGGGAAGGGGGCGCTGATCCTTAGAAGTCGATTCCAATAAAAATTTTTAGGATTTCGTTTGGTCAGTTCTTGGAAATAATTCGAACTATCCTCTTCTGTTTCGGATAGGGTACTGATCGCCATTGCGGCTCCAGCGCTTACCCCGGAAACTTCTTTAATTTTTAGACCCCAGGTCCTTAGTGTATATGCAAAACCTAACCCGTAAAATGCTTTGATACCTCCACCAGCGATTGCAAGAGCGATTTCCTTTTTAATCCCTAATTCTTGCCATGCGGTCCGGATACCTTTTTTCAATTTAGTTTCTATAGAAAAGAGCGGGTTCATTTTCCTACATATTGGTTGTGTCTCCAAATCATGGCAATTTTAATTTGCCCGAATCCAATTTCTTTACAAGATCGGAATATAGACTAGGAGATCCACCTTGGCGAATCAAAAAGATTTAGAAGATATGCAGAAAGAATGGGAGAAGTTTTCCAAGGCCGCACCAGGCTTAAAGGTTCCTCCTCCTGCTTTTAAAGAATTGTCCGGCGAATTCGTTTCTTACGTAAGGAAAAAGGAGATGGTCTGCAGTTTTTATGTAGAGCCTAGGTTTTCCAATCCTATGGGAGTTTTCCAAGGAGGATTTTTAGCCGCAGCTTTCGATAATACATTCGGTCCATTATGTTATTTGGCTGCGGGAAAACCTACCACTACTTTAGAATTAAGCGTTAGTTATATTCGAATGGTAAAGGAAAACCAAAGGATCACTGTGCAGGCAAAAGTAGTTGCTCGAGGTAACCAGCATATCTACTTAGAAGGAGAAGCTTTCGATGAAGAAGGTAAACTTCTCGCCAAGTCAACTACCCAAGTACTGATCTTAAGACTTCCTGGCGGAGCGGCTTGATACTTAAGTTTCCGGGATCGAGGGGTGAGAAGGAATATCCTCTTTCGGTTCAGTGATCCTTTCTAGAGGAAGTTTTTTCACATGTTCCGCCATCTCTTTCAGAATGTTTGCGGTGATATCTTTCATGATATCGCCGATCACTTCAGTTTCCAAAACTTCAGCGATCATTCTTCCTATATCTTCTCCTAATTTATGGGAGATCTGTGACATGAAAGGTATCTTGGATAATTCTTCTAATAAAAACTTAGATTGTAAGGATTCATTTACCTTGGAGTTGAGCTGGTCATTATGTTTGGAGATAGCCTCTTTTGCAAGTTGGCTATAATCTAGTCGGAGCATTACTTCTTCTACTCTTTCCAAAGAATGTAGAAATACTGCATCCGCAATTGTATCTACGATCACATCCCTGAATCTGAATGTGATCTCACGAGTTAAAACCTCGCTTACATTCTGGCCGGAAGTTCCGAATCTATAAAATGCAATTGCAAGTTTGACCCCTCTTAAAAGTAAGAACGGCCTAAGGAAATAAAGAGGAACTATACCTATTAGTTCGTACCAATTTGTCCTAAGATATTTTTTGATGTCTTTTTTTTGTCGGACTTTGATCCAAACTTCGATTCCCCACAAAAAAATAACGAATAGATCGAATGCAAGAACGTAGGCTGGAATGTCCTTATGAATGAATTCTTTGTATGAGTTTACGAATAATAGAAAGAATACGTCGATTGCTGCTAGGCTTAAAAGAAAATAATCTCTTGCACTACCTGGTAAAACACTTCTCCAATATTTTACAGTTCGTATGAAGTTCCGGATTTTAGAGGATTTTAACGGTTGGGAATTTGCTTCCGCCATGTGTCATTGTCCGATTCGGTTCGGTGTTTACAAGTTTTTCCAAAACATACATTCTGGTCACTAGTTTTAAAGGGATGCATTTAGTCGTAGACGGTTTCAACCTGATTTACAAAATTCCTGAATTGGAAGAGTATATGTATTCCAATCGTTTGAGGGATGCCAGAGTAGGCCTCTTGAGAATTTTGGAATCTTATTCTTCAAAGCTGAAAAGTTCTAAGGTCCATGTTTTCTTCGATGGTAAAAAAGAAAAAGGGAACGAAACCAAAGAAGATTCGTACGGAAAAATACGCGTTTATTTCAGCCAAGACAGAAAGGCGGACGATCTGATCAAGGAATATATCAAATTCGCTCCCAGGCCTGCGGATCTGTTTGTTGTAACTTCCGATCAGGAAATTTTGGCTTTTGCAAAAAGGCTAGGAACAAAACCTATACTATCCGAAGAGTTCGTAAAAAAAATAGAAAGCGCCTTAGCGGAAAAACCAACTCGGGAAGAAAAGGACTCGGGCGCAAAACTCTCTCCGGGAGAGATTCTCTACTGGAAGGAACTATTCAAGAAGGGAAAGTAAAAGAGTGCTCTACAATTCGATCTTATTTTTCGTTTTTTTCTCAATCGTTTATTCTATCTATTGGCTTCTTCCCGAAAAAAGAAGATCCGATTTTTTACACATTTCAAGTGGGATCTTCTATATAGTAGCTTCTTCCACTATTTTAAGCGGGATTTACTTCTTTTTTCATTTCTTAATCATAGTTTTATTCAATTATTTCGCTTATTTTAAGATTAGAACTTCCGCAAAGCCTAAGGCTTGGATGATCTTTGCCGTTCTATTGAACGCGATCAATTTAGGTTTTTTCAAGTATTTCTATTTTATAAATAGAATACTTTTTGATCTTACTAAATACCCTTTCTTTGACGAGGTTCCTAGAATACTACAGATCTCTCTTCCTTTAGCGGTCAGTTTTTATAGTTTTCAGATGATCGCCGCGGCAGTAGATGCTTATAGAAAGCCGGATGGGGAGCTCATAAGCCTGAAACAATATCTTGGTTTTGTAATATTCTTCCCCGTATTGATCGTGGGACCAATTCTAAGAACAAAGGATTATTTTGTAAATATAGGACATTTGAGTCCGAATAAAGATAAGATTATCCGTGCTTCTTATCTAATGATCTCAGGTTTGATCAAAAAAATACTGATCGCGGATCCTGTGGCAGGAGTGATTGCTCCTGTTTTTGGAAGTCCAGGTCAGTATGATAATCTTTCGCTTGTATTAGCCGCATTTGGGTATGCGATCCAAGTATATTGCGATTTTTCAGGGCTTACCGATATGGCAAGAGCAGTTGGGCTATATTTCGGATTTGAACTTCCTGAAAACTTCAATGCACCTTTGTTTTCTCCTTCAGGCAGAGAGTTATGGCAGAGATGGCATATGAGTCTTTCTTTCTGGCTTAGAGATTATATTTATTTCCCTTTGGGTGGAAGTAAAAAGGGAGAATGGCGTACTTATTTAAATTTAATCATCACGATGACTGTCGGTGGTGTTTGGCATGGAGCGGATTATACGTTTATCGCCTGGGGATTCTATTGGGGAGTTATACTCGCATTCGAAAGATTTTTAGTCGGTAAGTTCGGTTGGAATGATGAAGATTCAAAAAGTAAAATTCTGAACTTTTTACGGATACAATTCGTATTTTGTTTATTCTCCTTCAGTGCGATCTTGTTTAGAGCAAACTCGGCAACGAAAATGCTCCAACATGTTGTTGGAATAGCGACTAATACACAAAATTATCTTTCTACATCGTTACAATCTTTGGGTTTTGGCTGGATAGAAAATTCAATCTCTTTAGTAACCGGGCCCTCTCCTTTTATTTTAGAATCCATGAAGAATATTGAAAAAATCGGATATTCTTACTTAGGATTTATAGTATTCCATTGGATACAATCCAGAAAGGATCTGTTATTACAGTGGGGAAGAGGGAAAGATTGGCTGGTTGTTGCTTGCGGAGTAGTTACAGTATTCGCAATTGCCTTATTATCGGAGGATTCCGGAGCCTGCATCTATTGTCAGTTCTAGATCAAAAATGAATATGAAAAAAAATACATTTTTACTTCTTCCTTTATTTGTTCTTTTGATCTCTTTGGGATTGGATCGTCTGTTCACCTTAGAGTTTTTTCAATATTATTATTCAAATACATTATCTCATCTTAATTTTATCAGCAAAGAAGATCTATACTCGGATTTGAAAGAATATCTGAAGAAGGACCCAGCCTCTCGAAAAAAAATATTAGTTTTTTTCGGGAATTCAAGAGCACTTTTACTTCCTACTAGAGAATTAGAAAAAAGGCATCCGGACTGGATGCTTTATAATTTTTCAGTTCCAGGCGGTTCTCCTGATTATTTCTTATATTGGATAGAAAGATTTAAATCGGACGGCACAAGGCCGGATTTTGTACTTTTAGACCAATCATTAGAAATATATAATAAAACTCCTGTTCTTGCTTTGGACGAGGTTTTAATTCACGGACTTTCCTCCGAATTCATATTAAGACATTGGACTAAATATTCCAGGGAAGAATTGTCCGTTTTTATCTCTAAACATTTGTTTCATACGTATAGAGACAGACCTAAGTTATGGAGAATTTCGGAAAGAATGCAGAATTCTTCCGCGTTGGCAAAGGTATATAAGGCTGCGGTCCAAGAAATACTTACCGCTTTAAAAGAGGAAAAGGGAAGTACTCCGAGGGAATTAGTTAACCAAAAACATACGGATGAACAACTTGTCCAAGCTTCCGAGACAGATTTTTCTTCTTACTTAAAACCTTATACATTTCATACGAATATGTTTGAAATGCAAAAAGATTCCATTCGTATATTGAAAGAATATAATGTTCCTTATGCTACTATTTGGGTGAAAGTTGCGCGTCCTTATTTTAATCTATACATGAATAGAAAGGTAGAAACTTCGGAAGGACTTAAAACTCCAATGGAAGTTTGGAAACCTATTGTGGAAAAGTTTAACCAAGAAACTGGAACAGCTTTCTGGAATATGAACGAAGATCCTAATTGTAATTGTGAAGAATTTGCTGACCCAGGTCACATGTCCCCGAATTGTTTCCCTGTGTTCGGAGATTATATCTTTAAAAAGTTGGAAGAAACTTATCCTAAAACTCAGACAAAATAAGGAATGAGTTCCGGGAGAATTTCTCCCGCTTTTCCTTGTAAGAAAAGATCTGAGTATCTGCTATAACCGCTTGGGTCAATATTGATCTCTATAACGAATGCTCCGTTCTCTTTTGCAATCCTGGCAAGTTCCACTGGAATTCCCACAGCTCCGGAAGAGCCGATCACAAAAACGATCTCAGATTTTTCCGCTAGCGAGACTGCCTGATTTAAAAGATCAGTGTTGTAAGATTCTCCGAACCATAAAACATCTGGTCTTACCAAACTTTTACAGTTTGGACATTCAGTAGAATTTTTAAGTTTAGAAGGATCCGAATCATAAGTCCTACTACAATGAGTGCATCTATTCTTAAAAATATTTCCATGTATCTCTATAATCTTTTCAGAACCTGATTTTTTGTGGAGGCCATCCACATTTTGAGTGATTAAATGAAAATCGGTTCTTTTCTTTTCTAATTCCGCCAACGCAAAATGTGCAGGATTTGGAGACTTGTTAGAGATCAGTTCTATTCTCCAGAGATACCATTCCCAAACTAGTTTAGGATCTCGTTGAAATGCTTGAGGAGTTGCAAGTTCTTCTGCTCTGTATTCTTTCCAAAGGCCTTCCTTTCCTCTGAATGTAGGAACTCCACTTTCCGCAGAAATTCCAGCACCGGTAAGAGCTAAGATATTTTTGGAATTTTTGAATTTCTCAATTAATACTGTGGATAGTTGCATTTTAAGAAGGAAGAAAGAGATTTTTTTCTACTTCTTTTCTTTTTTCAATTCCGGAAAGAAGTTCTACAATTTTTAAAGAAAATTCGAATGCGGAGCCTGGACCTATACTAGTTAAAATTTTGTCTGAAAGTTCCAATCGGTTTCCTGTGTATTTTTCATCGGTCGGAACACTTCCGGGAAACGCGGTGAATTTTTGATTTTGAAGAATATTATGAGATAGAAGAACATTCGGTGCCGCGCAGATGGCGCCAATCCATCGATCTTCTTTTTTAAATTTTTCTAATATTTTTGAAACTAAGGGACTAATATTTAGATTTTTGGTACCCTGGTTTCCGCCAGGTAAAACGATCATATCGAAAGAAGAGGGATCGATTTCTGACAAAAGAGAATCTGAGACTAATTTGACGCCTCTGGAAGCTGTAACTGAATTTGTAGAAATTCCTGCAGAAACTACTTCTATCCCGGCTCTTCGAAGCACATCCACTATAATGACTGCTTCCATTTCTTCCATTCCGTCCGCAAAAGGAACCAGCACCTTGGGCATATTTTTCTCCGAAAATAAACGTTCGGAAGGCTTTAGACCTTCTAATTGTCGCCTGCATGATAGCAGGCTTTTAGAATTTAGGAATTTTCGGAAAAGAAATCAATTAAAACTTAGGAAAGAAAATGGATCCGCCCGGTTTTTAGCTCTTTAGTTCCGGCTTTATTGACCATGTAAGATTCGAATTCAGCAAATAGTTCGAAGCCATCGCTGTCAAAATGGAAAAAATATCCGCACTGAATTTTAAGGTAAGTTCAGAGGCTCCGTTCCATTGTTTGAAAATAGAATAATAGATAAAATGGAATACCGACATTTGTACTAAAATTCCCACCATACTCACTAAATGGAATAATAGAAATCCAAAGGTCAAATTTTTTCCGGAATACCTTCTTTCATAAAACGTAAAGTAGTTATTTAAGAAGAAGTTAGATAGAATTGAAAGTTCTATCCCAAAAAATACCGAAAGCGAAAAAGGATCCAAAAAGGAGATCCCGGTTTGAATGTCCGGAAATTTACTTAATTCAGCGATTAAAAATCCGACTAAATTAACAAGTACTCCACTTGCTCCCACTAATGAATAGAGTAGGAAGGTAGGAGAGATCCATTTGCCGAAACGAATATCCAAGATTGCCAAAAAGAAACTTTTGATCACAGAATTATTTAGTTTTGTTTCCCCATACATTCTAGTTTGGAAAGTATAAGGGATTTCTTCTATTTTAAGATTTTCTTTACTTCTTCCCAAAAATTCCAAAAGGATCTTAAACCCTCTTGGGTTGATTGAGTTTTTAGTTTCTGAATATACGGAACGTTTTATACCGAAATATCCGCTCATTGGATCTGAAACAGGAAGGCCCAAAAGACCTTTCGCTAAAAAATTAGCAAATCTACTAATACCGATTCTTGCTAATGACCATTTTCCTGTAGATCCACCTTTGGCATATCTGGTGCCGAGGCAAAGATCTACATCTCTTTCATAGAATGAACGGATCATCTCCGGAAGGATTTTTTCATCGTGTTGTAGGTCTGAATCCATCACCACGAAAACTTCTCCTTCTGCAGCACCCATACCTGTTAAAACCGCTGAAGATAAACCCTTGCCGCTTAATCTGCGGATAACTTTGAGTTGTGGGATCTTTTCCTGAAGATGTTCCGCAATTTCCCAGGTATGATCTGGACTATCATCATCTACCACGATGATCTCATGACGATAATCGGATAATGATCTAGTAATCCTATCTGCCGCAATAGGTAGGTTTTTGCTTTCGTTGTATGTAGGAAGTATAACGGAAACGGATGGTCGCATAGGACCAAATTTCTATCTGGAAGTTTGGAATTCAATATTTTAAGTAATTAATTGATTACTTACTAGTGAAAATAATTTTCCAGACCGAAGTATTGTTAGGTTTTAAAAATAGAAAGCGGTCTATTCGTATTTTGTAATACGGTCTAGAAAATTCACTACGACTTGTAGTGAATGATCGAGGAGTTTAACCCTCTAAGTTTATCGTTCGTTCAGAGGTTATCGTATTCTTTCTACTTTTCTTATCTTTTGATCTTCTAACTGTAAAACAGTTTATAAAGCAACTATGGTTAGACTTAGACCATTGCTAAAACCAAAGGAAAAACTATGTATTTGAGTAATTTAGTGAATCATTTCTTTCGAATAGAAGAGGGTGGTAGATATAATAGTATCATTCGGATTCTTGTGGGGGGAGTTTTTGTCTGGGAAGGAATTATTAAATTCCTATATATTAATCAAGGCGTTGGTAGATTTACTAAGTTAGGATTTTTGCATGCTGAAATGACTGCATCTTTTATCGGAGGTTTAGAAATTCTGGGCGGGACCATGCTAATACTCGGAATTTTGACAAAGCCATTGAGTTTCGTATTTATTATACAAATGCTTGTTGCAATGTATTTAACGAAATTGCCTCTATTATTCGGATCTTCTCCATTATTACCACCTCAGGCTCCGCCGATTTTTGGAATCTGGGCGGTATTACATGAAATTCGATCTGAGTATTCACAGTTACTTGGATGTTTATTTCTATATTTATCTGGGCCAGGCCGCTTTTCCTTAGATATGATTTTGAAGAAGAGAACGTTAACAGCTTGACTTTTGATACCCAAAGGGATTTGATCTCGGGTCGAAAATAATTAGATGGGTGACAAGATGGCTTCCACCTTAAGAATGTTAGGCTTTGCAAGTTTTTTATATTTAGGTGTTTTTGATTTTGGAGTTAGAAGTGTTTTGGAACAAGTTTTAAATACTTCTGCCCAAACTATAAATCAATTAGAGGCAAGTTCTTGTAATCCTAGTGGAACTTATGAATTTTTTCCTGGAACAGGTTATTATCCCAGTGGATCAAGTGAAGTTTATCCATGGCAAACACCTGCAGGAGTTTCTTTCGAAGGTTTTGAAACCTATGCGGACGGAATCGTGATAGAGACTAGTTCTAATAAACCTCTGCAATCCCATCTCGAAGTTACTTCAGGGACTTTGACATCTAAACATCTTTCCAATGGGGTCTATAAAAGAGCGAAAACCGAAGATTATAATTTTAGAATGCTGATCCAAGGTTTGAATGATGGCTTACGAGTGAAGTGGACTGATCAGGCATTGGAGGCTCGGTTCTATATAGATTCATGGCAGGTTTCCTCGGATAGTTGGCAGGGAATCCATCTATTTACAAGATATAGAACTGAGAATGACCTGTATGTGGCGTCTCTTAGAAGCGATGGAACAGTTTATTTTAAGAAAAAACTCTGCGGGACTTATACGACCTTGGCGACCGGAACTCTTAAGGATCAGGCAGGAAATCCAAAACCTTTCAATACAAAACAATGGTATAAACTGACCTTGGTTGCGATTGGAAATCATATCGATTTTTATGTGGATAACGTTCTGCAACTATCTATCACGGATGGAACTTTTAGTTGGGGAACTTCTGGGATTCGGACAGATTACGCGAATGTATATATGGACGATTTGATCTTACACGATGATCTAAGCGATTTTTGAAGGCTAAGAAGAAGGTTTTAGCCGAGAAGGTTCTGGATTTTGTAGTCACTTCGACAGATTAGGTTATTTTGGGAGAATTCCCCCTTTGGCAGTTATATTCCCAACTTCCGATAATAGGTATTATGTCTCATTAGATTTTGGCCCTTAGTAATTCCTAAATGCAAAGGTTTTGATGAATCCAGTATCCCTGCTTTCTGAAAGTAAATATAGATATAATTTATTTACTCTTCTTGACTGAATCAATTTAGGCCTATCTATAATGGCTGATTATGAAAACTTTTACAAATTCTATTTCGATCATTGGATTACTAACGTGTATAAGTTTCAATTGTCTATACTATCATACTCTTGATCCGGTTCTTTCTCGGAATAACGTGGAACCTTCTTCCTGTCTGAGCGTTGTCGCCTTTAAAACTTTGATCAATGGACTTCCTCCTGATATTAATACAGAACAATCTGCTGATGGCAAACGAACGAATATCAAGGTTACAGAAGATAAATATAACGGCCAATCTCACCCGGTTTTGGATGTAATGGCAAAAGAGGTTTTTAACGAGTCTGGGATCCTTTCATCTAATGATAAACAAGGCACGGAAGTCCAAAAAGGAGTATTTATTCAAATCAATAATAAGATTAATTATTCAGCTCTGGGTTATGCGGGAAGACTTCTTTCCACAATGACCTTGGGGATCTTGCCTAGTAGATTAACCGCGCTTGAAAGTTTCGACGTTTCTGCTTTTGAGGACCAGAAATTGTTATTTAGGAAAACTTATCTGCACGAGGTCAGATCTTGGCTTTGGCTACCTTTAGTTTTCTTCTTTTGGGCCGGAGAAGATCAAAAAGAAGGACAATATTATTATAAGGATGTGATCAAAGACGTAATTTCGAATATTATCGCAAAGAGAAAAGAGCTAAAAAAATGTATTAAATAAGGTTTCTTTCTTGAATACTTGGGACATAATCCTGCCTTTTCCGAGTTCTATACTAATATAGTTGAGAAAAGCCAGGATCTGAGAAAGGATTAATACCCTTGCCAAAGAGAAATGGTTACGATTGTTTTTCCGTTATCAGATTTGTTCTCACACTGGCATTTGATTTGAGCAGATTGGCTATAATAACCTTGTCCGAGTGAAAATCCTGGGGCCGGTTTACAACTTTTATAAAGCCCACCTTCAACCAAACGGTTGCAAGCAGCTTGGATAGCCGCTTCGATATCCCCGCTTTGGGAACTGATAGTACCTGGAATTGCTAAAAAGACCGCAACGGCAAATGCGGAAGCAGATATAAATAGAAACTTTTTCATAGTAAGGTCCGGAAACAAATAGGAACTTTTCTTTTGGAAAGAAAATATTTCAAACGAAAAATTTCCTATACTAGAAAATTCTTTGTAACTTGGGAAAGAAATTTCAAGCCTTGGTTTTAGAATTTAGGCTTTGAATTCTTGGACCTGTTTTTGCAAAGAATCGCTCAATTCTTCACATTTTCTGGCTTGCTCTGCTGCTTCTACTGCTTGTGCCGCAATTACTGCGTTTGAATTTTGGATCCGATCTAAAAAGTTTCGGATCTCTTCTAAGCTTGCCTTTTCTGCTTCCGTAGCCTCATGAACATCTTCAGAAATTTTTCCCGCATTGAAGAGTGCTCCTGCCACAGTGACTCTGATATCAGTTTGTTTTTCCAAAAGAGAAAAGAATGAATCCAGGCTTTCTTTGATAGAATCCACATCTCCCAAGATTAAAGAAATAGTTTTTGTGCCGGATTGAACGATATCCGTATTCTTAGTCATTTCTTCTTTTCCGTCTCGGATCAGTTTGAAAATTTCCTTTATGGTGACCGCAGTTTGGTCCGCTAATTTTGAGATCTCGTCTGCGACCACTGCGAATCCTCTTCCGTGGTCTCCGGCTCTTGCTGCTTCAATGGATGCATTTAATGCTAGAAGGTTTACTTTATCCGCAATATCAGTGATCGTTCCTAATTTTGCAGTAGTGCTGGAGGAACTGGATTCGATTCTTTTGATAGATTTTTCGATTGCGATTAAGCTATCTTCCGATTCTCTCGCATGTTTCCATGCAGTTTCGAATAATAATTTGGTGGAAACAAGTCCTGCTTCCATATCCTGAAAGCTGACCTCTAAATTTTGAAAAGAATTTTCTAAAGTTCCTGTTGCTTCTAATTGTTTTTTTGTGGAATCGGATACGTCTGAGATCGCGTTAGCGATTTGATTCATACTTACATTAATTTCTTCTAAACTATTTGCTTGGTCGGATGTTCTGTCTGCTACGGTTGTGGAGCTCTCGACTAAACCTTCTAGAATACCATTTACGGATTCAGATTTTTCCCTGACTTCTCCTTGGATAGAAACATTGTATTTTCGGACTTCTTCCAGTTCTGCTAGGTTGATTGCCTGATTGAAGAATTCTTTTTTAAATGTTGTGGAGAAGTATATTAATATCCCGGTTTCGAAAATTACAAAAATTGCATGTAATAGGACGATGTCCCATCCGTTTCCATAGTTAAAGATGATGATCGGTGTTTCGGAAATTTTGTATCCGATACTTTGGCAGAAGGACAACAATCCGTGGTGAATCGCGATATATAATGCTCCAGGAAGGAGCGTTTTCCAATCCCGGTAGTAGAGAAGAAATGCCAATGCAACGAATACATGAAAATGCATCTCTATTCTTCCGAATTGGGATTGGATCAGTATTCCGGACCAAGCCATGATGAGTACTGCATTTAAAATTCTTAGAATATATTGACCTCTTAAGAAGAAAAAGCCAATGCTTGCAAGTATCAGCACGGTTATGGAAGAATTTAAGACAAATTTCCAGGTCCCGTATTCTAAAGATAATAAGAGTGAGAAAGGAATGTGGGCTATAAGAAGAATGTAGAAAAAAAGGTCTACTTTCTTGGTTTCTTCTTTAAATTTTAGTCTGGCTATTTCTTCGATACTTTGTTTATGCTGAGGCGGATTCATATATTTTCCCCGAAAGGGTTTTTATTTTTAGGTCCGATTTTCGGACTCTATTTCTTTTGGATCGGATCTTTCGAGCGATCTTGTTTTTTGATTTTCGTATATTATGAATCGCTTAAATATTTAGCGGCTTTCGTTCTTTTTTATCGCTTATGAATTTTATAAGTTCTTTTGGATTTTGATCCCAATGTTTATCAAATTCGAAAATTAATCCTTTGATCCTTCCTTCAGAATTGACCCAAAGAACCGAATCTGGATGATCTATATCTCCACTTTTATCGGAGGAAAACGCCATGATCCCGAAAAGCCTGGCAAGTTCGAACGCCCTTCCTCTCGACTCCAGTCGAATAAACTTAGTTTCAATTTTTAGATCCGAAAAATATTTTTCAAAACTTTCTTCCGTATCTTTTTCCGGATCTAAGCTAACGAATACCAATCTTAGATCTTTCTGCTTTGAGATTAGATTTTTCAATTTTTTCAAACTGCCATGACATACTGTCTTGCAGTTTAGGTATCCAAAATAGACCAGATTCTCTTTCCCGCTTAGAGTATTACGGATATCTTCCTTTTTATTTCCTTCTTCACTGATCAGAAACTCAGGAAGACTTCTATCCGCTTCCATCATTCCAGATGAAGAACTAGGTAAAAAATAGAATAACGGAAATATTACCGTTAATCCGCCTAGTGCAAGTTTCCAGATTTCCGTTTGCATTTTGTCAAAGAGGTATTTAAAAATCCTCTAATATAACCAAAGACGTATGACTTTCTTTTTATTCAAAAAATTTCCTGAAATATGGCCTTGTTAATTAAAGGAAATTTATTTATGAATATGTTAAGTTTAAGTTATTTCTTGGGAAAAACTTATTTAGACTTCGGGCCGGTTTGTTGGAATTCCAACAGCACGACAAAATTCCGAATATCAGAATTCTTACTAAGAGTTGTATCTTAGATCATTAGCTTTGATTAGAATGTCAGGAAATTTGAAGAAGAGA
>NZ_NPEG01000011.1 GCF_002812045.1 Leptospira haakeii | reverse complement strand
TTTACCGAATTCAAAACCCCTTTTCATTCCAACAATTCCTCCGAAATTCACTTCACCTAAGTTGATTATGACAATTATACGTTTTCAGGCGGACAAACCCGCCGTACCAAACGGATTTTTTATTACTAAATCCGCATGAAAAACACGCTTTTGCAAAATTCTTTGCCGAATATTTGAAAAACATGTCCTGGAACGGACGTTCCCAAAAAAATAGGGAATCTGTCGATTTTTTTCAGTGGCGGGTACTAAAAATTTTACCAAGGACTCGTAAAAGCCAGCCCTTAAGGAGGAGATTCGTTAAGCGAAGTAACCATTTGGGGGAACGTTAGGAGGTCTAATGAGTTCTTCTCTTATACCCCCGATGGGATACGCGGACATAGATGAGGTACGTTGGATTATACTTTGATAAAAGTCGACTTAGAGAATGCGATGCTCTAAGTTTTGAAATTTTACTCGCTCGCCCAATTCATACTTTTCTAAAATTATATTTCTCTGCTTCCGAATTCTGAATATATACCGGGAAGTATAGTCGAGAGATGATTGAATTCGATCTGATCATGAAGGAACTGCTCGTATGCAATTCTCTCACCTCCCATTCTTCTTTTAATCCCTAGTTTCGCTGCAATATTATCTAATGGAATAGAGGCACCGAAGATACGAAGCTTTGTATTGTGTCCGATCCAATATCGGCTCCTTTGCTCTATTCCTCTCTCCGTCTTTCGTGCCAAGTGAATCATCGTAACTGCTTCTAGGCGAGGAAATCTGAAGCTCACACGAGCGCAAGCGTGTCCGACAATCCCAGCAGCTTCGAACCGACTCGTATCAAAACCGAGTTCGGAAGGATCAAGAAATCTGATCGCAATCTTAACAAGATCGGGACCGATATATTCGTCTATATTATGTGTATTTCCGATATAACGTTGTTCGGGAAGTAGACCGGGTCGAGTCAGAACTTCACGATTTACTGGACGAGCAGAGACATGATTGTGCGGATACCAAAGTGTATACCGAGCCGATTCAACGGAATGCCACCAGAACCACCATTTATACATGTCTCCAGTGCATCCCGGAAAATCCACGAGGCTGGTTACATAAGCAGTCCCGTCTGATAATTCACAATATCCATTTTCAACAGAATGATATCCAGGATCGAGTAACGAATTCAAACTCTTAGGATCGGGTTGTAAGGCATCGAAAGAATTCATCGGGCTACCAAGTAAGGGAATAATATCGTCCGGCAACCTAAGATCTCCGTTAAAATAATGCCGATATTCTTTATCTGCGATCAACTTTTGGTTTTTTGCAAACTGGTATTGGGTGGGAATCGGAAAGTAAGTAACAGGCTTCATAAACTAGATCAAGATCTAGTTTCCATAAAGCGTCAATCTATATTTTAGACCACGATCTAGTTTTAGAAGGAAGAGATACTTCTCGCGATATCGGAAAACGTTTTTAATGAAGCGGCAGTTTTTGCGGAAACTTGGTCCAATTACAAATATTCTCCCTTAATATTTGCCTTAGAAATCGGAATCATAATCTTCGGAGTTCCAAAAGAAGAATGTTCTAAAACGATCAAAAAAGCATTAGCTATCTTAAAGGATAGAAAGCCGGAAATCGACAAACTGATAGGATGGTATTCGTAACTTCGCTGAAGGAAACCATAGAGTTCTAAAAACTACTTTTGCTGTCAATCCGAGAGCGCGGGAGAAGGAGCGGTTCGGATTGAGAGGAAGGGATCCTTATCTCAGAACATCGTTCAGAAGTTTACCTAACATCTGATCTTGAGTCTGAACAGTTTTCTGATTCGCCTCGTAAGAGCGGTTAACTTCGATCATTTCCACCATTTCAGTCACGACACTTACATTAGAAGCTTCCAAATAACCTTGTAGAAGATTCGGTTCTTCTTCCAAAAGAAAAGGTCTTGGTTCGCCTGACTCAGGAGTATCATTATAGAAAGAGTCCCCTTCTTTATCTAAGTGACGAGGATTTTCCACAGTGCGGATCTTAATACGATCTAAAAGAACAGGAGTTTCAAATTTATTTTTATCCGTACCCGTAGAATTGCGAGGATCGTTACCGATCTCACCGTTAATCCAAACTTCTCCATTCTCTCTAACTAAAAAATTACCCCGAGCAACTTTGATCGGACCATTCTCGCCCATTAGAGGAAAGCCTTGAGGAGTTACCAGATAACCATTCGTATCCAAAACGAATGCACCGGAACGAGAAAGCCTTTCCCCTCTATTTGTCAAAATACTGAAAAAAGCAGGATGTTCCGTACCAGGCCTATCTTGCAACATCATGTCGAAAGGATTGTCTGTCTTCTTCACAGCACCTTGTTCGAATCTTGTATAAATTTCATTTACCTCGGCACCTAATCCAAGTTTGCCGACCACTGGAGCAGTGTCGAACGAGCCCATCGGAACCTTGCCAACACCATCTTCACTAAATCGATGGATCAAAAGTTCAGGGAAAGTTTTGAACAACGTTGTGTCCCTTTTGAATGCGGTCTTATCCACGTTCGCAAGATTGTTAGAGATCACGTCCATGCGCGTCTGTTGTACGATCATCCCGTTGGATCCGGTGTACATTCCTCTTAACATTCTACTTTCTCCTTCTCATTTTAAGGATCGGAGTTTTTCAAAAATCCCATTACGCTTTTGAAGACATAAAAAGAAAAAATAAGAAGGAGTTCCTACCCAATGAGCTTGGCCGCCTCCCGCCCGTCGGGCGGGACCGGGCTGCTACGGATTCGGCGAGCCCGCCTCATCCCACCTTCGGTGGGACAAGCCCTTCGCATCCCTGGCGGAACAGTGATTCAGAAATTTCATTCTAAATTAGGCCAACACAGAATCCAGAATCTACATTCCATCCCAAATATGCGCGAACTTGAGTTGATAATTTGAAAATTTTCTGATATAGAGCGTGGAAGCAACCTCCCACGGGCCCTCCTCCTCCACCCAAACCGGGGCGGGGGCCGGTTTCCACAAACCTGTTGGAGTTCCTACAAATAAGGGGGATTTTGTCTCATTCCCAAAAAACCTTTGACATCTCTTGTTCTGAGCACTATCTATCCAGAGGATGAAGAAAAAAGGGTATTTTCTCTCCTTAGGAGCCGGCAAAAACCAGGTACCCTTAATCTCTGCAGCGAGAGCCCTCGGCTTAGAAGTTGCCGCAGTAGACAAAAACGATAGGGCTCCAGGTTTCGCCATGGCGAGCCTGCGGATCATTGAATCTACCTTCGAATATAGAAGGATCTTAAGAGCCGTCGCCGAAAATCCTCTCCCCACCCCAATCATAGGGGTCGGAACAAGATCCTTTGGCAAAGCAACTTATAGCACAGCTTATCTTGCAGAAAAATTAAAGCTGAAATATGCAAGTACAGAATCTGTATTAAAATTTTCTGATAAACAAATTTTGAAGGAGACCTTGGCCCCGAAAGGGATCAGGGTCCCAAGAGAGATCCCAGCTTCTGAGATCAAAGCAAAGTCAAAATCTTTTCCATATCCTTGGATCTTAAAACCCAGCCAAGGTAGTGGTAAGTCAGGCATCCAACTTGTTGAATCCGATTCAGATCTGAAATCACTTTCTAATGTATTATCCCCCAAAAAACAACCTAAGGCAAAAACCACAGCTAATTCTCCTCATCCGGAAACCTGGCTTTTAGAAGAATATATTCCAGGTCCTGAATATACTGTTTTGGGATTAGTGGATGAATCTGATTTTCATCTTGTGAATATTTCTTTGAAGGAAACTTCTTCTTTTCCTCCTTTTTTAGAAGCTGCTCATAGACTTCCTTTCCCTAAATCGGAATTAGAAGGTGAGATCAAGATGTTATGCAGAGCGATCGTCAAGGCAACCGGTCTGAAAAACTGCCCTTTTGTAGCTGAATTTAGATCGGATGAAAACGGGGATCTTGTATTGATTGAAGCCGCTCCGGAAGTTGGCGGAGAATATCTGGCCGATGTTCTTGTACCTGGTTATTCCGGTTACGATTATTTCACTAATTTAGTTAAACTTTTAGTGGGAGAACCGATTATTCCCCCTCCTTCTAGTTTAGAAATTCCTAAAAAACTAAAATCTCAAGTTCGTTTTGATATTCCGCCTCGAGGTGTTTCCGTTCTAAAATCCTGGGAAAATTTTCCCACAGGTTATGGCGAAACAATTCTTCTGAACCAAAATTTAAAAGAACCCGGTTCTAAACTGGACACTTCTTTGGGAAACGAAACAAGGACAAGAGTTCTCTGTTTAAGATCGAAAGGGTCTTCCTCTGAAGAAGAATGGAATGGTTCCGTTAAAAATCGTTTGAAGGCGGAATATGAAGCCCGCTGATCATCCTTCCAAAGAAGTTTGGGAAACTCATTATACCAGACCTAAAGCAAAACTTTCTTATCCTGATGAAAACTTGGTCAGAATGATCTCTAAGTTCCCACCCTCTTCTCCTTCTCCCAAAGCGTTGGATTTTGGAACTGGTTCAGGAAGGCATTGTGTTCTCTTAAAGGATTTTGGATATGAAGTTTATGCTGCGGATTACAGCGAGAATTCTGTTCAGTCCGTTAAAGAATCTTATCCTTGGGTGCAAACTTTTCTTCTGAATTCTCCCCCTTATCCCTTTACTGATGAAAAATTTGATCTTATTGTAAGCTGGGGAGTCCTACATTATAATTCTCCGGATCTCGCAAAATCCATGTTAGACGATACTTTTCGTATTCTAAAAAAAGGTGGCTATCTTGCTGCTTCTGTAAGAGCGGAAGGTGATACTCATCTCAAAGCAGAAAAAGGTAAAATAGGAACTGCGGATCTTGCAGGTGGTGCGACATGGTTTTATTCCAAAGAAAACGTACAGGCTCTTCTAAAGGATTTTTCTTCTTTTGAAATCGGTTATACGGAGAGAACTCCATTAGGAAAATTGGATGAGAGGATTTGTCATTGGATCTTTCTCGCCCAAAAGTAATCTATGAAGAATGTCCTCTTAATGGGGACTGCAATTGGGAACCTTTATACAGATCCGAATTCGGTAATTTCGACCTTTCTATCCAAATTTGTAAAACTTGCGGATTCCAAGCTCAATTTCCAAGGCCAGAACCAGAATCATTATATACGGAAGAATATTATACGGGTGATAAAGGATTTACCTATAGAGACGAAAGACAGACCGAAAAATTCGATCGGTATGTTTGGTTTGCTCGTTTAAAAAATATTTCCAAATTCAAATCCTCGGGAAACTTCTTAGATATTGGCTGTTCTTTCGGCGGCTTTTTAGAATGCGCTAAAGAAAAAGGTTTTGTGCCATATGGTGTGGAAATTTCCCCCTTCTCCTCCAAACAAGCCGAAGAGAGAGGTTTTAAGGTTTGGCAAGGTCAATTCTTAGACGCAGATCTTCCTGAAAATTTTTTTGATGTGATCACACTCATCGAAGTCATAGAACATTTAGAAAATCCAAAGGAAGTATTCAATAAACTTACAAGGGTCCTAAAGCCCGGAGGATTACTTCTCATACAGACTGCAAATTTTGATGCCTGGCAGGCAATCGAAGCAGGCAAAAATTATCACTATTATCTTCCAGGCCATGCGTATTATTATTCTGCAAAAATTCTTCGGAAAATTCTTGCCATAAGAGGATTCGAAAGACAGATTACTTACCTCGGAGTGGACTTCCCTCTTTCCGCTAAACTTTTAAAATCAAGGGGAAGTTTTTCAAGCTGGAAGGATTATTTGAAATGGTTTCGGATCTCTTTCTACCATTTCAAAAGTAAACTTTCCAAAAAAGGAATACCACTCACTTCTTCCATGGTGCATTACGCGATTAAGAAATGAATTCTCATCCGAATACAAAGTATAGTAGATTTTTTGATTATATTCCGGACGCAGGTTTAGGAAGAAAACTGAACTTTACAGTCCGAGTTTTGGCTGCGTCCGCATATCGTTTTGTCAAAGACGAATGCCTTATCAAAGCTTCGGGTATTTCTTATACTACAATCGTCTCCTTGATCCCAATGCTTGTTGTGGCACTTTCTCTTTTGACAATCACTTCTGGGCTGGACAATCGTAAGGAAGAAATATTCGATAAAATTAATGCATTTTTTCTAGTCAGTAATATCAATTTAGATATTAATCCCTACTTGGATACCCTGGGAGAATTGATCGATGCTGCTAGACAGATCGGCGCAATCGGTTTTATTCTTTTAGTATTCTCTGCAACTACCGTATTAAGATCCTTAGAAAATTCCTTTAACTCCATCTGGAGGATAGAAGAAAAAAGATCCGTTCTACAAGAATTCGTATTTTACTTTTTTGTTCTTTCTATCGGCCCCCTACTTCTCGTGATCGGAGATAATCTAGCCAAAAAAGTAACCGATGTGTTCCGTCCTTCTCATT
Source organism: Leptospira haakeii (assembly GCF_002812045.1). Lineage (GTDB taxonomy): Bacteria > Spirochaetota > Leptospiria > Leptospirales > Leptospiraceae > Leptospira_B > Leptospira_B haakeii. The sequence continues at coordinate 118,928 of NZ_NPEG01000011.1, read as the reverse complement.
ATCTGAGCATGGACAAGGATCCGGAAAATCATATCTGGATCGCAGGTGAGAATGGTACACTTTTCCGAATGGATTCCGGCCTTAAAAAAGATTACTATTTGGATGAGAAGGACATTGATCTTAAAAATATCCGCTGCTTGGACACGTTCGGAGTTCGTGTAGACTTCTGCGAAAAGCCTGATATCTCCAAAGAAAATTTTGTCAGAGTTTCCGTTAAAGACGGAAAAGTATATGCGCTTTCCGAAAAAGGATTATTCCTTTCCAAACCTATAGATGGCTCAGTATGGAATGCTATCTTCTTTGATAATTCTAATTTTAAAGATTTTGAATATATCAACGAAGGGAATTTTTATCTAATTTTTTCCAACGGAGAAGTCCTACATTTTTTCACTCAGGGAAGAAGTTACAAACCGGTATTCACAAATGTACTTAAAATCCGAGCGAATCGTGTTTATTTTCCGGAACCTTATCTGGGCTACATCGTAGATGAAGACGGAAATGTTTGGAAAAGTGAAGACGGTGGTTATACATGGAACGCAACCAAGATCACAGGTCACGGCTTAAAAGATATCCATCGTATCCGGCCCGGAGAATTTTTTGTAACAGGAGAAAGAGGTTCCGTTTTCAAAACGGAAGACGGTGGTTATTCCTGGAAAAATCTCAGTCATAAACGATATACATTTACTAAAGTCTGGTCTATAGAAAACGAAGAATCCGCTGACATCTTCCTTTTAGATGCTCTTGGTAATATTTTAGTCTCCATAGACGGAGGAGAACATTGGAATACTTTTTATATCCCTGCAAAAGGTAAAGTATTCGCCTCCGGATTATTGGACAGAAGTGAGAATGGAAGATTCAGACTATTGAATATAGGTGAATACAGAAAAATCAGTCTCTCGGAATATAAGGATGTCAAATACGAGACAATCATCCTACAAGGAGGAGAATCAGTATTCTCACCTTATAATATTCTAAAATTCTTCTTTCCTCTAATAGGGATCTGGCTATTTTTCTTGGCATTATTCACGTTGATCCCGAACACAAAAGTCCCGATCAGGGCATCTGCCTGGGGAGCAGGTTTTACAAGCGTGATCTTTTTGATCTTCTTATATGGATTTCAGGTGTATATCACATCCTTCTCCGAAACCACAATGATCGTATATAAGGCACTCGCCTCGATTCCTATCTTCCTAATAGGAGTTTATTCATTATCGTTGATTGTTCTATTCGGAGCAGAAGTTACGGCCTGCGTACAGTATCCGGAAAGGTACTACGCGCCTTTCCAATTAATAGAAGAACATCATACTTCTTTTAGTTACGAATTCAGAAAGTTAATCGGAGTTTTAAAAGCGGTCTACTCTGTTCAAAAAGAAAGTAAGATAGCTCCTCGAAACGGGGATCTTGCAATCAAATCGGGACTTCATTCGGAAGAAATCCCAAGGCTTACTAAAACATTATCCGAAGTAGGACTTTTGGTGGAAACAAATGAAGGAGGAGCCTGGTTACCTGTGGTTTCCGGTGAAGATTTGACTCTCGGAGATTTTTATCGCAGGATACCCGAACCGCTTTTAAAGGAAGATCCCTCCTTTCATGTATATCCGGACAAGGTTCGGGAAAAAATGGATAAAGCAGAAACTTCTCTACAAAAAGATCTGGATGCGATTAGTTTTAGAGATCTGATAGATTAAATATAGCTAACAGATCAGAAACATTTAAAATTTCCTAAGGAAGAGTAAATACTACGCTGGGTTTTCCTTCCTTAGGAACCACAATCCTTACAGACATCCCTTCTTTAGAATCCACAAGTACACTTCCCCTTATCTGCAGAACTAAACTTTCCACAAGTTTCATCCCGATCCCTTCTGTTTGGTTGGCTGGACCTTCGATTCCTTTCCCTGAATCGGAAACGAGCAATATTAAATTTTTATCATCTTGTTCTAATCGAACTGAAATTTCACCGTTTTCACCTTCACAAAATGCATGTTTCAAAGAGTTTGTAACGAGTTCATTCAGGATCAGGCCAAGAGGCATCGCTGTGTCCGGATCCAATTTGATATTCTTATCGATTTCTATATTAACTGAAATTTTGCCGGATTTACTTTTATAAGTATTTTCCAGATTCTGAATTACCGGATCTAAAATAGAATCTGCCCCGATTTGCAAAAGATTATTAGAATCATAGATAATTTGATGGATCTTTGCTATAGATTGGATCCGATTTTGTGCAATCCTTAGCGCTTCCGAAATATTTTCATCTTCCTTATTCGCTCTTTGCATGGAAAGAAGACTCGAAACTATTTGTAGATTATTATTTACCCTATGATGAATCTCGGTAAGTAGTAACGCTTTTTCTCTAAGTTCATTTTGTATTCTTTTTTGGTCCTTCTCTCTTTTTGTCTGTTCTCTATGCATGGAGTCCACGTATAAGAAAATCAAAAGGAACATCACGAAAAGGTCCTTAGCAAAACCCTCGTAATCATCCAAAATATCGCTGATACCTGAGTGTTCCAAAAAATTGGAAACACATACGAAAAAACCCGTTAAAAGAGCTGCTGCAGCAAATATTCCGGGCCCAAACATAATACGATTTTTTAATATACTTTTGATCAATATAGTTAAAGAAGCCGCATATAAGAAAAAAGTCGCTAAACTCATTGTAGATATAACGTTCATTTCAGATTTCCTGCCTTTTTAAGAAATAAACGCTTATCCCGAATAGAAAGAAGGCTCCGGATAATAAGAAAGTGAAATGTTCCAGAAAATTCAGAAATACAGGCCAAAAGAATCCTTCCAAAACCGTAAAAAGACTGCTGAACCAAACGTTTAAAAACCCGTAAAACAGATATTTATACTTAGGAATAAGTCCGATTCGATAAAGAGCGACTATCGCAATTAAACCGATAGAATCGAAAATAAGATTCAAAATCTCGCTGATTTGTATCATGCAAACAGAAACAGGATTGTGTATCACCAAAACGGCGAAGTCAATTCAGTTTTCAACAAACCTTAGTCCGAAAAATATTTCCTTCACTAATCTATAACGAACGAAAAAACAGGCTAAAATTTTAACGGGACGAATCCCATGAAAATACCGCATGTATTTCCAATTCTAAGGCTCGCACGGAAAGTCGGATCTCTAATAAAGAAAATACCAGCGAAGTGAGCATCGAAAATAAGGAAAGCCCGAAACAGATCCAAGCTCCGATATTCCAAATCGCAATGAATAAGATCGATGCGGTACAGAATGTCATACTTAAAATACCAAACGTCTGAGAAAATCGGATATGGGAAATTCGTATTACAAGATTTCGAACTTGGGCCTCGATATTCGGATCCTCGGATTCCCTATATTTATCTAATAATTGTCTAGTAAGAGAGCTTAAACCCAAAAACCGATTTGTAAACGCTAGCATGAGAAGTGATATCGCCGGGAAAAGAATCCCGGGAGCATTATAACTCAAAGTATCCATAGCCTCCAATCGTTAGGTGACGGAGGCCTTAGTCAAAAATATTGCGAATAGTTTCGGAAAATATTTATGCAGGAAGATCCCGAATTTTTCCTTTGGGCCAGCTATGGTTCCTGCTCCACTCTAAGAATCTGATCTCCTAAATCGATTCTTCGATCTGCACTACGAATAAAGGAACGAATCTTATCTCCTGGTTGAAGATATTCAGATCGTTTTAGTTGCCCTTTTACGAATAATTCCCATTTCTTTTTTTCCGGCAGAAGTGCTGCAATCTTTTGCAAAAGTTTCCCAGGAGCTCTCAATGCACAGCCGGAAGGAGTTCCCGTAAGAAGTACATCCCCCGGTTCTATATTACAAAAATGAGATAATTCTCGGATACTCTCTTCTGGATTAAAAACCAGATCCGCTGCAGTGTCATGTTGTCTCACTCGATCATTCACAAGCAAAGTTAATTCCAAACTTTTCCATAGCTGAAAATCTCCAGGCTCTAAAACGGCAAGCACCGGACCCGCAGGCAAAAATGTACGATAAGATTTTCCTTTGTACCATTGTAATTGAGGAAGTTGTATATCTCTTGCAGATACATCATTAGCCATAAAGAAAGCAGCAACGTATTCGGAAACTTCTCCCGAGTTTTTACTCCAAGGTTCTTGAATGGATTTTCCAAAAACAAGACCCAATTCAATTTCGTAATCCAATAGTTGGACTTGTTTCGGACGGATAACTTTTCCTATAGGAGAAGTCAAAGATGCATCGGACTTACTGAAGAATAGAATATAATTTTTTTCGTCAGGATCCAATCCGGATTCAATTAGATGTTGTCTATAATTCGCACCTTGGCAAACCACTTGGCAAGGTGCCGTGATCGGAGAAAGAATCTCCAATTCTTCCGGAGAATAAAATTTAGAACTTGAAGATGGATTACTTTTGGAATATTCCAAAAATTCTCTGGTATTTAATTCTCCCGCACCTAAAGGAAAAACTTTTCCTTGTTTCCATTCTCCCCAATCGATCCCATCATTCTTCTTGAAACGTACAAAATTTTTTGCCATAAGATTTCCTTAATATTTAATCCAAGTTCTAGGAGAAATTTCCGCGACCTTCTTCAATTCTATGAGAATAGGTATGGAGATTCGCCTTCCTGAAATAATTCCTTTCCATAACTCCAATAATTTTTGAAGAGAAAGTTTAGTGTCCAAAAAATCTTTGGGCATATTTTCTCCCCACTGATACAAACTTTTTCGATTTATTAAATGAATCCCGGTAGGAACAGAGTTATCGAACTTATCTCCGTCAGCATAATGTTCTACTAACATACCGGCAGGATCCCTATGATAATCAAAGATCTGGCTACCTAGTAAATGCCTTCCGATTCCCCAACTGGAATGGTATCCTTTTCCTAAAAGCCATTCTCTTCCCGTTGCTACCTCATCCAAATCTTTCAATTCGAAGGCGCAATGTTCTAAACTATCCGTGATCCCTGAAGCAATCACAATCGAATGGTGATCTGATAGAATTTCCCCTCGATCGAATCTTAAAAAAACGATTACAGGCTCCTTGGATTCCGGAAGGATTTGAATATCGGAGGGAATCATTCCGAAAGTATCGCAGTACCAAGAAGCATTCTTTAGAAATTCCTGTTTTAGAAAAACCGCATGTCCTAATCTGTTAATCTTAGAAGGCCTCGATTCGCAAGGCCTTGGGAGATTAGCTCTACGAGATTCTCCCGGATAATTCCAAAGTTCTTCCGTAGGATCGATTGGATTTTTGTTTTTTTCCTCCGGTACATACATTACATCCACGGGAAGTCCAGAAGGATCAAAAAGAGTCACACACGGAATAGAATTGATACGTCCGTTTTGTAGAAATTCTGCACCAGGAATGGTTTTCAGTCTTTCAAAATCTTCCGAAGAATGTAGATATATTCCTAGACCGATTAAAAAATCCCTGTCGGCCTTTTCCAAGGACCAACAGGGAAGATCGGAGCTATTTCCACGAAACAAAATCCGGTCTTCTTTTTTCTCCACTATATCCAATCCGAAATCTTGATAGTATTCGGAGGCAGATTCCAAATTTTCCCGGCCTAACCGTATATAGGCGATGTCTGCAGCCTTGCTTAAGGGGCGATCGGAACGAACGGGACATGCGGACGGAATTTGTTTCATGGCGATTTTCCTTGGTGAATATCCAAATATTTTAGGATCGTATTGTTTGCTTCTTCTGAATTGAATGTAGCAGCAATGATTCGATCCGGACGAACGATAACAAACCGATCCCTTCCGCCGAAATAATGAGAAAAGGAAGAAGTAATATCTTCCGCATCTGCGGAATAATTCTCCGACAATTGTTGCTGACTTGTGAGAAAACAATATTTTCCACCGATCATTTCCCATCTTTCTTTGGATTCTGAATGCAATACTGAAAGAGGATGTTTACCATAACCTATAAGGATCATATCCTTGCCTAAAAGAAGGTCTGAAAACACGATTTGTCCTTCGGGCAATTTTACCGGAAATTGAGGAAACGAAGCCCCGGGCACAATATTATATTTTTTTGATTTACCTTTCATTAAAAAGAGACCTTTTTTGAATGAGTTATCCGGTTTAATCCGCAGATCGGAAAGAAAAGGGCGGAAAGGAGAATAATATAATATTTTAAAGATAAAATCTCGGACGAGCGCGATCGCTTTATTCCGGGTCATGATGATAGATCCCAAAAATACGGCCAATCGTATCATCTTTTTTGCATGTGCTTTTCTTTCTATATGATAACTTGAAAGAATTTTATAAGAGGCCGAACCTTTCAGAACGGAAGAGATCTTCCATCCTAGATTAAATGTATCCCTCATTCCACTTACCAATCCCTGACCGGCAAAAGGAGGAGTTAGATGGGCGGCGTCTCCTAAAAGATAAACTCTTCCCTTTCCCATACAGTCGGCGGTTTTAGCCTGGAATCTGTACACCGCGGTTCTTTCCACGTTCATAGAGGAAATATCTCCCCAAGGTTTCATCAGTTCGGCCACTTTTCCAGGCTTCTCCATTTCTTCCTTGGTTTCACCTTTCTTTAGTAGGAACTCCCACCTTTGAGAACCGTTTGGACCTGGAACATGAGCGATCGGCCGTTTAGGATCACATAAAAATTCAACCGTATCCCAAACTTTACCTAGATTTGCTACATCTAGAATCAACCAATCTTCCTTGTACGAAGATCCTTGTAGTTTCCAACCTTGTTTGGTTCGTACAGAACTATGAGCTCCGTCACAACCGAGTAAAAATCCCGTGCTGATCCTATACTCTAACTCTTTACATTTTACTCTGATTACAATTTCCGAATCGTATTCCTTATGATCTAAATAAATACATTCTGACCAAAGACTCACCTGATCAAATCTCTCCAAACCTTTCCTTAGTATTCTTTCCAAAGATGGTTGGTAAATAGATACAAGCCTTGGATGCCCATCAAGAGAACCGGATGAATTGATCTTTGCAATTGGTCCTCCCAAAGGAGAAACCATCTGCACTCCGGAAATTGCGGGCATAGTACGGGCTGCTTCTTCTTCCAACCCGATCGCTTGCAAAATTCTTAAAGCATCTTGGTCCAAAGAAATCGCTCTCGGGATCTCTAAAATCCCCGGATTTTGATCGATCACAAGGGTGGGAATTTCATACATACCCAGCAAATTGGCAGTAAGGACCCCAACTGGCCCTGCCCCAACGATCACTACATTAGGCTTTTCCGATTGAGAAAAATATGAGATATATCTCATTTTTCATGAATTCCTCATAAATGAGGACTAGATCAAAATTTAAAATAAAGGTCAATTACATTTTTGAGAGGTCTCTCAAAAATGTAATTGCGAAAAGAGAGTCGGGCTCGTATACATTCATAGAATGCCTTCCGTTCCGAAAAAGAAGCTACTCCCTAAACGGGAAAGAACCCGCGCTCAAATCATGAAAGCAGCATTGCGTCTGTTTGCTCAGAAAGACGCAGCAGAAACTTCAATAGCAGAAGTAAGCGCAGAGGCGGAGGTCGCAAACGGAACCTTCTACAATTATTTCAAAACCAAGGAAGAATTACTCGAAGCTTCCTCACTTGCATTGATCGAAGGTCTTGCAGAAGAAATAGAAATTGGTATGAAGGATCTAAAAGATCCGGCAGAAAGAATGGCTCTTGCAGGTATTCTATTCTTTAAAAAAGCTAGAAAGGATTTCGATTGGGCCTGGGCTTTGATCAGAATCGCAGCAGTCGCTCCTAGAATGAGCGATTTATTATTAAGTTATCCTATAAACGATTTAAAGAATGGAATCAAATCTGGAAAATTCCAAATCGAATCAGAAGAATCCGCTTTGGGCTTATTTGTAGGAGCATTACACTATGGAATCCGTAATATTTTAGAAGGCCGTGCAAAAGATGTTTCACACGATCGAGAAATGATGACTCTGGTATTAAAAAGTTTCGGGGTAAGTCCTCAGGCTGCAAAAAATCTTTCCACAAAAGGATTTCTCAGAGCCTGGGAAAAAGAAGGAAATTAAATTTTAGAATCTAGTTTAGAGATCGGTGGAAGATTAGAAGACAAAGATTGATAAATCTGTTCAGCCAGTCCCAAAGATGAATTTGCGGAAAGATTCTTTGAATATTCGTCATAGAGCATATCTTCGAAAATTTCTTCCGCGTATCCACCATCGATGAGTCCGGATTTATGAACTGTGGATTTCATTTCTTTCAACATCATCTTTACGAAGATGGATTCAAATTCGCCGGAAGCATCAAATAACTTTTTGCGATATGGATCGGCAGCGATTTCTTCCTTAATATTATGAGGCATTCTCACTTCAGAAGAGGAAACTTTTCCGGATAAAGTATTATTAAATTCTTCTCTTAATTGGTCCGGAAAACTTTGACCAGGCTTTACGTTTTTTTCCTCGCGTAAAAGTCTTTGAACTTCCGGCCTTTCCGTAAGATCCAATTTAGATCGATAGTCTTGAATTTTATCTATCATTATTGTATCTCCAATTCTGCATGAAGTGCACCTGCTGCCTTCAATGCTTCTAAAATTGCTATAATATCTTTTGTAGAAGCTCCTACTTTGTTCAATGCTTCCACCACATCGGAGACTTGAGTGGCCTCTTCTATCACGAAAGATTCTTTAGTAGGTGGTTTTTCTCCGCTCAACCTTGTAGGTCTTCTATTCTTATCTGCAACGGAAAGACTAAGGCCCGATCTAGCAACCGCAACCTCGTCAATTGTGATATTTCCGCCCATTACGATGACTCCGGATCTTTCGTTAATCACCACTTTTGCTCTAGGATTCGATTCTACAGTGATGTTTTCCAGATCAGAAAGAAGGTTAAGAAGCCCTGGAGATTTAGCAGAGAATCCAGCACCAACTTCTATCACGATCTCGGATGGTGTTAAAGCCTGGATGGATTCAGCTTTTAACCCGAATTTTTCCGGAACAGTTTCTTTGATACGATTGATTACGTTATTCATTAATGAGAAGTCTTGGCTATTCAATCGAATTACCACTCTCTGGTTGGAAAAGAAATCTTCTTTTAATTCGGCTTCTACAATTGCACCTGCGTGAACTATCCCCACAGTCTTTTTGGAAGCTCTTCCAAGTCCGCCTGCGCTGTTTTCTTTTCCGCCAAAGGAGATAACTCCGCTTGCTACCGCATAAATTTTATCATTTGCGGTTTTTAAAGGAGACTGAAGAAGTACCCCTCCCTCCAATGACTTTGCGTCTCCTATAGAAGAAACGGTCACATCCAATCTATCCCCTTTTCTAGCATAAGAAGGAATATTAGCAGTAATTAATACGGATGCTATGTTTTTAGTTTGTTCCGGCTTTAGATTCGCATCCACTCCCAGGTTCTTGAGGTAATTTTTCATACTCTCAGTAGTCATTGGAGTTTTAGAATCTCCAGTACCAGGCAGTCCAACCACGATACCATAACCGGTGATTTGATTATCCCTGATCCCTTCTATCTTAGCAAGGTCCTTTAAACGAACTTCTGCTCCGGAAAGTGATAAGGAGAATATTATAAAAAGTAAAACTACTCTTTTCATTTAGACTCTCCCAATAAACGATTCAACTGTTCCAGAATATATCTTTGTTTTTCTTCTTCTGAAAGTTCCGCCTTAACGGTTACGGTCCCATCAGGATTATTGATCGTTTTTAAAGTGATAGGAGGTTGTAAATTTTTAGGTTCAATTCTTCCTGTAAACTGGATTTGCAAATCTGCAATCCGATCCGCATCTACAGAATTGTCTCTGGAAATAAACTCCGGGGATAATCTTCCGGTCAAAAGAACTTGAGAAGGTTCTCCATTATAAGTAGAAGAGCGTTGTCCTTGTAATGTCAAAAGGCCTGTATTTGTATCTATCGCAGTAACTACAGCTGTCAGATTCCCTTTCAGTTTACCTAATGATTTGATCTTACCTTTATTCTTACGAACGATTGTACGGTCCGTATTATAAGCAGGATTATCAGGGATCACTTTTTTATCGGGAACGGCCTTGATAGTTATATTTTCATCTGCAGTAGATTCAATCTCGAACTCCGCAGTAAAACCATCTTTCAATTTTACGAATATAGTAGTTCCTACTTTCAGATTTTGGCTTCTGGAGTAAGGATTTTTATCCTGCCATTGGGATAGATCTTGAGCGAATAGAGCGATCATTCCGGATAAAAATAAAAGTGGAAGTATAAATTTTAAACTACGGATCATATCAATTCTCTAAAAGGACTGTACCCTTCTCCACTACTCTTGCGGAAATTTTCCCTTCTTTCGAATGAGAAGAAACGTCCACGATCTCTCCAATATTACCGGAACTTAATGCTTTTGTCTTGGACTTTACTACCAGATTTCCCTTGGTATAAACAAGATTTACGTCCCCGCCTCTTTGCACATCGAATAAGAACCTAAATTGTTTTTTACGGAGAAGTTCCCCTATCTGTAGATCCTTAAGTGCAGTGGAACCGATATCCTTACCGGAAATCCCGTCCGTAAAAGATTCTTCCATATAAACGGTTCTTTCTTCCAGATCTTCTGCTTGTAACTTTTGTCCCTTGCGGATCTCTTTTTTGGCGAAAAGCGCGTTCGTTCTTCTTTCTAATTTAAATTTGATCCTTTGAGTATGGACCTTTCTGCTCTCGAAATAAAAATCTAATGAAGCAACGATTTGTCCAGGATGAATGACTTGAGGAAGTCCCGCCCATTTCAGCTCCACACCTTGGCTTGGAACAAACCTTTCTCCGCCTATATAGGAAATTTTAAAATCCCCTTCTTTATCTTGAGGAAGTTTAGAAACTTCTTTTTTTAGACTTTCTTCTAAGTCTTCCGGATCTAATTCAGAATCCAAAGGTAATACTAATGTTTCTTTTCCAGAAACCGGGATTCCAGCCAGAACTTCTTTTAAGTTTTCTGGACGAATGACAACAGGAGAATTCAAGTTTCTTAATACAACCTTATCTTTCATCCCGTCTGGAAGTTTAGCGATCTCGGAGAGTAGGACTTCTTTCTTTTGGGTCAGAAGTTTTCCACGCAGGTATACCGCCTCCATTCCTTCTATCTTTACTAAACCGGAAAAGGATAGTCCGGTTAAGATACAGAACGAAATGTAAAAGCGGAAACTCATACTAATTAACGTTTAAGTCCGATCGCAGTAGATAACATGTTATCCGAAGTCTGGATAGCTTTAGAGTTAGATTCGTAAGCTCTTTGAGCCACGATCATATTCACCATCTCTTCTACGATTTTTACGTTAGACATCTCCAAGAATCCCTGAAGTACGTTTCCGAAACCTTCCATACCAGGAGTCCCAGGAATTTCAGGGCCGGAAGCAACAGTCTCTTGGAATAAGTTTTTACCGATTGCCTGAAGACCCGCAGGGTTCACGAAACGATAAAGTTCCACCTGACCGATCACGGTAGGACGGATATCCGCTCCGATCTTTACCGTAACTTCTCCCTGCTCGGAGATCATTAGAGTATTTAGGATCGCTCCCTCAGGAAGAATAAGAGGTGGCTCCAACAAATAACCGTTAGATGTTACTACTTGTTGGTTTGAATCAATCTTATAAGAACCGTCACGAGTGAATGCAAAACTGCCATCAGGCATTTGGATCTTGAAAAATCCCATCTCGCTTGTGATCGCAAGGTCCAACTTATTACCGGTCGCCTGAAAGGAACCGATCTCGAATAATTTCTGAGAAGCAGCCGCCCTCACCCCGTGACCCACATTCACACCTGTGGGGATTTCACTCACGGAAGTAGCAGGTGTTCCTGCCAAAACCATATGTTGGTAAACTAAGTCCTCAAAATCCGCACGGTTCTTTTTAAAACCGGTGGTATTCACGTTTGCCAAGTTGTTGGAAATTGTATCTATATGAAATTGCTGAGCGATCATTCCGGTCGCGGCAGTCCAAAGGGAACGCATCATTTGAGTTTATACCTCGATCCCTTAACCTATCGGCCATTCCCAAAAAATCCACAGGGGATATTAGGGATTTTTGAGACAAAATACCGGTTTTTCGGAAGTGCGCTTCTACTTCAGGTTACGGAAAACCACACAGCGGTTGGAGTTGGTTCCCTTCTCATTATTCGAAACATTCCAACAATTTGCAAGTTTCGTGAACTTCTGGTCATTGATGTACGTATTTTCCCAGACAAGTCCCGTAGATTCCGCACATTTGATTACGTATTCATCCAGATTGAAGACTGTTTTACCTTTTCGAACTTCTCCCACTTCCATGACCACCGTTCCACCGGGTTTTACCACTCTAGAAAGTTCCGACAAAGTTCCTTGGATAAATTCACACCAACCGGCAAGAGTTGCGAATATACTTGGTTTCTGGTCCTTCTCCAGTTCTATATCTAGAAACCAATATCGAAGCCAATTGTCCTCTTCGTAATTTACCTTGTCCAAAAATGGAGGGCTGGTCACTACGAGATCCACTGAATCATCTTCTAAACCAAAAAGATCTAAGGAAGAATGATTGGTGTATTCGTTTCTGGAGGAAAACTCATGATAAAAAGGAGTAAGTAATTCTTTCAGATCCCTTCTCATCTTCTGAAGGATCCTTGGCTTGATCTCTCTATAATCAGGGACAACTCCTCTTTTCTCATTATTTCTTTTTTGAGCCGAAGGAGGAATAGAGATCTGAGGAAAACTATAGACAGAAAAGAATCCGTTACTATGGCCGTGAAGCCTGGATAATGCAGTTAGACCCAAATATCTAAGTTCAGGAGAATCCGAATCAGAAAGGATCTTTTTAAGGTTCTTGATCTCTTTTAAAGTATCTTTATGATAAAAATGTAAAAGACCCTCGTCTTCTTTTTCTTCCCGGATCTTGGAGTTCAGATTGAGAGAATCAAGCGCCCTTTCCAGTTTTTCGATAGAAGGTACAGTTTGTCTGGACTTCGCCAAAAATAAGGACATTGGACTGATATCATTATGGATAGCAGCATAACCTTCTAAGTTTGCTTGGACCGCAGTGGTCCCTCTTCCACCGAAAGGATCGAATACTATCCCTTTTCGATTCTCTAAATATTTTCCAATGAAGAAGGCGGGCAATTCAGGCTTAAAGGAAGCTCTGTAACTAACCACATAATGGATTGGATGAGACTGCCTTTGTTTAGATGTCCAAAATTCACCGGTGAGTATCTTTCTTTCTTTTTTACGAACTGCGCCGCTCATCCGTTCCGCCTTTTCTTTTTTCTTATTTTCGGAAGAAGGTGCGATTTTCAGTTTTGCTTTTTATAATCTTGCCTGAGACATAAGAGAGGAATGGCGGAAGTGAGATCAGAAATACTTGTCTCCCTGCCGAATCCAAAAATCGTAGCATTCAGATCCGGAATTTTAGATAAGTCCAAGCTCGGATCGCCAAGAGAATGAAAGTAGCATCCTCCCATCTTTACGAAGAATTTTTAAAAGAGAAAAAAACGAATCGGAGATTCGAACTCGCAGGAATATATATTGGATACGGAGCTTACGTGATAAGTCTTGGAATCGTATTCTGGTTCAAAAGAGAAAATCCACTCTTCTCAGCAATGTTCTTTTTAGGATTATTTACAAGAGTTTCCAGTTTAATGATTGGAAGAGTTTTCTTGGTCCCTAAAGTTTTTCTGCAACTTCTCTCGGCTAACCACGCTGAAAAAGAAGAAGCCTGGGAAATCATACAAGCCTATAAAGAAGAAATAATAGGCAGACTCGCAGGAAATATCTTCGGCTGGAATGATTCGAGTGAGTTATACTCCATGGATCAGGAGCAAATGATCGAGTTCGTAAAAAAATATACGGTTACGGATTGGAGAAGGATCGGAAAAATTTTCCTGATGTTCTACATCCCACTTTCACTTTTCGTTATTTATCTTACGATTTACGCATGGTTTTCATAAGGCAAATATTCCGTTTTTCTTTTGTGGTCCTTCTTCTCTCCTGCTCTGTAAAAACAGGGACGGAATCTTTGGCCATACAAAAGGAAGAACTCAATCTCTCCGACAGAAAAGTCTGCTTATTCCTGGCGGAAATGGAAGAAGGTACACTTTTAAAAGTGGGAGAAGATAACTGCAAAAAAAGTTCTCCATCTATGTATGTATTTCAACCTGTGCTTGCTCTGGCGGCATTGGAATTAGGAACATTAAAAGATCCTCATGGATATTTCCCTTGGGACAAAACCAAATTTCCATATATCAGATGGCAAAAGGAACAGAACCTGAAGTCTTCTTTAGAAAGTTCCACAGTTTGGTATTTTCAGAAAATCTGGACGGATACCGGCACTACTAAACTTAGGACCTGGTTATCTTCTGTTGGACTTCCTACATCCGTTCCATTCGAACCTTCTAGATCCTTTTGGATGGATGGAGGATATTCTTGGACAGCCGAAGAATTCTATTTATTCTTATGGAAATTATTCAACGGAGAGTTAGAGGTTAGAAAGAAAAACCTAAACTCGGTATTAGAAGGGCTGGAAAGAAATCCGGGAGAAATCAAAAATCCAACAGGCATCCATAGATTAGATGGGCACTTTGGGAACTACTCCGGTTTTTACTCTGATTCTGCAACAGGATATGCCCAAGGAAGATCAGTCTCTTGGTATTGGTTCTTTTGGAAAGACCCAAAACGATCTTATTTATTTTTATCTAGGATAGAGAGTGAATCCGAAACCCTTTCTCCCTTAGAGGCTGCAAAGTTTGGCATGGAATATCTGAGAGAAAAAGGGTTTTGGGAAAAATATTTCTCTTCTTCAAACTAAGTATTATTCTTTTCTCATTCTTTCCATTTTTGTAGTATGGAGGAACTCCAACATTCCGAGGGTTTCTGATTCTAAGGATGAAACGAAACGCAATTTTCTACATTACCCTATTAGTATTTTCTTTAGGAGCCTTTCTATTCATAGCGAAACAAGGCAAGTCATTAGAAATAGGTAAAGTTGCTATCGTCGAAGCAAGTTCTTCTACTTCGGTCGAGCCCACAGAAGATACTATAGATGTTTGGAAAAAAGCCGGGGCAAAACTTTGGAAAGGTTTCCATGAACCTCTTCCACTCCTATTATTACAAATCGGGGTCGTAATAGCCGCTACTCGAGTAATGGGTAAACTTGCAGTTCTTGTAAGACAACCATTCGTAGTCGGGGAGATACTTGCAGGTATATTATTAGGTCCATCCCTATTCGGGTTATTATTCCCGGAACAGTATCAATTCTTATTTCCCAAAGTTTCCTTAAGTTCCTTACAACTATTAAGCCAGATCGGCTTGGTATTCTTCATGTTCGTAGTCGGAATGGAATTGGATCTAAAGTTCCTCAGAAACCAGGCAGACTCTGCTATATTGATCTCTCATGCGAGCATTCTTCTTCCTTTCTTACTCGGAGCGATCTTAGCACTTTCTATTTATAAAACATTAGCTCCTCCTGAGGTAACATTTCTCTCTTTCTCTTTGTTTATGGGGATAGGCATGAGTATTACAGCCTTTCCTGTTCTTGCTCGAATTGTTCAGGAAAGAGGACTTACGAAAACAAAACTAGGCGGACTTGCACTTACCTGTGCTGCTTCAGACGATTTAACCGCTTGGTGTTTACTTGCAGTAGTGATCGCTCTTGTACAAGCAGGAGGGCTTTTAGCCGCATTATTTACCATAATCCTGGCAATCATTTACGTTATTATAATGTGGAAGGTTGTACAACCTGCGATGCATAGAGCAGGAGGAATTTTCACAAACAGAGAAGCATTCACCAAAATGGCAGTGGCTCTGTTTTTACTTTTCCCGATCGCATCCGCTTGGATTACTGAATCCATCGGAATACACGCATTGTTTGGCGCTTTTTTAGCCGGCGTTGTTATGCCTGACAAACCCAAACTTAGGACACTTCTTGCTGAAAAGGTAGAAGACTTAAGTACCGCTATTTTTCTTCCTTTATTCTTCGCGTTAACCGGAATCAGAACACAGATCGGATTATTGAACCAAGGTAATTTGTGGTGGGACTTTGCAATGGTGCTTACGGTTGCCATTGTAGGTAAATTTGCAGGAAGTGCAATCGCTGCACGAGCCTCCGGAAATAGCTGGAAAGATTCCTTATCCTTGGGTGCGCTAATGAACACAAGAGGACTCATGGAATTGATCGTCCTCAATATTGGTTACGATATAGGCGTATTATCCGCTCATATATTCTCTATGATGGTGCTCATGGCATTGGTCACGACTTATATGACCGGTCCGAGTTTAAATTTAATAGAAAGAATTTTCTCAGTTGTAAAAGACAAAAGAGAAGAAGGTATACTACTCGCATTCGCATTACATTCCAGAGGTGTAGACCTATTAAGACTTGCTTCTGGATTATTCCAAAACGGAAACAAATCAAAAGAAGTGACTGCGCTCCACCTTACTCCGGATTCCTGGATTTCAGGCAAAACCGCTCAAAAATACGAGAAAAAAAGTTTCGAACCTTTATTCAAACTTTCTAAAGAACTTGGGATCAAGCTGAAAACTCTATATAAACCTTCTGACAATGTCACAAGAGATATACTCAAAACGATCCAATCAGGAAATTATAATATATTCCTGACTGGAGGGGCCAAATCCTTATTCAGCGATGATGTATTAGGCGGTAAGATCAGAACGCTTCTCTCCGAATCGGAAACAAACGCGGGTATCTTAGTCGCGGAAAAATTAAAGGAATTAGATCGTTTTATCTTAGCAGTTTATTCCGATAAAGATGTAAAACTATTAAGTTTCGCTTTAGCAATGGCTAAAAAGATAGGAGCCAAACTTTCCATTTGGGATCCAAGAGGTAAAGTACCTCAATTTTCTCAAAAAGAAAGAAATCTTCTTAAAAAAGAAAAGATCATAATCCTAAAGGGAGAGAATCCGCAAATACTTTCTGAAGCAGACTTAGTGATCTGCGACTTAGAAACCTGGGAAGAAGAGACCGAATTTAGGAATTGGGAACTTTCAGACGGTTCGGGACTCTTCTTAGTACGTTATAAAGATTAAGAGTCCGTTTTCAAAAAGTATCCGACCCCTGGTTCAGTGATCAGAATTTCAGGATTACTCGGATCTCTTTCTATTTTTTTGCGGATCTGGTTTACATACACTCTTAAATAACCTGATTCTGCCATCTGATTCGGACCCCATAGTTCTTTTAAGATTTGGGTTTGAGTCACGATTTTTCCGGGGTAAGTGGCTAATAATTTTAGAAACGAATACTCGGTAGGTGTAAGGCGGACTTCTTTACCTTCTTTCAAAACTTTTCTGGTCCCAAAATCCAATTCCAAAAGTCCGATCTTTACTTTAACGTCCGTTTTTTCCGGAGAAGAGTGCCTTAATAATACTCTAATCCTTGCAAGTAATTCTCCTACTCCGAAAGGTTTGGTAAGATAATCGTCCGCACCACTATCTAATAAAAAGATTTTATCTTTTTCGGAATCTCTAACGCTTAAAACTAATACCGGGATCTTAGAACCGGACTCTCTGATCTTTTTTAAGAATTCTTCTCCACCTTTTTCAGGTAAACCAAGATCCAAAATGATGGAATCTGGACGAACCATATAAACTTTTGATAATGCATCATCAACTGAGATCGCTTCTTCTACTTTATAACCCTCTTTTTCAAGAGCGACTCGGACCAATCGACGGATCTGGATCTCATCATCTATAATCATAATGATTGGACTAGACAATCGAATCCTCCAACGGAGGGAAAGTAAGGACGGGAATTCGGATCAAAAACCTTGCTCCACCTTCTTGTCTGTTCTCCGCCCAGATTTTCCCACCTTGTGCTTCTACAAGACCTTTGCAGATAGAAAGTCCAAGGCCTGTCCCTTGCATGGAACCGGAAATTTTAGTGAACTTCTCGAAAATTTTTTCCTCTTGCCCCGGAGGAATTCCAACCCCGTTATCTTCTACAGTTAACAGAAGATGATCTTTGGGCACGCTTGCCCTTACGATCACTTTACTATTTTTTACAGTATGTAAAAATGCATTCTGCAAAAGATGGATCAATACTTGGATCATCAATCTTCTGTCCATTCGAACGAGCGGCATACTTTCGTCCGACTGAACCGACAATGTATGCTCTCCTTTTTCATGTTCAGCAATCCGGACCGTTTCATTAATCAGATCTATAGGATCTTCCCATTGAAGGTCCAACATCAATCTTCCGGATTCCAACCTGGACATATCCAGGAGGTCTCCTACTAATCGATCCAACTTTTTATAGGCAATTCTGATCTCGGAAAATAAATCTGATTTCTCCTTTTCATTTTTTCCATCGCCTATTTCTAATAAATCTAAAGAGGCACGGATTACAGTTAAAGGAGTCCTAAAATCATGACTGACTGAATTAAATAACGCAGAATAAAACTTTTCGGATTCCTCCACCAACTTCGCGTTTGCACGAATTCCGAGTAATTGTATCCTCTCCAAAGCCAGCGCAATTTGATTTAGCATGGAAAATAAAAGAGTCTCTTCTTCCAATTCCAAACTCTCTTTATGCTCTCTCTCCAATCCAATCACTCCAAAACATCCACCTGGAGTGAGTAACGGAAGATATAAACCTTTTGACATTGGAACGGTATCCGTATCTTTTCCGGATGGTTTTCGATTTTGAAAAGTCCAAGCAGCCAGGGCGGATTCTTTCATATCCGGTTTAAAACCACTTTTAGGATGAGGATTACTAGAAAGTAAGGAATCCTGATCTGAAAGTAAGATCAAAACGGAAGATTGGAATGTATTACCTATCGTTTCGACCGCGACGGAAGCAATTTCATCTATACTATGAGTTTTAGACAATGCGACTGAAAGTCTATATAAACCGGAGAGCGCTTCCTCTCCTGTCTGAAGAGCTTCTTCACGATCTCTTAATCTTGTAGTGAGGACCCCTAATACTAAAGCTAGTATAAAATAAGTTCCGAACATCATCCAATCTTCTACTTTTTCGATATAAAAAGTGAATTTAGGCGGGATGAATAGAAAGTTCCAAAAGATTGCGCTCAAAGAAGCGGTCACCAAAACGGGGCCTCTTCCTGCAAACAAAGACACAAACATTATAAAAAACAGATATATAAGCCCGACAGACCAATAACCTGCAAAAATATTCAATAAAAGATTAAATGAAGTGATCCCAAGCAACGCGAGGAAAGAAAAAAAGTATTGGATAGGTTTGGATCTTGTTCCTTTTGTAAAAAATCCGAATCTGAACTTAGGTTTCTCTTTAGCAATTTCGGTAGGAGCAAGAAGTATTTGAAAATCTCCAGGCTGCTCGCTTAATTTATCTATAAAGGAACCACCTTTCAAAATCCTAGAAAGTTTGGATTTGCCGCTTCTACCTATTACGACATGAGTCGCCTTGGCCCGATTGATTGCTCGGACGATCCCGAGAACCGGGTCTCTATCGGAAAAATTTAGTATCTCCGCACCCAACTCTCTAGCAAGACCTAAGTTTTCTCTCAGGAGAGCTTTCTCTTCCGGAGATAATACATTTCCGTCATCGACATGCACTGCAACCCAAGGACATTTTAATCCGAATGCGATTCGTTTTGCATAACGTATCAAATTGGCTGCTTGCGGAGAAGAAGAGACCGCTACTAAAATTTTATCTGATAGTTTGGAATTCTTGGTTGGTTCTAAACGAGAAAGCTCTCGATCCACCAGTTTAGAAGTGAAATTTAAAGAAAGTTCCCTAAGTGCAGTCAGATTTGGTATCTTAAAAAATGAATGAAGCGCCAGCGGAACTTTATCAGAAGGATAAACCTTACCTTCTTTCAGGCGTTTAATCAGATCATCCGGGACCAGGTCGATCAATTCCACTTCATCCGCAATTTCTAAAATAGAATCGGGAACTCTTTCCGAAACTGGAGCTCCTGAAATTTCCTCCACTATACCCGCCCTACTTTCTAAATGTTGTACATTCAAAGTGGAATAAACGTTTATCCCTTGGTCCAAGATCTCTAAAACATCCTGGTATCTTTTAGGGTGCCGAGAACCTGGAACATTCGTATGAGCAAGTTCATCAATCAGAACCAGATCCGGTTTTTTTTCTAGAATTGCATCCAGATCCATTTCTTCCAAATCGACAGACTTGTATTTGGATCTTTTTCTGGGGATTGTAGAAAGACCTTCCGCCTGAGCCTCAGTTTCTTTTCTATTATGAGTTTCTAAATAACCGATCCAAACATCTATTCCTTCTGATTTTGCTTTTTGAGCATCTCGGAGCATTTCAAAAGTTTTGCCGACACCTGCGGCCATACCGAAGAAAATTTTCAATTTTCCTCTTGCCTTAGTTCCTTCTCCTCCGATCCGAGAAAGCAATTCGTCCGGATCAGGCCTATTTTCTTCTGCAGGTCTCACTTATAACTTTAATTTTTCTGAATATTCTTTTCTGTATAAACAGATCTCAATTTTAGATTCAATTTTAAAATATTGATCTTGGAAGAACCGAATAGTCCCAATTCAGGAGGTTCTATTGATCCTTCTACCAATTGAAACAATATATCTTCTGAAATTCCTTTTGTTTTTGCAATCAAAGGAATTTGATATTTTACTGCCTCCGGACTTAAATGAGGATCTAATCCACTTCCAGAAGAATGCAAAAGTTCTGAAGGCACAGGCTCAGCTCCTCCTCTTGCAACCCAGTAATATCTTCTTTCCTCTATCTTTTTATATAATTGAGAATTAGTAGGTCCAAGGTTAGAAGCTCCAGAAGAAGAAGGATCATATCCGATTGCAGAAGGTCTACAGTGAAAATATTCTGGAGATTCAAAAGACTGAGCGAGTAACTCAGAACCGATTACCTTTCCGTCTATTTCAACTAAAGAACCTGAACTTGTCTTTGGAAAAGAAAACTTAGCAAATCCATATACAAGAACCGGATAAAATATCCCGCATACAAAAGTCCAAAGCCCTAATTGTAAAACAGCTCTTATCATACAAAAACCTTTTGAGTAAAACTTAAAATCAGATCTATTCCTTTGATCCCGAAAAACGGAAGAATAAGTCCGCCAAAACCATAGATAAATACATTTCGAGCCAGAACCGAATCCGCACCTGCTGGCCTATAACTCACACCTTTTAATGCTAGTGGGACCAAAAACACCAGGATCAAGGCATTAAAGATCACCGCACTTAAAACAGCAGATTCAGGACTTGCAAAACCCAGAATATTCAAAATAGATAATGCGCCAACGCCGGCTACCGGAAACAGACCGGCAAACAT
The DNA here is from genome assembly GCF_002812045.1 of Leptospira haakeii. GTDB lineage: Bacteria > Spirochaetota > Leptospiria > Leptospirales > Leptospiraceae > Leptospira_B > Leptospira_B haakeii. Next base: position 97,749 of record NZ_NPEG01000011.1, on the reverse strand, counting down.
AGCCGGCAAGATCACGAAATATTTAGATACGTCATTTGCGATACTAAACGTAGTCAAAGAACCTCTTGTCATCAAAAGTTGTTTTCCGATTTCCACAATTTCTATGAGCTTGGTCGGATTACTATCCAGATCGATCATATTCCCAGCTTCCCTTGCAGTTTGGGTTCCGGTATTCATCGCAACGCCTACATCTGCTTGAGCTAAAGCCGGTGCGTCATTTGTTCCATCACCTATCATTGCCACAAGTTTTCCGCCCGACTGTTCTTCACGGATACGTTTTAGTTTTGTTTCCGGTGTTGCTTCTGCGATAAAATCATCCACTCCGGCTTCTGCAGCGATAGCTGCCGCTGTTAAAGGATTATCTCCAGTGATCATCACTGTCCTAATCCCCATCTGTCTTAGCCTTGAAAATCTTTCTTTAATCCCACCTTTTACAATGTCTTTTAAATGAATGACTCCTAAAATTTCTCTACCTTCCGAGACTACTAAAGGTGTCCCTCCTTCTCTTGCTATCTCATCTACTATATCAGAAATTTCCTTTGGATATTCCCCACCTAAACCTGTAATATAATTTCGGATGGAGTCAGAGGCTCCCTTTCTGATCGCAGGTTTTGTTTTTCCTTCTGCATCAGGATCAAAGTCTACGCCGCTCATTCTACTTTTTGCAGTGAACGGAACAAATCGCCCTCCTAACTCGGATAAATTTCTTCCTCTTAGATCGAATTTTTCTTTCGCTAATACTACAATAGATCTTCCTTCAGGTGTTTCGTCTGAAAGAGAAGCAAGTTGTGCTGCATCTGCTATTTTCTTTTCTGAAATTCCTGGCGCAGGAACAAATCGAGTAGCCATTCTATTTCCCAAGGTAATTGTCCCTGTTTTGTCCAGTAATAGAACATCTATATCTCCTGCTGCTTCTATTGCCCTACCAGATTTAGCGATTACGTTCCTTCTCATTAGTCTGTCCATTCCGCTGATACCTATCGCAGATAATAATCCGCCAATCGTAGTAGGGATCAAACATACCAAAAGACCAACTAACGCAGGGAATGAACCGGAGAGTCCTAAACCTCCTCCACCTTCTTTTTGACTATAAATCACAGCGGGAACAAGGGATGTAATTGCAACTAAGAATACCAAAGATAATGCGGAAAGAAGAATGGAGAGTGCAATCTCATTCGGAGTCTTCTGCCTAGAAGCCCCTTCAACAAGAGAGATCATTTTATCTATAAAAGTTTTTCCGGGATCTGTTGTGATCTGGACTATAATCTTATCACTTAAAACTTTTGTGCCTCCAGTGACTGCAGACCTATCCCCGCCGGATTCCCTGATCACAGGCGCAGATTCTCCAGTAATCGCGGACTCATCTACAGAGGCGATACCTTCTACCACCTCTCCGTCACCTGGGATCTGATCGCCTGCTTGACAGACCACCTTGTCCCCAGTTCTTAATTCGGAAGAAGGAACTATAATAACAGAACTTCCGTTTAGTTTATTTGCCTTAGATTCCTTTCTCGTTTTTTTCAAAGATTCAGCTTTTGCTTTTCCTCTACCTTCTGCCAGTGCTTCTGCAAAATTCGCAAAAAGAACCGTCACCCATAACCAGATGGAAATTTGCAGACCAAAACTTAAATTTACAGGATGAAAAATCAGATCATAAGAACTTAATATCGCTCCTATATAAACGATGAACATCACAGGATTTTTCCATTGAACTCTCGGGTCCAATTTTACGAAAGAATCCAAAATCGCTTTTAATAAAGACTTTGGATCTTGAAAAAAGGAAGTATTTTTGTTTTTCATAATATTAAAACCTAAAACTTAGAACCGGAATGTAAAAGAATATGCTCACTTCCAGGCCCCAAAACCAAAACGGGCAGGAATGTTAAAGCTCCTACCAAGAAGATTACGGAAAGAAGAAGTAACACAAACAGAGGACTTTCCGTAGAGAACGTACCTTCTCCCTTTGGAGCGATCTTTTTACCTAATAAGGCACCGCCTAGTCCCAAAGCGGGAAAGATTACCGCAAATCTTCCTACAAGCATACAAAACGAAAGAGCTATATTATAAAATGGAGTATTCGCATTCAAACCGGCGAATGCAGATCCGTTATTCCCGGAAGCGGAGACAAAAGCATATAAGATCTCAGTCAGACCATGAGGTCCCAAATTCGTCCTGGAAGAAAGAGCGGATTCATGAAGAAGAGAAAATGCTGTGAATAAAAGAATACAAAGCCCAGGGACCAAAACCCCAATAAGCGCAAGTTTCACTTCTTTTGCTTCTATCTTCTTGCCTAAATATTCAGGGGTTCTTCCTACCATTAGTCCCGCGATAAACACCGTAAGGATAACATAGAATAACATTCCGATAAGGCCAACCCCCACACCACCGAATACAACTTCACCCAGAAGAATATTCCAAATACCTAATCCTCCTGAAAGAGGGGAAAAACTATCATGCATAGCATTCACAGAACCGTTAGATGCAGCTGTGGTAGCCATTCCCCAAAGAATACTTTGGGCCACTCCGAATCTGGTTTCTTTACCTTCCCAATTTCCTGCAAAATTACTTTCTGCCCAAAGAGATATAGAAAGGCTCAAACAAAAAAGAAGGGTCATTCCGAAAAAGATAGATAGTCCTGCTTTCCAAGAACCCACCCATCTTCCATAAGCAAAAGGTAATGCTCCGGGAAGAAGTAAGATCAAAATACATTGGATCCAACTGGAAAATACGGTCGGGTTCTCAAAAGGATGAGCAGAATTTACGCCGAAAAACCCACCCCCATTCGTTCCTAATTGTTTGATAGCAATTTGAGAAGCAGCAGGCCCAAGCGGTATCTTAACGGAATGACCTTCGATCCCAACCGCATCCACATATTTGGAAAAATCCATGACAACACCTTGAGAGACCAAAATGAACGCCACTAAGATCGAAATCGGTAAAAGAATATATAATATACTTCTGGTCAGATCGATATAGAAGTTACCGAGTCCGGATGGATAGTCACCCGGCTTAGAACTCATTCCTCTTGCCATAGCCGCAAGCACCGCAATCCCGATTCCTGCGCTTACAAAATTCTGTACTCCTAAAAGTAACATTTGGCTTAAATATGAGAGAGAAACTTCTCCGGAGTAAGCCTGCCAATTCGTATTCGTCACGAAACTCACGGAAGTATTCCAAGCCAGATCCCAAGAAACTCTTGGCTTACCTTCCGGGTTTCCGGGAAGAATGTCCTGAAAATGGAGACCTAATAAGACCAAGACCAAACTGGAAAGTGTAAAAACCCCGATATCAAATAGGTAAACTTTCCAATCCGAATTTTGATCTTCCTTTATTCCGGAGATCTTATAAAGAAAGGATTCAAATTTAGAAAGGAATAGAAATCGTTTGGAAACTTCTCCCTTGAGAACGTCTGCGATATAAATTCCTAAAAAGGGAGAGAGAAGAAATAAAACTGCAAAATATAAAAAGAAGAAGATCGAGTCGTTTCCGTTCATCGGTATCTCCTAAAATTTTTCCGGTTTTAAAATAGAGAAGGAGAGATAACCACATAATGCAATGACTAAAACGATAAGAAATGTATAAGACAAGATTCCTCCCAGGCAGAAACATTCCGTCTATTCCAAAAACGTAACCTGCTTTTTGGAATTCGTCAATGCGAACCCGCGTGAGAGGAGCCGATAAACGCGTTAATTTTGCGTTAAGATTTATGTATAAAATTTAACTAAATCGGAAACTTCTTCCCTTGGCGTATGAAACTTATTTAATGTTGAATCAGGCTTAGGATAACCCAAACTTAAACCGCATACTATTTTTTCGGATTCCGCTAACCCTAATTCTTTTCGGACCACTTCCGGGAAGGCAGATAATGCTGCTTGAGGGACAGTCCCCAATCCGTAACTTCTTGCAAGAAGCATAACTGTGTTCAAAAAACAGCCTATATCCAATGCGATATAAAAATTAAGTTCGAATTCAGTAGTAATGAATACTGCTGTAGGAGCTCCAAAAAACTCGAAGTTCCGGAGCATAAACTTATCCCTAGCTTCCTTATCCTTTCTTTCAATCCCTGCAGCACCGTAAATTTTCATTCCAAGATCGAACATTCTACGCTTTGCATCCGATGGAAAACCGGTAGGCCAAATCGTATCAGGCACAGGAGTTTCCGATTGTTTTGCCCTTTCCTGTAGGAGTTCCGCCATTCTATCTCGTTTAGCACCGCTCACCACATGCACCTTCCAAGGTTGGCTGTTTTTCCAACTGGGTGCTCTCAAAGACTTAGAGAATAATTCCTTTAATACGGAATCTTCCACGGGTTTGGAAAGATAATCCCGGATACTATGACGGGTGAAGACAGCTTCCTCTACGCTGGAAGCAATTCCAGATATATCGATCGATTCGGTTTCTGGGGATAAAGAAGACATATAGACCTCCGATTTAGACTTGCATTTTGATTAATTTAGGTCTTTCTGGAAGAAGAAAGAACCGAACAGACAAGTCTGTCTGTTATTTCATCCCAGGAAAAAGAAAATGTCAACCAAAGAAAAAGGGGTAAAAGACAGGATTTTGGAAACTGCAGTTAAGCTTTTCCAAACCCAAGGTTACGGGAATACCGGGATCAATCAAATTATCCAAGAATCCCAGACTGCAAAAGCAAGCTTTTATGATTATTACCCTTCCAAGGATTCTTTAGGAAAGGCATACATAGAATTTTATGGGAAAGAACAATTAGTCTTATTGGAAAAACTACAATCCAGATCGGAGAATGCACGAGACTTTATACAAGCCTGGACTCATATCCTAAGAAGACAGACCAGAAATAGCGAATTCGCAGGATGTCCCATGGCAAACACAGCAGCTCAAATCGCATCCACCTCTCCTTCTATCTCAGAAGAGGTTAAAAAATTGGCTCTGAGAACAGTCGACTTCCTAGCCATCTATTTAAAAGAAAGGCAAAAGAAAGGACAGATCCCCAAAAACGCAGATATTCAATCCTTGGCTCGAAAAATTTTCGCTAGCTACGAAGGAGTATTACAAATCTGGAAATTGACGGGAAAAATTTCAGCGTTAGACGATTTACCGGAAATGGTAGATGCAATTATTAAGAATTCGGGAAAGAGGTGAATGGACCTGGCAAGTTCCACCAGGTCCTGAAAGAGTGATTATAGATCGTTATAATCTACGGTAGCTGCCGGAGGATTACCTGAACCTACGATATAAAGTAAGAAGTAGAAATTTCCACTTGTATTATTACTTGCATAAGTGTAAGGATCCGATCCAGAGATATTAAATTTAGTAGTACCATCATTGATGATATCGGATTCAGCCAATGGACAGTCATTAGATGCATAAATCGTTGGCTGACCAGAAACATTCGGATTTTCTATTACATCAACACCGTGAAATACTACTGAATCGTTGTTTTGGATACCTAAAATTTCTACAATTGCAATCGGGTGATTTACAAATGGAATTCTTCCCCATACAATACTTGTCCCAGTAGTATTTTTAGTAACGCGAGTACGATTCACACCTACCGCTGCCTTACCAGGGAAATCTACCAAGCAATCTCCCCCGCCACTAAGTGCGTTTAAAAGTGCCAAGTTTGTTAGGTCTTCACCATCGTCTTTCTTACAATCTACGAAAGAGGCCGAGAGTAAAAGCACCAATAATAACCATATAGCTTTTTGTTTCATTTGAGTTTATCTCCACAGAACAGTCGTTCCTTATACTCGTTTCCCAAGAACGGGTCTGAGTTTCAATCTCAATATTTGAGAAAATGCAGAAAGTGATATATATTTCTGTCATTCTGGCTTAATATTTGGAAAAAAAGGCAGGTTTCTTTACTTTTTTTCTTAGGCGATGGAACCACCGCAAGAAGAGCCTGCTCCCGCGGTACATCCATAACAATGTTGGTGCAATAAGATCTCTCTGGAATCCAATACGGATTTATTGAATTCAGATATTTTGCTTACATTACCTTCGATCTTCATATCCAACATTTGGTTAAAATCACAATCGTATAGGCTTCCGTCCCAACCAACACTTAACGTGTTACGGCACATAACTGCAGTCGCCGCTACCGGATTAAATGCAGTCACGAGCTTTTCCAAATATGCATCTATATTATCATTTTCGAGTAATGATTCCAAGAAACGGCTGATAGGCATATTAGTAAGTGCGAATAATGAATTAAACTCAACTCCGTGGACTTGTTTTAATTCCTTTTTGAAATCATTTTCTAAAGTGGATTGCCCACCTGCGAGAAAGGCGCCCACAGGATTATATACTAAGTTCAACGCAAGCCCGGAACCGGGGATACCATATCCGACAGCATTCAATTTTCTTAATGCTTCTATAGAACGATCGAATACACCTTCTCCCCTTTGGGCGTCTGTTCTTCTTTTTTGGAAATAAGGAAGACTCGAAACTACTTCTACCTTATGTTTTGCGAAAAATTCGGGAAGGTCTTTGTATTTCTCTCCGGCAAGAAGAATGGTAAGATTACAGCGGATCATGATCTTCTTCCCTAGTTTAGAAGCTTCTTCTACAAACCATCTAAAATTAGGATTCATCTCAGGAGCACCACCTGTTATATCCAGAGTGGTAATTCCAGGAGTTGCCAGGGCAACCAAACATTCTTGCATGGTTTCCTTACTCATATTCTCTCTGCGATCCGGGCCTGCATCCACATGACAATGTTTGCAGGTCTGGTTGCAGAGTTTCCCCACGTTCACTTGTAGTATGTCCACCCCCGTAGGGCGCAAAGGATAGAGTCCCGCTTCTTTTAATTTTTCAGAAAAACTAGGCAGATTAAGTTTTCCGGAAACTTCCGTAAGAATTTTCAATTGTTCTTTGGAAGAAGCGAGTTCGCTCCCTCTGGCTAATAGGGATTTCATACTTTAAAAACTCCTTATATACCGAGTTCTTTAACTTTATTTAATGCTTGAACGCTATGAACTAAAGTTGCTCCTCCACGGATGGCTGCACCAACATGGATCGCTTCCCAGATTTGTTCTTCTGTTACACCTTTTTCTACTGTATCAGTAGTATAAGCGTCAATACAATAAGGGCATTGTACGACATGCGCTACTGCAAGAGCGATCAATGATTTTTCCTTAGCAGATAAAGCTCCATCCGCAAAAACTGCTCCGTAATAGTCGAAAAACTTCTTCGCTAGATCAGGCTCGAATTCTCCGATATTTCCGAATTTTTTCAGATCTTCCGGTTTGTAATAAGTTGTTTCTTGAGCCACAAAAGGCCTCCATCATTTTAATTATTCTTTAATTACGAATTGCAGGTTATTGCACTTCTCACAGACTTCCTCCGGGATCCATCCCCATTTTATCAGAAATCCGAAAACAAAACAACCAGCACAAAATCCTAAAATGGATTCTAAACTTGCAAAAAGGACCAAAACCCCAAGCACAACTTGGAAAGCGAAGACCTGTCCTAAAAATAGCAGAACAAATGCTGTCCCGCTGAAGATCACTCCAACGAATTGCGCAAATCTTTTAGGAGGGCCAGCCACCGTTTTAGATCCAAGGCCGAGTAACGGTACAATCCCATGTATTGCAAGTTTTGCAAATAGTGAAAACTTCGGCCCATATAATACTCTGGCTGAAAATCCGTAGAAAAGTGCTCCTACCAACCAAAGCGATTGCGTAATTATTGCGGCCAAACTTAAGATGACAACCAGGCCCGCAACGGTCCTTGCAGCATATTCATTAACAGTGTCTGGAAAATTACCGATTCGAATCATTCTTCTTGCCCGATACCCTTTCGCCTAGTTAGACTTTGACACTCTGGAATTCAAGAATATTTTCGTTATATTGGACAAAATGGTTAATATAATTGTACGATATACAAATAATTGCCGGGATTTTGTAGGCACTTCTACAATTTTACTCCTTTGGGGGGTTCCACTCGCACTTTTCCCACTATTCTTCGAAAGAAGCGATATTTGGTTACTCTGCGGAACATTCTTCCTGAGCCTAAGCCTATATTTCTTATTTCTAAAGTTCTTTTCAAAAGGTAGGGAGAAGATCGGGATCTGGGCAGGGATCTTACTCAGGATTTGGTTCTTATTTACTCCTGTATTTTTGTCGGAAGATTCATTTCGTTTTTTATGGGACGGCCTTTTGGTCTCAGAGGGTATATCTCCTTACTCGGAAATTCCCACAAATGTAAATTTGGGGTTCGATCAAAACTTGGAGAAAGAATTACTCTCCAAAATGAATTCTCCCAATTATTATTCAGTATATCCTCCCATATTGCAGTTTTTATTTTTAGTTCCGGTATTCTTCTTAAAAAAAGGGATTTCCGTTTTCTGGGCTATCTCAATCTGGAAAGGAATTTTAATTTTATTTGAATTAGGAATTCTTTATATATTTTCAAAAAGAAAAAAGGAAGAAGAAACCGGAAATTTTCTAAAATACTGGCTCCATCCACTCGTTCTTTGGGAAGGAATCGGGAACGGCCATCCTGAACCTATCTTATTTTTCTTTTTATTCTTAGGAATACTCTCTTGGGAAAACGGAAAAGTTCTAAGAGGATCTATATTTTATCTGGCTTCTATACTTACCAAAATACTTCCCTTATTAGCCCTACCCTTTTTGTTTTTTTATTGGTGTAGAAGGTCAACTGCTCGCGTTATTTCATTCTTTTTTGGTGCCAGTATCCTAATATTCGGATCTGCATTTGTATGGTTTCTATTTTCAGAAACAGGAGAAAAAATTTTAGAAGAACATTGGAGAAAAGGGATCGGAGTCTATTTTACATTATTTGAATTCCATGGAGGAGTTTATTATCTTCTTAAAAACTTGATCCGACACACATGGTATCCCTATTCTACCGGAATTGTGCTCGGGATCTTAAGTATTTTCACGATCAGTCTTTATTCTTTTAAAGTTTCTAAAATCGAAACGAATGACAAGACGGTTTTTCTACTCACAGTATGGATCCATTTATGCGGGATGTATTATTTATTTTCGAGCACCGTACATCCTTGGTATTTTCTCCCTATCCTTGCAGCTTCCGTATTTACAAAAACGATTTGGCCCTTGGTCGCGTCTTCCATCTGGATATTATCTTATTCTACTTATTCCTCCCCTTCGTTTTATGATAAGAATTGGGTCATGATCTTGGAATATTCTCTTGCGATTGGGGCCTTCTTCTTGGAAAATTTTCTCTTGCTTAAAGAAAGAAGAAGACAAATATAATTCGAAAATTCTCCCCCTTCTTAGGAATCATCCATGTTATCCAGACATTTCGAAACCTTATCTAACACACTGGAAAAAGAGATACTAGCCAGTGAACAGATCCGAAGTAAAATCCTTTTGGCTGCATTTGCATTTGCAGGAATTTCCTGGAGTATCCTATTCTTATTTTTAAAAAAAGAATTCAATCAAAGTACGGGGATAGAATTTCCTTTCGAAGTATTGATAGGAGCTTTGGCATTCGGAACGATTTACGAATTCGGATTTTTAAAATTACTGAATTATCTAAAAAAAAGAGAATTTAAACTTCCACTTCTACCCAGATTCGGAAACGCATTAATAGAAACCTCCCTTCCCGGGATCATATTATTCATTCTGATCCAAAAACATACTCATCCCGTAGTCCCTTCAAATTCTCCCATCTCGAATTTATATTTTATTTTTATAATACTCTCAGTCCTAAGAATGGAGTTTGGACTTTCTCTATTCACAGGAGCAATAGCTGCGGCCCAATATTTAATCACCGGTTTATTTTTTGTCCCGGACTCTCCTTTAGCCGGAGAATCCGCCTACAGCTTCTTCTATTCTAAAGTTCCTACTTACATGCGTTCCGGATTATTTTTAGCATCAGGGATCGTAGCCGGACTCGTAGGCTTGAGACTGAAAAAGATCCTAAAAAACTCAGTAGAACGACTGGAAGAAAGAAACGAAATTTTAGGAATGTTCGGTCAATATGTTTCCCCATCCGTAGTGGACAAATTGATGAGTCAAAAAGCGGACACAGCCTCGGAAAACAAAGACGTATGCGTGATGTTTCTGGATATCCGAAACTTTACAAAATTCTCGGAAGATAAAAGTCCTTCGGAAGTAATCTCATATTTGAATACCTTATTCGAAGATATGATAGAGATCGTAAATAAACATAACGGAATTATAAACAAATTTTTGGGAGATGGATTTATGGCGGTATTCGGCGCACCACTCTCTGATAATGGAAAGGACGCAAAGAATGCAGTCTCTGCCGCATTAGAAATCCAAAAAAAAGTATTGGAAATGAATGTCTCCGGCAAGATCCCCGAAACTAAAATCGGAATAGGTCTACATTTCGGAGAAGCAATGACAGGAAGTGTAGGTTCTTCTCAAAGAAAAGAATACACTATCATCGGAGACACGGTCAATCTTGCTTCCAGAGTGGAACAATTGAACAAAGATTTCGGAAGTGAAATTTTAGCCACAGATACTGTCTACGAACATGTAAAACATTTTTTAGAAGCAGAGTCCCTTCCCCCAGTAAAAGTAAAAGGAAGAGAAAAAGAAGTTCTTATCTATAAATTGACCTGATGCAAACTCCAGAATCACATTACGAAAACTTTTTAGCCGAAAAATATTCCTGGATGTTGGGGGATCTTTCCGCTAAGGAAAAAGACCAATTGGAAATATTCAGATCTTTCGAAATTTCTCCGCAAGGAAACGGAGTCGCTTGGGATCTAGGAGCGGGAAGTGGGATACAATCCATTCCTTTGGAGGAATTAGGATTTCAAGTTTTAGCAATAGACTTCAGCGAAAAATTATTATCGGAGATCAAGACAAGAAAGCCGGATACTAAGATCAGAACAAAGATTGCGGATATCAGATCCAGGGACTTGTACCAAGGAGTTTCTCCGGAAATTCTGTTATGTATGGGAGATACGATCACCCATTTAGAGTCCCAAAAAGATTGGGAAAATACCGTAAGTCTTTGGTCTAGTTTCCTTTCTCCAGGAAGTAAATTAATTTTAGGTTATAGAGATCTGAGTTATGGAAAATCCGGAGATAAAAGTCTATTCGTAGTTCGTTCGGAAGAATCGCAGATTTTCACCTGCCAGTTACAATTCATTCAAAATAAAGTGGAAGTTACGGATATATTTCACGAGAAGACCGATAAAGGTTGGACCGCTACTTGCAGTTCGTATAACAAATTGATACTTCCGATCGATGATTTGATCAAAACTGTTTCTCAGAAAAATTTTGGACTGAAAAGAAAGGATGAGAAAAACGGGATGAAGTTTTTACTTTTTGAAAAGCTTTGATTAGACCCTCCACATTCAGATCAGTTCCTTTCTATAGTTACTTTTAAGAGACCCTTTTTCCCAAAAACCGTTCGACAAGTCGGGAGTTACTGGGAATTTGTACGTATCCTTGCCCGGAACCCTTCCATGATAGATAAACTGATACGTCTCTCCATTAAGAACAGGATTTTCGTCCTGATACTCACTGCAGGAATCACCATAATAGGTTTGTATAATGCGTATCAACTTTCTATCGACGCGATTCCGGATATTACAAACGTTCAGGTTTCCGTGGTCACCCAGTCTCCAGGTCTTTCTCCTGTAGAGGTGGAGCAATTCATTACTTATCCTATAGAGATGGAACTTACTGGAGTTCCTCACGTAACAGAGATTCGTTCTATTTCCAGAACGGGAGTGAGTAGTGTTACAGTTATTTTTAAAGATGGGACTGATATTTATTTTGCAAGACAGCTCATTAACGAAAGGTTAAGAGCTGCAGAGGCAGTGATCCCTAAAGGTTATGGTAGCCCTGAACTTTCTCCTATTGCAACCGGACTAGGGGATATTTATGAATTCGTTCTAACAAGTGATCGCCATAATCCGGAAGAGCTCAGGACTTATATGGAATGGGAACTTGCAAGGGAGATAAAATCCACCGAAGGGATTATCGACGTAAACATTATTGGTGGGGAAGCAAGGCAGTATCAGATCAAGATAGATCCCCAAAGATTAGCAGTTCATAATATTACATTATCTCAACTTTGTGATAAACTAGAGACCGCCAACCAGAACACAGGTGGTGGTTATATCACCAAAAGTGCGGAACAAATCGTAATTCGTGGAGAAAGCCAATTCAAAACTGTGGATGAGATCCGCAACGTTGCAGTCCAAACGGAAAGAGATGGTGTTCCACTTCTTTTAGGGCAGATTGCAACTGTAGAAACCGGCCCAGCACTTCGTTTCGGACTAATGACCAAAGACGCTAAGGGAGAAGTAGTCGGCGCCACTGCAATGATGCTTATGGGCCAAAACTCTTTGGAAGTAGTAAAAAAGGTCAAAGAAAAGGTAGAGGTATTAAGAGCCAGACTTCCGGAAGGAATGAAGATCGTAACATTCTATGATCGTTCCGAATTTATCGGAAGAACATTAGGCACCATCTTCACAAACCTGGCAGAAGCTGCGGTACTAGTAATCATAGTTTTGATCTTTGCACTCGGAACAGTAAAAGGTGCGCTACTCGTCAGCTTATCCATTCCAATCCCGATGCTTGCCGCCACGATATTTATGAGAATGTTCGGTATCGTTGGTAACTTAATGTCTCTGGGAGCATTAGACTTCGGACTCTTAGTAGACGGAACTATCGTGATGTTGGAATCCGTTCTTCACGGTTTTATCCTAAAACAAGCATTCTATGAACAACAGAATTCACAAGAAGACAGGAAACTTGCAGCGGAACAGATCATTACTGATTCCTGTGTGAGGGTTGCAAGAGCAGCTGCTTTCTCTGTGGGAATTATCTTGTTGGTATACCTACCCCTCATGACATTAGAAGGTGTAGAAGGTAGAATGTTCAAACCTATGGCAATGACTGTTGCGATCTCACTTGCCATGGCGCTTTTATTCTCTCTTACAACCTTCCCTGCTGCGGCGAGTATCATATTCCAAACTCCAATATTCCATCATAGTAAGTTTTGGGACAGAGCGGAAGAATTGTATATGCAACTCTTGGACTTCGGAATGGCTAACAAAAAGTTATTCTTAAGAGCCGGCATAGGTGTATTTGCAGTTTCTTTAATATTGGGATCCACCTTAGGATCGGAATTCCTTCCACGAATTGATGAGGGAGAATTTGCGATAGATATCAAAAGACTTCCCTCTACTTCTATCAATTATTCCAGAGATACGAATACCGAAATTGAGAAGGTGATCGCTCAGTTCCCTGAAGTGACAAGTGTAGTCAGCAAGATGGGTAGAGGTGAATCTGCAGCAGAGCCAATCGGAACGGAAGAGGGAGAATCTATGGTGAAGCTCATTCCTCCTAAAGAATGGACAAGCGCTTCTTCCCGAAACGAACTTATGGATAAAATGAAGGACGCAATTTTAAAATCCGTTCCTTCTAGTACGATATCACTTTCACAACCGATCGAAAACAGGGTAAATGCACTTCTCTCCGGATCTAAAGCGGACGTGGTAATCAAAATTTATGGAGATGATCTCCAAACTTTAAAGGATACCGCTGCAAAATTTGCGGATAAGATCAAGAAGGTTCCGGGAGCTGCGGACTTAAGAGTGCAAAGAGTTCTGGGTCTTCCTTTGATCCAGATAAAAGCAGACAGACAGAAGATGGCACGTTACGGCGTTGCCGCAGAAGAAATCCTAACCACTGTAGAATCATTACGTATAGGAAGAAAGGCCGGAAAAGTATTCGAAGGATTCAAACGATTCGACTTAGTAGTTCGTCTTCAGTTGGATGTTTCGGATCTAGATAAATTGGAAAATATTCCAGTCATGACTTCTACCGGAGTTACAGTTCCTCTTGGACAAGTAGCAACCATCGAATTTGTAGAAGGTCCCGCAGCAATTTATAGAGAATCCTTAAAACGTAGGATCATGGTAGAAACAAACGTAAGAGGAAGAGACTTAGTAGGTTTCGTAAATGAGGCACAAAAAGTCACAGCTGATATAGAAAAAAATCTACCGGAAGGTTATAGAACGGACTGGGGTGGTCAATTCGAGAACTTCCAAAGAGCAAAGAACAGATTAATGCTCGTGGTTCCGATCGCACTCGGCATCATCTTCGTGATGTTAATCGCCGCATTCGGAAATATCTATTATGCAGCGGGAGTGTTTATCGTCGTGCCACTCGCAGTCGCTGGAGGGATCATTGGCCTTGTGCTTAGGGGACTTCCTTTCAGTATTCCTGCCGGTGTTGGATTTATCGCGGTGAGCGGTATCGCAGTATTGAACGGGGTTGTATACGCCTCCACTCTCAAAGAAGAATTAGAAAAAGGGATCACCATCTCCAAAGCTGTATTGTCTGCCGGGCTTCATTCACTTCGCCCTGTAATGACAACTGAGATCATTGCTGCAGTCGGATTTATTCCGATGGCGATATCCACCATGGCTGGAGCGGAAGTACAAAGACCTTTGGCGACAGTGGTGATCTTCGGAGTAATCGTTGCGACTGTTCTTTCTCGAGTCCTTCTTCCTATCGTGATGGAATTCCTACTGAATATTTACCAAGACCAGGAAAGAAGAAAGGAAGCTCGTAAACGAAAATTGGAGTCCGAGTTCCAAGCTTCCAGAGCCCACGAAAGAATCCCGCATACTTTGGAAGAAGTTTCCTGGGATTCAGAAGAGATTACTCACGAAGAACCGGAAGAAGTTGGAAGTTCTAAATCCAAACGTTCTAAAAACGGAGTGAAAAAAAGGAAGTAAGACTCGCAGTTTTACTTCTTATTCTTTAGCCCGGATAGAAGTGTAGACACGACGGATCGCAGAAATTCGACCCGATCTTCTTCTATATTATCGAATACCATCCTAGGATGATGGAAAGCGGCAGTCCCTTCAAAAATAATGCGGGCCCCCTCTTTAGGAGTATTACAAAAAAATAATCCTTTTTGCATTCCTTCTTGGACCATTGATTCCAATTGCACATACATTGTTTGGATATGTTTTTGAACGAAGGGCCTTGTTTTCTCTGCGGAATTATTGAATGCAGTATAAATTCTCGGATCTGACTGGACCTTCTCCCTTTTCATCATATGAAGTGTCATAAGCCATTCCAGGATCCTTTCTTCTAATGGACTTGTTTTCGAGGAAACTTCTGCGAGAGCAAGATCGATCCGGTCCAACCATCTTTTGGAAATAGAATCTAGTAACGCTTCTTTATCAGCGAAATGTTTGTATAATGCGGCGTGGCTTAGGTTTAAATTTCTAGCCACGTCAGTAAGTTTCAAACGCTCGACACCGTTTCTTCTGATCTCAATCTCAGCGGCATCGAGCACTTTTTCTTGTAGTTCTTCTGGCTTTAAACCTGTTTTAGGCATCTCTCATTTGACGACGAGCTGCATCGAATGAGAAGGATATCTATCTCCTTGGAAGGCCCCTTCCGGAAAAGAATCATCCAAGGTCTTAAGTTCTTCCGGAGTTAAATGGACCGAAAGAGCTTCTAAATTTTCCCTAAGACTTTCTCTTCTTGTGGAACCGATCAGAGGAAAAATATCTTCTCCTTTATGAAGCACCCAAGCGATAGCAAGTTGGGCAGTAGTACAACCCTTCTTCTTTGCAAGCTCTTGAAGCAGACTCACACGCTCCAAATTCGCTTCAAGGTTTTTTCCCTGGAAACGAGGAGAAATAGATCTAAAATCGGCAACGCCTAAAGAACTTTCTATCTTTCCGGTAAGAAGCCCTCTTCCCACGATTCCGTATGGAACAATCGCGATTCCAAGTTCTCTCGCAGTTTCAAGGAGTTCCTTCTCAATTACTCGAGTTGCCAAAGAATATTCAATTTCCAAAGCGGTAACTGGATGAACCTTATGAGCTCTTCTCAAATTTTCGGGAGAAGCCTCCGAAAGCCCGAGATAACGTACGTATCCTTCCTTGATCAGATCTGCGATCGCACCAACAGTATCCTCGATCGGAACTTCCGGATCAACTCTGGAAGCCTGATAAATATCGATCACATCTACTCCAAGTCTGGTAAGAGAATGTGCTGCAAAATTTTTCACAGAGTTCGGTCTGAAATCATATCCGATGAATTCTCCTGTTGGCTTACGAAGCCCTCCGAATTTCACACTGATCAACGGTTTGTTTTTTCTACCCTTCAGTGCTTCTGAGATCAAAAGTTCGTTATGACCGATCCCGTAGAAGTCTCCAGTATTCAAAAAATTGATCCCTGAATCTAAGGCCTCGTGAATGGTCGCGATGGATTCCTGTCTGTTTCTGGTCTCTTTTGTTCCGTAAAAGTCCGACATCCCCATACAACCCAAGCCTACTTGGGAAATTTCAGGACCGTTTTTGCCTAATTTTCTCAGTTTCATTCGAAACCTCCATTTAGTTACAATTTACATTTTTTATAATTTGTAACTAAATGGCAAGCCTTTTCTTGGTCCGATTTTTGTGGGAATTCCCACATTTCTTGCTTTTCGCTTTCCGACATAATACCATTCTAGCGTTCCGGAGTAGCAAATCCATGGACCACCAAAAACCAATCGTTCAACTTTTAGATGCAACTAGAGAACCTTTCAATCTGGCGATCGCATCTGCTAGGACTTGCTATTCTTCTAAAGGGATCCTCCTTCCTGAAGACATGATCCGCACTGAAAAATCCCTAGAGATCAGGGACAAGGTGGCCAAATCTACTAAAAAAGCGGGCCACCTCACCACAAGACAACATCCTCATTTTATATTCACATTGGATAAGGTGTCCCGTCAGTTCGTTTGGTCCTTTTTACATTCTCATCCGTACTATAACTCAGAACAGGTGAGCCAAAGATATGTAGAAGTTAAAAAGGAAAATTATTATATCCCACCTACTCTTTCGGGAAAGCAGAAGGAACTTTATCTGGAAGCGGTAGAATACGCGTCTAACGCGTATTTTGAATATGTGGAATTATTACATCCGTTCATCCAGGATGAATATTTCCTAGTTTATAAGGCTCGTGCGAATTATCCTGAAAAATGGCAGCAACCGATTAAAAAGAAGTGCCTAGAAGTAGCACGTTACCTTCTTCCTTTAGGAACTTATACTTATTTATATCATTCTGTAAACGGACTTACTCTTCATAGATACCATCGCCTAATGAATTCTTTCGATGTTCCGGAAGAACAACGTTTAGTTGTAGAAGAGATGATCGAAAAAGTAAAAGAGATCGATCCGCTGTATGTGGAAGAAATGGATGATCCGATCCCTCTGGAAGAAACTGCAGAGTATAAATTTTTCACTGACTTCTACCAAGATGGCCATTCTGAATATAGACCGGAAGCGGCTAAAAATTTTGTAAGAGAATTCGATGAAGATATGGACAATCGTTATTCCAGATTGGTTTCCTATTCTTCTAACGGACCTGAAGTTTTGGCTTCTTCCGTTCGTGCAGTTTTAGGTTTATCTAAAAATTCTCTAAATGATGAAGAAGCGATCCGACTCGTGATGGATCCTTCTAAAAATAAACATCTGACTTCTACCTTGAATGAAACTACTATGAGCCCTCTTTCTAGAGCAATGTTCAATGTACATTATTCTTTCAAAAAGAGGATCTCTCACTCTGCGGATAGCCAAGACCAAAGACATAGAATGGTTCCAGGCTCTCGTCCAGTGTTAATGAGCCAATATACCGGAATGCCGGATTATATCGTTCCAAAAGTAGTATTAAAATATCCTCAATTAGAAGAAACTTATAGAAGAAGAATGGACGGTATTTTCAAGAACTTGAACCGTTTTATCGAAGCGGGAGGATCTCCTGAACATGCCTCTTATCTTCTTCCGAATGCTTTTCCTGTCCGTTTTTATGAAAGTGGGGATTTATTGAATCTTCATCATAAATGGAGAGCGAGAACCTGTTATAATGCCCAGGAAGAAATTTTTCAAGCCTCTATCAACGAACTTATAGATCTGACAAAAGTCCAACCTGAGATCGCAAAATGGATCAAGGCCCCTTGCTGGATCCGTTTGCAAGGTGATATCAAACCGTATTGCCCAGAAGGGGATCATTATTGCGGAACCCAAGTTTGGAAAAGAGAATTGGATGAGTATGATAGAACTCTCTAGTTCTATCTAGTCTCTATCCTAAAAATTTTTCCGTTATAGTCTACTACATAGAGTTCTCCATTTGCATCTTCACCGAAGGATGCAACATTGGAGGAAAATCCCATTTCGGAAGTATGCTCGATTAGTCCATTTACTTTAGTCCCGTCCCAAAGAATGGACCAGATCTTACCTCTGACAAAATCTCCGTAAAAGTATCTTCCGCTTAATTCAGGGAAGTTCGATCCTCTATACACATAACCACCTGTAATAGAACTTCCGACAAAATGGCTATATTCTAATTTCGGAAAACTGATCCCCGAAGTATTACATCCGACAGAAGGGTTATAACAATGATTTCCTTCCGTGAGCCTCCATCCGTAATTTTTAATCCCGGTGTTGGCTGCTTCTATATTCAATTCTTCGTAATCGTTTTGGCCTACATCTGCAATATATAAATCTCCGGTTCCTCGATCCAAACTGAATCTCCAAGGATTTCTAAGGCCCCAGTCCCAAATATGAGGATTTTCTAATCCAGTTGCAGACCTATTTCCAGGAGCAGGCGTTGGATAATTATCTATATCTATCCTTAAAATTTTACCAAGAGAAGACTCCAAATTTTGGGCCTCATTATTCGGATCACCTGATCCTCCTCCATCTCCCATTCCAACCAAAAGATAACCTCCTGTATCGAAGGCCATCATTCCTCCATTATGATTACTGAATGGTTGGTTTACTGTAAACAAAACGGAACCGGAACCTGAGTTTGCAAGATCAGGATCGGAAGAAGATCTGGCATATTCAGCGACCACGGTAGCTCCATCCGATTTGCGAGTATAGTTTACCCAAAACCTTCCGTTAGAATTATAATTAGGATGAAATGTTAGTCCGAGTGCCCCTCTTTCTCCTGAAAATGAAATTAGATCCAGACCTTCTGATCCAAGATCTAAAAAAGGAGAGGTAAGAAGAGTGCCATTTTTGATTAAACGGATCTTTCCTCCTTGTTCCAAAACAAAGATCCGACTCGTATCTCCAGATGGAGAAACAAGAAACAATGGAGCATGGAACCCGGAAGCAATTTCAGTAAGTTTCAAACAAGGAGGGTCCCTATCTTCGCTACATCCGGTTAAAAAAGGAAGAAATGGAATATTAGAATGACCAGGCTTAGAACATTGCGCCAAAGATACAAAAAACAGGAAGATCGTATAAATGCAGATCCTCTGGAATTTAGATATCAGTTCCATCTTATTAAATTTATTATCCTTCTAACATAGAAAACAAGCCGAAAGACCAGGTTTCTCTCTTTTCGAAAAAATAAAAAAAGAAGGGACTAAAAACCGATTTCAAGGTAAATCATCCTAGAACAGATCATGAAAACAGTATCCCCTACAAGGACCAAAGAACTGGTCCAATACCGCAGATTCATTCACAAACATCCCGAACTCAGATATGAAGAAGTCGGGACAGCGGATTTCGTTTCTAAACATTTGGAATCCTTAGGTTATACTTTCCAAGCTGGGATCGCAAAAACTGGAATTGCTTGTCTGATAGATTCAGGGAAACCGGGCAAAACTCTTTTGGTAAGAGCGGATATGGATGCTCTTCCTATTTTTGAAGAAAACAAAACAGATTACACTTCCGTTCATAATGGGGTTATGCATGCATGCGGTCATGACGCTCATACTTCCGTTTTAATGGGACTTGCTTCCGAACTAAAAGAAAATCCAGGCGCCATAATCCCAAAAGGAAAAGTTTTGTTGGTATTCCAACCAGCGGAAGAAGGTGGTCAAGGCGCAGACCGAATGATAGAAGAAGGAATATTAGAAAAATACGATGTTTCTGCTGCATTAGCTCTTCATGTTTGGAATCATATTCCAGTAGGCAAAGTGGGAGTTGTAGACGGCCCGATGATGGCGGCAGTGGATGAATTCCAAATTATTGTCCAAGGGATCAGCGGTCACGGAGCGATGCCTCAACATACAGTGGACCCGATATTAGTAGGTTCTCATATAGTCACTGCTCTACAGAGTATCGTGTCACGAAATACTGATCCATTGGATTCTTGTGTAGTTACAGTGGGTGCATTTCATGCAGGACATGCATTTAACGTAATTTCAGAAACTGCGGAGTTGAAAGGTACGATCCGAACATTCACAAAAGAAATGTTTGATAAAGCGCCTGAGTTATTCAAAAGAGTTGTGGAGAATACTGCTTTTGCTTTTGGCGCTAAGGCAACTATTCATTACGAAAGAACAAATGCCCCAACAATCAATCACCCTGAGATGGCAAATATCGTCCGAAAGGCTTCGGAAAATATTTTAGGTCCAAACTCAGTTACAGAAGAACATGCCAAGACTATGGGCGGAGAGGATTTCTCTGCCTTTTTAATGAAGGTCCCTGGATGTTATTTTTTTGTAGGTTCCATGAATGAAGAGAAAGGTCTTATCCATCCACATCATAGTTCCAAGTTTGATATAGACGAAACTTCTCTTCCGATCGGTTTGTCAGTGATGAAGGAAGCAATCAGACTTTATTTGGAAAATAACTGAAGATCTAACCGTGTAGGAACTCCTACGTGGGAGTGGAGATCGCCCCCGCCCTGGTTCGGGTGGAGGAGGTGGGCTTGTGGGAGAAGCCATTCCCCTATACACTAAAAACCTCTAAACTTCAACCTCATTTTCACTCACAACACATGTTGGAATTCCAACATGTGTGTTCACTCTTAGTAGTAGCTCAAGCCCCCCAGGGAAGATACTTTTCTTCAGTTTTTGAAGTTTCCTTTTTCAGTTCCGGCTTTTCTTTTCGAATCGACCGAAATCCGGAACTCAAGATCCACTCCATTCTCAAAAGTGAACTTAAAAAACTACTTGTAGATACATTTCTTTCATGAGCATAACCCATTGCTTCCCAATAATCAGAACCATACACCCTGATCCTTTTTCTGGAATCGCTACTTTTTACTTTTTCAAAATCGAATCTTAGGATTCTCCCTTTTTGATTCTTTTCCTTAAAAGATGAAATTACGAATTCTAAGATCTCCTTCGGCTCTCCTATGCGTAAGACAGCATCTCTCCAGATTGATTCCATTTCTAAAGGAATTCTCCAGTCTATTTGGATCGTCCCCTTGTTCTCTAAAATTTGTTTTCTAAAAACTTCTTCCATATTCGCTCCCGAATGTCGAGATCGAATCCATAATATGAAGCAGATATCTTCAATTGAAAAACAGGAAGAATATTAAAATTTTTGAATTTAGTTCACCTTAGATCGAGTTTCGACACTAAGGTGAAAAGTTTGGAGACGTAAACAAGAAATCAAAACCTCAGTAAAACCAAAAGCCGACAGGGCTATCACAGATTAAGAATAGTCCGGAATCATTATTCCGGGCTATATTATACAAATTGAATTGAAAAAATACATTAGCTTCTCATGGCCTCAATTTCATTTACTTCTTTTGCGATCATAGAAGTTAGAACGATAGGATTGTCCCCATTCACCAGAATATCATCTTCTATCCTAACTCCGATCCCTCTGAATCCTGCAGGAATTGTTTCATCTGTAGGATCAAAATATAATCCAGGCTCCACGGTTACCACAAGTCCGTTCTGCATAGGTTTACTTTTTCCATTCTCGAAATAGCGCCCTACATCATGCACATCCATTCCCAAATAATGACCGGTCCTATGCATATAAAATCTGCGGTATTCTCCCTTCTCTATGATCTCGGAAAGCCCACCTTTTAGTAGTCCAAGATCGATTAGCCCGGAAGTCAGATTTTTCACAGTCTTCTCATGTACTGCATTGAATTCGACGCCTTGTTTTGTGTCCGAGATCGCCTGTTTCTGCACGTCCAAAACCAACTGATAGATGGTTCTTTGTTCTGAAGTGAATTTTTTCCCAGAAGGAAAAACGCGGGTAACGTCTGCGGTATAATAATCCTTCTCCGCGCCGCTATCTACTAATATAAGTTCGTTATCACTTATCTTTGCACGATTGGTAGTATAATGTAGAATGGTAGCATTTTTTCCAGCCGCAACTATATGACCGTAGCCCCCACCCCAGGCACCATGTTTTAAATATTCAGATTCCAAAATAGACTCTAATTCGAATTCGTACATTCCAACTTTCGTCTCTCTGAATAATCTTTCGTGACCAAGAGCAGTGATCCTGGAAGATTCTTTTAATTTTTCGATCTCTTCAGGAGATTTTAACATTCTCATTTCATGGAGAAAATTAGGGATCTCCCATCTTTGAGGACCGAATTTCCCTTCTCTTAATCTTCTATTTAATGAGCTGATTAGTTCGAGTAACTCCGAATCTTTTTTAGAGTCCTTTCCAAAAAAATGATATAATGTAAACTGATTAGTGAGAATATCCGAAATTTTGGAATCCCATTCTCCAAGATCGAAACTTTGATCCAACTCCAATCTTCTCTTGATCTCTTCTTTGCCTAGTCGAATGCCTGTCCAAATTTCTTTTTCTTTATCTTTAGGAAGTGCAAAATGAGCGGAGAAGTCCCTACGTAAAACCAAAATACCGTCTTCTTCCTCAATGCCAGAGAGATAATAATAATCCGAGTCTTGTCTAAACTTATACTCCACATCTCTATTACGGATCTTTTGAGGAGCAGCAAAGATGAGTAGGACTTCCGATTCTTTTAAAAGATTCTGAACTTCTCTGATCCGTTTTCTAAAAATGTTTTGGTCCATAATTATCCTTTTATTAGACGAATTCCTTCTTCCAACATTCTGCCTGTATCTTGTTCCAACATACAACGAAAATGTTTTTTAGGACAGACCCTTCCCCCGTGAATACCACAAGGACGACAGCCTAGGCCATTCACCTCGGATATATACACTTTGTTTGCCAAAGGTGTATAACCGAATGCGGGAATTGTAGCACCAAAAGCAGCCAAAGTTGGAACATTAAATGCAGAAGCAAAATGAATAGGAGAAGAGTCATTGGTCACAAGAAGTGCCGCCCCATTCATCAGATAACTCATCTCGGGAAGACTAGTTTTGCCTGCAAGATTGATCCCGAAATCTTGCCCCACTTCTTCGCAAAGTTTAGAATCTCCTTTGCCGCCTGTTAGAACAATTTTCAGTCCGGTCCTTTCATGCAGAAGTTTACTGACTGTTTTAAATTTATCCGCCGGTAATCGTTTTGTTTCCCAAACAGAAGAAGGAGATACTATGATATAATTTCCTTTTTCTAAACCATTCTTTTTCATTTCGGATTGGATTCCGGTAACTGATTCCGGCTTCCAAAACAATTCAGGTTGCCTTGAAATATTTTTTCTTTCTTCCTCAGAATAGATAAGAGAAAGAAGTTTATCCACCTCGTGAGGTCCTCTCAATAATCTAGACTTTCTTTCATTTAGCAAAAATGAAAATCCTGCTGTTTTATATCCGATCCTTCTTTTAGCCCCGCTTAAAAAAGAAATAATAGAAGAACGAAACGAAAAATGTGGAGAAATACAAATTGTAAAATTATGTTTTCTTAATTCTTTGCAAAAATTCCAAAAACCGAAAAAAGAAGATTTTATCTGCTTCTTATCCAAAGGAATGATCTGATCAATCCAAGGGTTCGCTTCCAAAACTGATTCAGTTCCTTTGTTCACGATCACTGTCATTTTTGAACCAGGAAACCTTCTCTTGATCTCCCTAAAAAGCGGAGTTGTTAAGATCAAGTCTCCCAGGAATGCAGTTTGGATAACTAAAATATTTTCAGACATTAGCTTTTTGTCTCCAGGATGGTTGCAAAATTATTTACACCCAATCCTCCGATGGATAAACTAAGTGCAGTATCCGAATCATTCTGGTTCATAAATTCATAAAGTTCAGCAATCTGTGCCAGGCCGGAAACTCCCACTGGATGACCTCTTGTTTTCAACCCTCCAGATGGATTGATCGGAAGCCTTCCTCTTTTGTCGGTGATCCCTTCTGCCACATATGCAAGCGCCTTACCTTGAGGAAATAAACCTGCATCTTCAGCTGCAATGATCTCGAAGATAGTAAACGCATCATGAAGTTCTGCGACTTTAATATCGGAAGGTTTTTTACCAGCTTCTGTATAAGCCTGCTCGAATGCTGATTTGGATGCAGGAAAACTCAAGGCCCCTGGAATTCCATTTACCTGACCCAATCCATGTCCCGTTCCGGTGATTTCAATTTTTCTGCGATCCTTCTTCAATCTTGCAGGATCCGTTTCCAAGAGTAACGCACAAGAACCGTCCGACAAAGGAGAAATATCATATAAACATAATGGGCTGGAGAACATAGGAGAGGAGAAGTATTCCTCTTCGCTTAAGTTTTTTTGAATATGTGCGATCTTATTTTCAAGACCGTTATCATGAAGTTTCTTAGATAATCTAAAAAGTTCTTTTCTAGTATATCCAAAATCCTTTAAATACCTGGTAGCAGTTAGCGCCCCACCCTGAGTCATTGACATCGCCAAGTTTCTTTGCTGGGAAGAAAGTACGGACCCTAAAAGAAGGTTATTCTCTTCTCTAGGAAGTCTACTCATGACCTCAGTTCCGATCACAATCCCTCTTTTAAATTTTCCTGATAGAAGAAGATAGCGGGCCAGATGTAGAGCAGAAGCCCCACTGGAAGATGCAGTCTCGGAACGGATCGCGAATAAGGAAGAAAGTCCAAGATCTTCTTTGATCTTTGCCGGTAAAAAAATTTCCCCTGTATAACGTTCCGGGGCCATACATGCAAATATTAGAAATTCAGGAATAAAACCCGGATTCTTCTTAAGTAAATGATTCGCAGTATCATAAGATAGCGATTGATAGTCGGACTCAGTCTTGCCAAATTTACTTAAATGAGAGTCGAGCACATAGGCCGAGGTCATATTCCTACAAATTTTACTGCTCCTGATTTCGAGCAAAGTCAAAAACTTAGAGATCTACTCTGCCTTTTTTCGAATCTCGCTTTTCAAAATAGGCACTCTCGTTTATAGTGATCTCAGGTAGGAGAAACGACGTGAAAGGAAACCAAGAAGTCCTCGAAATCTTAGCGGAAGTGCTCTCCGCCGAACTCACAGCGATCAACCAGTATTTTATCCACGCTAAGTTGAACAAGAACTGGGGTTACGACAAGCTTGCTTCTTACATGAAGAAAGAATCCATCGAAGAGATGAATCACGCAGACCAAGTGATCGAGCGTATACTCTTCCTGGATGGAATTCCTGATCTGCAAAGATACATGAAGATCAATGTAGGCAAGGATATCGAAAGTATCCTAAAGAATGATTTAGACGTAGAGTATAATGCCGTAGAACGTTTGAATCGTGGGATAGAAATTACCACCAAGAATAAAGATAACGGCACACGTGAATTGCTCGAGAAGATCCTCGTCTCCGAGGAGGAGCATATCGACTGGCTCGAGGCCCAGCTAGAGATCATCAAAACCATTGGGGTCCAAAATTATTTGGCCCAACAAATCGCCTAAGCATTGAATTCCAAAAAACCATCCCCTAAAAAATCCCCTTCTTCCGGTTATGGCAAGAAGGGGCCTGCTAATAAATCAGGTTCTTCTTTTTCCAAACCGACTCGCTCCAAAAACTCTAGCTCCGATAGAGATTCCGATCGTAAACCTTATCGCTCTAAAGAAAGAGACGATTCAGAAAGACCCTATCGCTCCAAAGACGGAAATTCTAAATCAGGATATTCTTCCGACAAACCGAAAGATAGATCCTTTAAAAAGCCTGACTTCAAAAAAGAAAGAGGCGATTCCAAACCGTTTCGTTCCGGCGATGATAGAAAGCCTCCTGGGCGCTCAGGAAATCGTAAATTTTCTGACGACGACAGAAAACCATATCGAGAAAAAGATTCCGATCGCGGAGAACGTAAACCGTTTTCCCGAAATTCAGATCGTGGAGAAAGAAAATCCTCTTCTCGTGATTCTGACCGCGGAGATAGAAAGCCGTACTCTCGTGACTCCGACCGCGGAGAAAGAAAACCATTTTCTGGAAATACAAGAAGAGAAGGTAGAAGTTCCTACGGTGAAAGTTCTGACCGTGGCGACCGTAAACCATTCTCCCGTAATTCTGACCGAGAAGAGAGAAAACCTTTCTCTCGTGACTCTGAACGAGGTGAAAGAAAGCCATACTCTCGCGACTCAGATCGTGGAGATAGAAAACCATTCTCCCGTGACTCAGACCGTGGAGAAAGACGACCTTTTTCACCGCGCGGAAAAGAAGGGTTTCGTTCCGAACGTCCAACTCGTCCTTATGAAGAAGATAATTACAGAGAAGGTATCCGTGCAGGCTGGCAGTCGGCAAAACTTTCTCTTTCTGAATTCGATAGACCTGAAGCGCTCACCTATCACGCGTCATGCGGAGATGGCCTTGCATTCTTGTTAAAAGAAGAAGTGAAAGAAGCAGGTTTAGAAATTCTCTCCGACAATAGAGGAGGAGTTTTTTTCAAAGGACCTTCTAAAAAAGTCAGGGACTTCTGCTTGAGTTCAGGAATTTCTTCCGGGATCAGCTTCGAATTGTCTTCTTGGTCAGACATACAAGGACCGGACGATTTATACGAAGTTGCGGCAATGTTCCCTTTTGAGAAATTACTTTCTCCTAAAACAAAGTTTAGAATAGATGCTGCAACAAAAGATAATCTGCAAGATTCACGTTATGCGACTTATCGCCTAAAAGACGCGATATTCGATAGATTCAGGGCACAGGGCCTTGAACTACCCGAAGCAGATCGGGAAGAGCCCGAGGTATTATTCTATCTTCGTTCCAGAATGAACCAGGTAAAATTGTTTGTGGCATTACATGCTCAACCTTTACAAAGGAGAGGGCATGGAAGAGAGGGTGGAGAAGCTCCACTCAGAGAAACTCTGGCCCAAGCATTACTCCGTTTTTCAGGTTGGAAGCCTGGAGAAGCATTGTACGATCCATTCTGCGGTTCCGGAACTCTATTGATAGAGGCAGCGCTTAGAATGAGAAATGGTGGTTGGGTAAATTATAAAAGTTTATCCAGATCTTCTATCTTCACTAGGCTTTTCGGACCTTGCAAAGCAAAAGAAGAATGGGACTCCAAGGAGATCCTACTTTTCGGTTCGGATATTTCAGAAGATGCAATCGAACTTGCAAAGAAGAATGCAAAAGAGGCCGGAGTCGCAGACCTGATCCGCTGGAAGGTTGCCTCCGCAGAAGAATTAGATTCCAGCCTTGAATTCAAAGAAGGGAAAATTGTGACCAATCCTCCTTATGGAGTTCGATTGGGAGATAAGGAATCCGTTTCCGAACTGTATTCCAGCTGGGGTGAGGCTTTGAAAAAGAATTTCTCCGGATCCTATATAGCTTTAGTAGCAGGAGATCCTTCTCTTTTAGGCTTCTTAAAACTGAAGTCTGACAAAGAACAATCTGTCACCATTGCTAAGTTAAAAGGAAAATTAGTTGCCTACCAAATCGACTAAACCAGATTCCAGGGAGAGATGAATCACCAGGAGATCCTACTCAAACTTTTAGAAGTCACAGAAAACTCCAAGGACAGTTTTCAGTTCCTGAAACTATTCCGGTCCTTGGAGCCCGAAAAATTCGCGGTCATCCATGCAAGCTCTGAGACTTTAACTGAATCCGCGGAAGCATTCTTATACAATTTAAAGTTATTACAAAAATTACAACTTTTCCCGGTAGTCGTTCTCGAGAAGGACGGAGTATCTTACGCAAATCTATTCTATCGCTCCCCTGCTTCTAAGATCAGTCTAGAATCCATCAAGGACTCATTGGAAGAAGGACAAGAACTTCCCGGTTCCAGAAACCTTCCAGCTAAATGGTTCAGAAACCCGAGCCAAGCATTGGAGTCGGTTCTTTCTTCTTTAAAAGAGAAAAAGATCCCAGTCTTCGTAACGGACCAAGGTGGATCTGAAATTTATCCTTATCTTTCTAACTTATGTAAGGAACTAAGAACTAAAAAGTTAATCCTTCTTACGACCAGAAGTGGACTTTATAATTCTGAAGATAAAAAGATCTCCATCCTAGATTTCGAATCGGCTGAAACTCTCCAGAAAGAAGACGAGTCGTTATTCAAAGAATGTAAGATGATATTTGAATATACGGGAGATCCAAATCTTCAGATCGCGATCACTTCTGCTCCCGGCTTATTAAAAGAGTTATTCACCATCAAAGGTAGCGGGACTCTATTAAGAAAAAAGAATAAAATAGAATTCTATTCAGATTTCCAAAAGATAGATCCCAAAAGATTGAACGGTTTGATAGAAGATTCTTTCGGAAGAGGACTAAAACAAGGTTTTTGGAATAAAGAATTTTCAGGGATCGTTCTGGAATCAGAATACAAAGGATGTGCTCTTCTGCAAAATACTCCTTGGGGCACCTTCCTATCTAAATTCGCAGTAAACGAGATCGCAAGAGGTGAAGGTGTAGGAAGAGATATCTGGGACGAGATGTTAAAAAAAGCACCTGTACTTTTCTGGAGAGCCAGAGCGGAAAATACGATCTCCAAATGGTATGCGAAAGAATGTAGCGGCCTTCAAAAAGAGGGTATCTGGATCTATTTTTGGATCGGATTACAAGAGAAAGAAATTCCTGCCGTCTGTGATTTTTTAAGAAACCTTCCGGAAGATCTGGAATCTAAACAACGGATCGATTCCTAATGGAACAGAATGTATTCTTGTATGATGGGGAATGTGGATTTTGTTCAAGCCTCGCTTCTAAACTTTTAAAACTATCCTTGGATAAAAATGTTAAATTTGTAAGTTTTAGAGATCTATCTCCCGGGGATCTAAAAGAAGTACATCCAAGTTTAGAACCTAAATTAGTTGCGGGTAATGTGCAGTTCGTCTCCGGGAATATGAGATATCCCGGTTTTTTTGCAGTCCGGAAACTTTCTCATTCTTTAAAAGGATGGCGATGGGTTTCTCCCCTTTTATATCTTCCCTTGGTTCCATTACTCGGAATGCTCTCTATGAGCTTATTAAAATCGATTCGATCTAAGGTTTAAAGAGGAATCGGAGATATTACCTTTTTTAGACCTTCATAAAATACTAAACGTGCATCCAATGCAAGTTTTGAACCTTCTCTTACCTTTTGCATTTTTTCAGGATCAGTCGCAACAGTTTCTATCAATCTAAACATTTTTTCGGAATGAGATTCGTCTGCCTCCAGATTCACCTGGAAAAATTTACCTTCCGGAAGGGGAATCCTGGATTTTAGATCGGAATAAGACTTATACATTCTGGAATATTCTAATTTTAGAAGATACTCGTTCGCAGGCCCGAGTGCGCCAAGAGCTGAATAAAAATCAGTGGTAGTAATTCTTTTCATTAAATCCAAATAAGCTACAGTTTCAGGAAGTATATCTTCCCCGGTCACAACCTCCCCCATTTCAGAAAGAAATTTTCGAAGGATAGAAACATGTGAATCTTCTTCTTTACCTTCTCCCAATTCTTCCCAAATATTTTGCACTAGAACTATTTTAGATGGCACAAAATTAGTAAGAGCCGCAGTATTTAAGAACCAGTTCACAAATTCCACAGACACAAAATATTCCTGCTTCAACCAAAGGAGAAGATCGGAATGTTCCATTCTCTCTTCTTTTTCTTCCAACCATAAATTTGCAGTCAATACAGGATGATATTTGACTTGGTCTATTAATTCTTCTCGAAACGTTTTCATCCTTCGATCCCGCTCGTTTGTTTTTCTTTTTTCAGTTTAGAATAGAGGAATCTTTCCGTTAAAAATTCCTCTCTTGCAATTTCCAATAATTCTTTCATCAGATCCGAATAAGTCCCGAAACTTTCCGAATAACAGATCGGAAAAGCGCTATAAAAGGAAGATAAGCCTGGGGTTAAATTCCATTCTATGAACATTGGCTTTCCCCCGGCATCCGCTTTCCAATCCAAACGGACTGCTCCGGAAGTTTTAAGCAATTTACATAATTCTAATGAACTCTTTTGGACAAAATCCGATCTCTCTTTATCCAAATCAAAATATAATTTTTCAGGCATACTCAATTTGGTCTTAGTAATTTCTCCGTAAATTTTTTCGGTAGAATTTTCTAATCCGATCCTTGCGACCTTGCTTGCCTTATATCCATAGGTCGGCGAACCTATAATAGCCAATGTCCATTCTTCTCCCGGTAAATAGGATTCGCAGATCCAGGAAGAGTATTCCTTAAACTTGGATTGGAGAAATTGATCTAAAGCCACTGAATCGCCAATCAGGTTTTCTTCCCCCACCCCTAAGCTTGAACCTTCGAATCTTGGTTTGAAAAAAACAGGAAATTCAAATTCCAAAGGAAGTCGCGTGCCTTTGAATATCGAGGAATCTGCGTTCTGCGGCGAATTTGTAGTATCTTCGACAGAATTTTTCTCCCATATCGTCCAAGGACTGGTAGGAACACCTGCAGACATACAAAACAATTTAGAAAGATGTTTATCCAAACTCAATGTTTGCGCATAAGCATCAGAACCCGTATGAGGAAATCCTGAATATTCCGCAACCCCGGGAAGCAGTGCTTCTCTATTTCTGGAACGAAAACCTTCGACTAAATGGAATAGAACAGGTCGATTTTGCGGCTCTAAGTCAGAATAATTAGAGAGTTTTTGTAGTAGCTTCGACGGAAATTCAATAATCTCCACTCTCTCTCCCAGTTCTTCCAAGTAACGTTTGATTTCTTGGACGGAATTCTGGTCTTCCCATTCCTGTGTATCCTTTGGATCCAAGCCTGGATTTTGGATATCTGCAACGATCAAAACAGATGGAGAATCTGAATTCATTTTCCAGATTCTCCTAAAGGACCAAGGCCTTTAAATGCGGAATAGGAATTCTGTAGTATTTGCGACCAAGTTTCCTCGCTGATCTCCGGATAAAATTCCTCATATTCACTGTCGATTGGCTCAGGACTCAGATGATAAGTTCCTCTCACCGCAGATCGGAACACATGATTTCTAGAAGGTTTATGAAATCCTAAATACCAGTTCGGACCAAGGCTTACTTTTCCCCCACCACCTGGAAGATCATTCACAAACTGAGGAATTCCCATACCGGCAACTTTTCCACGCATATATTCGATTATTTGAATCCCTTTTGCGAGAGGTGTTCGGAAGCCGCGAGAACCCGGGATCAGTTCGGGATCATACATATAATAAGCACGAATCCTAAGTTCCAAAAGTTTTCGATGGAGCCTAAGCATTATTTCTCCATCATCGTTGATACCTTTCAGGATCACACATTGGTTTCCGACGTTCACTCCGGCTTTCAGAAGTTTTAGGATTGCTTCTTTTGCTTCAGGTGTGCATTCTTTTTCATGATTGAATTGAGTATTACAAAAAATGGATAAACGATCCGTATTATGGGATTCTATGATTTTGCATAGATCAGAAGTAATCCTCATAGGAAGTGTGACCGGGTTTCGAGTTCCCAGCCTGCAAATTTTTATATGAGGTATTTTTTCTAAATTCTCCAAGATCCAATCTATTTTGGAATCGGAAAGATTAAGCGGATCCCCGCCTGAGATCACCACATCCGAAATTTCAGGATGATTTCGAATATAATCAAAACATAATTCCAAATCAGTAGTTTCCATTCTTTCGGAAGAATCAGATACCTTTCTTCCTCTCATACAATGTCTGCAATAGACGGAACATTCATGATTCGAAAAAAGTAATACTCGATCCGGATACATATGAGTGAGCCCTTTTACAGGGGAAAGATCCTCTTCATGTAATGGATCTAATGTTTCTTCCGGAGAGAAGAAGGACTCTTCTCTTCTTGGAACGATCATTTTTCGGATGGGACAATTCGGATCGTTTGGATCGGAAAGAGAAAGATAATAAGGAGTAGTTCCTACATTCAGTCGGATGGTTTCTTGGATCCCGATTTTTTCGGATTCGGTTAAATGAAAATATTTGGAAAGGTCTTCTGCCCTTATTCTCTTTTGGAGTTGGGCTTTATAATCTGTCCAGGCGAAAGAAGAATATAAACTCTTCCTAGAATCAGCAGGTGACTCTAGATCCGCTATTCCCCGGTTTTTCCCCAATCTCTCCATCCGGAACTCTTTTCCCATCCTTATGCCCAGGCAGGGAAAATCAAGCGAAGGAAAAAAGGAATGCCTCGAATTCCCCAGCCAAAACTATTGTCTTGCTAATGGATTGGAATCCCAAACGGGTCCGCGCACTTGCCTTCGATGTGGACGGAACCCTATTTTCTTCTGAAGGAATCATCTTAGAAACCTATGCGGAAGCAATCCGCAGATTTTCGGTAAACTCCCAGATCCCACTCGAGGTCCCAGACAGAGACAGGATCATGTTAGAAATCGGAAAACCGGTCAAAACCATCTTTTTAAACCTGGTTCCTCAACTTAAGGAGTCGGAAAGAGACCAGATCTCCGACTCAGTCCTGGAACTTTTAGTGTCTAAGATCCGACAAGGAGAAGGTGAATTCTACCCGAAGGTCAAAGAAACGGTCACTTCTCTCAAAAATAAGGGGTACCAGATCTTAGCGGCTTCCAATGGAAGAATGCCTTACGTAAAAACCATCCTGGAAGTTTCCGGAATCCTGCCCTTATTCGATCCAATCGTGGTTTTGGACAACGAAACGATCAAAACCAAGCCGGACATAGTCGCAAAATATATCCGAGATTATTCTTATTCCCCAGAGGAGATCCTCATGATCGGGGACAGAAGTTCCGACCATGAGGCAGCCCGCAAAAACGGTAGCCCTTTTGCATTCTGCGCCTATGGCCACGCTCCTGAGGGAGAAATCCCGGATTGGGAAGTGAGTCTGGCCCAACTAGAAGACCTGGATCGAATATTCTAATCCGTTTTCTGCGGAAAAAGTGAGAAGGCAGTTTCCGGATCAGCCGAAAATTGTATTGTGCCCGAATCGGATAAACTTAAATCGCTTCTTTATATCCTGACAGGGGCTCTATTCGTTCTAGTTTTATTAGATAAGTCTATGGGGAATAAGAGTATATCCTCCCCCGGACAAGAATCCCCTTCTTTCTTTTCAAAATTTAATACGATCGGAAAAACAAATCCATTATCTCCTTCTTCTTCAGAGAACAAGGGAAAACAGACCCATGAACAGGTAATGGACCAAGCAGAAGATGAAATTTTAACCGAGTTAATGCAGAATGCGGAAAACTCCTCTTCTGAAGATATTACCTCCGATTCAAACGATCCCGAAGAAATGTTTATCCCTATCGTGGAAATGCCTAAACCTGGACCGATCGGGCCTTCTCCCAAAATCCGTTTGGATCATTCTCCAGGAGAGATCAAACTTTACTTTTTGAAGTTTTATGGAAGAGGAAACAAAAGTCATTCCAGACTAGTTCAGTTAAAAAGAAAATTCGATCATGGGGATAAGATCCTATTTATACTGAAGGAACTCACAAAGGGACCTTCTTCCGATGAAAAAACCCAAGGTGTTTTGAACGCACTTCCTAATAGAATGGAATATTCCAAAGAATACTCCGTGGAGAATGGAGTTTTAAAGCTATATCTTGGCCCTGACTTCGAAGCAGGTGCAGGCCCTGAACTTTTGAAAGATAGAGTGGACCAGATCTGTTATAGTATTCTGGAAAACTCGGAACTAAGAGGGATCAGACTATTTATTAACGGAAAACAAGTCCGCTCTTTAGGCGGCGTGGGGCTTCCTATACCTGAAGTCCTGACCAAAAATCCAAGAAAGATCGCTACTCTTTAATTTTAAAATCTTTTAGATTTGATATATTTTTCTTGCATAAATAGCACGATCGGTCGTTCTTTTTATTTATGATCTCAGGCGGAAAACTTAGCCAAGAAACGAGGAATCGTATTTTAGAGAAAGGACTTCAAGTCGTAAGTAGATCCGGTTTGGAAGGTTTAAGCCTCGGTCCTTTGGCGGAACTTTCCGGTTTGTCCAAGAGCGGTTTGTTTGCTCATTTCGGCTCTAAAGAAGAAATTCAAATTTCTATTCTGGATCATACAGCGGAGTTCTCTAAATCAAAAGTTTTGGAGCCTACATTAAAGTCCAAGGAAGGACTTCCTAGACTTCGTTCTTTGGTAAAACACTGGCTGGGTTGGTCTAAAAAAGCAGGACTTCCTGGAGGATGCCCTATTGCTGCAGGATTATTCGAATTAGATGATTCAAAAGGTCCAGTCCGGGAAAAACTATTGTCTATGGAATCGGAATGGAGAGCCCTTTTAAAGAAGTTCACAAAAGACTGCGTGGATCTGGGAGAATTAAGATCTGATCTGGATTTGGACCAATTTGTATGGGAGCTTTGTGGAATT
The DNA here is from genome assembly GCF_002812045.1 of Leptospira haakeii. Taxonomy (GTDB): domain Bacteria; phylum Spirochaetota; class Leptospiria; order Leptospirales; family Leptospiraceae; genus Leptospira_B; species Leptospira_B haakeii. Next base: position 63,497 of record NZ_NPEG01000011.1, on the reverse strand, counting down.
TACTTGGTCCATCATACATCGTTTCGTTTTTTAAAAGACCCGAAAGCGGATCGCCGCGCAGAGAAAGCCTTCCAAGCTCTATTAGATAGATCTTATCCGATCCAAAAACAAAAAGGGAAAAAATCTAATCTATGATATATCCATATTTATTGATCATTCACTCTCATGTGCGCTGGGTAGTATTAGTTGTAATTTTAATTTCCATAAGTCTTTCCCTTTTGGGATTTTTAAGAAGAAGGTCTTTTGGAAAAATAGATGATCTATTTCGAATACTCGTGATATCCCTTTCTCACCTACAATTGGTAATCGGTTTTACCTTATATTTTTATAGCCCGATCGTCAGATCATTTTTCGCAAATAAAGCAGAATCGATTCTTGTTCCGGAAGCCCGCTTTTTTGGCTCTACTCATATCTCCCTCATGATCGCTTCCGTTATTTTACTCACTTTGGGATCCGCAATTGCCAAAAGAAAAACGGAAAACCAGGAAAAATTCAAAAGTTTATTATTCTGGTTTATAACCTCACTCTTACTCATATTCATAGCAATACCTTGGCCCTTTTCACCATTCGTAGAAAGGCCGTATTTTAGAGGATTTTAATGGGAAAGTTTTTTAGCACCGATTTAGGAAGACTCAGGCTTCTAGGGTTTTTGGAAGGAAGTTCCTTACTTTTATTAGTTCTAGTCGGAGTTCCTCTTAAATACGGCCTTGGAATCCCTGACTTAGTCAAATTAGTTGGCCCGATCCACGGAGGACTCTTCCTATTATTCATTCTCCAAACGTTTCATTTTTCGATCGAACACTCCTGGAGTTTTAGAGAAAGGACTTGGATTGTACTTTTGGCATCAAGCATTCCATTCGGAACATTTTATGTAGATAAGACCATATTGAAAAACCTATCCGAAAAGGGATAAGAAACTGGAATTCCTTTCTTCTGACAAAGTCGACACAATCTTTTGGCTGGAATTTTTTTGACTTAGTTTGATTCTTTCTTGCCCCAAGGCACGTTATGCGCGAACCGTGGTCTTATTATGGAGGTTTTTTCCAAAAAACCTTCCATGCGGAAATGAAAACATATGTTCAAGTGGTTCCCAGGCATAGACCGAAGAATTCGCTTACTATCAAAGCGGATCTTCTTTAATCGATACCCCCAAGGATTTTTAGAGACCAATTGGAGCGAAATCCGGCAATCCTTGGTAGCCCACTATTCTCTTTGTATTGTAATCAGTTTAATCACCTATTTCCTGCCGAATTCGCGGGACTTCGAAGATGAATCTCTGATCCTTCTACAATCCAGCAGAATCACTTTAATCATTCTTTCACTCATATTCTTATGGAGACATGCACGTAAAAAGGATTGGGTCCCTAAAAAACTGGAGTTCTACAAAGTATGGACTTCTTCTACACTTCTGATCTCATTCTTTCCTTTCCTATATTCCGATAAGGTTCACTATGATGTCTATCTTCACCAGGCATCCGCGATCTTGCTTAGTATGAACCTTCTTCTTTGGTTAACCACTACCACTGCAGTCGCCACTAACCTTGCATTCTGTCTGATGTTCTTAGGTGTATGCTACTTGGGAGATTCTCCTGTAGAGGCAATGCAAGAATTCCCCATCCTTCTAACCTATTTGTTTGTAGGAACTTTCGGGAATGTGATCATGAATTATTGGAGAACCATGGATTACCGTGATAAAAGGAAATTATCCGGCGCGGTTCTGAGACTAAAGGCAAAAAATCTGCATATCAGAATGATCTCCAATTTGGATGATCTGACTGATCTTTATAATCGCAGATACTTGATAGAACAATTCGATATCTTCAAGAAGAGAGCAAAACGCCATAGTTTCCAAATGGCACTTGTGATCTTGGACCTAGATCATTTAAAAGAGATCAATGATAAGTATGGACATATGGCAGGGGATGATGCTCTCCAAACTCTTTCTGCAGTTATGAAATCTAGAGTAAGATCCACCGACATTTGTGCACGTATCGGCGGAGATGAATTCTGTGTTCTTTTAGATTCAGTAGATCCTAAAAGTTTAAAAACTTTATGTGAATCTTTGCGTAAAGGTGTAGAGTCTCATCCACTTTCCATCAGAGATTCGGATAACAAACCTGTGAATATCACAGTATCCATAGGCGCAGCTATTCTTTCTTATGACGAAGATTTTACTTTCGACGATTTATACCAATCCATAGACTCAGGATTGTATAAATCAAAATCCTCCGGTCGAAACAGAGTGACTATAGTAGAAGCTACTAAACTAAATACTATGGTTGATCTTTCTGCTTCTTGGCCTGAGGAAGTTCGTATATATAAGTAAGTTCGCAGTATTCCCCGTCGCCAAAATATTTCTGTTCCTTTTGTTCCAGGAAGAATTGTCTATGTTTTTGGTCTGATTCTAACTCATCCAATCTTTGGGTAACTTGCAATTTCGCGGCCTCGCAGGAAGTCTTTTTCATTTTAAAAAAATCCTGTTCTTCTACGGAAGGAACGGAGGCCTTTCCGATTGCTATGAATTGGTATTTATGAGGACCTAAGGTTTTTACACTGACTCCGGTATCCATATGGATCCGTTCTCTATGAGAATCCAAACAATTCGATACACAGAATAAAAATCCGCAGATCGCGGATAACTGCAGTATTTTAGAGCTCAAAGATTTTTTCATTCTTCCCCCGTTCGAATCTATCTATATGGGAAGGTTAACGGACTTAAGTCACTCGGATTTTTGAAAAAAATTTACAATTTAAAAAGAAAAGATCAGACTGCTGAAAGTTCCCTTCCCTCATATCTTTCGTAATTATAGAGAAGGTCTCTTCTTTTAGGTGTAAATCCACCTTCTTTCAGGAACTTGATGGCTTCTTTTTCGGTTTTTAAACCGAAGGAACGTAGCACATTCTCCTCAATCACCACGGAAGAGATATCATCCGCGCCACTTGTAAGTGCCAACTGTCCTACACCTTTTCCGAGAACCATCACAGAAGTTTCAATATGTTTAATATTGTCTAAGAAGATCCTGCAAATCCCAAGAACTTTCAGATATTCTTGGGTAGAAACTGCTCTTACTTTAAATCTTTTAGTTTGAGGTTGGAATGTCCAAGGAATAAAAGAAAGAAATCCTCCAGTCCTATCTTGCAGATTACGCACGACAGTGAGATGTTCTATCACTTCTTCTTTAGTTTCTTCTGAACCAAAAACGATATTTGCACTTCCAAGAAGTCCTGCTTCATGGCAAGTTTCCATTGCACGAACCCATTCTTCAGTGGTTGCTTTTTTAGGAGAGATGATGTTTCTCATTCTATCCGTTAAAATTTCAGCGCCTGCTCCGGGAACAGAATCCAAACCAACTGATTTCAAGATTTGCAAAACTTCGAATAAAGATTTGCCTGTGATTTTTTCTAAATTGATAATTTCTACAGGAGAGAATGCACGTATATGCATGTCAGGATATTTAGATTTTACGGTAGAGATCACATCCAAATAATAATCGAAAGGTAGATCGGGATAAACACCACCTTGCAAAAACATTTGGTCCGCTCCTTCCGAAACGGCATAATCCATTTTTTCTAATATTTCTTCTTTAGAAAGTACGTAACCTTTTCCATTTCCTATCTCATCCATGAAGGAACAAAAATTACATTCAACATTGCAATAGTTGGTGTAGTTCACCACTCGGAACATTGTATAGCTGGCACTAGTATGCGGAAGAACCCTTTCTCTCAAGGTTCTAGCGGTTGCCATAATCTTAAGATGGTCTCCAAACTCGTATAACTCCAGCGCCTCTTGGGGAGAAATACGTTCTCCATCTAAGGATTTTTCTAATATAGAATCTGTGGAATGATTTGGGAATATTCGGCTCATCTGGATGGAAAGTTTTCTTCCTTTAACTTCTTCAAAGTTTTCTATTTCTTCAAAAATGCACGTCCTTTTTAAATCACATTCTCATTTATTGCGATTGAGTCGCAGTTAAATATGTACACGATTTAAGGGAAGAAGGGACCGGGCCTTTTCTATGCATGTAGGAATTCCTACAAAGAGACTAAGTATCTTTTTTCCTGGACAGGGCGCCTCCTAATCAGTAGCCTGCTATGAAAGACCATCCAAATACAAAGGGTAACCTGAAAAACTATGGCTATTTCTCAAATCGCCTTCCACGTGATCTTCACGGCTCTATTTATAGTAGCAAATGTTGTATTCGTTCGTGCCGTTCTCTACAGATTAAATCTTGTATTTAATGCTAGAAAGGCAAACGGAACCGAAAACTTCCTGGAACATAAAAACTGGGGATTCCGGATCAAAAGTTTCGTATTAAACGTAATCTTACAAAAAAAGAACTTCCAAGAACCATTACGCGGTATCATGCACGCATTCGTATTTTACGGATTCGTCACTTACTTACTGCATACTACCAGTCAGTTCATCTCCGGTGTATTTGGATATGCGTTGGATGATCCTTACAAATTCACCTTGGTTGGAAGTCTATTCGGCGAAACTGCCAACCATTATTATGAAGCTGCTCTTCAAGTAGTTTCTATTTTGGTATTAATAGGACTTGGATTCTTTGCATGGAGACGTTGGATCCAAAAAGCAAAAGGATTAGATGTTCATTCTCCTGCTTCTGCAATCGTAATAGGAATGATCTCACTACTCATGCTCTCTACCCTATTGGGAGAAGGTGCAAGAGCAGTTGGAGCAGAATACGCAAACCCATTCCATGATGCAGCTCCTATCGCTTCCGCTATCGGGGCTTTTTGGGAAGCAATCGGTATAGAATATTCTTCCGCTGACTTGGTCTTCCAGATCATGTGGTGGACTCATATTCTTTCTGTGTTCGCGTTCATGTTGTATGTTCCGACATCCAAACACGCTCACTTGATTTTCGCGCCATTTAACTATTTCTTACAATCAGATACTCCTAAGGGTGCTCTTTCTAAATTAAATTTAGAAGATGAGACTGCTGTTTGGGGAGTTACAAGAACTGAAGATTTCCCTTGGCCAAATCTTTTAGACGGACTTTCTTGTATCGAGTGTGGTCGTTGCCAAGTGCAATGTCCTGCAAACCGTACTGGTAAAGTCCTGAATCCTAAAGCGATCATCGTGGAATTAAAACACGCGCTTATGGATAAAATGCCGGAAGTTGTAAAGATCAGAGAAACAAATCCGGAAGGAGCTGCAGACGCAGTTGCTGCATTAGACACTTCTGTAATCGGAAAATACGAAGGTCTTTCCGAAGAAGCTCTTTGGGGATGTACTACTTGTTACGCTTGCGTAGAAGCTTGTCCAGTTGGAAACAACCAAGTGAACGCGATTATGGAAATGAGAAGACACTTAGTACTAGTTGATTCTAACTTCCCTGCTGAATTACAAGGTGCATTCGTAAACATGGAAAACAACTCCAACCCATGGGGAGTTGCTGCACACTCCAGAGCGGATTGGGCAGAAGGTCTTGGCGTTAAAACCATGGCAGAAGATTCCAATGTGGATGTTCTGTATTGGGTTGGTTGCGCTGGAGCTTTTGATGATCGTAACAAAAGGATCGCTCAATCCTTCGTTAAGATTATGCAAAAAGCAGATGTTAAGTTCGGTATCTTAGGAACTGAAGAAGGATGTTCCGGAGACTCCGCACGTAGAGGTGGTAACGAATATCTCTACCAAACATTAGCACAATCTAATGTGGACACAATGAACGGATACAATGTGAAAAAAGTTGTAACCGCTTGTCCTCACTGCTATAACACAATTAAAAATGAATATCCTCAGTTCGGTGGAAACTTCGAAGTAATCCACCACTCCGAGTTTATCAACGAACTTGCGAAAGACGGAAAGATCGAAGTAGGCGTTGCAGAAGATGCGAATGCTGGAAAGTATACCTACCACGACTCCTGCTATATCGGAAGATATAACGACAACTACGAGAACCCAAGAGACCTGGTCAAAAAGGTTTCCGGTGGAAAACTCGCAGAACCTGTCGACCACCACACAAAAGGACTCTGCTGCGGTGCAGGTGGAGCTCAGATGTGGATGGAAGAGCATGGAGAAAGGGTCAACTTCAAGAGATCCAATCAGCTTCTGGATACCGGAGCGACTACGATCGCAACTGCTTGTCCTTTCTGTATCACTATGATCACAGACGGGGTAAAACAAGAAGGAAAGATCGAAGAAGTAAAAGTAAAAGATATCGCGGAATTAGTCGCGGAAAACTTGAAATAAGAAAAAGTTTAATATCTTTGAATGGAAGCCTCGACGTAATGTCGGGGCTTTTTTATGCCCATATAAAAAAATAGCGGAATGTTTCCATCCCGCCCTGAATCATCTGGTGCAAATACATTATATACGACGCAGAGAATTTACGCCACACCACAGGAAATTATTTATTTTCTTCAGAAAGAAATTTCAGGGCGTAAAACTAGACTAAAAGGATTAGAAATCCTTATTGATTGCCCGCGTTTTCCTGCAATTTTTTCACAAACCTTTCGTAGAGTCGATTTTCAGTATCTAAGAAGGTTTGCTGTCCGTTGGTAAAAGGGGCATGACCCTTCAAAGTGGATTCCCAGAGTATCTCCCCAGTCTCAATATCCACCCCTTTGAGGATAATTTCAGCCACGAAATGTTTACGAAGCCTGCGCCTTGCAACGGAATAATTAGTGATCTTTCCGAATACAGCAGAGTTTGCGTTCACTATTTTCCCTAAATTCAAACCTTCGGATTCGGTTATACCTGCCTTACTTAAGGTAATTTCGTTGATCAATTTATCCAGCTTGCCTCTTTCTAAAACAGTAAAGCCAGCTTGGAATAATGCCTTCTCGGCCTTCTCCCTATTTCTCTGAGAAACAATCTTCTGGGAATTTTCCTGGGAGTCGGTTAATTCCAGACCTTCTGCAAATTCAAAAGGGAACACAATGTATTTAGAAGTTTTAAATTTAGAAGGACTTTTGCCCAAACTCAATTGCGCATCATAAGAAGGAAGGCTTCTACAATTGGAATAGAAGGAAATGAATATCATCGAAAGGAAAATTGAAACTCGTCGCATAAAACCGCCTAAAAGTTTATTTTTAGACAAGGAATAGAAGATAATCTTAAAATTTCTTCCAAATAAATTAACCTACAATTCTTTCTATGTAGGAATTCCTACAAAGTTTAGGATACAATTCGACTTGCGGAAAACTTAGTTCTGTGATAAGCGAATTCCTGGGTTCCCACGGGCCACTCCCCCCTCCCAAAGTTAGGGTGGGGGCGAGCTTTGCAACTTGCGTATTTTGCGGAATCCAGATTCACCGAAGGTGATTAGAAAGGGATCTTAACTTTTAGTATTCTTGATTCAGTTCAGATACGTCTTGTGTAGGATAATCCAATAGCCTGATCTCAGGATTTTTCTTTTGAAAATAACCCTTCTCCCATTCTGAATCGAATAGAAGTGCAGCTCTTCCTAAGCTATCAGTTACAAGATTGGAACCTTGCGGAACCTTGGGGATATCTTCTTCAAGCAGCCAGGAAGAAACTTGGTAAGGAAGAATATTGATATTCGTAGGTGCAGAATACTCGTCTTGGAGCCTTCTTCTGAAAACCTCGAACTGCAACTGGCCCATTGCACCTATCACAGGCAATCCACCGCCCACAGTTTGAGAAGTGAATAAGTGAAGAATACCTTCTTCAGCCAATTGTTCTATACCCTTTCTAAAACTTTTGAGAGCACCTGTTTCTACACAGGAAAGAGTAGCAAAAATTTCAGGAGCGAATACCGGAAGAGGTTTTAGATCAGGAACTTTACCACTCGCTAATATATCTCCGATAGAATAAGTGCCCGGGTTCACAAGACCTATAATATCTCCAGGATAAGCCTCGTCTACGGTGTTTCTGTCTTGGCCAAAGAATGCAAAAGAAGAAGAAAGTTTTACAGCTTTCCCCAATCTTCCGTGATTCACGTTAAGTCCTCTTTCGAACTTACCTGAACATACTCGCAAGAAAGCGATCCTATCTCTATGAGCCTTGTTCATATTGGCTTGCACCTTGAACACAAATCCACTGAAAGGAGTGGTAATCGGATCTAAACGATCTCCATTCTTTAATGGAAAATACAAAGGAGGCGGAGCGATCTTTAAAAAATGATCTAAGAATAATTGGATCCCGAAGTTATTCACAGCGGACCCGAAAAACACGGGAGTGATTTTAGAATCTAAAAATTCATCTAATGAGAATGCAGCGATCCCTTCTTCCACAAGTTCTACTTCTTCCCTAAATTGTTTTAGGACCCAATCCTCGAACATAGAGTCTAGATTTGTATCTTCTATACCTGAACTTTGAAATGCAGATTTTTGGGAGCCACCCGGAGTTTTGTCGTATGTATAAATCTTCTTATCCACACGATTATACACTCCACTAAAATCCACCCCTGTTCCGATAGGCCATACCATTGGAATTGCAGTGATGCCCAAAACTTTTTCGATCTCGTCCAAGAGCTCGAACATTTTTTTAGTCGGGCGGTCCATCTTGTTTACGAATGTAACGATAGGGATTCCGCGGTCCCGACATACTTTAAATAATTTGATTGTTTGGGGCTCGACTCCCCTACCTGCATCTAACACCATCACTGCGGTGTCCGCTGCAATCAATGTGCGATATGTATCTTCGGAGAAGTCTTCGTGACCTGGAGTATCTAATAAATTTAATACATGATTTTTATATTCGAATTGTAGAGCCGCGGAAGTGATCGAAATCCCCTTCTCTTTTTCCATCTCCATCCAGTCGGAGGTGGCAGCCTTACGGTTTTTACGCGCTTTTACAGCACCCGCAAGTTGGATGGCGCCTCCATACAGTAGAAGCTTTTCGGTCAGGGTAGTCTTACCCGCATCCGGATGGGCTATGATTGCGAAGGTTCTCCTACGTTTGGTTTCCTCTTCTACTATATTCTGGCCTGCAACGGTTTCCGACACGGTTCGCCTCTCTATTAGGAAACGTTTTTGAAACGATGGCCCTTGTCAGCATGAAAACAGGGTCTAATTCTTCACGGATTCGTATTCCTTCGGTAAAACAAGCGTAACCAAAAGGTCTTATTCTTTCGGCCGAATTCATTTCTTGTAAAGAAACTGGATCACGCTTTTTTCCCCGGAAAACACTTAGGGAGGGAGATTTTTATCCCTCCCCTTTTTCCCACCTATCTCCCTTTAGTTTTGAGATTGTCGAATCTAGCTGCGCTGATTTTCTAGACTGTAATAGTTTACCGGTCTATGGAAGCACCTAAAATCAAACATCTTATCTCCTGGCAAGATTGGTCGGACGCAGAAGTCCTAGACCTTCTACAATTTGCTGTCCATGTGAAAAATCATAGGGCTAATTATCTGGGACATATGACCGGTAGGACTCTTGCTATGCTCTTCCAAAAGACTAGCACTCGCACCAGAGTTTCTTTTGAAGTGGCAATGACAGAGATGGGGGGACATGCAATCTACTTGGATTGGATGACTTCTAACTTTCTTCTTTCGGATATTGATTTGGAAGCGGAATATCTTTCCAGAAACGTTTCCGTTATCATGGCTCGGATGAGAAAACATGAGGAACTTTTACAGTTAAAGTCAGGTTCTCAGGTCCCGGTCATAAACGGATGTTGTAATAAATTCCATCCTTGCCAGTCTCTAGCGGATATTCTCACTATCGTGATGGACAATCCAAAACCTCTTAAAGAATTAAAGCTCACCTATATCGGTGTCCATAATAACGTAGTAAACTCTTTGATCGGGATCACTTCCGCTTTAGGAATAGAACTAACACTTCTTACCCCGATTGCAGAAACTGAAAACATAGATCAGGATACTGTGGAAAGGGCAAAGAAGAAAGGCACAGTCCAATGGGAGACTGACCTTATCCGCTCCGTGAAGAATGCGGATTATATTTATACTGATACCTGGGTAGACATGGAGTTCTTCAATGATCCTGCTTTCGCGGATAAAAAGAAGGAACGTATGAACCTAATGATGCCTTTCCAGATCAACGAGGCATTGCTTAAAGAGACCAAAGCAAAGGTTATGCACGATATGCCTATCCACTCAGGATACGAAATTACTAGAGAAGTAGTCAGAAGTCCAAGATCCATTATCTTCCAACAAGCGGAGAACCGCTTGGATGCGCAGAAAGCGGTCATCCTACAACTCTTAGAAGCTTAGATCTTACCGCCAAAAATCCGTTGCCGGGAAGGCCTTTCCTGAAAACCCTGTTCTAAGACAGCCGAGCTAGGCTAAAATCGCAAAAACTTAAAAGGTACTTGTATGTCCAAATTACCACATCCTAAGGATGCATTATTCGAAGGAGAAAAACCTTTCCCTATCATCCCGGCCTGCGAACATTTTGCCGGATCCGAAAAACTGATCACTAAAGCTCTAGAGTTACAAAACAAACTCGGCGGTCTTTTCGACATTACCATGGACTGCGAAGACGGTGCTCAAACCGGAAAAGAAAAAGAGCACGCGGAAATGATCGTCCGTATCCAAAACTCCGAACTCAATAAACATAATATGAGCGGTGTTAGGATCCATGATTATACGAATGCTTTCTGGAAACAAGACGTTGATATTATTGTTCCAGGTGCAGGAAACAAGATCGCATACATCACTATCCCTAAACCTACTAAAGCTTCCCAAGTGGAAGAAATGATCACTTATATCCAAGGTGCTGCTAAAAAAGCAGGAATCACTAGAGAGATCCCAATCCACGTTCTGATCGAAACTCACGGAGCACTTGCTGATGTAGACAAGATCGCTGCTCTTCCTTGGATGCAAGTAGTTGATTTCGGTCTAATGGACTTCATCTCAGGACACCACGGAGCAATCCCTGCTTCTTGTATGAAAAGCCCAGGACAATTCGATCACGAATTATTAAGAAGAGCAAAAGCTTCCTGCGTTGCTGCTGCTTTAGCTCACGGAGTAATCCCAGCTCATAACGTTACTTTGGACCTTAAAAACCAATACCAAACTTATAAAGATGCTAAGAGAGCTCATGACGAGTTCGGATTCCTTCGTATGTGGTCCATCTATCCAACTCAGATCCAAGCGATCTTAGATGCGATGGCTCCAGACTATAGCGAAGTCCAAACTTCTGCTGCTATTCTTGTAAAAGCACAAGATGCAGAATGGGGACCAATCCAACACGACGGAGATCTTCACGACAGAGCAACTTACCGTTACTTCTGGGAAGTTCTTCAAAAAGCAAAACTTACTGGTATTGCAATTCCGGAAGAAGCAGCGAAAAGATTCTTCTAATCCTTTCACTCAGCTTCAAAACGAAAAAGCCGCAGATCCCTGCGGCTTTTTTTATTAGTTTCTCACGAAGAACACAGAGTTCACAAAGAATTGTTAGAGTTCCTACTTCGGTTCGGCAACTTCTTCATGATGACTTATCCAATTGGATCTTTAGATCTATTACTACTTATTAAACTTCTCGTTTAGTTTACCGATCAGTTCCAACAAACTTCTTTCCAGATATTCCCAACCCTTTTTGTTCATCGGTTCCAAAGGCATTTTTTTTTGTAATTGTTTAAAACGATCGAATGACTCTCTTGCGAATTCTAAAAATCGTCTGGGAGTGATCCCCAATCTGTCGAATTGACTTTCGTTACGGTTGAATAGGTCTGCAACCTTGTCCCCGTATTCTCCCTCCAGAAAATAATATCTAAGATCAGAGAGGGATTCGTCGATAGCCTTAAAAATTTTAGAGCCTGGCCCATCTTCTTTTCTTGGATCGGATTCGGAGCCGACTTTATCGGACCCTAGTACCCGGGCTGCTTTTGCTTTTTCGTCAAGGGCGATCTTTTGTAATTTCTCCCTCATAAGAACGTCGGGGAGAACTGTTTTCTTTTTATCCGCCAATTTTGCTGAGGTCCTCAAAGCCGATTGTCCAAATTTTTGGACGTAACCTATTCTATGGACGTATTGGATTTATGTCCAGAAATTTCCGCCCTATACTTGTTATAACAAGATAGACGAAAAAGTTCTCATAAATTCTTTCAAAGTCCAGGATGATCTTTCTTTAATTTTCTCAATTCGCAGTTTTGGAGCCATTCACAACGAAGACAAAACATATCATCAGGATTGTAGTCCCCGGGAGGACATAGATTCGTATTCTCTGCTTGTATTGGAGAAAGAATATTTTCTTTCTCCTTTGCGTCAGAAATTCCATACAGTTGACTTAAGAGTTCTCTGTTTTTTCTGACCTGTGTCTCAAAAGGATCTTCTAAATTTTTAGGACGAACAATTACCCTTTCTTGATTTTCCTTAGGCCTTTCCCATCTTTTTACAAAGATCGGGGTTCTAGTTTTTCCACCGAATTTTTGTAAGCTAAGAAGACTGAATAGACCGAAGACTGCTCCACCCAAATGACCGGAGTTACTCATCATCCCAAAAAAACTTTGGGACATGACTCCACTAGAATGGAATTGAAGAAGATAGTAAGCATCCACCGAAAATCCAAAACCGATCAAAACCCAAGGAGCGAATTTCGCTCTTACAGGAGGGAACACGAATCTTGCTTCGGGAAACATCAGACTGAATGCTGCAAGCACTCCGAAAACTCCACCACTTGCTCCTACGGTGGTAGAATGATAACTATCCCAAATTGAATTTTCCGGAACAAACCCTGTCTTCCAACCTATATAAGAAAAAGACAAAACGAAAAGTCCCCCACCTAATTGGGAAAGAAGATACACACTTAAAAATTTCCAGCCGCCAATGTATCTACAAAGCCAGAAACCTACCGTGAATAGTCCGAACATATTCATCCCAATATGGATGAGAGAAGAGAAAAAATCTCCGCCTACCACATGCAGGAATCCGTAAGTGAACACCTGCCAATACATTTTCTTTTCGATGACGAAGCTTGGGTTTAATCCAAAAAAATATGTGAGAATCCCTTTGCTGCCTTCCATCATGAGAAGTGCCCAAACGAAAATATTGAAGAATAAGACCAGATTCAGTGGGTGAATCAGCGAGAATCCGAAAAGCTTCGGACCTGAGGTCGGATTTCTCTTTGCCATTATGTAAGGATTAAAGGTACTGGTATCCTAGTCAAGTAGGCAAAGCCGGGGCGGGATCTGCCCCGGTTCGTCCTCATCCGCCGGGGAGTCGGTGGATGATTTCAATCACAGTTTTATCATCGAAAAAACGAAAGGCCTGCTTTAGCCTCGGAGAGTAAAAAAATGAAAAAAGAGAACTTAAGGCCGATTTTTTGGGAGAAAGAAGGACTTAAACTTTTAGACCAAAGACAAATCCCAGGCAAAAAAGAATGGTTCACTGCTCAAAACTCCGAGGACGCAATTTTCGCCATCAAAGAAATGGTGGTTAGAGGAGCCCCCGCAATCGCCATCACCGGATTATTCGGGGCAGTTTTAGAATTAAAAAAATTTTCCCAAAAACCGGATTATCAGGAATTCCAAACCATACTTTCTAAAATCCTAGCATCCAGACCTACTGCGGTGAATCTTCGCAGGGCTTTCGAAGAACTTTCCTCTATTTTTCCAAAAGAAGAATATGATAAGGTATCTCTGTCGGAACTCCAACAGAAGTCAGAAGAATTCGCGATCCATGTTTTCGAAGAAGATATCAGAAACAATTTAGCTTTAGCGAAAAATGGTGTGGGACTTTTTCCTCCTTCTCCTTCTAAACTAAAAATTATTACCCATTGTAATACAGGCGCACTCGCGACCGCAGGACATGGGACAGCACTCGGTGTGATCCGTTCTCTAAAAGAAGCAGGACATGACCTTACCGTATATGCAGACGAGACTCGACCTTACTTACAAGGAGCAAGACTAACCGCTTGGGAACTCATGGAAGAAGGGATCGAAAATTATCTGATCACAGACAGCATGGCCGGTTGGCTCATGTCCTCTCAAAAAATAGACGCAGTCATTGTAGGTGTGGATAGAGTAGCAGCTAATGGTGATTCTGCGAATAAGATCGGAACTTATCCTCTGGCAGTTTTAGCAAAACATCATGGTATCCCATTTTATATTGCAGCCACCGAGAAAAGTTTTGATTTTAAAATTGCGGATGGCTCCCAGATCCCTATAGAAATGAGAACACAAGACGAGGTCACTCGTTTGAATTTTTTGAAAAATGAAAAGGGAGAAGCAATCCTTTCAGAAGGTGTGATCGCTCCGGTTGGTGTAAAAGCACTCAACCCTTCTTTTGATGTGACTCCTGCGAATCTGATCAAAGCGTTTATCACGGAGAAAGGGATTGTTCCTCCGGATAAGATAAGAGAGTTTTTTGGCTGATTATTTTTGAGGTTTGATAGCAACCATGGCAGCTTTGTCTTGCCCTGGTTGGAAACGCATCATAAAGGCAGATTGGAATTTTTCAACCTTCTCTACCTGTCTTCTATATTTTATGATACTTCCCTTATAAGCACCTTTGCGAACCACAAGCTGAACTTCTCCCGGATTAAATCTGGAAGACTTTAATACTTCCAGTTTTTGTTTCACCAGTTCTATAAACTTGTTCTGCTTGTTAAATTCTTCAAAGACCTTACGATAACCTTCTTTTTTATCTTCAGGGATCTGGCCTCTGGATCTTTGGACCATCTGTTTAATCTGTTGCACCTTAGGTAGAATCTTCTCTATTTCCTTCTCCGCAACTTGAAGGCGTTTGGTAAGATCTTGAAAACTTTTCTCATTCCTAAAATGAAATCCTAACTCTACAGTTACATCTAGCTCTGCCTGAGAACCTAAAGTCGCACAAGTCAAACCCATATAGGTAGATACTGTAGATGATACCAAGTTTCCGCTGGATCCATTCAAGATCACATTACCAAGAGAATGGATTTTGGAGTTTAGAATAAAGCCTTCTACAATGACGTCTCCATCTACTTCTATCTCTGCATTCTCAATGAACTTAGCGTAAAGATGTCCGCCGATTTTGATTACATTCTTTCCATCACCTTTGATCCCGCCACTGACCTCTAAGTCGCGAGCGATGACTAGATCGGAAGTCTCCACATTTCCTTTTACCATCAAGTTCCCTTGGGTCTTGATAGAAGTAGCGGCTTCCACATCTCCTTTTACGAGCACGTTTCCGTCGTAATTGATATTCCCTGTTCCAAGCCCGACATTTGAATCGATCTGTAATTCTTGGGAAACAGTGATGGAAGATTCTGTGGAGAAGATAGCACCGTTGCAGGTAGCAAAATATTCAATCATAGGTTTGTTCTCTTGGACAAAACCTTTCTCTTGGACATTCTTACCGATAGTAAGTTTAGGTCTTCTGATAGGAGGAGGTGCGATCGGTTTTCCGAAAACGTCCATTCCTGGTTTACCAGGAATACCTTCGAATAATGTTGCAAGCTTCTCCCCTGCTTTCACATAAATATATCTTTCAATATTCCTATAATCGGCGTGACCATCTTCGCCGATCTTGACCCTTTGGGCTTGCGGATGATAGAATTTTACCCAGCCATCCTCTCCTTTTACGGGAGGGAAACCTTGGGCCGCTACAAAAGAAATGGGAGAAAAATCCATCCGAGAGGTGGACGATTGTAGCTGTTTTAACGCACCATAGATATTGTCCCCGATAATACGGTCTTGGGAAATATCCTTATTATGAAGATATTCTATAACAATGCTAGTGGAAAGAGCCCTTCCCTTGATCATCCCGGGACGAATCGTTAGATCGGCGCCCAGATTATCCGAACTGATCTTAAGAGAGAATACACTCTCCCAACTTGTCTCTTGATCTGATACACCCGAAGTTTGCTCTGTACTCACAACCATACTACCTAGCTAACAATTCAATAAGAAGTTTCCTCCGCCTTTTTTTATCACGGAAGAAATCCTTTCTCAAACCCTCTTGAAAGATCCGAAAAAGATCATATTTGAACCCGCAAGGTTATTCCTTTTCGCGTTTTTAACAATAGAGACCACTATAACCTTTCGCTCCGAATATACAAGGGTCCGGGGCTTAAAAAAGACGCAAGGGTCCTATCTCTAAGGACGGAATATTTTCAGAAAATATAACGTAAACAATATTAGAGACCAGAATTTTTTAGAAAAAATCCCCATAGTCCTGCAAGTTTCGGGATCTCACCTAATTGAGTGTAGAAAGGAAGATGGTCCCCATGTGTGATCAATCTGGACCTTAAGATCACCTTCCACTCTTCCTTCCCGTTCCCCAAAGACTTGAATAATAGCTCTGATTCCTCCGGAGAGATCACTGGATCGTCAGATCCATGCAATAATGCGATAGGCGCCTTCCAATCGGAGAGGAAGTTTTTAGGAGAATTACGCAAAATGAAGTTAGGTGGTAATACGGATAGAATGGGCTCTACTAAGCTCATCCTAAATCCTGGATCGGATTGGACGGATTGTACAAATTCCTTTTCTTTCCGACCGAGCTTCTGAAGGAGTTTTGAGGACTTCTCCTCTTTTCCTGTCCTTTTTAATCCGTTATCTAAGGCGGCTTCAAAATAGAATTCTTCTAATTTGGAAAGTTTGGGCCTAAGCTTAGAAATATAATTATATAGTAAAACATGAACCGCATAAGGATCCACATCATAGTTGGACAGGATGAAAGGGAGAGTATCCGCGAAGTCGAAATATGTTCCAACAAGTAGAGCGGATTTTAGATTTTTCTGCTCTTCCTTTCCGGACAATGCCACCATTCCCATCCCGGCCGAGAAGCTTGCGGACAAGAAGGAAATTGCCTGGCCTTCTATCCTAACTATCTCTTGGAATAAAGATCTGATATTTGGGACTGTATCATCGGAAATCTCGAGTCCTTTTACCTCCTTGAGTTCAGGAAGATAAACTGTGGCACCCGTATTTTTTAGATGTTTTGCAAGAGTAAGAATTCTTGGATCATCAATCCCCCGATTACTCATCCCATGTTGTAGATAGATCACGGGAGAATTTTCAGGGCCTGGGAATATTTTGGTCCTAAAGGAAAACTTCTTAGAAACTTTTAAACTTTCCTCCCGTATTTCAGAATCGGGAGAATCTATCATGTCTGCGTATTTAAGTAAGAAAGGGAGTCCCTGGAAAGAGTATCGAATCATACAAAGGAAGCCTTTTTATCTATATTAATATTTTTGCATCAGAAGAATGAGATAAATCCTGCCCAGATATTCTTTGGCGTCCTCGTCTTTCAGGAAATAGATCAGAATGTACTGTCTTAAGTTTTCCAGATCGATAGGTACCAATTTATTGTTCAGATTTTCAGGGGGAAGAATATCTATTTGGAATCTTCCCAATTTCATTTCGGAGATAAGTTCAGCGCAGATCTGGTTTGCGAATTCCAACATAATCGAAGCTGCGTGGCTCCGGATCGTAGGATCTATGTGAAAGGATCTGGCAATTTTTGGGAGAAGTTTAAGTTTAGTATAACCGTCCATTGCAAGAAAAAGCCTACCCTTTGCTTCTCCCTGGAACTCCACTGCTGTACAATTCTCGTAACATAGACCTTCATTCTTAGATGGGCCAAACGCTTCTCTTACAGCATGGACTCCTAGGTTTTTTTCCAAAAACTCAGGGAAGATCTGGGAAATTGTAAGTATGAATTTTTCATCCAATAAAGGATCTATGTTCAAAGACATACTAAGCGGTTCGGTCCCTCTTCTTTAGAAGAATGTAATGCTTTTTTGGCTCTTGGTTCCCATTCTGGATCGTCTTTTCTGACCCGAACGGAAGCGCCGATATTTAACCTGGTTTTGTCCGGGCCTAAAAATTCCATTAAACCGGAAAGTGAGTTTTGGAACCCGACCCAATCTTCGGCATGAAAGAAAGTAGCTAAACGGTTTTTTCGGATACGATAGATGGGAGAATTTTCTCCAAATCTAGACTTCCACCAATTGCCTAAACTTCTAAAATCAGAAATTAAATCACCGTCCGATTCGAATTCCATAAAGACCAAAATTTTGGTCTCTTCTCCCTCGGCCTTCTCCCTTTCTAAATGTTGGGAAAATACCGGGTAGGAACTCCAGCCAGTCTCTCCGTCTTGAGATTCTCCGGCAAGAACCAATCCTTCTACAAGTTTATCCAATCTAAAGGAAATTTCATCAAGGGAAAATTCGCAAGGCATAGAGGAAGTTTGTCTTACTTCTCCCAAGGAAAAAGAATCCCATTCCAATTTCCAAATGATTGCCCCCTCTTTCGGTTCCGAGGCGCTTTTTCTTTCGGATGGAAATACCGAAATACTCCCGGTCTTACTGGCTACAGTTCGTAGAACTCCTTTGGAATCATGGAGTAGAACTTCCCAATATTCTTCCCCGGTTCGAATGGAATCTAAGAATGATTTCACTGCCTCATAGGTTTTTCCACGTACTGGAAAATAGAAGGACTGGAATGGAGCTGTCTCTTTGGGAACTTCTTCTTTAAAAAAGTATGAGGGCTGTTCCGAGAAGATGGCAGGATTAACTTCCTTAGAAAGGATCTCTTCGGAAACGATATCCTTTTGGATTTCGGGAACTTCTTCCTTTGAGACCGATTGGAAGAATGGGGCTTCGGATTCGGTTCCCTTCTCCTCCTTTCTATCCATTGTAGTATGTACAACATACCCGAAAAGGGAAAGCAGGCAGAATGAGATCCCGCCCAAGGCCAAAACTTCCCCGTCTATCCAGGTGGAAAGAGAAGTGGAAGCGATTGGAAAAACTTCTGAAATTGGAAAAAATTCGGGGAAAAATTGCATTTTGTAAACTTCAGTTCCGTTACTATATGTAACGGGTTTTCCCCGGTCCGGCTCAAACGATTTTTCTATGAAACTCTACTCGGAACTGGCAGAATATTACTTCGATATTGAAAAGAACGCTCGAAAATTCGAGATGGAAACCCAGTTTATTGACAGGCTTTTCCGCAAACATAGGGTCCGGAATATTTTGGATCTGGGTTGTGGAACCGGAGAGCATGTTACCCATTTCCAAAGCCTTGGATATAAATCCAGAGGGATAGACTCCTCCATCAAAATGATCGAGGTCGCCAAAAAAAGATATTCCCACTGCAAATTCGAAGTGGGAGCAATGCAATCCTATAAGTCTCAGGAAAAATGGGATGCAATCATCAGCTTATTCGGTTCCTTTAATTATTTATTATCTAATGAAGAAGTAGAAGCAGCCCTCAAAAATCTGGAGTTGAATCTGAAACCCGCGGGCATCGCAGTTTTAGAAGTTTGGAATGCGGAACCTCTTCGCAAGATTAAAAGAAAAGCGATCGGCCCGGTCGCTCAAATCAAAGCCAAAAATACTACGATCCAAAGAAACAGAGGATTTCGTCTAGTCAGGGCGGACCAATCCACAGTAGTAGAAGTAAATTATATTTATAATCTGAACGCAAAAGAGATCAAAGACAAACATTTAATGAGAGCCTATTTCCTAGTGGAACTCCAGAGAATGCTCGCAAAACACAGGATGGAGATCCTGCATGTTTACTCTAACTATAACGAAGTAAAATTCAAAAGTAACGCGAGTAGAATGATCTTGGTTTTGAAGAAGAAGAGTAGTTAAGCCGCAAAGATTAGTAGAGACACAAAGTTTTTCTCACACAGAGGCACAGAGCCACGGAGGGTTTAAGGTCTCGAAAAATGGCGATGTTGGAATTCCTACATTATAACTTTTAAATTTTCCCCTCTGTGCCTTAGTGTCTCCGTGTGAAAACCCTCTGTGACTCCCAAAAAACTCCGTGCCTCTCCCTACAAAATCTTCTTCCCAGAGTCGGAATAAAAATCCAAAATTGCCATCCGGAGGAATGAGATGGCGGAAAACTACGACCTGACTGTGATCGGCGGAGGCCCTGGAGGATATGTGGCCGCTATTCGAGCTGCCCAACTCGGATTGAACGTATGTCTAGTAGAAAAAGAAAAACTAGGCGGTGTATGTTTGAACTGGGGTTGTATTCCCACTAAAGCACTTTTAGAATCCGCACATTTATTAGAGTCCATTCGCAAATCAGAATCCTTCGGCCTGAAAGTGGAAAAAGCCTCTCCGGATTTTCCGAATATAATCAAACGTTCCAGAGGTGTTGCGGACACAATGTCTAACGGAGTAGAATTCTTGATGAAGAAGAATAAAATTTCCGTAAAGAAAGGAAGCGCAGTTTTTAAAGACAAAAATACGATCTGGCTTCCTGACACTTCTAAAGAAGAGATCCAATCCGAATATTTTATCATCGCAACAGGCGCAAGGCCTAAGGAATTTCCAGGACTTCCATTCGATGGGGACAAGGTTCTTTCCAGCAAACATGCAATGATACAAGACTCCCCTCCTAAAACCTTGGCGATCATTGGTGCAGGAGCAATCGGAATTGAATTTGCAGACTTCTACTCTAGCATGGGAACCCAAGTAACAGTCATAGAAATGCAGGATAAAATCCTTCCATTAGAAGATCCTGAAATATCAAACCTACTCAACCGCTCTTTCGTAAAAAGAGGGATACAGATCCTGACAAGCGTTGGAGTTTCCGAACCAAAACTGGAATCGGATGGAGTTTCTATTCTTCTAAAAGGAGAAGGTATAGCCCAAGAGGGAGAAAGAAAAAAATACGATAAGGTATTAGTCGCAATTGGAGTTACTCCAAACACGGAAGGAATACATCTGGAAGAGATCGGAGTATTCCTGCAAAAAGGATTTATCAAGGTAGATACTAAATTCAGGACCAAGGTCCCGAATATCTATGCGATCGGGGACTGCATTGGAGCTCCGTTACTCGCTCATGTGGCTTCTACAGAAGGGGTCAAAGCAGCAGAAGCTATCTCTATCCAAAATAAAAATCCGCATGGATTAGTTTTTGAACCTTTGGATTATCTTAAGATCCCTGCCTGCACATACTGCCATCCGGAAGTCGCTTCAGTAGGTTTAAAAGAAGAAGAAGCCAAAAAATCAGGCATAGACGTGGTAGTAGGAAAATTCCCATTCAGGGCAAACGGTAGAGCACAAGCTTTAGGTGAAGTAGAAGGAATGGTAAAACTAGTTGCAGACCGCAAAACCGGAGAAGTACTTGGAGCACATTTGATCGGGCCGAATGTAACCGAAATTTTAGGTGAGATCAATTTGGGAATGGGATCCGAACTGACTCTAAAAGAAATTGCAGGAAGGATACACGCCCATCCCACACTTTCAGAATCTGTAATGGAAGCAGCAGGACAGGCGTTAGGCGAAGCGATTAATATCTAACGGAATTTATGCGGAAACGTTGGATTCTTCCAATGATCCGGTGAATAGGATATCCATCTTATTCACTTTAAACTCTTTAGGAAGTTTGGAATCTATTGTTAGAAGTTCCGCGTCCAGGTCATGGAATTTTCCTGACTTCTCATCAAAGAAGTGGAAATGGTCGTCGATATTGCTATCGAATACCGATTTACCCAAACAGGAAAATTTAAACTCTCTTAATAGACCTGCAGATACTAAAACGTTTAAAGTATTATAGACGGTTGCCAAACTCATCTTTAAAGAACGTTTATCTACCCATTCTTTTACTTCTTCGGCGGTTGGATGATCCGCTTCACAAAGAACGTATTGGCAAATGGAAATCCTTTGCATAGTCGGCTGTATTGAAACCGATTTTAATCTACTCTCTATTTCGTCCGGAGTCAGGCAGTATTGTTTGTGTTTACCTAAAACAGTCATGGTCGTCGGTTCTCTCTATGGGCCTATATATCTGACGGTCCGAAAGGGCCGAATATAAAGCAAAAAGTCTAGAAGATATGAATTCCTATTAGGATCTTGCAAAAAAGGAAGGATTTATGCAATCCAAAAAAAGGAGGCCAAAAAAACCCGAGAAATCATGGATTTTCCTTTGAAACCTATCTGAATCTCTATAACCTGACGAAAAATCTTCGAAAAGCAGAGAATGATGAGAAACAAATTTTTTACTACCCTACTCTTTCTCTCCCTGGTCCTAAACGTTTCCGTTTGGGCAGAAACAGGGGCATCCCCTCAAACAAATACACTGGCTCAATCCGAAACGGATGCAGGCCATGGGGAACATGGAACTGGAAACGGGCACCAAGAGACTGCATCGACTCATGGTGAGGCAGGAGACGATCTTCCTCTTTGGTCGGTCATTCCTTTCGTATTAATCCTACTCAGTATCGCACTTCTACCCTTGATCTCTCATACGACAGAGCATTGGTGGGAAAACAATAATAACAAACTTCTTCTTTCCTTAGCTCTTGGAGGAGTTTCTTTCGGGATCTTAATGGCGCATAGCTGGGGTGGAAAAATTTTCCACACTATGGTATTCGATTATATTCCGTTTATCATTCTGCTTGCCTCACTATTCTATATTTCAGGCGGGATCGTTTTAAAAGGAGATATTGAAGCTACTCCGGTAAATAACACAATCTTCTTGGTTGTTGGAACTTTCCTGGCTTCTTTTATCGGAACGACTGGAGCGTCTATGCTTCTGATCAGGCCTCTACTTAAAACCAATTCTGAAAGAAAACATGTGGTCCACACAGTGATCTTCTTTATCTTCTTGGTTTCCAATATCGGCGGTTCCTTGACTCCTCTTGGAGATCCTCCTCTATTCCTAGGGTATCTGCAGGGAGTTCCATTCGTTTGGACATTCAAACTATTCCCTGAAATGATCCTAGCTTCGGGAATATTACTCGTGATCTATTTTATCTGGGACACGATCATGCACGGGAAAGAAACTAAAAAGGATATCCGTTACGATCATTCTCATAGACAACCACTTGGATTAGAAGGTCAGGTAAACCTACTTTGGCTATTAGGAGTGATCCTTTCCGTTGCTTTCTTGAACCAAAACTATATTCCTGCGATTGAAAAATATCCTTTCTTAGGTTTTATCAGAGAAGCGGTCCTGATCGGACTCATAGCATTGTCTAAAGTGACTTCCGATCCTAAACTGAGAGAAAAGAATAAGTTCACCTTAGGTCCAATCCAAGAGGTGGCTTACTTGTTCATCGGTATCTTCTTAACCATGATCCCTGCATTATTGCTACTGGAACATCATGGAAAAGAATTAGGAATTACCGAAAGATGGCAATTCTTCTGGGTAACGGGTGGATTTTCAGGAGTCCTGGACAATGCTCCGACTTACCTAACCTTCTTATCTTTAGCTAAAGGATTATTAGGATTTTCTAATGTAACTCAGATTTTAGCGGACCCAGTAGGCGAGGAATTGCTTAAAGCAATTTCCGTGGGTGCGGTATTTATGGGTGCGTTGACCTATATAGGGAATGCCCCTAACTTCATGGTAAAATCGGTAGCAGAAGAGAATAAGGTCAAAATGCCAAGTTTCGGAGGATACGTATTGTATTCTTTCCTACTTTTGATTCCTACTTTCTTACTCTTGACCTGGGTCTTCTTCCTCTAAAAGATCTGTTCCTTCTCCGCTTCATTCTGAGGCGGAGAATTTTACTCTTCCTTAACCGGAATAAACACAACCGAATGAATTGTTTTGGTTCCGGGAACTCCTTCTTCAGTTAATCTTTGTGTGTATAATACTTCTGCCTTTGTGGTTCTTGCAGGTTTATACATTATAATTTGATTCACATAGTCAAATACAGAAACAGAATAATCGATCACAGTCAATGCTGCTTGCAGAGGGAGAAACCTAGATCTACTCAAAGGTTTCATTTCTGTTTCTTTGGGAAGAGCGAGCCATTTATACATTCTAGCGGATCTTCCTATACTTTT
Source organism: Leptospira haakeii (assembly GCF_002812045.1). Classification (GTDB taxonomy): domain Bacteria; phylum Spirochaetota; class Leptospiria; order Leptospirales; family Leptospiraceae; genus Leptospira_B; species Leptospira_B haakeii. The sequence continues at coordinate 39,865 of NZ_NPEG01000011.1, read as the reverse complement.
TACATTCTCCCATTCCAATTTGGTTTCCGGAAAAGAAGCCTGGACCTGTTTAAAATTGACCCTAACTGGAAGTCCCTTCTCTTTGGATTCCCTGAGTGCAGTGGATAATTGAAGATCGAATGTATCCTCATCCAAATATTCAATTTCATTACAGGAAGAAAATACTGTCTCACAGATATCACCGTATCTTTTATGAACGAAGAAGATCAGGTTGATCTTTCCACTTCCAGGATGGTATAGGACCTTCGCGTTATAATCGCCTGTCCTCTTGAAATATACATTTCTGTAAATTCTTCTGATAAGACCCCAACCGATCAGGCCTACATCTTTCAAAACGGGCGGATCTGCGATCTCCAGTCCTCGGATCGCAATATGTAATTTTTCAATGGCGACTCTTCCATCTCTTTTAGAAATTTCTAATAGAAAATCCCTGAGATCATCTAGTTCATCATCTGCAAGTTTTAGGTTTTTTCCGGAAAGATCCACCAAGACCTTCCCAGCATTCTCTTCTAAAAGTTTTCGTACTTCTGATTTTCCACCTTTGGAATTTAATTCATCCAAAGTATAGCGGATACAATCCTGTTCATGACAAGAGATCTGTTCTTCGTATCGATCGATACCGAAATAACCTGTGGAAGGATCGGGCGCTTCCGAAAATAGAAGGCCCGGAGTGAGGAGTAAACTTAGGACTAAAAGTTTAGTTAGCTTCGTCCGTATATTCCATGACCAGATACATAAGAGTTTCGGTATCTGTTGGGTTGATGTATTCGTGGGGAACATCCGCTCTAAAATATACGGAATCCTTTGCATCCAGTTCTACCACCTTGTCCCCCACACGGAGGCGCAATTTTCCTTGGACCACTACGAGATTCTCAGTTGTTCCAGCTTTATGAGCCTCTGCAACTTCGATTCCACCCGGTTTCAGGATCAGTTCGTAAAATTCTACCCTTCTGCCTCCGATAAACGGAAACAAGGCACGACTAGAATATACCTTTGAGCTGGAATATAAGACTTTTGTATTCTCTGCTTTTAAGAGAAAAACTCCCTCTGTTCCCTTCTCTTTTAGAAGTTCACTGAAAGGAACGTTAAGACCGGTTGCGATCTTCCATAATACTGCGATTGTAGGAACACTTTTACCTTGCTCTATTTGAGAAAGCATGGCTCGGCTCACGCCACAACGAGATGCCAATTTGTCTAATGAGAGTCCTTTAGTATGGCGAATTAATTTTAGGTTTTCTTTAACGACTTCTGTTATATGTTCGCTGGAGATGAGTTCCTTCCCATCCAGTTCTTCGGCGTCGGCCTGTTTCATACCTAATTCGTCCAATATAACGGAAGATGTGTCAATCCAATTTCAATCCTTTCAAAAGAGGATGATCAAATTAGATAAGAACGAACAAAGGATTCTATGAGGGAAACAAAGCCAAAATTCCAGGTCCCTGAGATTCCGATCCATAAATGGTATGAGAAGGGGTTCCTACTTGCTGTAGAAAAACCGGCGGGGATCCCGGTTCATGCTACATTCGATCCAAATCGTCCTAATCTGGAAGATCTTGTACGCCAGCAGGAGAAGGAGCCGGATCTAAGGCTGCTCCACAGATTAGATCGAGATACTAGCGGCATCTTATTATTCTGCAAGGAACCATCTAAAAACAAAGAAGCCGATAATATCTTAGCAGATTCGGAAAAAACCTATTTGGCTGTTTGTGTTGGAATTCCAAAAGAGAAAGAATTCAGAGTTGAGTGCTTCTTAAAAGATGGGAAAGGAAAGGTAAGTTCGGTTCGTTCAGGTGGTAAAAAAGCAATCACTGATTTTACTCTTCTTTCCTATTCAAAGGAGAAAAATCTCTCTTTGATTGCTGCAAAACTAATTACGGGAAGAAGGCACCAAATTCGTTTTCATCTATCTTCTATCGGAACTCCTATCTTGGGAGATGAAACTTACGATGATTCTTCCGCTAAAAGTTTAGTTTCTAAACCAAAACGTTTTTTATTACATTCTTATCTTCTAAAATTCAAAAATGAATTTGAAGAAGATATAAAAATTATATCAGAGCTTCCGATCGATTTTCAACCTTACATGCACTTTTTTTCTGGTATACGATTCCCAGAATGAGTAAGCTGGTCCTCACTTCTTGGAGGCGAAAATGAGCGAATCAATAGCATTGATCATAGGTGGATCAGGAGCAGCAGGACATAGCGCCATCGAGGCAATTCGAGAATATTCCTCCAAGTCAGAACAAAATTGGAAAATCTACTCCACTACCTCCGGAGAATCTCAGGTACAAGGTTCAGACAAAACAATCCCACTCATCAAGTTAGAAGAACCGGAAGAAGCGGTTTCGAATATTCAGAAATTCTTAAATAAAGAAAATGCTAAAGTAGATTTACTTATCTATACACCTGCCAGAGGAAACTTAGGGTATCCAGTATCCGAAACTCCAGACGAAGATATTATTGCTACAGCAAAATTCTGTTTGGATCCGATGGTGGACTTGGAGAAAAAATTAAACCCAAAGATCACAGTAGGATATTCCGCTTATTATTACCTTCCCCACTTACTTACATTTTACGGTTCATTGGCATTCATCAAAAAGAAAATGGAAGAATGGGCCCTACAAAAACCGGATTCCAGAAAAATTATCCGTGCGGGAACATTTTTCAGCCAAAGTGTAAGAGGGATCACGATCATTCTACAAAGACTCGCCAAATCTTCTCCTCATCCTGACTTACAAAAATTGATGGAAGATCAAAAGGCCTCAGGCAAAAAATTCGGAGACTTCTTCATTGATTATATCCAACAAAAGGAAAATCAAAGTTTTGGAAAAAACTTCCCATCGATTCCCTATAGGATTACCGAGCCGAAAGATTTGAAAATTGCATTGCTTAAAATTTTAGAAGGAGAGAAGGCACCGATCGTTTCCTTAGTAGGAGACTGGCTTTGGACGGAAGACAAACTTCCAGAAATGCCTGAGTATTTGAAAATTAGGTAAGCGGCTTTGGAATTGTTTTCCAATTCGCAACACTTTGGATAAGAGTCCCCGTAGGTGGGACCTTCTTCTTACCTCGGTCTAAAAATATACCATTGGATCTTCCATGAGATAGCATAGGAAAATCATTCTCTGAATCTCCGAATGCAATATCGTATCCTTGGTTTCCATTTGCAAGATTCACTAATTCTACTTTTCCGATCCCGTAAGTGAAAGGTTCAATCAATTCGTGACTTAAGATCCTGTTCTTTTCGACAAGTCTCATACCAAGTACATTCTCTCTAGGGATTCCCCATTGTTCCGAGACTACTTGGATCACTGGTTCAGGAGAAGCAGTTACGATCCAAATTTTGGTCCCGACCTTCTCTAATTCTTTTACGATCTCAAACATGGAAGCAAATGCTTGGACCGCATTGGAGCTCGTATCCGACTGATGCCTTCCCCAAACAAGTTTTGCAGTATCTTGTAAGTCTTTGGTAGATCTGCCAGAAAAAATCCAAGTAGACCATCTATAAGCGATCCCTAAGCCCTCTTTTTCTATCTTGGATTCATAATATTTCCAAATCTCGTCCATGAAGGCCTGAGTATCAGTCTTACGTAAGGTCTCCATTTTTTCGGAGATTGTTTGTTCTGGAAAAAAAGGAGCAAGTGACTGGATCCAAGGAACTCCTGCCTTCAGAAGTTCGCACATAACTTCTTCTCCGAAATCACCTCGGACAAGAGTATTATCAAAATCAAATAGAGCAGTTTGGAATTTACGACCGGTCAGGTTCTCTTCTAAATAGGAAAAGATTTCAGAAGACCAGTCGGAATTAGAGAGCAATGTGATTATTGTTGGATGGTTTCTTTTGCAATCGCAACTTGGGATTCTTTATCCGCTAAGAAAGGAGGAAGATAATGTTCAGGATTCAGCACAACGTTTTGGTAACGAACTTCGAAGTGAACATGAGGCCCGGTCGTGTGCCCGGTATTCCCCGAAAGTGCAAGCACCTGTCCTTTTTTAACCTTGTCTCCCTGCTTTACGAAAAGAAGAGAATTATGTGCGTATAATGTCTGGATCCCATTGATTTGAGGATGAGAAAGAACTACTCTAAGTCCGTATCCACCGTCTCTTTTGGAATCAGTAACAACTCCGTCGGCTGCAGCGATCACTACGGATCCGTTCGGGCAAGCAATGTCCACGCCGGCATGGAGGGCATTCCAACGTCTTCCCAATCTAGAAGTAACTCTGGAATACTTAAAGCTTAAAGGCCAGATCAACTCTCTGGCATCAGAGGTGAAGATCTCTCTTCCTTTGTCCTCTAATAGGAGATTGCGTGTATAATTTGCGTTATAAGGGAAAAATACAGGCTCAGAGTTTTGGATTTTTCCACTGTCATGGATCCCGTTTAGAAGACGAACTTCTCTTTCGGAGGTTCCAAATTTATGGTAAAGATCCTCTAAGGATTCTTTTACTTTTCCAGGAACGATCCAGATCCCTTCTCTTGATTGATAGGTTTGGATGAATTGGTTATCTACCTTTACTTCTTCCAAATATGTATTTGCGAAAGATTTCCAGGAAAGGAATATGAGTGCAGATGCGCCTACTAGCGAAAGAATAGTTTTTCTTTTCATTTGGTTCTTTCCTTTTTGCGCCGCCAAAAATTCTCTTAAAAAACGGGTATTGCTTTTAAGATCGGCAGTAAATTTCCGAAAGTTCAACCTATCCTCCTGGTCCATAATCTTGGGACAAGGATTTTTCTCCACCCAAATCCAAGGGAATTAACGATATCAAACGAATCCGACCGAATACTAATGAAATTAATTATTTTAATCCTAATTATATTGATTTTTAGCATATTTTAAAGAATTTTAGGTATTTTTACAAGGTGCCATAGTTAGAGTCCCGAAAAAATACAAACTTACTGAAAAGTTTTCAGAAATTTGGGGAAAGTTTCGTCGTGATTGAACCCGGAAACCTGGATGGAATAGACATAAAGGGAGGTACTTAACGGCCAGATTTTGCGGGTATTTTTAGGGGAAAATGGAAGAAAGAGGCTGATTGTCCTACCCTAGGATCCTTTCTTTTAGTTCCGGCGTCGGCATTCTGCAAGATTCCCTTTTTCCGAAGAGTCTATATCTGTTTTTTGCGATTAGATCATATAGAAGATTGCGAATCGGTCTTGGGAGGATGTAACTGAGTTTTAGGATTTTCCAAAAACCGCCCAATTTATCACAGATTTCAATGATTGCATTGGATTTTATATGAATCTCTTTCCCATCCCAGAAAAGGATACTGTCTATACCACGGATTTTTTCTTCCAAGGTTTTAGATTGGATCAATTTTTTTGCATATTCAGACTGAAGGCTGGCAAATTTTAGTTTTTTACCTTTGTCCAGATCCAAAAGTACATTCACTGCACCGTTGCATAAATTGCATACTCCATCAAATAGTACGATTGGATCTTTAAATTCCGACAAAGGGGCCTTCTTCTCTTCCCTATTTAGACAGTATAGAAGTTTTATTTCTTAAACAAAAACCGATTACTCAATTCTTTTTGAAAACGATAAGTGCTGACTTTAGTTTTTCATACCAGGCACTTTTCTTTTTCAAAAAGATCGCAGGGGATCCAAGAGTAGCTTCCGTTTCTATCCAAACTCCTCCCTGGAATGTTTTACCCGTCCAAACATGTTCCCATTCCCCCTTAGGTAGATATCCTTTTACAGTATCTTCTCCTTTTTGTAAGACTGGGATTACAAGCAGATCCTCTCCAAGTAAGAACTGGTTTTGCAGATCTCTTGTATTTTTGTCTTCCGGATAAGAAAGATAAAGTGGGCGTAATAGAGGAAGTCCCGTTTCGCTTGCTTCTTTATTTAAAAATTTGAAATATTCTTTTAATGCAAGGTGCATCTGTCCGTATCTTGCAAATTCTTTTACTGTATCCGGGTCCGAATATGGCTGGTGGTTTTTAGCGGGTCTGTTCCCTTCGTGGGTCCTGAAAACCGGAGAGAATACGTTCAATTCCGCCCAACGTAAAAATAATTCTTTTGATCTGAAATAATCTTTAATAGGACTTGGGATCGTGGTGTATCCACCTATATCGCTATGATTTAAACTAAGTCCGGACATTCCTCCACTCAGGATCCCGATCAAAGAAGATACGATCCCATCATGTCTTCCCCAGCTTACCATTTGGTCTCCCGCCCAAAAGGAAGTGGAATATTTATTGGAGTAACTATAGCCGGCTCGAGTGAAGAATACGATCTGTCCTTCTTTTCCTGCTTCTTGGATAGCTTCCCTGTTCAACTTTGCCCATTCTACTGGATAACGATTATGATAGATCTCTGAGGATTCTTTAGAGAGTAGAACTGCATCAGTAGGCAACCATTCTCCGAAATCCGCCATCCAACCTGAGAGTCCGTTACCTATTAGATTTTGTTTAATGATATTTTTGACCCAAATTCGAGTTTTTGGATTCGTAAGATCAAGTAGTCCTGCGGGAAATCCTGCAGTTTGGACTATATAATCTTTTCCTTCTTTATCTTTTACTAAATAATTATTTTTAACAGCTTCTTCGAACAGAGGTCCCTCTGTGGCAAGCATTGGATTGATATATCCTAAAACCTGAATACCATTTTGATTTAGTGTTTTTACGAAGTTTTTAAAATCAGGATATCTAGTCTCGTCCGGAAACCATTTCCACCAAAGTTGAGAACCGAATACGGTCTTTCTTTGTCCTACCCAGTCTTGGATCCAAAGTGCGCTGATCGGATTTCCTGCTTTTTTTGCCTCTTCTATCTTTTCCAAAACGACTGACTTTCCACCTTGGATGCCAAGCCAGGTTCCATAAGCCCAATCAGGTAGATTCGGAAACCTTCCAGTATGTGAAGTGTATAATTTTAAGATCTCTTTAGGACTCGCGGCTTTCCAGGATTTAACATTAAGTCCTCTTTCTCTGAACTCTATCGTAATTTCAGAATCTTCTTCAAAATCAAAAACGGAATAAGAGCTGTTTTCAAAGAAGAATGCTCTATTCCGTGAAGTGAGAAAAAATGGGATGGGAGTATAGGTGCTGTATTCATTTCCGCCAGCTCCTTCTAATAATTCTGCTCCCCAGGTAATTGGTTGGTCTCCCCTTCCCACTCCTTGTTCTTCAGAAAATAAAAATGGTTTTTTTCCTTTTAGATTTAGATGAGAGAATTGTTCACCGAGTCCATAAATACTTTCTGTCTCATCCGATTTGAATTTTATAAATGTGCGATTTAATTCCGGATTAGAAACTTCTACCTTCCAATCTAATCCAAAATTAGAAGAAGATACAAATCGGATCGAATATCCTGTTTCACAATTTTTTCCGGTAAGTTTTCCTTTTAGTATTAATGCGCCTGATTCCAGTCCAAAACTTTCGATTGTTTGAGATCCACATTCTAATAAAATCTTATCTTTGATCTTGAAGGTTGCCTTTCTATAATTTACGATCTGTTCTCCTTTCGCGGAAGAAAGAAATGAATCCTTGAGAGAAAACTCTAGTATTTTACCTTTAGAAGTTATGAACGATAGTTCATTTGGCACGAATGTAGCTTTAACACCGTTACCAAGGTCGAATTCTTGAGGAGGAATGGAAAATGGAGAGATTTTTTCAAATCTGGATCTGCAATCCAATAAAAATGCAAATAGTATGCTGATAATAAAAAAGAACCTCATCGTTATTCCTCTTAGAAACTAACGAGAGGTTCTTTTATGAAGCTTCAAAAGTCTTTCTTTTTTTAACTTTTTCTGTCTACACCGCCGACTCTCGGTGCAGAAGTTCCTGCCCCAGCCTGTCCGTAAATATTCGCTGCTTGTTTAGGTAGATTGGATTTTCTCCACTCGAACCAAGAGCCGACATATACGTTTACGTCGTTGTATCCAACTTCTTTGAGCATCATTGCAAGCAAGGAGGATCTTGCTCCATTATAATCATAGATAACAGTGGTCCTTTCAGGCATGAAAGGGAAACCTCTTAACTTTTTATTGAAGAAGGTTTTGTCTACGAGCTCACCGTTCGCGTCATACAACATTCTCCAATCCCAAAGGAATGCGCCCGGTAATCTTCCGCATAGACTTCCCGGTTCAGGAGCAGTCAAACGAGGAAGTTTTCCATCATATTCTTCAGGTGTGCGAGTATCGAAAATTTGGAGTCTAGTTAAGTTCTTTTCTAAGAAAGCCTTATCTATCACTCCTTCTAATTTGCGGACTTTGGAAGAAGGTCCTATATCTAATTCTTTAGAACCTTTTTCTTTTGCTCCATCTACAGGCCAACGTTGTCCGATCAAAAACGCATTTTGAAAACCTGCGCATCTCAAAAGGAAAACAAGTCTGGATGCGAACATCCCCATTCCTTCGTCAAAAACCAAAATCCTGGACTTCTCTTCTTTTTTAGCGAGAGCAAGTATCTCTTCGATCGGACCCAATAATTTTTTGGAAGAGTCCGGATCGGAAGCAAAAGCCTTTTTGACGAATGGAAAATAATACGCACCCTTTAAGGTGGATTCCTGGTATTGCGCTTGGGAGCGACAATCGATGAATAAGTCCTGCTTTTCGTTCAGGTCGGTTTTAAGAAAACTCCAGTGAGACAAGATGAATACCGTTATATTTTTTACTCTTAGTTTTAACCATATTTCACAGTCCCGTTTCAGAGTTTAACTTTTTTTTGGTATTCTTGAAAATTCGAGACATAATCGCAAGAATTCTACGGAAATTCCTCTTCTATTTTCAGATCTGTAAAATCCGCTTTTTCCCGAACCGATAATAATTAAGAATGTTTTCCCCGATGCAGAATATTTTCCATTTAAGAACGAAAAGACTCCTTCTTTCTTTTGCGAGCCTGGGAGTTTTATTGTTTTTTTCCGTTTTTATTCCGGATTCTGGAAGTTTCGCAGAAGAACCACTAACCCAAAAGCCAATTTCCAGGATTGGAGACTTTGCTGAGAAAGAATTTCAAGAAGCTTGGAGAAAATACAGCAAAGAGAAAGATGCGAGACCTTTGAAAGAATGGTTCAAACAACATGGCACCGTTCATATTGGTGAGTGTAAGTTTAAATCTCTTCCTGAGTCCGAGGACATTCAGTATCTTTCTTTGGATTGCCCCGGAAAAAAACTGAATGGTTTCTTTTATTCAGGAGAAGAAAGATTACGTTCCCCCGAAAGAATAGATTCTTTCAGAGTGAAAGGTCCGGTTAAGTTGGGCAAAACCGTTTATTGGGAGTTGGAATTTTCTGCAGACAATTTAAAAGCTGCAAGTTCCAAATCTATACCGGGCGAGAAATCCAATCAGGAAACTAAACTCGTGGATAAAGCTTCCACAGTGAATTTTGGTCTGCAATATTTCTTAAGTATTGCCAAACACCCGATAGACCGTCCTACTCCGAAAGGAAAAGAGATCTTTTTTGATTCTTCCTGCCCTCTTCTTTATTTGGGTAAGGATGCGGATTTTTATTGGGATAAATCTTTATATTATTCTTTCCAAGCCAGTTGTTTGCCAGATTCTCCTTATTCCTGGATCAGGATCAAAGCGGATCTGAGCGGAAATGTTTTAGTGGATAACCAACCGACTGAAGAACTCCAAGAAGGAGCACGTTACCTGGCAAAATTGAAATTAGAATCAGTAGAAAAGGATAAAATTGTATGGTCCGACGCGGAGTTATTTCATGAATAAGTTTTGGATACTTCGCACGGGATTGATACTAATATTTAGCTTTCCTGTTTTTTCCCAAACAAATGGGAACTCTGATCTTAAAACATTATTGAACGGTGTTGTTATCGTCAGAAGCGATATTTACCCGGATGCAAGTGATCCTCTGGAGTTCGGGGATCAGGATCTTTCTCGCGACGTGGGTTCAGGGTTCATTATTGCAGGAAACAGAATATTAACAAATGCTCATGTGATCTCCGAATCCAAGTATTTGAAGGTAAAACGTTTTAATAGCAGTAAATATTATAATGCGAAAGTTGAATTTATAGGTTTCGACTGTGATCTGGCTTTAATCTCCGTAGAGGACGAAGAATTTTTCTCTGCTGTAGAACCTTTGGAAATTGCAGAAGAATCCCCTTCCTTAGGAAGTAATCTTTTGATGCTTGGTTATCCGGAAGGTGCAGAAAATCTCACATTAGAAAACGGTTTAGTCAATCGTGTGGAAAGATTGAGATATTCTTTTACAGGTTTAGATTATAGAAAAGTAATCCGTGTGGGAGCCAATATTCTTCCAGGATATTCTGGCGGTCCTGCTATCCAAAACGGAAAAGTGGCAGGGATTATTTTCGAAGTTAGCCAAATCCAAGGAAATACTGCTTATCTTATTCCGCCTGAAGTAGTACAACATTTTTTAAAAGATATACAAGACGGTCAATATGATGGGTTCCCTTTCGTAGGTTTTACTTTCCAAAATGGGAACTCCGAGTCTGTGAAAAAGTATTTAGGTGTTCCTCAGAATTTACAAGGCGTGCTTGTGAATAAGGTATATCCGAATTCTTCTTTTTCGGATGTTTTGCAAACGGATGATTTTTTATATAAGGTCGATGAGGCTTATCTGAATAATGAAGGTGGTCTTTTAGAATTTACAGGAAGAACGATCGTAGATCTGATCGAACCCGGTTTCGTAGGCCAAAAACTGACCCTGTATTTTTATAGAAACGGTAAAAACTTTAAGATCCAAGCAGAGTTAAAAAAGACCGATTCTCTTGAATTGTATAGAGACCGCCAGATCAGAAGTTTTTTAGGAGCTGGGCTTTTATTCCAACCGGTGAACCGCGCATTATTCGGCAAAGAAAGCCAAAGAGTAGAGACCGCTCTTAGATACCATTACAGTTATTTTATACAGGACGATCTTTTCAAATTTACCGAAAGGGATCTGATCTTAACCACTTTATTCCCCGATCCTCTTAACTCTAAATATATAAATTATCGTTTTAAAATTTTAGAATCTATTAATGGAAAAACTCCGGCGAATATCGCCGAGTTTAAGGATTATTGGAAAAAATTCTCTAATGGGACCTTGGTTTTAAAATTTAGAGGGGTTGGACTTCCTTTGGTATTGGATGCTAAAACTGTTAGAACAATAGACTTAAGAGTTAGAAAAAGATTCGATATCAAGTCCGATGAATCCAAGGAGGGAAAATGAGATCTTCTAAATTAGTATTCCTTCTAATCTTCTCACTTTTAGGATTTTTAGAAAATATTGAAGCTAAAGCAGATTCAGAATTTTCTCTTCTGGTCCATTTTAGGAAATATTCCCATCATAATCCTTTCCAAAAAGGAACCCCGTATCAGAAAAAAGTCACTGCAATCCGTTTGGATGAAAGAACTGCACTCGCACTTTTAAAACCGGGAGAAGTTCCACTATTCGCGGAAATCCATCCAGAAGAATCCGCAGGAAGAAAAGCATATTTCCAAAAAGTGGATCTGGATACAGGACTTGGTATAGTCCTTCTTCCTGAAAACTTTGGAAGATCCAAAAAGGCCTCCCCTATCGCTCTTTTAGAAGAAAGTGCAAAAACACAGGGAGTATGTTCCTCCTTCTTCACTAATTTTGAATGGGGAAGTTTAGAATTTTCTAAATCAATTCTACCTCTTTCTAAACTTGCGAGAAAAGAAAACCAAGACGGAGCCAGAAGTTTTCTTTTTTCCGGAAAAAAAGTCTGCGGATTCACTGATGGAACCTGGAATGCGGGTGCTGATCTTCTTCGTAGATTTTACCAAAGTAGATTTTCTTCTGCTTCTCCATTCCCTCATCCGGGTTTTTCTGCAGAAGGTTCCTTAACTCCTGCAGAAGAAGATTATTATTTTCCGAAAGGAAGCGTGGGTGCAGTTGTTTCAGAAGTCCTTCCTGGGATTGGGCCGATGCATAACCTATTTCCAGGTGATGCAGTTCTTTCCGTGAATGGGACTCCGGTTGCTTCTAAACAAAAACAAGTATTGTATGATATTCTGCTCAGCAAGGGTGGATCTTATCTTAATTCGGGAGAATGGGTCACTCTTTCTCTTTATAGAGACGGAAGAAAAAGAGAAATTCGTTATCAATTGAGGCCGTATAACGAGGATTCTTTTTTGATCCCTGAAAGTTCAGATAAGATCGCTCCTAAATATATCATAGCAGGCGGATTACTTTTCACTGAACTCACTCATACTTACTTAAAGGAATACGGAGAAAAATACAAATCCTCCAGCGATAGAAAGTTAGTATATTTAGCGGAGAGTTATTCTAAAAAACTTCATCCGGAAAGAAGTCGTATCGTATTACTTTCGAGAGCATTTCCTGATGAGAAGAATAGAGCCTATCAGGAATTCCAAGATTTGATCTTGGAATCAGTGAATGATAAGGTCGTAGACTCTGTAGAAGGTTTGAAAGCGGCCATTTCGGAAAATAAGGACGAATTTTTGGTATTCCGGTTTTCAGGAAATAAATTGGCAGTTTTTGATAAGTCAGAGTTAAAAAGTTTGGATGAAAGGATAAAATCCTTATATTCTCTTGATTCTCTAGACAATATACGCTGACAAAATTCTTGACTAGAATACCTTTCCAGGGTTTTCTTTTGTTTTCCGAATAGGTCCATTCAACATTCGGAAGTTCTGAATTAGGAATTTATTATGAAAATCCTTTTCGTTGATGACGAAGAAGTTATCCGAGATCTGTTCCAGGAAATTTTCGGCAGCGAATACGAACTCGTTCTTGCAGGAACCGCGGAACAAGGTTTAGTATTAGCGGAGTCGGAAACATTCGATCTGATCATCACCGATATTCGCCTTCCTAGGATGAACGGCATTGAGTTCATCACTAAGTTGAGGGAAAAAGGAGTAGATACTCCTTTTATAGTAATCACTGGAAATCAGGACATTCAAATCTCCATCAACGCTCTTAGATTGGGAGCTGTGGATTTTTTCCTCAAACCTTTTCGGATGGAGGCAATCCGTTATTCTCTCTTAAGATTTAAAAACTTATTTTATGCTGGCAAGGACCTTGTTGACAAAAGAATGTTCCAGGTCCGGGAATCCAGACAGAAGTTCGCACTTCTTCCTAGACTTGGAAATTTGAACCAATATGTCCATTTGATCTTAAAGTCCCTTTCTCATCTTCCTAATCTTCATAATGAGGATCAACTTTCTTTAAAAGTTGCATTGTACGAATTAATAGGAAATGCAATTGAGCATGGTTGTGCTCGTATCACTTATCATCAAAAACAAGAGTTAATGTTCCAAGAGAACGATTACTTCTCTTATGTGGATAAGATCTGCGAATCCAAAGAAGAATGGATCCAGGTAGAAGTAGATTACGATGATACAAGAGTGACCGTTATTTTGGAGGATGGTGGAGAAGGTTTCGACCCTGCAAGAGTTCCAGATCCTGTACAAGACCCAAATGCAAGTCAACTTTCAGGTAGAGGTATCTTCCTAGTTCGTATGAATGTGGATTCTCTCTCTTATAATGATAAAGGAAACCAAGTCACATTTGTCAAAAAGTTACAAAATGTAGAAGCAAAACAAAAACAAATTTAAGTGGGAAAGTTTATCAGAAATATAGAATATTCTGATCTTAAAATATACTCTTCTCTTACTTGGAAGAAGGTTTGTAATACGCTAAAAAATAACCGCTAAGCAAAAACCAAGAAGGGATCTGTCCTAGGAAAAACGCTCCCGCAGCTCCCATTGTCCCGTATTCCGGGATCAAAAGATTATCCAAAATTAATCCAAAGATCAATCTCACTAAGGCGAGTATTGCGAGTAACCTTGGCTGGCCTAATGCAAATAATGCCATTCCGAGAGGAGAAAACACCAATTGGAAAAGATAATTTGGATATAATAACTGGAATACCGGAACTGATTCAGGATATTTTCCCGAAAATAGCGCAGAGAAGACCCAGTCTCCCAAAAATACCCAAGGCCCCAATGCCAGAGCAAAAACTACAGCTACTAAAATGGATTTTCCTAAGTAATTAGTGAATTCCTTATTCTCCGTGAGCCTGGAGAGTTTGGGATAGATCATTGAATTCAAAACAGAAAATAAGATCACAAATCCGCTGAATGGTTGTAATGCCACTCCATAAGCCGCCACTGCTTCATTAGAATGGTATTTATTTAAAAAGAATAATTCCATTCTATCCGATACGATCGCAAATAAAGATGCTAAAAACGCATAACGATTGAACGAGATGAGTTCCTTGGTTTGTTGCCGGACTTCTTCCTTATCACCTGCCCAATGTAATTTCCCTCTAGGGAATAATAAGAAGAATAGGACTATCGTAAATACCGGAGCTACGGAAAAGATTCCGAGTATATCTAAATGTCCTAAGGCATGATCTGAAAATTGATCCGCTAAATACAAAATCAAAATGCGGATCAAATTTGGAAGAGGATACCAAATCGAAAGCGCATGATATTGTCCAAAAGAAACAAATATACTTTCGAAATAAGAATTAAAGGAAAGAACAAAGCTACCGAATACGAGAAGAAATGCAGCAAGCGCATTCTCCTTCAAAAAATAAACAGCGGTACCGGTGACAACCACCAGTAGAAATAATGCGGCCCATTTGACCCAAAGAGAAGATGCAAGAAGTACACCAATCCTTCTTTTGTCTTCCGTCATTGGAGAAAGGAAACGTACTAAGGCTGTGGGTAATCCGAATTCTGCCACGGCTAAAAGTACTGGCAGAAATCCGGAATAGTATTGGAAGATCCCGTTCTCGTTTTTACTCAAGATACGAACGGAATAAACCATAAAGATAAAATTCAGTAGGGAGGCGATTACCTTGGAAAACCCTACTGAAAAAAAACTACGTATGAATCCGGAGGTCCGTAATTTTCCGATACTTTCGGAAATGAACTGTAAGGAGGATCCAAGTCGAAGCATGAAGTTAAGTCAGATAGATGCCTCCGCGTATCCTTTTCAGAAGAATGGGAGCGAGATGGCCAATATAGTAACACACGATCCCATACTTAAAGTATCTGGCAACCGGATTTTCCCCCAATAGAGAGGAGAGAATTTTTCCGAGAGCCAAATAAAAGATCAAGATCCCAAGAATGATCACAGCTACTCGGATGAAAAATACGATCCAAGAATCGACTGATTTCCAATCCAACCCTGCTCTTTTATTGTACAAAATCCCGATCCCGAAACCTGCAAGAGCTCCAGCAGAAGAGATCACCTGCTCCCAAGATTTGTTTGTGGACTCGGGTTGGCTAGGATCATGCAGGAGAATGCTAGGCACAGTGAGCGCTAAAATAAAAAGTACAAGTGATTTCAGTCTTTTTTGGTCAGGCACCCGTCCAGTAAAATCCGGTTCCAAAACTCCAGGATCTTTTGAGAACCAGAACTCTAATCCGAATAATACAAGTAATCCTAAAATAAAACCACCTAAGGTATCACCTAAAAAGTGAAGTCCTGCATACATTCTTGCGATCGGCATAAATAAGATCAAAAACGCAGTGAGGATCCTAACCCAAGGAATTCTTACATGCAAAAATAATATTCCGTATAACACCACTGCAGTCTGTACATGTCCCGATGGAAATCCGTAAGAACCTTCCATAAGTCCAAGCTCAGATGGGAACGGTAAACCTATCGGCCTCGGCATAGTAAGAAGTGCCTTACATACCCCATTCACAACACCGGCGATCAAAAGACCAAGTGTCATTCTAAGCCCTATCTTACGATCCATACAAAGATAGATGAGAGAGACCAGGGCCATAAAAAAGAGAGAAGATCCCAAATGATGGAACACAATCGTAAGAGGATCCAACACGGGTTTTAACGCAGAAATGTGAAGAGCCTCTAAAGGCGAGTTAGAGAATAAGATCTCTTTCCAAAGGAAACTATCCGTCATAAAAACGAGCATATAAAGTTTCGGTTTTAAACGCAAAATGAATTCTATTAGTAATTCCATCCTTCCGGGTGTTTTTAGAACATTCGTTTTGTAAGCCAAAATCCAGTTGCTAGATTCTTATTCCTACTGCATGATAGATATATAAATGGAATTTATTGAACGATCGTTCTCCAAACGACAAAACAAACAAAGTTCGGTTAATATTTACCAAAGGTCCGAACATTAGGAGAATATAATGGAACCCGAAATCTATATCCCACATAATAAATTAAAATTTGTGACTGCCGCTTCACTTTTTGACGGCCACGATGCTTCGATCAATATCATGAGAAGGATACTCCAATCCTCCGGAGCTGAAGTGGTTCACTTAGGTCATAATCGATCGGTTCAGGAAATAGTAGACTGTGCCATCCAGGAAGATGTGCAAGGAATTGCTGTCACAAGTTACCAAGGTGGTCACGTAGAATATTTCAAATATATGATAGACCTTCTGCAAGAAAAAGGAAGCTCTCATATCAAGGTATTCGGCGGAGGTGGAGGAACTATTCTCCCTTCAGAAATACAGGAGTTGGAAGCTTATGGAGTTTCCAAAATTTATTCTCCGGACGATGGGCGTTCTTTGGGTTTACAAGGAATGATCAACGATCTATTACAAAAATCTGATTTTATTCCTCCTCATAGATTTAATGGGAACCTATTCT
The DNA here is from genome assembly GCF_002812045.1 of Leptospira haakeii. Lineage (GTDB taxonomy): Bacteria > Spirochaetota > Leptospiria > Leptospirales > Leptospiraceae > Leptospira_B > Leptospira_B haakeii. The sequence goes on along the minus strand of NZ_NPEG01000011.1, from coordinate 23,339 downwards.
CAGAGATCCGTAAAAAAAATCCGATCGCAATCGCAGAATCAATCTCTTTAGTTGAATCTACTGAAAATGATTCTAAAAAAATAGATCCAGGAAAATTGGATTTCCCTATTTCCCAAAAAACAATCCCGATCTTAGGAATTACGGGAACAGGAGGAGCTGGAAAATCCTCTCTTACAGATGAGCTTGTTAGAAGATTCATCCATGATTTCGAAGATAAAACTATCGCAATTATTTCCGTAGATCCTTCTAAAAGAAAAACAGGAGGAGCACTCTTAGGAGATAGGATACGTATGAACTCCATTTCTCATCCGAGAGTTTATATGAGATCTTTTGCAACTAGAGAAGCAAATATCGCATTAAATCGAAATGTTAAAAAAAGTTTGGACGTTCTCAAAAGTTCCGAATTCGATCTTGTGATCGTAGAAACCGCTGGGATCGGACAAAGTGATTCCGAAATTACGGAAGTATCTGATCTTTCTCTTTATGTAATGACCCCTGAATTCGGAGCCGCTACTCAATTAGAAAAGATAGATATGATAGATTATGCTGATCTAATTGCAGTTAATAAATGTGATAAGAGAGGAGCATTAGACGCGATCAGAGACGTTCAAAAACAATTCCAAAGATCTCGGAAATTATTCGATCAAGCCCCTGAGAAGATGCCTGTTTTCGGGACAATTGCATCACAATTCAATGATCCTGGAACGAATAATCTATACGTTGCTCTCATTGATTCATTGAATAAAAAGTTCAATCTGGATTGGAAATCCAATTTTGTTTCCAGTTCCGAGACTAGCCAAAAGATCCATATCATTCCTCCGGATAGACAAAGATACTTAGCAGAGATCGCGGAAGAATGTGAAAAATACGAGAACTTTGTCAAAAAAGAATCCGAAACCGCAGAAGTCCTATATAGGATAAAGGGAACGATAGAAGTTTTAAAAGAAAGAGGCAAAAATGTCTCCGACTTGGAAGAAGAATATTCCAAAAGAGAAGAAGGGCTTCATCCAGATACTAGAAAGATCCTAAAAGAATGGGATTCAAAATTAGAAAAGTATTCGGGAGAATTTTTCACTTATACTGTAAGAGACAAAGAGATCAAAGTAGAGAATTTTACAAAATCCTTAAGTAATCTGAATATCCCAAAGGTTTCCGTTCCAAAATTCCGCAACTGGGGAGAGATCGTAAAATGGTCTTATACCGAGAATTTCCCGGGAGAGTTCCCATATGCCGCCGGAGTATTTCCTTTTAAAAGAACCGGAGAAGATCCTACTCGGATGTTCGCAGGAGAAGGTGGACCGGAAAGAACAAACGCAAGATTCCACTATGTGAGTCACGGAATGCCAGCTCATCGTTTAAGCACTGCATTCGATTCGGTTACTCTATATGGAGAAGATCCGGGACTTCGTCCTGATATTTACGGCAAGATCGGGAATTCCGGAGTGAGTATCGCTACTTTGGACGATGCTAAAAAACTATATTCTGGTTTTGATCTATGTAATCCTAGCACTTCCGTGTCCATGACAATCAACGGGCCGGCACCGATGCTTCTATCCTTCTTCTTAAATACCGCAATTGATCAAACCTGCGAAAAATACATTCATGCAGAAGGAAAAGTAGAAGAGGCAAAATCCAAACTTGCGGAGATCTATTCTAAAAAAGGTGTTCCTGTTCCTCACTATAAAGGAGAAATCCCAAAAGGAAATGATGGTCTGGGCCTTCTTCTTTTAGGGACTACCGGCGATCAGATCCTTCCTAAAGAAGTTTATGAAAAGATAAAGAAGGAAACTCTTTCTTCTGTTCGTGGAACTGTTCAGGCGGATATTTTAAAAGAAGACCAAGCACAGAACACATGTATCTTTTCTACTGAATTTGCTCTGAAATTAATGGGAGATATCCAGGAATATTTTATCTGGAATAAGGTCCGCAATTTTTATTCCGTCTCAATTTCAGGATATCATATCGCAGAAGCGGGAGCCAATCCGATCACTCAGGTTGCATTCACTCTTGCAAACGGATTTACGTTTGTGGAATATTATCTTTCACGTGGAATGAAGATAGATGATTTCGCTCCCAATCTTTCCTTTTTCTTCTCGAATGGAATTGATCCCGAATATGCAGTCATTGGAAGAGTGGCACGTAAGATCTGGGCCAAGAGTATGAAATATAAATACAGCGGATCCGAACGTTCTCAAATGTTAAAATACCATATTCAGACTTCTGGGCGTTCTTTACACGCACAAGAGATCGCATTCAACGATATTCGAACTACTTTGCAAGCGCTATATGCTATATACGATAATTGTAATAGTTTACATACGAATGCTTATGATGAGGCAATTACAACGCCAACGGAAGAATCGGTCAGAAGAGCAATGGCGATCCAGCTCATCATAAATAGAGAATTGGGCCTGGCCAAAAACGAAAATCCTCTGCAAGGTTCCTTCATCATTGATGATCTTTCCGATCTGGTAGAAGAAGCGATCTTGTCTGAGTTCAGACGTATTTCGGAAAGAGGCGGAGTTCTTGGTGCAATGGAAAGAATGTACCAGAGAAACAAAATCCAAGAAGAATCCTTGGAATACGAACATAGGAAACATACCGGAGAGATCCCAGTGATCGGAGTGAATACTTTCTTAGGTAAAGATGGATCTCCTACAATTCTTCCGGAAGAAGTGATCCGATCTACAGAGGAAGAAAAAAAAGCACAGATAAGAGAACTTGAAGCATTCCAATTCAGGAACCAAGAGGATTCTTCGAATGCCTTGAAAAATTTACAAGCAGCCTGCCTATCCGGAGAAAATGGATTCGAAGCATTAGTAGAAGCCGGAAAGGTATGTTCTCTGGGGCAAATGACCCATTCTCTTTATGAAGTGGGCGGCCAATACAGAAGAAGTATGTGATCGGGGAAAGTGATACAAATCAATTCTGAGGAGCTTTTTTTGTTTCCCTTAGGGTTTCAAGGTAGAAAATTTGGTCCAAGGCCATGACTTCTTCTGCAATTCAGTTTACAGAGACACATGTATACGCGGAAAAAAAACGGTTTAGAGTCGTTTTTGTGCGAAACGTATGTTCTGTTGAAACGGAAGAAATTGGCCTGATCATGCAAAAGATCCAAGAAATTCAACCGACCGTTGTAGAGCTGGATCTTGAAAATGTAGTCGCGATCCCTTCTCTCATACTAAATCGGATCTTAAAACTTTTGGCGGAATTAAAATCCAAAGGGGTCCCGGTGGAAATCAAAACCAGCGAAGGACTAAAAACCGTTCTGAATCGACTGAAAATCTCCCTTCAATGAAAACGATTTCTATCATTCTAACCCAATGTTTCTTATTCCAAAGTTTGGTATTCGGAAGCGGTTGGTTCTGTGGAATGCTTGCCGGAGAGATCAAACTTTGCCATTGTAATCACGGAAGCCAAAAAGAAAAACATTCAGACTCTGAAGATTCAAGATTCTCCTCCAAACTTGCCGATTCGGGAGAAGATCATTCTAATTCGAAACCTTCTTCCCTACCCGACTGTCATTCCGCTAAGTCCGGTGAGGCTCATAAATGTGCCTGTAAAAAAGCAAAAGACAAGGCTTCTTACCTAAGCGGAACTATCTGCACTCAATTTTTCACTTATTCCAAATTAGAAAACATAACTCCTGAAACTCTTGGCTCAGAACTTTTGAGCCGTATAAAAGAAGATTCCGGAGTGTTTGTTTCTTTCGATATAGAAAGACCCCCTCAATTCTCCTAAACATTTTCTAAACCTCGAACGAGGAAGCGAAGGATATACCTATATCCTTACGCTAATACGAAAAATCGGAAAGTTAAACCACTTTCCTCAGGAGAATATTATGAAATTATTATATAAATCCGCATTTGCGGTGTTCTTGTGTATTTCTGTTGTCCGCTGCGACGGATCATCCAGTCCAAACATGGCCCTTTTAGCCTTGGCTACCCAACAAAGTCCTATAGGAATCGAATTCACTGCGGTAGTGGGAGATAGCCACGCCACCTGCGGAGAAGATATCAGTGGGCATGGGGATTCTCATTCTAGTTCCGTTGTTACCATCCAGCACGTAGCTGGAGTAATGCCAATTAGACTCAAGGATCTTAGATTTTATGTTTCCGGACTTGAACTAGTGGATCAGGATGATAATATTATTACTTTAGATATTCCTAATACTGGAGTTTGGCAGTATAGCGGAGTTACACTTCTGGATTTTGAAAATGGGAAAGGAAGCTGTAGCGGAACTACTGAGACCAATAATATTGTCCAAACTTCTGTAGAAAATAAAACCTATAAAACTCTTAGATTCACTTTGGGAGTTCCTGAATCACTCAATCATATCGATTATAGTGTTGCTCCTAGCCCTCTAAATATCTCGGGACTAGCTTGGGGATGGACCATGGGTTACAGATTTTTCGTTGGAGAATTTATATCCAATGATGCTACAACCATAGGAAATGCTGCGGTATTACATATAGGTTCTGCTGGCTGCACAGAATCCAGCGGAGTTTATTCTTGCACTAACTCAAATCGGGCTGTGATCGAACTTACTCCAACCGAAGGATTCAATCCATTCACACAAAGGGTCCAATTCGATCTTAAAAAAGCGGTCACTGGTTGGGATATCAGTACAGGAAGCAAATCTTGTCATTCTATGGGAGCCATGGACAGCGCAAACTGTTCCTTAGTGTATCCGAATTTCGGTTTGGATTATTCCACAGGCAATGCCGGATCCGCTGCTCAGACGGTATTTGGGATCGTATCCAAATAAGAACTATAACGATGGTTTCGGTCGATTCGGACCGAGACCGGAATATATTATGAATCGACTTATTACGTTTTCTTTATTCTTCTTTCTACTCTTCCAATGTACACAATTGGGATTGGAGAAGGAAAAAAGTTCCGGATCGGAAGGTATACTTTTACTTTTAGGGACTTCTACCCCGGAAGGAACTCCTTATATTTGGGATCTTCCTGACGGATTCCCCGCGCCAAAAATCCCAAGTGATAATCCGATCACTGTGGAAAAAGTGGAGCTTGGCAGGTTTTTATTTTACGATACAAAATTGTCGGAAAATGAAACCCAATCCTGCGGTAGTTGCCATAAACAAGTGAATGCGTTCACAGACGGCCTTACTGTTTCCGTAGGTTCTACCGGACAGTCTCATCCTAGAAACGCTCAACATCTATCCAACGTCGCCTATAATCTCAGGCAAACCTGGGCAAATCCAGTTTTAAAAAAATTGGAGGACCAGGCAAGAGTTCCCATGTTCGGGGACAATCCTGTAGAACTTGGAATGAAGGATAGAGAAGATCTTTTATTGGACAGACTTGCAAATGATCCCGATTACGTTTCCAAATTCAAAGCAGCCTTTCCAAAAGATCAAAATCCTTTTAGTATATTGAATATTACGAAAGCTTTATCCAGTTTTCAAAGGACTTTTATTTCGGGAAATTCAGCATATGACAAATACCAAGCTGGTGATTTTTCTGCTCTGAGCGCTTCCGCAATCCGAGGGAAAAATTTATTCTTTGGAGAAAAAGCGGAATGTTTCCATTGTCATGGCGGCTTCAATTTTACGGACACTATCTTACATGTTGGGACAGTATTCGAGGAAGTTACCTTCCATAATAATGGCTTGGATTCTTCCAGATTTGTAAGCCCGAACGGTGGATTGTATGAATTCACCACTAAAGAATCGGATCGGGGAAAATTCAGAGCACCTTCTCTACGCAACGTAGAACTCACGGCACCTTATATGCATGACGGTTCCATTCCGGATCTATTATCCGTAGTGAATCATTATGTAAACGGGGGAACCGGGGACGGGACTACAAATCCAAACAGAGACGTTTTCGTACGAAGTTTTTCCTTAAGTGAATCCGAAAAACAGGATCTGGTCGAATTCTTAAAAAGCCTAACGGACACAGAATTTACCACCAACCCTAAGTTCCAGGATCCGTTCTGAAATTTCAGATAAATATGATGAAGAATAAAATAAAATTCGAATATATCTTATTGTTCCTAATATCTTTCCAGGCGTGTGCTTACGGGACTTTAGGAAATTCTACGGAAGAAAGATCAACAGAACTTCAGGCATTATTCCGTATAATGGACGAAAGAAGAGCGATCATTGATCCCTGGTTATACTACTCTGATGACCAAGGAGATTCCGATATTGGTTCTTTTACATTGAGTGGAAGTTCTACTTACCAGATACAACTCACCGAAAACGAAGTGGTATTAGAAAGTATTTCCATGCTATTCAAGGCGCCTGAAAATTCTTTTTCAGTCTCCTCTTCTTCCGCTGATGGAAAGGTTCACGCATTTCATTCTGGTGGTTCGGAAACTCCTACTCCAGGAACCGGCTCTTATTCCCAAAAATACGGGATCCAAGGAAGTTTTTCTCCAGGAGATATTTCGGTCTCTGATTTTAACACCTTAACCGGCCCCGTAAAAAGACAAAGTTTATCCCCTTTTCCAGCAGTGCCTTATGGAACCTTACAACATATTTATGGGGAATTTTCGGACCTTCTTCTTACATTCCAAATATTTAATGGATCAACGACAAAAACTATCCATGTGGAATTAAGAGAAGCCGAATTCCAAGTAGAAGCTTCCTGTGATTTGGAGATCCCCTATAAAAAGAATGTTCCATTCTCTATCGGATTTAGGACGGATGGTCTACTCTCTCAAAGAGCTGGATCTTCTTTTTCTATTTTGGATGGGATCTTTGCAATTTCCGGTTCAGAGATCACAATCAACGATTTTCAGAATACGACTCTTTACTCCGAAATCCAGGAGAATCTGGAAACAAGCGGTCAGGTCTTGGTATTATATTCATGTTTCTAATATTCCAAAAACGAACTCTTTTAATTTTTATACAACTTTTCACATTTCTATTTTTTCTCTTTTTAGGAGGGGAAATTTTTGCCCACCATGCAGGAGAAGGACAAAATATGATCTCGTCCACTCGATTTGTGGATCCTTTTACCGGTAAAAGAGAGAAACCTTCCGATTATCTTTTGATCACACAGGATTTTCAAAAAGGTACAATCGATAATTCTAATCTTCACACTACTACTGTGTTCGGTGAATTCAATTTTGCAGGGGGTAAATTCGCGGCCAACTTCAGTGCTCCTTGGACATATTATGAGCAGAAGGATAGAAGTGACGCAGCGCGTTACGGTAAGGCATTTGTAGGAGCAAAATGGAATCCTTTGATCGATACAGGCTGGCCATTCTTCATCATTTTGGAAGGTAGGCTAGGTTTTCCTTCCGGAGGCGATACTGATAAATTTGCAGGTGGAGATTATTATTCTGGTATTGCGAATCTTACCTTAGGAACCACTTGGAAACAGTTTCTATTTGTGCTAAGAGGTTCAGGAATTTTTCCTCTTTCTAAAGATCACGCAAACTTAGATACTCAATCCGGCCTTCCCTATTGGGCGCAAAGCTCAACGACCCAAAATACCGAAACCCATCCGGAGATCCAAAAGATCACTCAATGGTTTGCATATGTTACTTATTTTTGGACCAAGGATTTGAGCGTCTTTGGAGGACTTTTATACAGAACTCCGTATGTGAACGTGATCGGCGGTGGAAGTCTTTTGGAAGAAGATTCGGAAACCCAGAAAAAATTCCCGAAAGCATTCAAAGAAGCTAGTTTAGGTTTTAATTATACTCTTACCAAAGGTACTTATCTTACGATTGCAGGTCGACTTCCCTTAATACGAGATCCTGAAATCAGGCTTTATGATTATGCGATCACTACTTCTATTTCTTTTGAACTTCCTGAATGGAGAGATTCTTCTAAAAAATCGGAGAAGGAAGCCGAGGAGTTCGAATCGGAAGAAGATTTAGAGAAGAAGTAATATTCTAATCCCAAAGAGATTGGAAACATAACGCTGAATTTTTTTCGAAACTTTGGAAGCCTGATTTGGCCACGCATTCTTCCTCGGTGGAAGGGAAATAGTCTATTCCTCCCCCCTCGTATTTGATCCTGCAACACCCTTGGGTCTTAGAAGGTTTTTCTTTTTTGGGAGAAGGTTCCGAAGTTTTGGCATCCTTTGGCTGTTCAGGAGAAACTCCCGAAACTGAAGTCGCGATCGAACAGAGACAGCTAAAGGCAAAAACCAAGATCCAAGTTCGAAAATTTATCATACCTATTTTATCTACAGAATTAGTTTCCAAGGCAAGGAAAAATCCCTAAATTCAAAAACCGAAGTCAAGTTTTTACGTTGACTCTCGGGGCTTGCGAAGGTGACAAAGAGAGAAAAGTTCAAAAGACCGAATAGGAATTCGAATGAAAACTCTCCGCTCAATTCTATCAGGACCTAAGTCCTTATCAATATCCGTTATCTTCTTTACGATCGCATTCAGCCAAGTCTCGGCAGAAACGATCCTTTTAAAGAACGGTGAAAAAACCTATGGAACTGTAATCGACCAATCTACAGACACCGTTACAATTCTGAAAGAAACCAAAAGACAGACATTAGCCAAATCCCAGATTTTAAAGATCATCTTCAAAGAAATCAAGGATGAGGCAGAACTTGCAAAATTATTCGATGCTGAAAAAAAGAAACTGAACAAAGACGGTAAGAAGTCTGAAAAAGAAGAACAATTGGACACTATTCTTCTGGAACAAATGATCAAAGAGAACAGTTATAAAGCGGTCCAAAAACGTTTAGCATTGATCGAGAAATACATAGACGAACAAGATTCCAGTTGGGAAGAATATATTTCCGCAAACAGAAATCCTTGGGAGCCTGTTTGGAAATCCGCAATCCTCCCGGGTTGGGGACTTTCCACTATGAAACATGATAATTATGCGAGAGCTTATCAGATAGCGATCGGTCTTTCTATCGTTGTTGCGATCGGTGGAAGCCAAGCTGCAACAGAACAACATAATAAAGCAGGGAATCGTCTGAGCAAAATTTTATTCGAAGATCCGGTTACTTATGCACAGATTCAAGGTTCTGGTATTACCGGGGCATCAATCGTAGTAACTAAAATGCAATCGGATAGTATTTCAGAATATAACTCCTTCAAAAGTAAAGAAGGCCAATACGAAAATTATAGTCGAGCAGGACTTTATATGGGTGTTGGTTTGTATTTAGTTCAGTTGGCTCAGAGTTATTTTTTAGGCCAAAAATGGGCTACTCATAATATCATCCAAACTCCTTCCGGAGAAGCAGTGAAAGAAGGATTTAATTTTAAAAGTAATTATATGCCAATTGCCGCAGGTGGCGCGAGTAATCTTTGGGAATACCGCACCGACCTGAGATATGTAAGCACTTTCTAAACTTCTGGAATAGAATATCCTTTTGATTTCAACCAGTCCTGGTCATATAACCTGGACTGGTATCTAGCCCCGCTATCCGCAAGAATAGTGACTATCGTATGTCCGGGCCCAAGTTCTTTTGCAAGTTTTACTGCAGCTCCTACATTGATCCCGCTCGAACCACCTACAAATAACCCGTCTTTGCGGAGAAGCGTATAAATATACTCTAAACATTCTTCGTCAGTGACTCGGATCGCATCATCGAAAGGAGCATCTTTCATATTTTCGGTAATTCTTCCGTTACCGATTCCTTCTGTGAAAGAATTTCCTTCGGAACTAAGTTCTCCCTTCTTTACAAAATTATAAATTGCTGAACCATAAGGTTCCGCTGCAATCGTTTTGATCTTAGGATTTTTTTCCTTTAAGAACAATGCTGTTCCGCTGAATGTTCCCCCTGTTCCTAAAGATGCAAGCCAAGCGTCTACTTTTCCCTCTGTTTGTCTCCAGATCTCCGGCCCTGTAGTATGATAATGTGCTAAACGGTTTGCCACATTGTCGAATTGGTTGGCCCAGATTGCATTAGGAGTTTCTTCCGCAATACGAGCAGAAACTTTTACATAGTTTCCAGGATCTTTATAAGGAACTGCAGGAACTGTTCTCACTTCTGCCCCAAGTGTTCTAAGTAGATCTATCTTTTCTTTGGATTGAGTGTCCGGAATTACAATCAAACATTTGTATCCTTTTGCATTACAGATATGTACTAGACCGATCCCTGTATTTCCTGCAGTGCCTTCGATCACAGTGCCACCTGGCTTTAAGAGTCCCTTCTTCTCTGCTTCTTCAATGATGAATAATGCTGCTCTATCTTTTACGGAACCGCCCGGATTTAAAAATTCCGCTTTCCCTAAAATTTCACAACCCGTTAGGTCCGAATAATAATTTAAACGGATGAGAGGAGTGTTCCCGATCGCATCTGCAAAACCTTTTTTGATCTCCATAAGAACCTCTTTATTATAATATTTTCATATACGTGCAAATAAAAAAAGGAAAGCGTCCACTTTCGTGGCCCCGCTTTCCCCCTCGAATTTTTCCGATTTTGTTTTTTGTTACGGAAAAATATTCTATGTTTTCAATCAGACAATTAAGCGATTGTTACGTCTTTAGACAAATAAACGTCTTGGATCGCGTTTAACAATGCTACTCCGTCTTTCATCGGCTTTTGGAATGCTTTTCTTCCGGAGATAAGTCCCATTCCACCAGCTCTTTTGTTGATAACTGCAGCTTTTACTGCGTCACCTAAATCGTTAGAACCGGAAGGTCCGCCGGAATTGATCAGACCGATCTTGCCCATATAACAGTTTGCAACTTGGTATCTCGCCATATCGATCGGATGATCGGAAGAAAGATCAGTATACATCTTATCGTCTTTTTTACCGAATTTCAGATCTCTGAATCCACCTAAATTGGTTTCAGGCAATTTTTGTTTTACGATATCTGCCTGGATAGTAGCAGCCAAATGGTTTGCTTGCCCAGTAAGGTCAGTAGCGATATGATAATCAGCTTTATCGTTTTTGAATCCATCATTTCTGAGATAAGCCCAAAGAATAGTTACGAGTCCTAGTTCGTGAGCTCTGTGGAAAGCCTCGGAGATCTCTTGGATCTGTCTGGAACTTTCATCGGAACCGAAGTAGATTGTAGCTCCTACTGCAGCAGCTCCCATATCAAATGCCTGCTCTACGTTTGCAAAGAGGATCTGGTCGAATTTGTTTGGATAGCTTAGAAGTTCATTATGATTGATCTTAACTACAAAAGGAATTTTGTGAGCGTACTGACGAGATACTAATCCTAAAACTCCAAGAGTGGAAGCAACTGCGTTACATCCACCTTCGATCGCAAGTTTTACGATATTTTCTGGATCGAAATAAGCAGGGTTTTTAGCGAAGGAAGCACCTGCGCTATGTTCAATCCCTTGGTCCACAGGAAGAATAGAAAGATATCCTGTTCCAGCAAGACGTCCTGTATTATAGATGGATTGGAAATTTTTAAGAACAGAGTTGTTTCTGTCGGTCTTAGCAAAAATTTCGTCAATGTAATTCGGACCAGGGATGGTCAGGGTTTCCTTGGGGATGGTTTTAGAGACATGATTTAAGAGAGAATCCGCTTCCGCACCTAATGCGCTCTTGATTTTATCTAACATTCCAGTTATACCTATTGGTTTTATCGATCTGATGACTAGTTTTGGGGCGAAGCCCAAAATTTCCATCGATTTTCAGCGGGAAATCCCGAGCTCGGACCAAGCGGAAGCAAGGTCTTTATTTAGTTTGGACTGGAAGGCGGATATGGAAATCAGTTCCGGAGCTGGACTTTTGGACATCCAGTTTTCCATGATTGGATTGAATGATCCCGTAACAAACGGAAAGACCCATCCCTATCCTGGAATCATCTGATTGTATCCTTTCAAAAGGTTGGAAGGCATTCTCAGGATCCAATTCACCGTTCAAGGTTCCTGATAAACGAATGTCCAGATACTGCCCGGAATCCGTTTTAGTATCTTCTAATCCTGCATTAAAATGGATAGTACTTCCTTTCAGATCGGAACCCACACCATCCGCATAAAAATACAAAAGATAATATAATACTTCTTTAATTTGATTCTGCTTTAAGAATACATCCGGCATATCAACAGGAATATTCTTTGCAATTTCCAAATTTTTGGACTTCAATAATTCGGAGATAATCCCCTCTACCCCGGCGAGAATATCATCCAGTTTGCACCAAGTAGGCTCTTCATTATCGGAACGAGAGAACAAGATCAGATTTCGGATAATACCGGAAATTCTTTCTCCTTGTTCTATGATCACTCTGGCGTAATTTCGAATATCCGCAGGTAGATCCTTTTTATTACGAATAATATTTCCGTAATTGATCACACCCATAAGAGGATTATTGATCTCATGAGCGATCCCTGCGGCCAATTTCTGAATAGATTCCAATCTTTTTTCTGATTGGATTACTTTCTCCATTTCAGAGATCCTTTTTTCGGATACGGATAGAAGGTCCAATTCGGAGAAGGTTACGATACTTCCAACGATCCGATTCGCCTCGTCCCTAATAGGAGAAACTCTAAATCCTACTCGGATCTTCCTATCATCCTTTCTAACAAGAACTGCAGGAATATATCTTAGATTATGACCTAAATTATCAGGATGTTCTCCTGAACCGATCTGGGTCTGTATAAAAGAAAGGACCACATCTCCAGGTTTTCCGAGTGCCTCTTCTAAACTCCAACCTGTAAGCTCTTCTGCGGAATGATTTAGAAATATAATATTTCCTTCGCCGTCCAGAGAGACTGCACCTTCCGAAATACTTTGGATCACATTCTTAAATTCTTTACCACTTTCCTTAACGATTCCTAATCGTTTTTGCTGGCGAAGTGCGATCTCTATAGATGACTTAAGCTGATGATTCTGAAATGGTTTAGTGATATAAGCATAAGTAGAAGCCGCATCCATCGCTCTCATGAATGTGGAATCGTCAGTATAAGCCGTCATAAAAACGATCGGAACGTCTTTGATCCTTTGGATATGTTGAGCGGTCTGGATCCCATCCATATCTCCTTCGATAGAGATATCCATAAGAACTAGATCAGGATCCGTTTCCTTAAAAATAGATTGTGCGTCCTGACCATTCGCAGCGACACCTGCAACCTTATAACCTAAATTTTGAAGAGTCTTTTGGAGGTTGAAAGATAGAAGCCACTCGTCTTCGACGATTAGAATATTCGGTTGTTCTGAAGAAGAACTCATGTTCGATAATAACATATTCCTGAAGTGGTAAAAACTGCGGCTCTTCCGTTATGCTCCCACGTTAGGAGTGAATTGGGAAATCCTTTTTTAGGAATATAATTGTTTCCGCAAAATTTTCAAAACTTCTCCTTTGATCTATTTTAGCATTATGAAATCCAGGAATAAATCACTGAATTTTCTGAATTCAAATACAGTCCTATTTTATTGTTTTTTTCCAATTTTAGTCCCTATTTTACCGCTCATTCGACTAAAAGAACCAAAACCTTGTCATAGTTCCGACCTCTTTTTTCCAAAAAAAGTCCTTGAATCGAAGCTCCCTCGAAACTACACTTTGGGCCTAGAGGTAGCCATGCTGGTAAAAGATATCTTGGAAAAAAAGGACCGAAAGATCCTCTCGGTGGAACCCAGTACCACCGTTTGGGAAGCGATCCGATTTATGACCAAGTATGATATAGGTTCCGTGATAGTGCTAAAAGAAGGGAAACTCGCCGGTATATTTACAGAAAGGGATTTACTTCATTTTGCCTCCACAGACCGGGAAGCAGTATTCGATAAGACGGTGGCGGATCTAATGTCCACAACATTGACTACTATGCAACCGAACGACCAAGTGGATGAGGTTCTTTCCATTATGCTTAAGAAAAGGATTCGGCATATGCCAATTCTGGATGGGAATAGATTGGTCGGAATCATCTCCATCGGAGATGCTGTGAAAGCTAAAATCGCGAAAACGGAAGAAGAGAATAAAAACTTAAAAAATTATATATATAGCGAATCCGGATTTATCTAATCCGCTTTATTCCTTCTGACCTGGATTCTCCTGATCATCGAACCTTTTAGAGTGTATAGAAAAATGCCCCGCCTGGACTATATCCAGGGGGCAAGTGGCTCACATTCGGGTATTCCCGTTAATTCCTAAAAGGTAATATCATTACCCAATCCCGCAAGTCTGTTTTTTGGAAATCAGGTTGCCGGAATCACTTTTCCGGCAAGTATAGACTAAGACGGAGATTCCAAACCGGACCGGACTAAAGAGATGAAACTCCTTTTAATTATATTATTCGCATATTTAACCTATCGTTTCTTGCAAAGACTCATGTTTCCGGGGCGGAATGAAGGTTCCGGTTTCAGAGTTGTGTATCCTGATAGAGAATATTCTTCCAGAGAAAAAGACATTTCCGATAAGGGAAGAGTCGTAGAAAAGGGAGAATAATTCCAAGAATGAATATCCGGTTTTCCTATTTTATAATTTCATTATACTCGTTTTTCTTTTTTTCCTGTTTAGGAATGAGCGGAGAATTCGGTTGGGCTCTCATGGACGAGACCAAACAAAGCCTGTTAGAAAAGAAATTCACTACCGTTCAGGAATTTACTCTTACCAGAGAAAAGTTAATCTTCCCTACAAACAAAACTCTTGTATACCTTTACAAATTCTCTAGGGTCCCAAATCCGGAAGCAGAGATCTATGTGAGCCTAAGCAGATTCCAAGTAGGCTTTAATGAGATAGAAGTAAAACGTAAAAGGCCGGAAATTTCCAGCTCAAGTATTACTGGTCGTTTCCAAGAATTGATCGCAGGCAAATATTTGGTCAAAGTTTCCTATGAGGGAGAAGTGATCGACCAGGTGGAATTCAGAGTAATAGAACCGGAAGATAGAGAGGAAGAAAAAGAATCGGGTGCGGACGATGTGGAAAAATACACTAAGGCCAAGAAGGTTCTAAATTAAAAATTATCCGAAAATGTGCGCGTAGGAGTTCCTACAAATCGATCAATACGTATCTCCGGAAAGTGGATCCCTTGGATAAGGATCTCTTTGCATTCCATCTTCTAAAATTTTATTAATCCTTTCTATATTCTTCAAAGCAAGATTGATCTCAGTTTGGTTTCCTACTTTTAGGATTTCTTCATTCATTCTTTTGGATTGTCCATAATCCTTTTCGAATTCATATAATACGGATAATCTCTGCATTGCTCTTGGCCCAGGAGAAGTATCCAGTTTAGTCCTGATAATATCCATTTTTTCCTTGGATTCTTCCATCTCCAAACTTTTGAGTCTGTATTGTGCCATGTCCTGGTCGTTTGTTCTTTCCAAGAGACCTTTTTTGATTTGTAGTAATTCCTTTTTGCCCAAGGAATATTTCTCTTCTTCTAATCTTAAATTTTCCCTCAGTCTATCGTAGGCTTGGATAGATCTGATCAATTCATCTTTTTCTTTAGGAGGTTTTTTCTCGTATCTGTATAATTTAGAGATCCCTAAATAAGCAAGAACCTCCATCCTAATTCTCTCTTGTGAATCGGTAAAAGATAGTTCGGAATTGGTAGCTTTTTCCTGCTCTCTGATCTGCAACCAGTCTTCGTAATATTTTTTGCCAGATTCTAAATTGCCAAGTTTGCTTTCGAAAAAATTCCCAAGCTCAAATGCATAGATCCCTTTTTTTTTCGGATCAGGTTCTGAAAGATAATATTTTTCGTAAAATTCCGCTGCCAAAACATATTGTTTCAGTTCTGTATGTAAAGAAGCAATCGCACGATATACATAAGCGATCTCTGCAGGAGTTTTATTCTCTTTTAATGCAAGCGCCAGATATTTTAAGAAGAAGTCTAGAGATTTAGCTTTTTTGCCCGAGGCCTTTAGCTCTTCTGCCAATGCTAAAACTATTTGGGAATGTTCCGGATCTAAACGAAATGCAAGCTCGAGTAATGCTGCATAAGCGAAGAAGTCCGTATTTCTTTTATAATCGAATAGAACGAAGATCCCCTGCCCGCTCACAGAGGTTTTGTTAACTACTTTCAGTCTTTCCTTGTTTTCATTCTCCGAATCTTTTACGAATTTCGCTAAGGTAAAAACTGTGTCCGCGTCTTCTCTGGATTTTCTTTTGAAAAATGGATAATAATTATTTTCGAAAGAATCCTTATAGGCGCTTGCTGCTCTTTTAAGTGCATCATCCGTGTTCTTCACATCTTGTTTTGCAAGACTAATATCATTCGAAGTAACTTTACGTGCATTCGTAGGAGGATTGGATTCAAAGATCAGGTCCTTCTCCCTTGCGGAAGCTGCTTCCAAAAGATGGACTCTATCCTTTGCATTTTCCAGATCTAAAGTCGCTTTTTCTAATTCTTTTTTGACCTTTGCATGTTGTCTGGCCCTATCAACTTCGTTTGTATCGTATAATTCTCTCAGTCTTTCTTCTTTTGGAAATGATTCTTCCGTATGAGAAAAATCCCTGTATCTAAGCGCAGCCAAGGCCTCTTCTAGCGCCTTGAAGTTCTGCTTCTTCTTAGAATATTCTTGGCTGAGCAACCAATGTAATTCGAATAAAATAGGAGAATCACGGAGTTGTTGTCCCCCAGTAATCTTTCCTAACATTTTTAAGATCAATAAACGAAGAGTATTTCGATCCGTTTTTTCTGTGAAGATACGTCCAAGCCTTCTTTCTTCTTCCGTTCTTTTTGGATCTACGAATTGAGCATAGTATGGATCTAAAACCTGACGGATCATTGTGATCGGATCAGAAGCCTCGTCGGAAGAATTGAGTAAGTTCTCCTTTAATGTTCGGAGAGTGGCTGGAGGAATTACCTCGTGAGGAAGTTTATATATACCCGCAGGATCTAGTCTTTGGTCCTGTTCATCCGCCTCGGTTCGGACGTTTACCCCTAACCCAAAGACGATTAGGAGTATCACGCCCAGTTTCAGGCGGGTTTGTTTCATTTCGCTCCAGCACCCAACTCCGCTAATTCTTCAGATCCTAGAATTTTTTCGATATCGATCAGGATGATGAATCTATCGTCCTTTTTACCGACACCCGTGATATAACGGGAGGAAATTCCTTTGATAGAAGGAGGAGGAGGATTGATTGTTTCCGGAGGAAAAAGTGCTACGTTAGCTACCTTATCAACTATGATACCGACGGATTCTCCGCCGATTTTTACCACAATTGCACGGTCATAACCTTGCTCATGTGAATGGGGAATATTAAGTTTCACGCCTAGGTCCACCATCTTCACTACTTTGCCACGGATATCCATGATACCGGCGAAGTAATTTTTGGATCTCGGAACCTTTACTAGGTTATTGATCTTGATGATCTCATCTACAAGAACGATCGGGAGAGCATATTCTTCCTCTCCCAAGCTAAATAGAATGTACTGGTGTTCGATTTCGGCGGACATTCCCCCTCCTTTAGAAACGGGTGAATCCGTAGTAATAAAAATACGATCCAGAACCTAGAAAAATTACAACTTTCGAGAAAAGCGGATCGCGTTTCCTCAGTATCCAGTCCAATCCGCCAAAAAGCAAACCGAAAACGGCGAGCGAAAATCCGAGCAAATAAAAATCCATGTATGCATACCAGATCCCGAGAGCAGAAACAAGTCCTAAGGAATAATCCTGTAGATCTCCCCAGATCCTTCTTTTGATCCTGGTCCATAAGGGCTCTTTTTTCTCTCTTTGGAAAAATCTTTTCCAGGATCTAGGATTGCGATCTATTCCGAAAATATGATCGTATTTGGTAGAAATTTCCCAAGGTTTAGGAGTCCTTCTCTCCGGCCCTCCCAATGGTTCCGAAGAAACACCATACGCCCCACCCAAAATCTGCAGAGCGTCCTTGTCTGGGAGAGAAGATAATAAGTCCCTAAAAGGTGCAAATCTGGAATAAAGAGGATAAGATCTACCTGTGGTTAGGTCGGTCTCTTTTAGGATGGAGCCATCCCGAATAGTAGAAACATAAATGCGGCCATTCTCTCCGGCGACTTCCAATGTAAGTCTGATCTTGCGATCATGAAAATGAAAGTCGGCTTGGAGAATATCTCCATCCGGAGTTTTAGCTTGGTAGGATTTTGTATATCCTTTGGCTGGAGGAAACTCAGGTTTCCACCAACGTCTTAAAAGAGAATAGTCCTGGAAGGAGGCCATACAGCAACATGATCGGCCAATTTCGGATTTTGCTTTAGGCTTTGCTGGTTGCTAATTCGATTCGGGAGAGCTCCCGATCAAGGCAGGTGAGGCAAAAAGACCGGGTCCTCGATAGGAATTCCCGGTCTTTCAAGACATCAGATTAAGATATCTTATTTGCCTTTCTTCTTATGACGATTCTGTCTTCTCTTTTTCTTCCTCTTATGAGTCGCGATCTTTCTTCGCTTTCTTTTTTTACCGGAAGGCATTCGGTTCTCCTGTTAGGTTCCTAACCTGCCAGGAAATTATTCGGTGTACTTTTGTAAACCTTTATTTTTACGGATCTCGGCTACCATATTCTTGATATCACCTATTCCTTCTTTAGAAGCTATGAAGAGAACATCTTCTTCTTCTACTACAACGATATCCTGTACTCCGAGTAGTGCAGTGAATTCTTTTCTAGTTTGAGTGACGTTGTTTCCGGATTTATAAAATAGAATTTCTTTACCTATATGGCGATTACCTTGATTATCTCCAGGCAATACTCTTTCCAATGAAAGCCAAGAGCCTACATCATCCCAAGAGAAGCTTGCTTCTACCATTCTGATACGTGCGCTCTTTTCCATGATAGCTATATCAACCGGTTCAGAAGGAAGAAGTTTGAATGCTTCTCCCAGATCTCCCATCTTTTTGAATGGAAATCTATCCTTAAGAGGTTTTAAAATTTTAGGAGAATGTTTTTCAAACTCATCCAGGATCAAACTTGTCTTCCAAAGAAAAATCCCTGGGTTCCAATAGAAGTTCGCTTTCTTAATATACTTGATCGCTGTTTTTACATCGGGCTTTTCGAAGAATGATTTTACCTCGAATCCATGTTTGGTCGGCTTTCCAGAAGCGATATAACCATAACCTACTTCAGGACGATTCGGTTTGATACCGAGAAGTACAAGATGTTCGTCTGCTTCTTTTAATGCTTTTTGGATACTCTTAGCAAATTCTTTATCCGAATTCACCCAAGCATCCGCAGAAAGTACGACCTGAACCGGATCCCCAAACTTCTCCTTAAAATATAAAGAAGCTAGAGCAATGATAGGTGCAGTGTTTTTTCCTTCGGGCTCTATGATAAAATTATTCTCTGGAAAACTTCTTTCCTGAGTTAGGATTGCTTTTTTTAAAGTAGCGTTTGTTCCTATAAACACTCTATCAGGACTTGTGATCGTATAAGCGCGATTCAAGGTCTCTTTCAAAAGTGTATTTTTAGAATATACTTTCTGGAGTTGTTTAGGAGTGGAAACTCTGGATCTTGGCCAGAATCTTTCTCCCTTTCCCCCCGCCATAATAAGTACTACGGGTTTGTCTTGTGTCATTTATTCCACCTCTTTAGGTTTGGGGGCGGACTTTTTCTTACTCAAAGATTTAGGATCTCCAAAAACTGTATCGGAAGGAAGAAGTAATACATCCACATTCTCTCCGATATTATCATATAGTAGGAACTCTTTCATATCAGGATTCTTCTTTAGAAAATCCTTATATTGTTCCCATTTCTTTTTGGAAACTGCAAGTTTTGCTTCTTCTTGTATAGAGTAAGATTCCGCCTTTTTTAAGGCTTCTATTCTTTCTAACTTTTTAGCCAAAATATAGTTAGGATTACGGAATATATTCGCGATGAGTATCGGATCAGGAATATCCAGACTGATGATGCGAACTGATTCTATCTTAAGCCAAGGAAGTTCATTCGAGAGAATTCTCACGATATCATTTCTTAGGAAAGCGGAGATAGAATCCTTGTTTAAGTTGATATTTTTATCGTCTTCTATCCCTGCCCTAAGTTTGGACTGGAAAATATTAGAGAGATATTTTGCTCTTCCTTGGTCCGTCTTTCCACCGGAGAGAAAAAACTTTTTGGATCCTTCTTCCTCTAAATGAAAGGATAGGTCCAGTTTCGCTCTGATCTTACCCTCTTCCGATTTTTCAGAAAATAATCCGGAAGAAAGATCGTGATGGATCTCCAGCTCTAAAGCCAATGAATTTAAGGATTCTTTACGAACGGACTTATCCCAGAACTGGATCACAGCCGGTTCATAGGCAAAGCCCGGACCACGAACAAAGGAAACTAACTTGGAATCTTGTTCCCAGACAAGCAGGGCTTCTCCTTCTTTTATAAAAAAAAGCGGATAGGATACCATTAGGATCCCCGCTAATATAAATAGAATGAAAAGTGCCCGGCCTATCTTTCGGAACATTTAGGCGGAAGGAGCTTCTTTTGCTGCTTCTTCTGTATAAAGTTTGATTACTTTAGAAGGAATGATCGTCGAGATCGCGTGTTTGTACACCAAACTCTGCTTATTTTCCTGCTCAAGGACTATAGTAAAATTATCAAAACTTACCACTTTCCCTTTTAGAGGAACTCCGTTTAGAAGATAGATGGTCAATTCTAGTTTTTCTTTTCTAGCCGTATTGAGCAGTTGGTCCTGTATATTATTTTTAGCAGACATAGATTTTTATCCGTTTATATTTTTTATCTTTCTATACGCTTCATTCGGATGGATCGGTTCCAATATCTTTTGCTTTCGGAACCAAGTAATCTGACGTTTGGCGTAATTCCTATGGGACTGGCTTAAATTCCCAAAGAATGTCTCAAGATTGGACGTTCCTTTAATATTTTCAAGCGCGAAATTATAACCTAAGGACTGAAGACCGGGACAATCTTCCCCGTATTTATCGGAGACCCTTTTTGCTTCTTCAGCCATTCCAGATTCTATCATTTTTCTGGCCCTGGAATCGATCCTTTCGTACAATTCTTTTCGATCCAGATCCAAGAAGAAGGCCCCAAGTATATTCAAATTTTTGGAAATTAGGGCGCCACTCCCCTCTTCTACTTTTAGTTCGGACCAGAGAGTTCCCATCCAATTTACTTCCAAGGCTCTTCCGTATCTGTAGTTATCGTTTGGAAAGATTTTTTGGAGAGCCTTAGGGTCCAAAATTTTGAGTTCCTGGATCCTTTCTTCCATACTCAAGGATTCCACTTTTAATTTTATTTCTTCGCTGATTTTAGGAACGGGAAACATTCCGTACAAAAAAGCATTCAAATAGAACCCTGTACCCGCAGTCAAAACTGGGATTTTGCCTCTGAAAAGTATATCATCCAGTGCGTCTTCTGCCTTTGTTACAAATTTTGCCGCGTCTATGGATTCGGAAGGAGAAAGAAATGAAACTAGATGGTGGGGGATTTTTTCGCAGTCTTCGGAACTCGGGGCCGCAGTCCCGATACTTAACTCTTTATAGATTTGTCGAGAGTCGAAGGAAATAATTTCAAAACGGGAAGGATCTAATTCTCTCACCAGAGCCGTTTTTCCGGCCCCGGTGGGAGCTGTAAGAATGAGTATGGAATTAGAAGTCGGAATTATTCCTCCTCCTCTTCCTCATCTTCCTCTTCTTCAAGAGGTTCTTCGACGATACCACCCTCTTCTTCTTCGAAACCTACTTCGGAATCGTAGTCTAAGTTTTCTTCTGGAAACTCTTCTTCTTCCACTCTGGCTACTCGAGACCTAGATTTAGAAGGAGGACGTTTACTTTGATCGGCTCCACATTTAGGGCAGATCTTTACTTCTTTGTTTAGATCGTAGAACTTAGTTCCACAAGTATGACAGGTGAACTTTTTACCCAGAGGATTGAGGGAAGATTTGGATGCAGAAGACTTTTTAGTCCCTGCAGGCTTGCTTGTACTAGCAACTTCCTTCTTTTTTGCCGGAGGAGTTTTTTTCTTAGGAGCGCTTTTTTTCACCGGAGGTTTGGACTTCGGTGCAGCTTTTTTCTTAGCCGTTTTCTTAGCTGTTGCCATCGGAATTGACCATGCTGGAAGACACTTATTCCGATTCAAGCAGAAAAAGTAGTCAGAAATCTAGTTTCCGCTAATTTGTATTTTCTAAGAATTGGATTCGGAAAACGAGGTTTATGGTCCATCTGAGCGTAAATGTAAACAAAATTGCAACTCTGAGAAATTCCAGAGGTGGAAATCATCCAGATCTGATCTATCTTTCCAAACTAATCCTGGAAGCAGGAGCTCATGGAATTACGGTCCATCCGAGAGAAGACGAAAGGCATATAAAAAGAAAGGATGTATTCGATCTAAGGGAGTTCCTTACGCAGTACAATCGGGATAAAAAGAAGAAGATAGAATATAATATAGAAGGAGAACCTTCTCCTCGTTTTTTAGATCTCGTTCTGGAAGCGAAACCGGACCAGGCAACGTTAGTCCCAGTTACTCCGGGAGAAATTACATCTGATCATGGTTTTGATCTAACCAAGGACTCCTCGGAGTTAAAAACTTATATCCAAAGGATCCAAAATGCCGGTATTCGAGTTTCCATATTTATGGAAACGGATTTAGAGAATCTTAAATTAGTAAAAGAAACAGGCGCAGATCGTGTAGAATTTTATACAGGTCCTTATGCCCATGCTTTCGATCATTCTCCGGATAAAGGCAAATCCGTTTTCGGATCTTTTCAAAAAGCAGCGGAGTTCCTACAGGCTCACAAGATCGGCATCAACGCCGGACACGATTTGGATCATTTTAATCTTCCTCTATTCTCTCGCCTCCCCGGCTTGGAAGAAGTATCCATAGGCCACAGACTCATGTCTTACGCACTCGAAGTCGGTTTAGGAAGTGCAGTGAAAGAATATTTAAAGGCGCTGTCGCAGAGGTAAGGCGAGACACAGGGCGGTTTCACACGGAGTCACAGAGACACGGAGTTTTTTGGCTTACTATTTTCAAAATCACCCCTCAGTGACTTTGTGCCTCTGTGTTAAAAAAATTCTGTATCTCTATTTCCTCTGTGTCTCTCCCTCGGAAAGCTCTTTTGCCAGTTCTTTAAAAGAGGAATAATTCGAATCTTCCGAGAGTAATAAAAAGGCGGCCTTTTTTAAATTTGCGGAAAGAAAAGATGCCTCGGAGTTTGTTTTGGCCAATTCTGCCAGGCTGGATTTAAAATTTAAAAGGTGTTTTTTGGCAGAGATTTGATCCTTTATGGAAACCGCTTTTTTGAGTTCTTTCCAGGATTGTGTGGCCTTATTCCCTGAAACCGAATCCTTTGGAGTCCTACCAAATTCACCACTTAAGTCCCAAACCTTTCTGTAAGGATGGTTCTTTTCCAGAAATTTATAATATTCGGAAGAAGGTTTGAATGTGTTCGGTTTTGCTTTTGAGACCAATTCCTTGTCCAGCCCACATTCCGCAAACACACCTTTGGTTAGGGATTCTTTGGAAATGGACTGAATTTCTAAAAGTTTGGAAACTGAAAAGTCGGCACTTGAAAATCAGGAAGAAGTTTTGTATAAAACTGCAATTTCCGCATGCAAAAAA
>NZ_NPEG01000010.1 GCF_002812045.1 Leptospira haakeii | reverse complement strand
GGATAAATCCAAAGATGGAATTGGCCGAGGTAAGGTCCAACTTCTTGTTGGGGATTATAACGGGGATGGAAGAACCGATATCTCTCTTTATGATTCCCGTAGTGGCAAATGGATCGTGGGAGAAAATCATCGTAACGACGATAAATCGGACCCGATCTACTTCAAACTACAATGGAAACTTTATAGACAGTTTAGTGTAGCAGAAGACGCACTTTTTAGTAACGATCGTTTCTCGGGAGATTTTACCGGAGACGGATTTTCTGATTTTCTATTATTTAATCGTAATACTGGAGAATGGACCTTAGGCGAGACTGGGAACGGTACAATCAATTTCCGGATCTGGTCTACAACTCCTCAATTCAAACAAATCACTCGTTGGCTCCAGGGAGATTTTAACGGGGATGGAAGAACAGATATAGGATTCTTTTCTGCAAGTGATGGAAAGTTCTGGATTGGAGAAGCTACCAATACCGGATTCCGTTATAAGATCTATAGTGATATGAATTATGGTCCTGATCAGAATAGAGTCATGAAAACTCCTCTTCCTAAAGACGAGGCCAAACTAGAGAAAGGTTTTGCATCTATTCCGATTTTAGGAGGCACAAAGTCTCTCCTGTTAGATTATGTTTACGATGGGAACCAAACTCCAGGAAAAGGTGAGATCGCTTATGCAGGATGTTTTACCGCGGATGATTGTTCTGCTTCTCCTGAACTTTTACTTTTTGATAGAAATGCAGGAGTATTCAATTTAAAGAAAGGAACAGGTTACACTTCCGGAGTACTTACTTCCTTCTTACCGGAAGCAACCGGAGTCGCCACTCCTTTTGGTGGAAGGCCTGATCGATATACTAAATCCACTAAAGACGAAGTTTTGTATTTTAAGAAAAACGGAAGTATGAATCAATTTTTTGTAGTTCGTAACTCCAGCGGCACAGCATTCGAAACCGCAAATCTAGCAGGTTTTACGGATGCTCAAGTAGGGAATTTTAATATTTCAGAAAGTGCTTATGTGGTGGATAATTTCGAAAGTGCTTCGTACAAATCCGTACTTATTCTAGACGACCAAGCCACTGCCGGAACCGGCAGATTTATTCTGACGAGTCAAAATGGAGTGAAGGCCCTTGCTCCTGCCGGAGACGTTATTGCTTCTTATCTATTAGGGAGATTGGATCAATCCGGGAATTCGGGTACGGACCGGTTGAGCAAAAACCAATATAGTTTTTTCTCAGGGGACTTCACAGGAGTAGGCAAAGCACAGATCCTACTCGTGGATAGAAGTGGAAGCGTTCATAATTGGTATTTAGGAACTCTAGACATTTCCCAAAATAAGATCCAATTCAAAAAACTTATAAATCCTCCGAACCTTCCTTTTGCTTCTGCGGAATTTGATTCTATCAATGCTGCAGGAATTTCTTATGGTATAGTTCCGGAAACCACCGGCAATTCTATTCTGATCGGAAAAGCAAGCGGAGCAAATATTATATTTTCAAAATATAGGATTTCCGGAACCACTTACTCCGTTACAAGAACGCAATATACTGCAGGGTCTGCAGCATTCAATGGACTTTTTGATTACGAAGGAAATCCAATCCTGAACCAAGGCGGAGATAATAAAATTTACGATATCTCCGCAGACAAAGTTATAACTCCAAGTGGAAACGTAATCACTGCTAAACTAGATCGTCCTGATCTTATGACCAAGGTTTATGTATTCAGATGGATCCAAGGAGATTATAACGGAGATGGCCTCACTGATATAGGAATTATTCATCTAAAAGAACCAACTTGGTATTTTGCAATGTCAGACGGGATTGTTCCTGACGTTATGCAAACCGTGAAAAACGGGATCGGCGGAAGTTACGAATTCGAATACACTGATTCTACTAAATTCGATAATACTGGTGGGGATGGTGTTCCGGATCTGCCTGGATCATACCGGGTTTGTACAAAAATCACTGCGGATGACGGCTTTAGCAATCGGATCTTCAAAACTTATGAATATAGTAACGGGTATGCATTCTCTGCTTTCATCAATGGTAAGGTCGAAAAGGACTTTTTCGGGTTTGGGAATTTTACCCAGAAAGATCCGTATGGAGTAAAGACAACTCACTTATACAATAATATCCCATATTCCGATTTTAGAATGAACCGTGCTTTGGGTGGAGCGGAAAAGGAATCTCATATAATCGGTGCGGATAACCAGGATTATGGATCTGTTTTACGGACTCATGATATAAAAGTAGTCGATGCAGGAGGAGGACTTTCGAGTTATCTCGTTCTCCCGGTAAAAACGGAAAAATTTCAGAAGGAAACGAAAACTGGCACATCGGAATCTACTTTCCAGTTTAGCGGGTATAATCTCACCAAACAAACCAGCTCGGATACGGACTGGTTCTCAGATGGAGCCCATTCCAGTACTACTCAAATTACGATTACCGATTTTGAGACAATTTCTACAACCAATCAACTCAGAGCGAAAAAGACAGTGTCTTTGGCTGCATCAGCGAATGAAACGACCACAACTAATACATATGATTCTGTCGGGAACTTGATTAGGAAACAAACCAATTATACAGGTTCGGGACTTGCAGCGGTTTCTCCTAATATTACCGAATACACTTATGATTCTTTGGGGAATACTCTCTCTGAAAAAAATGTAAGCGGTAATCCGGCAAGAGGAATGGAGTATGTTTATGACAACGAGCTTAAAATTTTTGTAACAGAAAAAACTAGTTTTGGAGGTTCTATCCGATTCCGGACTCAGTACCAGATCGATTATACCTCTGCCTTTGGTTCTCCTATCCAAACCACAGATCCAAATGGAAATAAAACCAATTACGAATACGATGCATATGGTCGTTCAGTCGTGACCAAAGTGGACACCGACGAAGGCAATAAGGTCCTTGCAACCTATTCGTATAATTCTTCTTTTCCTTTAAGTGCTAAAAGTGTCCTACCTTCTGGCGGTTGGGATCCTGATTTTGCCGCAAGGTCCTATGTCGATGGGTTGGGCAGGGGGATTTATGCAGTCAAAACTGGCTCTGAAGGTAAAACTATTCGAACAGGTCGTGTAGTCTATGATGGGGCAGGAAGAGTTTCCAGACAGGGACAGTCGGATTGGGCGGACTCAAGCGAGCTGGATAATTTCGCACTACATCTGGAGGAAAAGAATCCTACAATTTTTGAATACGATGCTATTGGTCGGGTTAAAACTTCCACTTTACCATTAGCACAAGGAGAAACCGAACCGACCGTTCTTACTGTGACATATAATGATCCTTACGAAAAAATCGAGATCCATAGTTCCGGTACAAGAAAACGCACCGTTCAGAATGGTAGGAAACAGTTACTGTATGTGGAAGATTCGGGAGGAGACGGAATTGTCGCGCAGATTGGATTCTGCTATGATCTTGCAGGAAATCGTATTAAGAAATCCGATTTAAACGACGGATCTTCTCTAAATTGTAGCGATGTATCTACCGGAATCAACCAAAAGGATATCTCCGGAAAGAACCAAACATACTGGGCATACGATGGATTTGGAAGGGTTAGGGTTCAAAGTGATCCTGATTTTGGGGTAGAAAGACACGAATATAATGCTTATGGTGAGCTGACTAAAACTACCGACGCAATTGGTCGAGTGACCACTCTTATTTATGATTCGAGAGGCAGAGTGATCACAAAAAAAATGCCGGAAGGGGAAATTTATTATACTTACGATTCTCGGTCAGGAAGCGAGAATGCTCTCGGTCAGCTCGTTCTGGTAGAAGACCAAAATCAAACTAAAACTTTCAGTTATGATAAGTTAGGCCGGGTTAAGAAAGAGACACGCGCCTTCAAAGAAATCCCTCTCCAAAATAGTGATCTTCCTTACATTACGGAATATGCATATGATCTGCTTGGAAGAGTGACAAAAATTGATTATCCGGCTCATCCGGTCAATCATACACGCCTTAGGGCATGTTATTCTTATGGAAGTGCAGGATATATCACCGGAATTTCTGTACAAGTGAATACAAACGGCATCCTACCGGGGCTCTGTAATAAAACCATTGTAGAGAATATCACTTACAATGAATTCGGGCAGACTTCCGCCTTTACTCTAGGAAACGGAATCGAGACTAAATATTACTACGACGAGAAATTAAGAATGGTCCGTCTGAATTCTTCCGGAGTCATCGACGGTTACAGTGAAACTCTACAAAACGCAGTTTATAGTTTCAATAGCAAGAACAATATTACGAGTATTGAAAATACCGGAACTAGATACCAGACCAAATACGATTTTGCTTACGACGGATTGAGCCGTCTGACCAATGCAAGTGGATTTTATACAGAACCTGCTGATGCCTATTCTAAAAAATACCAGCAAAGCTTTGCCTACGCACAGAATGGAAACCTAACCGCTAAACGGATCCATAATCCTGCAGACGGTGCAATTACCGACGAAAGGATTTACTTATATAATAATCATCAGGCCAATTATATCGATTCCTCCAAGTATGGAAGTGGTACTGTGACCATGACTTACGATGGCTCCGGGAACATGACTACCCAGAGAGATGCTGTCTTAAATAAAATCAAAAAGATGGAATATGATTCTGACAACCGGGTCATACGGATCCGAGACGAGAGTAATTATACCATAGGGCGTTATTGGTACGACGACGGTGGATTCCGGATTCATAAAAGTGCACTTATACCCGACGGTGCCCAATACAAACACCAGGAGATTTTATATCCTAGCAAGTTTTACGGGTTAGAATACATGGATGAGGAGAATGTACTTCGATCCATTAACAATATTTATTTGAACGGTGTGCGGATTGCTGCTCTAAACGAAGAAGGAACGGCTGCCTATTATCTCACCGACCAGGTGGACTCTGTATCTCACGTTCTGGATGACCAAGGAAAAACACTCACTCGGATCCAGAATGATCCATATGGAGATAACTTTGTCCAAAGAGGAAATCAGGCTTTCTCTCCTAAGTTTAATTCTCAAGAATTAGACCAAGAGAGTGGATTCTATTTTTATAATGCACGTTATTATGATGCGAGTATTGCAAGGTTTGTAACTGCGGATTCGATTATTGATGGGGAAGATAGTACTCAAGGATGGAATCGATTTTCATACGTAAAAGGGAATCCGATCAATACGAAGGATCCAACTGGACATGAAGGAAGTAAGTCCAATTACAAATCTTTAGAGTCGGCGCCTATAAATGTTATTGGAAGCCGAAATCCGTCTCCTTCTAATGGTGATAGGGCTTGGGCTTTTGGAAAAGGACTGCTTAAGGGTGCAATTATCGGAGGAGTTTTAGGATTTGCCGGCGGGGTTGCTTTAGGTGCATTGAGTGTAGTCGCAAGTCCCGCTATTGCCATCGCCGTTGGTATTGGTCTCCTTGGGTTTGGAATTTATGCGATTGGATCGGAGATTCATACTCTTTGGAAAGGTGAAGAGGATGGGCGGAAAATAGGGGAATTAGAGACCTATGAACGTTCCGGAAACCTAATAGGAGGTACTTTGAGTGGCGGTATCGGGGCTAAATTCGGCATTAAATGGGGGGCGAGCAAAGTTGCAAAACTTAGAATGGGAACGCAAGAAACGAGCCCAGGTAATTCTCCTGCAACTGGAGAGGCCGGTGGTGGTGCATCAGGTGCCAATTCTAGATTTTCACAAGTGCCAAAATCATCAGAACTCAGAAGTTGGGCGAAAGAGCAAGGATACGAAAAGTTAAGTCATGAAAATGGAATTGAGCAATGGGGTATAAAAGGTAAAAACGGTGAAAAAGGAGATTGGAGGCTGAAATTGAAGGAACCATCGAAGTATGAGAATATTCATCCCGATAGTAAGCAGCATAGATTTTCCGCTAGGACTGAATCAGGAGAATACTTTGATCCAACAACAGGGAAGACCGGAACTAGGGCAGAGTATGGCCATATGCCACTTGATCCCGACTAAATATTATGCAGAAAGATAACCTTCAGCAATACCTTTTTATTGATTGTATATTGGTGGATTTTTTTTTGAGTCCGACAGTTACAGACTTAATAGTAATTACGGAGGCCTATTACTCAGAAGTTTTAAATAGTATTCGAAAAAAAGGCCTATTGAAAGTTACTTTTGAACACCTAGTTGAGGTAAATATTCGAAAAACAAGTGAATTTGATCACGATCTTTCACTACCGTACGACCGTAAAGGCGATCACGTTAAAGCCAATGAAATGTATGTGATGGATATTTTTAATTCTGATGGAGAGGACATATTGTCTGGGAAATTGGATTCAGATATGTTGCATGTGGAAGTAAAATTTAGAAGTTTACAGATCGAGGAGTTAGGTGAGATTTCTTGAATTCCTATCGTAATCTGCTCCTTTATATTCAAAACAATTTTTATGCGATGGATTTGTCAGCTTTTCGAGCTCAAAGTAATTTTGACTTAGTTTAACATAACTTACTCTTGAGCCTTGCTTTTTCCGATCGAAACTTAACGAATGCTATCATCTTAGGGCTAAAGTCAACACAAGCGATAATCAAATATAGAACGACTTCTCAATTCTCTCTCTCTCTCTTTAGGACTACTTACCTATAATCATCACAACCTTTTCTCCGTAACACGGACGAAACTTTAGGCTTTCCGAGGTGGTTTGAATTTCATTTGTAAAATGAATACATTTAGAGCTCTTCATTTTACGTATTTTGAATGAATGAACAAGAACGGCGGCGATTCCGTCCGAGGTAAGTAGGATAAAAAAATAGGGGCAAGAAAAAATTCAATGCTTGTGAAATACCGTGGGCGATCAGCATAGGAAATGAAGCATGAAGGATCATATTATGGTTTCTCTAGTGCAAAACTTGGTAAAAATAAAATTGTTGGCTCTGACTATAAGCCATTACCAAATGATAAAGCCAATATAATACCAAATGGGCAATAAAGTGAAAGAAATTGAGCCTAAAGATTTATACAATCTCTATTCTGATATGCTGAATAGGTGCAAGATTGAATTGCTTTCTGCAGATGATGAGGCAATTGAATACGAGATGTTTGAAGAATTTGATATTGAAGCAGTCTCTTTTCTTCACAAGGAGGCATTGCTAATATTATCGCCTTAAATAAAATTTTTAGACCACAGCCAAAGCTCTCGTAACAGCCCTGGACAGCTCATCAGTCGCTACTTTACGTGACGGTACAATTCCGTTAGTCGAAACTGCTATTGTCTTGGGATAATTGGCTGCCTCCAATTTATCATGATCAACCACGGTTCCACTGACTACCAAACAATCTGCACCAACCTGACGGCAGAGGTGAACCACTGCATCCACAAGTTTGCCTGTCAGAGTTCCTGCATCCGTCTTGCCTTCTCCTGTTAGGACCAAATCGCCCGGACGGATCGTATTAGCTAATCCGGATTCCTCCAAAAAGAAAAGAGAACCCGAGCTAAGCGTTACTCGATTTCTTGCCATTCCGAGAAAAGGAAGTGCAATTCCTCCGCCTGCACCGACTCCATTCGGCCAATCTGTTTCACTTTGTTTGGAGAACTCCGCCCACAAACAGGAGAGTTGTCCGAGTCCATCTTCCAATAAAGTCACATCGTTTGGTGTGGCACCTTTCTGAGGACCAAACAATTTGGCGGCGCCTGTTGGACCTAACAGAGGATTGGTAACGTCCGTAAACATTTTAATATTAGCTTCTATCGAGGTAAATGAAGCGGGAGGAATAAGCCTTCGTGCATTTGGCAAATTTCGCAGAGAATGCACCAGGTTCCCTTTAGGGTCCAACAACTGAAACCCGAATTCTAGTAAGATCCCTAATCCACCATCGCATACCGCTGTGCCCCCGAGATACAAAAACAAATTCTTTTTTTGCTGAGCTAACATATGCAGAACCCAGCGACCAAGACCACTGCTTGTGCGGTCGAGAAGAGGAAGTCGACGATTACCTCTAAAGTTTAATGAAAGTAGTCGTGCAGATTCGAAGTAGGCATCGGTCTCGCTAGCTAAGTAACAAACGGAACGTTTGAGTCCGCTCGCGTTGGGAAGGATGTCTGCCCGAAGATTCAGCTTTGGTCGTAATGAGTGAAGGGTGGCAAGACTTCCTTCGCCCCCGTCTGCCAAAGGGAGTTCGAGTACCTGTACTGCCTCGCCCCAAGCAGAGCGAACGCCAGAGCACATTGCACTTGCAGCGCGAGTTGCACTAAGAGTCCCTTTGAATTTATCGGGTGCGATGAGGATACGGTCGTAGCGCATTTACAGTCCAGCCGATCTATGAGCTAATCATTTTTATAATGGATCTTAGTCGTAGATTTTATCTTCGTTAGTAAAATATTCGGAGATTGTACATTCTCTTAGTTCGATCTTTACAAACTCTTTTCCAACTAGCTTCCCTGTGATATTTATTCTTTGGCCTTTTTCTAATGTTTTTGCAATGCTTAATGCTTCAGGCAGTAAAAAACATTTTAAGAATTCGAAATCAAGCACGTCTCCCGTTTCTTCCGAGCCTGAAAAAGCAACGTATGGGTGTCCTAGCAAATCGGTTTCGACCTTCCACACATTTCCATTTACTCCTATGATCTTACCTTGGAGTTCGGAGGATGCTCTTAGAGCATTTGAGTCAAACTCAGATTTTAATTCTGCAAAATCATATTGAGGATATTCTAAAGTTGTCTCATCGAATTCAATGAGGACCAATTTCTTTTCAATTTTTTTAAATTTCCAAATAACTTTAAGATATGGGTTTGAAGGATTCTCACGTATAACTACTCCCAAGATGGACCCTTCGTTTCTCTCTCCTATGATTTTCATAGCACAGAATCTTTGTGCATAGAATTCTCCATTCTTAATTAAAAAATCCGCTATTTTCTGTTCTTTAGCTTCGATTGATTTTCCTGGAGTTTCCGTGTCTTTTTTTGATTGATTTACGTTTAAGAAGAAATCCTTTAAAAAGGGCATATCTTTTTTGCATGATGCGGAAATGAATTTTTGAACATATTGAGTTGCGTCCGAAGCGTTAGCTTCGATGGGGGAGTTAAGTAGAGCGAGTTGCAGGATGGCCATCATCCAAATCATTTGTGAATACTTCATGGAGATTATTTTTGAAAACTCCTATCTTTGGTCTATCTATTCTTACGTTATCTTAAATTCGTAAATTAGAAACCGAAAAGTATCGGAGGAACAACTCTGTCGTAGACCCTGACTTCGTCTATAGTTACTACTTGAGATCCTCCGCCTAACGTGCCATATCCTAGAGTAATAGGGAAACCTGAAGTCCAAGGGACCATGCTTGGATTATATACTTTAGAGTCTACAAGATCGTTTCCGATGTATAGGTCGGCCCTATTGTTCGGAAGATCCCATGTAAGAGTTACATTATACCATACATCCTCTTGATAGTCTTTGCAAGGGCTGATATTACTGACAACGCCGGTACCTCCGTTTGTACTATATGCTCTGATCTGTAAACATGATGAGTTATCAGCTAACTGGAATCCTAAACCATCTCCTGCTCCCATAATTACTCCGGGTGAAGGTTTGAATTTTCCTTTTACCCAAGCGCTAAGAGTAAACGATGAAGATCCAGATAGGATCGGTTCTCCTCCCTGGCCGGAATCATGCCATGAGTCTATGCCGTCATAAGAGTATGCGCCGTTTGGCAAATTGTTATGATCGAAAGTAAGAACAGGCCCTACAGTTCCGAATGCAGTTAGATGTAATATTCCGACTTTATCATTCGCATCCCCATCTAAGGGCCAATAATGGATGAGGCCGACATTCATAGTTCCTACGATTGATTTCGCAATACTGTCCAGGCGATCGTCTTCGTCTGAAGGGAGAAGTGCATTCGTAAGTAGATACGTTCCGCAATTTTGAAAACCTAACATTACGAATAGAAGTAAGATAAGCGGATGCGGGCGAAAGTTAGGCATAAATAAGTTCTTAACTTTGACCAATTGTTCTATCAATGTAAATGCAACGCAATCAATATCGGACCGGAAATAGTAAATGTATTCGTAATATTGAAGACTTATTGAAGTCTATATCCTGGATCCAAAATAGAAATTATTATATTAAATAGGCAATAGCAACCTTAGCCCTTGATCCCACAAGATAAAGGAAGCGATAATTAACGCAAAATAACCGAAGCCACTTTTCAGGGATTTTTCACTCATTTTATGAGAAAGTTTCTGCCCTAAAAACATTCCCGCAATTCCCAAGGCACAAATGGTTAGAAGTAACGGGCAATTTTCAATTTGCACCGATCTGAAACTGATTCCGAAACCGAATAGAGAATTTGCAGCAATAATAACAAGTGACGTGCCTACTGCTTTCTTGATTGGAAACTTGAGTAAGATTATAAGTGCAGGAATGATTAGAAATCCTCCTCCTGCTCCTACAAATCCTGTGATCATACCAACCATCAATCCTTTGATACCAATCGATAAGAAATTAGCCGATGAGGTATTCAGTCTGGTTATTTCTAAAGGAACAGAGCTGTTGGAACGAATCATTGTCCAAGAACTAAAAACCATTATGATAGAAAAAATGATCATTATAAATAAAGGTTTGGTTAATGTGATCCCGAAATTTGAAATTATGATATTCGGGATTGAGGGAAGAAGGAAGTTTCTCGCAATATAAATGCCTATAAAGCTTGGTGCCGCGAAATACGTTCCTATTTTTATGTTGATATCCCCATTTTTTGACTGAATGATTGCTCCGGCCAAGGCGGCTATACCCACTACGAAAAGAGAGTTTGTTGTGGCAAAAATTGCGTCTTGTCCGAAAAAATAAAAAAGTATGGGAACTGTGAGAATCGAACCACCTGCACCGATCAGGCCGAGCATAGTTCCCATGAAAAAGGAAGATATATATCCTAGGATAAACATTATTTTATTCTAATTTACTTTTAAGATTAGTTTTCCTATCCAGGAACGAAAATAATAACATTCCTGAAATTATACTGACAAAAACGATAATTGGTCTTGTTTCAAAGCTTGCGAGAGTAGTGACTGAAACGGTCGGACAATAACCACCCAATCCCCAGCCAATCCCAAAAATCAAACTACCAATGATTAATGCAGGAGTGATCTCTTGGCGGGTCGGAATAAACCAATCCTTAGAGAACATTGGAGTTTTTCTTTTTCGTATCAATTTGTAAGTAATGAAATGAACTCCTACCGCTCCAGCCATCGTGAAAAGTAGGGTAGGATTCCATTTTCCGAATATGTCTAAAAATCCTATAATGTTTGCAGGTTGTAAAATTCCAGACAGACCGAGGCCAATGGCGAATAATAAACCTACGATGAGTGCTCCAATATTATATTTCATATAAGTAACCCAGTCTTTCTCAGTAATACTACTGCTGCCATTCCAGCGGCCATGAATACGATTGTTGCTACTATCGACCTAGGAGAAACTCTACTTACTCCACAAACTCCATGTCCACTTGTGCAACCTCCTCCTAACATTGCGCCGAATCCTACTAGTACTCCTGCAATCGAACCGATCCACGCTTTCGTTTGTAGTTCAGCTGCTAAAAGTTCTGGTGCTGTGATTTTTAAAGAAAGTCCGCCGATTAATAATCCGATTATAAAATACCATCTCCAGGCTATATCACCTTTAATCGGGACCAATACTCCATATACAATGCTACTGACTCCGGTTACTCTTCCGTTCCATAAAAGCATTAAAGAAACAGCGATACCAATCACCACTCCACCTACAAGGCCCATTACCCATTCTGTTGCCATTTTTCTTACCCCTTGGGCAGGTATTTCTCATTCCAATTCACCATCCCACCTGCCATATTGGATGTGAATTTATAACCTAAACGTATACTTTCTTCTGTAGCTTGTTTTGAACGTTTTCCACTTCGACATACAAAGATGATCTCTTCGAAACGATCGCCTGTTTCTAAATATTTTGTTAAATCAGGTCCTAGCGTTACAAGTTGAGAAGTTCGAATATGTCCCAACTCCCCGTGAAATTCTTCAGGAGAACGCACATCTATGATTTTTATATTTCCAATTTTCTTAAATACGTCTTCATTCAATACAGTAGGAATTCCTGATATACTTAGAGGATTCATTGTTCTTACGATTTCTAAACTTCCACATCCGGTATTCGCCGGTAATGCTAAGTGCATTTTTTTAGGAGTCGTAAGTTGTAATTCTTCCATGATCTTTTGGAATTCTTCTTTTGAACGGTTTCCTCCAATCCTTGGGTTTAATTTTTTTTCTAAGCCGATTGTGGTGCTTGTTAAACCTTTATAATCATGTGCCGGATAAACCTTTGTTTCATCCGGTAGGGAGAATAGTTTTTGAGTAATGCTATCGTATAGTTTTGCGGCAGATCCGTCCTGGAAGTCCGTTCTGCCAGTTCCTCGGATCAGGAGTGAATCTCCAGTAAATGCCATTCCTTCGAATAGAAAACTCATACACGCGTTGGTATGTCCTGGAGTAGCGATCGCTTTTATATTTTTGTTTCCAAGTGGAAGAATACGTCCGTCTTCGAGTAGGATATCCACACAATCGATTTCTGTTAATGCACTGACCGCTGTTTGGGCCATAGTGTTTTTACGGATCTCAGAGGCCCCAGTGATATGATCTGCATGTATATGGGTTTCTAGGATATACATTAGATAAAGACCTAATTCCCTGATCAGTTTTAGATCTCTATCTACGGTTTCCCAAACAGGATCTATGATTGCCGCTTCCTTGGTTTCCGTATCGGCGATCAAATAAGTGTAAGTGGAAGATTGGATTTCGAATAGCTGATAAAAAAGAATATCTTTCATTTCTAAATTTTACCCTCCGTAACGTGCATATACATCAATATACGACACCATGATTTTAAGACCTTGTATAATCCTGCAGACAATTAGAAAAAAATTTTAGAGTTGATCCGAATTTTTTAGAATTTTGCAGGATTATACAAACACAGGATCTTTTTTCATCAGTCGATTAAGGAAAGAGAGTGAAAAGAAATGAGAACAAGAGAGCGAGATAAACTTCACAAAGATGGGCTAATTAATTTTTCAATGGCGTTTACTGCTGCGGGATTTTTATGGAGCTTTTTATATTTTATATTAGGTTTTCCACAATCTGCTTTGATCCCGGGAGGTTATGCGGTCTTAAGTTTGTTAAGCCTATTTTTTGTTTTTGTCACGGGTAAGTATTTAGCATTTAGATTTCTCCAATTTTTATTTATCCTAATACTTCCTGTACTTTTACAATTAAGCCTAGGTGGTTTTGAAAATTCCGGAGCAGTGATTATATGGGCCATACTTTGCCCGCTTGGAGCATTATCTTTTGCTCCAATTCGCCAAGGTTTGGTCTGGTTCGGATTATTTCTGGTCGTTTTGGTTTTAACCGGATTCGCTGAATTTTATCTACATCTACCTGTACCTAAGGTGGAACGCAATATGCAGATATTGTTTTTTGTGATCAATATTGTTGGAGCAGGAACACTTACTTTTTTCAGCTTATACTACTTTATTTCTAAGAACAAACAGGAGCACGATAGAGCTGAAAATCTCCTTCTGAATATTCTTCCGGAACCTATAGCAGAAAGATTAAAACGAAATCCATCCACCATTGCTGATGGATACAAACTGGTTTCTATATTATTTGCGGATATAGAAAATTTCACGGTGATTTCCCAGAAGGTATCTCCTGAAACTTTGGTACATTTTCTGAATGATGTGTTTTCCCATTTCGATCTTCTGGCTGAAAAATACGGAATGGAAAAAATCAAAACGATAGGAGACGCGTATATGGCGGTTTCCGGTATTCCGATTTGGAATGAAGATCACGCAGCAAACGCAATGAAAATGGCTATCGAAATGCAAAAGTTCGTAAAGACATTACGTGATCCTTCCGGAAATCCTTTGAGGATGAGGATCGGTATCCATTCTGGGCCTGTTGTTGCAGGTGTAATCGGTAAGAAAAAATTCGCATACGATCTTTGGGGTGATGCTGTGAATACTGCTAGTAGATTAGAATCTCACGGTGTTCCGGGCCGGATACAGATCTCTGAAACAACCTACGATCTACTCGAAGATACTTCTCAGCTAGAAATTCGAAGATTAATAGATGTGAAAGGTAAGGGAGAGATGAGAACTTATCTTAGCTATGAATAGGATAAAATTTTAATATTCCTCTTATAGATCATAATTGTTAAGCTTCTGCGTAACTTGCAGGCACTTCTATAAATGATTTCAGATGTCTTGTACTTCTGAATATTTCAGAAGGAGGTAATCCGAATGTGGCACGAAAGGTTTTAGTAAAATGAGCAGAGTCGAAAAATCCTGCACGATGAGCAGAATCTGTATGACTCATTCCATGTAAAAGAGAATACACAGTTAACTTAAGTCTGAACCAAGTGCGAAAAGAATGAAATGGGATACCAATCTCTTTCTTAAATTGATGTTCCAGATTGGAAACAGACATACCTGCAAATTCTGCCAGATCTTTTGCTGAATGATCTTCATGAGGCATTGTGGTGATCAATTCTACTATCTTTTGGATGCGAGGATCGACCATTCGAATATTGTTTTCCACGATCGGAGGAATCTGATTTAATAATTCTAATATAGCTTCTTCTGAGCCTGGCTCAGTAGATAGGACTTGGTTGACCGTAGTGAATAATTGCTCTTCTTCCCTTAAAGAAATAAAGATACCGTCTGTTTCACTTTCTAAATTAGATGCTCTTAAGGATTCGTAATTAGGGCTACTTAAGTCCATAAAAAGTAATACACAGAACTTTCCCGAAAATTTGATAGAATGATCTACCATCGGGGGAATGAGTGCAGAACGAAAACTAATCCAATCGGAATTATTTAAAGAAACCTGGAATTCTCCATCTAAACTGATACAAACTGTTGCTGCAGCTCTTCGACGTAAGGTTAGATCGGGGAGATGACCCGCAAATAGACAACGACTTCCCCAAATACAAATCCTTTCCTGTCGATCGAGTGAGTGTGAATTAATTTCCATAGGTTGCAGAATTATACAAGTAGCTTTCATCATCTGCAAATATAATCATCCTGTCACTGAGAATTTATTCTACCGGATATTGGGTGGAAGGTTGGAAAGAACATACTACTTTATAATAGGATCTACACTTATATGATAAAACAGACCTTAGAATCTAAAACAGAAAATCCAAACAAGATATTATGGGAGAAGGGTGATTTTACTGAGATTGCTCGATTGATGCGTAAGTCAGGAGAAGAGCTGGTAGCAAATTTAGAAATTACGTCTTCAAAAAGGATTTTAGATTTAGGATGTGGGGACGGAACTACAGCGATCCCTCTTGCAAGAAGCGGAGCAGAAGTTCTTGGGATAGATATTGCAAAAAATCTTGTAGAAGCAGGTAATAGGAGAGCAAAAGAAGAAGGCCTATCCAATTTAAAATTCCAAGAAGGAGATGCATGTAATTTACAAGAAATCCCGGATCATTCTTTTGATCTAACTCTTTCAGTGTTTGGAGCGATGTTTGCTCCAAAACCATTCGATGTTGCAAGTGAAATGGTGAGAGTTACAAAACCTGGCGGTCGCATCGTGATGGGAAACTGGATCCCGAACGATCCTAATTCATTTGTTTCTCAGTTATTAAAAATAAGTGCTTCCTTCTCGCCTCCGCCACCGGAAGGTTTCGTAAGTCCTATGACTTGGGGAATGAAAGCATACATTATGGATTATTTCGCTAAAGCAGGGGTGAAGGCAGAAAAAATCTCCTTACTAAAAGACACGTATAGTTTTATTTCTCCCGATAAAACTCCGGAAGATTTAATAGAATCATTAAGAAAATATTATGGTCCTACTATGAACGCTTTTGAATCTGCAGAAAAAAATGGAAAAGTCGATATGTTACGTGCACAACTGATCGAACTTGCAAATTCGCAGAATCGAAGTGTCGATACTGGAATTTCCATCCCTGCTACTTTTTTGAGAGTGATTGTGGATCTATAATAAGAAAATTTATATCGGTTCTTTTATCTTTCTTTTTTATAAAAGAAAAATTTTGCAAATTCTGCAGAGCCAATGTACATCACTATTATTCCAAGTAAATATCCGTAGAACAATAACGGCAAATGGCTAAAGCCGAATGTTTTTGCTAATGGAAGATAAGGGATTGCAAATACGAAGCAGATGCAGAGTAGGGTGGCGCCTAATAGTAATTTACCCGGTTTACTTCGGTAAAAAACGTTTTTAGTACGGATCACGAGTACGATTAGACTTGCGGAAACGACTGACTCAATAAACCATCCGGTTTGGAATTGGGTTTCGTTCGCGCCTAATCCAAATAATAATAAACCGAATGTAGCGTAATCGAAAAGGGAACTTAGGAAGCCGAACATCAGCATAAATCTTCCGATAAATTTGATGTCCCATTTGCGCGGACGGATGATCCAATCTTTATCTACCTCGTCCGAGGCGATTGTCATTTCAGGTAGATCCGTTAGTAAATTTGTCAATAAGATCTGCTTAGGTAGAAGCGGGAGATAACTTAAAAAAGCAGAGGCTCCTGCCACACTGAACATATTTCCGAAATTCGCGCTGGTGGCCATAAACACGTATTTTAAGGTATTTGCAAACGTTATGCGCCCTTCTTTCACTCCATCCAGTAAAACCGCTAAATTTTTTTCTAATAGGACGATATCTGCTGCTTCTTTTGCAACATCTACTGCGGAATCAACGGATATTCCCACATCCGCGGAGTGGAGTGCAGAAGCATCATTGATCCCGTCTCCAATATACCCGACGACATGACCTGCTTTTTTTAGGGCTAATATGATCCTTTGTTTTTGATTTGGTTCTATTTCAGCAAATACATCCGTTTCTTCCGCCTTTACTCTTAAGGCTTCTTCTCCGATACTTTGTAGTTCTTCCCCAGTAAGTACCGTTCCGTTTGAAATTCCTACAGACTTGGCAACCTGCCCAGCAATCCATCTATTATCGCCGGTAATCATTTTTAGACGAATACCCAAGTCCCCTAGGTTACGGACTGTATCTTGGATGCCGGCTTTTGCAGAATCTGAAAAAGCTACAAATCCTAAGAACACCATCGAAGTTTCGATCTCATAATCGACCGGATCGTTTTCATGAATCTCCTTAATAGAAATCCCGATCATCCGATATCCATCCCGACTAAAAGTTTCATATACATTTTGAATAGATCCTAATTCTTTAGAGATGGATTGGATCTGCCCTTGTGGGTCTATATACCTATCACAAATTTCTAAAAGAGGAGTGCAGGCACCCTTACAGATAGCGACACGTTTTCCTTCTATCTCAGCGATCACTGTGATCCTTTTTCTATGAAAATCATAAGAGAGTTCTCCCGATTTAGGGATCGTATCAGCCGAGATCGGCCATACTTTACTAATAGCTAGATCCATCGGGTTTTGAAAACCGCTTTGTAGGTTGGAGTTGATCGACGCGAATTTTAATACTTCTTGGTTTGGATTTCCATTTGGATCTATGCTTGTATGTACTTGGATAACGCCTTCCGTTAAAGTCCCCGTTTTGTCTGAACATAGTACATCCATACTCCCGAAGTTTTCAATTGAGTTCAGACGTTTTACGATTACCTTTTTCTGGCTCATTTGTTTGGCGCCTTTAGCCAAATTAATATTGATGATTGCAGGTAATAATTGAGGTGTGAGTCCAACAGCGATTGCTAATGCGAATAAAAAGGAATCTAAGATCGGTTTTTCTAGTAATATATTGATCCCTAAGATTACTAATACTAAGCCCAAAGTGATTTCAAGTAGAAGGTTACCGAATTTTCGGATCCCTTTTTCGAAATCGGTTTCAGGCTTTCTTTCGTTCAATCGTTTATAGATCTCTCCGAATTGTGTATTTTTTCCAGTAGCATATATAAGAGCTAAACCGGAACCACTAACTACATGGGAACCCATGTATAATAAATTTGATCGTTTGGATAACGCAGTTTCTTCAGGTAATGGTCCTGTTGTTTTTTCTACCGGAAAAGTTTCTCCGGTAAAAGCGGCTTCGTCTAAAAACAATCGGTCCGAATTAATAAGATAGGCATCCGCAGGTATGATATCTCCGACTCTTAATCGGATTAAATCTCCAGGCACTAAAGATTGTGAATCTAATTCGGATTCTACATTACCACGGATTGTAGACGCGTTTAATCTAACCATGGACAATAAGGAATGTAGTGAATCGCTCGCACTCTTTTCTTGCCAATAACCCAGGATACTACTTAATAAAACGATACATTGGATGATGATCCCATCTGTTGGGTCGCGTAGAAACCATGATAATGCTGACGCAAAAAGTAAAATGATAGTGATTGGGTTTGCAAATTGTCTTAGGAATAGTACAAACCCGGCGACTTTTTGGCCGGAGCCGAAACTATTTTTCCCGTATATTCCCAAACGTTTTTTGGCTTCGGAAATCTCGAGACCGCTTGGCCCGGAACCGATTTCAGAGAACATCTTCTCCGAGGTATAAGTCCAGTAATTGGGGGATATTTTCCGGGATTCCATTCTCTTAGGTTGAGATCCCCGGATACTTAGAAAAGTACTAATTCATTCGTAAAAACCTCCTCCGCCAGAAGGACTAGCGGAGGAAAGTTTGATATTTGTTATCTATTTTGAATGGTTACGTTCTCAGTTTTCACATAAGAAGTATCAAACCACCATGCGCGAACTTCCATAGGACGATCCGCTTTATCTGGCGCTATATTAAAATCTAATGAGAAGTTAGTGTATTGGCCCGGACCTACGAACTCGTTTCTATAAACGTCTCTTCTTGCCAATACTTCTTGACCGTCATAAACATCTATCGTAACAATCTTATCGTTATTCGCGTTAGTAACATCTACTAACATGCGGAATACGGCACGTTTATTACCAGTTCCCCAACGACCTCTGTCGTAAGGACCATAGATAATATGATCTGCCCAATGATCAGCTGTAGTCACTACCCAAGCATCACCTTCTGCGAATCCAGTGCGGTGAGAAAGATTTTTTGCCTTATATACTAAAGGTAACTCTCCACTCAATGGAGAAGAACAGCAGAGTAGTGCAGCTCCGCCTCCGTCTCTTTGTGCAACCCCAGCTACATATTCAGTATCCGCACATTGTCCTTTATAAGAACCTGGAGCCCAGTCTCCTCCACGCTGAGAAGAGCGGCTATCTCCTCTGTCGAACCAAATAGTGCGGCAAGAGTTAGCTAAAGGGACTTTACTGTGTGCACAAAGGATACCACTAGTTCCCCAGGAATGTTTAGTCGCTCCTGCAACATAGTAGTCGTTAGGACATTCGTATTTTGTGAATCCGCCTGCCCAATCTCCCGTGCCATGGTAACGAGTAGTAGTTTCATAAACTGCCTGAACATTAATCGCACGGTCTGCATGCCAAAGTTTTCCGTATTTTGTATCACTACAAAGTGCTCTTTGGTCACGGCTTAAACCTAATAGACGTTCTCCGTCAGGACAAGTTCCTTTGTTTGCACCTGATAACCAGTCGTTATCGATTGTACTTACGTTATCATCTACACCGTTAAATCCGATCTTGGTCAAATGATCTACATACGCAACGGATCCGGTTTTACCATTGAAAGCAAGAAGACGATCCATATGTTCATCACGCCAGTTGCCTCTTTTGGTTTGAGACCAATCAGAAGTTACAAGTCCCCATTCATCTTCTCCATTCAGAGGCCAGAATGCAAAATCAAGATCCTTCTCGATTAAATAATCCACGAGTCTTTTGAGCCATTCTCTATCTGCAGGATTTGTTTCTCCTGGAGAAGCTCCGAATTCACTTACCCAAACAGGAGCAGTAGTAACTGCATCGGGATCAGTAACATATCCCCATTCGTCTGTGATGGTATTTCGGAATGTATTTAAATCCATATCCTTGTATTTGATATTTCCGCCGGATGTTCCATCGTCACCGTTATGTTTAGGTCCGATAAATCCGTAGTTATGAGCGGCATAAACAAGTTTGTTTACGTTACGAATATGAACTTGAAGATCTCTAACAGGTTTTAGGTGAGGGCGTTCTCCCGAACCTAAGATTGGGATTGCTCCCCACCAGTTGATACCTTCTACAACGATAACCAAGTCTGGATTTGCACGTAAGATATCATTTCCTGCTTCCTGAGCTGCCTTACGCCAATCATCTATATTATTCCAACCCCAGTTAGGGCTATTAGGTAGATGAGTATCGTTAAAACGTTGAGTGCGCACTTCGTTTCTAAGGTCCGCAGCAGCGACTAACTTATTATTTTTATAACGATTTACTAAGAACACCCAATCCGCTTTCCACATTTCAGGAGTTTGGTTATAAGCGAAGGAAGATCCTGTATGATACCATTGACCATTATAGTCAAAACCGCAACACCACTCTGAAAAAGTAGTATGGTTATTTAAAACAACTACGATCCCTGCAGCAGTTAAGGCAGCGACAGTCTCGTCATAGATCTGTAGGGCTGTCTTTCCGAAAAACTGTGGGTTAGCCGCCACATATTCATTCGGGACGATGTTTGCGTCATGAAGCATTATATTAGAAAAAGGCAATCTAACCGAGTTAAAGCCCCATTCTTGGATTAGAGAAATGATATGAGAGATAGGTTGTTTATCCAAACCTCCCACTACTTGACGAGTGTCACTTGCTCCATACCAGTTCACCGCTTTTAATTTGAAACGGTTATTATTCGAATCTACGATGTATCTTCCGTTCGTACTCAGAGGAACGACCGGAGGATTAGTAGCCACTACAAAAGCTCTGACAGAGTTGTAAGTGGACTTCGCCGATTTAGAAAGTGAGAACGGTAAATACGCTTGGTCTGTTTCAGGGGAACAACTTGCTAATATAGCAAATACCACTGATACAGAACAAAAAATTTTCATTTTCCTTCTGTTAAACATTTTGAATTCTCTCCATTGAATTCCCAATCAATCACGATAGTTTTTTATATGTGTGGGGGATATTTAACAGGGCATACTTATAAATCGTTTATTTTTTCCGAAGATTCTATTCTATATATGAAGTTTTTTCTTTTTAAAGCGTTCGTTATAATAAAAATATTGAACGAACAGTCCATATATTTAAACCTATTTATTACGAAATTTGTTGTATTATAAATATTTAATATATTTGATTTGATATATAGGGCGCCTCTTCGCTAGCGCTCAGACCGGGCTATTCGCTCACATCTGCGCCTCACCACTATCATGTTGCGGCGCAGGATGACGCTACTATCCCTGGCGCGTACTTGATTCGCAAAGGATCTGTATCTTGCCGTCAGTCATATTTTGGTTATAAAATGTGTATGCCTCTGCGGCTTCTTCCAACTTGAATTGGCGTTGTATCTTGGGTCTAAAAAGACCGTTCACATTCTCGATCACTTCTCGCGATAGTAAATATCGCGACGGAAGAGAGAGTGCATTGATATAGTATTCAATCTCGAAAAATTGGACTTTCCAACCGTTGAATAATTTCTGAGGTTGGAACTGCATGGGGCCGGTATTAAAATAACCATACATACAAAGGGTGGATCCTTGGGGCATAGATCGGACAAGTGTCAAAGGCATTTCTCCCCCGATACAATCGAAACCGTATGTGCAATTGACTTCTTTACATAGTTCTGTAAGTCGTTTTTCGAAATCTGGATCGGAT
This sequence comes from Leptospira haakeii, assembly GCF_002812045.1. GTDB lineage: Bacteria > Spirochaetota > Leptospiria > Leptospirales > Leptospiraceae > Leptospira_B > Leptospira_B haakeii. Next base: position 108,184 of record NZ_NPEG01000010.1, on the reverse strand, counting down.
TGATTTAATACGTATGATGCACCTTCTTCTTTGCAGATCGAGATCTGCTCCTCTCTGCGAACGATTGCTATACTTTTTAGACCGTATTTATGTGCGACACGCATCGTCATTCTGGCAACTGCTCCTGCCGCAGCGGTAATAAAAAAATATTTGGATTCGGATGCTTTCGCACATCTTGCCATAGCAATCCCTGTAATGGGATTTGCAACTGAGGAGGCTGCTTCCTGGAATTGCACGTCATTAGGAAGAACGATCAATTTTAAAGCCTCTGCCAAAGCGTATTCCGCAAATACTCCGCTCTTGCTATAAAAGGCAACTCTTTTGCCCATTCTCATTTTTCCGACGATCCCTCCTCCGTTAGCTACTACTGTTCCTGCTGCTTCAAAGCCGACCCCTCTAGGATAAGGATAATCAAAAGTAGAACTGTATACTCCTCGGATATGGTAAAGATCGTTCGGGTTCATAGAGCCTCGATCCACCTTTATGAGAACCTGTCCTGGGCCAGGTTTTGGCAAATCGATAGAAGTAAGTTGTAAGATTTTTTTAATCTCATTTGGATCAGAGAGTGCCTCGTTAGGTAGTGGACCTAATTGGCGGACCGCTTTCATTTTTTGGGGAAGATTAATTTTCATGGATTGGTTTTTTCGAAGCTAGATTTTTTTGGGATACAAGTATAAGATTACCTTCTGGATCTTTGAATATTGTGGTATTGTCTTTCTCTTCTAATAAAACCCCACCTTCTTCCAGTATTTTTTTTACTGATGATCGTAAATCGGATACTCGGAATCCTACCGCAATTCTTCCTGTATCAGATTTATCTAATGGGCCTATTTTGCTGAATTTATTGTATGAGAATATCTCGAATGTGGGTCCACCTTCTTCGTATCCGGGGAGGGGAAGATGACGTCCTTTTACTTCAATTTCAGTGAGTCCCGTTAGATTTTCTATAAAGTTTCCCTTATAGTCTCTTTCGAATCCTGTGGCATTTGTTTCGAATATCTTGCCGTAAAAAGAAAGAGTCCTGATCCAATCCTTGGAATTTATATTTACGTGAAGGAATCTGATCTTATCAACCGCAGGAGGGTCCAGTTTAAAGTAAGTCCTTACGAATGAATTTAGGCTGCGAAAGATGGTGCTTGGGCTAAGTGGAGTTGGAAATGGAATATGGACCTCGAATATATTCCCATCCGGATCTCTGCCGTAGATTGCCGGGACTTTTTGTAAGTCCTCGAAACGACTATCAATCTTTCCTCCGTTATTTTGGATTGTTTGGATAAGACCGGGAACATTATCCGTTTCGAAACAGATATGAGCGTAGCCTAGATCATTCGCTGCGAATGTATCTAGATTCTTTTTTTCCGTTTTTAATATGGTAAATAATGGTCCTTCTCCTTGATAATCAGGAGTTCTAAGAGTAATAATGGAAGAAAGCGGATCGCTTAGGGACCAACTAGAGTCGTTCTCCGCTTCTTTTGCTTGGAATACATTTTTATAAAAATTGGAAAGACGTTTCGGATCGGAACTCCTGAAAATTACAGTTTCAAAAGAAAGATCTGAATTTGTGATTCTTTTGTATTCATGAGGAGAAGGAGTTAAAATCCACCAGATTATAATTAAAAAAAGTACGGAAAATAGAACGATCAGAAACTTCTTCATTTATAACCAAGGATAGCATAAACATTTTATCCTTGGCTTGAACGAATCCGGTATAAGTGAAAAAAATTGTCCCCTGAACAACTGATTCACATTTCTTTCTTAAGAAGAAGGAAGAATTTTCGTTAAGTTAATTCAAACATTCTAAATTGTCTTGGAGTTCGTCCGGTGATCCGTTTGAATTCGGCGTTAAACGCAGCCTTGGACCCGAATCCTGATTCATAAGCAATTTCTAAAATATTCCATTCAGAGTTTTCTTTTAATAGTTGGATCGAATGTTTTATTCTATAATAAGATAATAGCCTTGGAAATGTGGTATTCAATTGAGTATTACATATTTCCGAAAGTTGGTGAGGATTTAATTCCAGCCTTGTAGCAAGAGTAGCTAAGGAAAGATTTTCTTCTTTAAATATCATTTCTTGCGTAAATAATCTTTCTATTTCTCCCAATATCTCATTTACATTTGTATTATGGATCTTACTTCTGATGTATTTAGAAGTTTTTCCGTCTGATGTCTTGGATTTTTCTGTCTTAAGAGAAAATTCAGATAACCGATCCATTGCTGTTTTCATTTCGATCTCTAATATTTTTCTTCTTGAATCTATGTTTTTATATCTTTGGTAGATACTCGCCGCAAAAAATATAACTTCCAAGGGTAGTGCCCAAACTGGCAAGTAAAAGCAAATAGGATTAGGTGGAAGAATTCGCATGATCCATAATATATATACGAATGCTGCCGAATAAAATGTGCCCCATGTGAGAACGAATGTTAAAAGATGTTTTTGTCCTTGAACTAGCATTCTAATCGTAACGATTAAAAATGCAGGGATCCAAATCATATAAATAAGGGAGAATACTCTAGAAAATAATTGGTTCCAATCCGAAAGCACTGAAGCAATTGAACTTAACGCGGCAAAAATAAGTATGGCGATCGCAATTTTATCAAAACGAGGGAAATGAGATCTCAAATCCACAAATTCCCTGAAGAATGCAACTCCAAAGAATAAGGTGCATGCCTGACTGAAGAAGAATCCATGATTGAGCCAATAGGGAATTTCTGATAAAAGAATCCTAGGTGCGGAAGAATACATTAGGCTAAAGTTCATTGTTACAAAAAATATATAACCTCCGTACCAAAGATAGATTTGGTCTTTGAGGGTAAAAAAGAAAAATAAAGAAAACAAACATATCGCGAGCATGAACCCTGCATAAAAGGAGGTGTACATGGTGCGGTCATTGGTTTTGTTTCTGGCTTCTTCTTCAGATAAGATAAAGAAAGGAATACGAACTAATGAACGAGTATTGATCCTTACTAGTATTTCTTTGTTCCGAAGAAGTGGAATACTCGGGTAATCCAACCAAGCAATTTTCCATTTGCTTCTTTCTAAAATCGCTCCTGCCTGACCATACAGGTTCCAGTCGCCTCTATCATTTTCTAAAAAGAAGTCTATATGAGTAAGAGTAGCCCATTCTAAGACCATATAACATTTTTTTTCCGCTGAAAAGGGTTTACTCTGCAGTTTGATCCAAATAGTACGATCGGTATATCCAAGATCAATATATGGCTGGTTTAGATCCTCAAAAGTTTGCGAAAACGCGAGATTCGGATCTCTTTCTTCGCTAAGAGTTGTTCGAATCTGTAAGGTCTCAACGCTACAATCTGCTTCCTTCTCCGCTTGGTTTGAGGACTTACAAGCGCTCATCGAAAGAAGCAGGATCAATAAGTATACTTTATATTTGGATCTCCACATTCACGGTGAGTTCTTTCAGATATCTAAAAGATGGCAATTCTTATTGGAAATAAATGTCCAGAATTATAACCACAGACGACGGATGACGATTTATGCCTATTATATTGTCCCGAATATGGAAGCCTTACCACAGAACCCTTGGCCAATCATTCCTTCGGATCCTACCGGTCTTCAGTATTTTTGGTACCAGCTCCCTTTTGCAGTTCCGGGACTCACTACCTTTGTTGTAGGTTTTTTGTTATTTGTCGCAGGTATGATAAGAGCTCGAAAAGAAGGTTCGCAAGCTCTTTTAATTAGTTTTGCAATTAGCTGCCTTGCCTTCGGAACTCTTGGACTTCTTTTGGGACTAAGAGCGGTTATTTTGGATGAGAGTTTTTTATTATCCGTTAATACGCTCTTGTACCCGATCGTTCTTTTATTCACTCCTATGAGTGCTCATATTCTGCATCATATCCTGGAAAAAAAATATAAGATTCTTTCTTGGATGAACTGGTTGAATTGGGGAGCAGTCGTATTTGCATTGTCCGGTATTATTTTAAATCGTGCCTTTACTGGAGATTTTATACATTATCCGTTCGGAAAATATCCTGTATCCACTTTCTTCTTAAAACCTTGGGGGATCATAGGAGTATCTACTTACTTTTTAATAGGTGTTCCATGTATTCTTCATTTTCTAAAACAAAACTCTTTAAAAAATAAGAAAACACTTGTACTCGGACAAAACCTTCTTATCATTCTGACCGCGTCCAATCTACCTAGTTTTGTAGGGATTCCTTTTTTCCCAGGTGGTAATTTTTCTTTTATTCCTATGCTTATTCTTGCATACGGAGTATTTCGATCTGACTTTCTGAACTTAAGCGATTTCTTATTTAATAAGAATGCTTTATTCTATTTTTTGAATGCGATAATCGCTCTCTTATTTTTGGGAATATCCGGAGCATTTGTTTATCTTATTTCTCCGGATGAGCTTGCCAAATCCCAAAATATACAATGGCTTTTTATTCCACTAGTCTCTACTTTGGCGGTTTTTTGGCTGGGGATAATTGTTGGAGGAACAAATCCCGCTTCCCCTTTAAATCAGATCGCGGCATTTTCTCTTTATATCTATGGGGCACAATTGATCTCCGTGCTTTCGATCAATATCATTTCAGATCCTATCATAGGTCTTAGAGTCACTCAGGTCTGTTATATGATCTTTTTTCTTGCACCTTCTATTCATATACGTTTTGCTTATCTTGCCCTAAAAAAACCTTTGCCCAAATATTTTCCAATCTTCGACGCGCTAGTATTTTTATTAAGTGTCGCAGCGCTCTCGCCTTGGTTGTTTGTAGGATATTACGAATTTCCTTGGGGAAGGATACTTGCATCCGGACCAGTTGTCCAAGGATTTGGAGTAGTCGGTTTTATCGGGATCTTAGCAGTTTTATTGGAATGGTTCTCCGCATTGAGAAAGAGAGAATCAGATTTCTTGGGGAACTTGGCAGTCTTGTTCTTAGTTGTAGGAAGTGTGATGCTTCTTTTGAATTTACCTGCAACACAAGGATTTCCTATCTATCCTCTTGGAAATTTAAGCATTATACCGACTGGAATACTTGCCTATGGAGTTCTTAAAAATTCAACAAGGTTGGAAGCTCAGCAGGCTTTTAGGATCAGTCACAGGATCTCTCTATTATCCCTTTCCTTGATCCCGTTATTTTCATTTCTCCTTTTTCCGTTTTTGTCGAAATATAGTCCAATTGATTCAAGAATACTTTATATACTTTTAATATGTTTTCCTATCCTTCTTCTAGGATACCAACTTGCTTTCTTTTTGACTAGGCCTATTTCGTCGGAGCTGGATGTTTTATTACATAGATTGGATCGGGCAAGAGAAGAAGCAGAAAATTCTCGAAACGAAGCAGAGATACTGACCGAGCTTGCTAAAAGGATCAATTCAACAAGTGATTTGACTGAAATTTTACAATTTGTTAAGGATCATATTTCTTTAAGGTTCGGGCAAGATTCCATTCTCGCTCTGTTTACGATCAATGATGCCCAGCAATCATTGGTGTTGTATCACCTGACTTCAAACGCGGATTCGGATATTAAAGACAAGATGTCGGATCTTAAGATTCCATTAGCGTTAGAAGGAGGAATTCTTGCAAGAACCTCAAAAAAGCAGAAGCCAATTTATTTGGCAGAGATTAAGCCTGAGTGGTTGGATGCTTCTCCCTTTGATGCGATTCTAGTTAGGACTTTTAATTTGGAATCTGTCCTTCATGTTCCTTTGATCGTACAAGGAAAAACACTCGGGGTCCTTTCGGTGACCTGGTCAAAAGTCCAATTTTTAGCCCAGAAAGATTTGAAGGAAATTGCATCCTTGGGAGATCAGATCGCAGGCGCAGTTCAAAATGCTATTTTATTACAGGAAACAAAGGATTCTGCAGAAGAAATAGAAGAGTTGAATAGATTTGCAAGAATTTTGAATTCTTCTTTGGATCTTGATCAAGTCTTTCAATCCGCATTCGATCATATCGTTGATCATGGTGCGGTGGATACTATATGGTTATTGTTGAAAGATAAAGAGAAAGGAGTGTTAAGGACTTATTCCGGAAATTCTGCCATGCCTGGGCTTACAGAGAAGGAGATGCAGTATTTTCGTAATCTGGAAATACCTCTGAACGAAACGGGTGGGAGTATCTATCATACTTATTCTGAAAAAGTTCCATTATATATAGATGATATACGCTCGGACCAAGGTTTTACGAATCTTCTCAATGGAAGTAAGGTTAACTTTTCTAAAATCGATCTCAGGATAGCAAAGAATTGTCATCTATATTCTATGTTCCAAATTCCACTTATATTGAACCAGGAAGTGATAGGGATTCTGAATTTAACTGCCTTCGAAAGAAAGATAGGTTTAAGCGTTAAGTCGCGGAATAAGATCATGCGGATCTGCGAACAAATTACCACAGCATTGCATAACGCTTCCTTATATGATCAGATCAAAAATCTTTTTACAGAAGCTGAAATTTCTCGAGAAAAAGCAGACTCATTACTTCTTAATATTCTTCCTTCAGAGATAGCAGAGGAATTGAAGGAAAAAGGAGAAGTTAGACCGATCTTATATGAATCTGCTACGATCCTATTTACGGATTTTAAGGGTTTTACTCAAATTGCAGAGACACTTTCTCCATCCGATCTGGTCAGAGAATTGGATAGTTGTTTTACTCAATTCGATGAAATAGTACATCGTTATAAATTAGAAAAATTGAAAACGATCGGGGATTCCTATATGTGCGTAGGTGGGATTCCCGCAAAAAATAGGACTCACGCAATCGATGCTTGTTTAGCTGCCTTGGAATTACAGGCGTTTATGAATCAGATGCAATCTATTAAAAAACAATTGGGATTACCTTACTGGCAGATGAGAATAGGAATCCATACCGGTCCGGTCATAGGAGGTGTGATCGGAAAGAAAAAATTTGCATTTGATGTATGGGGAGACGCAGTGAATACTGCATCACGTTTAGAGTCTGGAGGAGAAGTAGGGAAGGTTAACATTTCCCAGAATACATTCGAACTAGTGGACGATTTTTTTGAAACGGAATATAGAGGAACGATACCGGTTAAGAATAAGGGTTATATGGCTATGTATTTCTTAGAAGGACTTAGAGAAAAGTATTCTTTAACCGAAGGAAATGTTCCAAATAAAGTATTCCATGAAAAATATTTATCTATCTATTAAGTGAAATGACAGGCTGATTTTGCTTTTCACATCCTCAGCCTAAATTTTTTCCTACTCTTACTTTAATCCAGCCCTAACATAATTTCGTATATGAGAACCTACACTTTTCATATGATCCGTAATTGTAGAATTTAGATCCCCTAAGGACTTTTGATTGATCTCAGGTAAAAGTTTGTCTTCTGAAAATCCCTTTAATAAATTAGATTCATCTATCAGGGTATCGATTCGATCAGAAATATCGTAGCTTTGTTTTGATACAACGTTTACAATATAGGAATTATCGTATTTCCCGTAATTATTATCCGAATCAGTTTGTTTTACGCTTTGGATAAAAGGATGAGTTATCTCTTTAGTTCGATAAGCATTTCTTAATGTACTAAAATGGTATTTTTCGATAGTCGTGTGCCTGTTTGCGATCCTATCGATTGCTTCATTTTTGGCAGTTTCAAATCCAAGAATTGCTTTTAGATTGATCCAAAGCATGCTGATTGTCCCGAAATTCGGAAGAACCCTGGAATGATAGGGTTGAGTAAGATCCACAACATAGTGCATTCCCCAACCTAAAAAACGATATCCCCAATATGGATGACCGGTCTCAAAAGCAATACGAGAGAGTGTCATAAACTGATGTACTCTATATTTAGGATAGGTGCGGGTTAAAAATCCTGCTGCAGCAAAAATAATCGGAGATTCGTGATAATAACCTATATGAAATGGGACTTGAGTCGCGTAATAGATCCTGGAATCCCCAAAGGATTGTATTCCAAAACCATAATCTTTACCGAAACTTTCTCCATTATCTTCGAATAAATTCAGATCTAATCCGAAATCCGGTTCGTCTCCTGCAGTCGCCAATACTTCGAGAGGGCTAACAAATTCTCCTATTCTAATATCATAAAATTCGTAATCTTGTTTTAGGTCCTTCTCTCCATAAATACTCACAGTCATGGGATTTGATTTTTTTGCAGGTAAAGGATTTCCCGGAAGATTCTGTAAAAAATAACCTAACGGTGTTCCGGTATTCAGCCTAAGTGCTCTGAGAAAATGATTACGGATTGTTTTTCTATCTCCACCTTTGAATGAAAGTGCTTCCGGAAGAGGAGCATTTTTATCATAGCTTAGATTTGCTTCCTTCTCCATATCCCTCATAAGAGGGATAAGTTTATCCTGCTCTTTCAGTAAGAAATCTTCTAGGGATTCTACTTTTACCTTAGGCGCAGATACCAATTCTGGCATAACTTCGAGTGCAGGTCGGTTGAATAGGAAGTGATTCCACCATGCTTCTGCAGGTGTAGCAAACAAACTAAGTGAGAAAATACAGATTAGACTAAAATAATATTTAAATTTGAGCACACCAAAGTATTTTAGATAAGCAAGAGAAGTCAACACAAACTATAAAGTTGTTGAGTAGTGGAAAAGCTTCGTAATGATCTGTCAAATCTTCCGCTCAAACAGGAACAGATGGAAAATATTCTAGTTGAATACGTTTATTTGATTTTGATCATCCTTGGATTGGTTGTGATAGCCAATCGATTTGGACTTGCTTATCCGATTGTTCTTTTGATCGGAGGACTTGTTGTCAGTACAATTCCATTCTTCCAAAATATAACGATCACACCGGAACTTGTTTTTCTAATATTCCTTCCTCCATTATTGTATGAGGCTGCTTGGCAAATTTCTTGGAAGGAATTTTGGAAATGGAGGAGGATCATAGTAGGCTTTGCATTTCCAACTGTAATCATCACTTCTTGCGCAATTGCTTTGATCTCTAATTCCTTGATCCCTGGATTTACATTGGCCATTGGATTTTTATTAGGAGGGATTATCTCTCCTCCAGACGCTCTTTCTTCTGTTACTATCATGAAACAAACAAAAGCTCCTAGATCTGCGATTAGTGTCGCAGAAGGGGAAAGTTTGCTAAATGATGCTTCTTCTTTGATCGTATTTAGATTCGCGTTAGCTGCAGTGGTCACAGGGCAGTTTAATTTTCAAGAGGCGACTTTTAGTTTTGTTTGGGTTGTGATTGCGGGTTCACTTATTGGTCTGCTTGTGGGTTTTGTGTTTTATGCGATCCATCGCTGGCTTCCGCTCACTCCAAGTATAGAAATCGTTTTAACTTTTGTGACTCCATATTGTATGTATTATTTGGCGGAACATTTTCATGTTTCTGGAGTTCTTGCTGTGGTATGTGGTGGACTTCTCCTTTCTAGTAAACGCCAAGGTCTTTTGAGTTATGTAAGTCGCATCCAAGGTGAGAATGTTTGGAGTAGTATAGTATTTATTCTAAATGGACTTGTATTCTTGCTTATTGGTTTGCAGTTACCTTCCATCGTAAATCAACTGGGGGATATAAGTTTAACAAGTGCAATTATCTATGGATTATTGATCTCATTTGCTTTGGTAGTAATTAGGGTCATCATCACACTTTTTACATCCGGTTTTACTCGGATCATGAGTAATTTTATAGAAGTTTCAGAAGTAAATCCAGGTTGGAAGATCCCAATTGTTTTGGGATGGGCAGGGATTAGGGGAGTTGTATCTCTCGCAGCGGCACTTTCTATTCCATTGTATACAATTGGAGAAACCCCGTTTCCATATCGAAATTTGATCCTGTTTATCACATTCATAGTGATCTTGACTACAATGATCTTTAATGGATTAACTCTACCTTGGCTGATCCGGAAATTGAATGTAATGGATTTCCAAACTCCCATTCCTGTTCATAGACAAGAAGTGATGATCCAGAAAAAATTGGCTACCGAGTCTCTTCATTATCTAGGGGAGAAGAGCAAAGCAGGCCCTGGTAAAAATAAACATCTCAAAAATCTGATCTCCCGTTTGAAAACGGAGTTAGGATATTTCGAAGAAGAGCTAAAAGGAATGTCAGGGACTCATAGGGGAGAAAGAAAAGAATACGGAGACGTTTATTTAGAACTTCTCCAATTCCAAAGAGATATTCTAAATAAACTCAATCATGATTCAGGATTCGACGAGGAAGTAATTCGTAAATACCATACACTTATCGATATAGAAGAGTTTAAAACCAGAGAAAGTGACTGACTTTCTCTGGTCCTTATATTTTGAGACAGGATCATTTTTCTAGAATAGGTGCAGTCAAATTCTTATTTTTAGAATTATCATCGTCTGCATTTACGTCTATTCCACCGGCCGCATCCGGTTTTTTAGAATTACTAAAATCAAATATATTGAAAGGTTGGATCTCATCATCCGCAGGCAATTGAGTATTTTTCCAGCCACCGCCCAATGCTCTTATCAATCGAACAGATGCCCTGTTTAATTCAGTCTTAACTAAAATTGCATCTATTCGAGCATCCAGAGTATTTACCTGAGCATAGATCAATTCCAAACTATTACTTAAGCCCCCTTTATACAAAGCCATTGTCATGTTTTGTACTTGTGAGGCAGCTTCTACTGCTTGGTCCTGTCTTTGGGATTGTTCCGACATGAATGTAGTTTCTGTCAGTCCATTCTCCACTTCTCTAAAAGCGTTTAAGACGGTAGAACGATATACATCTTCCGTTTCTCTATATGCAGACCATGCTTGTTGTAATTGAGCTCTACGATATCCACCTTGGAAAATAGGAAGAGAAACCGTGGATCCGTAAGACCAGAAACTATTCTCGAGTTGTAATAGATTCACTCCTCCTTCGAATCCTCCGCCACCGCTAAATGAAATATTCGGAAAGAAAGCTGCGCGAGCTATACCTATATTACGATTTGCGATTGCCATTTTACGTTCCATGGAAGCAATATCAGGTCTACGTTCTAGTAGGGTAGAAGGAAGAGTTGCTGGCACTTTAAATGTAACAACATGAACTTCTTCTACAGGAGGGATAGAGAATCCAGTAGGAGCTCTATTCAGCAGGATAGCAATCGCATTTTCAGTTACTCTCATCTTGGATTGTATATCTAAACGTTTTGCTTGTGTACTTGACAGAAGATACTGTGCTCTTTGCACATCCAATTCTGGAGCTATGCCACCTTTATATCTTTCATTTACAAGGTTTAAGGATTGTTCATAAAATTCTATCGATTGGCGATAGGTTGTATCTTGAGCATTCAAACCTCTGAAAGTAAAATAATCCGCAGCAAGTTCTGCTTGTAAGCTTAATCTAGCCAAAGCATAATCTGCAGCCACTGATTGAGCATTATAAATTTGTGCTCTTGTAGAATTTCTGATAGAAGACCAAAAGTCAGGTTCCCAAGAGGCAATTCCTCCTAAGGATGCTGTTCCTTCTTGATTTGCTTCTCCTGCTCCTCTAAAAAGTCGATTATCGGATTGTTTATTATTGGATCCGCTTAAACCAATTCCTAGATGAGGGATCAACTGAGAGCGGACCTTAAGCATCGCATCTCTTGCTTGTACAAATCTTTCCGCAGCAGCTTGCAGATCCGGATTTGCAGTGATTGCTTGTTCTTCTAATTTATTCAATACAGGATCATTAAAAAGTTTCCACCAATCTGCTTGTATTGCTTCTCCTTCAGAAGGATTTGCTTTTACAAAAGGGCCGGATCCGCTCCAAGAATCCGGAACCACATATTCCGGACTTAAGTATTTAGGAGCAAAATCGAACGCGGGGCCGTTCAAACAAGAAACCAATAAGACTGCCAATGGTAGAAGTACGATCCATCGTCCTAAGACGATGTTTCGCTTCTTTGTTTTGTTTATTTTTTGAGATCGGTTCATTTGGATGCTACTGGTTCTAATTTTGAACCTTCTTTTTTGGAAATATTCATATCCGAATATCCGGTTCTTGGCTCTACTACTTTTACCTGATCACCTTCCAGTAAAGAAGCAGAAGGGTTATTCACAATTCGGTCGCTTGTGCTAACTCCATCTCTTACTTCTATCACAGAATCTATGATTTTGTTTACGGTGATCGGTTTGAAGTGGACTTTATTGTCTTGTGTGACAGTCGCTACTTGTGTGCCATTTTCATCAAAGACCAAAGAACTGGAAGGTATTGTAAGAAGATCTTTTTTAACAGGAGCAGTGAGAGTCACTTGAGCATATGAACCGGGCCATAAGGATCTGTCCTTATTATCGATGGTGAATTCCGCAATGACAGTTCTCATATTCAGATCGAAACCTTTAGAGATCGTCAGGAAGTTTGCTACGAATTTCCGATTCGGGAATTGTTGTACAGTGAGTTCTGCAGTTAATCCGGGTTTTAGTAAGTAGGCGAATGTTCCCGGAACAGAAACGAATAATCGCATTTTATGGATATCCGCTACTGTAAATAGGTTAGAAGGTGTTTTGCTATCATCAATATTCCCTTCTTGTGTTACGTAATCACCTACGTTAATATTCCTTTGGATCACAACTCCTTTGAATGGAGCGACTATCGTTTTAAAATTGATCCTGGCCTTATATTTATCTACATTTTTCTCAGCTGATTTCATTTTTGCTTCTTCAGAATTTTTATCTGCTACTGCTACAGAAATCGACTGTTCCGAAACTGCATGAGAACTTCTTAATGCTAGATATCTGTCCGCAGTAACGGCTGCCAGTTTGTATTTTGCTTTTTGAGAATCTAGATCTGCTTCTGCTTGTGCATATTCCGCGTCCAAAGCTGGGACTTTGATACGAGCAAGCACGTCTCCTTCGTTTACTTCTGCTCCGTAGTCTTTATACCACATTTTTACATAACCTGGAACCTGAGCATAGATAACAGCCTCATACCATGCTCTAACTGTTCCAGGCAGAGTAATCGTTTCTAGTGGGTTGGGGGGTTCTGGACTCACTACCGAAACATTCGGAATGGATGCTTCCAAGGCTTCCTTTCGGAATTCTTCTGCGCTATGTATTTGTTGATAGAATATATAGCACAGGAATATAACTCCGAATGAGATTGAAGATAGTGTTAAAAGTTTCTTTTTAGGTACTGTTGGAATCATTTTGAGTTTTCCTTTTGGATTTTTGCACGGTTGTTATAGATGATCGCATAGATACAAGGCACGAAGAATAGTGTGGCGAATGTAGCGACAGCCAATCCTCCGATCACTGCTCTGCCTAACGGAGCATTTTGAGAGTTACTTATGGACATAGGGACCATTCCTATGATCATCGCGGAAGCAGTCATAAGCACTGGCCTAATCCTGGAATATCCAGCTTCGATAGCGGCTCTTACCGCATCTCCATGAACTTCTAAACGGTCTCTTGCATAAGAAACTACTAATATAGAGTTCGCAGTCGCAGTTCCCATACACATGATTGCTCCGGTTAATGCAGGCACTGAAATATATGTGCGTGTGAGGAATAGGGACCAAGCAATCCCTGCTAGTGCGCCAGGCAATGCGGTGATGATGATGAACGGATCCGTCCATGACTGGAAGTTCACTACAATCAAAAGATAAACCAGAAGAATTGCCACAAAGAGCCCTCCAATCAACTCTATATATGCACTTCTCATTGTTTCTGCCTGGCCAAGGATCTCAATTGCGGCTCCTCTTGGAAGTTCGCTCTTCATAGAATCCATGATCTTTTGAGCATCACTCAAAACTCCGCCAAGGTCTCTACCTTCTGCAGAAACATATACGTCAATGAGAGGCAAAAGGTTTTGGTGAGTTACTAAACCTGGAGTTCCGGTCGGAGTGATATTTGCCACGTTACCTAACAGTTGTATTCCATTTTCTGTATTATCTTGTAGGTCTCCTCGATTGACAGGAACAGTAAGTAAATCTTCCGTTCTTCTCATCTGAGGTTGAGGCACATAGATATTGATCTGATAAGATAGACCGGTTTTACGATCCATCCAATACTCTTGGTCTATCTGCTGGCTTCCTGAAGTTGCGAGTAACATATTTTCTGCAACTGATTTCATCGGAAGATCAAGATTGATCCCTAAACTTCTATTTCCGTCTACGAGAAGGGTTGGTGTGGTCATGGTTTGTTGGATCACAACATCTGCTGCACCTGGAATTGTTTTCAATTTGCCTTGGAGTTTTTGAGCAAATTCAAAATTTTTCTCTAAATCCATTCCATTGATTTGAATATCGATTGGAGAAGGTGAGCCGAAGTTTAGGATCTTTGAAGTCAAGTCCGCAGGTTGGAACGTGAATACAGTTCCTGGATATAGTTCATTCAATCCTTTTCTGAGAATTTGTCTGTAATCCCAAACAGGAGATTCTTCATCCTTTAATGAAATTGTTAAGTCACAATCTTGGGAACCGATCGTAGGGGTAGGAATGAACGCAAGGTTATGAGGTCCAACTGGGAGACCACAGTTACTCAGAACGCTTTCCACCTTACCTGGAAGTAATTTTTTAATATCTTCCGAGACTAGAGTGGCAATCCTTCCGGAAACTTCTATCCTGGTTCCTAAAGGTGCACGCATATGCATCTGCAAAGTCCCTGCTTTGATCTCAGGGAAGAAGTCTCTACCATTCAGATAGAATAGAAGAAGGGACCCTGTCGCTATTGCTAAAAATATCTTCACAAATCTTTTGCGATCTGCTATTACTTTCTGTAGAAGAACATAATAACGTTCTCTGAATTCTGTAAAATTACGCTCGAATCCTTTTTGAAAACGGATTAGGAAATCGATCCATTCTGTAATGAAAGCAAAACGAGAGTTTGATTTTTTAGGGAAACTAGGTATGATATGATGTTTCGCTGCTCCCTTGGAATGAGATCCATGAGTATGGGTTTCCGGAGAATGATGAGCAGTAAGCAAATATTTTGCCATGGTCGGAACAAGTGTCCGTGAAAGAATGAAGGAAGCTATCATTGCGAGCGCCACCGCTTCTGCCATTGGCTTGAATAACCAGCCGGATACTCCGCTCAATTGGAATAGAGGGAACCAAACGATTACGATTGCAAGAGTTGCTACGAATGTAGGAATTACGATCTCGTTTGCGGCATCTATGATCGCCTTCTCCAACGGTTTACCCATTTCGATATGAGTATCTATATTCTCTATCATCACAGTAGCATCATCCACAAGGATTCCCACTGCTAAGGCAAGACCTCCTAATGTCATTACGTTGATAGATTCTCCTATCAGATGAAGACCGATGATGGAACTTAAAAGAGATAGAGGAATAGAGGTCGCAATAATCGTAGTCGCTCTCCAAGAACCTAAAAAGAGTAATACCACAAGTCCGGTAAGAGCCGCAGCCAATACCATTTCGTGAACAACGTTCTCAATAGAATCTTTCACAAATACGGAAGCATCGTTTAATAGTTTGATCTCTACATCGTCCGGAGAGATCTCTTTGATCCTTGGCATGGTCTTACGAATTCCGTCTACCACATCCAGAGTGGATGCATCGCCACTTTTCATAACTACGATCAATACGGATTGTTTTCCGTCTACGAGCACAGAGTTCAATTGAGGAGGTCCGCCTAATGCAACGCTCGCAACATCTCTCATAAAAAATGTACTATTGCCGACTCTCTTGATCGGAATATTATTAAAATCTTCTACATGGATCGGGATTGCATTTGTCATTACCATCCAATCCGTTTTACCGATCTTCTGGTCTCCCGCAGGTAACACGGCGCTCTGTTCATTAAACGCTTTGAATACGTCCATGGGAGAAAGGTTCCTGGACAAAAGTTTTTGCTTATCTAGTGATACCAATAATTGCATTGGAGTTCCACCGTAAGGCTGAGGAATAATTGCCCCGGGAATAGTAACCAGTAAGGAACGTATCCTCATGAATGCGAGGTTATACAGTTCTGCAGGGGTCATCTTCTCTGATGTGACTTGGAGCATTGCGACCGGAACGGAAGAAGCCTCCAAACGCATGATCATAGGTGGAGAAATATCCGGAGGCAAGGAAGTGACTACTGTCTGCGAAATTGCAGCCACCTCCGCTTCAGCACCTGCAAGATCGGTATGAGGTTGCAATTCTATATTGATAATGCTACTTCCGTAATAGGATCTGCTATTAATACTTTTGATCCCTTCTACAGTACTGGTTAATGCCCTTTCGAAAAAGTAAGTGATCCTTCCCGCAACATCTTCAGGAAGCATACCTTGGTATCCCCATACTACCGAAATAACCGGTATCTTAATGTTTGGAAAAACATCTGTAGGGGCCTTGAAAATGGATTGTATCCCGAAGAACAGGATTAGAATAGCGAGGACCACGAAGGTGTAAGGTCTTTTCAGAGCAATGAGAACGATTTCATTCATTTTGTTTCCTCATATATTAGTAGCATTTAAGATGGAGAAAATCGTCCCGGTTTATAAGTTTGGACAGGATTCTTGAATGATCAATATGTCTAGAATAAAAGTATTTCTGATTTGGATTCTGATTTTAGTAATTTCTACTCAGGTCTATTCCCAAGGGGATAAGAAGAATGTGGGGCATCTCCGCATCCAAGATTCGGACCAAACTCATTGGAAGCAGATAGATGATTTCTCGGTACTGCTCGACTGGGGATTCTATCCGGAACCGATCAATCTACGCTTTCGGATCGGTAATCTACCGGAGGAATCTAAGACAGAATTTCTGATCTTCCCTTGGAGTCTTTTGGATTCAGTTCAGGTTTGTGATCTAAAAGAAGATTGTTTGCAGGCCGGTTTTATTCATCCGGTGAATGAGTGGCTGATTCCTGGGATATTCCCGGTTTTTCCTCTCCGAAAATTTCTGGAGAATAGCCAAGAGATCAATATTAGGATACAGTCTAGGAATTATATACTTTCGGAAGTTCGATTAGTAAGCGCGGAAGAATTATATTCCATCTCTACAGTTTATTCAGGGATTGTATTCTCACTTCTCGCGCTTGTAATCGTTCAGATTGCGTATCTGATCAATTCCTATATTCGTCTTCGTTCTAAGTGGATCTTGTATCAGATCCTATTTTCATTTGGAATCGGCCTTACGTTTTTATTCGTGTCCGGGATAGCTTCCAGATACCTATTTCCAGGATTCGGTTTTCCTCTTTCCTTAGGAAAGAAGATCATGATAGGGTCTCTGATCATTTCAGGAACTCTATGGGTGTCTCATTTTTTGAAGATCAGGCAGAATTTCAAACCTGTTTGGTACTTCTATAATATAGTAAACATTCTGACTGCAATCATGATCGCTTTAAGTTTTACTAAATTTCCAAGGCAGTTCATTTCTCGCTCTTTTACTATTTTCTATTTGGCTGTGACTGGAACAGCAATCGTTCTCAGTTTGGTTGCTACAAAAAGAAAAACCATCCAAACTCGTTGGTTTGTATTTGGAATGTTCTCTTTGCTTGCGATAGAGCTATTAAACATTATTTCATATAAGGCATTCTTTTCCTTTGATGGGAAAAGTTTCTTATTTTTTATAGCACTCTTTGTTCCAATAAATATATTCCTGACTAGCCGTTCGGTTAGGACGAGGATCCGAGAATTAGAACATGAGATTTCATTAAGAAGAGAAGAGCTTAAGAATTTCCAAGTTGATAAGACGTCTTCAGACATATCCGGAAAGAAAAAATCTACCATCATCGGTATTAATGTAGAAGATACTCTAGCTCGTTTGAACAAACTTCTGGATGAGGATAAAATCTATTTAGAGGAAGAATTAAGGATCAGTGATCTTGCTGCAGTTTTAGGTTTATCTGTGCATCAAGTTTCAGAACTTCTAAACCAAGTTTTGAATATTTCCTTTCCTGACCTGCTTAAAAAATATAGAATAGAAGAAGCAAAACGTATTATTCTAAATGATCCTTCCACAAATATACTGGATCTGGCATTCTCTGTGGGTTTTCAATCCAAGTCTTCCTTCTATGATACTTTTAAGAAACATACTGGGCAAACCCCGCAAGAATTCAAAAAATCGGCGGGATTAGATTCTACTGAAGAATGATTTGATTTGGATGTATAAAAGAACTAGTTTCGAAAAAGAAAAATATTCTCTTTTCCGAAACTATCGATTAATCGATCAATACCAGTTGATCAATTCTACTTCGGTGGAAGGGCTAGACTCTTTTACGAGTGCTTTGAACTTTTCAGTATCGCTTAGGCCGTCTTTTCCACGGTAATGGTAAGGGTATACAATTTTCGGTTTAAAGTCTTTCACTGCGTCTGCAGCTTTTTCTACGGTCATTGTATAAGGTTGGTTCATACAAAGAAATGCAATGTCGATATTCTTCAAAGCTCTCATTTCTTTAATATCTTCAGTGTCTCCTGAAATATAGATCGTCTTTCCGCCGAACTTGATCAAATAACCGTTTCCTCTTCCTTTCGTATGTTTATCCAAATGTTCTTTGGTAATATTATACATAGGAATCGCGGAGAAATTAATATCACCAACCGAAGTGGATTGTCCGTTTTTCAAACGAGTGATATTAGTGTATTCTTTTGCTTCTTTCGCAACTGCTTCCGGAGCTATGATCTGAGTTTCTTTAGTAGCGATCTCTCCTAAAGTTTTTAGATCCATATGATCAGGATGAATATCAGTAATTAGGATCAGGTCTGGTTTTTTCTGATCCTTATACTTTTCTCCTCCCCAAGAGGGATCCACATAGATCGTCTTTTCACCAATTGTTAGTACCAAACTTCCATGAAAGATTGGCTGGATTTGGATAGAAGTTTTAGAACTTTGGATCTCGATTTTAGGTTTTGGTTCTGTTGTGGCACAGTAGGCGAGTGTAAAAGAAAGTAAGAGTGCCGCGATGGTTCTCTTATTTAGAAAAATATTCTGGATGGATTGCATAAGTTCTCCTTAATTCCGATCCAAAATATTAGAGGTGAAGGGGATTGTAAAGATATAAGTGCGGCTATCGACCGAAGGTCAAGTAGTTTATGTTTCTCTAAAATTCTTCCTCGGAATGCCTTTTTCAGAAAGGCATTCGATATCGAGTAAATTTTCAATAACAGGAAGAAGATTGAGGAGTGCTCGCTACTACAGTATTGTAATGAAGAGAATAATTTCCAGTAATTGACTGGGTTCCTTCTTTACCTGCATTTTCTCCTATGATCCAAGTATTCGATTTTGGAATACCACCGGCTGCATACGCTGCAATATCTGTAGTCGCATTTCCATAGGCACGAATAATATCCAAACCGACGGTATTACGCAAATAGTTGATATAATCAGTTTTGTAAGCCTGAACATTCGCGCCTAAATAATCTGAACTAGGATGGTAATGCCAAGATTTCATTCCTTTGGAAGGGAACCACTCACGAGTATCTTTTGTATTCCAATAAGGACGACCGGTTAAATAAACGATCTGATAACCTTTATTACGATATGCGTTTACGGTTTCCGGAGCGTAATAATAAGCGTCCGCAATTTTAATACCCGCATAATCTGCAAGAGCTTCAAAATCATTTGTGGTCAAGGTTCCATCCACATCGAATAGAACGGTTTGCCGACCTGGATCAGCTACAGTTAAATAACCATCAGCGCTAGAAAGATCACCTTCTACCACCATACGAACGATATAGTCACCTGTTGCGCGGACTCCTAAGTTTGCAGTGATCTTTCCATCACCATTCGTGGTGTAACGACCCACATAGGTCCAACCGCTCATTGCAGTCCCATAGATATAAACATGAATGTATTCGCCTTCCAAATCTTTGTGAAATACCGCATCGTAATCGAATTTACCAACCATAGTTGCATTCGATCCTGATTTTACGATCGTATCGTAAACCATATGATAAGGTACATATAGACCGGCCAAGATCGTGTTTCCGAAATTACGGAAACTTCTTTTGGTTGGTTTTGAGAAGGTAGGTGGGTTAGAAGGAGTGATATAGTCCGGACAATCTGCCCAAAGGCCTACTGAGAACGCAGTTAAGCACAAGGCTAACAAAAAGAATCGCATAGGGATCTCCAAATATTTTTTTCATCTGAAAGTTCTTTCGAAAAATTTTTGTAAACTGATTACAAAAATAATCCAAACAGCGGCGAATATATTGGGGCTGGATGCGTAGAGCAAGAAAAAACTAAAAATATGACAGTGAGAATCTATAGAAATATAAAATACAAAAGATTGGATAAATGAGATACAACTGTTATGAATAACTTATATATGTAATATATAAGAAATATTTAAAGAACGGGACTTGGTTTTTGTTTTGAGGCAAACTATTTTGCGTTCTACTTTTTACTTGAATTCGTATCTATAACTTCCGCCAAAATAAGCTCTTGCTCCATGATATGCAGAACAAGAAACTTCCTCTACTTCTATCCTGTTTTGAAAATATTCAAACTCCAATAAACAACAATCAGGATCTTCCGACTTACAACCATCAGTAGAAGCCCAGGTCCATTTGCCTTCTTTACTTGGAGTCCAATTTCCGTTTACTTCTCCCAGATGAGCCGTAGGACCTCTAACAACCTCGAAAGAAAATTGGACATTCTTATTCGATTTATCTCTAAAAAGTTTTAAATTTCCTCCGAAACCATCCGTATAAGAACCCAATCCTTCCTTAGATACCGTGCCAAATTTCCAAACATGATTTAGATAATTAGTTCTTTCGGCTGTGGTTCCGGTTTTACAGATGACCGTTTCTATACCGGATTCATCCGAAGCATACATGGGTCCTTCACAAACACCGTCCCTATATCCAATCCAAAGAACTTGCAATTTTTTTAAATCTTCCTTTTGGGAATCAGATAAACCTTCTCTTATCTTTTTATAAGTCACGTTCAGTTCTTTGTCCGCAGCTTGGTATTCCTTAGAATAACATCTTTTCCGATCATTCATATTTTTGAATTTGGAGCATGTATCAACATGTTCGGAAGTTTTAGGAAAAATGGAAAATGTAAGTAAGAAAAGAGAAGTGATGAGGGAGAAACGCATGAAAGAATTTTATTGGCCGATGGTCTATGGCAATGATTTTTCAGATAAAAAATCGAAAAACATTCAACCAAATGGTTGACTCTTGTTGGAGTCTCTGATATACATTTAACCATATGGTTGAATCTAGAAAATACGACCTCAATCTGATCTTTCAGGCATTGTCTGACCCGACGAGAAGGGCTATGCTCAGAAGTCTTTCTAAAAAGGAGAGGGTGATCACGGAGATCGCAAAACCTTTCGAAATGTCGCTAGCTGCTGCTTCCAAACATATTAAGGTTTTGGAAAAAGCAAAGTTAGTGAATAGGAGAAAGGAGGGCTCCTTCTCCTATTTAAGCCTTAATGGAAAAGCAATGATGAGTGCGGACAGGTGGATACAACATTATAAGAAATTCTGGGAAGAACAGTTGGATTCTCTCAAGGAATTGTTGGAGGAAATAGAATGAAAATGGCAGAATACAAACTGCAAATATCTAAGTTTATAAAAGCGAGTCGATCGAAAGTCTTCGAAGCCTGGATTAAACCTGAAATTATGAAAAAATGGGGCTGTCCTAAGGAATTGAAAATCGGAGAGATCCAAATGGATTTCAAAGTAGGTGGCAAATTTAGGACCTCAATGTTAGGGAACGGCGAGGTTTATATCGCTACCGGGACATATCAGGAAATTATTATGAACGAAAAGCTCGTTTTTACTCATGGTTGGGAAGGTCCGGACCAAGGTAACACTCTCGTTACAGTGGTATTTAAGGACAAGGGGGAAGGAACAGAAGTGTTACTGACTCATGAAAAACTTTCATCCGAAAGTTCTATGGAAGGTCATAAAGAGGGTTGGGTCAGTACACTGGAGAATTTAGAGCTCCAATTTTCTTAGATTTTCCAAATGGCTTTGAAAAAATATTTAGGAAGTTGCAAATGCAAAAAAGTCCGTTTTGAGGCATGGATTGATCTATCTCAGGGGACTTTTAAATGTAATTGCACTAGCTGCGTTAAAGTAAGATTTTGGGGAGCTTCCGTATCCCCGAAAAACTTTCGTTATTTGGAAGGAGAGACGGAGCTAAACATATATTCCACTCGGATCGATGTAATGTTCTGTAAACATTGCGGTGTGCGTATTGGTGGTGCGGGCGATTTTCCAGATGCGGGAGGTGAATTTATCGCGATCAATCTAGGTTCTTTGGATAATTTAGACCCTAAGGAATGGGCTGAAGCACCGGTACACTACCTAGATGGGTTACATGATCGTTGGGATCGGGAGCCCGAATATATCTTACATCTTTAAAAACTAGTATATTAAAGAGTTAGCAGAAATGCTTCTTGCCAATTCGTTTATCATTTCCTGGAATAAGAAATTCGATGCCTAAAACGAGTTTCGATATTCTTTGGATCATTCTTTCTTCCGGGTTGGTCTTCTTCATGCAGGCCGGATTTCTATGCCTGGAATCCGGCCTTACTCGAACCAAGAATTCGATTAACGTAGCGATTAAAAATATTACAGACTTCGGGATTGCGACCCTTGTTTTTTATTCAATAGGATTCGGACTTATGTTTGGTTCAACCTATAATGGTTGGATCGGAAAGGATATGTTCTTTCCTGATTTTTCAAAAACAAGTCCTGAAACTTCCGTTTTCTTCTTATTTCAACTTATGTTTTGTGGGACCGCTGCCACTATAGTTTCCGGTGCAGTTGCAGAAAGAATGAAATTCGGAGCCTATATCATAGTCACGACAATCATTTCTTCTTTGATCTATCCGATTTTTGGTCATTGGGTTTGGGGAAGAAGTCTAGAAAATTGGGATCAATTTACTGGTTGGCTCGCTCATCTTGGCTTTATGGATTTTGCAGGCTCCACTGCAGTTCATAGTGTAGGTGGATGGGTCGGGCTTTCTGCGATGATACTCATCGGAAACAGAACCGGAAAATATGGTAAAGATGGATCAGTCAGAAAGATCACAGGGCATAATCTTCCACTTGCTATGCTTGGAACATTAATCCTCTGGTTTGGTTGGATAGGATTTAATGGGGGAAGTACTCTTGCATTCACGTCCGAAGTTCCAAAGATCATTGCAAATACTATGTTTGCAGCTTCCGGCGGAATGGCTTCCAGTTTGATCTACGGTTGGATTCGCTTGAAATATGCAGAAGCCACTCTTCCTTTAAACGGTACCTTGGCCGGACTTGTTGCGATCACTGCTCCTTGTAATGCGGTTAATTCTTTGGAATCAATTTTGATCGGATTAGTTGCAGGAATTCTAATGTTCGAAGCGGGAGTTATTTTAGATAAACTTAAACTAGACGACGCGGTTGGTGCTATTCCTGTTCATCTTATTTCCGGTATCTGGGGTACCTTAGCTGTAGGTTTTTTTGGGGATCTTTCTATTTTAGGTACTGGATTGGATAGAAACACCCAGATCCTCGTGCAGTTGCTCGGTGTTATTTCCTGTGCGATTCTTTCTTTCGGTGTGAGTTATCCTCTTCTTTTTATTATACATCGTTTTTATAGTCTGAGAGTTTCTCCTCAAAATGAATACCAGGGACTCAATTATACGGAACATAGAGCTACCACTGAGTTGATTGATTTGTTTTTGGAAATGGAATACCAGAAACAGACAGGGGATCTGAGCCAGGATCTTTCGATAGAACCGTTTACGGAAGTAGGGCAGATCGCAGAAAGATATAATTTAGTATTGGATAAAATTAGAACCAATATTAAAGAAAAAGAAACATTGGCTGTGGAGTTAGAGCATAACTTAAGTTTACTCCAAAGCGATCTATCCACCGCTAGAAAGATCCAATCAGGGATCATATCTCAGCAAGATAAGCTTACAGGAGATTTGGAAATTACGGTAAGATATCTACCACTTACGGAAGTAGGAGGGGATTTTTTTGATATTATGGAACTTCGCCCGGGGTTGACCAGGGTGTTTCTTGCAGATGCAACTGGGCATGGAGTGCAGGCTGCTCTTTTGACCATGGCGATCAAAGCAATTTATGAATCTCTAAAGCGTGGGATTTATAGCGTTACTGAAATTCTATACCATTTGAACAACGAGTTCTTACATACATTCAAAAATTTGAATCAATTTTTTACCTGCATAGTAGTCGATATAGACACAAATTTGAATTTAATCCGGTATTCCTCTGCTGGACATGTGCCTCAATATTTGATCCAAGACAGAGAGGTTCACTCTTTAGAAAAAACCGGAAGGATCATGGGCGTAATCCCGAATACAAAATACACTTCTAATGAGATGGAATTCACCCAAGATTCCAAGCTGATACTTTTTACGGACGGCCTTTTTGAACAATGGAATTCTAATAAAGAAGAATTCGGAGAAAAAAGGGTAGAGGCGATCGTAGGAAATCTAAAAGGAATTCCTATAGGAGAAGGGATCGATCAAATATTGAATAAATTAGATGAATTTTTGAGCGGATCACCGAAACAGGATGATATTTCAGTTTTAGGTATTAGCAGAAAAACTAAAAAATAGAAATTTATATTTCGGCATCAAACTTATTTAAAATTACTGAAATTACTTCTTGCTAGCGCATGTATAAGTATAGAATCAGTTTTGCTTAATATATAAAGAAGAGAATCATGCCTCCCAAAAAATCAAACCGACCAAGTCCTGGAAAATCAATCGCAATAGGTAGGTCCGCCGAAATTTCGGAATATGGACCAAATAAGATCTTAAAATTATTTTTTAAAGAATTCCCTGCCTCCGAGGTGGATACCGAATATTCTAATTCCGTAATTGCCTATTCAGTAGAAGCAACTTCCATGAAATGTTATGAAAAGGTCAAGATCGGAGATAGACACGGATTGATCTTTGATAGATTGGATGGGATTTCTCTCACCAAACTCCCTGATAAAAAACCTCTGACCTTTTTCAGTCTTTCTAAAATACTCGCGGACCTTCATCTGGGCTTACATAATAAACAAGCCAAAAAGATGAAGGATATCAGATCGGAAGCGGTAAAGGTCCTTTCTAAAGAGCCTCTTTCTTTCTTGAGTAAAGAGGAAAAAAAGATCGCAAAACAATTTATAGAAAATTTACCCGAAGGTTCTTCCGTTTTACATCTGGATTTTCATCCTGAAAATGTGATCGTTACAAAGGATTCGTTTGTGATCATAGATTGGATGACCGCTTTAAAAGGAGATCCGGCAGCGGATGTCGCTTCCACTGTTTTTCTATTCCAAGATGCGGAACTTTGGCCAGGAACCCCATTCTTAAAAGTTTTATTCTATACTGTAGTTCGAAAGTTCATCTTAAAAGGTTATTTAAAAAGATATCTTTCCGTTTCCGGAATGGATTGGAAAAAAATAGAAAGATGGAGACTCCCTATATTAATTTTTCGTTTAGGGCTTTGGAATATAGAAAGTGAAAGAGCAGCTCTACAAAAAGAAATCAGTGAGATCATTTCTTCCTCCAAGGTAGGTAAATGAATCCTCAAAAATTGGATCGATTTATCGAAAGGGTAAAAGACGAGACCTACTTCGATGTACTGATCATAGGGGGTGGGATCACGGGTTCTGCCTTAGCATATGAGGTAGCGAGTAGAGGACTTTCTGTTGTTTTGGTCGAAAAAGAGGATTTCGGCGGAGCAACATCATCCGCCACAGGAAAATTGATCCATGGTGGACTTAGATACTTAAAACGTTTTGATCTTTCTTTAGTCAGAGAGGCATTGAAGGAAAGAAGGATTTTATCCAATATAGCTCCGAACTTAGTATATCCTTATCCAATGATACTTCCGAATCCCGGGCTTTTGGAAAAGATCGGTCTATTGGTATACGATCTACTTTCTTTTGATAGAAATCGAACTTGGGACAAATCTAAAAGGATCCCTGCACATAAAAACCTTTCTAAAAAAGAGATCCAAAGCCGTGGCTTGGTTATGGATTCTGCGATCTATTTTTATGATTGTATCATGCCTAGTCCCGAAAGATTGACTCTTGCATTTCTAAAATCGGCGGTGCAAGAAGGTGCATCCGTTTCCAATTATACAAGAGCAGAAGGATTATTATTCGATGGGAATCGAGTGACTGGAGCTGTTGTTAAAGATATCATTCATAATAAAAACGTAAAATTAAACGCTTCTGTGGTCGTGAATGCTTCCGGGCCATGGAGCCAAGACTTCCTTAATGGAACTAAAAAAATCAAAGTTCCAGTTCCTAAAACAAGATCTGAAGGGATTTATCTGATCACTAAAAAATATTTCGATACCATGGTGCTTCATGTAGGCAAAAAGGGACATTTCAGTTTTGCTCCTTGGAGAGGTAAGAATATGATCGGGCCTACTGAAAAAGCATATTATGGCCCTGTAGAAGATTGGAAACTTTCTAAAGAAAGTATTTTAGAATTTTTGGAATATATCAATTCTTCAGGTTTACTTTCCGAAAAATTAGAATTAAAAGATATAGAGTTTGCTTATGGTGGGCTTAGACCTCTTGCAGAAACCGGAGGAGAAGATAAGGAAACTTACTCAGCTTCTAGAAAATCGGAATTGTTAGATCATTCAAAAGAAGGAATAGAAGGTCTCATCAGCGCAGGTGGTGGAAAATATACTACTAGCCGTCACTTTGCAGAAAAAATATTCAAACTCATCCAAAAGAAATTTTCTAAAAAAACAGGACCAAACATTTCTGAGAAGAAGTTCTTAAAAGGATGTGAGATCCAAAACATAGAATCCTATTTAGAAAATGCTAAAAGTTCTTACCCTAATATTTCCAAAAATACGATAGAGTATTTGGTCCGTCATTACGGGACTGAATACGGAGCTATTCTAGAGTTAGCAAATTCATCTCAACAATTATCAGAAGTATTGGATGAAGACGGTGAACTGGCCGCTCAAGTTCTATACGCGATTCGTTTCGAAATGGCCATGAATTTGCAGGACATTTTCTTAAGACGGACCGGTCTTGGGACTGTTGGACTTCCTACAGACGATGTGTTATTTAAAGTAGCTGAAATTGTGGGTAAAGAATGGAACTGGTCCTCGGAAAAAAAATCGGAAGAGATCGAAATATTAAAAAGAAGACTAAAACTTCCAGTTTCTTTCTAGTTTGTTGAGATCTCTCCCAATCAAAAACGGACTCTTTTAAATTGTAATAAATTCCCTCTAACTATCCAAAGCTACTCGTTTGAGGGATCAGGGTTTAACTCGTTTAGTAAATAAATTGCTTTGCAACCGAAAGCAATTCGTCTAAATTAACTATCGAATGTCCGGATTTCTTCCCTTGAATCGAAATATTAATAATTTATTATATACCTTCTGTGCGACTCTGCTTATAAGTTGTGGGGCTATTTCTACCGAGAACCCTTGTGATCCCTCAAGTGATACGTTCTTAAATACCCAACTTTTAAAATTCATTCTAAATGATACAAGCTCCACCTGCGGAGCTGAGGTTGTCGGAAATTCCTGCAATGTTTTTAAAAACGGAGAGGCCGCAACCATGGTTATAGGCCAACCGGATTTTACGACCAACACTGTTTTCGGAACAGCCCCCAACGAATTCCGAGGTGTTGGTGGAGCCGCAATGGATGTTCAAGGGGGGCTTTGGATAACGGATACTTATGGCGGTCCTGCCGATTCTAGAATCATGCATTTCGCTCCACCTTTACAAACGAATGCAAGCTCAGACATTATACTTACTGTGAACCCGATGGAAGCCAGACTCATGGCTATGGATTTAACCGGCGGGATCTGGGTGGTTGCAGGAACTACTTCTACTGGGAACAAGGTACTACATTTTGCAGCCGGAATGAATTCCTCAAGCACGTATGATATTATGCTTGGAACCGGAGCGTCTAGCACAACTATAAACACATTAAATAATCCTTATGGAGTTACGGTTGGCGGAGATGGCAAAGTCTGGGTAGCGGATTATTGGAATAACCGTGTTCTAGGATTTTTTCCACCGCTTACGTCAAGCATGGATGCAAATGTAGTAATTGGTGCAAACGATTTTACCACCGCCGGAGGCGGGGCTGCGTCAGATACTAGATTCACCACTCCTACGGGTCTTGCAGTAGACCCCTCGGGAAATCTCTGGGTTGCGGATTTTGGAAATAATCGGGTCCTTCGATTTAGTCCTCCTTTTACAAATGGAATGGCAGCAAGCATGGTTCTCGGGCAACCTAGTTTTACTAGCTCAACGGGAGGAACGAGCCAGTCGGCCTTAATGGGTCCGAATGGAATCGACATTCAGTCCAATGGGGCGGTTTGGGTAGCGGATACAAATAACGGAAGAGCTGTACGTTTTTCTCCTCCTTTTACCGTTGGAAAAGCAGCCGATAGTGTATTAGGTAAACCTGATTTTACTTCGGGTTTTAACGGAGCAGCTACTGCAGAAAATATTGGAAGCCTTGTATCTGTGGCGGTCGCTCCTTGCGGTCTTTGGGCAACGGATTCTTTTAATAGGCGAGTCCTCTTTTTTCCATAAAGTTTTAGAGGCGAAGATACTTTACGGTATTTCCGCTACTATCCTTTTCTCGTTTTAAGCGAGATCATTTCTTAAAATTATAATTTTCTAATACGATTGCTATCCCTTGTCCGCCACCTATGCAAAGAGAAGCTACACCGTATCTTAGATTCCTGCGTTTTAATTCGTAGGCTAAAGTAAGTGTAACCCTTGTTCCACTTGCGCCAAGAGGGTGGCCGATCGCGATTGCTCCTCCGTTTACATTTGTTTTTTCCGGGTCCAAACCGAGTTCTCGGATCACTGCCAAAGTCTGAGAAGCATATGCTTCGTTAATCTCGAACAGATCTATATCTTCTAGTTTTAATCCGGCATTTTGGAGAGCTTTGGGAATTGCAAACACAGGCCCGAGCCCCATCATTTTAGGATCACAGCCTACATTCGCATAACCTAATATGGTTGCTAAAGGATTCAGTCGTAATTGTTTTGTATATTCTTCTGAAGAAAGTAGGACGGAAGCTGCTCCGTCATTGATTCCGGAAGCATTTCCTGCAGTTACGGTTCCATCTTTCAAAAAAGCTGTAGGAAGTTTTTTTAATTGGTCCACACATTCAGCACCCCGGATCTGCTCATCTCGGTTTAGAAGAATTGACTTTTTTCCTCCGGTCTCGACGCCGATCATCTCATCCGAAAACTTTCCTTCTAAACTTGCTTTTTCTGCTCTCACTTGAGAAATCCCTGCCCAATCATCTTGGTCTGCTCTGGAAATTTTGAAATGAGAAGAGATATTTTCGGCAGTCATTCCCATGGTCAAATCTACAAAACAATCTGTTAAACTTTGGGCGAGTCTATCTTCTGCGATTGTATCCCCGTATTTATTTCCCCATCTCGCTCCTTTTAAAACGAAGGGAGCATTACTCATAGATTCGGTTCCTCCAGCAAGAATCAGTTTGTTTTCTTGGGATGCGATCTTACGAGCTCCTATTATGATACTTTCTAGTCCGGAGCCGCAAAGACGATTTACTGTAAGCGCACTGGAAGATTGTGAAAGCCCGGATCTAAGTCCTATATGCCTTGCTAAATAAGCAGAATCCTTATTGTCTTGTATTACATTTCCATAAATAGATTCTTCAATTTCTTTAGGGTCCATTTCGGTCTTTCGGATCGTTTCTTTTGCGGTGATCACTGCCAGATCTGAAGAGCTATAATCCTTTAATCCTCCGCCGAATTTTCCAAAAGGCGTTCTTACTCCGTCTACTAAAACTACCATATCGTCTCCTAATATATTGTATATACACTATTTACAGTTTAAGGAACCGTCGCTTCCAATATAATCCTTAGACCTGATTTTGGGTTTCTAAAACCGGAATTTTTCTGACTTTGGATAATATCCTTAAGGTTTCTTGGAATTTAGATTTTCCTAATGATTTGGTAAGTTCGCTCTGTGCTTCATTCCAGAGTAAAATAGCTTCCGCTAATTTGGACTCTCCCTTTTTGGTGAGGGATAGATTTCGGATATTTCCGGCTTCCTTTTTTTCGATCCGGATCAGGTTATCCCGTTTTAGGATCTCCAAACTTCTCTGTAATGTAGTCCTGTCTATATCTGTGAGTCTGGAGAGGTCCGTGATACTACATTCTTCTTCATGTCCAATTCCTACTAAGATGCTAAATTGTGTTATTCTAAGCCCGGAAGGTCTAAGTATGGAATCATAATAGGAAGTAACTAATCTTGCAGTCCTTCTTAAACTTACATTCAAGCAGGAGAGTCCTATTTTTTTGAGTTCCGAAGAGGAAGGTTTATTTTTCATATCTTCTGACTGAATGGTGTGTATGCACTATCCAGAGGTCAAGCTTAAAAATGATCATATAACGAAGACTATTATCTTAAAGCAGGGTATTCATGGATCTGTTTCGGGTGATTTTCTTTCAATATTTTATAAGAAGAATCCTTTTCTTCCAGGATACATTCATCCAAAAGGGACCTAAACGCTCTACTTACTGATTCCGGGGTAGTTCCGATCAAAGAGGCTAATTGGTTTTTGCTGATAGGGAGAGTGATAAATTTTTGAGAAGCCCCGCATTCTTTTAAAAAATTTAAAATCCTGTCTTTTACTGAGAGATGTAGATTCTCTACTAATTTTTTTCTGAAATAGTTGAGATGTTGTATGGTTACGGCTGAAAATAAATAAAGAGCTTTGGTATTTTCGAATAAGAAGGATGTAAATTCTCTTTTAGGATAATATATCAATTCTCCTTCCTTTAGCGCTTCGCAGAATGCAGGATAAAAGCAAGGTTCATTCGGTTGAAAGATCGGATGAGAAGCGATCAACTCTCCTGGATAAAATACTTTTAGGATAGCTTCCTTTCCATCCTGAGATAAGGAATATACTTTGAAAATGCCCGATTTGATCTCGAAGAATCCATCGTAAGGATCTCTTTCTCCGAAAACTACTTCACCCTTTATAATTTTTTTTCGAATGCCGATAGATAAGAGTTCGTTTGGGAATTCTTTTTGGATTTCTGCCCAATGTTCGCTTGTTTCAACGTTTAACGTTTTAGTCATAACAATTGTTTTATGTTTGTTTTAAAAAAGAATTCAAGCCAAAAGAGCTCCGAAATTTTCTGAACCTACTTGATCTATATCAAGGAATTTTTTTGCAACATCACTGAGAATACTCCCGATTTCTAAATCACTGTTTTCCGCGAGCTCGCGGTTTTTTTAAAGATAAGGAAGAGGGTATGCTTACAAAATTTCAGGCGAAATTATTTTTCCTGGTTGGAACCTTTTTATTCTCCGCAGTTTTCCTGCTTCTTACTTATGATTCTTTAAA
This sequence comes from Leptospira haakeii, assembly GCF_002812045.1. Lineage (GTDB taxonomy): Bacteria > Spirochaetota > Leptospiria > Leptospirales > Leptospiraceae > Leptospira_B > Leptospira_B haakeii. Next base: position 77,042 of record NZ_NPEG01000010.1, on the reverse strand, counting down.
ATACGTTTATTCTTCTACTTCTTCCAAAACTTTAAGTGAGGAAGTGATCCGAGGCAAAGAGCTTTGGGAAAAGAATAATTGTATGGGGTGTCATACGATCTTGGGAGAAGGAGCGTATTATGCACCTGAATTGACCAAGGTTTACGAAAGAAGAGGTCCTGAATGGATCCGCGTTTTCTTAAAGGATCCTCAAGCGATGTATCCTGGAGAAAGAAAAATGGTTAAGTACGATTTTTCCGAATCTCAGATCTCGGATATCATCGCATTCTTAAAATGGAATGGAGAGTTGGATCTAAAAGGATTTCCTCCTAAGCCTGAATATAAGTCCTCCACACAACTCATAAACGCTGAGTCTGCTGCTATAGCCCACCCTGAAAAGTTTAAGCAGATCTGTGCTGCTTGCCATTCAGTCGGAGGTGCTGGAGGTAATGTGGGGCCGGCATTGGATTCCGTAGGGAAAAAATACGATATCGCATATCTACAAAATTGGCTGAGGGATCCACAAAAGATCAAACCTGGAACCGCTATGCCAAAACTTCCTCTAAGTGATAACGAGATCAAGGATCTGTCCTCTTATCTCTCCCAATTGAAATAAACAAATAGGATTAGGATATAACGGTTTCTTTATGAAATATAAATCTCAAAAAATTGCGTACTGGTTTTTTGCAACCTGCATGCTCTTATTATCCCTGCAAATAGTTTATGGATTCGTGATGGGATTCGCCAGAATGGGGTTCGATGTTTTGCACGATTGGGTTCCATTTAACGCTGCGAGGGCGACTCATACGAATTTGCTGGTAGTTTGGTTGCTCACGGGGTTTATGGGTGCAGCCCATTATATAATTCCGGATGAATCTGATAGAGAGGTCTATTCTGAGAAACTTGCCTATATCCAGCTAATCTCTCTGATTTTGGTGGGAGTTATTTCCATAATAGGATTCCATCTGAATTTTTGGGAGGGAAGAAAGTTTTTAGAGATCCCTCGTCCATTGGATTATCTGGTAGTAGTTAACGTTCTATTATTCCTTTTTAATATAGGAATGACTGTCTGGAAAGGGAAAAGATACACTACAACTTCTCTTGTTTTGTATTTTGGTCTTTTCTCCGCGGCTCTTTTATATCTTCCTGGAATGATCGAATTTAATAGCCAAACAGTAGACTCTTATTTCCGTTGGTGGGTAGTTCACCTTTGGGTAGAAGGAGTTTGGGAATTGATCATGGGAGGTATTCTTTCTTTCCTTCTGATCAAACTAACTGGAGTGGACAGAGAAGTTATCGAAAAATGGCTGTATGTGATTGTGGGGTTAACTTTCCTTTCCGGGATCTTGGGAACAGGACATCATTATTATTATATTGGGGTCCCTGAATATTGGAAATGGGTAGGTGGGTTTTTCTCTATGTTGGAACCTCTCGCATTCCTTGCAATGGCAATGTTTGCAATCTCCATGTATAGAAAAAGTGGAAGAAACCACCCGAATACGATCTCTTTATTTTGGACGATCGGAAGTGCGGTCATGTCTTTTGTGGGAGCAGGGTTTTTAGGATTCGCTCATACTCTTCCTCAGGTAAACTTATACACTCATGGAACATTGATCACCGCTATGCATGGTCACCTCGCATTCTGGGGAGCTTATGCAATGATCGTATTTGCGATCTTAACATATTCAATGCCTTTACTCACAGGTCGAAAACTTTGGAATAATCCAACCGGACTATTCGCATTCTGGGCTTCTAATATTGGAATGTTAGGAATGACTGGAGCGTTTGCAGTAGCGGGTATCGCACAAGTCTATTTAGAAAGAAAGTTAGGATTAGACTTTTTGACTGTTCAGAAAGAGATTGAAGTTCATTTCTTAGGTTTGATCCTTGCTGCACTTGTATTCACTTCCGGGATCGTTGCTTTCATTATCAACTTCATACGTTTTGGAACTCCTACAGATGAGGCCTTAGGCGCGGAGCAAGCTTCAGGGGATATTTCTCTTGCCCGTAGATCCTAAAACAGATCATAAAAATGGAATGTTAACACAAGGTGAGGTCCCTTATTATAGGCAGATCGGGCAAGAGATAGAAATATTCGAGCACGCATATAAGAATAGGCTTCCTATCTTGCTCAAAGGTCCTACCGGTTGTGGTAAGACCAGATTTGTGGAATTTATGGCGTCTAAACTAGAACTTCCCATGACAAGTGTGTCTTGTCATGAGGAAACTTCTGCGGTGGATCTGTTAGGAAGATTTTTAATCCAAGGTTCGGAAACGGTCTGGCAGGATGGGCCTTTGACGAGAAGTGTTCGATCCGGCGGAATATTATATATTGATGAAATTGCGGAAGCAAGACCGGATATGATTGTTTCTATTCATCCTTTGACGGACCATAGAAGAGAAATTTTTATAGATAGAAAGAATGAAAATCTGAAAGCCCCTGATTCTTTCATACTCGTTGCTTCTTATAATCCGGGTTATCAAAGGGGTTGGAAAGAATTAAAACCTTCTACAAGGCAAAGATTTATATCCATACAATTCGATTATCCGGATAAGGAAACGGAAGCGGAGATATTGAGTAAAGAAACGGGAATTTCTTCGGCTGTTTCTTCCAAACTTGTAAAACTTGCGGAGAAGATCAGGAATCTGACGGAGTTAGGATTATTGGAATCTTGTTCTACAAGATTACTTGTGGATGCTGCAAAATTGATCTCTACCGGTTTACCATCAAGATTGTCCTGCGAGGTCGCAATAGTCCAACCATTAAGTGACGATCCGGATACGATCCGATCTTTAAAAGATCTGGTCTCTTTAATGATCTGATATGGGTTGGGAAGAGTTCGTATTCAAAAAGACCTATGATACAGTTAGAGAAATTTTCTCTTCGGAAAAAGACCAATCCGTAACGGATAAAATAGTAAAACTATCTGATATTAAACCAAGACTTTCTATTCTCGCAAAGTCTTTAACTGGAGAAAATATAGAAATATTGCCTGCTGAAAAAGAAGGAGGATTTCAGGACCAATTCTATTTTTTGCCACAATCATACTCCCATGGGCCGGATTCGTTCTCCAATATTCAGTTTTATATATTCAGGATACTTTATCTTTCAGAGCAGAAAAGGTTAGGATTTCATTGGAAAAAAGGAGAAATTAAGGGTAAGAGTGAATCTATAAAGGCCGCAGAGGAAACTTATCCACAGGTTCTGGAAAGTTTAAGGAAAAATTATCCGAATACAAAATTTCTTCTTGAATCCGTAGAGAACATAGAGAGGGAATTTCAGAGTTCAATAGCGGAAAAGAGGAAAATTCCTGAAGATCTTTCTTTATTACGTGGAATTTGGATGTCTTCTTCAACATCTACATTAGAAAGCCAGATCTCATCTCAGGAATTACTTTCTCAAAAAACTGAAAATGATAAAATAGAAACAGAATTAGAAGGGGTGCCCAGAGAAAGAATCGAAACGATTGAAGCGGATCTAAATTCACAAGAAGATTATACTTTAATGCACCAATTCGAAAAGGTGGAAACTGCCGAAGAGTTCCAGGGAAATTGGCGGGATTTTGATGGATCTGATACTTTATCAGAACAGGAAGATGCAATCCGGGAGTTAGATCTTAGACATACGGTTCGATCTAATGAACCTACACATTCCATTTTTAGGACTGATTTTTTATCGGGACTATTTACAGGAGAAGTGGAGGATGATCGTTTTAATCAAAATCCGATCTCTTATGACGAATGGGATTATAAAAAAAGGAAATATAGAAAGGATCATTGTAAGGTTTTTCCTAAAAAATTTCCTGATGGAAATCACGGATTCGCGGGAAAAGTTCTCCAAGGGAATTATAACACATTAAATTTGCTTCGATCCAGAATGAATCGATTCTTTAATCTTAAAACTTCCCTAAAAAGGCAAGCTTATGGAGAAGATCTGGATCTAGATGCTACTCTACAATATTTTTCGGATCTGTCTTGCGGGCAAACTCCTACTGAAAATGTGTATTTGTCTGATAGAAAAAAACTTAGAGAGGTTTCTATACTTCTACTTGCGGATATGAGCTTATCTACTGATTCTTACGTGGATAACCAAAGGATCTTGGATGTGGAAAAAACTTCCTTGGTTTTATTCGGACAGATCTGTTCCGAATTTGGAGATCGTTTTAGGATAGATTCATTCTATTCCAATACCAGAAATCATTGTGATTATTCTAATATAAAAAGTTTTGATGAACCTTGGGAAAGATCCAGAGAAAAAATAGGGCTAATGGAAGCGAAAGGATACACTCGAATTGGACCTGCGATCCGGCATTCCCTCTCTTTAATCCAAAACGAAAAAAGTCAAAAACGTTGGATCTTACTTTTGACAGACGGTAAACCGAACGACTATGATCGTTATGAAGGGAAATACGGAATAGAAGACGTTAAAAAGGCAATCTTAGAATGTGAAAGATCCAATGTGGGAGTTTTTGCACTTGCAATCGATAAAAGTGCAAAACAATATCTTCCGGCAATGCTTGGAAAAGAATCCTATAGGATCTTGCCGAATCCAAAGGAATTGCCTGAAGCTCTGACTGATTTTTTTATTAAACTGGTCAAATGATCCTGAATAAACGATATCATATTATAAAAACTTACTATTTTAGAATGGAGTAAATTGTGAAAAAAATTCCCTTAGGATTGATCTCTTTGGTATTATGGATAATTTCTGCTTCCGTTTTTCTCTATTTTTTCTTATCCGGAAATGTGTCCGAATCAATAGATGGAAGAGTCGCAATACATTTGAATTCTCAAGAGAAAAATTTGGTTCTAACAGAGATGAGGGGACTATTAGCATCCGTTAATGGGATCGTATCCGCATTGGCTGAAGACGATTATAAGAAGGCTGAATTGGCTGCTTCAGCAAGCGGAATGGAAATGGTAAAAAAGCTTGAGGACGAAGAAAAAACAATTCTTCTTAAATTACCTATCGAATTCAAACAATTAGGATTCGGTACTCATGATCAATTCGATAAGATTGCAGAAGACCTAAGACAAAAGAAAGATACAAAAATTATTTTAAAAGAATTAGATAAACTTACTCAGAATTGTGTTAGATGCCACGCAACTTATAAGATCGCATTTTAGAATAATGAAAGACCAACTAAAACCGGAAGAGAGATAGATAAACTTTCCGATTTTAGATGATCGTCCGTGGGAATCTTAACGAACTACTTTCATGAGTTCTACTAGCTGATCTAGAGCTGCGTTCCAACCCTCGTGGAAGCCCATCTCTTCATGTTTTTTTCTACTTTCTTCGTCTTTATGACGAGCAAGAACATGATACTTGGTTCCATTACCATGTTTTTCTAATGTAAGTATTGCGGTAAAAAATCCGCCGCTTGGAGTAGGTTTAAAACCTGGTTCGAAAATATCAGTGAATACAAGCTTCTCATTTTCTACGATATCCAAAAAACATCCGCTATTCGGGAATTCTTGTCCTTCCGGAGACAACATAGTTGTGCGGAAGATCCCACCCGGTTTGAGATCAATCTCACAATCGATGGTTTTCCAAGGGGCAGGGGTGAACCATTTTAGTATATGTTCCGGTGTGGTCCATGCTTTCCAAACCAGTTCCGTAGGAACGTCTACGATCCTCTCAAGAACTAGATCGGTTTTTGGGTCCGGTTGGTAATAATTAGTTTTTGCCATTTTCTTTCTCCTTCATTTCAAGTAAGTAACTGTCTAGTTGATCGAGCCTTTTGTCCCAATGGGTGCGTTGTCTCACGAACCAGTCTTCTCCTGCTTTCATGGTGTCTTGGGTAAGTTTATAAGTTCTTATGCGACCCACTTTTTCGGAACGCACCAGAGAAGAATCTTCCAACACGCCCAGATGTTGCATTAGGGAAGGAAGGGCCATTTTAAATGGCTCTGCCAGTTCTCCTACCGTTGCGGGTCCCATGCTTAAACGTTCTAAAATGGACCTTCTTGTCGGGTCCCCCAGAGCGTGAAACATATTGTCCAGACTGTTACTATACTTAGGCACTTACCTAACTATATCATAAGAATAAACTTAGGTAAATACCTAAGTATGGAAAAAGTGGAAATTTGAGAAAAAAAATGAAGGGCGCCCCCGCTGAAGGCGGTCGGGCTCTCCGCTTCGGTCGCTTTGCGACACCCGCGTCGATCCCTGGCGCGAGCTGCGTAAACTCACGCGGAGTCGCGAAGGCGCAAAAATGTAGTAACTTCGACGCTATGATTTAAAAGGAAAATCTCCCAGATAATCCTTCTTACCCAGTTCGACTCCATTATGCCTAAGTATATCGTAAGCAGTTACTATATGAAAGAAGAAATTCGGGATCATATGATGAAGGGCATATTCCTTTCCGGTAAGGGATTTCCCTTCCCAACGAGGCAAAGAAATTTTGATATCGGAAGCTTCTTTATAATCTTCCGGTTTCAGGCCTTTCAGAATACCAACAACCGAATCAATCCTATCGATTACTTCCGAAAGAGTTTTTTCCTTATCATCATGTGTTTGGAAATGTTTTCCAGTTAAGCGAGCTGCTCCTAATTTTGCCGTATCGCAGGCCAACTGGATCTGTCGGATGAGATTGTATTGGTCCGGGGCGAGTCTTGAATTTAATAAAACATCTATTTCGATCTTTTTGGATTCGGCGAAACTTTTGCCCTTATCTATAAATCGTTTTAGATGTTCTAGGTTTTTGATTACTTGTGTTACTGTAATTTCGTAAATCGAAATGTCTGACATACTTCCATGGAAAGCACTGATTAGGATCTATCAAGTCATAAATCCGCGCGGATCGTTTCGAATTTTATTGGTCTTTGGTATAAGAAGATTTCAAAAACAATTTGTATCTGATTCTATTGCGCCAATCGAAATAGAACCGGCTCCCGGTGGAGCAAATGGACTAGACGAATTTGTTCTTGGACTTCCATAAAAATCAGTTTGTAGGAATGGGATTGCAGTAATTGGAAGTGTGATCGTACTCAGATCTACTCCACCATAAAGTGAAGAACAAGGAGAATTTGCAGATGATGGAATTCCAAAAGGAAGATTAAAATTCCAAATCTTTTCTATCTCGGTCGTATCTACAAACTTAGGATCTGCACCGTAACTATTTGAAAAATCCCCTACAAATTGTCCAGAAATTGGATGAACACAATCTTCTTGGTTTAATGTGCTTCCACAGAAGATATATTGGTCAAAACCTATGACTACAGGTACACTCACAAAATAATTATTCCCTCTTACGACGGAAGTTGGTTCAGGAGGACTTCCGAAAATAATACCTGCACTATTTGCGGATAGATTTCTGGAGAAAATTTGGTTATTTAGAATTTTATGAATTCCGAATCCTGCCTGAGTAAATATCCCTACAGAATTTCCTAAAGAAGAGTTTTTAGAATTTCCTATATAAATATCATTATTTATAATATTACTGGAATCTACTGCATCTGTAAAAATGATTCCATAAGAATTTTCGGAAATCAAACCCGGATTTAGATATTGATATGGATTTATCTTATTTTCGGAAACGATTGCCCCTTCGAAAATTCCTGTTTCTATCCAAAGTCCGGCGCTGAATCCCGCAGGTTCTATACTGACCAATCCATCTAAAATATTTCTGGAAAGTATGATGGGTTGTAAAGTGGAACCGGAACCTTCTAACATAACTCCTATCGAATGAGATCTTCCTGAACCTCCTCTTAACCAATTTTCCGTTACTAAAACATGATCGGATTGATTGATTATTAATCCTGCACGGATCCCAAAACCACTCGAGTTCGTTTCATTTCCAAAAACCATATTTTTAGAGATGATGATCTGTCCTAGATTGGTTCTTGAATCCAAAACTTGGATCCCAGTGGAATAATCTCCGGTTAGATTCATCTGTATCTGGAACCCACTCACTGAAAGGTTTGTAGTCGGTGAGCTCAAAGAAGTAGTAGAGATCAAAATTGCATTACAGAAATTCGAGAAGGAAGTCCCGCAACTGGAAAGTGTATCATCTACAATTCTTGTGGGGTGAATGCTTGGGTCAGAATCCAGATCAGGAAATCCTGGACTAAAACCGCCGAATAAGGAAGTATTTCCGCTTAAGAAAATTTGGGAAATAGGAGTGTAACTTCCTTCGGCAACAAAAACAGAACAGATAGATCCGCTAGAGTCACATTCTTGGACTCCCTTTTCTATACTCTTACAGAAAGCATTCGAGCCAAAACCGGTTCCGCATCCTGGATCATCTATTCCATTAGTTTCATCCACTAAACGAATATTCGAGGAAGTTATAAAATCATAATGGATCGGGTTTCCATTTTGGGCCGGCAGGCTTTTGGCAGTACAACCCACTAATTCAAAAAATGAATTTCCGGGAGATCCCCATTTATCCGGAGAATTGGGAGTGATTACAATTGTATCATCATCCGGTGCGGATGGATAAGTAATACTAGGCGGATTCGCAAGAGAAGCTACATTATTTTTTCCTGAAATAGAAATCGGATCGAAACTACAACTTCCAGGATCCACTCCATGAAAGGAAAGTTTAATCGAAACTTTACCATTCGGAGTGAGTACCTTGGACTTAGGAAAAATTTCTAAAACTGAAATACAATCTAAGAGTAGGGTTACTGCTCCCCCGGACATGGTTCCACTTCCGGAACCGTTCGGAATGAATATGCAGGAATGCCCCGTAGGAATAGAGATAAAACTAACGGAATAATTTGCCGAATCTCCCACTTTATGTGCGAATGTTTTTGTTCCATCTGCAGTAAAAGTGATTTTGTCGGACATATTCTGTAAAATTAAAGGAGATGTCCCTGCAATCGAAGGATCCAAGCCGATCACCTTTACGGATAGATCATAGAATATCTTCCCACAACTGATAAATATTACGGTCTTAGGATATACGATCGGTCCGTCCGGATTACTAATCTTACATTCTTGCTGAGCGGACGCGCCTGATATTCCTATTATAGAAACTGAATATTGGTCTCCTATTTTGACCAGAGTAGGGAATGCCTGAGTCCCGTTAGAAGGAAAATCCAAATTTTCTCCCAATAGATTGGAAATAGTAAGAGTTCCTGAACTTAAACCTGAGACTTGGACGGAAACTTTTATAGGCGTATTAAATGCATCCAGATCCATTTTTAAACTAAAAAGATCTAAAAGTGTGGATGCTTGCGGAGGCTTATAGCAATAAATATTTGATAAAAAGAAAATAAGAAAAAATAGGATCCTGTAAGAATAATATTTCATTTTTCTTAACTAGGATCCTTGCCCAAGTTTACTGGATAGAAGTTTGAACTGGGAAATCCACAGAATTTCCCGGAGAAGAGAGTTTGATCGAATAGAAAGTATGAGTGCTTCCGTCAAAATTAGGATCTAGGATATATACCCCGTCGCCTAATGCCCCTGCACTTGTATAACATCTGGAAGTCCTGCAAGTAGTGGAACTTCCTAAAGTGAAATTCTGTCCAAGCGTACTTCCTGAATAATTCGTAATGGCTCCCAAAGCTCCGCTACTAGAGTTCATAGGAGAATGATATACATCAAAGAACAAGGAACCGCTTTGGGTACATCTCAGATCATAACCCATTAATACTCTTGAGCCTAGGTTTCCGGGAGAAGGAACATAGGTTTGGAATCCGGCACCATTCGGATTACAACCATTTGGATTCGTATCTCTTCTGATCTGTGCAGGAACTCCTGACAAATTTCTCCACTCCATTAAGCTGGAATCAATTGTATTGTCTGTGTTTCCCATATTAGATCTATTAAAGAAAAGCCATACATCAGAAGAAGTTCTTATAAATTTCGGATAAGCTGCACCTGCAGAACTTACTGGGAAAATTGCTCCAGTGGAACCGGTTCCGGAAGCTAAGAACAATTGATTTACCTGAGTAGCAGCACCGTTCGTAAAACTATATACAGCTAGATAATTATTAGGTGCATCATCCGTATCATTATCATGAAATTCGAATGCAGTTGCATATTTGCTCCCATCCCAAATTACATCCGAATATCCGAAAGTGGATCCAATTGTTCCAAGAACAGATTTGATGGTTGTAGGAGTTCCAATTAAGGTACCATCTGGATGGATACGGATGTATCTTACTAAATTTGAGAAGGAAGTACTTCCACCGAATTCTACAAACACAACTACGAACTCATCCAGATCCGCATTATAAGCGGCAGATAACGTGCTGATCTTTGCTCCTGGAGCGGTTGAGATAGTTCCTGACACCGTAATATCAGAACCTATAGTTGTTTGTTCGATATCCAGAAATCTGGCTTTGATCGTATTTCCCGTAGGGGTCCAAACTGCTAGGTATTTATTTCCGGACCAGACTAGATCCAGCATGGGCAACCCTGCGCTGGTGCTGAAAAACATAGGAGTTCCTACCACTGTAGAAGTTTTCTGGTTCACTTGATAAAGATTCATGATCGGAACACTTCCTGAAAACCAGGTCCCGAAAACCGCCAAGTTCCTTTCACAATCGATTTTAGAAGCAGCTACTAAGCCTGCCTTGCCGGAATCTCCAGTGAGAGTGCAGTTTTGTCCTCCTGTATAAGTTCCAAGGTCGATTGTAAAATTTGTACCTGGATCTAAAGTATCTGGAAAGGAGAAGGTTCCATTAGCCGAAATTTGTAGTGTTTGAGTTTCGGAAGTATCAGTGTTTGTCAGAATTAGATTCATCTCTTTGCCTGACTTGTTCAAGTATCCGATAACGTTAACTTTAACAAGAGAAGGTCCTGGAGTATTACTTCCGAAAACCCCTATGTTTCCATCAAATGCGATTGCTCCTATCGCGGAGGAGCTTGCATCTATACTCACTGCTTTTGCGTTATTACATCCTGTGGATAAAAGTACGATTAGAAGTAAGGCGACTATTAACAGGGCAGTTTTTAGAAGAATGTCCTGGAATTTCTCGTCTTTCAGAAATTTTTTCATGTCTTAACTCCCTCGTATAACTCTCGTTTGTTTTAGGGTTGGCTTCTGAAAAAACAGACAAGCCGTTCTGAGGAATTTGATGGGAAAACCATGTTGGGAGGTGAGTTTGGAACGAACGCTACTGATTCCGGAATGGGTGTTTGGATTAGAAATTTTGAAATATCCCTCAAATGAGGGGGTATTTTTTTTCTAAAATCCCGATTTGTTTCTCAATTTTTTCTAATTGGATTGTAACGGGGTCTGCGATCGAATGTAAATATATTTGCATGCGAAAATTTCTGAAAAATGGAATTCATTCTGGAGTAGCGGCCCTTCTTCTTTTCTTTTTAGGATCCTGTTCGCTCAAATCTATGAATCTCGCATTCGAAGCAATGCTCGAGGCTCAGGTCGCCTGTTTAGTTACGGGGGATACCTGCGTAGATGCGAGCACGACTACTGGAATCCCTACAGTCACGATCACAAATCTTCCTAGTTCCGGAAGACCCACAGTGGAGACTGGATTTCTCTATGGTACATCTTCTGATGATATTTTAGTTTCCGCAGTGCAGATTAGTATCGATGGAGGAACTTACGCTACTGCGACTGGAACGACCACCTGGAGTTTTGCTTTGCCTAGCGGCTCTTCTACTTGGAAGCATAATTCTTTCCATACGATCAATATCAGAAGTGTGGATTCCAGCGCGAATCTTTCCACGGTCTTAAGCCTGAATATTAGAAAAGGATATAATAGAGACCTAAACGGGGACGGTTATGCAGACGTAGCAGTGACAGCTCCTGGAGATGCCTCTGGTGCTGGAATTGCTTATATTTTTTACGGAGGAGCTTCCGGTATTGCCGCAACAGATACAACTATGGCGGATCATTCCATTACAGGCCAAACAAGAATGGGTTATACTTCTGCAATGGGAGATGTGAATGGAGATGGATATGGTGATCTTGCAATAGGAGCCTCCGATTATTCAGGATTACAAGGGATTACTTATATTTTTCATGGAGGTTCTTCCGGCATTACAACTAACGCAGCCTCCAGTGCAGATCGTGTCCTGACTTACACAGGTTCAAATGAATTTGGTTATTCGATTGCATTGGGAGATGTAAATGGGGACGGATACGATGATCTCGCAAATGGTGCATATCGTGTTTCGGGGTTTTCGGGACTCGCATTCATCTATTATAGTACTGGATCCGGAGGCATTTCTTCCACCGCTGGAACAACTATTTCAGGTCCTGGTTCAAGTAATTTTGCCTGCGGGATTGGGCTTGGAGATATTAATGGAGATGGATTTTCAGATCTGATCGTAGGTGGAAACGCATACTCCGGATCTGCGGGAGCGGTTTGGATCTTCCATAGTACTGGAACTGCAGGAGTTACAGTAAATTCTTATACAGCAGCAAATACTACGATAGTTGGAGAGACTACGAGTAATTTTGGGATCGTTGTAAATACTGGAGATGTAAATGGAGACGGATACGCTGATCTCGCAGTAGGAGCTCCTCAATACAACGGCTTTTTTGGAAGAAGTTATGTATTTAACAGTACGGGAACTACAAGCGGAATCACTGCTTCTGCAGCTTCAAGTGCGAATGCTGTAGCCACCGCTTTTGTTTTAAGTTCTTTAGGATTCGGAACTCGGCTTGGAGATATTAATGGAGATGGTTATGACGATTTTGCCACAGGCGCTCCTGGTTATTTGTCCAGCCAGGGGAGAATTTACGTAAATTTAAGCAATGGAAGTAATATCTCCACTGGTTCTATAAATTTAATTGTGGGACAATCAGCTAACCAATCTTTTGGAAATACTCTTATAATCTCCGACATAAATGGGGATGGGTTAGGAGACTTGATTGCTGGAGCAGTTACTTATCCGGATGGAGTTGCGTTATCCGGAAGAGTTTATATTTTTCACAGTATCGGTTCCGGGTATCTGGCGGTAAGTGCAGGCTCAGCAAATACTACTATTTCTGGTTTTACTGGAAGCGAATTCGGAAGTAATCTAGTAGATGCAAATATTCCGAAGGACCTGTATCCTAAATTTTTAGGAGTTTGGACCTTCGGAAATTTACAAACTTATAGGATCCAAATTTAAAAAAATCGAATATTAGGTGAGTTTCGGTCTTCTCTTTTCTTTCAAAGCACTCATTGCTTCCAACAAATTTGCCACTACTTTAGGATCTTCAAAACTACTTTTGGTGAATTCCAACTGGGATTCGAATTTATCATTGATCTCTTTGTTGATGGCAGCCTTGGTTCTTCTGTAAGCGCTTGGTGCGATTGACATCACTTCGTCCAATTTTTTCAGAACAAGTTTATGCAAATCTTCCTTATTCTCGGCGGTTTCATTGATCAAAGAAATTTCCTTTGCTTCTCCTGCCTTATAAGCGGTTCCTAAAAGGCAAACCTCGTTTAAGTATTCCGACTTAACAGTGATCTTAAGCTTATCAATAAAGCTGATCGGAAGAGGAAGTCCAACCAGAACCTCAGTGAATGCGATTCTTGCCTTACCTTCCAACATAAATTTAAAATCGCAGGCTAGAGTCATAACTGCACCTCCACCCATTGCGTAACCGGTAACTTCTGCAAGAAGAGGTTTTCCGAAGCTTAAAAGTTTGCCGAATAGGATTACAATTTGTCCCATCTCTGCGGTGAGTTTTTCTCTTGGAGTATTTAGGATATTTTCTGCATCGATACCGTTGGAAAAAAATTTGGGATTATCGGAACTTAGAACGACTGCGCGAATATTATCGTCCTTATCGATCTCAGCTAGAATATTTTCCAATTCTATCATATTTTCCCTGGTCAGAGAATTTTGATCGTTAGTTTGTATTTTAATACATTCGGCTCTGCCGTTTTTTAATTGGATTGGTTCCCGTAAATAGTTCATAGGGCATGATTAGAAGCTCCAACATAAGTGATCTACTCGAATTTTATGGTTTCATTCACAAACTAATCATACCCCGAAACACTCAAAAAATTTTATCTAAAGCCACCGGATGCACTGATCCTTTCTCCCGTAAGCCAATAAGAATCCTCGGATGCCAAGAACAACGCAACCTTTGCTATGTCTTCGGGTTGTCCTAACCTTCCTAGTGGAGTTTTGGAAACGATCATTTTTTCCATATCACTTCCTATCATTCCAAGTCTATGAGCTCCTTCTGTTTCCACACCACCCGGTGCGATCGTATTCACTCTGATCTTTTTGGAACTCAGCTCTAAAGCTAATACTTGGGATACAGTATCCAACGCACCCTTAGTGGAAGCATATACAACTGAATTTGGAACAGGATTATCGCTCACTATGGAACTGATATTGATCACTGATCCACCTTCCGGAGAAAAATGGTTCAGAGATTCCTGAGTGGCAAGTATAGGACCTAGAACATTCGTATTCATTTGTCTATGAAACTCATCTTCCGTTACCGCTTCTAAGGGAGCGAACTCGAATACACCTGCATTATTCACTAGGATATTTACCGAACCGAAAGCCTTTTTCGTTTCTGAAAATAATCGTTTAACGTCGGAAGACTTAGACATATCACCTTGGACTGCGATTGCTTTGCCTCCGTTTTTTTCGATCTCTGCAACGACCTTATCTGCACCTTCCTTGCTGGAAGAATAATTAACAACTACGGATGCACCTGCTGAACCTAATGTTTTAGCGATACTTGCTCCAATCCCTTTGGAAGCTCCTGTTACCACCGCGACTTTACCTTTTAACTGACTCATAAGATCACTCCTGAATATTAGGATCTAATTAATTTTATAGTTAGACAAGTATCGAAGTATTTGTTTTTAAAATATTTAGATAATTCGATAATTATCAAATTAACGAAACTAGAATGAGCGTCGGTCGGTTCGATCTAAATCTGGGAAAGTTTGTCCAGATAGGCCTTGAATATATCCCTTCTTAGGGTGATACTTACGAATTTGCCTTCTTTGGAGGTTTCTATCAAGCCCGCATTTTCCAGTTCTTTAATATGGTGGGAGAGGGTGGCTGGGCTTATATCTTGGGACTTATTCAGAGTGCTGCAAGCAGTCGGTTCGTTTTTGGAACCGATACATTGTAAAAGCTGGAATCTCCTAGGTTCGGCAAGGGCCCTGGAAATTTTAGTAAATTCCTTTTCAGTGAGTTTAACTGGCTTATGGTTCGGCACTCTCTCCATGTTTCATTCTTTAGACGGTCCTGTCTAAAGAAATTTTCGATTTTAAGAGTATGTAAGGTGGGCTCTCCGGTCTTTATACGCAGAGAGCCTTGTCCTTATTGTTGGACGCAGATAAACTTTTTGGAAACGGAACAGCTATCATTTCCTGAACTGATTGCCCCGGATCCTAATGCGTTTCCGATCCCGTACTGTCCCGTAATACCGGAAGTAATATCATCGGTCCACATATTACAGTGATTACTTGCGGTAGTCCAATTCGAATTTAATCCTGTCCAGAAAGAATCCGACCCGCTTCCGCTAAATGCAGTTGTCAAACTTCCAAAGCTGAAAAATTTGAATGAATTCGTAGTAAATACTTTATTAGAATAAGGTAAACTACCTGTCTTTAGATAATAATCTCTGTTTGCATCCAAAACCCAGTTGGTTTGACCGGTCGCATTCGTTCCGGTTGTGGTGGCAATCCTGGTGGAACCATCCACGATCAAAGCTTTATAGGTAGCACTTCCCATATCTGTAGGTTTGTTTGCATCTGCACCATCGTTACAACTATCGTCTGCAACAGTCATGCCCGAGTTCAGGTTTCCACTTTTTGTAAGGGAAGTGATCCAAATTAACTTATCATTGTCCAAGTTTTGGACCCCACAATAATCAGGAGGTTGATACTGGTCGAAAGTTGCATCACTACTTGTGAGAAGACTGAAAGATACACAACTACTTTGGGTGCCATCCACTCTATTATCGTTCTTGCCTGTGATCGTTATAGTTTTATTCACATTATAATCGGAAGAAGTAAATGTTAGGCTTGTAGGGCTCACGCTTGCACATTCTGTGCTTCCGGATTTACAAGAAAGAGTGAAAGTGACATCTCCGGTAGGCGGAGAGGAAAGTCCCAGTTTTACTTTAAAGGTCGCACTTGTTCCATCTTCGCTCGTATCCCCGCTTATATTCGAAAATGTTAATACTTGTTCATCGTCGATATTTCGGATAGGTGTAGAAGGTGTGGTATACGTCAATCCACCGGTGGCTGCGCCGTAAATTATATTGTATAGGACATTCCCATCTACGAGAGCATCATCCACACCGGTAGCTACGATTTTATTCGTTCCGGAAGAGATCATCGTGTTCCAGTTTCCGGAAGTGATGGTTGCAGAAGCAGTCACATTTCCTTCCGTAGTATCATCACTGGAAGCAGTAACAGTTACGTTAGAGCTTGGAGAAGATTGTGTGATCAGATATATAGTAGCAGTTCCTCCTCCTTCACTTGTGGAGAAACCTCCGGATCTTCTACAAGAAGAAATGAGATTGGAAACATCATTATCACAACTATAATACACGAAAGAAGGATTTTTGACGAATGTAGCGTTTCCATACTTAGTATCTGTTGTTGTAGTGGAAGTCGAAACCGTATAATCGTGATTTCCTTCGTTAGCGCCATTGGAATTTCCGGTTACGGTAATTTCCCTATCCTGATTCCATCCGCCTGCTACATTCTTAGAAGGAGTGAAAACTAAGGTAGAAGTATTTAAAACTCCATCGTTAGTTGTACTTCCGCTAGAAAGATTTAGAGTAACATTGGAAAGAGGTTGGGACCTCAATCGGATTGTGAACTTGGAATAAGTTTGAGGATCCAGTTTAGCGGAATCATCTGTAGCAAAACCATTGATAGAAACGGAAGAATTACTTGTGAGAGTGGTATTTCCATTTGCAAATATCACATAGCCGGCAGTGTCGTCGTCCAAATTGTTTACTGTAACAAAATTCGGACTAGGGGTTCTATTATTATATTTGGAATCGGAACTTGTCGCCTTATTAACTCCGATCTGGTATTGTACATTTCCATCCATCACATCGTCATCCACTCCGGTAACCACCACTGATTGAGGTGTGTTCCAGTTGGAAGGAGTGAATGTAACCTGAGTTTGGTCGATCGTGCCTTCTTGGTTGCTTAAATTTACCGAATCTTTCTTTTCGTTAAAGGAAACAGTAACGTTAGACGTAGGTTCACTTGTAAGAACTACTGTGAAGAACGCGTTTTGTCCGGCCTCATTGGTATTTGTGCTTAATGTAGAAACCGTGATCCCAGGACTATCATCATCCGTTATATTTGTTTTTACATCAGGAGGATTTTCATTTCCGTAATCTGTTGCGGTTCCTAAGATTATATTTACGATCACATTTCCGTCTGCAATCCCGTTATTTACAGGAGTGACTGTAACCGTCTGAGGAGTATTATAATTTGCAGGAGTAAACGTAAGTAGTGAAGTATCCACCGTTGCTCTTGATGGATTCGAGCTGGAAACAGGTATGGTCACATTGCCGGGAGGTTCGACAGTCAAAGTAACCGTAAATGTTTTAGCAGCTCCCGCCTCATTGATATTCAAAGTAGTAGGTGTGACTATTATAGCCGGTTCCTCGTAATCTATATTCGTAACGGAAACCGGAGGTAATATTATATTATTATAATTTATATCGGAACTCGTGGAGTTCCCTAAGTTGATCTTATATTGAATATTTCCGTCCGTAAGAACGTCGTCCACTCCGGTAATCGTAACTACCTGAGGAATATTGAAATTCCCATTAGTAAATGTTAAAGAAGAAGGGGATACGGTTCCTTCTGTCAAATCAGAACTTTGGATAGTAGGAATTACAACATTAGCGGAAGGAGCCTTGCTCAAGACCACGACAAAACTGGCGGTATTTCCTTTTTCAGTAGTGATCAGATCCTTTTTAGGAGAAACTACGATGCTATATGAATCGTCATCTATTACGGTAATCCCGATGGAAGGTGTATAAAGACCGTTATAGGATTTGTCTTCACTAGTTGCTTTACCTACATAAAGAGAAATATCCTTATTCCCCTCCACAGCTAAATTATCTATACCAGTAATCGTAATTGTCTGAGGAGAATCCCAGTTGCCTGCAGTAAAGGTTACTGTAGGAACAGAAATTGTTGCCCGATCCGTATGGCTTAAAGAAAGAGGCAAAGTCACGTCCGCCGTAGGTATCTTGTTTAATCGGATCTCTAGATCCAAGGTCCCATTTACCGGATTTTCAGGCACTACATAGGAATAATTGGGAGAAGAAACCGTAACTCCGTTCGCACTTTGGGAATATTTTTCACTTACCCCGGAGAGTATATAATCCAAAGAATTCGTCGAACCCTTACATTGGAGCAAAAGTAAAACCGAAAGAATAAAGATGGAAATAGGATGCCTTTTGCGGATTCGTTTCATCGACCTCGGTCCAATTGGGTTTCTATGATTAAGACTAGGCAATCTCAAATAGGTATTAACTCTAATCTTTTTCAGAAATTTCGGAAAAAAGTTTTAGACCATTCCTTAAGTGCCAAGGATTGATTTTGTTTTTAATAAAATATTAAAACTTACATAAGACTTTGCGAATATTATAAAAAAGTAGTATCTTGTCGAAGATGTTTCCTGCACAAGGGTCATAACTTTCTTATTCAAATCGTATTCGAGTGCTGATTATTAATTCTCGCATATCCTTCTTGCTCTTCCTAGTCGTATCATTTTTCTTTCTGGATTGTGCTCGGACCAGATATGCCATCGTAGAGTCTAAATCATTTCAAAAATTCTGCGGCTGTGTTCCGGAAGACGAAATACCTGCAAATTCCAAGGAAGAAGCGTTAGGTAAATTAAACGAAGGCTCTTTGGACGATCTAGGAACTCCTAATTATATGGAGATCATGTATCGAGGCTTAAAAAAAGCATTTGAGTATTCGGGAACTACATTTGAACAAACGGAAGAAGGACTAAAGGCTCCCGGAGTCGAACTAAAACGTATAGAAGAAGAGAAAAAGTTAAGAGAACTTTTGATCGTAATAGATGGAGACGTTGCATTTCCATCCGGAAGATCCACGTTAACTCCTAAAGCAAGGGATCTTATTTCTAAAATCGCCGATGCATTAGTTGCTTATCCTGAAACAAATGTGAGGATCGGAGGACATACGGATACTCCAGGTTCCTTCACTTCAAATCTAAAGTTAAGTAAAGAAAGATCCCAGGCAGTAAAACAAGAACTTAAACAATCCCATGAAATTGCAGAGGAAAGATTTAAGGAAGTAGATGGATACGCGGATCTGCGTAAGATAGTTGATACCTTCTTCTCTGAAAAAAAGAATCGAAGAACCGAGATCTATGTCGGAACAGTTCGGATCGTATACTAAGGGGATTCGAATGAGATTCTTTGTGATTTCGAATTTTAGGATTTTATTAAGTTTACTTTTATTTTTGTCTTTTACCATCCCGAATTTTTCCCAAGAGCCAGAAAAGACGGAACAACCTCTTCCTATTGCAAAGCAAGAAGAGGCCGCTAAAGAAACTTCTTCTTGGTTTAATGATCCTAACGATAAGTTTAGTAAAGTTTTCGAACATAGATTAATGTTCCGAATAGGTGTAGGGATTGGAAATCTTTCTCCTGCGGTATTGAATGAAACAGGACCGGCTTGGTCAAAGGATTCGATACTTAGGAATATAGTAGATCCCGATTCTCCTCCTTCTTTTCCTTATAAAGAAGCTAAATCGTTGGCGGTTCAAACTCAGGCTTGGGATATCAGTTATGGATGGAAAAATCGTTTCGAGATCCAATCTGCCAGAAATTCTTCATTAGGAAAATATGGTAAAGAAGAGCCTGCCTCTACGAATTTTTTCACTCCTAGGACGGATCTATACTGGGCTTCCGCATTCGAAGGAAACAGACTATTAAGATTCGACGGAATAAGTGATCATTTAAGATTTTCTTATATTCATCCTTTTACTTCCAGATTTAGGATCGGACCTTCCGTAAATTTTCATAGATACACGGAGCAGGATACGAGTTCCTATGGATCTTATTCTACTTCTCGCCCTGGTGCTCCGGTTCCGGATAAAGCTACCTGGTCTGTTGGTGGAAATGTAGAATCCAATTTTTCCATGAAAGGAATTCTTCCCGGGATCTACCTGAAATTTAAAATTACCGAATGGTGGGAGATCCGTTCTCGTTTGGAATATTTGGATCGAAAGGGTGATTTTTCGGCGATAGGCAGCCAGGTTTTACAAGAGTCGGTCTCGGGAGGGCCCGGAACTTATAGTATTTCAGTTCCGGCTTATGGAGGTAAGGTCTCCGATAAAGGGACTATCTTTATGTTCGAATCCTCGTTCAGATATTGTAGGTTTAGTCTCGATATAGGAATGATCCGTCAAGATATTACCAGAAGTTATTCTATGTACGTCGGGGATACGATTGGAACAGTCTCTACCAATGATTATCTATTACGTTTCCCGAATATAGATCTAGGTCAAATGAGCCATCATTCCAAACAGACCTTGACAGAAGTTTACATTATGCCCGGAGCTTCGTTTTTTTACGATTCAGACGGGATCTATTGATCCGTTCTACTTTTCAATTCTAACATAAAATCGCATAATTTGGGTTATTTTGACCCAAATTTGAAATAAATAGTTGATTTAAGTTTCCCAAAAACCGTAGAATATTCCCTCGGTTTGGCTCAGGGAAGTTTTATAAAATATTAAAGTATGGCAGCTAAGGATAGTACTGGGATAGAGATCGATTTATTATTGGAAGCACTCTATCAGAAATACGGGTACGACTTTAGGCAATATTCAGATGCTCATATAAAACGCAGGATCACGAATCGAATGGTATTATCAGGATATAATACAGTTTCGGAGATGCAGTTTCAACTTCTACATAATAAAAGTTTTGCGAACGATCTTTTGCATGATCTGTCCATCACAGTCACGGAGATGTTCCGAGATCCTAACTTTTATAGATCCGTTCGAGAAAAGATCATCCCTATCTTAAAAACATATCCTTTCATAAAGATCTGGCATGCAGGTTGTTCCACGGGAGAGGAGGTGTATTCCATGGCAATCCTTCTAACGGAAGAAGGTCTTATGGAGAGAGCAACAATTTACGCGACCGACTTCAATCAGAGGGCTTTAGACGAGGCTAAACAAGGAATATTTTCGAATAATCTAATAAAGGAATATACTTCCAATTACCAAGCTTCAGGGGGGAAAGCCTCTTTTTCGGATTATTATATCGCCGACGATAATATGGCAATCATGAATAAAAATCTCAAAAAGAATATAGTCTGGGCAAATCATAACCTGGTCACTGATAGCGTGTTTGCAGAGGTTCATATGATATTGTGTAGGAATGTGCTCATATATTTCAAAAGAGAACTTCAAAACAAGGTGCATCGTATGTTTTATGAAAGTTTAATAAATGGGGGAGTTCTTTGTTTGGGCTCCAAGGAAGGTATGTATTTCAGCGAGCTAAAGGACGTATACCAGGAGTTGGACGCAAAGCAGAAAATATTCAAGAAGAAGTATTAAGGATTTTTAAATCGATTTATGGGATACGGCGCAATTGTAATTGGAGTTTCTTCAGGAGGGTTAAACGCTCTTGCTAAAATTCTACCATCTTTACCCCAAAATTATCCTATCCCGATAGTAATCGTACAACATGTTAGCCCCCGTTCTGATGGATATTGGGTAGAGAGTATGGATAAGGTCTGTAAATTATTCGTTAAAGAAGCAGACGAAAAGGAAAGAATAGAAAGAGGAAATATTTATATGGCTCCTGCAAATTATCATCTATTGATAGAGAAAGACAAAACATTTTCCTTAAGTACTGACGCGAAGGTGAATTTTGCAAGACCATCTATAGATGTACTTTTTGAATCGGCGGCGGAAGTTTATGGAAAAGAATTGATAGGACTTATTTTAACAGGTTCCAATTCCGATGGTGCTTTGGGTCTGAGAAAAATAAAAGAAGAAGGTGGACTGACAATCGTACAAGATCCTGAAACTGCAGAATCATCTTCTATGCCTGCACATGCGATCTCCACTTCTTCCGTGGATTATATTCTTCCTTTGGAAGAAATACAGAAATTATTAATTAAGTTAGGCGAGAGTAATTGAAGTGGATTTCAAAAAATTAACGATCCGGGCCAAACTTTCTCTAGGTTTTTCCGTTTTACTCGCGATATTCGTGGGCACTTCTATATTTGTGATCAATCAGCTTTCGGAATCGAATTTGCGTTTAGTGCAGATTGTAGACGGATCCGCCAAAAGAGTGAATTTATCTAACGAGATAATGATCGCTCTACTTGATTCCACCCGTCACGAAAAGAATATCATTATCGAACGACGTGCTGCTGAGATGCTTTATTTTAAAGACCGTTTTCAGAAGGCCAGTGATACTGTAGATGATAAAATTGTACAGTTAACCGAATTATCCGACGCAGAAGGAAGAGGTTTGTTGGAGGAGTTTAAGGAAAGCTGGAAACGTTTAAAAAAATACCAAGAACAGATCGTTTCTTTCGCACTTAAAAATCAGAATGACAAGGCGTTTGAGATATCAGCAGGAGAAGGGCTGATCGTCCGTGATCTTGCTACGAAACAGTTTTCTCGCATTGTCGAACGGAACGAAAAATTAATGGATCTGGAGAAAAAGAAAAATATATCAGATTTTCAATATACTTTCGCTTTTTTGATCTTCTTGGTTATCGTATCCGTCATAATCGTTATCGTAATATTCCTCTGGATCGTAAAAAGTGTAGCCGAAAGAATTAATTTTATAGCCCAAAAAGCGGAAATGATCGCAGCCAGAGAATCTACCGATCAGATATTAGTGGATGATGCCAAGGACGAATTAAAATTGATATTTGATTCCTTGGTTAATATTAATGAAAGTTTTAAAGAAGTAACGTATAACGCAAACAATGTAGCGTCCGGAAATTATTCCGTAGATTTAGTTCCCAGATCCGAAAAGGATATTTTGGGAACAGCATTGGTGAAGATGACCCAAGCTCTTCGCCTTACAACCTCAGAAAACGATAGGCATAATTGGCTTACCCAGGGCCAAAATCAATTGAATGAAAAATTAAAGGGAGACCAAAGTTTAGAAGACCTTGCCCAGGGTACCATTACGTTTTTGGGAAATTATTTAGGAATCAGAGTCGGTGCGATGTATCTTTTGGATGAAAGAGATAAGTCGCTTAAATTGATTGGCGAGTATGCTTTTACCGGCGGTAAAATTTCTGAAAAATTTTCCCTAAAAGAAGGTTTAGTCGGTCAGGCAGCCTTCGAGCAAAAAACCATTTTATTAACGGATCTAAAAGAAGAACAGATCCGAGTAATATCTTCATTTTTAGATACAAAGCCAACTAATGTGCTCGTAATTCCTTTTTTATATGAAGGCCAAACTTTAGGAGTGGTCGAGGTTGGAAAATTGAGTCAGTTCACTGAGCTGGAACTAGAGTTTTGCCAGAACTGCATGGAGAATATTGGAATAAGCGTATATTCTGCAATTTCCAGAAAGAAGATCCAAGAATTACTGGAAGAAACACAGGCCCAAAGTGAGGAACTCCAAAGCCAGCAAGAAGAATTGAAACAAATGAATGAAGAGCTGGAGGAGCAGACTCAAGTTTTAAGACAACAACAAGAGGAACTTAGGATCACTAACGAAGAGTTAGAAGAGCAAACCCAAGCTTTAGAAATAAGAAATAAGGAAGTGGAGGATGCAAGATCAGATATAGAACAAAAAAGTAAACAATTAGAGATTAGCAGTAAATACAAATCTGAATTTTTAGCCAATATGTCCCATGAACTAAGGACTCCGTTGAATAGCCTTTTGATCCTATCCAAGGATCTTTCCGAAAACAATAAAAAGAACCTGAGTGATGATCAGGTAGAAAGCGCGAATATCATTTATAAAAGCGGACAAGATCTATTGGCCCTCATAAATGAAGTATTAGATCTTTCTAAAATTGAATCCGGTAAGATGCAGGTTAATGTAGAGAGAGTCTCCGTTAGGAAACTTGTGGATTCTTTGCTGAAAGATTTTAAACATCAGGCAGATAGAAAAAAATTAAGTTTGATCGGTTTTGTTTCCGAGGATTGTCCCGAGTATATTTCTACGGATTCTCAACGTTTGAACCAAATCCTCAAAAATCTATTATCTAATTCTTTAAAATTCACGGAAAAAGGAAAGATTAGTATAGAGATCCGCCCAGAGGGATATCAAAAAATCTTAATATCAGTTTCAGACACAGGAATTGGTATCCCGGAAGAAAAACAAATGTCAATATTCGAAGCATTCCAGCAGGCGGATGGAAGTACTTCTCGTAAATATGGAGGAACAGGCCTTGGATTATCTATCTCCAGGGAATTGGCTAAAATTTTAAGAGGCCATATTAGTTTAGAAAGTAAGGTTAATCAGGGATCCATTTTTTCTCTTTTAATACCTTTGGAAATGAAACCGGAAAATGTGACTACTCCGGCCGAAAGAAAAGTTCCTGTAACCGAGCAAATGTCGGATCCTATTCCTAAAAATTCTCGATTTATCAATTCTCCGAATGCGGAAGACGATAGGGAGGGTATTTCAGAAAACGATAAAGTAGTATTGATCGTAGAAGACGATTTGAAATTTGCATCCGTTCTGATCAAGCAGGCTCATGATAAGGATTTTAAATGTCTATCTGCTTCTACGGGAGAAGACGGATTGATACTTGCAGAGAAATATTTGCCTAACGCTATCATTTTGGATCTGAATCTTCCTGGGATAAACGGAAATACGGTCCTGAACGAACTAAAATCTAACCCGAAAGTTAGGCATATTCCTGTTCATGTCATCTCGGGAAATGAGTATTCTATTGAGCCGATCAAAGAGGGGGCAGTGGAATATCTAGTTAAGCCGGTAAACAAAAAGGAATTGGAAGAGGCGTTTAATCGGATAGAGAACTTCATCAATCGAAAGATGAAAAACCTTTTAATCGTTGAAGACGATGATAATTCCAGGATTGCGATGAGAAAGTTAATCGGAAACGGGGACGTAAAATGTTTCGAAGCGAGTAATGGCAGGGATGCTATTAAGGCTTATCAGGAAAATTATTTCGATTGTATAGTCTTGGATATAGGTCTTCCGGATATGAGTGGATTCGAACTTATTTATGAGCTGGAGAAGATAAAAGGCCAAACTACGCCTCCGATCATTATTTATACAGGGAAAGAGCTTACCAGGGACGAGAATGCGGAACTACAAAAGTATGCGGAGAGTATCATTATTAAAGGAGTTAAATCGGAAGAAAGACTCTTGGATGAAACCGCACTCTTCCTACATAGGACCATCAGTAAACTTCCGGAAGGAAAACAAAAGATCATAAACAATCTATACGATAAGGAAGCGATCTTTCAGAAAAAGAAAGTCCTACTTGTTGATGATGATATGAGAAACGTATTCGCATTATCTAAAATTCTAAAGGATAGAGGAATGGAAGTTTATAAGGCGGATAATGGAATTACCGCTCTAAGCTCTCTGGATTCACAGCAAGATATGGATATTGTTCTAATGGATATAATGATGCCGGAGTTGGACGGTTATGAAACCATGAGAAGGATCCGATCCGAAAGAAAATATGATAAACTTCCGATCATTGCCTTAACTGCCAAAGCCATGAAGGACGATCGGCAGAAATGTATAGATGCAGGTGCGAATGATTATATCTCAAAGCCCGTCGACGTAGAAAGGTTACTTTCTCTGATGAGAGTTTGGCTGAGCAGGTGAGCCGATGAATACCAGACCTAAAATACTGATCGTAGATGATAGGCCGGAAAATCTTGTGGCCTTGGAAACAGTTTTAAAGGACCTGGATGTGGAGTTGATCCGCGCCCTGAGTGGGAACGAGGCTTTAAAGGCAACCTTACATAACGATTTTGCGTTGGCATTATTAGATATCCAGATGCCGGAAATGGACGGATACGAACTTGCAAGTATCCTAAGAGAAGAGGAGAAGACCGCAAGACTTCCTTTTATTTTTATCTCAGCGGTATATACGGATAATTTGAACGTATTTAAAGGTTATGAAAGAGGTGCATTCAGCTTTATTACTAAACCTTTCGAACCTCAGATATTAAGGAACAAGGTCAAATTTTTCGTAGATAAACATTTACAGGAAATCTCACTTCATGTCCTGAACGAGGATCTTAAGAAGAAAAACGATGAATTGGAAAATGCAAACAAGGAGTTGGATGCATTCTGTTATTCCGTTTCTCATGATCTAAGAGGACCATTACGTGCTATCGAAGGTTTTACCAAAATCCTTTACGAAGATCATGTCAAGGACCTGAACGAAGACGCAAAACATTTATTGGATGTGATAGTTGGAAGCACTCAGAAGATGGATAAGCTGATAGATAGTCTTCTTTTGCTTTCTAGAACTGGTAAAAAAGAAATCACTAAAACGATAGTGAACATTTCGGAATTGGTCGAACATACATTGCATGAACTTAGATCGGATACGCAGAATGGAAAAACTAAAATACAGGTCGGTGAATTGTCCCCTGCGATGGGGGATGTATCGTTACTTGAGCAGGTTTTTGTTAATCTAATATCTAACGCGATCAAATACTCATCTAAAAAAGAAGAGCCGATCGTTGAAATAGGATGTAACGCATCGAATGGAGAGAACGTTTACTTTGTTAAGGATAACGGCGCCGGTTTTAATATGAAATATCAGAATAGACTTTTTGGCGTGTTTCAACGATTACATGATAATAGGGATTTTGAAGGTGTGGGTATCGGACTTGCAATCGTACATAGGATCATTTCTAGGCATGGTGGAAAAGTTTGGGCAGAAGGTGAGGTGGGCAAGGGTGCAACCTTCTATATTACCCTTCCTCAGATCCAAGAAATTTAATTTTATTTTTTAGGTTTACCCATCCAACGTAAAGGACCACTTCCGTATCTTCCCAGCTTATCTTGAGGGTTTGCTAATTTACATGTAAGTAGAGAAAGGCAACCACAACCGATACAAACGGAAAGTCCGTTTTTTAATCTGTGAAGTTCCGCTATCTTCTCCTCTATACGTAAACTCCAGGTTTTAGAAAGTTTGGACCAATCCTGCCCGTTAGGAGTATGATCTTCCGGAAGTTTTGCGATCTCTGCAGCAATCTCATCCAAGGAGAGTCCTACTCTTTGTGCAAATACTACAAAAGCTATCCTTCTTAAAACATGTCTGGGATATTGTCTATGGCCGGAACCCGCTCTTACGGAACGGATCAGTCCTCTTTCTTCATAAAAACGTAATGCAGAAGAGGCGACCCCGCTTCTTTTGGATACCTGTCCGATACTTAAAAATTCGTCCTTATCCACCACATTCCCCCAAATCTAAACTTAAAGTGAACTTTAACTATAAATTCTACCAAAACGGCATTCTGAACACAAACATTTTCAAATTTTTTCGGGAAAAATCGTAAAAAAACTAATATGCGCTCTTTACTTCAAGTTCACTTTAACTTGTAGAATATTCTCAGCCAAATAAAGAAAGGGTGTTCTATAATGTTATTAGAAAAAATCAGTACCGGCTCCGGCCTAAGATTAGGAATTATATTAGCTAGTACCAGAAAGGGTAGATTTGGAGAAACGGTAGCGAAATGGTTCGAGGAGATCTCTAAACAAGATTACAGATTCGAGACTGATTTAATAGATCTTTCCGAATTTTCTTTGCCTTGGGACATGTCAAAGGATATGGACTCGGATCTTCCTATATTCTCGGATAGAATAGCAGAAGCAGATGTTTTTGTAGTAATTACACCGGAGTATAACCACGGATATCCTGCGTATTTAAAGTTGGCAATTGACTCACTTCATGAAGAATGGAATGCGAAGCCTCTTGGGTTCGTTTCCTATGGAGGAAGTTCCGGCGGTTTAAGAGCGGTAGAGCAACTTCGTAATGTATTTGCGGAATTGAGAATGACTACCATTCGAGACTGTGTTAGTTTTCATTGGGCTCACGCCAGGTTTCATAACGGAAGACCTACAGAGGAACATCGTTATGCATCTTCGGCTGAGAAATTATTGAATGAATTGTATTGGTGGGGAAACGTTTTGAAACAAGCTAGAATGAATTTCCCACGATCCGTTCTGAGGTCCTGATTTTTAAGGAATAAATATGAAATTTACGTTTAGTAAATACCAAATCTTTGTAGTAGCCTTATTGGCATTTATCCAATTCACAGTGGTTCTGGATTTTATGATCTTATCTCCATTAGGAGTTCAGGTCATGGACCAACTAAAAATATCCACAACGAAGTTCGGTCTGGTAGTTTCCGCTTATGCATTTAGCGCGGGGATTTCAGGGATCTTGGCCGCCGGTTTTGCGGACAGATTCGATCGTAAAAAGATGCTTCTATTCTTTTATACCGGTTTTGTTTTAGGAACTGTCCTTTGTGGGATCGCACCGAATTACGAATTTCTACTATTTGCAAGAATTGTAACAGGTCTTTTCGGTGGGGTGATCGCTTCTATCAGTTTTGCGATCATTGCGGATCTATTTCCTATGGAAGCAAGAGGAAGAGTGATGGGGCTTGTTATGACTGCATTTGCAGCTAGCCAAGTTTTCGGTCTTCCGATTGGAGTGTTTTTCTCCAATCTTTGGGGATGGCAGTCTCCTTTTTGGATGATAGCTATCATTAGTGGTCTTGTAGGAATTGCGGCTCTAATTAAGTTGGAACCGATCGTTTCTCACCTGAGTGAAAAGACGGAGAATAAAGCGATCAAACACTTGGCTGCAACTGCAGGAAATTCGAATTATCTTCCTGGATTTTTAGCAACAATGCTTTTAGCAACCGGCGGTTATATGCTTATGCCTTTCGGTTCTGCATTCAGTGTTCATAATTTAGGAATTACTTTAGAGGATCTTCCTTTAGTATATTTTGTGACCGGGGTTGTGAGTATGGCTGCAGGTCCTTTGATCGGCAGAGCAGCTGATAAATTTGGAAAATATCCAGTGTTCTTTATTTCTTCTCTAATCGCTTGCGGGATACTTTTCTATTACACTGCAATGGGGATTACTCCTCTTTGGTTTGTAATATTGATCAACTCTGCATTATTCGTAGTGATTACAGGTAGAGTGATTTCTGCCCAAGCATTGAATTCTGCAATGCCTGAGCTTAGAGATAGAGGCGCATATATGGCGATTAGCTCTTCTCTGCAACAGTTATCCGGAGGAATTGCTTCTTATGCGGCAGGACTTATCGTTGTCCAAACTCCGAGCGGGTATATCCAAGGTTATCCGAACCTAGGTTACGTTGTGGTTGTAGCTATTCTGATCACCGTGGCGATCATGTATAAGGTAAATGAATACGTTTCTTCTAAACATCCAGCGCCTGTAAAAAGTGAATCCGAGGCAGCTCTCGCTTCAGAAACCTAATAAACTTATATTCGAGAGAAGAAGATGCTCTTCTTCTCTCGAAATTCTAATCTCGATTTAAGATTGCATTTAAAAGCAGATTTCCTATTCTCTTTACTTTATGAGCGACATCGAAGTAACAGTACTTAGCACTCCGGAAAATTATAAGACGATCCTTCGTAGTAAGAACCATGAAGTAATCGCAGACGAATCTAAGGAAGATGGGGGAGGAGATCTGGGACCTTCTCCGCATGAATACCTTCTTCTTTCTTTGGGAGCCTGCACAGACATCACTATCAGAATGTATGCTCAAAGAAAGAAGATGGATCTGAAAGAAGTGATTGTAGAGTTGAATCTCACCAAATGGACAGATCATACTGAGATTGAAAGGACCGTAATATTAACGGGCAATTTGAGCGAGCAGGAAAGAGAAAGACTTTTACAAGTTGCAAATGCTTGTCCAGTCCACAAAACTCTCACCCATCCTATCCAGATAGAGACCAAACTGGGCTAAATTTAAATTTTTCCGCGCCTTCTGGTCGGTTCTTTAGGAAACGAAGATGCTGAAAACCGGGTCCAATAAATCGAATCTCTCTTCGATCGTATGAAATTCATATTCCCTAAGATTATTCCATTCTTCTTATCGTTCTCCCTCGTATTTTTAATTTCCTGCCTTTCTTCCGTAAAAGATCCAAAAGATGAGTTTGTATATGTACAAAACGTCCAGGGCAAAAGTGAAGAAGAATTAGAATTAAACGCAAAACGAAAAATTCTGGAGAATGGCATGGGAGAATTTATCCAAGGATCTTCTCAAGTCATTAGCGGTAGGTTGAAGGAAACTATCGTAAATTCTTATGTTGCGGGATTTGTGCTGGAATATTCTAAGATTGGTCCTACTCGCAAATTAGTTAATGGTATCTTGGAGATAGATGCAAAGGGAAAAGTGAACCAAAAAGCAATCCAAGACGCTGTCCAAGAAAGATATAGGGATATTGGAAAGCCGAAATTTTTAGTATTTATCGAAGAAAGAATATTAGGAAAACAAAATGTAAGGGAGAAGGTCGGGATCACCGAGAATGAGATCATACGGGTTTTTTCGGATTTCAACTTTTTAGATAAAAAACAATTTTATCGTGTTCTTTTTAAGGAAGGGAAGAAGGAACCGAGTACCTTTTCCGAAAACTCCTTTGAGGATAAAATATTATCTTTGGCTTCCGAGTCAGAGGCAGAGATCTTACTAGTGGGCCAAACAGAGGTCACCGATTTAGGAAAGATAGAAGATACAAATCTTCATTCTTACCAATCCGTTCTTAGATTCAAAATTTTTGACGTAAATACTGCACGGATCATCGCGGCAGATAATTCTTCAGGAGTTTCTCCTCATATAAATCCGAATACTGGGATCCAAGAATCTATCAAAAGATCAGTGGAAAAAGCTTATCCTAAAATAAAAGAACAGATCTCTGAAAAATGGAAACCGGGGAATCTGATCCGGATCAAAATAGAAGGATTGAGTTATGATGATTATTTGGATAAGGATGTGCAAGGGATTATAAGAACAATCCAAGGGGTCAATCGAGTAAACGAAACCTCCAGTTCCGACCGGAATAATGGTATTGTTTTAGAAGTTGAAGCATTATATAACGGTGGAACCTTGTATCAAAAGCTTAGAGAAAGAAAAGAAGATTTTGGTCTGGAATTTTCTCTAAAGGAGGTAAAGTCCTCTTATATCCGTTTATTCTTTAAAAAATAGGAATATTCCACTCTATTTATCTCAATAGATCTTTCGATCTATTACATTACTATTTTCTTTTTCTTTACTGTTAGGCGAAAAAACGGATTGAAAGATAAAAATTTTAATTAGATAATCGCGGAGTGCAAGGCTTTTCGAATATCGACCAAGAGCCGAGTTACGGCTCCTTCTCAGAACTTTATCCTCGCGAATCCGAAGGATTTTCTAACGATTATCCTGTTGATAGCCACAATTCGGAAGACCAAAACACTAAAGACGAACTCTTAAAGAAGATCTCCGTTTTAAATCTTCTACAACAAGTGGCGACTGCAGCAAACGAAGCGAATGATGTGGAGTCAGTGCTTCAATTTTCTGTTGATCGGATATGCGCGATTGCAGATTGGAAATTGGGTCTCGTTTGTTTAGTGTTAGAAGAGTCTGAAAAGCCTGAATATTCTTCTATCTCCTTCTCCAGAGAGGAAAAATTCTTAAAGGAGTTTAGGAATTTATTAAGGAGCAAATCCAAAAAAGAAGAATCCATTCTTACGGAAAGAGTTAGAAGCGGTAGAAAACCTATACTGCTCGAAAATTTTTCTTCTTATTTAAAAGGAGATATAAAAGGACTTTCACTCAAAGCCGGAATCGAAGAGGCGATTGGGATCCCTATCTTAGTAAAGGAGAATCTGGTAGGTGTTCTTGAATTTTATTCCGGAAATAAATCTACAGACCCTTCTTTTTTCGAAGCTGTTTCTCATATCAGCTCTCAGATAGGCAGGGTATTTGAAAGAAGGGACGCAGAGAATCATCTTAAGACCTCCGGTGAACAATTGAGGGCATTGTCCGCCAGGCTACAAGAGGTAAGGGAAGAGGAGAGACTACTCGTAGCTAGAGAAATACATGATGAATTAGGGCAATTATTAACCGTTCTTAAAATAGATCTTACATTATTAAAAAATAATTTTCAAAAATCTAAAGGTTCCGATTCGGTAGTGTCCGAACTCCTGTCTATGATCAAAGTGGCTGACTCCGGTATCGAATCTGTGCAGAGGATTGCTACCGAGCTTAGGCCTTTAATTTTAGAGGATTTAGGCTTATTGGAAGGAATTGAATGGTATGCCAAAGATTTCGAAAAAAGGACCGGAATTCGTTGCGAAATCAAGATCCCTGCGGGAATTCTATCGTTGGAAAAAGACGCATCCATAGCTTTATTCCGTATTTTTCAAGAAGCGTTAACTAACGCAGCAAGACATTCCAAGGCGAGTTTAATCCAGGTTTCCTGTCTGGAAGAAGGTCGATTTCTGATTCTGAAAATCCAGGACAATGGAATAGGAATAGATCCCAAAAAGATAAATCAATCTAAGTCACTTGGTTTGATTGGAATGAGAGAAAGAGCAGTAGTTTTAGGCGGCGAAGTTTCCATCTCTGGCGGGTTCGGGAAGGGCGCAAGTGTGATCGTAAAAATACCAATCTCAAATCGAAATAAGGAGGATTTCCTATGATTTCCACATTGATAGCGGATGATCATTTATTGATCCGAGAAGGTTTGCGAAAGATCCTTTCGGAAGAAGAAGATATAGAGATCGTTTACGAGGCGGAAAACGGACAACAGGTTTTGGATTATCTTGCGAGTCAATCCGTACAGGTTCTGATCCTGGACATTAATATGCCGATGATGAGTGGTTTGGATATATTAAAATATGTTCATAAACTTTCTCCTGATACGAGGGTTCTGATCCTAAGTATGTATCCGGAGGATAGATTTGCAGTACGCGCATTGAAGGCCGGAGCCTCTGGTTATATCACTAAGGCAAGCGCAGGAGATGAATTGATCTCAGCAGTACGTAAGGTGATTGATGGAGCAAGGTATATCAGTCCGGAAGCAACAGAGATGCTGGTAAGAGAACTTTCTAAACCGACGGACCGACTTCCTCACGAAACTCTTTCAGAAAGGGAGTTCCAGATTCTTATGCTTTTGGTAAAAGGTAAAAACGTTCGATCTATTGCAGAAGACCTGGGTTTAAGTGTAAATACAGTAAACACGTATCGAGCTAGGATTTTCGAGAAGATGAGTTTGAAATCCACACAAGAACTTGTTCGTTACGCTTACGATCATAAGTTGTTAGAGTAAACCTCCAGGCTCGGAATAACTTGTTTTTGTAATGTCCTTTCATTTCTGTCACATTTCTTGTGACAGAAAAATTCCTCGTTTAACTTAATCCGTACGATCTATTTATGAAATAATTTTTGTTGTTATTCCATTCATTTTACGTCATCATTCTTCTTCGTGCCCATTAACCTTTTCTTATAGGTTCAGGTCCTGACATGAAGAATGCCTCAACGATAGATCCCAAACAAGATAAAGATTCTCTAAATCCAAAACAATTACTGGAAGTTCTCACTGCATTTAAGCGAGGGGATTTCTCCAAACGAATGCCTTTGGATCATGTGGGGATCGCCGGTAAAATTTCAGACTTATTAAACGATATCATGGACCAAAACGATAGAATGGTCAAAGAGTTTGAAAGGATCAGTAACGAAGTAGGGCAAGAAGGTAAAATTTCCCAAAGGGTTAGCGGGATCTCTTCTACAGGTTCTTGGGGAACTTGTATGAATTCAATCAACTCCCTGATCGGGAACTTGGTACAACCGAATACTGAAGTAATGAGGGTGATCGGCGCGGTAGCAGGCGGTGACCTTTCTCAGAACATGTCATTGGAAATAGAAGGAAGACCTCTTAAAGGGGAATTTTTTAGAACAGCGAAGATCGTAAACATCATGGTGGACCAGTTGAATTCATTTGCTTCCGAGGTAACCAGGGTTGCAAAAGAAGTAGGAACAGAAGGTAAATTGGGGGGACAAGCTGACGTTCGAGGTGTTGCGGGAACTTGGAAAGATTTAACAGATAGTGTAAACTCGATGGCGTCTAACTTGACTGGACAGGTTCGTGATATTGCAGAAGTTACCAAGGCGGTTGCGACCGGTGACTTATCGAAAAAGATCACAGTGGATGTTAAGGGGGAGATCTTAGAACTCAAAAACACGATCAACACTATGGTGGACCAGTTGAACTCATTTGCTTCCGAGGTAACCAGGGTTGCAAGAGAGGTAGGAACAGAGGGTAAATTGGGTGGACAAGCAGACGTTCGAGGTGTTGCGGGAACTTGGAAAGACTTAACAGATAGTGTGAATTCTATGGCATCCAACCTTACCGGTCAGGTGCGTAATATTGCAGAAGTTACCACAGCGGTTGCTCGTGGTGACTTGTCCAAAAAGATCACAGTGGATGTTAAGGGAGAGATCTTAGAACTCAAAAACACGATCAACACTATGGTGGACCAGTTGAACTCATTTGCTTCCGAGGTAACGAGGGTTGCAAGAGAGGTGGGAACGGAGGGAGCATTAGGCGGTCAGGCGGATGTGCAGGGTGTTGCAGGAACTTGGAAGGACTTAACAGATAGTGTGAACTCAATGGCATCTAACCTTACGGGTCAGGTGCGTAATATTGCAGAAGTTACTACAGCGGTTGCTCGTGGTGACTTGTCCAAAAAGATCACAGTGGATGTTAAAGGAGAGATCCTAGAACTCAAAAACACGATCAACACGATGGTGGACCAGTTGAACTCATTCGCTTCCGAGGTAACGAGGGTTGCAAGAGAGGTGGGAACGGAAGGAGCATTAGGCGGTCAGGCAGATGTGCAGGGGGTCGCAGGAACTTGGAAGGACTTAACAGATAGTGTGAACTCTATGGCATCCAACCTTACCGGTCAGGTGCGTAATATTGCAGAAGTTACTACAGCCGTTGCTCGTGGTGACTTATCCAAAAAGATCACAGTGGATGTTAAAGGAGAGATCTTAGAATTAAAGGATACTATTAACACGATGGTGGACCAGTTGAACTCATTTGCTTCCGAGGTAACGAGGGTTGCAAGAGAGGTGGGAACAGAAGGTAAACTGGGTGGACAAGCTGATGTGCAGGGTGTCGCAGGAACTTGGAAAGACTTAACAGATAGTGTGAACTCTATGGCATCCAACCTAACCGGTCAGGTGCGTAATATTGCAGAAGTTACTACAGCGGTTGCGACCGGTGACTTATCGAAAAAGATCACAGTGGATGTTAAGGGTGAGATCCTCGAATTAAAGGATACCATTAACACGATGGTGGACCAGTTGAACTCATTTGCTTCCGAGGTAACCAGGGTAGCAAGAGAGGTGGGAACGGAAGGTAAACTTGGCGGACAAGCAAACGTTCGAGGTGTTGCGGGAACTTGGAAAGACTTAACAGATAGTGTGAACTTGATGGCGTCTAACTTGACCGGCCAGGTGCGTAATATTGCAGAAGTTACTACAGCGGTTGCGACCGGTGACTTATCTAATAAGATCACAGTGGATGTTAAAGGTGAGATCCTAGAACTCAAAAACACGATCAACACTATGGTGGACCAGTTGAACTCATTCGCTTCGGAGGTAACGAGGGTTGCAAGAGAGGTGGGTGCAGAAGGTAAACTTGGTGGACAAGCGGATGTTCGAGGAGTTGCAGGAACTTGGAAAGACTTAACAGATAGTGTGAACTTCATGGCCGGTAACTTAACCGGGCAGGTTCGTGATATTGCAGAGGTTACCAAGGCGGTTGCGACCGGTGACTTATCTAAGAAGATCACAGTGGATGTTAAAGGAGAGATCTTAGAACTCAAAAACACGATCAACACTATGGTGGACCAGTTGAACTCATTTGCTTCCGAGGTAACGAGGGTTGCAAAAGAAGTAGGAACAGAAGGTAAACTTGGTGGACAAGCTGATGTTCGTGGTGTTGCTGGAACTTGGAAAGACTTAACAGATAGTGTGAATTCAATGGCATCCAACCTTACTGGTCAGGTGCGTAATATTGCTGAAGTTACTACGGCGGTGGCTCGTGGTGACTTATCCAAAAAAATTACAGTGGATGTTAAAGGTGAGATCCTCGAGTTAAAGGATACCATCAACACTATGGTGGACCAGTTGAACTCATTTGCTTCCGAGGTAACGAGGGTTGCAAGAGAGGTGGGAACTGAAGGAGAACTGGGTGGACAGGCGGATGTTCGAGGAGTTGCTGGAACTTGGAAAGACTTAACAGATAGTGTGAACTCTATGGCATCTAACTTAACCGGTCAGGTGCGTAATATTGCAGAAGTTACTACAGCGGTTGCTCGTGGTGACTTATCCAAGAAGATCACAGTGGATGTTAAAGGTGAGATTCTAGAATTAAAGGACACTATTAACACTATGGTGGACCAGTTGAACTCATTTGCTTCCGAGGTAACCAGGGTTGCGAGAGAGGTGGGAACGGAAGGTAAGCTGGGTGGACAGGCAAATGTGCAGGGGGTTGCAGGTATCTGGAAAGATCTTACCGATAGTGTGAACTTTATGGCGAATAATCTTACCACACAGGTAAGGGGCATCGCAAAAGTTGTGACCTCGGTTGCAAACGGAGACTTAAAGAAAAAGTTATATTTAGAAGCAAAAGGAGAGATCGCAGAGCTCTCGGATACGATCAACGACATGATCGATACATTAGGACTTTTTGGAGACCAGGTAACTACGGTTGCAAAAGAAGTGGGTATCGAGGGAAGATTAGGAGGCCAGGCGAGTGTGCCTGGTGCCGCAGGTCTCTGGAGAAACCTTACGGATAACGTGAACCAGCTCGCTTCTAACTTAACCACTCAGGTAAGGGCGATTGCAGAAGTGGCAACTGGTGTGACCAAAGGAGATCTTTCACGAACCGTAACCATCCAAGCAGCTGGAGAGGTGGCAGCCTTATCGGATAATATTAACGAAATGATCCGAAACTTAAGGGAAACCACTCGGATCAATACTGAGCAAGACTGGTTAAAAACAAACCTCGCAAAATTCACAAGATTATTACAGGGACAAAGGAACTTAGTCAACGTAAGTAAACTGATCTTGTCCGAACTTGCACCTCTTGTTTCTGCACAACATGGGGCATTTTTCATCACAGAAAACGTGGAAGAAGGTCCGCTACTCAAACTACTCGTAAGTTATGCCTACCAAGAAAGGAAAAATGTATCCAATCGTTTTTATCCAGGAGAAGGTCTGATAGGCCAATGTTTCTTGGAAAAAGAAAGGATACTTGTAACTCAGGTCCCTTCCAGTTATATCATGATCAATTCGGCTTTAGGAGAAGCACCTCCTATCAATATAGTCGTCTTACCGGTGTTATTCGAGGGAGAAGTGAAGGCGGTGATAGAACTTGCTTCCTTTTCCAATTTTACTCCCATCCATTTGAACTTCTTGGATCAGTTGACTGAAAGTATCGGGATCGTATTGAACACGATTGCTGCAGGTATGAGAACGGAGGAACTTCTGATCCAATCCCAAACTCTAACAGAAGAGTTGCAAGGACGACAAGAAGAATTAACCAATACCAACCAACGTCTGGAAGAACAAGCCAAATCGCTGAAGGCTTCCGAGGACATGCTCAAGGACCAAAGGGAAGAGTTGCAGGAAAAGAACGAAGAGTTGGAAGAGAAAGCAAGGTTACTCGCCAAAAAGAACAGTGAAGTAGAAAGAAAAAATAGAGAGGTAGAACAGGCAAGACATTCCTTAGAGGAAAAGGCTCGCCAGCTCGCACTCACTTCCAGATACAAATCGGAATTCTTGGCAAACATGTCTCATGAATTAAGAACTCCTTTGAATAATATGCTAATCCTCTCCCGATTATTGTATGATAACGAGAGTAAAAACTTATCTGAAAAACAGACCGAATATGCCAAAACGATCCATAGTTCCGGAAACGATCTATTACAATTGATCAATGATATATTAGATCTTTCTAAAATTGAATCCGGTAAGATGAGTGTGGATCTGGACTCGGTTTCTATAGAGGAACTGGGAGGATATTTAGATCGTTCTTTTAGGGAAACTGCAAGGAATAAAGATCTGAAATTCCAGGTAGAGATAGATTCTGAACTTCCTTCTAGGATCACTACCGACTTGCAAAGATTGCAGCAGATCCTCCAGAACCTTCTATCCAATGCGTTTAAATTTACTCATAAAGGTGGAGTAAAATTGAGAATAGAATCTTCTCCTGCCGGCTGGAGTAAGGATCATAAGATCTTAAACCAATCAGGCGGTGTGATCGCATTCTCTGTAATAGATACAGGTATAGGGATCTCTCCTGAAAAACAAGGCCTGATCTTCGAGGCATTCAGACAAGCGGACGGAAGTACTAGTAGGAAATATGGAGGAACAGGGCTCGGACTTTCTATCAGTAAGGAGATTACTCGCATCTTAGGCGGGGAATTAAAACTGGAAAGTGAGCCGGAAGTGGGAAGTAAATTTACTTTATACCTTCCATTGGATTATATCCAAGTGGAAGAAAATCCAATCGAACCTGATTCGATCAAATGGTCTGAAAATCCGGACAATGACTCATTAGGCTCCGGCGACTCCTATGTAAGAAGTAAGATCAAGGCCACTCGAAGAGTTTTGGAGGATGAAACACAAAACGAATCTAAAGAGAAGGTTTTGATCATCGAAGAAGATGAAACATTCGCGAAATCACTTTTAGAAATAGCTAAAAGTAA
This sequence comes from Leptospira haakeii, assembly GCF_002812045.1. Taxonomy (GTDB): domain Bacteria; phylum Spirochaetota; class Leptospiria; order Leptospirales; family Leptospiraceae; genus Leptospira_B; species Leptospira_B haakeii. Next base: position 38,417 of record NZ_NPEG01000010.1, on the reverse strand, counting down.
TGGTTTCAAGGGAACCGTTGCATTGGACGGAAAGAGTGGGATATCGGCGTTACAGGAATCTTCTTTTAATGCGGTCTTGTTGGATGTCCAACTCTCTGATATGGATGGGAGTTTGATCCTGAATTGGTTAAAACGAAATCCTAAACTCAGACAACTCCCTGTTCATGTGCTTTCCGGGGAAAATGATTGGAGAAGAAGTCTGGAGATCGGAGCTATTTCCCATTTAAGAAAACCCGTGGGAATAGAATCGCTTAACGAAGCATTCGAGAAGATTAAGACCTATCTACATAAAACGGACAAAACAGTTTATGTTTGCGGAATAGAGAAGGAGCATTCCGAATTCTTAATCGAAAAACTTACTTCAAAAGATCTTGCTCTGAGGAGTATTGAGTCTGGTCAGGAACTTTTGGATATTCTACAAAAAGAGATCCCGGATTGTATTCTGATCGGCAATGAATTTGAGGACATGTCAGTATCGGATCTGGTTTCTAAGATCACTTTATTGGATCCGGAAAGAACATTGATACTATTCTATTCGGATGATAAGAACGGGCCGGAAAGTTTTCAGAAACTTCTATCCTTTAATGGTTCTAATATTCTGAAATTCGTAAATTCTTTTCCGACTTCTTTGGAAGAGATCAAGATCCATTTACATGAACCGGAATCCATTTCTAAATCGGGAGATACTTATTCTTTGGAAGGCCATAAGGTTTTGATAGTGGATGACGATGTAAGGAATATATTCGCGCTAACGAGTATGTTGGAATTGCATAAGATGAAGATACATTATGCGGAGAATGCGTTAGACGGAATTAATATTTTGGAAAAAAATCCGGACATAGAGATTGTTCTTATGGATGTGATGATGCCGGATATGGATGGATACGAGGCAATGAAAGTGATCCGTTCAAAAGTCGAATTTACAAATCTCCCTATTTTAGCGCTTACAGCAAAGGCGATGAAAGGGGATCGAGAAAAATGTATAGAGGCCGGTGCGACCGAATATATAACTAAACCGGTAAGTGTGGACCATTTGCTTTCTCTACTTCGGGTGTTGTTGTGCAGGTAGAAGATATGGAACAGCCAATGAAAGTGAGTATTTTACTAGTAGATGATCATGCGGACAATCTACAAGTAATGGAGCATATTCTCAAGAGTCCTGAATTAAATTTGATCAAAGCAAGTTCCGGAGAAGCTGCATTGAAGGCACTTCTGGATGAACCGGACGAAGTCGCATTGATATTCATGGACGTGAGAATGCCCGGAATGGACGGCTTCGAAGCGGCAGCATTGATCCGACAAAGGGAAAAATGTGCCAAGATCCCGATCATATTTTTGACTGCTTATGCAAATAACGAAACCGGAATGTTCAAAGGATATTCTTTGGGAGCAGTGGATTTCTTGGTAAAACCTACTGCTCCTGAAATCCTAAGATCTAAGGCTTCGGTATTTGTAGATTTACATAAGAAAAACAAAATATTAAGGATCCAAGAAGAACTTCTAAGACAAAGTCATGACGAGTTGGAGATACGTGTAGAAGAAAGGACTTTCGAGCTGCATAGAGTTAATAATGAGTTAATGACTGAAATTGCAGAAAGGAAAAAAGCAGAAGAAGCATTAACTGCCTCCTTAAAAGAAAAAGAAGTTCTGCTTAGGGAAATACATCATAGGGTTAAGAATAATCTTCAGATCGTTTCCAGTATCCTGAGTTTGCAAGGAAACTATATAACGGACCGTAAATCTTTAGAAATGTTCCAAGATTGCCAATCTAGGATCAAATCTATAGCTCTGATTCATGAGTTATTATACCAAAATGAGGATCTGGCTCATACTGACTTCCAGGAATATCTGAACAGTTTGGTTACCAATCTTCTGAGGACTTACAGAGTAAATTCAAGGATCAAATTCGAAATACATGCAGAATCTGTTCATTTAACGTTAGATACTGCGATCCATTGCGGTTTAATTGTAACGGAACTTGTCACAAATTCATTAAAATACGGATTTAGGAATAGAGATGAAGGGACAATCCAGATCTCTATTATATCTAAGTACGAAGAATATTCCTTAACTGTGGAAGATGACGGGGTAGGGTTTCCTGAAGAAATTGACTATCGACAAACCGATTCTTTGGGTTTACAATTAGTTAATACTTTGACCCAACAAATAGACGGAAGTTTGATCTTGGATCGGAGCAAAGGGACTAAGTTCACATTGGTCTTTAGAGAAAGGAGCCGAGTCCGAAAATGATCTCCAGCGAAGCAAAAATACTGATTGTAGAAGACGAAGGTATCGTAGCCAAAGATATACTTCGTAAATTGTCGGATCTTGGGTATGATTTCGTAAGTATCGCTTCCACAGGAAATGAAGCATTAAGAAAAGTTTATTTGGATAAACCGGACCTTCTACTCATGGATATCATGTTGTCCAGGGGAAATTACGACGGAATAGAGACAGTGCAGGAAATTTTGGATAAGATGGATCTGCCGGTGATCTATCTTACAGCTTATGCGGATGAATCTACTCTTCTTCGTAGTAAACCTACAAGGCCTTATGGATATTTACTGAAACCCTTTCAGACTAAAGAATTACAAATAGCGATAGAGATTGCTCTAAATAAGCATGGACTGGATAAAAAAAGAAAAAGGGAAAGAAGGAACATGTCCGCCATACTTCATGGAGTAAAGGATCTTATAAACACCTCCTCGGAAGAGGCGGGTGTCTGATATAATTTTGGAATTATAATATTTAGATTTTCTGATATTTAAATATTTGGGAATATAAAATGAGGGATACTAGAATTTTGATCGTAGAGGACGAAGGGCTTGTGGCCCAGGATATCCGTCATAGATTGATAAGGATGGGATATCCGGAACCTAGTATTGCAAATACGGGAGAAACTGCGGTCAAACAGGCAATTGCTCTCCAGCCGGATCTGATCCTCATAGATATAGTTCTCGCAAACGGATATTTGGATGGAATAGACGCCGCCAAAAGGATCCGAAAATTTTTAGATGTTCCGATCGTTTATATTACTGCTTCTTCCGATTCTCAGACTTTAACAAGAGCTAAATTAACAGAACCGAATGCATATATTCTAAAACCATTTCAAACCAGAGAGTTGCAAATAGTGATAGAGCTGATCCTTTATAAACACGAAGTGGAAAAGGAATTAATGGAGAAGGCGAAACTTGTTTCTACTGAACTTCGAAATATGCAAGAAGGAGTGATCGCATTCGATTTTAAAGGGCAAATTTCCTTTATGAATTTGTCTGCGGAGAAGCTTACAGGCTGGTTGGAATCAGACGCGATTGGGAAACCTCTCGGAGACGTTTTGAGTATGAAAAACATTCCGGATATGGAAAGTTTCGAGTTGGACGATCGTTTTGCGGAAAAAACTCCGTTAGAGACAGTTCCTTCTCATGGACTTTTACTATCTAAAAACGGGCTTAGTACCGAGGTGTTTACGTTTACTAAGTCCGTTCCTAAAAACAAGGAAGTTGACGTAGATCGTATTTTGGTAATACGGGACTACGTCAAAAAATAGATCTTAAAAAGATGCCCTCATGGATAGTCGTATCGACCTAGGCTGAGCAGGGTGGGTATGAATATCATTATATCCCCCTTCATTAGGGCCGACTACTTCATTCTTTAATCTGGAAGCATAATAATAATCTATATCGCTTACATGAGTATTCAGTAAATTGAATACTTCCAGAACGATACTCAGGTCTTCTCCGAAATTCCTTCCTATTTGAAGATTCACTGTTGTTGTTGCAGGGGACCGAACAGAATTATCTTCTATTAGAGATCGATTTCCGAAATACCTCACTCTAATAGATCCAAAAATGCCATCAGAATTTTTTAATGTGATTCCGGATGCTAATGTATTACGAATAGACCCTGGGATATAATTTCCTGAAGGATCATCGTCTCTGAACCTGGATCTAGAAGTAGCAAAGTCAGCATCTATCATCAGCCAAGAATTATAAGAGTAATAATTGGCCCATTCGAATCCTTTACGAGTGCTTGGCCTACTTGCTTCCGTGGTTCCATTGTCTCCGGTAAACAGGAGTTCGGAATTCATATCCAATTGCCAAACTGAGAACGTGGATTGCCAACCGTGGACGGGCTCGGTTCTAAGTCCAACTTCTCCCCCTCTTGTTTGGACCAGTGGATCAGCAGGGTCCGTTTTTTGAACCACCCCTCTTGCATCATTACTATGGAATCCGTATCCACCGCTTATATAAAATTCTGTTTTGAACCAAGGCCCAATGATGATACTTCCTTTTGGACTATAAATTCTTGCATCTTTACCCGATCTTTCTTTTGTTCCCCAATCATCTACGTTAAATTTAAAATAATCACCTCTTAGTCCGACTACCGTTCTGAATTTTTTGGACCATTGTATCTTATTTTCATAATATATACCCGAACTGAGCTGTATAATCCCGTCTTCTCTAACCGTTTCTAACCTCGCTCTTTTTTCGGTATGAAAAAGACCGTTTTGTATATAATCTCTTCTGATTTGTAATCCGACCGTATTTTCCATACGGATTCCCCAGAATTCACTGATATCCTTATAACTGGATTTACTCCCGGCAATCGTTCTGCGATCCGCTTGTTCGTGTTGGTCCCCTCTTACTGGATCATCTAAATAATAAGTAAAGTTGGAGAATAATCGTAAATCGTAATATATTCCATAAAATTGGGTTTTTGCCTCATACCCTTTTTCTAAACGATGGGCTTCGAAATTAATACTGGCTCTATTAGACCATCCACCATCGTTATGATCCACACTTTCGAATCTACTTAAACCTGAATCGGGATCCAGCCAGGAATCGCCCATTCTAAGAGCCCTTTTAGGAGCTTGGCCAGTGGAATGCCAACTACCTCTATATCCCATAAGACTGATACTAAATCCTTTCTGCTTATCTCCTACGGAATAACTTGTGACACCATTCACTCTTCTGAAGTTGTCCGAAATTACCCAAGGTCCATCGTTATGAGAAGCTTCGAATGCATATAAAAGATCACCCGGACCTATTTTATGGGATTTTGCGATCAGAGTCCTCGCGTAACCTAAAGTTCCACCTTCCACATTCGCGATCCCTTTTGTTAAACTTTTATAATAAGAAATATTGAATGCACCTGCGGAAGCAAAATCTCCTTGGTCTGCATAATAAACGCCTTTCTTGTATTGCATTTGTTCCACAAGTTCTGGAATAAGAAAGTTCAGATCCGTATAACCTTGTCCGTGAGCATGGCTAACATTATTCACGGGCATTCCATCCACATTAGAGGAGAGATCTGTCCCATGGTCCAAATTGAAACCTCTTAGGAAGAACTGATTCGCTTTACCTCCACCACTATGTTGGGTTACGATCACACCCGGGATCAACTCGGCGACTTCTCCTTGTCTCATAATAGGTCTTGTTTTTATTTGCTCGGAACCGACCACACCTTCACTTGCAGAAGAAGCGATCCCGATCAAGTTAGATCTTCTGTCTCTGATCACGATTGCGTCCGGTTTGTACTCGGAAATTTTCTTTTTAAGTTCTAATTTTTCCGCCTCGGTCTTTTCTTTTCCGTTAGTCGGTTTTGTTTCCTGATCCTGAGAAAGGATAGGGGAGAAGATCGTACATAAAAAGTACGATAAGGATATGCCTATAGCAGCAATCCGAAGAATGTTTTTCCTCATGGTTTCGTCCGTTTTTTGGAAAACTTCCGAAACAAAGATAAACTAACAAATGTTAGTCTAATTTATGTCAAAATAAGAATATATAAATTTTATAATGTACAAAATTAGGAATTTACCCTTGTTCGCGGGAGCCCCGATTTTTAACTTCCGGGGCCCTTCGCTGATGCACGGACGTGCTTGGCGAGAATGCAAACTTACCTATCCTCGAGGTTTAAGTCTGCAGGGAGATCTGGCTTGCGGAATTAGAACAGAAAGATAATATCTTAATGATCAGTTCCGATTACAGTTGCGGGTCAGCGTGGGATTTACACCCAACTTCATCCTGAAAGTTAAGACGATCTTTCGAACCGACATGATTTATTCAATGAAAAAAGTTTTATCACTTTCAAAAAAGAACGTTCTAATTTATTTTACTTTTGTACAAATTTTTCCTGAATCTTCGAAGAAAGAACTAATTCCAATACTTCACAATTCCCGAGTTTAGAATGAGGAAATTCTTTTAAAGAAAAATACTCATAAGCTCTGGAAAGAACGAATCCGTGACTACAAATTGCAATATTCTTTTTGTCATACATCTTCAATAAATATAATATAGTTTCGATGATCCGAGATCCTGCCTCCGATTTACTTTCTCCTCCTGGAAATTTAAACTGATCGTGGATCCGATCCTGACTTTTCCAAGCCGAGTAATGTGTTTCCCCAAATATATCAGAAATCTCCGATTCTAATATTCCTTGCGCTTCTCCTAAATGGATCTCTTTCAAACCTGAATGATATATTATCTCTATTCCTAATTGTTGAGAGATTTGTTCGGATGTTTCTTTGGCTCTTTTTAAATCGCTGCTAAAGATAAGTTCTATTCCTTTATTTTTTAATCCTTCGGCTAATTTAGATGCTTGTTTCTTTCCGAGCTCAGAAAGTGGAGTATCGGTTTGTCCTTGTAATCTTCTTTCTTTGTTCCATGCTGTTTCTCCATGTCGAATTAGAAAAAGTTGATATTCTTCTTTGCTCATGGGGCAAGTTTCCGATTAGAAAAAGATCCCAAATAGTAAATGTACCACTTGTCCAATGCCTAAGAACAAAATGGAGGATAGGATAGATGTTAAAAATATAATTTTATTCGCGTCTAAGATGAGGTTTGGGACCAATTTTCGCTCCGAATCACCTAATTTTGGCTTCTCACTTGGGATTCCTGAGTAATAATTTTTTCCGCCTAATTGTATTTTTAAAGCTCCGGCTAAGGCCGCCTCGCAAAGTCCAGAATTAGGACTCGGATGTTTTTTTCCGTCTCGGATCAATATTTTAAAGGAACTTAATGGATAAAAACCTAAAATGGCGGAAGAAATACAAAGTATGGGCGCAGTTAGTCTTGCGGGAATATAATTTGCCAGATCGTCTATTCTGGCGGGAGCCCAACCGAATTTCAGATAGGTCTCATTCTTATAACCGAAAAGTGAATCCAGAGTATTAATGGAACGATATAGCATCGCAAAACTTGGTCCTCCTAAGGCTGCAAAAAAAAGCGGGGCAGTGATCCCATCTACCAGACTTTCTCCTACACTTTCCAAACCTGCTCTGACTATCTCAGGTTCTTCTAAATTTTCTGTATCTCTACCAACGATTCTGCCTACCATAATCCTCGCTTTTTCCAGATCATTTTCATGGAGTGCGGAATATACGTCCTTGCTATGGCCCAAAAGATCCTTTAAAGCAATGCTAGTATATATAATAAATGCAGATGTTAGTTCCGCTAAAAAAGGATGTAGATAGCGGGAAAATTCTATAATTAGCCAAGGTAATATAAAAGAAATAGAATATACCGAAAACGAAGTGATTATTCCTGCAAATCTTTCGGAAAACAAATACTTTCTTGTAATCTTCTCCATAGATCTTGCGAATTTGCCAATCAGTCTGACCGGATGTGGAAAACCTTGGGGATCTCCAAATCCAAGATCCAGGATTATAGAAGCAGGAAGGATCCAAATAGAATTCATGCTAATCCCAAAATTTTATAAATCCAATTCATATTCACTGAATTCCTGACTTCTTCCGCTAATCGATCTAAATTGGTTTCCAATTCATATCTTGCCTGGATTTTAACCAATGGTTTCATTCCTTTTCGGGTTCGGATCTTATCTAAAAAACTTCTTCTAAACTCGTCCTCATCGAATACTCCATGTAAATATGTTCCCCAAATTCTTTCCGAAATTCCTTGGTGTCCTAGGCTTTCTCCGGAGATATCTTGGAATATAGATTTTGCAGAGGTTTCTTTTGTGTTTCCATGATGGATTTCATAACCTGATACTTTTTTTCCGGACACTATATGAATGCCTTCAGTTTGTTTGAGTAATTTTTCTTTTTCTAATACGGTTTTGATTCGGATTAGATTTAAACCTTCTGCTGAGCCTAGATTACTTTCTATTTGGAATGGATCGTGGACAGATTCTCCCAACATCTGGTATCCTCCACAAATTCCAATAATTTCCACTTTTCCTTCTTTATGGAAATTTAAAATAGTTTCTGAAATTCCTGATTCCTTCAGGTAATTTAGATCTGTGATTACGTTTTTACTTCCCGGAAGTATTAAAACATCCGGGTTGCCGATTTCGTCTTTTCTCTGGGCAATTCTGACTCTGACATCAGGCTCTATTCTTAGAGAATCCAGGTCCGTGTGATTTGAGATCCTGGGTGTGTCGATTAGGACTATATCAACTCTGTCTCCCAGTGGGGAGGTATCATTTAAACTGCCTGATTTGAATTCCAGAGAATCTTCTTCAGGTAATCTTAGGTCATTTAGGAATGGTATGATCCCAAATACGTTTTTGCGAGTAGTTTCTTCTAAATATTTGATCCCTGGATCTAATAGGCTTTTTATACCTCTGAACCGATTGATTAGAAAACCTGAAACTAGTTTTCTTTCCCATTCTGACATTGTTTCCATGGCCCCCACGAAAGAGCCGAATACTCCTCCATGATCTATATTACCGATTAATAATACTTTCGCCTTGGCATATTCTGCCATTCTCATGTTTACGATATCTTTATCTTTTAAATTAACTTCAGAGACTCCTCCGGCTCCCTCTAAAATCACCATATCGAATTCTTCCGAAAGTGAACTATATGATTTTTTTACTTCATCGAATGCACTTAACTTGAATTTCATATAGTCTCTGAAATCCATCGCCTCTACAGGTTTCCCATTCAGTATGACTTGGGAATCTTTTTCGCTGGATGGTTTAAGAAGGATAGGGTTCATTCTATAATCTGCCCTGATCTTACAAGCTTGGGCTTGTAATGCCTGAGCTCTTCCTATCTCTGCACCTTCGTAGGTTACGAAAGAGTTTAATGCCATGTTTTGGGATTTGAAAGGTGCTACTTTAAATCCATCTTGGGTAAAGATCCTGCAGAATGCAGTTGCCAATATACTTTTACCTACATTAGAAGCTGTGCCTTGGAGCATAAGCGCAGGTTTTTCTTTTTTTGTTTTAGAAGGTTTTGGATTTTTCTTAAATACAGAACGAACTGCTTGTATAAAGATTTCATTTTCTTTCGGAGTTTTGATCGCGATTCGAATATAATTATTCTCTAATCCATTAAAATTGCTACAATTCCTGACTCCGATCTTGAATTCTTTAAGAAGAAGATTTTCTAAATCCGAAACATTCGTTTTTGGATCTAAAAATTCCAGAAGAAAGAAATTTGTATGTGTATCATGGATCCGAAAAATGTTTAAATCTTCCAAGTTTTTCTTGAATATGTTCTTCCACTCTTGGATTTTTTCTTTCGTTTTTGATAAAAATTCCTGGTCTTCTCCGAATTTTTCTAAAATGGAAGCGCTTAAACTATTTAAAGACCAACTTGGAAGAAGTTTTGAAATTTTAGAAGCGGTCTTAGGATCTGTTAGTAAAACTCCAATCCTAAGTCCAGGAAGAGCTAATATTTTAGTCAAAGACCAAAGAACAGCCAGATTTTCTGATCGAAAATTTCGAAATGAAATATCTCCTGGGCAAAAATCTATAAACGATTCATCTATTACAAAAAATGAATTTTTATGATCCGAGGCTATCTTTAGGATCTTTTCCCTATTTAATAATTTCCCCGTAGGATTATTTGGATGTCCTAACAAAACTAAAATTTGTTTTTCAGGATTCTTTTTACAGATTTGGATGAGCTCTTCATAATTTAATTCAAAGTCGGATTCTTTTTGGAGTTGGATTTCCTGGATTTGTAACCCCGCTAATTTTAAACTTTTTTGATAATCTATATAAGAAGGCTGGGTGATTACTCCCAGATCGAAATTTTTTATCCTAGGGAGGATATTTATCAGCTCCGAGGCACCATTGCCAAAAACAATTTCTTCTTTTGGAATATTCCAATGTTTTTCTAATGAAATTCTTACCTTGCTATAATTCGGATCCGGATAATGTATCAGGTCGCTGATCTTGGAATTAATTAATGGACGGACCCAGTCCGGAAAACCTAAAGGATTTAGGTTAGAAGAGAAGTCCAAAATTTCCTCGGGATCAACGCCGGCAATATCCGCCATTCTGGATAAATTTCCTCCATGCGGACTTACCTCATCCGATTTCATAAATTATTAACCGTAGAAGGTTTGATTCTGATCGGTATACCGCTCACTAAAAAATAAACTTCATTTGCAATAGCAGCAAATGTTTGATTACAGATCCCTAATAGATCTCTATACAATCTGCCTTCTTTATTTTCCGGAACAAGGCCCATTCCGACTTCATTTGTGACTATAAATATATCTTTCGCCTTTGAATCCAAGATATGTTTTCCTAAATTTAAACAAGCTTCACTGACCTGCTCTTGAGTCAGATCTCGGTTCTTGTTACTTGCATCATACATCAAATTATTGATCCATAGGCTTAAACAATCTAACAGTACAACGGATTCTGAAGGAATGGAATCAAATATAGTAGAAAGTTCTAATTCTTCTTCTATCGTGCTCCAATCTATTCTTTCCTGCTTGTGTCTTTGTATTCTTGCATCCATTTCGGAGTCTATACGAGGGCAGGTGGCTAAAAAGAATTTTCTTCTTCCTAGGGAATTCGCCTTTTCTAAGGCAAATCCGCTTTTTCCACTTCTACATCCTCCGGTCACTAAAATTATCCGGGCCATTCCGATCTCCTTGCACCAGGAATTCTAATAAGATCAGTTAGGACTGCTTGGCCATTATGAAATATATCTAAGTAAATGAGTGTAGAAGGAGAAATCCTGAATTTTGTATAGAATGAGTAAGGGAGTTCTAAAAAAGAACAAAGTAAACTGGAGAGGATTCCTCCATGACTTAAAATAAAAATGTAACGATCCGGTGAGGAAAGGATATGTTCTTTGAATACTTCTGTTCTTTTCTGGAATTCATTTAAACTTTCTCCATTAGGAAATCTGAAGGAAGAGGAAAAGTTAGCGAATTTTTTTAAACCTTCTAAATTTATTTCAGCTAATTCTGAGAAGGATCTTCCTTCCCAATTCCCAAAGTCCAATTCTTGCAATTCATCTCTGAGTTCAGGCTCGATTTCTTTAGGGAACTCTAATGTTTTAAAAGTTTCCTTACACTGAAGGGTTGGACTTAAATATATTTTCCCATTCAAAAATTTCTCTTGGACTTTTGTTTTAATTTTTTCAATTTCTTGGATCCCTTCTTGGGAGAGTGAGACTTCCTTTCTGCCCAAATATTTTCCTCTATATTCCGAAGGAATGCTTGGATGCCTAAGTAAACATAATGATTTTTTCATATATTCACGCGCCTTTCATATTCCGAAAGTGATTGATTTCTGGTTTTTGTCCATTTAAGGATGCCTTGTTTAACTGCTTCGTAAGAGGTGGCTCCGATTAGATGTCCTAAAATAGTATGTTTTCCCACATAATCTATTCCGTTAGTCGAAATTGGAGAGATGATCCCTATACAGTCTGTGCCTGTACCTGTCGCAAGGTTGTTTTCATTTTGTACCGAGATCTCCGATTCTAAAACCGCTAGGGTCCTTGCCTCGGACGCTATCGAGATTGCTTCTATACAAGCTGAAAAGGTGATTGTTTCAGAAGTTTGAACGAGTAAGTTAATTGTTCCTATTTTTTTATTTTGTTTTGGAGGATTTCCTACTCGGACTGCATTTCCTAATCCTACGGTTGCTATGGATCTAACGTGCAAATTATCCAGACTTTTTTCTACGACAGAATAATTTAAAAGAGAAGCGCTCGTCATAAAACCAAGGACTTCTTCTTTTTCTCCCTTATCTACTAAGCGATTTCTATAAAATTCTTCCGGAAGCACCTCAGGACTTAAATCCGAATTGGAAACTTTTAACCAGTACACTTTATTAGTGGTTAAATATCCACCTCCTACGACTGCCCAGCTCAAAGAAGAATGAGGTTTCGAAAGTTGGAGTTCCAGCCAAGTTTCGGAGACTCTAATTTGATCGTTTTGAAAAAAGTTCAAACTTTAAATCTCCTACAAGAAGCTATAAAGTTTTTTGGTATTTCTGGATTTGAGGCCCAATGCGCATGCACATAACTTGCTAAAACATTAGAAACGGTATAACCTTCTCTAATTGTTTGTTCTGATTTTCGTTTTCTGATATGATATGAGAATAATGACTCATCTTCATTTTCTATAATCAGGTCAGAGTATCTGAATTGATGTCCTCTAAAACGGATACCGGCTTCACCCAGAATGGTTCTTTTTTCTGTATGAACCTCTACATACCCTAAACTTTTAAGCTTAGGGCCCATGACCGCTTTGCCAGGGATCAGTCCTACCATAGGAAAATTTTTCTCTTCTACGGTCTGAATCTCGGAAGATAAATACATTAATCCTCCACATTCCGCATATATAGGCCTTTCTGAATTTGCGAAATTTCTGATCTCTTGTATTAGATACTTATTTTTCGATAGTGGATCGGCGAATAGTTCCGGATATCCTCCTCCAAAGTATAATCCATCTACTTCCGGTAGTTTAGTGTCTTTTAGTGGAGAGAAGAAAACGAGTTCTGCTCCTTCTTCTTTTAATTTTTTAAAATTCTCTTCATAATAAAAATGAAATGCTTCATCGTAAGCTACTCCGATCTTACAATCTTTTTGTTTTGCTTGGGCTTCGATCGGTTTTTCAACTAAAAGTGGAGGGGCTGAATTCGCGATTTTTAAAATTTTATTTAGATCCAGCCACTCTTCAGATAAATTTCGCCAATAAGAAAGTTTTTCTTCGGTCAAAATATCCGGACCGGCTGTGCGAAGTCCTAAATGTCTTTCCGGAAAGGAGTAATCGTTAGATTTCGGAAATCCTCCCAAGATAGTCAAAGGAATACTTGCAGCTTCTATAATGGAAAGGTGATTTTTACTTCCTATAAAATTTGCAATAAAACCTTGGATGGGAACTTGAAGATCATAATTTTTGATACCGGAAGCAATCGCTGAAAAAGTCGCTGCCATCCCGGATGCATCTATCAATATTAAAGTGGGAGCCTCTAACCATTTAGCAATTTCAGCAGTAGATCCAGCTTCTGAATTGGGTGAATGGCCGTCGAATAATCCCATCACTCCTTCTATAATGGCAATGTCAGATCCTTGGCTTGCGCTTACAAAACTGGAAAGTACTGATTCTTTTCCCATCAACCACCCATCCAGATTTTGACAGGTTTTGCCAGTAACGAAAGAATGATAACCGGGATCCAGATAGTCAGGTCCACATTTGAATACGGAAACTTTTAGGCCTTTCGCTTGTAAGGACTTTGTAAGCGCTATTGTTAGTGTAGTTTTCCCGGTACCGCTTCCTGTTCCGGAGATCAGTATCCTTGGTATTTTGATCTCTTGTATCATATTATTTTAATAGTCTATCCCGATCTGGGCTGGGATCCCATTTTTATAAGGATGTTTCGGGGACTCTATTTGAGTAACTAAATCCGCCATGTCAGTTAAAAGATTAGGGCAGTTTCTTCCTGTGAGAATAATATGCAGATCTGTCGGTTTTTTGGCTAAAACTTCAGAGACTTCTTCGGGAGTAAGCCATCCATAATGGAATGCATAAGTGATTTCATCTAATATGAGTATTTTATAATTTTCTGAAAATATCATTTCACATGATTTTTCCCAGGCTAATCTAGCAGCTTTTTTGTCTTTGTCCAGATCGTCACTTTCCCAGGTGAATCCTAGGCCCATTACATGAAAGTCAAGATCTGCAATTGTTTTGGCAAATTTTCTCTCTCCCGTTTCCCATTTTCCTTTTAAAAATTGAACAACCCCGCATTTCATTCCTCTTCCTAATGCTCTAAATAGAATTCCTAAGGCAGCAGTGGTTTTTCCTTTTCCAGGACCAGTAAATACTAAGATGAGTCCTTTTTTTTCAGGAGAGGGATTCATTTGTTTTCCGAGCGATTTGTTTCTTATTTGCTTTTCTGAATTTATGCGAGAAGTCAGAAGCGTAAAGTCTGGAATCCGCAAAATCGTGGCAGTCCAATACTTTGCCTACGAAGATGATCGCAGTTGCAGTGATTTTTTCTTCCTTCACCTGATGTACTATAGTTTCCAAAGTCCCAGTCACTATTTTTTGTTCCGGCCAAGTGGCCTTCTGCACAACCGATACGGGGCAATTCCCGCCATAATAAGGGATAAGTTCTTCTACAATTTTACGAATATGTAAAACACTTAAAAAGAATACTAGGGTAGCGCCAGTAGAAGCAAAAGTTTCTAATTTTTCTTTTTCCGGCATAGGAGTCCTTCCTTCTGCCCTAGTAATCACTACTGATTGAGAAACTTCCGGAAGAGTAAGCTCCTTACCAAGCATCGCCGCAGCTGCCGTAAATGAGGAGACTCCAGGGACGATCTCGTAGGGAATTCCTAATTCATCCATTTTTCTCATCTGTTCAGCCGTGGAGCCGAAAATAGATGGATCTCCTGTATGGACTCTCGCAACATTTTGATCCTTCTTCTTAGCTTCTTCTAAAATAGAAATAATATCTTCCAAAGTCATTTTAGATGAATCTAATACAGTCGCTGTTGGTGCCGCTCTTTCTATCACTCTTTGAGGCACAAGAGAGCCGGTATAAAGAACGATGGGGCAGGTTTCTACAAGTCTTGCGCCTTTAATAGTGATCAGATCAGGATCTCCTGGACCGGCGCCGATAATATATACTTTCATAATATTGCTCTCAATCGCATTTTAAAATATTTTCTCTAAAAGAGGACCAAACTTGTTTGGGAGAATGTCCCAACCATCTTGCGTCCGCATATTTCTTATTTTGCCAAAGAGTCTTTTTGCTATTATCTAATACATAGTTCCAAAGTCTTTCGCTGATGGATGAATTCCGATAAATGGAAAATAGATCATAAATTTCTTTCGGAGAACCTTCTGACGGAAAAGAGATCAAAAGATCGAATTGGTTTTGAGAAAGAATCGAACGATCTTTAATATTTAGTTTTACCCATTTTTGGTCTTGCTCGGTGGGATTATAAAAGCCGAATGTTTCCAGTTCGATCGGCCTTTTTAATTTTCCGATTAGGTAATAGTCTTCTTCATTTTGGTAAAGAATAGATCCTCCTATACGTCCTAGGTATTGGATTTTTTCTTCAGATATTAATTCGGAGATTCGACTTTCCTTTTTTTGCTGAGTTGTATCTAAGAATTGTAATGCTTTTAATGCGGTAGTTGCGGAAGAATCTTGGACCTCTATTGATTCTTCTCTCTCTTGTTCAAAAATTGTAGTGCTTGTTTTAACGAATGCACCTTGTATTTTTGTGATATTTAAATTTGGAGAAGGCGATTCTTTCGGGATTCTACTTGCCAGATCGTTTTCCGTTCTCAAAGAAACAGCTCTATTTTGTCCGGGCTTTAATGACCCATCTTCCAAAGAATATTTATTTCCGTATCCTCTAGGAGTTACAAAAAATCCTTCATACACGAAAGATTGAGAAGAACCTATAATAACTGTAGTGTTCATCCCGATCTCGAATTCCAGAAAATGATCCAGATCAGAGAACTGAATATTT
The DNA here is from genome assembly GCF_002812045.1 of Leptospira haakeii. GTDB lineage: Bacteria > Spirochaetota > Leptospiria > Leptospirales > Leptospiraceae > Leptospira_B > Leptospira_B haakeii. The sequence goes on along the minus strand of NZ_NPEG01000010.1, from coordinate 22,714 downwards.
TCTTGCCTACGATATGCGCTTTTGACGAGTGCAACCGGTGTGCTTCCGGATCTGTATTTTTTGATAATACGAGCAGCTTCTACAATCTGTCTTTGCCTTCTGCCGGAAGCCGGGTTGTATAGATTGATTACAAAATCACCTTTGGCCGCTGACTCGATACGATTTTCGATCACAGTCCAAGGAGTTAAAAGATCGGAAAGTGAAATTCTTGCGGAATCGTGCACCATTGGAGCTCCTACAAGGGAGCCACAAGAACTATCTGCACTTATGCCGGGGATCATTTTGATTTCAGGAGAGTCTCCTTTTTTCCAACCTGTCTTTCTTAAAACTTCAAATACAAGACCTGCCATTCCATAAACGCCTGCGTCTCCGGAAGAGATTAATGTTACTGTCTGTCCGGACTTTGCTGACTCCACAGCCGTTTGTGCACGGGTAATCTCTTCCGTCATTCCTGTTCGAGTGACTTGTTTGCCGCTCAGATGATGTTTTACTAGATTGATATAAGTCGTGTATCCTATTATGGAATCGGCTTCTTTGATGGCGGATAATGCCGCAGGAGTAATATGTGAATCGTTTCCAGGGCCTATCCCTACAATATTCAATTTTCCTTTTGGAGTTTCGTTCATACTTTCTCCAAACTTTCGGAACGGATCTCCGATCTGGTGGCGAACGGTATTCTTGAAACGGCTACCGTTAGATTTTTTCCGTCTTCCGTTTCTTTATATTTCTGTTTAGTCACGAGTAGTTTATATGATCCGGAAAGTAGAAGGGCGGAAGCTTCGCTTACTGATCGAGTTCCGACATATTCGGATGCTGCTTTGGAGATTTCTGAAATCCCATCCACTTGGTTTAATTTTTCCGCGGGGAAGGTTATAAAATCCCATCCATATTTTTTTGAAATTTCCAAAAATGCTGGCTCTTCTTTTTTGGCATCTACACTGGAAATGGCTTTTATACATTCGAAAGATAAATTATATTCTTTTAATACTTTTATAATTCCATTCTCTACTACTTCGCTTGGAATTCCTTTATCACAACCTAATCCTAAAATCAGGGATTTAGGTCGATAGATTACGGAATTAGAATATATTTCCGGAGTTCTTGTTTTGATATTTGTCCTATCGCTCGAGATTAAAAGGATCTCATAATCTTTAGGATCTACATTCTCTAAATTAATGGAATATTCTACGCCCTTAGGTAGGTTTTTTTCTAAAGGCCAAAAATCGGGTTCGCCAGTTTCCTGTACGAATAAAACCTTTGTTTCATTAACTACTGCTGCGCAGGCTCTAGTTACATTCCTATCTTGATCCTCTAAACTCCAACCTAACTCTCTTCCTAAAATATCTACAGTCAAAGTTCCGGAGACATCGGAAGCAGTTGTGATTACCGGAATATTAGCCAAAAGATCGGAAATTTTCTGAGTAAAAAAATTTCCTCTCCCCACATGACCGGATAAAACACAGATAGTAAACTTTGCTTGGTCATCTATACAAAGAACAGCGGGATCGGTTTTCTTACTGACTAAAAGTGGAGAGATCATCCGAACTACTGCACCCACACTGATCACAAAAATATGGCAATCATACTCCATAAAAGTTTCTCTAAGCGTAGGTTCCATAGGAAGAGTTAAAAGTTTGGACTCTTTAGGGGCTTCTGAAATGAATTTTGGAGAAACGAATATATCTGCTCCTTTTAGAGAACGGAATAACTCGTTCCCTGTTTTCAGACCATGTTTAGTGATTACGTAGATTGCGTAGGGTTTTCTACTCTGAATCATCTGAGATTCCCCTTAGGACACCTTTTCGTCTTCGGATAGAAATGACTACCATGGAAAAATAATCGCAAGTTTCATTCTTGATGGATTCTATGTCTTTCACGATCCTTTGTCGGTCAGTTGTTCCGTAAGAAACATAGGTTGCATTTTCTAGAATATTCTGTTCTTTTAATATTCTGATCAATTCCGGAACTACTTGTCCTACTTTTGTGAGAACGATAGTATCAAAATCTTGGATAAGTTTTTCGAGATCTTCTAGGCCGTAAGTTGCAGGAAGAACGCAGAATCTTTCTCTTCCATCTGCAAGTGGTGTAAGCAAACTTGCTGGGATTGCAGTAATCGAAGAAACTGCCGGAACAATTTCTATTTCAATGCCGGGCCATCTTTCTGGGGCCTCATCCAATAGATAGCTCCAAGAGCTATATACGGAGGGATCTCCTTGAGTAATGAATGCAACATCCAGACCCTTTTCTAACCGAAGGCCAATTTCTTTGAATGCCTTGTCCCAAGCCGGGATAAGTATATTCGGATCTTTGGTCATTGGGAAATGTAAGAACAATTTCTCTTGTATTTCATTTTCCTGAACTATAGGGGAACATACTCTCCAGGAAAATGAAGGAAGTGATTCGCTACTTTTGGGAATGGCAAGTACTGGGACAGAGTTAAGGACATTTACCGCTCTAAGTGTGATTAGGTCGGTTGCCCCAGGGCCAACTCCGACTCCGTATAGTTTTCCGTATTTGGTTTTTACATTCATAAAATGTATTATGATTTCCTAATTTTAAAAATATGGATAGGATTCAGTGCCTCATATCTAAGATAATCAGCCAATTTCTGGCCTCTGGAAATATTGATTAAGCTTACTTCCGGGATTAGGTCCATATCCCTGAAAGTTTTGTAAGCTTCAGAAACATTATCCAAGGTAATTGCATTTGCCACTAAACATCCGCCTGCACTTAATCTTTTCCAAGAAAGTTCTATGATTTCTTTCATATTCCCCTTGGAACCTCCTATGAATACGCAGTCTGGGGAGGGGAGGTCGACCAATGCCTGAGGGGCTTTTCCATGTATTATAAAAACATTATCTGCTTTGTGAGAGAGGATATTCTGCTTGCAGATCTCTATCCCTTCCTGATCTATCTCAATTGCGTATATTTTCCCTTCTCTTGCGATCCTGGCTGCTTCTATTGAAACTGCTCCAGAGCCTGCTCCAATATCCCAAACTACGGAATCCGGTCGGATTTCCAAGGCGGCGAGAGAAAGTATTCTGACTTCTTTTTTAGTGATCAGTCCTTTTTTAGGAAGACGTTTCGCATATTCATCTTCTCCTAGAAAAGGAAGCACTGGGGAAGGTTTCCAAGTCGGATCTTTTCTAATTAAGATAAATACATTTAAGCTGGAAATATCGGTTGTTTCCGCTAAAATTTCTAATTCGAATTCACGGACCTTCTCTTCTTTTCCTCCTAAATTTTCACAAACGAATGCTTTCCAATCTATTTCAGAATAATTTAATAAATACTTAGCGATCTTGTCAGGGGAGTTTATCTCGTCTGTAAGGCAGGCGACCTTCGATACATTTTGTAATTTTGTGATAAACCCTTCTATAGGTCTTCCGTGTAGGGAAAGAAAGGAGGCGTCATCCCATTTAACTCCAATTTTGGAGAAAGCGTTTTGAACGGAACTTGGCGCCGGAATAAATTCGACATGATCCCTTCCTACTTTATTTAAGATCAGATTGCCGATCCCGAAAAATAAAGGATCTCCAGAGGCAAGTACACATATCGTATGCTCTGCAGAAAGTTCGGCGATCTTCTCCGCGGTTTTAACCACATCATTTTTGATAATGATCCTTTCCCCGTCAAATTGAGGGAAGAAGTCCAGATGCCTTTCTCCTCCGGCAAGAATTCTTGCTCTTGCAACTGCGCCCATTGCTTTGCTGGAAAGCCCTACGCAGCCATCATCTCCAATTCCTATAACGGTAACAGCTTTCAAAATTTTTTCTCCGTTGAAAGAAGTAGAAGTGCATGTATGATAGAAACAGCGATTGTACTTCCTCCTTTTCTTCCTCTCGTAAGGATATAGGGGATGGAATATTCGGATTGGAATTTGTTATCTAATAATGCTTCCTTGGATTCGGCAGCGGAAACAAATCCGACCGGAACTCCAATCACAAGAGAAGGACGAATTCCTTCTTCTTGTACAAGTCTTACTATTTCTAATAGGGCAGTGGGCGCATTTCCAATCGCGATTACTGCTCCATTCAAAAGTCCTAAACTAGATGCCTTGCGCATGGACTCTATTGCTCTTGTAGAGTTATTTTCCTTTGCTCTTTGGATCACTTCGGGATCACTAATAAAACTATAAGTTTTGCATCCATACGAATCCAAACGTTCATTGTTTAATCCGGCAATGATCATCTGAACATCGCAGATGATAGGGCATCCATTTTTTAATGCTTGGATCCCATCTCGTATCGCGCTGGAATGTATCTTAGTTAAATCCCTATATTCGAAATCGGCAGTGGCATGGATGATCCTTCTTACAACTTCCCAATCACCAGGGGGATGAGAATGATTTCCTGCTTCTTCATCTATGATCGCAAAGGAATTATTCTCGATCTCCCTTCCTAAAGAGGTCATTTGCCTCATATCGTTCATTTATTCCGCTTCTCCTTTGATTCCCCATCCTTCTGGAGCTTCAAACTTTCCTAATAGTGTTCCGTCAAAATCTACCATATAAGTGGAAACTCTTTGGCCCAATCCATGTTTGGAACAATTTTGGGAAACGATCTCGCAGATCCTGGTGGTGATATAAAAATGTCCAGATTCTTTACAAATATCTAATACATGTCTCGCTGTGTTAGCTGCTTCTATGTTGGAGCAGACTTCTTCGGGGATCTCTAATGATCTTGCGATATTAGCGAGCATTTTTGTATTTACGGAAGAGCCACCTCTATGAGTCATCATGACTCCGTCGGCCATCTTGGAAAGTTTTCCGATCATACCAACTATGATCACATGGTTGATATCTTCTTTAATAGAGGTTTTAATACCAGTTCCTATAAAATCACCGACTTGTATAAATGAGATCTCATTCATATTTGGAAGAAGGTCCATTGCGAACTTTTCAGACTTTCCTCCTGTAGTTAAAACGATACTATGTTCTCCGTATTCTCTTGCGACCTGTATTGCCTGTATTACACTTGCCTTATATGCTGCGGTGGAATATGGTTTTACGATCCCGGTTGTGCCTAAGATCGAAATTCCGCCTATCAGTCCCAGACGTTCATTCATTGTTTTTTTGGCCATCTCTTGGCCACCTGGAACACTGATGGTAACTTCCGCGCCTGAGAACGCTGATCCAATCAGTTCTTCTAATATCATTTCCGTAATATTCTTTCTTGGGACCGGGTTAATTGCAGGTTCTCCGATCTCTAAGCCAAGTCCTGCTTTAGTAACTACAGCTACCCCTTCTCCGCCCTTTAATATGATTTTGTTTTCTTGATTGAGTTTTACTAATGCAGTTAATTCAGCACCATGAGTACAATCAGGATCATCTCCTGCGTCCTTGATGATACTACAAACAGCACTATCGTCCGAGATCTCACAACGTTTTAGTTCGAAGATAACTTTTCTTTTATTAGGAAGAGTAGTTTCAATTTCTGTAATTGTTTGGCCTAAGATCAGGACTCTGGTAGCCGCTTTTGCTGCGGCAGCAGAGCATGCTCCCGTAGTGAATCCTTCTCTTAATTCCTTTGTCGCCATTAGAATTTATCCGAGACTTATAGCCGGTGAAGTATTTCTTTGGGTATTGAAGAACGCTTCCATTCCGATCTTGGACTCTAAGGTTCCTAAACGAATTAATTCGGATCTTAATTCTCTTAAAATATTTCCATCTCCACTTAAAAATACGTTCTCTGGAACGGTACAATCTCCTAAGATCGATTTCAAAATTTCTAATGCACTTGAAATTCTATTCTGATCGGAAATAGGCGGGATATGGAATATATTTGGAAAATTGGAAACTTCTGAGAGGGTTTTTGTTAATTCATTTTCCGAAAGAAAATCTTCCTCTTTTGTTTTGAGCCAGACTGCAATTGTACTGTCCAAACGGTTTGAGAATTTTTTAGAAAGAAGAAGTCCTACAAGGGAAGTGATCCCTGTGTCTGTTGCTAAGATCAAAGAAAAACCAGGAGAAGGCCATGTCGGATCCCCTGCAAATTTTCCCCAAGGGCCAGAATATTCTAATTCTGATCCTAATTCTAATGTAGGAAGAATGCTAGATGCTTTGCCGGTTTCTAATCGTTTCACACATATTTGAAAAGAATCAGCTTTGGAATCGGAGGATAGAATGGAATATGCTCTTTTAATAACCTTTCCGTCTTTATCAATTCCGGCATTTAGGATAACGTATTGTCCTCCTACAAATTCGAAAAGGGAACCATCTGCTCTTTCAAAAGTATATATATCCGAATATTCGCTTATATTTTCTTTATGGATTAGTTTGAGAAGTTTTTGGCTCAATGTTCCTCCTAAGAAGGATAGATCTCATGCACGAAGTCATGCATTTCTTCTAAATCCAGATACAAAGTTTGGAATGACTTAGCGGAATTTTTCAGATCCAATTCTACTTTTTTAGTAAGTATCAATAGAGAAGTGTAATATCCTGTTTTTGGATCCTCGGAAGATAGCTTCGAAATTGTTTGTTCCAATTCTACAAGGCTTGCTTCAAAAAACCTGATCAGATCATCGAAATTATTCGCATTTGTTAAAGATTGAATGGGTCCAGGAGAAGAAAGAGCTTCCGGTCCTATTTCATTTTTTTCATGTTGAATGACGGATTCGTCCTTTATTCCAAGAACATTCATCATTCCTAATCTTAAAGCTGCAATTTCATGACATGCCATATTATATTCCTATTGCATAATATTATCAACTAAACGAGAAACCAATCTATCTTGTAAAAGATGCTCGGAAACAAGATCCTCCGCATCTTCTACGCTCACTTTTTGATACCAAACTCCATCCGGATAGATCACGACTACCGGACCTTCTCCACATCGTCCCATACAGGAAGAGCGGGAAATTTTAAAATCCAAATGTCGGCCTTGTAATTTTAAAATAGATCTCATTCGAGCGACTAAGGCTGAACTTCCTTTACTTGCGCAATCTATATTATCGCAAACAAATATATGTTTTTGTAAATTGCGATGAGGGAATAGATGAGGAGCAGCTTGGTTGTGAGTTTCTAGGTGGCGGATACTCCAAAGAAGAGCCTTAAGTCCTCCAACTTTTTTAGATAGACCCGGAAGTTGAGATCTGTATTCGCAGGTATCACAAGGAAGAGAAAACTTTCCGGAGATACAATCTTGGATCCTTTCATCCATGACTGAAAATAATTCTGGGTCCGGTCCCAAGTAAGAGGTCATTTCTGTTTTGATCCATGGGAATTTTTCAGAAAAGTTTTGGACCAAGGTAGAAATTTTTTGGATCAATAGTCCTCCGAATAAAAAGTAGGGGACCACCAGGAGTTTTTCCGGTCTTAACTTGGAAGCTACTTCCAATGTATCAGGAAGAAGAGGGCTGGTGATCCCTATGAAGGAAGGAAGAACAAAGGAGAAATGATTTCCCTCTTGGAACAAACGAACCGTTTTATAAAAGTCTCCGTTCGCATCAGGATCAGAAGAACCTCTGTTTACTATGATAACTCCTGTTTTAGAGGATTGTTCTTTGTTTAGAGGTACAAAATCTTCTACTCGTTTTCTAAGTAAGGATACCATTTTAGAATGGATGCCTAAACTGTTCGCTATTTTGAAAGAATGGCTTGGGAACTCCGATTTAATTCTATCTAGAACGATCGGAATATCGTTTTTAATATGACCTGAAGTGTATAAAAACAGAGGAAATATTATTATATTTGAATATTCTTGTGAAATTTCTCTTAATGCGGTTTCAAGATCAGGTTTTGCAAGTTCCACGTATGCATGTGAAATTTTTAAGTCAGGGCGAGTAAGTGAGTAGGCCTCGACCAGAGAGATAAATTCGAGATTGGAATTTATTTCTCTGCTTCCATGACCCAGCACCAGAACCGCAATTTTAGGTTTCATTTGAATCCTAATACCTGCCTTGGTTTCCAGAATAGGAAAAATGAAGAGGATAATAAATACCAAAAGATCAGGTTTGTGAGCAAGGTCACATATTCGAATTGTATCCTCAATTCTTTTGGAGCGGAGAAATCTTCCGAAATTTTAGGCACACCAATATAAAAGGGAAGTCCTGAAAAAAATAGGATCATTACTGAAGCGAAAGCCCATTTTAATATATTATTGATATTTAAATAATTCAGAAGGATTCGAGAGCATAGGATCCCAACTAAACTTGACCCAACACTAAGATACCACCAGGCCTGTCTTTCTGGATAATCATAACCCCCGGAAGCCCGTCCCGGTAATTCGGGTGGAAGCCCTAAAAATGGAATTCCAAAGAATATTAAAAATCCACCAACTGCAAATAAGAGACTCAGATCGAGGGCCTTGGATAGGGAAGGGTTCTCTAAAAAGCCGTTTGGCGGAAAGAATACCATCCAAAGGGAAACCAAAACTCCGAAAGAAATCCCTAATAGAGCAGATCCTATGATTGTTCCTAAATTTCTTTTTTGCCAGAGACTATCACTATCGACCTTCTCAGAAGAACTTGATTCCACTTTTGAGTGGGAATGACTTTCGCCGTGAGCATGAGAGTGAACATGTGTGTGACCTGTATTTGAATTTTCTGATACAGATTTGGACTCAAACTTCTCCGCTTCTAAGATCAACGGAAGATTCCAAACACAAACCAAGATCCCTAATACAAGGCCAGACACCAGACCGGAAAATATCCCGGTCCGTAAAAGATCAGAAAATCCTGATCTTAATGGCATGGAAAGCCCGTGGAATGTCTTATATCATGAAAAGTATCGTGCAAATACACCATTGGTTCCAGGCCTACCACATAGATCGTGGAAAAAGCAAGAAACCCAGCCATAACCAGAACGGAAGCTCTAAGCCATAATTTGGCTCCTGAAAAATCCTTCGAAACGGAAATAGAGCGCATAAAAATCCCTCCTAAGAGATCTTCGCCTAACAAGATATAAACGATATTAAGGCACAAAAGAATGAACCAAAGTATCGTATGAAAAAAATTTAGTTTAGTTACGTAACCGTCTTACATCCGAGACCGGATCACGTAGCTTCAGGATTTTTGTAAGGTCGTTTTCTGACTCGAGATCTTCCTACTCAGCACGTCTTCCCAGGTTTTTAAACCCAGTGACATCTTGTGCCTTTTGTCCCTCTTACAGCGGCGGGTACCGTGACGGAATTGCACCGTCTTCCCATAGATGGAGACATCTATGTTCCTACAAAAATAGTCTGAGATTTCAGGATCTATTTAGGTGAGTGATTTTGTATAGTATTTTATTTTCGATCGAGCAAAATTCTCTAGACCGCTCCTCTACCTTTTTGACTAGCGAGATATACATGTTTTCTCGCTCTCATGACATCTCCCAAAGGTCTATGTTCTAATAAAGCTTCCCAAGGATCAAAAATTGTATCTTCGATCTTCGATTGTAAGGATAGACCGGGCTCGGACTCAAAATCCTGAGTTGGGATTGTTAGAGTAGCGAGCGTAACGTAAGGCGCTTCTGATTCAGGCCAATTAACAGATGCATCTTCGATTGGTGTTGTTTTTTCATCCGTAAAGAATTGGGCTTGGAATGTATAAACCAGAGGACCTTTTGAAAGTTTTGATTTAATATCATTTGCCCAATCTTTAGATGCATCTTTGTTTGGAGTTACACCAGAAGGAGGAAGAAGTCTAATTCTAGCTGCATAAGGACCGAACGCAATCGGGGCCGCACTATAAAAAGGTTCTGTAGCAAATCCGCTAAAAGGTTTATTAAAACTTTTAGATACTTTTTTTATTCTGGCAAATGCTCCGAAAAATCCGTAAGTGGAAAAAAGGTATTTTAATAATGGACCTCCTCCTTTAGCAGCTGCGGTAACCACGCCTACGAACTCTTCACTTTTGGGAGAAGAGAAAGCTTCTAAATTGATCAATAAAAAATCCTGAGCCGAAGTATTACCGTTCTTTAATGCACTCGGACCATTCACACCTAGGATTTTTAATGCAAATCCCCTGATATCTCCGACGGTATCAGGCTGTAGTTTCATACTTCCACTGGATAAGCGGATCCAAACGTCCTTTGTGCCTGTTGTAGAAAATAAACCTTGTTTCGCATAATCAGGAATATTGGATAAAACTTCAAACTTCGCCTGTAGTCCTAAGATCTGCTTTCTATGCAATGTGCGACCTTTTCCGAATTTGGAAGAGTTTACTTTTTGGATCTTTTGGAATGCTTTTACATATTCAGCAAAACGAATCTCCTCATCCGGAGAAATATCTTCTTTCCATTCCTTGCTAATCGGTTTCATAGAGTCTCCTTAAAAATATCCACAGTTATACTTTTTGTTTTTTCTTATCCAGTCTGGATTGGGCCGCTTTTAATTCTGAATCCGTAAGTTTAATGCTGAACTCGGGAAAATGTCTAAATAGAAAGTATTGGAGCCAAGAATCCCAGCCAGTATAGCCGATGAATTTTTTGTTCGGTATCCATTTTAGGATGGCCTTTGCTACGGAATCAATCGTATGAATTCTATTTAATGCAGAACCCATTTCGATTTCTTTACTCAATTCAGGTTTGTCGGTATTCTCCTTTTCCAAACCGGGAGTGTCTGTTGTAGGAGGAAGAAATAATTTTACCTTCACTCCATGAAGCATCATCTCTTGGCGAAAACCTTGGGCAAAACCCACAATCGCAAACTTACTCGCTGAATAAGCTCCGTATCCGTAGATAGAAAAAAATGCAAGTGTAGAGGCTAAAAATACGATCTCACCACTTTTTTGTTTGGAAAAATGATCACTAAATGCAAGTGCGCTATTCACATGGCCGAAAAAGTTCACATCCATTAGATTTCTATAAACTTCGTCGTCTAGATCGGAAGCTTCTCCCGCTTTTGCAAAACCACTGCTACAGATTAGAATGTCCAATCCTCCTAAGGCCTGGATTACCTTTTTGGCTTCTTTTTCGATGGCCTTTTTGTCTGAAACATCTAAGACCACGAACCCGAATACCGCTGTTGGAGCTCCTACAGCTTTCAATTCCTGGACAGTTTTTTCTAAATTAGATTTCCCTCTGGCAGAAACGATTACACTTGCTCCCGCCTTCGCTAATTGGATCGCAATTCCTTTGCCTATACCCGCGGAACCGCCTGTAATAAAAACTTTTTTGCCTTTGTATCTGCTGAATGACATATTGAAAAATTCTCTTCGATGCGGGCAAGGTTTCCCTTTTTGGGAAACTATTCAATCTAATTCGAAACTTTTTGTATAAAGAATTAGAGAACTTGTTCCAAAATCTCAAATTCCCCGTTTGGTACCAAAACAAATCTTGCCTTTTCATTCCTATAATACTGAATACGGGAGAATCTAAGGCTTCAAGATGCATGAGATACCTTTACTGGAAAACCTAAGGAAGAAGATCCCTAGTTTGGAAAAAAATTGGGACCGTTATACCTCTATGTTAAAAGAAAAGAAAGTCCCGGCAAAAACTGTTCTGATCAAAAGGGGAGTTTATACCAAAAACATATTTATCGTTAAAAAAGGATGCCTACGGTTAAAGTTTGAAGATAAGGGCCGAGATATTACGATCGCGTTTTTCCCTGAGAATAGAGCGATCACTTCTATCCATAGTTATAGAGGAACTTATAAAGATAGCCAACTCAGTGTGGAGAGTATAGAACCCACTGAATTATTAATCTTAAGCGGAGAAGATGCTGAAATTATCTATAAGGAGAATGAGGACGTCCGAGGTTTTTTATTGGAATATGTTGCTGAAAGATTTGATACTTATATGAACTTGTTTTTATCCAGGATCAGGGATAGTCCGGAACAAAGATATTTGAATCTGATCAAAGAGCAACAGGATATAGCAAATCGTATACCTCAACATTATATCGCTTCTTTTTTAGGGATCACTCCTGTTTCATTGAGTAGGATCAGGAACAGGATCTGGAAAGAACAGAAATAAACCTCTTATAAACTTTCTAAAGGGTAGAAGTAGCCGGAATTTCTTCTATTCCACGACCGGAAAATAAATGGAGAATTTTGTGCCTAATCCAAGTTCACTTTCTACTTTGATCTTTCCTTTATGATTTTCTAAAATACCGTAAACGATAGAAAGTCCAAGCCCGGTCCCCTTACCAGGTTCTTTGGTCGTGAAGAATGGATCGAATATTTTACGGATTGTCTTTCTGTCTATTCCAGTCCCGCTGTCTAAAATTTCTATCACAGCGGTTTTTTGGATCTTTTCCGGAGAAATAAAGTCTCCTTCTTCCATTTTTAATTTGATGGAAAGTAAGCCCCCGTTTGGCATCGCATCTTTTGCATTTAAAAATAAGTTCAGAAATACTTGATGGATCTGAGTATGATCCGCTTGGACCATGATAGGATCTTGTGGAAGATCCGAAATTACTCGGATAGAATTAGGAAAAGTAGAAGAGGCTATATGGGTCGCTTCGGATAATAGATCGTTTAAGAGGGAAGGTTTCAGATCCGACTCAACCTTTCTTGCTAAAGTCAAAAGTTGTTTGATCAATGAAGATCCTCTTTCCGCTGTCTTTTTAATAATTTCAGAATATTGTAAGATCTTTTCCGGATGTTCTGAACTCTTTTCTAAAAGGGTAGTGTAGCCTAAAACTACCGTTAGAATATTATTGAAGTCATGGGCAACTCCCCCAGCGAGAGAACCAATTGATTCCATTCTTTGTGAATGGATGAGTTGTTTTTCTAATTCATGATGTTTTGTGATGTCTTGGAATTGAGCTGCAAAATAATTCGGATCTCCTTTTCTATTTCGTATTAATGTTGCATCGACCTGAACCCAGAGTTGATGTCCATCTTTATGGATATATCTTTTTTTCCTTTTGAATATGGATATTAACCCTTTTAGGAATTGATCTTTGGACCGAAGGTCTTCCTCCAAATCATCCGGATGAGTGATATGATCAAAATTCATTCCAACTAATTCGTTTTCTGAATAACCTAAAATTTGAGAAAGTGCAGGATTGGAACTGATAAACTTTCCTTCCAATGATATGATCGCAAATCCGTTCGGAGAATGATAAAGTATATTCTTAAATTGCGCCGCCTGACAGTACCATTCTTCCCAACCCATCTCTTTAGGTAAAAAATCCTTTTCTAAATAACCGGAGGGTTTGTTTATTTTTGGAGGAATTTCATCGCAGTTTTGCATAACCTTCTCTTCCATGCTATTTAAGACAGAGAGCGCGACGGTTTTCGTCTTAACTATTGTTAATAAATTATGTAGCTATTTTGAGATCCATTTAGTAACGAATCATAGTCTAAGTTACTCTAGAGAATAAGAAGGAGTTTGACTTCTCTCAAAAAAAGAAAGGAGAGGTCGAGACTTCGACCCCTCCCAAGGAAAGGATTGCCTTATAGGGAGGCGGAGACCATGAGATAAAAGAACTTAGAAGTATCATCGAATGTATATCTGTTCTCAGGGTTAGAAGCATAAGGATTTGTTCTTTCATTCCCGATCGCTTCTTTAGCTTTTACGAGAGAGAGCCCCATCCAGATCGAAACAGATTCTGTGTAATTATAGATCCAAGTAAAATCATACTGATAGAATAATCTTCTTCCTAATCTAGAATTATCATATGAGAACTTATCGTTAGAATAATTTTCAGTGCTTGCTCCAGTATTTGGAACCCCTGAGACCTTATACCAGGCATCCTGCAAATTTGCTTTTTGAGTATCGTAAATCGCAAATATGAACATCCCATATTCTGTTTTGAGATTTGCTCTGACTGAATAAGATTTTATATTTTCAAATCCGGCCATTAAAGATTGGCCGTTCATAGTATTCCAATTTGGAAAAGAACCTGCGATCTGAGGAAATAAACTCTGCCAGGTTCCTACCTTAGAATCGGATCTATTCGGATCTCCGGATGCGTATGTATAACCTAAACCTAAGCGGATCCAATCGTTGACCTTGATCCCGGTATCCAAAGAGAGAAATTTTGTGTCGTACTGAACCTTCTCCGTATAAATGTTTTTACCGTTACCCGCTTTTTGATCTAAAATGTCCCAATCCGCCTTTACTCTATCCCCGGTCATTCCTGATTGCCATGCTGATTCTATGGTCCAGTCCCAGATCTTTCCGGCTGGTAAAAGATTATTATTCGTTCTATTGGTGAATCTAAAACCTGTGGTCAGTAGGTCGTCTCTTTGTTTTAAACGATTATCAAAGTCTGTAGGATTTGCATTAGGGATCCATTTTTTTGAAACTTCGAACAAATATAGATCCAGGTGAGCTTCTTCCCCGAACTTGATCGTATTATATGCACCGAAAAAATAAGCCTGGTCTATAGAGCCCTTAGATCTTCCATTGCTTGTGGTCAAACCGTAAGGTGCATCATACTGGTTGGACAAGATTGTTCCGAATACATGTGATCTAAACCATTGAGAATCATGGACAAATCTAACTCCATCAAATGCAAAACCTGTATGGAGCCAATTTAGAGGGCCGACAATTTTAAGATCCCCGAAAGCGAATACCTGTCTTCCCACAAATACTGACACGGGAAGTTTATCAGTTTTTTTGAATACTATATAAGCTTCTCTAATATCGGTATTATTCCTAATATTCACATTGGTAGAAGTAGTCGGAGTCAAAGTGGTTCCGGCGCCGGTGCTGAGTCCGTAAGTCCAATTGCCAGCATTTTGAGGAGTTTGGCTTCCTCCCCAAAGTCTGCTGTCTTGTATGGTAACTTTGATTGAATAATAAGGAGAAGGATCGAATAAGAACCAGAGCTGTGTATTCTGTCCTACAAAAGAACTGTAATCATCTGTCTTCTTATTGAAGTCAGGATTCTCTCTAGCTTCAAATCTAGGTCGGAGAGAAACTCCTAATTTCAAATTATCCAACCAAAACAGATCCGATTTTTGTGTATCCTTCATTTGTTCAGGGGTAACCAAAAGAGTTCTGAGATGATCTACTGGAATGTTTCCCTTCCAAGGAGAATTATACTTAGGTTCTTGCTTCTTAGTTTTCTGATCAGTGCTTTCTGTCTTATTCGTATCGGAAGAAGAGGGTAGAGGGTTCTGTATTGTTTCCTTTGTATTCTTATTTGGGTCTTCTTCGGAATATATTGAAATGCTAATAACGATAGTTATTAAGAGAAGTATAAAATTAAGTTTCGGTTTCGGAATCGTATTCATCCAGGAGCAACCCACAGTAAAAGTATCTTTCCAAAACTTTTAGCAATTACTGTGCCAATGATATAAAAATATATAAATATTAAATGAATTGGCTATTTGGAACAATCTGCTGAAATTAGGGTCGGGTATCTTCTTTCGTGTTAGTTTATAAAATATACGTAATGTATAAAATGAGTACTTTTTCTAGGAAAACTACTTTTGTAGTAACTTCGACGACTGCAAGATGGGACCAAATTGATAATTGGAATTACTATTTCTGCAAATTTTTATAGATTGGCACGAAATTTGCTGACTAAAAGATGATGTCTATATTTAGTTTTTTACGGAAATTGAATCCGTAATGTTCTATCAATTCCAGTTCGAGTTCATTATTGAAACGAATTATACTCTTAGCGGTTTCTTCCAATGAAATTAGTAAGGGCCCTTTTTTTCCTTCTTGGATCTCTTTTTGAAGATTCCAGAAGTATTTACTGTTTTGAAGGGACTTCTTCTTATCCGTTTGTTTACTTTCAGAAACTCTTTTATAGATCGAAACAAGTTCGCTTGGAGTTTTTATATTTATATCTACTTTTTTTAATTCGTAAGAAAAGTCGGGATCGTGCCCATTTTCGGAAGAATGTTTTGTTTTTGAGATCACGGAAGGGAGAAGTTTAGAAATGTCTTCATAGATCGGAAAGGCAGCAAAAATCCAATTCACAAGATTTAAACAGGAAAGTTTTGCAGGAGATCTTTTGTATTCCGCCCAGACTTCTTCTAAAAAATCCGCTTGGGAATAGAAAAAAAACAAAATTTCATGCTCGTTCTTCTCTTTCATTTTTGGGTTCGAGCCTGGGGGACCCGTTAGTATCCAAGGGATACTTTTTCTTTATATGCAGGATAAATGCCAGATCTAAAAAAGAAAGGCAATTCGTTTATAGCCACTTTGAATCCTAATTCCAGTGCATATTCTACACTTACTGGCCATAGGGGAGAATTGGATCTTGGCTCTAAGAGTTTTGTCGAAGATACTACATTGCAGAAATTCTACACAAACTGCTTCAGAACTGAGGATGAGAAAGCCTGATTCCACTGAAAGCAGATTCCAGAAGCTTCTATTTGTTCCGTTTTCTAAATAATCCAAGGTCTGGCGTGATAATTGCATGAATATAGGCATGCAAAACCCGGAAACCTTTCAGACCACCTGTCCGTACTGTGGGGTGGGTTGTGGCCTAAGGGTGGAAAAATCCGGCCCCCTGGATATATCCGTGAGCGGGGACCTTGATCATCCTACAAACAGAGGAATACTTTGTTCAAAAGGGATGAATTTGCATTATTCTGTCATGGACAGGTCGGACAGACTTCTTTTCCCTATGATGAGGGAAGATCGTTTGGCTCCTCTCAAAAGAACTAGTTGGGAGAAGGCCCTCGACTTGGCCGCTGAAAAATTCAAAAGTTTTATCGAAGAATTCGGACCTGACTCGGTGGGCTTTTACGTTTCGGGGCAACTTTTAACGGAAGAATACTATATTATAAATAAGTTAACTAAGGGGTTTCTTGGAACAAATAATATAGATACAAATTCCAGGCTTTGTATGAGTTCTGCAGTTACAGGATATAAGATGGCATTCGGAGAAGATGTTGTTCCTGTCGGTTACGAGGACTTGGATCTTGCGGATTGTTTTTTGGTGGCTGGTGCAAATCCTGCCTGGTGCCATCCGATTGTATTTAGAAGAATTGAAGCTCGGAAAAAAGAAAATCCGAATATCAAGTTGATCGTGGTAGATCCTCGCAGGACCGAGTCCTGTGAACATGCGGATATTCATCTACAAATAGATCCCGGAACTGATATTTATTTATTTCATGCAATTGCAAGAATTCTAATAGAGAAGGACTGGATAGATCCTAAGTTTATACAAGATCACACGGAAGGATTTGAGGAATTAAAGACAAAAGTTTTTGAAATTTCGGTTTCTAAAGCCGCGGAGATCTGCGGGATTTCTTCCGAACTAATTTATGAGACTGCAGAATACATTTCTAAAGCAAATGGTTTTATTAGCCTATGGGCAATGGGTTTGAACCAAAGTGTGGTTGGAGTAAGTAAAAATTTAGCTCTTATCAATCTTTCCCTTCTTACAGGCCATATCGGTAAACCTGGTTCAGGCCCATTCTCCTTAACCGGACAATCCAATGCGATGGGAGGAAGAGAGGTTGGAGGACTTTGTAATCTTCTTCCTGCGCATAGAGATCTCGAAAATCCGGAACATAGAAAGGAGGTCGCAAAATTTTGGGGAGTAGATTCTATCTCGGAAACTCCGGGTTATAGTGCGACTGAAATTTTTGAAAAGCTTGCTTCCGGTAGAATGAAAGCAATCTGGATCATCTGTACAAATCCTGCTGTAAGTCTTCCTGACGTGAGGTCTGCAGAATCGGGCCTTCGTTTGGCTGAGTTTGTGGTCGTTCAGGATATTTCTGCAGACTCAAGTGTGATCCCTTTTGCGGATCTTGTTTTACCTGCTGCAGGTTGGGCGGAGAAAAAAGGCACAATGACTAGCTCCGACAGGAGTATTTCAGTTCTTTCTAAAGTTTTAGAACCTCCAGGCGAGGCAAGAGCGGATTCTTGGATCATACAGGATTTTGCGAAACGAATGGGATTTGGTTCTTCTTTCCAATATTCGGATGAAGAAGAAATTTTTCTGGAGCATTGTAGGTTAACCGAAGGAACTAATATAGACATATTAGGTTTAGATTATGAAGAAATTCGTAAACACAGGACCGTAAGGTGGCCTTATCCTAAAAAAGGACATTCTGATAATATAAGATTATTCGAAGACGGGAAATTTTATAGAAAGAATGAAAGGGCTAAGATCCATTCTGTAAGATCCGAAGATGATTCTGAAAAACCGGACGAGGATTTTCCTTTAGTACTTACAACAGGTAGGATCAGGGATCAGTGGCATACGATGACTCGGACCGGTAAGGTCAAAAAATTAAGAGAGCATAGACCAGAACCTTTTTTAGAGATCCACCCGGACGACGCTTATAAATACGATATCAAAGATGGAATGGTGGTAACCATTTCGAGTAAAAGAGGATCCGTTCGGGCAAAGGCACTTCTGACCGAATCAATCAAACGAGGTGTCGTTTTTTTACCGATGCATTGGGGAAGAAAGAACGGAACAGATATATTCAGATCTAATAACCTTACGAGTTCCGCTTCCGATCCTTTTTCAAAGCAGCCGGGGTTCAAAATTTCAACCGTCCGTATCACTCCTTATAAAAAACCCAAAGAGAAAATTCTCATCGTTGGCGGTGGAACCGCGGCTTATGCATTCTTAAAACAATATAGAGATCTTGCTCCTGGCGATGATATTACCGTAATGTGTAGAGAGGAAAATCCGTTTTATAATAGGGTGCTTCTTCCTGATTATATCGGAGGGGAGAAGGAATTCGACGATCTGATGCCTGCAGATCCTGAGGAAGTTAAGTCCTGGAATTTGGACCTGTTCCCGAATAAATCAGTTCAGTTGATCTACACGGAAGGAAAGAAGGTCCGTGATACGGAAGGAACATTATATTCTTATAATAAACTAGTACTTGCGATGGGAAGTTCTCCCGTTTGGCCTACTAAGGTTCCTTCCGAAATGTTGGGAGTGTTTAGTTTAAGGAGTAAAGCGGACGCGGATCGTATCAAAGGTTTTTTCGTACCAAAATCCCATGCATTGATCGTAGGTGGAGGACTTTTAGGATTAGAACTTGCCGCCGCTTTAAAAGGTGTAGGAGTGCAGGTGACTGTTCTTGTTCGATCAGATCGTTTGATGTCCCAAAAACTGGATTCGGTCGGAGCTGATATCTTAAAAGAAGAGATTCTTGCAAGAGGAATAGAATTAATATTTGAATGTGAGATTTCCAAAATAGAAGGAACTGAACGAGTTTCTAAAGTTCAGCTTACGAACGGGAATTTTATAGAACCGGATGGGATCATCTTTGCAATCGGGACTAAACCGAATTTTGAGATCGCAGTGAAGGGTGGATTGGATTGTAATAGCGGGGTAGTGGTGGATTCTTTTTTAAGATCCAGTGATCCGGACGTATATTGTATCGGGGAAATTGCGGAGCATAAAACTGGGACTTACGGAAATATTTCTGCAGTGGATGATCAGGCAAAGATTGCTGCTCAACATCTATTTGGTTATGCGTTTAACGAATACACCGGTTCCTTACATGCCCATATTCTAAAAATCCCAGGTTTGGAACTCGCTACTATTCGTCTTCCTGATGTTCCCATGGAAATTCCTAAGGATAAAAAAGGAGAATTCGAGGAGATCATATTCTTAGATCGTAAAAAACGTTTTTATAAAAAATGTATTATCCGAAACGACAGATTAGTTGCTGCGATACTAATTGGAGACAAATCTTCTTTTAGTAGAATGAAAGACTGGGTCTCTTCCGGCATAGAATTGGGAGATCGTAGGAAACATTTATTGAATGATGGAGAGATGATGAAACCTCTCCAGGGAAAGGTTGTCTGTTCCTGCAATGGAGTAGGCGAGGGCAATATTAGGGAGGCTATACGGGACGGAGAACGGACCTTGGAGGCAATCGGAAGAAGGACCGGAGCGGGAACAGGATGTGGAAGCTGCCGTTTAGAAGTATCCACAATCCTGAAAGGTATGCTAAAAGAAGTTTGAGGTTCTTAATCTATTTTAGATTTAGATGCCGTTAATAAAGCTTCTGCTCTTACCTTGTTTCCATTTTTATAATGTAGCTTACTTAAATGTTCCAAGTTTTTTGAATGGCTTGGATCTCTCATAAGAAGAACTTCTCCAAAGTCGATTGCCTTCTCGTAATTTCCAAGTCTTGCAAGGGCATAAGAAACCCAAAGATATACAGCACTATCATCCGGATATTTTTCGAGATATTTTTGGCCTTCCGATCCTACGTAAATATAATCTTTCTCTTCTATTGCATTCCTAAGTGCTTTTCTACGATTTGATTTTTCGGAGATTGCATCAGGCGCTTGTTGGTTCTGGAAAGGATCATCTAAAATATCCGCAACGGAAGTCATTTCTTCCTTATAAGAAATCCTTACAAGGCTTAGATCGTCTATGATATCTCCTCTGGAATGGATCAAAGCTTCTATCTGTAGTAGTTCTGCTTTTGCTTCTTCCACATCTCTTAAGAATGCTCTTTCGTCTTCGTTGATGATCTGGTTCCCATCCTCGTTTATTCCAAGTTGAACGTCGTCTCTTCCATCGGAACCGATTAATATGACATCATTCGGTTTGAGTTGGAGTGTTTGGACCACGAATATTTCTTCAGGATCTTCTACTCCCACTTTTCTTAACATTCCATTTTCGGATAAGAAATCCGCTCTTCCGTCTCTGTACATCACTACTTGAGGATGTTCTGCATTCACGAAATACATTAGGCCAGATTCTTCGTCTACAATCCCTACTACCATGGAGATCAACATTCTTCCGTCAAAAGAGACGAATACACTTTTTAGTTCATGGTAACATCTTTTGAGCCAATGTTCCGGGAAGAGTTCCTGCATTTCTATAGTATTTTGCGTTCTTGTAACAATGGTCTTAAAGATGGTTCCCATAATGAGAGCTCCACCGGCTCCTTGCATGGATTTACCCATAGCGTCTCCATTAAAGAAAACTAATACAGGCCTTCCTTTTAGTTTGAGGGAGTATACCGCACATAAATCCCCTCCTAGTTCTCCCTGCCAATTCCTGAACTGGAATCTTTTCTTTTGTCGGCAAAGTATTTCCGCTCTTACAATTTCGCTATGCCCATAGTTTCCGGCGAGAGGTTGCATTAATTGAGAAGTTAAGAAATAATCCCCATCTTGTTGGTGTTTGAGTTCTTTGATCTCGGTTAGGCTTTTTTGAAGGTCATTTGTTCTTTGGCGGACCTTCTCCTCGAGACTAGCATTTAGCTCTTCCACCTCGTTGTGAACACGAACGAAACGATTTGCCAATATGAATGCTATCCCCAGGATAAATGCCAGGAAGGTAAAAGGCATGATGAGCGCTGAATTGATAAGCCTGTTTGTCACGGCATAATCGTGTAAACCGCCCAGAGCGATTAAAGCCACTCCGCCTAAAAGTAATCTTGCGTCAGAATTCCCTTTCCAAGCGGATCTTCCCGTTATGAATGAGATATAAGGAAGAACGAAAACTACAGTTAGCCCTGCAATAATTGTAAGTAATAAATCTCGAATATACTGGTTTACGAATATATCCAGGAGGCCTACGATTCCATAAAGCGCAGCGAAATATACTGCAAATTTCGGATGTTTTCCTTGGAAGAATCTTGCAATGAACAAGAGAAGGCTTCCGATGAACATCATGAGTGAGAACTGATCTACCTTAGACTGTAATTGTCTATGAGAACCGAAAAGTATCTCTGCCGTAGAATTATTAGTAAGATGGAATATGGAGAAGAAGATCGCGAATAATCCGAAATACAAATTGAATATATCGCTTGGTCTTCTGATCGCTAAAAGAAGATGATAAAGTCCTACGCTGATATAAACTGCAGCTAATAGAAACGCTACACTTAGCTCTAATCCGAATTTTTTAAAAATAGATTCAGAAAGTCCTAAAGAAACTGTAGGCCCGCTCCAATGGAAAGGTTTTCCAGGGATTTTGCAGATCTTTGCGTATATAAAATTTTCACCGCCTGGACGAAATGCGGCAGCTGGAAGTACAGATACGATCCTTCCGTCTTGTCCGGAAAGATAAGGATCTCTTCTTCCTGTTTTTCCGATTAAACCTAATTTAGAAGTTTCGTTTAAATAAAATTCTGCAAAGTCAGAACTATGACCTGAGTCGATTGCAACCGAGGTCTGCTGATTCATCCAAGCACGGACCTTCTCCGGTAGCGCATGACGTATGGAAATACATCCGTCAAAATTTTGGTAAACATCGTCAGAACTAAAATCAAACGGAACAGTGATCTTAGTTCCTTTTTTGAAGTCTGGATTGGTGTTATTGTCGGAGATAAATTCCCATTCTCCGTTCAAAGAAAGAATAGAATCTTCCGCGATCCAAGAAGCTCTCTCACAATTACCAAGGAAAAAAACTAGGCAGAATATAAGAAGTTTTTGTGAGACAAATCTGTGTAAATTAGATGGAATGAGAAATTTCAGTTTGGTCATTACGATTCTTGTAAAAAGTCTGCTGCAGGGTATAATACCCCGATTTATTGGCAAGAGCTAAATCCTAAGACGTAGCATGATTGTAATTTTCGACCGGGAAAGGTCGGAAAATTATTGAAAACGAGAAATATCTCTAACGTGTGAATCTTTCCGTGAGTAATTCCACCCTTTTGCGTAAAACTTTCGTTTTCGGAAGGTCCGCAGAAAGTCCTTCCAAAGCCAGGAAAAACACTTTTGCGCTTTCCTTATCCCCTAATATCTGTTCTGTGAATTTGATAATTTGGCGTTCGTATTTTTGAATACTCTTCGGAGATAATTTAGAACAGGTTTCATAAAACTCGGAGGTCTTAGGCTTTCCTTCTATTTTGGCCCAAGGTTCTATCAGTATCAATTCACAGACGCGAAGAAGTTTTTGTTTAGCAGAAATATTTTGACTCAAAACCTTCTCCGCTTCTT
>NZ_NPEG01000001.1 GCF_002812045.1 Leptospira haakeii | reverse complement strand
TTATAATGGTCTGATCTTTCACAGAATTATTGCAAATTTTATGATACAAGGCGGTTGCCCTCAAGGGACCGGAACCAGCAGAGATCCCCACTCCAAACAAAGGACTATTCGGGAATTTTTTCTTAATGTATGAGAGTTGTTCCTTTAAATCAGAACTAGAACCCATCGTGTTTATCTGAGGTTTAGAAAGAGGAAGGTTCCCATGCCCTCTCCTAATACAAACCACGGAAGTCCATTTCAACTCTGCTCCAATCTTTTTTACAATGGACTTAACATCTTGTTCGTCACCACTGATCGTATGAAAGACAATCGCGATTGGATCGGTATCCGTTTTTTTCTTTCCATTTAGATTGGACCAGGCAAGCCCAGTGACTCCACCATCCTTCATTTTAAGATGCTCCAACTTATCATAATGAAAAAATTTGGAACGATGTTCTCTAAAAAGTAAGAGAGCCAGCATTAGGTGATTATTAAAACACCAGAACGTAGGGAAATATTTTCTGGTTAGGCGGGGGCAGTCTGTAATTACCCTTCTTGCAAACTCGCCTTCACTGAACTGGAGGACAGGATTTTCGACTACGCTAATAAAATAATAAATCGTGAATGCGAGAATGAGGAATGAAACGAGATAAGCAAAGGGGAAGAACGAGAACATTCAACAGTCCAAATGAAAATAGTTTAGGAAAGTATGAACGGAGAAGGACGAAGGGTCTATTACTTTATTGTAGGGGGATGGAAGTTTCAACTTTCTATGGTTTCTAGTTTGAAGGGGGAAGTCTCCCCCTCGCTTCAGCCGCGTTACACGCGTCTTACGCTACCCCTCTCCGGGAATTTGATAGCTTTTGAACCCCGGAGCTGGATTTACCTCGAATTATTTTTTCATGCGGAGTCCTATGGCGTAGAAGTTCATGAAGGACTTTTTTCTGTGGACGCTATAGATTCGAGTTGCTATATTACCTTGAGAATCGCTCTCTGAGTACAGAGAGCAACGAGTTAATGATTATATTTAGCAAAGTCAATTTAGCACTGAGAAGTTTTAGGATAAGTGTCCGGCAATTCGTGTGCATAGACAAACATGCACTAAATTTTCTGTGAAATTATAGTATTATAGATATCTTTGACCACGTATTCTTCTTATTTGTCGAATTGCGCATACCTGTATTCTTCGATTCTTCGATTTAACTAAAGTCAACAAAAGTTCTAATGCTCGTCCGGTTCCCAGGAAGCCCAATGCCCAAACAGCCTTTACTGCCAATAATTCGTGATCTTCTGGCGAAAGATATTTTGGTGGATGAACAATAAGATAATATAAATCGTCGATACCATCCGTAAAATTGCAATCTTCTATCGCATCAACGATATCCTCTTGTCGAAAGGCCCATCCAACGCGCAACAATGGCGACAGTACTCTCAATATTCCATTTGGAAATCCAAATCTCCACGATAGTGTAAAAGCAGATGAAATCGCTAACTCATCCTTTGACTCTATTGCTTCTGAGAATAGTTTCCAAATAAAATTTTCGACTTCTTCTCTTGAGATACCTACTAACTGCAAAAATTCCTTCTCAGTAATTATCTCCTCATCGGGTGAAGGAATAAATCGAAGAATGATTTTAAATAATTTTTCATCCATTTTAGTAAGCTTCCTATTGTTTGCTTACAGGCTGATAACTCAAAATAGCTTCATTAAAAGTTTTCAAGGCCTTCCCTCTTCCTAATCCAATATTCATTCTTCCTTTTTCCTCTTTAAATTGAGCATGAGTTTCCTTCCAGTCTTTTAAATGTTTCACATTCGGCATCAACATGTAAGGCATTTTATTTGCTAAATCTTTCTGATCAGCGCGGGCACCCATTGTCATCAATGCGGCCTTCGTACCAGGAGCAACCTCGAACCGAACTGTTACACCGCTAAGCTTCCTAGCATATGATTCATCCTCTGTAATGAATGTTTCTCCTGAAGGAACTATTTTTTCTCCTGGCAGACGCGCAAAGTGTTTAACAGTCATCGTTCTATAATAGACTTCAGGTTTAAGCTTATCTTTATCCGTAATTGAATCAGCTATGGGAATTGCGACTGGTTTAGTATCATCTTTTGGCTTTGTAAGATTATATAAGAGAACGGCGTCTGTAGTAACGGCTATTCCTAAAGCTACACCGTAACCGGCCCACTTAAGAGGTATTACGTCGGTTGGATCCGGAATAGCGACGTCAGTTCCAATCCAGGCTCCTAATGTTGCTGTTGCACTATGCCCTGTCGGATCCTTATATAAAATCGGATTCCCCGCAACATACATGAACCGGTTCCAATTTTGAGTAACCGCACCACGTTCCGGAATTACACTATCCGCACTTGTAAACCTCGCGATCTGCGGATCATAATACCTAGCATTATAAAAATAGAAATTAGTCTCTCTATCTAGTTCCTGAGAGTTATATTTAGGAGCAAAATCCAGAGTTCCTCTTTGAACAAGAGTCTCCCCGTAAGGCTCATACTGCATTCTGCTGAGAGTATGAGCACCTTCATCCAGAACATGAGCTACCGAATCTACTTGATCGGTTAAGAAATATGCAGTGACTCCATTTTCGTTGAGGGCAGCGATCCGAACTCCGTTTAGATAAACGTTATTAATAGAACTTAAAACATTCGTTTCTTCAGAATATTCTAATCCATAAAATTTGCTCGGATAGAGGATCTCTTGGTTTTTGAAAGAAGCGCCACTTGGAACTAAAGCTCTCTTGCGGACTCTGAATCCACCCTCATCATATGAATAATTACCAATAGTTGTGCTAAGTGCATCTTGGACTTGGGTAATCCTATTTTGAGAATCAACACTGATTGTTTTACTCAGGTCTTTGAAATTATCTCTCTGGTAGGTCATGTTCCCGGAGGAATCGTAACTCATGACCAAACGATTATTCCCACTTTGTGTGGAATCTATATGTGTTACTTGGTGGTTGGAATATTGATAATTCCACTCGTCTATGAGAGTATTATCGTTAAAGTTATGATTTCGTTTCGCGAGTAGGTTACCATTCTTCGCATAGGCAAAACTTTGGCGGAAAGTTTTGGTATAATTGTCAGCGGATTCTTGGTATTGTCCGTCAGCTGCTGTGAAGATATTGTAGGGGGGAAGTTTCCCCCTCGCTTCAGCCGCGTTACACGCGTCTTACGCTACCCCCTCTCCGGGAATCAACTGCTCCGAACCCCGGGACCGGATTACCTGTAGCTGCGATTCTCACGCGGAGGCGCTAAGCCGCGGAGAGAATATTAGTTACCTTGTTCTCTATGTCCGTTAGAAATTCTGTATGAAATTTCTTTGGGGTTCGCACGGAGTTCACAAAGATCACAAAGAGGGACAGCGGTTGATTTTATCTAGCGAAATGTCTTTGAAGCTTAGCAGTTTTAGGACTACTTTTTCGGACCCTCCACCTGCATGGGCGAACATGCGCAAAACCGCCCAACAACAAAATACCGAGCATTGTTGATTGCAATATTATATTACTATAATACAATCTCTATTAAGCGAAAACTATAAGTCCTATGATTACTCGATAACGCCAAAAATCCCCGTAGGATAAAAATTATTTATTGCCCAGATAAACAGTAATAATCCGCGACGAGCTCCGCAGTATTCCCAAAAACAAATGCACTACTTTCATTTTGCCAACACTCATCGAATCCGCAGATTTTATACGCCAGAAAATTTATTATGACGATTTAATTTGTGACCTTTTAAACGGACATTTCCAGGAGCGATGCTTTGGGGATGTGTAGGGAGCGTTCGTTTGGCTGTATCTTGCATTTGGCAGTGGCAGGTTGTGAGACTCCGCTTTTGGGAAATTCATCAAACTCTTTCTGTCAATCTATATTCGATCTTTTCATCAATGATACTTTATAAGATTTTCCGGAATCGTAGAAGGTACGGTTCATTTGGCGCTTACAAAAGTCTCTTGACATGGGCAAGTTAAAAGAACTAAAAATTTAAAAGCTCACTCTTTGACCTCTTGAGAGCCTTATCTCAAAGTTAAATTGTGCGAAACTCTTAAATTTGCTTTTCCACATGATATACCAATGGATAGGAATCGTTACATGTCCAAATTTTTAGTTTTGGCTTGAAGAGTTCAATACACCAGGCGCAGGGAGTATTCAATAGTTTTATGAATTCTTCTAAGTCTCCATTCACAACTCTTATTGGATCTCTATCAGACCAATCTTCAACTGCAAACATAACAGTAAAAGAAGTAGTTTTGGTTAACAGTTTTTCTCCTATATTTTGAAAGAATAAAATGGCATTTCTCTTATCACCACCTTCTATTAGTTGCATCCCTATAAGTGGTGCCTCTGGCACATTCCGATCTGATGTATGGATAAATGCAATCTGTTCTTCTGATAAATATGCTAATGTAGATTTTATCCCTCCAAAAACATGGGCTTGAGCGTTTTTCAGTGTAAATGAACAAGTATAATTAAACTTATCACATACTTCAGAAATGACGGTTTGAAACTCTTGTTTATTTAAATTTGTGCTAAACGCGATAGTTAAACTCATAAATATTCAGTTACCCTTTGTTCGAGTGTTTGCACTAGTCTGGGCTTTATAAAGCTCTTTCACATCTTTTGCGTTTGAAGGCCGTGCATTATTTGAAACACCAATTCTTCTACCCTTCGCAGTTTGATTTGAATACGTTGGATGGGTATGCGGTCCTTTTATTCCATGTCTTCCGCTTGGTCCAACCCGAAGCGTTTCTTGTCTATTTCCTTCTCCTCTGCGAATAGTCAATTCGCCACCCGCATCCGCCACTGAACGATCAATATAACCATCAATAGTTCGATTAGCGGGAATCGGACGAGATTTCCAGTTACAGCCTTCGACACATAAATTGCCCCCTTTTTTTGCAAAAGTTGAGCTTTTTATATTCCAGCCAGCTCCACGCGAACTCACCCCCCTAAAACCTGATAAACTACCTGAATTAGCTTTTCCCGATGTGGAAATGCTATCAGCAGCTGAACTATTCTTTCCTCCTTCGCTACTATTTGATCCAACTCCTATGCCGCCACCTTCCGCTAGTGCACGGCCAGTCTTTGCTCCAATTCCAAAGCCAAGAAAGCTTGCTCCAAAGCGAGACGCGCGCTGTTCACGCTCATCTTGCGTTAAAATATTTCCGTCAAAATCTTTTCCGCGATAGATAGTAATTGCTTCCTTCCCGGTCTGGTATGCACCATAAGCAACTAATGGAATTGCGGCTGGGGGAAGTACCTCTACAACGATGCCAAAGACAATTCCAGATTTAAGGCCTTCATCTAATCCCTGAATTGCTTGTCCGATATTTTCTCGCGTATCATGCCCCGTCGGATCCTTATACCGTATAGGATTCCCTTTCACATACGCGAATCGATTCCAACCCTGCGTATCCTCAGAACCATCAATAACACTATCCGCACTTGTAAACCTCGCGATCTGCGGATCATAATACCTAGCATTATAAAAATAGAAATTAGTCTCTTTATCTAGTTCCTGCGAATTATACTTAGGAGCAAAATCCAGAGTTCCTCTTTGGACAAGAGTCTCCCCATAAGGCTCATACTGCATTCTGCTGAGAGTATGAGCTCCTTCATCCAGAACATGAGCTACCGAATCTACTTGGTCGGTTAAGAAATATGCTGTGACCCCGTTTTCGTTGAGAGCAGCAATTCGCACTCCATTCAAATATACGTTATTAATAGAACTTAATACATTCGTTTCTTCAGAATATTCTAAGCCATAAAATTTACTAGGATATAGAATCTCTTGGTTTTTGAAAGAAGCGCCACTTGGAACTAAAGCTCTTTTACGGACTCTGAATCCACCCTCATCATATGAATAATTACCGATAGTTGTGCTAAGAGCATCTTGGACCTGGGTGATCCTATTTTGAGAATCAACAGAAATAGTTTTAGTAAGATCTTTGAAATTATCTCTCTGGTAAGTCATGTTCCCAGCGGAATCGTAGCTCATAACCAGGCGGTCGTTTCCGCTTTGGGTAGAATCTATATGAGTGACTTGGTGGTTGGAATATTGGTAATTCCATTCATCGATGAGAGTATTATCGTTAAAGTTATGATTTCGTTTTGCGAGTAGGTTTCCGTTCTTCGCATACGCAAAACTTTGGCGGAAAGTTTTGGTATAATTGTCAGCGGATTCTTGGTATTGCCCGTCAGCTGCGACAAGTCGGTTTAAGCCATCGTAGCTGTAGTTATATGCAGTTGTATATTCGGAAGAAGTGTTTGTGATCCCTGTGATATTATTTCTGCTATTAAAAGCATACACCGCGTCTTGGAGGGTTTTTGTAGTTCCATCCACATCTCCGACTGAGTTAATTCGAACTAATCTTTGTTTTACATCGTAAGTATAATTGGTTTGGACACCATTTCCGAGGCCGAATCCTGCGGTTTGCCCGAATTCGTTATAGGTAATATTTTCTACGATTGTTTTACTGCAGAACCCTGGAATGATGCCGTTTGTATTTACTTGGACCGAAATTCCAGTGATATAACCTGCGGTTCCATAGTTATAACATGCCTTCATTCGAGTATGATTTACCGGATGTTCCGGATAATCAATGGAGGTGACACGACCCAAAAGATCGTATTTATATTCTGTAATATAAGGACCATTCGCAAGTTCGATAGTTAGGTTTTTGATCTCTCTAGTTTCCTTCTTAGCGCGCCCTAACTTATCATAACTGAATGTTTTGATCTGAACAGAATCTTCTACTTTTACTAGTTTTCCAAGTGCATTCTCAGATCCGGAGCCACTATCGTAATCGAAATAAACAGTTCCTTCCGGAGTATCTTTGGTGAGCATTCTTCCGAGAGAATCATAAGTAAAACTTGCGGTAATGCCGCGAGCATCTATTGTTTGAGTAGTATCTCCAAATGCATTATAAGATGCGGTGCTGACTCCAAAATCTGGATCGCTATTCTTCTTCAATCTTCCAAATGCATCGTATAACCAATACGCTTGGTTTTTGCCAGAAGTATCTTTTGCAGTAATCCCGCTTGTATCACAGGATAAAGCTCCGCCATCATTCAGGTCTGATTTTTTGATCATCTTACCTGCGATATCAAAACAAAAACCTATCTTCGCTTGTGTTCCATCGCCACCGAAGTCTTCAATGTAAAGGACCTGGCCTCTTCCATCTTTTACGGTTCGTTTGCTAGTTCCACCGCTATGAGTTTCTACTGTTTCAAAAGGATCATTATAGGTAACGTTTAATGTAGTTGCTTCCGTTTCTCCGGCTGCAACTGGAAGAATTGTTTTTTTAGCTCTTCCGATAGCATCGTAATCAATATAGCTTGGGTTTCTTTCTTGTGTGTGTAGAACAAAGCTGTCTATCTCACCTGCATCTGCCCAATCCGGTTGTCCTGAACGAATGACCTGTCCGTTTCCATTATAAGTGATCTTTCCTGAGCGAACAAATTGTCCATTAGATCCTGTTTTAACGGTATGAACAACTCTTCCCATTCCGTCTTTATAGGAACGAAGTGCAAAACTAGGGTCCGCTCCGCCCGTGGGGAAAGTTGTTTTAGCGCTATACGGAAAACTAGATCCGTATTCATAAACTGCAAGAACCTTGGAGCCGGAATCCGTATCTGCGCTGGACTCTACTAGTCTTCCAAAATCATCGTATTCAAAATAAGACTTATTCCCATTCGGATCTGTAGAATCATCAGGAGAGCCAAATGCCTTTCCATAATTTGTGGTGTATCTCGTTTTAAGTTGGAAAGATCCGCCGAAACTTGTTTGTTCTTTTACGAACTGATGAAGTTGGTCATCGTAAACATAAGAAGTCCCGCGATATGGACTTGCACTTACGTTCTTCTCCACAGACTTGTTTCCGTATGTATCGTATTCGTATTCTGTAATATTTGCAGGAACAGAAGGAAGTCCGCTACCTGTATAGGTAACTGCGTTCCGAGTTAAATTTCCTTGTGAGTCATAAGTAAGAATACTTGTAGTTTCATGAGAAGAGCCGGATAAAGAAACGGTTTTCTTAGGCCTTGTCTGGTTACTAGTAGAATCCGTTTCAAAATCAGTAACCGTTGTGAAACTTTGAGAAGGATGAGCAGAATCTGCAAAATGATCCGTGCTTATATCTGTCTTTTTAGTTAGATTATAACCATTAAAGACAACAGAACCTTCGGAAGTGGTGGTCGCAGTTCCATTGATAAAATTCTGGGTTTTACTCAATCGAGCAAGATAGCTGATCTTTCCGGCTACAGTCTCTATTTGCTGGATCTCATATGTTTTCTTAGAAGAACCATAATCCTTATTATCAGAACCTATAATATGCATTTCTTTTTCTGCACCTGCAAGCGCACGGTTATGCATAAAGTTAGAATAAGGTTGGCTGAAATAAGAATGAACGGTACGGGAACCAGTTGCATCAGTCATAGTGAATTCTGTAAAACCGAATGCGTCTGTTTCCTTTTTGCCATCAATGAACGCAGAGAAAGAAACCCCGTTCTTATAGCTGTAACTCTTGAGGATCGTATTCCCAAGCCCGTCGTCTAAACTAATCTGAGTACAAACTCTGTAATTAATAGAAAGGTCCGGGATATTATCTTCACCGTTATTATCAAACTTGGTAGAATTATCATATTCTAAAGTGTAAATTCCACCGATCCCATTCTTGATCTGCTCGATCACATCAGGAACCGTACCAGTAGACATTGCAAAATACCAAGTAGGTTCTTTGAGATGAATGATGCCTATATCAGTGAGTCCGTCCCCGTTATAATCTCCTTGGATCCATTCGAACGGATAAACCTTGGTCATTAGATCTGGACGATCTATTGATAAAACAAATACAGGAGAAGCAGCAGAAACGATCTTACTTTGAGAAAGATCATAAACTTTATTTTCTCCATCGGAAACTATAATCGGATTTCCTCTATGATCGAATTGATTGGAAAATCCTACAAGACCTGGGTTATATACAGCTCTTGCCACAGTAGTTGCAGTAATTCTAATTTTCGAAAATACGATAGATGCAGTATCTGTTGGATCTTCGTATACGATAGAATTTCCTGTTACTTCAGGAAAGAGTGCATATTGTATACCAGCCTGGCTTGTTTTATCGTAAACAGTAGTGGAAACAGGAATATTTACCGAACCTGTGAGAAGTTTGAAATTAATGGCAGAAGTTCCGATGGTTCCTAAATACCATTTATGCGTAGTTCCGGTTCTGTCCACGAGAAGGATCTGTGCTTTTCCGACTCCCCCAAAATCTCCAGAGAAAACACTGAAACTTGTTCTTCTGTTTCGATTGGTTTCACTTCCCACTTGGAATAGGTTCTGTAGATAAGAATCCAGAACATCTCCTGTAACTGTTAAATACTTAGTTCCACTTGGCCCTGTGAGTAAAAATCTTTGAGCACTATTAGTTGTTTGGTCGTTCAAAACCAATGCGGATTTAGAACTAGTAGAATTGAAATAATCGATTGCATATGCACTCGAATTAATATCAAAAGATACAACCTGAGAATCCGCAATACTCGCAAAATCTGTTCGTTTGAAAGCATTTCCAGTATCTTGGGTTACTACAAAGAATTTACTTG
Source organism: Leptospira haakeii (assembly GCF_002812045.1). GTDB lineage: Bacteria > Spirochaetota > Leptospiria > Leptospirales > Leptospiraceae > Leptospira_B > Leptospira_B haakeii. The sequence continues at coordinate 1,167,535 of NZ_NPEG01000001.1, read as the reverse complement.
TGGTCCCAAAATCTCCAAAGAATAGAATTTCATCTCGAGTGTTTACGGTATAACGATCTGCTCTTCCATTATTTAAGGTTACGATCCCGTTTGTCTCAGGGTTAAAACTGGTAAGAACTGCTTCCGTAAATGTTGCGCCCTTCTTAAAATCGAATACTCCCGTTTTTCTATCGAATAGGAGTAATTCTGGAGAAGCAGAACAATCGTTTGTAGTAAAACATCCAGGATATGCGATCTCTCCTTTTCCTAGGTTGGAGTTCCCATCATACTGATAATCTAAAAGAACTGTTTTCGTATCAGAAGAAGTGAAAAATACTCCAAATCCTTTTGTCGGTTTAACTTCATCCAAAGGAAGAGGAGTTTTCATCACTCTCTCTTGGTTTGGACCATAACTCATATCGCTATAGATCTTGTAACGGAATCCGTTAGACGTTGTTTCCCCGATCCAAAACTTTCCGTCAGTCTCTGAGAAAAATCCGATATCAGTCGCTCCATCTCCGTTGAAGTCTCCTTGGAGCCAGCGGGTAATTGTTTTGAACTGAGGAGCTTTTGACCAGATTTGAAAGTTGATTGTTTGGTTGGTAGTTGCTCCTAATGTCCATTCTCCCGAAGCACGATCGAATAATAAAAAGTCGGAAGTCCCATCTCCATTAAAATCTCCGGAGAATTGGTCGTTAGAGAATAGAGTCTGCTCAGGTGCTGTAAATACTTTGTATAACACCCAGTTAGTTTTAAAATAGATTGGATCTGTTTTATCAGGATTCCTGAGATTTTCTCCAACGAACCATTTTCCAGTTCTTTGGTCATAAAGAGAAATATCAGTTAGCCCATCCGCGTTATAATCTCCGCTTAAGAACTTGAGCTTAGCTCTATCTTTTCCATCAATGCTTGTATCGTTTGTGCTAACACTATCCAAATTTGCATTCGGAGAATAATCTCCCCTAAATACGTTTTGGAATTTTTTTCCTATTTTCAAAAATTCAAAACTACCGCCCTTGTTCAACATCAAGGTCCAAAGACCGGTAGGTTCATCAAAAAGTAGAGAATCAGAAAGACCGTTTCCATCATAATCACCGGGGAACCACTCCATCCGGAAAATATCCGGGATCCCGCTCATCAATCTTCCATAATTACGAAATTGGAATACTTGTCCGTCGTGTTCTGCGACTATAAAGTCTTTGGTCTCAGGTAGATAAAATGCGATATCCGCTCTTCCATCCCCGTTAAAGTCCCCGCTAACGTTTCCTTTGAAGAATCGGATCTTAGAAGGGCCATCATAGTTTTTATAACGGTTCCCATATGTCTTAAAGTTATATCCACCTTCTTTCCTTCCTTCTGCTGCTTTCCAATTCCCTGTTTGGGGATTGAAAACTACGATATCCGAAATCGCATCTCCATTAAAATCTCCCTCGAAATATTCAGTAGATGCGGGCAGTAGCTCCGTTTCACTGGAAGTTTGGTTCGCTACATTCTGCCAAGTTAATATACCAGAAGAGCTGCTATATTTGAATTCGGGCTTTGTTGTATGACGATCCGAATCTACTGTTTTGAGAATGGGTCTTCCGGAATCGAAAGAAATATCATACACTAGATTATAAGTCCAAAGTTTGCCACCTGTCCAACCGACTTCTATCTTATCTAGAAGTTTATCCATTACCATGGTGAAACCGGGAGCCATACTCACATACGAGTCTACTCTGGACTTCGTGATAAATTTCACATATTGTTTTGCAGGGAATCCGCTTTTGCTGTTTCCAGTGTATTTGATTTCTTGGATGTATAAATTTCGTTTTTCAGAATAATTTGATGTATCGTAAGTGACCTGCATATAGTTTCCGTTTCGATCTTCCGTTTTGGAAAGATACCAACTATATGTTCTGGAAATCTGGTTTGGATCATAGATCCGATTAGAGGAAGAATCTCCATAGATCGTTTTAGTTCCATCAGAATCTAAAACTTCCCAGGTTCCTCCGTTTTCTATATTCGTTAATTTTAATAATGCAAAATCTTCTTCCGTGATCTCGGGTCTATACACCCCGTTTTCGTTAGAAGTGGAGCCGGAAACCTTGATCAGTCTTTTTCCATTCCAAGTAAATGTATCTCTGGAGTCATAGAACAAAGCCCCATATTCAGGAGTTCTTGTGATTGCTCCGAGCCCTATACTCCAACCAATCCCAGTCCATCCATCTCCTCCTGTGGAAGAGTAGGATAACGCTAGATTAGGTTGAACACCGGCTCTACCCGCAGGAACTTGGATAGGATAATTTAAAGAAACCGCTCCAAAATTATTTGGCTCTGGTGGTGCGATAAACATTGCTCCAGCTAAGGCATCCGCTTTTGTTTCAGGATCATCAATCGCTTCGCTATAGTTTGTAGAAATAGAAAATAGATCACTTCCCTCGGGCGCAGGCGCCGATCCTGGAGACAAGAAGGAAGTTTCGGCAGGCAAAACTCCAGTAAATCGGAACAACTTGTTCATCATGTCCGATCCACCGGAACAAGAAGTAAGAAAAAGTGAAAGAACAGTAGATAAGATCCAAAACCTGGAAGAAGTCTTTAATCTAATCTGTGGAAGGAACTTCTTATATAAAAATTCCATATCCTTTTTTTGAATTGAGAATCTTCTCACAGGCAAACCTTTCCCTTCTCTTATATTCTATTTTCTTAATGAGAAAAGACGGCCTTCCGTTTTTATAAAAGGCCGCTATAGATTTTTTTTACGGAACGATCTGCACGCTAAGCGTGTAATCTCTTTCGATCAAAGGAGAGATAAAAAAGTTATTCAAACCGAATTGGAGAGATCCTGGACTCACCAAATCAAGATTAAATCCTCGAATTACTTGTTGAGCAGTATCTTGAGACCACCACGTTACTAAGGCTCGATCATTAATCGCAGCAGCAGTTACACCGCTTTGATTTCCCTGATTTGTTGTGCTTACAAAGAATTCTCCACTTCCTTTCAGTGCAAAAGGTGATATTGTAGCAATCCTTCCGCGAATGGTTCGCTTGTTACTCTCAAAGTTTTCCCAAACAGATACGATATTGTTGCCGGAGACGGTCAAAGTTCCCGGTTTTTTCACGGAACCTGCCGCATTTGTTCCCAATTGCAAAGCAGCATTTGAATATAGTTGGCCATCAATCAAGCTCACGACCTTTAAATAGATCGAAGTATCCTTTGCATATTGAAGGTAAATTTTATCTCCAACTGCAACCGGATTCACAGCTAATGTAGTCGAGTCAACTGTCACATTCCCTCCGACAGGCAACATTGTCGCATTTGTCAGGTTAATTACCCTTGTAAATAGAGTTCCATCCGTACCCCTAAAGACAACAGTTCCACTGTTTCCAGACACCCTTGTGTAAAGATATCCTGTTGGTGCAACCGTTCCTCCCTGATTAAGTAAATCATACCATACTGTATTTGGCGCACCTGGAATATTGGTAGCGACACCAGTCATAATATCATAGATCTTGAAGCCAAACACGTGACGATTATTCGAGTAATCATTGTAATTCCAGGCTAATAAAACTTTAGTCCCGGAAACTCCAGACCCATCCGCCCGAACTTCAAATCTTGTAGATGAATTATTTACATTTTCCTGAACTAAGAACTCAACAGCAACTGGCGTATTATTTGACATGTCATAGATTCTAGATTTGACGAACTTTCTGGAATCGAATGTTTGGGGAATATAGTCGCTCCATACAACCATTGCCCTACCATTTGCCAATGCAATATCCAAACTAAATGCAGGATCTTTAGTAATCCGGGTTGTAACCTTTTGTTCGGAGCCAACAATACCATAAGTAGTCATACTGCGAACTGTCATATAAATATCGAAGTTATTCTCCCAAACAATTGCCACTTTTCCGTTGTCCAACTTCGCCGTAAATTCGGCTCCCACAGGGATGGCGGCAGTGTTCAAAGTAGTTTGAGCTGATAGAACCGCCCCTGTAGAAATTTGGTAGAACTTACCTTGTAACGTAGTATCTCTTTGCCAAATAACGAAAGCAGTATCTCCTTGCACTAATGTAATCGGCTCACTTAATGTCACCGCTGTTCCCGGATCGCTCAGAATGTTATCGCTTGCCAATGTCCCAGCTTTGTAAGTACGACCGCTATTGGTAGTTAGTTGGAACATACCTCCTGAAAGGAAACTAGCAAAGCTGCCTGCGTCAGTCCAAGAGTTCCAGTAAGGGACACCTTTATTATAATTCCCCATCCAGTTTACTGCCAAGTAATCAGGAGTATATCCTAAACATCCAAACGGATGGAATAGATTCACTCCGGAGCAAGACACTGCACTTCCAGTTAAAAGCGGCAGATACTGAGGAAGAGAATAATTCGAAGCAGGAGTTCCATTTGTTTGTGTGTTCCAATCTGTAAGGAAAGAATTATCCACGATCAAACGTGCATCGGGAGCTTGCAAAGCACCTGGAATAGAAACTGGCGTCGTCTTGATATTTTTTTTCTTCATTGCAGTATCTACTACTACAGTAAAAGAACCATCAGGATATCCTGGGGTCGGAAAGCTACTTACCACAGTATATTGATAAGAATCTCCACTTATATAGATAGAATCATTAGTTTCAATTGTTCCATATACTCCGGAAAGGTAGATAGTCGTGTCCCCCACGTTTATAGGAGAACTCAGTTCACCTCTCATCTTTTTCACATCAGTGTATTTTAAAGGCCAAATTGTTCTACGATATGCACTATTCAATGCTGGGCGAACATAAATATTTACTAAGCTATTGTTCGGATCTACCACGTTACTAAGTTGAGGCATACGCAAACAGATACGGAAGGTTTGATCCGCATAACCAGAAGTATCAATCCACATCTTACGAACCTTATATGCATCCGTATCATCTGTGTCCTTATAGACATGGACCCAATCTGTCCTTTGCCCTCCAAAACCTAAGCTGATCTCAAAATCCATAACTTGGTCGATATTAAAACGTCTTGTCGCAATCGTTGGAGTATATTTGAAATCCGTAAAATACTGATATGAGCCACCATTTTCAGGTAATCCAAAATTCGGATTTAGATATTTCGTTTTGTCCAATTTAACTGTAAATACGACTTTCTCATTAAATCCTACTTTTCCCACATAAAAAGATTTCTGATCCGGTTCGTATGGATTTTCCCCAAATTGAGAAAGATCCCATTGAGTATTCAGTTTGAAGAATGAATTGGGATCATTTGGGTTAATAGATCCTCCGGCGGGGTTAGAGCCAGAAGTTCCGATCGGTGTAGCCCCGTATGGAGGAGTTTCTTCATTCTTGGCAAGGTCTTTTACTGTAATATAAACTATATCATAGTAGTCTCCTGCCCAAATAATCGAGTCTACACCTTTAACCATTTGAGCTTTGCGAACATTACCTGGATCAAAAATACGGATATTTGAGCCATCCACCCAATATTCAGTTGGGGCATTGAATTTACCGTGAGAATAAATTGCCCAGACACCTGCATTTTTTCTTTCATCTTCGGTCCAGCTGCTGATCGGCTTCTGAACGCAAGCGGTCCGGGTAGCCCCATCTGAACCGGTGAATGACTGGTTTGAGCAAGGAAGAGTAGTTGGAATTCCAGCTAAAGATTTAATACCTTTAATATGTAACTTTGAATCTCCTAAGGCAGGTGCGAATTCACTGAAATCAACTACGTAATCTTGGAACTCTACCTTAGGCCCAGAGCATGCTATCCTTTCTAAAGCTTTCTTAAGAGTCACCCCAGGAGATAACGTAGTCGCAGTAGTTATAATACATGGGTCAGTTAAACTTAAATCATCAAATGCTGCAACGCGATATTTTTCGCGATATTGTGGACCGTAAATTTTAATTAAGCTTGTTCTACCTTTCGAATTCTCCTCTACGATTTTTAAATTATTACCAGAAAAATTCAAAAGAGCGGATTTATAATTGGAATCCGCGACATGTGTCATCGTGTAATCTACGATAAAAATTTTTGGAGTAAAACCGGAAGCAATCGCACTTTCAATTTCCGCCGTATTTAAGTTCGGAAGTTCTACTACGTAAGGTCCAAAATCGTCCCCTCCATAAACTTCAACTTGGAATAAACTATAATCATCGTTTCTCAGACGAAAACTTTGGACCGGAATTAAATCTCCCCTAGCATCTTCGAACATCAAGGTACATAAGATATTGCTAAGTTTTACTGGCATGTTGACTGATCTATTCTTAATATAAAGAGCAGCTCTTACATAACCTGCATTTGCATCCACTTTAGACGTTGTGTTAATTTTAGAAGTTTTTTCGGATCTATATTTTCTGGCTTTATTACTTGCTGAGTCGGATTTAACGGACTTTGCTTCTTTATCGATATCGTTCTTGAAAGGTTTATCTGCCCACTTTGTAGTAGTTGCCTCATCTAAGTTTCGAGCTGCCCAACTATTCGAATTTTTGAAAGTAGCTGATGTGGCGACCGAAAAAGAAGTAGGCGAGGAAGACTGCTGTCCACCTACAGCTAATTCATATGAATAACTATTTTCACTTGATGTGCTTCCGCTTGTCTCCCTTTCACGTTTATATTGATCTTGAAATTGGACAGTTTTTAGATTCAATTCATTTTGATGGATCGATTCAGAACCTTCATTCTTTGTAGATTCTAAATCATCGGAATTTATCTCACTAACGATCTCATTACTTTCACCAGTGCTACTTTTTAGGATTGCGACCTTCATTGTGATTGGTGGAGCAACAACTGTATCAATTTCTGGATAGTCAGCGACCCAAACATTTGTAGTAGTCTCGTTGACATTCAATATTCCATCACCGTCGAAATCGTTAACGATGGTTGTTCCGGTTGGATCAATAGCACCACCCAACGCTTGAGCACTAACTTTAGTTCCGGGCTTCAAGTTGAATAAGCTATTCACAGGGGTAATAGGTGTTCCTCCATTTCCTCCTGGAATTGGAACTCCACCCTTATCCACTACTAGAGGAACTTTTTCTGCAACCAACCATGTGGCTTTTTTCAAGTCCACATCTCCGCTTCCAAAGCCCCAATCGCTTAAACAACCTACAAAGGAAAATACAACAGAAGTTATAAAAACTTTCCTAACAACAATCCTAACGATCACATCAAACATCGAATGAACCTCCGGCTCTCATCACTTAAGAAAGCAAATCCAAAATACAAAACGTCCCGGACAAATTTTTCGACGTGAGTCGTCTTTTTTGACTGAGTTAAATTTTTTACTCACAGTTTTGCCTAATTCGTCTCCAAATCAAAACACAACTTTGGCGTTTGAATGGACGTTTGAAAAAAGTTCCTTTTTTTGTCTAATTTTTTGCGGCAAACTTAAAAAAAATTTTGGAAACATTAAGAAAACGGGAAATTGTCGTGATGAAATGATGTTAACAAAAAAAAATTCGGGAACTTTTTCACCCAAATGAGATAACATAGAAAAAACAGAACATATCCCATAATGGATAGTTCAAAATATCCTAATACAGGATACTGGAAGCGGCAGTACTCCCGAAATTCTATAATTTTAAATTTTTATAATATTTAAAATTATAGAACTGAAAATTAATTATTCATAAAGCAGACGTCTTGATCGCATATAAATCTAAAATCAAATTTTAACCCCACCTAATTTCCCTTAATCTCGATCATGAATTAATTTTTTATTAAATTTTGTAGCTTCGATCTAAATCAGTCCTTATTGGATAGAATTATCCCATTTTGGGTAGCAAACATTCTTTTTTAAAATTAAGGATCAATTTACATATGCTTGTCGCCAGGCCAACGATCTTATGAAAAATATGCTCAACATAAGCCTTCACTTAATACACATTATATATTCATAATATATATTAACTCCATCAACTCTCCGAAATGTATGCCCGGCTCCAAAAAATGAGACATATCCGCCTTCTGCGCTCGATCAAAAGGTAAATAATAAGCCCCCTACATCCTGCGAACAAATGTTCAACAAAAACGAACACTGTTTTGGAAGCTAATAATCTGATGAATTTTCCTTGTCGAGAATCCAGGTATAATCCATCTTTTACCAGAACAATCGTTCTACTTCAAACGGGTCGAATTCTATCTGCACGATCCGCAAGTTCAAAATTTCGTTATCCGAGGACATAAGAGGGTTCCAAATGGCAAAACAATTCGAAGGTAAAGTTGCATTAGTTACGGGAGCTGCATCTCCCAGAGGTTTAGGCCGCGCTATCGCTAACACTATAGCAAGAGATGGTGGAGATGTAGTCGTAGTAGACTTAAATAAGGAACATATCGAGCAGGCAGCTGCCGATATCGCTAAAGAATTCGGCGTTAAAACATTAGGCATTCCGGTAAACGTCACTAAACCGGAAGACTGCGATGCAGCGATCAATGCTGTTAAAGAGAAATTCGGTAGACTTGACTTCTTAGTCAATAATGCAGGAGTTCTGAAAGATAATCTTTTTATCAGAATGAGCGAACAAGAGTATGATTTCGTAATGGATGTGAACGCGAAAGGTGTGTTCTTGATGACCAAGTACGCTTCTAAACTTCTTTTAAAAGCTCCTTCCGGTAGAATTGTGAACATCTCTTCTCTTTCAGGTCTTTCTGGCCAACCTGGACAAGCGAATTATTCTTCTTCTAAAGCAGCTGTAATCGCTCTTACTAAAGTTGCTGCAAGAGAATTTTCAGGTAGAAACGTTTTAGTAAATGCAGTTTGCCCAGGTTACGTACAAACAGATATGACCGCTTCTCTTCCTGAAGAAGTTCAGAAAAAACTTACCGATCCTATGTTCATTCCTCTGAAAAGACCGGGAACTCAACAAGAGATTGCTAACGCTGTTGAATTCTTCCTTTCCGATAAAGCATCTTATATCACTGGTGTTTTCCTTCGTGTAGACGGCGGCGCCGGTATCGGAATGTAAGGAGTTAATCATGAGAGAAGTAGCAATCATCGGGGCTTACGAAACAGTCCACGGTAATCATAAAGACAGAACTCTTCGTGATCTAGTTACTGAAGCAGGTAACGGAGCGATCAAAGACTCCGGCATAGACAGAAAGGAAATCCAAGCTGTTTATGTTGGGAACTACGCAGGTAATGAATTTAACGCTCAGAACACAATGGGCTCTTATGCAGCCAACTTACTTGGATTAGGCGATCGTCCTGCAATTCGTACAGAGGGAGCTTGTGCTTCCGGTGGGATCGCAATGAGACAAGGCGTTCTTGCGGTTGCATCCGGTCTATACGATACGGTTTTAGTTCTAGGCGTGGAAAAAATGAACGGTTTAGATCCGGAAACTACTATGGAAATAGTAGCAAGGGGCCAAGATCAGGATGTAGAAGGTGGATATTGTATTTCCGGTCCTTCCGGTTTTGCATTAAATGCGATCCGTCATATGCATGAGTTCGGTACCACTAAGGAAATGTTGGCAACTGTTGCTGAAAAAAACTATTTCCACGGTAGCTTAAATCCATTTGCTCATAAACAAAAAGAGATTTCTTTCAATAATATCATGAGAGCGAGAATGGTAACCACTCCATTCGGTTTTCATGATGTTTCTTTGGTTACGGATGCTTCTGCGGCAGTCGTAATCACTACAAAAGAAAAAGCAAAGTCAGTTCGTAAGGACTATGTTGTTGTGAAAGGTTCCGGGATCGGCGGAGATTATTTCAACGTGGCTCTTAAGAAAGATTCACTAAGCTTCCCCGCTTCCGTGCAAGCTGCTACTGAAGCTTTTAAAATGGCCGGCGTGGAAAGAAAGGACATCGATGTTCTGGAATGCCATGACTGTTTCACCATTACCGAGATCATCAACATAGAAGATCTTGGTTTTGTAGAAAAAGGAAAAGGTGGCCAATTCACTAAAGACGGGCACACTAGATTGGGCGGAAAACTTCCTGTAAATACTTCAGGTGGTTTAAAAGCAAAAGGCCATCCAGTAGGAGCTACAGGTGTTGGGCAAGTTGTAGAAATGACTTACCAACTCAGAGACCAATCTGAAAAACGACAAGTTGCAAATGCTCGCACCGCTTTAACTCATGTTTTAGGCGGCCCGGGTGCAGTTAGTATAGTGCATATTTTGCAGAGGGGGGAATAATGGCTGAAATTATGGAAGCTCATTCTTTAACCGGAAAAAAATGCAAGTCCTGTGGATTCGAAGCTACTGATCCAGTAGTCTCTTGCACGAGTTGCGGATCCGATGATGTGGAAGCTAAAACTTTTTCAGGCAAAGGAAAAGTTTACACTTACACAGTGGTTCATGTTGGTTTCGGACATTTAGCTCCAAGAGCGCCTTACGTTCTTGCAGTCATCGAGCTGGAAGAAGGCGCAAAAACCATGAGTATTATCGAAGGGGAATACCAAGGCAAACCGGTCACTGAATCAGTTGCGATCGATATGCCGGTTCTTTTTGATAGAACAGAAACTTCTACGGGATTTATTTTTAAACCCACTTGATTCAAAAAGGAAAGCGGGGTGGGACTTACCCCGCTTTTGTTTTACAAAAAACCAATAAGTCCGATTCTTTTCCATTCTTAGAAATCGATATTAAGAATCATCTCCGGATGTTTTGACAAAAGTCAATTTTCGGGACCTTCTACATTTTACCCGAAATCCTTTGCGGATATCGCGCCGACAATACCGTGACAAAAAGTTCTTTGCTTTCTCTTTCTCAATGAGAAAGTTGGAACCAATATAAAGGAGTAATCCATGAAGACTCGGGCAATCCTGATTTCCCTTTTTGTTTCCATTCTCTCCCTCATCTTCCTATTGAACTGCGGAGATAAAGAAAAGCCGAAAGAAGAAGCTGCACCTGTAGCAAGCGCAGCAACTTTAAGTCCTGAAATAGAAGAAGGTAAAAAACTTTTTCTTGAAAACGGATGTAACGCATGTCACGGAGATACTGGCGCTGGAGACGGAGCAGCTGCGGCTAGCTTAAATCCAAAACCAAGAAATTACAAAGCACCTGCTAGTGATTGGAAAAATGGTCCTACAGAAGCGGGAATTTTGAAAACTTTGAACAACGGAATTCCAAGCAATCCTGTGATGACTTCCTACAAGTTCTTAGGTGACGAAAAACTTAAAAAGATTTCTAAATACGTAATCTACCTAAACCAAAATTAATTTTCCTATATAGGGGGTCCGATTTTTTTCGGATCCTCTAATCTCTCCTTTAAAATCCCTCAAAATTTCGCACATATCCCATTTGGGGCAGATTAAATGAATGTTCTATTCGTTTTTTCTTATTAATTGTTTCGACTTATAGTATATCTAAATATTATAAAATTGACACAATTTGCCCGATTATTTCAAAATCTCTACAGAAGAAATGACCGAATAACTTTCTTTTCGAATATTTTGGCCCATTCCTTTCGCTATTATAAAACTTTCATATTGTTGGAGAAACAGAGTGAATTGCACGAAAAAGATCCTACTTAATACAATTCATATTTTGTTACTTATCATATTATCTTTAAATTTTCAGGCCTGCGGAAGTTCTTCAGGCTCTCCAATCTCCAAACTTTTAACATCATTCCGTTTCTTATTCGGATCATCCGAAAATCGCGCTCCTTTAATCAGTTACCAGCAAGGAGCCTATACCTTTTCTCTAAGTGAAACTATTTATCCTATAGAACTGATCACTGGAGGAAATGGATTTTTAGATTGTACTGCCACTCCAGAACTACCGACGGGAATGACTTTAGATACCAATAGCTGCGGTATTTCGGGCACTCCCTCTGGGATAAAATCACCAGCAAATTATACCATCACTGCAACCAACAGTTACGGTTCTTCACAAACAGTATTAAATATTACTGTAAATAATCTTCCGCCAAGCGCCCTCAATTATCATGACGCTCCTTTTACTTTTAGTCAAAATGTTTTACTCCAAGAGGCACGTCCTACTGTAACAGGGACAGTAACCGGTTGTACTTCTAGTCCTTCCCTACCTTCCGGATTATCGTTGCATCCGCAAACATGTGCAATTTCAGGTAAACCTGTATCTTCACAAAGTCCTTCGGATTATACTATTACTGCGAGCAATTCCTATGGGAACACTCAGACTTCGATTAACATTCGAGTAACTCTTTCCGCGCCTTCTGCTCTCAATTATTCGAATAGTCCCTTCGTACTTACTCAATTCGAAACGATTACTCCGTTTACCCCTAGTTATTCAGGAACAATTACCAGTTGTACATCTTTTCCGGGACTTCCGAACGGGTTAAGTATAGATCAAAATAATTGTTCTATCTCCGGTAACCCGACGGATCTTCAGAATCCAACAAATTATACTATTACTGCGAGCAACTCTGTAGGCAACACCAGCACCAAAATTAGTATCCAAGTCAACGTAGCGCCACCATCTTCATTAAATTATGCAGGTAGTACTTATGTTTTTACAAAAGGAGCTACAATTTCGACGGTCACACCAACTATTACTGGAACAGTAACTAGCTGTACTGCCAATCCTTCTCTTCCATCCGGTTTAGGAATTAATTCTACTACATGCGCAATCTCAGGGACTCCAAGTGTAGAATATGCATCCACTAATTTTACAATAACTGCAAGTAACTCATCAGGTAGCACTCAGGCGATTATTGGAATCACTATCAATCTAGCTGCACCTTCCTCTCTGAATTATGCAGGTAGTCCTTATGTTTTTACTCAAAATCTTGCAATCTTGAAAATCACACCTAGCGTAACAGGAACCATTACAAATTGCAGCGTTAGTCCTAGCTTACCTTCAGGTTTAGCTCTCAATGCTAATACATGTGCGATCTCAGGAACTCCAGTATACACACAATCGGCGACCAATTACACCGTTACTGCGAGCAACTCTGGTGGATCTACGCAAGCAACAATTACTATTACAGTTAATATAGCCCCTCCAGGATCTCTAAAATACCTGACAGGCACTTACACTCTTACCCAAAATACGACCATATCAACAATCACTCCTAGCTATACTGGTACTATTACGAATTGTACTTCGAGTCCAGATCTACCTACAGGTTTAGCTCTTAATACGAGTAATTGTGCGATCTCAGGAACTCCGACAACTCCTCAATCAACTTCTACTTATACAATTACGGCAAGCAACTCGGTAGGAAGTACACAAACTTCGATCATTATGAGAGTTAACTTAGCTCCGCCTTCGATCGTATACTCCGGAAGTCCATATACACTTTCTTTTAATCAGACCATGTCTACGATTACCCCTACTGTTACAGGAACAGTTGCTAGCTGCAGTATTAGTCCTGCGCTTCCTAGCGGATTAGGAATAAATACGACAACGTGTGCAATCTCAGGAACTCCGGGAATAGTTCAGACTGCAAAAAATTACACGATTACTGCGACTAACTCTGCTGGTAGTACACAGGCTGTTATTACAATTACGATCAATCTTGATCCGCCTTCTAACTTAAGTTATTCGGGAAGTCCATTTACCTTTACTCAATTCGCAACGATATCTGCAATTTCACCTAGTGTTACAGGAACTGTTACCAGTTGCGGAACCAGTCCTGCATTACCAAACGGTTTAGGAATAAATAGCGTGAATTGTACTATTTCTGGTACACCAATGGTCTCACAATCTGCAGTAACTTATACTGTAACTGCAGGTAACTCGAAAGGTAGCACTCAAACTACGATCAGTATAGAGGTAAACCTAAGTCCTCCAAAGATAATTTATTCTGAGTCTTATCTAAGCATGACAAAGAACAATGAAATCATGCCTATCTTTCCAAAAACAATGGGAACTGTAAATAACTGCTCCTCTAGCCCTAATCTACCACAAGGTTTAGGATTAAGTTCTGATTGCTCGATTTCAGGAACACCAACTACTTCTCAAGGACCGACAAATTATACAATTACTGCATCTAATTCAGCAGGAAGTTATCAAACGACAATTACCATTAGTGTCGGAACCAATTGGGCACAGGAGGCTTATATCAAAGCGTCCAATTCGGATCTGAATGATTATTTCGGTAATTCTATTGCTGTTTCGGGAGACATTATGGTGGTAGGAACAAACTACGAAAGTTCGAACCAAACAACAATTACGAACGGAAACGGTTCAAGTTCGAATAACTCTGCACCAAATGCCGGAGCTGCTTATGTTTATACTCGTTCCGGAAATAGCTGGAGCCAAGAAGCTTATTTAAAAGCTCCAAATGCAGAAGCAAACGATAACTTCGGAGCATCCGTTGCAATTTCGGGAAATACAATAGTAGTCGGTGCATACGGAGAAGATTCGAGCGACAAGACAATTACGAACGGCCCTACTGCAAGCTCGAATAACGATAAGACGAGCGCTGGTGCAGCATATGTATTTGTGAAATCCGGAAATACTTGGTCCCAACAAGCATATCTAAAAGCTCCGGATGCGACAGCGAATGATAATTTCGGATATTCTGTATCGATCTCCGGTGATACGATTGTAGTCGGAGCAAATCCTGGGCCGGCTTATGTTTATGTGAGATCGGGAAATACTTGGTCCCACCAGGCAACTTTAACCTCTTCTAATCTAGATTCATTTGATTTTTACGCAACAAGTGTGTCTATTTCTGGAGACACGATCGTAGTCGGAGCCTATGGTGAAGACTCGAATCAAAAAACTATTACCAACGGATCAACTGCAAGTTCAAATAATAGTCTAACTGACTCCGGCGCTGCTTACGTTTACGTAAGATCTGGAAATACTTGGTCCCAACAAGCGTATCTAAAAGCTCCGAATGCAAAATCTACGGATCATTTCGGCCATGCTGTTGCTATTTCAGGAGATACAATCGCAGTCGGAGCTCCAACTGAATTTAATGCGATAAGTCAAATAGTGAATGGAGGAACAATTCCATCCGTATTAGGTAGTGATCCATATGGAGCAGTTTACGTGTTCACTCGTTCCGGATCAAATTGGTCCTTCCAATCTTATATTAAGCCGTCAAACATGGATCCGGGAGATTTCTTTGGAGATACGGTTTCCATTTCGGGAGACACAATTGTGGTTGGGAGCCCAGCCGAAGACTCAAATCAAGCAAGTATTACAAATGGAACGACTGCAAGTTCTAATAATAGTTACTCTGACTCCGGAGCCGCATATGTATTTGTACGCTCAGGAACGAATTGGACTCAGCAAGCATATCTAAAATCTCCGAATATAGAAACCTTAGATAGATTTGGAGAATCCGTTTCTGTCTCCGGAGACACAATTGTTATTGGGGCTGTCTTCGAGGATTCGAATCTAAACACAGTTACGAATGGAACTGGGGCAAGTTCGGATAATAGTACTTCAGCAAGTGGTGCGGCTTTTGTTATTCGCAGACAGTAATTGAGTAAAATTGGGATTTAGAAATTCCTAAATTTTTTAGGAATTTCGACCCCGTTTTTTCAGAATAGTTTTTATGGTCGGACTTTTCTTCTGGAAGTTTTCCACCCCCATTTCAACCTAGCTTTGTGAGCCAATCCTCTTCTTTACCACATTGCGACAGTTGCGGAACGGACAGAAAATCCCCTCTTTCCAGAGAGGTGAAAACTTACGGTAATTGGGCCTGGTTTTTGATCCTTTTCGGGATTTCTTCCAAACCTACCACAGTTTCATTTCAATGTTCCCAATGCGGCCAGATTTTCGACAGACTTTCTCCGGAGGAGCTAGAGCACTACGTTTGACGGATTACTTCTAGTAGGCGGTCGGTTTTTCCAAGGAAACGGGATTGACTGTCTTCGAGAGGGAAGGTCTTTTGTGCTAAATAAGGCAGATGTCTGACGAATTCAAAATAAACGTGGATCTTGAACCTAATGTCCCGGTAATCCATATCTCTGGAGAAATTACCTCCGAGGCGGATGACGAAATTTTAGGAAAATACCAATCTATCCCCGAACAACGTAGGACCAGGGTAATTTTGAATTTCCACGGAACGTCTTACATCAATTCGGCAGGACTTGCTACCTTGATCAGTTTGATCACCAAAGCAAGTGAATCTTCTTCCAAAATCGAATTTGCAGGTCTAAACGATCATTTCAGAAAAGTAATGGATATAGTTGGTCTAACGGATTTCGTTTTAATCCACAACACCCTGCAAGAAGCTCTCAGTTAAGGGATCAGTCCCTTCTTCTTAAAATCTTCCACTACTAGTTCCAGATCTTCAGGAGTGTCTACGCTCAATGCTGCGCGACTTGCTATATACACTCCTATAGAATGTCCAGCTTCCATTGCTCTCAATTGCTCTAGTGATTCAGATTCTTCTAAAGCGCTTGGAGGAAGATCAGGATATCCGAGTAAGAAGTCTCTATCGTATCCGTAGATCCCCAGATGTCTATAGGCAGGTACTGTCTTTTTAAATTGGCTCGGGATGGCAGAACGGGAGAAGTATAACGCTCTTCCATTTTTGTCTAAGACCACCTTAACCCTATTCGGATCTTGGATCTCGTTTTCTTCTAATTGAACCGCTGCGGTGCTCATCGCCCAATCCGGTCTTTCCAGTTTAAGCTTTGCTACTCCGTCAATAAGTTCAGATTCTATTCCGGGTTCGTCACCTTGGATATTGATTATAATTCCGGAGTCGGGATATTTGAGTGTAACTTCTCTGATCCTATCCGTTCCCGAAGGATGATCGGCAGAAGTCATTACTGCCTTACCACCATTCTCGGAAACGATTTGCAAGATCCTTTCGTCGTCAGTAGCAACTACAACATCATGTAAAAGAGAAGACTTTAAAGAATTCTTATATGTCCAAGCGATCATAGGAAGATCCCCGATCTTGGCTAATGGTTTACCAGGAAATCGGGAACTTCCATATCTTGCGGGTATGACCCCGAGGATTTTCGGTTTTGTCATTAGTTGACGATAAATTCTGTGAAGTAAACTTCTTGGATCTTTCCGTCGGAGAGAATATGATTGATCTGAGCTTTTATTTCTTCTCTCAGATCCAACTGATCTTCTACATCGATGAGATCGTCCTTGGTTTTTCTTCCTATAATTAGGTTTACCAAGTCTCTCATCTGAGCGATCCTTTCCGCAAGTTCCGCAGTGATCTTAGCATCGTCCCTTGCAACTCCGAAAGACAATTTCATCTTAACAAAGTGAGTCTCACCTTTATCCGCAGTATTGATCCTGAACTCTTCCTGGAACTGGAAGGTCATGAGTGGCGGAGGAGGTTTTACTAAGGCTACGTTTTTCATTTCACGGAAGGTACTAGTCGCAGCCTGTTTCGCAACAAACATGGAAACAAGTACAACTATAATAATTCCGAATACAGCACCGGCAATATAGATCAGCCATTTGATGAGCGGAGACGAGCCGGCGCCGGCATCCGCCGCGGGTAAACCGCCTTCTTCCTCGTCTATTTCGGGATCGCCCATGGGTATTCTCCTTTTACTCTACTATAATCCACTTTCGGTGGAAGTTTCTGAACCTGGAACGCGGCTTTTTGGTAAGCCGAAATTGGATTCGTAGTCGCTTCGTTTGGTGGATTTTTCCGTTAAAATTACGATATCGATTCTTCTATTGAATGCTTTTGCTTCAGGTGTTCCCTGGTTCTCCACAACCAAAGGTCTATAAGATCCGAAACTCACAGCTTGGAACCAACTCGGATCCAACTTTCCTACTCCGACGATATAATCCGTGGAGTTGATCGCTCTTGCTCCTGCAAGATCCCAGTTGTTTAAGTATGTTCTTTCTTCCCTGCTCGGGTTGGCGCCGGGCAACACTGCATCAGCGTCGCAGTGACCTTCTACCCTTACGAATCTTTCGAGTCCCTTAATGAGTCCGCTGGCTTTTTTTAATGTGCCCTTGATCGGTTCCTGTAAAATTGCAGAACCTGGGTTAAAATAATCGGCTCCTACTAAACTGATCACAAGACCTCTTTCGTCTTCAGTGACTCTCACTTTCCCTGCTTCTATCTCAGGTTTGAATAATTCTGTGGCAGTTTTCTTGGACTTAGAAAGAGCCTTTCCAGTAGTCATGGATGGAAGACTTTCTATATTCATCCCCATCTCTTCCAATTTTCCTTTGGAAAGAGTTTGTCCACCGTCAAAAAAACCAGTAGTGGTCTTGAACGCGGATAGAATGATCTGCATCTCTATCGCATTCGTCTTACCTGTACGGTATAACATAATGAAGAAGCAAAGAAGAAGTGTAACCATGTCTCCATAAGTAAGCATGTACTCTGGAATATTCTGGATACATTCTGGACATTTCTGTTTTGCCATATTCTTCTTCCGAAATAAATCTTAATCGTTTTCGTCTTTTAGAACGCCGCGTTCGCCAGGTGGCAGATAACTTGCGAGTTTGTCTTTTACGATACGAGGGTTATCTCCTGATTGTATGGAGAGTGTTCCTTCTATCATGATCTGTCTTACTAATAGTTCGTCTTCGGATTTACGCATGAGTTTTTTCATGATCGGGATCGCAATCATGTTTGCTCCCATGGATCCATACAATGTTGTGATCAAGGCCGCCGCCATCCCTGTTCCGATCGCACTCGCGTCTCCGGATCCAAGGTTCTTTAACATCTGAACGAGTCCGATCAGAGTTCCGATCATCCCGAATGCTGGAGCAAGTGCCCCCCAGTTTTCCCACCAGGCCTTTCCCGCGCCATGTCTGGAGGCAATATTACTCATTTCAGTTTCCATAATATTGCGAACGAGTTCAGGGTCTGTTCCGTCCACGACCAGGGTAATTCCCTTTCTTAAAAATTCTTCAGGAAGTTCGTTCACGTCATCTTCTAACGCGAGTAGACCTTCTCTCCTTGCTTTCTCGGAGAAAGAAACTAATGTTTTAATAAGTCCGATTAGATCGCTTTTTTCTTCTCTAAAAGCTTTACGAGTTACCTTGCCCAATTCCAAAGTATTTTGCCAAGGTACAGCCATCACCGTACAAGCGGTAGCTCCTCCGAATGTGATCAATACGGAAGGTACGTCCACGATATCGATCGGGTTCAATCCGGCGGAAAGAATCCCGAAAGCGAATACTACGACTGCAGAGCCGAAACCTATGATTGTAGCTATATCCATTGTAGTTTAATCTGCCCTCTTAAATTGATCCGGCGCGGAACCCAAAGGAAACACCAGCACTCGTTTTTTGAACTCCAAAATTTTTTCGATCACTTCGGGTATACTTTCCTGGACCACATATTTTCTATCATTAGACAAAGTGATCGTAGTATCCGGATTGGCCTCGATACATTCTATATGAGAGGCGTTTAGAACGAATTCATTTCCTTTTAATCTATGCAAAGTAATCAAACGCCCCTCCTTTTTCCAGAGTTCTTGTTTATAGTCTCGACCGTCTTTTGGATTTGGATGATGAATTTTTCCTCCGTAAAACGGTTTACCGAGGCCTGAAAGTCCTTAGATTTCCATTCTTTTCGGTCGGATTCGGCCAAGGCAGAGTTCAATGCCTCTACAGTTTGCTCTTTGAAGAATAGCCCGGTCTTTCCAGAAACTACCGTTTCTAGAGCCCCACCCTTTGCGTATGCCAGAACAGGTGTACAATACCCCTGGGCCTCAACAGGTGCGATCCCGAAATCTTCCATTCCAGGAAAAATGAATGTCTTTGCCTTGGCCATATACTCTTGCACTTCATTCCTTGGCCTATGAGGCAGGATTTCCACATTGGGTGGAAGGTCCTTTATGAGTTTCTTATATTCTTGGCCGCTCCCTAAAATTTTAAGAGGCCTTCCGTTCTTTCGATATGCCTCTATCGCTAAGTCGATCCGTTTATAAGGAGCAAATGCGGAAACGATTAGGTCGAAGTTTTCCTTCTTCCCCGCCTTTACCTGAAACCCTTTAGGCAAACACGGAGGATAAACAACTTTGGAATCCCTTCTATAAAACTTTTGGATCCTTCTCGCAACAAACTCAGAGTTGCATAAAAATGAATCCACTCTGTTAGAAGAAACGGAGTCCCAGGTGCGAAGATAATTGGAAACAAACTCGAATGCTAAAAACTTCAAACCGCTTCTCGCAGGGAAATAATCATAATAAAGATCCCAAACGTATCTCATGGGAGAATGTACATAGCTAATATGGATCGCATCCGGATCCGGAATCACACCTTTTGCAACACAATGAGAAGAAGATACTATCAGATCATATCCTCTTAGATCCAAGGACTCTATCGCAGTAGGAAATAAAGGAAGATACCAACGGTATTTGGATTTGAAAGGAAGCCTATCAGTGAATGCCGTTACGATCTTTCTATTTTCTATTCTTTCGTTTAACTTTCCTTTTTCATAAAAAAGGGTAAATAGATCTGCATCCGGAAATACTTTTAGGATAGAATCGAGAACGATCTCTCCTCCTCTCATCCCATTCAGCCAATCATGGATCACTGCGACTTTCATAGATACTAGGATCGGCAGGGTAGCCTAGTTTGTCCCCGCCTTTTCGAAGTGGTTACAACCGGAGTTATAGCCTATTCAAATAGAAATCGCTGGAAATCCCACCGATGATGGTGGTCCTACGATATAAATTGATGGAGAAAGGAATAGGAGCACTTCTTTCTAACTTGCGGTATCCTTCTACATACCTTCTGGCATCGTCCCCTAAAATTCTCATATCTGTCAATGTCTCGGCCAGATTATCATAGGTGTCCGGATCGTTTATGAATCTTGGAACGGAACCGTTACTACTTTTGAGTTTGTAAGAGATCTCTT
Organism: Leptospira haakeii; assembly: GCF_002812045.1. Taxonomy (GTDB): domain Bacteria; phylum Spirochaetota; class Leptospiria; order Leptospirales; family Leptospiraceae; genus Leptospira_B; species Leptospira_B haakeii. Next base: position 1,146,902 of record NZ_NPEG01000001.1, on the reverse strand, counting down.
CCATGTTTGCGAACATCAAAGTTATATCTTGTTTATTTTCTCGGATCACACCAGTGGATGCTGCAAAAAAGTCATCATAGTATCTAGCAGAAGGAGCAAAATCAGGACGGAAATCTTCCTCTTCCTTGTACGTTGGCTTGAAGAAGGCCTGTTTGGAATCTTCTTCCGCATTTCCAGGATTAATATCTATAGTCCTTCCGGATAGAACAGTAGCTGTCCTAAAACTAATATCATAGTTTGAATACAATGTGATCGGTTCAGCAAGACGGATAGTAATCTCTACCGCCTTGGTCCTATTCTTATCCAAAAATCTTTTGTCGGGAACTTCTTCTATCCCAACCACATCTACATCTCGAACAATTCCCCTCTCCAATCCTAAAATGCTGACCGGAGTTCCAGGGCGAATACCTTGGGACTTTGGATAATAAATTTTTAAAGTATAAGGATAATCTTCTTCCGAACCGGATCTTTCGATCACTGATTGGTACAAGAGTACGAAAAAAGCACAAAAGAAAACGAAACCTAGATGAATGGGAGAAGGGATCGGAAATTTCATACTTTCTACTATTAGAAACTTCGGCTTTGGATTCGGATCAACTAAATCCTACTAAATCAAAAATAGATGGGCGAAATTTTGGAGAATTTCCCGATAATTCTAAGGGAAAGGAAGAAAAAACCCGCTCCAAACGCCTATGAGACATAATATAATTGACTTTTTGAAAGAATCCGTTCAAAAAAGAACGAGTTGGTGGCTTCTGGCCTTCCTCTTTCTATTGGCGAGCACTCTAGGCTGGGGATTTAGGAGGGGGACCCTTCCCCAGGAGTTGAATAAACTCATACTGACAGGACACGAAACTCTTAGAACGGAAGAAATAGTTCAGATCATGGGTATCCAACCGGGAACCTCTTTCGAAAATTACGACCTCGGCCAAATGGAACACCGACTTACCTCACACCCCAGAATCAAATCCGCTCATTTGGAAAAAAAAACGGACGACCAATTACTGGTGGAGATCACCGAAAGAAAGCCAAGTTATCTCGTGAACTCGGACGGTCATCTTTTCGAGATCGATTCAGATCTAAAAATACTTTCCATGGATGATGTTCGAAGCCAAGGACTCACAGTACTTTCCGGAACATTCCCGAGAGAAAAAGGAGAAGTAGTCGGTGCTGCATTCAAAGACCTTCATACTTCCGTGGAAAATGCATTTCGTTCTTATCCGGCACTGAAGACCCGTATCTCAGAAGTATCCTTGCATGAGGATGGAGAAATTTTTGTCTACTCTGACACTCCTCTTTCGGTCCGCGTACAAGTTGGGACCTTATTCCAAACCGAGCAGGTCAGAAAGTTATACGCTGTATTAGCATATCTTGAAAAAGAAAAAGTCCGCCCTAAACTCGTGGACATACGAGGAGAAGACGCGGTCTACCATTAAGAATATGGAATCTTCTGAAAGAATCATAGTCTCTCTGGATCTCGGATCAGCACTTACAAAAGTGGTGGTAGGACGTCCTATCTCCGAATACGAAACTGAAATTATCGGAACGGGAATGTTTCCTTCTTCCGGAATTAAAAACGGATCCATTATCAATATAGAAGCAACCACTCGTTCCATCATAGAAGCCGTGAGTGAAGCGGAACTCATGTGTGGACAAGAGATCGGTTATGTTGTTGTGAATGTGACTGGCAAATCTGTTCGTGCGGACAATTCCAAGGGAGTGGTTGCAATCACCAATAGAGATAGAGTGGTGACCGAACCGGATATAGTCAGAGTGATAGAAGCTGCACAAGCAGTTCGAGTTCCGGCTGACCAAGAAATTTTACACGTTCTTTCTAAAGAATTCTCAGTGGACGACCAAACTTCTATCAAAGATCCGATCGGAATGACTGGAGTTCGTTTAGAAGCGGAAGTCCATATAGTGACAGCCGGTCTAACAGCACTTCATAATTTAGAAAAATGTATCGAAGCGGCAGGTTTGGCAGAAGAGACAAGAGTTCTTTCAAGTCTTGCTTCTTCCGATGCAGTTTTAACTTCCGGGGAAAAAGATCTTGGCACCGCAGTATTAGATATAGGCGCAGGAATCTGTGATCTGATCGTTTACGTGGACGGAGGGATAGCTTATTCTTCCGTAATCCCATTTGGTGGATATAATGTTACTTCTGATCTTTCCATCGGTTTAAAAACCACAATCGAAACTGCCGAGCTTGTAAAAAAGAGATTCGGTCATTGTTCATTAGAAGAAATTGATCCGACTGAAACAGTAGAGATCCCACCGATCAGCGGAAGACCGGCCAGAACAGTTTTGAGAGAAGAACTAGTTCATGTAATCGAACCTCGTATGCGAGAAATTTTCGAAATGGTGGATGCAGAACTTATTAAGTCCGGGAAAAAATCATTTCTCGCCGGAGGAGTCATCCTCACGGGAGGAGGAAGCCTCTTAGAAGGAATAGAAAGTCTGGCAGAGGACGTGTTTCGCCTAACGGTAACTCGTGCAAGGCCTGCAGGACTTTCCGGTCTTTCGGACAGAGTATCTTCTCCTGAATTTGCTACAGCGGTCGGACTTATCAAATACGCCTCCAGATTAGGGGACATGGAAAGAAAATCCCAGGATAGAAGCGAAACCTGGGGCAAAAAAATTCGGAGATGGATAGAGGAAAACCTCTAAGGGAGTGATCATGTTACGTTTCGAAGAAGAAGAAAAATCAAACCCTGCTATTATTAAAGTTTTAGGAATCGGCGGCGGCGGAATGAACGCAGTCGCAAGAATGGCGAACTCCAGCCTAAGAGGTGTGGAATACGTCATCATGAATACCGATGAACAGGTATTAAAACGTTCCGAGATAGAAGGTAAAATTGCATTAGGTTCCAAGACCACAAGAGGAATGGGCGCAGGAGGAGATCCTGAGTTAGGCGCAAGAGCAGCAGAAGAAGACAAAGAAAAAATCGTATCTGTAATCCAAGGTGCGGACATGGTCTTCGTAACTGCTGGGATGGGAGGCGGAACCGGAACTGGTGCAGCACCTATCGTTGCAAAGATCGCAAAAGAACAAAAATGTTTAGTAGTCGGAGTGGTCACCATTCCTTTTTCATTCGAAGGAAAAAGAAGAATGGAACTCGCCAAAAGAGGAGTGGAACAACTACGCTCTTATGTTGATACTTTAATTTTAGTAAATAATGAATCCATCTTTCAAGTAGTAGAAAGAGATACTCCTATCGACCAAGCATTCAGAGTGATAGATGATATTCTTCTAAATGCAGTTAGAGGAATCAGTGATATCGTAAACAATCCTGGAATCATCAACGTAGATTTTGCGGATGTAAAAGCCATCATGAGAGATACCGGTGACGCAGTCATGGGAGTGGGAGAAGGTTACGGAGAAAACAAAGTCTCCGAAGCTGTGAACTTTGCGATCGATAATGCTCTATTGGATTCTCGCTCTATCGCAGGTGCAACGTCTCTTTTAATCAATGTCACAGGCGGAACCGATCTTACTATTTCCGATTGGAATGAAGTATCTCAGATCATCACTTCCCAAGTGGATCCTAACGCAAATATCATCATAGGCTTAACGGAAGATGCTGATCTGGAAAAAAGAATTCGTATCACTGTGATCGCTACAGGTTTTAATAAAAGGGCGGCAAGTATCGGATCCGTTCCAAAATTACAATCTCAACCTCAAAGAAAAGTGGTAGGACTTCCTGAAATGGAAGAGCCTCGCCCAAGCTTCAAAACAGAACCGGAAAGGATTAGCAATGACCCGGAAGCATATAGAGCTCTCAAATCCAAAAATCCTTCCGGAAATATGAAAGAAGATTATGATATTCCTGCTTTTTTAAGAAGAGGTGAAAAAGGGAGAGGTTAATTTTCTCCCTTTTAATACGCCATCTTTATCGCGATTTAGTCGGCTTATTACAAAAAGAGTTGTTCGTAATCGAAACGTGATTCGCTCATTCGTCTTTCATTTCATAAATTTGTAATATATATTCTCCTTCAAACTTTCCCTTTTTGACAAAACGGATTTTAGATCTGATCTAAATTTTCCCGTTTTGTAATCCCTTAGAAACGATTCCGGTTCACATTAACTTTCCATTAGGCGAGAAGTTAGAATTAGAAAATTCCTTCAGCCGAACAGGAGGTTTTCGAAAATGAAAAATTTAATTCACGAAAAGAAAAAATTTTCAAAGATACACCATTCGATTCTTTTAGTTAGTCTTATCCTTCCTATCTTATTTGCGGAAAATTGTGTCGCAGATAAGGGAGAAGGCAACGCAGCGTTGGCGCTTTTAGGAGCAGGAGCAAATTCCTTTCGGGATGTCTCTTTCGAAGAGGCGGACTTTCCGTCCACAGCCGCTCAAAAGTCCACACATCAAGTTTCCGCAACGATTACGGTTAACGATATAGAGCAGTCAATATCCTATGTCAATCTGATCCGCTCTGGAGAAACAAAGGGAACCGGAACCTTCGGCATTCCCATGGACATGACTGGCACCGCTATACCAAACGGAACCGCAATAGGATATACATTTAGGAATGGAGGAACAGGCCAAAACGGCCCGAGTATGTCTTCCGATTTCAGTTCCTTGATCCAAGTAGACGGTTCCATCTTTATGATCACTCATTTCGAAGATGTGGTCGGAAGTATGTATATCAGTAAACTAAGCCAGGATCTGGTGACCGGAACGTTAAGTGTAGATTCGACCAAACATGTGGATATGTCCGGAGTAAAAGGGATCTATATTCCTTGCGCGGGAAGCGTTTCTCCTTGGAACACTCATTTAGGCTCGGAAGAATACGAACCTAATGCTGCTAAAGCAAATTCTGCGACCAATATGAATTATTATCCTGCCTATCTAGGTGCAGAGGCAGCGAATCCTTATCGTTACGGCTGGATCCCGGAAGTTAAGATTCTAAATTCAAACGGGGATACTTCCGTGGCAAAACATTTCGCAATGGGAAGATTCGCTCACGAATTAGCGAAAGTACTACCTGACGAAAGATCAGTATATCTTGCCGATGATGGAGCTAACGTAGGCTTGTTCTTCTTCGTTGCAGACCATAAAAAGGACCTAACTTCAGGAACTCTTTATGCCGCAAAATGGACACAGAAGTCGGCAACTAACGGAGGTTCTGCGGATATCAGCTGGATCAATTTGGGACATTCTACCGACACCGAGATCGTAACAGCTATTAATTCCGGGATCACATTCTCGAATATGTTCGAAGCAGATGGCGCTTTCGACGGTTCTACTCCGGGTTCTTGCACAGTTGCAAGCGGATACAAATATATCGAAGTGGAAGGCAGCGGAAAAGAATGCCTCAAGTTAAAAACAGGTAATTTCACCACTGGCGCAAGCATAGAAATACTCGCATCCAGATTGGAAACCAGAAGATACGCTGCCTTAAAAGGTGCCAGCATAGAATTCAATAAGGAAGAAGGTATAACGTATAATACCAACGCATCCAAACTTTATGTTGCGATGAGCAGCTTGAAAGCGGGAATGATTGATTCTTCCGGAGATATCCAGTTACCTTCAAATCCTTGCGGCGGAGTTTACTCCCTGGATCTAGGCGGCGGAAGACAGGATACATTGGGGGATCATATCGATAGTTCCTTTGTGGCATTCAATATGGCGGGTGAAGTTATGGGACAGGCCGCGTCTGTCTCCGACTTCGGATATTTAGCTTACGGTGCTGATGTAAGTAATACCTGCAAAGCGAGTTCTATTGCAAACCCGGATAACGTAGCATTCATGGAGAACTCAAATATCCTGATCATAGGGGAAGATACAAATACCGGCGAACATCAGAACGATGCAACTTTCGCATATAATGTTAGCACAAAAACCCTGACCCGCATCTGGACAACTCCTTACGGCTCGGAGACCACTTCTCCTTATTTTTATAAGAACTTGAACGGTTGGAGTTATCTCACAGTTGTCACCCAACACCCTTACGGTGAAAACGACATGACCAATTCCAAAAAATCCTGGTCCGCGCATAATGTGGATGAAGGATCTCCTACTATCCCTGCTTACGGGGATAATTTGTACCCTTCTTACGTCGGTTATATCGGCCCATTTAGATATTAAAGACGTATCCTCTTCGACCGGAGAAACATTTGTTTCTCCGGTCTTTTTTTATCCCAGGAGAATCAAATGCCAAATCATATCATAAAAACATTATTTATCTTTTTATCATTCTTTCTATTTTGTTGCTCAAAAGGTCCGGTTTACCAAGGAGAGAAAGCGAAACCATGTGATATACACGCGAAACCTTCTTCCTTTTGCATTTTGGAAGCATACGGTTCCGTTACTCTTTGTTCCAAATGTCATCCAGGAGACGGGCCTTTCGATATTCTAAGTTATAAGGAAGTTCATGCCAGAGTAGTTCCGGGAAGTCCAGAAAGCAGCGTGCTCTATAGATATTTGACCAAAGGAGGAAAGATGCATGCCTTTGGAACCGATCATTTCGAAAAGGCCGCTTATCGTTGGATACAAGACGGAGCCCTACCTTAATCGATCTTTATTTTTCGGTTGCCTCTTCTTCTATCTGAGGAGGCGCCATCAATTCTTTCAACTCCTTCAGATAATCATCTTCAGGACCACCCAAGCGGATTGCCTCATCATAAAATTGGATCGCTTTTTGGTAATCCCCTTCCGAGAAATAATACGTAGCTAAATTCGCTTTAGCTGCCCAGGATTTTCCTTTCGCTTTTTGATCGGCTTTCTCCCAAGAAATTTTAGCTCTCTGGAAATTCGGATTATCTCCGGTGATCTCTTCATACCCTTCTAAAAGAAGCGCTTCTACTTCAGGATTTTCATCTTCTGTAAATATAGAAATATCTTCAGACTCTACTTTAGGAGAAAGCCTTCTTTGTATTTCGGAGATGGATTCATCTAAAGCAGTAGAAAGAGATGGAAGCATACTAGGACAACTAACGTCACCTACCCCATTGTATATGATAGAAGGTTTGCTGAGAGTAGTCTTCATCATTTCTCCGGAATCTACCCGGATTAAATTTGCTTCTATCGGGATATAAACTTTTCGGACACCTGTGGGTTTTACAATCGGATCATTTACTAGAGAAGCAGCTGCTCTACTTAATTGCCTATCTCTATCTTTTCCTGCAGCAGCGACCCTAAGAACCGCCATCCCAAGAGCAAGATAGTCCATTTTTCTTTCCACGTAACATTGGGACTCAGGTTGTTTGACGGAAACGAATAAAATTGCATCCGCATCTAATACTTCTCCGATCCTCTTTCTGTTCTTATGTATTCCTTCCAAAGTAAGATCTTTTCCTTCCTGAACATCAGGTCTGTCTTTCAGGTCCAAAATTTTAAAATATGAATCTTGAGATAAACTTTCATAAATTTTTCCTGGGACCATCAATACGAAGGAACGATTACTTTCATGGGTCCAAATTTCGGAATTCATTGGCTCTAAAGCAAAAGCGACCGTTCTTACACCGTTTAAGAATTGTTTTAAGTCCCTCCCCTCTTTTGTTGGAGGGTACATAGGATATTCTACAGTTACGGACTGACAGGTTATAAAAACAGCCAACAAACAGAATAGAAAGACTAACGTGAGCCGCATATTGGATCGGACCCTTTCTAAGTAAATTTTAGATCCCGTTTTTAACGGTTTCTTTTGCGGAATTTGCAGGTAGAAGCTCCAACAAAATTAAATGTGGTCTCGCACCGAATCGAATTCTGGGAGCCACATGACCTTCTGCCCCTAAACCCCTACTTACTATAATATCAGTATTTTCATAGGCATTCAATCCCCCGGCCGCGATATGTCGAGGAACCCTGGAAAGAGTTAGGATTGGACCGAAAAACGGAACTTGGACTTGTCCGCCATGAGTATGTCCGGCTAGGATCAAATCCACTTTTTCATTCGGTTGATGAAGAACAGAATCTGGATAATGACTGATGAGAATCGAATAAATATCCTCAGGGATCTCCCTTTTCAGGCTCCAAATCAAAGTTTTATTTCTATAATCAGGTAAACCTAATCCAATCAAGCCGATCTTATTTCCTCCGATCTGGATTACCTTTGATTTACGATCCCAAAGAACTGATCCAGTCTTAGAAGAAAAATCAGTATAACGTAAAATGTGATCCACATCACCAGTAACAAAAAAGAATCCATTCTTATATTTAAATTCTTTCAGATAAGAAGTAACGATCGGATAGAGAGATACATGATTCATCACGTCCCCGGTAAACAAGATCAGATCCGGCTGAAAACGATTCGCTTCATCTCTAACTTTTAAATGTAGGTTCCTAATATCATCTGTTTGCAGATCAGAGATGTGTACAATTTTTATAGGAGAAACAATCTTATCAGACCGGATTTGGATATGTTCGACATCCAGATGATTCGGTTCCCAAACTTCGGAATAGAATTTAATACAAACTAAGAAGAGAGAAATAAATAAGAAAATAATTCTTTTAGAAAACGCAAAATGAAGAAAACCAAGCAGAGGGAAGGCGATCGTCAAAATTGTCCAAGCAACCCTAACTCGGATAAAAGAACTTACATCCAAAAAGAAAGGAATAGTGGACGCAAGGATCAGATAGATCAGGGATAGGATTAGAATTCTTTTATAAAAGGAAAGATCCCATTCTTTTGTGAAGATAAACTTTCTCTTATTTCCCAAGAATACAAAAAGAAATAGAGTAAAAGTAATAATTACTAAAACATCTATTATAAAATTAGATTTAGAATACGCATTCAAATAAAAATTCATGTTTGGATCTTCTTCTTTCCATTCCAAAATTCTGCAGCTATCGCACTAATTAAATACATCACTGTTCCATACATAAGAACAGTAAGTAATGTTTCGCTTTGTTTGAGATGAAGTTCCGCAAGAAGAAGTGCCAATGACAAACTTCTGATCCCAGAAACCATGGATAAGGAGGCTCTAATATCTTGTGTCGAATTAAATAAAAAGATCCCAGGAAGAAGTGAAAGTCCTACCGCTACCGCAGCACCAATCCAAGCAATCCAGCCTAGACTCAACGCATATTCTCCGTATTGAAAGATCAAAAGTAAGATAGATAATACCAAACAAAATGTACTAAATTTCTCTACCCAAGGAGCGATAGGGTCGAAAAATTTAGGGAAGAAGTATTTGCTTAATAAGCCAAGAAGCAAAGGTAAACCTTGTAAAAATGTTCCGATCAAAAAAAGTTTTAGGAAAAGATCGAAGTTAAAGCCAGAACCACCTTGGTAGATAGAAAATATCAAAGGAGTAAGAACTGTATTCGCACCATTCAATAACGCAATCAACATTCCGCCTAATGCAGGATTTCCTTTTGCCCTTAATACAAACAATCCCCCAGACGCTCCTCCCGGAGAAGCAGCACAAAGAAAAATTGCTGCAAACGCAAGTTCAGATACTCCTAAAAGATTTTCTGCAAAAAATACAGATAAAGGAAGTATCCCAAAATTCCAAAAGAATGCGAACACTAGGATTGGAACAAATTTGGACCAGGAACCCAGTTCCTTTTTTTCGATCCTCAATCCCAAACCATACATAGAGGAAAGGGAAAGAAGAATAAGTACGATCCGTATTAACATTTTCTAATTTTAAGAAAGATTTTTCTTAAGGAAACTTCTCTCTTTGATTGTTTGAGAAATAAAACTAGCAATGGCAAAGAAAAATGCAAATCCAAGGAAAAAGTAAGGCGCAATCGAAACTTGCTCTTTCGGGATATTATTCTGCACCAACATTCCATAAAATGCCACTACAAATAATGCAGCAGGCACAGTGAGCACAGAACCTAAATTAATAAATAATTTGTATTGAACAGATCCATTCCCCGTCTTCTTGGCATAACCAAAAGACCATAACCAGTTTCTATGTTTCGCCAATTGAGAAGCGTTTTGGAAAAGAAGTTTATCTCCTTCTTTCTGAACGGCATATCCTGCTTTTTCAAATTGAGCAGACGCTGAGTTAATATCAGATCTCAATTCTCCAGATAAAATAGCAGGGAAGAAGGAGCCAAAATATCTTATAGAAAAAGTTTCCTTTTGTTTCCTATCCCATAGGGCAATAGTAAATACCAGAACGAATATCAGAATAGGAAGTATGTTTAAAATTATAGTGATCATTTTTGTTTTTATGCCGCTGTTAAAATAATCGGTCCATTTTCAGTAACGATTACTGAATGCTCGAACTGAGCAGTAAAAGAACCATCAGGAGTTTTTAGAGTCCATCCATCTGATTGTTCTATGAAGTCTTCTGCTCCAGTTGAAACAAAAGTTTCCACCGCAATGACCTGTCCCGATTTTAAAATTCGTTTATCTCTAGGTTCGTAATAATTACAAATATCGAATGGTTCTTCATGGAGAGATTTTCCTACCCCATGTCCGCATAGGGTACGAATCACTTTATATCCGTTCTTCTTAGCCGTATTCTCAATCGTTCTTCCGATTGAATTCAGTTTTTCTCCAGTCTTTACACCTGAAAGAGCAAGCTTTAATGCTTCGGAAGAAACGTCTAAAAGTCTGCTTAAACCTTTTTCATCCTTTCCAACAATCAGAGTAAAACCGGTATCTGCAAAATATCCATTTAGTTCCAAGGACACATCTAGATTCAGAAGGTCCCCTTCTTTCAAGATACGGTCGCTTGGAATTCCATGAGCGATCTCAGTGTTTAAACTAATACACGTATAACCTGGAAATTTATACATGAGCTGAGGAGCGCTTCTCGCCCCAAACTTAGAAAAATAAGAATACGCAATACGATCCAATTCTTTGGTGCTAATTCCTGGTTTAGCAGCTTCTCTCATCTTGATCAAGGTCTCTGCAGTGATCTTGCCAATCCTTTGTAATGCTTCCAGATCTTCCTTATTACGAACCGTCATAAATATTAATTCTACAGAAAGAAATTAGGTGGCAAACGATAAATGTAGGAATTCCAACAAGAATAGAAAGAATCTCAAAGTTTCTGTTTTACTTCCCGGAAAGTGTAAAGAAGTTCCGAAGCGATTTGATCGCAGGTTTGCAAATATTTCTCCAAAGGATTTTCGGAATCGTCTGCTGATTTAGGATCTTCGAAAGGAAGTGAGATCCTTGCTTCTGCTCCTGGAACGTAGGGACAGGACTCATCCGCTTGAGAACATACTAAAACCGCAATGAATTCAGATGCTGGATTCGAAACATCTTGGAATTTTTTAGAATATGCGATCAAAGGAGGAGTTCCATCTGCCCACCAAATTGAATATTTAGGATTGCGAGGAGGTCCCTGGTTCTCAATACGAAATCCACAATTCTCTAAAGCCTTCTCCGCATTTGGATGTAACTCAGTGATACTTGTTCCGCCTGAAAAAGATTTAACTCCAGGAAAATCAAAATAGTGAGGAATACATGCTGCGAATGCCTGAGCGATCTGGCTCCTTCTCGAATTATGAGTGCATATAAAAACTAAATTCGCTTTTTGTTTGGTCTCGAAAAATTGTAGAATAAAATCCGCTAAAGAGGAAAGAACCGCCTTTCTTTCCTTAGAAATCTTATCGATCAAAGAAAGTTTAGTATCCAAATATGTTTTTAAAGGTTGGAATAAAGGAGACATCCCGGGAATATTAAATTCCTTTTTCCAAGGAGCAAGCTAGATTTTTCAGGTTTTGAAAGGCTTTGACAGATTTCAAATCATCATGGATCTATTGCGAAATCGAAAAGGGACTCACAATGCGGCTAAAAGAGAAAAAAATAGATTTAGAAATGAATGTTCGAAAGGCAAGCGAACTACACAAATATATTAGCCAAAAAATTAAAGAACATAGAACTCTTTATTCCAAGAACACTTATCAAAGAGATTTGCGGATTCTAGATAAAATGGAACATGGGTTTCTATATAAAGACGTTAGTTCTTTAATATGGCTGCGAGATGAATCGAAGGGCATTGCAGATACTTTGGGCTCTCCTATTGAAGAACCGAATTTCTTAAATAAGATTTATGATTTGTTAACCATACTCAACCAGATTTTAGTAGAAATCAGAAAGACAGTTTTAGTCACCGGAGGATCTTCCGGAATAGGAAAAGAACTTTCTATTTTATTATATAAACAAGGGTATCAAGTACTAGTAGTCAGCATTTCCAAAGAAGAATTAAAACTTCTCCATACGGAATGCAAAAAAATAGATCCTTCAGGAAAATTAGAAACCTTAGAAGTAGATCTCACTCAATCCGAAAGTATTCCTAAAATTTTAAAATGGGTCTCCAAACTAAATTTGGACATAGATGTCCTAGTCAATAATGCAGGATTCGGGCTGTGGGGAAAATCCTGGGAACTTTCACCGGAAAAAGTAGATTCGATGCTTCTACTAAATATGAACGCAGTTACCAGACTTTCTAATGAATTTTCAAAAAGAATGATAGAACGTAAGAACGGTTTTATATTAAACGTTGCATCTACTGCTTCTTTGCAGCCTCTTTCTTATATGGCAGCTTATGCAGCCAGTAAAGCTTATGTAGTTAGTTTTTCAGAAGCATTAGCAGCAGAACTTGCTCCTTATGGAGTCAAACTTGGAATTTTATATCCAGGAACTACCAAAACAAATTTTCTTTCAGTCGCGGGAATCCATAAGGAAAGCAAAAAAGGAGGTTTAGGAAATCTTGCCTATTCTATCGCAATGGATCCGAAAGATGTGGCTAAGGTCGCATTCAAAACAATCCAAAACGAAACTAAAAGATCAATTCCTGGAGTTATGAATAAGGCACATTATTATTCTACGAAAATATTTCCTTCTTGGATCGTTAAAAGGATAGCAGATCGGGTCTTTAAAAAGGAATAAATTATACTTTTACGTTTACTCCATAAAATTCCATAGCATTCGAATATAATACTTTTTGCAATAACTCACCTTCGAGTGTATCAGTAACTAAATGGAGATCCTCTTCAGTAAAAGGAGCGGGAGAACGTGTAGAAGGAAGATCCGTCCCGAACATCAGCGCATCCGGATTAATTTCAGCAATATCCACCAAAGCAGATCGTATATCCATATTGGTTCTGCCGAACCCGGTCGCTTTCACTCTTACTCCTTTTTCTACTAATCTCAGAATGGTAGAAAATCCTTCTTTAGACAATCCCAAATGATCAATCGATACTTTAGGCAGGGATAACAGCACTTCTTCTAAAAATTCGTCTATCTCTTTTGCATCTATATATAATTCGATATGCCAACCTGCGAGATCATAAACTCTGGCTCCCATTTCCTTAATCTTAGAAATTTCCTCAGAGCCTCCCCTTCTAACGTTAAATCGAATAGCTCTCACCCCTGCTTTATGAAGGGATAAAATTTCGGAATCCTTGGTATTTGCGGGAAGTTGGGTTACACCTACATAATTTTTTCCTAATACGGAAAGTGTATCCAACAAATATGTCTGATCAAAGGCTTGAAAAGAACCGGAAACAACAGCCCCCCCTTTGATCCTAAGCCAATCCGCCTGCTTATTATAGTCTGAAACCGTAAACGGCTCCGGCAAAAAGCCGTGATTGGGCACCAAAGGAAATCTTGGATCTATGATATGAAAATGAGAGTCGAAGATCCGCATGCTTGTAGTATAACATTTACGGAATATGAGTCAAGAGATTGTAGATAGGAAATTTATTTCCCGAAAAGCTCCAAGAACCTTATTCTGCTTTAAAACGAAGCACTCTGGTCCCTGCAAAAAGATCGTGTAATGCGGTCCTTTTGTGAGAAAAGAGGATATAAAGCACCGAAATCCCATAGTATATTATCGAATCCCAAAAGGTAAAATTATCCAAAGGATTCCATTTATTTAAGATTCTATAAACACCAGCCAAAGGTAAACCTTCCATTTCCGCTTGGTGTTCCATAAATATCCTGGAATCATATACTGCACTCATGATAGTGACTAAAGACAAAGCGAGCTCCGGTAGGGTCCTAATAAAAGACCTGATCCATCCTAAACGCCCTTTACAAGAATCGGTAACAATTATCCCTGCAAACGCCTTTCCAATGGTTCTGCCGTATAATGCATGCATAACGAATCTATATCCGATATAAAGTAAGGAATGTAAAGCAGTGTAGAAGGGAAATAGCTCATAGACCATCTTATTATGATGATAAAAAACCATAACTTGAGGGACCAAAACAGGACATAGGATCAAAAAATCCAAAAATTGAGCATAAACTCTTCTGCTTAAACTTGCGTATGCCAAATGTTTTTCTTCAGTATTAATTTTTTCGAATATACTCTTCATTAGTAAGCAATTATAGGATATTTCTAAAATGAAAAACGAACCATCTGAGTTCTTTGCCGCCCTCGCAGAGATAGAATCCGTCTTTATGAGCTACAACACGGGGGTTCTCGGAAATTTCCGCCCAAAAACCTTTAGGACAAGGCTCCCACCAATCGGGCCTACAATTTCCTTGATCAAAATTTTTAGGCCAGTCACTCGGATAAGAATCGAATCTGAGATCCAAACCGGGATGGTTTTTAAATCCTTCCAGAATTGATTTCCTCAACTCGGAACCTTCTACCTTATATTTTGAAAAAACTACCCAAGATTCTTTAAACCCACAACGTTTGATAAAGTAATCAGATACACCGTTCGGAATGCCGAGGATCCCCAACTTCTCCGCCTGTGCTCTTGTTAGGCCCTTAAATTCAAAACGATCCGTAAAGACTGGATCAACTGAGCTATTTCGGAAAAAAGAAAATAGAGAAATCCCCAAAACGATAAGAATAGCAGCGATGCTATACGTTAGTAAGATCTTGGAAGTTAAATATTTCGCCATTTTTTCGCCGGGATCGGATCGGCCGAATCTTAACGGTAGAATATGGAAACCAAAAGTGAGGAATCAAGGAGAATTTAGAAAAGCGCACATGCACCTTTGCTCCAATCCGGAAATGTATTTCTTCTGATATACACTCTCTTAGTATATCGGAACAAAATCCGGGATCTCTCTTATCCTTTCTACCCAGGAACTCAAGTTTGGAAAACCAGAAAGTGGGAAATGACCTTCTTCCGCCACATGTGTATATGCGAAGAGAGAGATATCAGAAATACTCGGCCTTTGGGAGCCGAAGAATTTATTTGCGGAAAGATGATCATTCATGATCCTGAGAGCATCCAGTCCCTTGGCATGATTACCTTGAATTTTAGGATCATCCTTTTTATTCTGGAATTGAATTAACCAACGATTCACAGCAATATAAGGCTCATGGCTATATTGTTCAAAGAACATCCATTGTAATATCCTTGATTGAATTAAAAGATCATTCGGAAAGAATTCAGTGTCCTTTGCTAAGAAGTATAAGATTGCATTTGATTCAGAAAGGAATTCTCCAGAGTCCAATTCCAAAAGAGGAACTTTCCCAACAGGATTTTTAAGAAGAAATTCCTGAGTTTTAGTTTCACCTTTTCTGGTATCGGTCTCGATCCATTCATAAGGAATTTTCAATAGATGTAATAATAATTTGATTTTATAACAATTCCCAGAAACGGAAGTACCGTAAACTTTCATGTTTGGTTGCCTATCATTTAAGATCTAACGAACTTAAACGTTAAGCGAAGATTCGCAATGAAAAAAATTATTTAGAAGTTTCCAATAATTCCAGGGTACGTTTCAAACTTTCTTTTCCACCCCAAGACTGATGACCAGGGACTAAGACAGAAATTTCTGGAAATGACTTTTCTAATTTATGAATTGTTTTAGGCCATTCTTTAAGATCAGCGTCTTTAGTGTTACCTATCTCATTTGCTTCTGCACTTTTAACCAAACAACCACCGAATAAAATTTTAGATCCTGGAAGCCAAACGACTATATTATCCTTAGAATGGCCTTCACCCAGGAAAAAAGTCTCAATTTTAGTTTTACCGAATACCAAAATGTCCTTATCTTTTAATGACTTTTCAGGTAGAGAATTACCTTCTGCTTTCAAGATAGAGATCGTTCTTTTACCTGCATAAGAAGAAACATTCATCTTTTTTAATATTTTGATCCCACCGGCTCTATCTTCATGAAAATGAGTGATAATAACCGCAATCACAGGTTTTTTCAAATTTGCAGAAATCCAATCCAAAAGCTGAGAAGTTTGTTCCTCTCCCCAAGCAGTATCCACAAGAACTATCCCTTCTTCCGTTTCAATCACGAGTCCATTAGAAGGGAAATACCCTTCTTTTAGAAGTTTATAAGAAGTGTGAACATAGACATTTTTCTCAATCTCAGTAATCTGGAGTTTACCTTCTTCTCCATAAACGGAAACAGAAAATAAAATTAATAAAAAACTAATATATTTCATTATAAATTTTTAGCCAAAACCTGAGTATCGTCCTTCCATTGGCCTTCAAAAATAAGATTCCCATCAGAATCCATTAATTTGCCAAAACCATTCCGCTTATTCAATTTCCATTCACCTTCATAAACAGTTCCGTCGGCGTATTTATAAATCCCGC
This sequence comes from Leptospira haakeii, assembly GCF_002812045.1. Classification (GTDB taxonomy): domain Bacteria; phylum Spirochaetota; class Leptospiria; order Leptospirales; family Leptospiraceae; genus Leptospira_B; species Leptospira_B haakeii. The sequence continues at coordinate 1,130,463 of NZ_NPEG01000001.1, read as the reverse complement.
TGCCTTCCTTATTCCCTCGATCCCAGTCACCATCGTAAGATTCCACATCTCCTAACACAAGTTTACCCTTGCCATGAGCTAAACCATTTTGGAAACTGCCTTCATAACGATAAGATCCGGACAGAACTTTAGTCCCAATGCCGTTCTTACAATCGCCGGAAACACAACTTGGAGAAAAAAAGTAATACGCGAAAAATAAGACAATAGGGATAAAAAGGATAGGATAAAAGTTTTTGTTCATGACTCTCGAAAGCTGATAAGAACTTTAAAATCGCATATTATGGAAAAATAAACTAATAAACCTTACGTTCAATCTTCCGATTTGGAAAATTCTTTAAAATTTCTTTTGCGAACGATCGAGTTCAATCTTTTCAATAATCTTTTCAGATCATCCTCCCCCATCGCTTCCGTAACTGCGGCCTGGGCTTCCTCCCAGATCGGATAAGCGATCCTCAATGCTTCCAAACCTTTTTGGGTTAAGATCACTTTCCTAGCTCTTTTATTTTCGGAAGGAACATCTGCAACGTAACCTAATTCTTCCAAAGGATTCAAGTTACGAATCAAAGTAGTTCTATCTAAAACAAGAAGGTCCGCTAACTCGGCAAGACCAAGACCATCGGTAGCACCAAGAGTATGTAATAGACTGAATCTCTGAGAAGTAAGACCGGCCTTCTCTAATTCTCTATCATAAAATTGAGTAACCGCTCTAGAAGCCCTGCGCAGATTAAAGTTCACGCAACTTAAACCTGCGCTAAGCATATCCGCTTTGCTCGGAAATTTTTCAGACTTCCGAGCCGTACTATTTAGAGACTTCTTGGACATAAGATTAAAAAGACTATTGGCCTTAGGAATATTTTCCCTCCGATACTTGTTTTCGCAACTGTTTTACCCTATCTTCGAAAGAACCTTCTTCCAAACCAGGCTCATCAAAAATAAAACTCCCCAAAAAAGCCATCATCTCTTGGTCATGACGAACAGGACGTCCCTTTTGAAGATCAATAAAGGAAAACTGAGCTCTCAAAACTGCCTTTAAACGATTACCTTCCCTATCTAAAAGTAAATATTCGTTATGGATCGTCGCCGGAGTCAGCTTGATCAAACGAGTTACAATTTTCACCACGTCATTCTGTTTGACCGGTTCTAAATATTGAGTTTCCACTTTACTCACCACCCATGATTTACCAGAACTAGATCCATATTCGTAAAAATCGAAATTAGCAGTTTCCCTTAATTGTTCAGAACGAGCCTCCAAAAAATAATCCATATATCTCGCGTTATTCAAATGGCCAAAAGGATCACAATCCTGGAAACGAATCCTAGCAAAACTATGAGGGGAAAGCACCGGTTTATCAATCGTCAATTCCATAACGAATCTCCTAAGAGAAATAATGTGCATTTACATATATGTAATTACACATGTGTAATTACAGGAATTAGACGTCTCCAAATCTCAGTCAAGGCAAAAAACGGAACTTTTCCTGTTGGAATTCCTACAAGAATCTGTAGTTTTAGGCATTGGCCGCGTCCTTCGGACCGAGCTCTCCCCTCCGGTCAAAAAATCGCATCCGCGATTTTTGTGACCCCGGCTCGATCTCTCGCGGGTTGTAAATGAAAATTCCGTTGTTGGAGCTCCAACAAAAGAGCCGTAAAATTCGTTTGTGAAAAATAAAAATTTATGATAAGGGAGTGTCAGCTCTCCCACGAGCCACTCCCCCCAATCCCAACGCAGGGTGGGGGCCGTTTTTTAAAAAATACGTTCGATCAAACTGAGCGAGTACCTAAAGTAGCCGACTCCTACAGAAGAGTAAAAATCTATCTCTAAAACTCAATCCAACTTAGAAGGAAGAAGATCCAATAAGTCGGACCAACGTTTTTTGTCTTCAGCTCCTATCTTACTTCTTCTATCATATCGAATATTATAAATCCCGAATTCTCCTCTATACAACTTAGCAACCTGAGAAGAAGGAGACTGTTTACCACATCCGGAATTTTCCCAAGAATAAGAAATTTTTCCAGACTTCTCTGACTCCAGGTTCCAAAGAATATTTGGACATTCTTTCTTCTTACCGGACTCCAATAAGGAATAAATTTCGGAAGGAGAAGCAGTTCTCACCTTATAAACATGTATAGTAAGCATTTCATTCCAGAATAATAAAGACTCAGACTTAGGAACATATTGCAATAATGCCTGATCCATTCTGTCTATATCTGAGACAAGCCTCCATTCCCTTCCATCCAAACGAATCGATTCTCCTTCTGCATCTAACGAAAGGTCTCGCCTGAATTGTTTTTTATCAGATTCGTGAATGGAGATCTCCGTTTGTAAATGAGTAACCTGCCCATTATCATTCTTTAATGCGATCTGGATCCATTTACGAGTAGTGCCGATTTTTTGGATCCAATTCTTGTTTTCCGAGACCTCCACCTTAAATTTTAAAAGAATAGGTCCGATTGGAAGCGGTTTCTCCTGTTGAAATAACAAAACATCTGAAGAATTTTCATTTAATTCAAATCCTTCAATACCAACCAAAAATGGATTTTTTACTGTTCCTTTTATGTAGATCTCGATTTTTTTAGATTCAGTTTTATAAAAGATCTTCTCTATTTTGAACCAGTCGTTTTCAATTTTCTTTTTGCGGACCATGTCCGGAAAACAAAATGTAAATAGAAATATGCAAAAAATCGAAATTAGCAGTTTAAAATGAAACTTATGGAAAGAAAAACCCAAATTCAACCAGCGACAAATCTTCTCCGAATGGAAACAAGATGAGCAAATAAAACGGAAGGAACTATAAAGGAAGGCAGCCATACGTATGGAAATTGAAGCACCGCAGTATTCGGTCTTTCAAAAGACAATTTTTGAAAAGGTCCAGGCGCGGATAAGATCCCCAAGATCACAATATTCAATAAAAATAAAAGGCCTATTATATTCCAAAACAAAATCCAATTTTTAGAAGATGTAGGCTTATTCAAAATGAAATAAGCCGCAATCGGAGTAGTCAGACCGATCAAAATGTCGAAATTCCAACCTGCAAACGTCATACTGATCGGTACCCAACCATACATTGCTAACCAGTATAAGACAAGCTCCACCGGTATTCTTGCCAGATGTAAGTATGTTAAACTTTCCGCCGGGATCTGGTCTATCCAAGTCCTACTAGAAGGAAGGATGAAAAGTAAAATCAAGAACAAGATAGGTGGGATCACCATGCATAGAAATCTAGGAGGGAAGGAATCAGTGACTAGATAAAATCCAGTCCTACTTAAGATCCCTTGCAGAGCGAGCCAAGCTGCTAAAGCCAAAAGAATTAAAGAAGAGCCGATCCAATTTTTTCTAGAACCCAAAACGAGTGAGAAAAAATATCCTAAAATAGCAAATACCGTAGAACCGAAAATTATTGGAACAAGTGGAGGAAGATGGGCCGACATACTATCTTAAAAAGAGGCCCAAATCATTGGTATTTTAGAAAATAAGGCAATCATTTTCCTCGAAATTCCGGCCAATTCTTTCTCTTCCTTTTTCACCTAAGCGCCGTATTTTGTTGGAATTCCCACAAGATTCTCTTCTAATACTAGGTTAGAACTAGTTTCCAGGATAAATCATGGCTTCTCAGAATTTCCCGTTTTCGATTTCTCGATTTAAATTATTTCAATTTTTTGCAATCCTACTCATTTCCCTATCTTTAATAGGCCTTCTTGCAGAACCCAAAAAAGGAGTCCAAGAAGACGTTTTCGAATACAAGGTAAAAAAGAATGATACTTTATCCAAGATCGCAAAGGAATTCCTGCAAGACCCAAGGAACTGGAAAGAATTATTAAAATATAATGAAATTCCAAACCCTTCTTTGATTAGAGAAGGTACTACTCTTCTTATCCCAGGCTTTTTAAGAAAGGACACAATCTCTGCAACCGGAGAAATTATAAAACCGAATACAGGTCCTGTGGCAGTTGCCGACTTCCAAAGAGGACAGGTTCAATTTTCTAGGGATTTTACTCCGACAGGACTTCCTGCAAGTTGGTCCAAACTTTCCAAAGATCAATTATTGAACATGGATGATTGGATCCAAACAGGACAAGGCTCTTCTTCTAAAATTCTATTCACTAAAAACGGAACGGTTGTAGAGTTAAAAGAAAAAACCTTAACCAAAATCGTAAAAACGACCCTAGAATCAATTTCAGAATTCAAGCTGAATAAAGATGGAGGAATTCTGGAACTGAAATCAGGATATCTGGAAGCCAAGGTCCCTCCTAAAAAACCGGGAGACGATACTCGTAAATTTACTGTCATAACTCCTACTGCAGTGGTAGGAGTAAGAGGAACAGAATTATACGTAAGTGCGCCTGATCCTGAAAATACTATAGTAGGATGTTATAAAGGAGAATTAGAAGTCTCCGCAGAAGGAAAAACAGTGGCGGTCCCTGCAGGATTCGGAACTACTGTGGTAAAAGGACAAGCTCCTTCTAAACCGGAAAAACTTCCCGAAAAGGTTGAGTTAGAGTGAGAATTCTGGATCGGAATATTATAAAATATAAATTTTCATTTTTATTATCTTGCCTACTTCTTCTTTCAGGAGAGGCATTTTCCGAACAACAAAGGGTAAGCCTTCGTTGGAAACCCAGCCAAGGTGCAGAAAGTTATCTGATTGAACTTTCAGAAGACAGGGACTTTTTAAGAGTACATCATTTTTATAAGACCAAAAACTTCCGCTATGAATTCAATTCGCAAGATTCTAAGTTCTATGTTCGCGTAGTCGGGATCAATGCAGATGGAGGAAGAGGAGTTTCTTCTCCTATAATTTCTCTGGCGGACAAATTTGCTGCTGCACCTAAAGTAAAAGTGGAAAGACCTTCTACAGTTGTTGCTTCTTCGGAAGAGTTGCGGATCTCACTGGGTGATCCTAAAACCAGCGGACCTTCTTCCAATACTCCCGGATCCCCGAATTCACAAAAACAAGTCCCAGTCTCCACATATTATAGAGTGAATGGAGGAGAATGGCAAAGATATGACGGTTCCATTTCTCTTTCCCAAGAAGGTTGGAACGAGGTGGAATTTTATTCCGAAGATATATTAGGAAATAAAGAAACTCCTAAAAAGACAAAATATCTCAAAGATACAACGGCTCCTCAAGTCCGTTTGATAGGAGAAAAGAAGGGGCAATCAGGATTAATAGAGATCAAATCCGGAGCAGAACTTACATTACAAGTTACTGAAGAAGGTTCCGGAATGGAAGAGATCACCATCAATCTTGCAGCAAGAGATGGAAGCGGAGCGGAAGTAAATCTAACTCTTTCCGGAGAAGAAGCAAAACAACCGATCAAAATTTCTTCTTCAGGTATAGACGGACTTTCTATTCTTCGTTGGGAAGCAAATGATAAAGCTGGAAATTATATCCAATCAGAGCTCCCATTATTAATAGATGCAAAACATCCTCTATGCGTATTCGCTCCAACAGAAGGTAAACTTAGAGAAGATGGCATTTACTATCTAAAAGAAAACGGACTCATTGCGATTCGATGTGAAGATCCAGGCACAGGATCAGGGCTTTCTAAATTGGAATACAAGATTGGTAATGGTTCTATCCAATCTTATCAAAACCCGATCGGATTCAATACTGGAATCCATACTGTTACGGTTTATACTTCGGACAGAGTTGGAAACAAAGCAGAGCTCAAAATCAAAGTGAACGCAATCAAACCGGATTGGCAAAAGACCGGATCCGAACTCCAAGAAAAATAGTTTATTAGATTATTATAAGAGACCACACTGCGGGCTATAAAAAGAAGAAGGGACCCGTATCTTCAACGGATCCCCTTTCGCGATTTCTAATTTTCAGTGCTTGGTGAAGCAGAAGAACTTGCAGGTTTAGCTGCTGGAGCAGGTGCGCTCGGTTTATTATCCACTTTTTGGATCTTAGTTTCAGGAGGAGTAGTATCTACGATAAAAGCGATCTTCTTAACTTCGCTTTCATTACCTACCGAATCCACTGACTTAGCTTCGATCGTGTGATTTCCTTGTGCTTCTACAGAAACAGGATCTGCGTATGATTTCCATTCTCCAGAATCCAATTTATAAAAGATCTGTTTAATTCCGGACAATGTATCCGAAGCCTTGATTGTAAATGCGTTCCCACTTTTTACGAAAATTTTATCTTTTACAGTCACAAGTGCAGAACCGAAAAGTTCAACCAAAGGTTTCTCTTGGTCCACAGTCACTGCCAAAACGGAATCAGTCGAAGTATTCCCAGACTTATCAGTTGCAGAAAACTTAATAGTATTCACTCCGGCTTTTTCCAATTGGATCGGTCTGCCATCATAAACTTTAGATTCTGAACCATTGATAGAGATCTTAATGTCCTGCACACCCGCAAGGTTATCCTGAGCAGTAATAGAATAAGTTAAAGTTTTTGTAGCATAGTTCGTATTTTCATGAACTATTAATGCAGCACTCGGAGTGATCTTGGTAGAAGGGGGAGTATTATCAACAAGAACATTAAAATGTTTTTCTGGTTCTTTATTTCCCGCTTTATCCACTGCTCTATATGTGATCTTCGTCAAACCTTCTCTTACCAATGTGATAGAAGAAACATATTTTGTATACTCCCCTGACCCGATTTTATATTCGATATAATCCACAGTGGAACCTTCATCCTTGGAGTTGAACTCGAAGGAAGATTGAGAGTTAATGTATAGATCCGGCTTTTCTCCGGAAGATGATTCTCTTTCTGTTCCGGAAGGTTTAGTAGTTTCTGCCTTAGGTGTGGTAGATTTCGGAGGAGCAGTCGTGCCCGGCGAACTCTGAGCGAAAATAGCGCTGGAGACTAGCATACTTGCTAGAAGGACCCATAAGGGATTGCGATTCATTCTTTTCTCCATTGGAAAATTAGTGTTATCACTGTTTGACGACAAAAAATCCACAGAATCTTTCCATTCTATGTAAGAAATTCGAAAAAATTCCGGCTAAATTTCGTCGACTTTCCGGGAGATAGATTCGGCGATTTCTTTTCTTTTTTGAGAAAAGGAGCCAGACTTCCAAAATTTATATACGGGTAAAAAACTGCCTAAAACAGGCAATAGCATCAATATAGCATAGGTTCGAGAAAACAAACTTGCATCCTCACTTTGAACCACATTCTTAGAATCATACAAAGTCAGATCGGAAAGAATCACTACGCATAAATCTTGATTTTGTAATGTAGAATATACGAAATAAACAGGAATATATGCGATATAAAAGTACAAACACATCAAGAATGGAAATGTAACCAGCCCTTGTCCGACCAAACCTCCGGAAGGGATCCCGGACCATATTAGAAAAAGTGATAATACGGAAACAGCAAAAGCAGCCTGGGTAAATAAAAGAAAAATGCCATCATCACCTTGCGTACAGGTCCCGGATTCTGCAAGAATGATGCATAGTGGAATAAGTAAGAATAGAATGTCTCCGAACCAGAATAGGATTTTCTTGAGTATATTCATTTATTTCGACAAAAATTCCTTTAAAGCGATTGTATTGCTATAAAATAAACTCTTTCGGATCCCTTCTAGGACTATAAAAATGATAATCACTTTTGCCCAGACGAGCTAGCATCTGGATCTTCTCCCCGGGTTTTAAAGAAGATTCAAATTCATTCCTAATAGTATCCATTTCTGGATATTCTTGCAATATCTGACTCATTGGATGAAGAGAAAATCCATTTTTAGTCGCGGCCAAATGTAAACGAAGATAATCTCTTCCCGCTTGGACCCAGTCGATGATTTCATTATGATCCGTTTTCAGAAAAATAAATCCCTTAGAACTTTCTACCATTGAAACAAACATATCCATGCCTGCTTTCTTATTCTCAGGTGAATGCCAACTTTCTGGGCCATGTTTTAAGAAAAAATTTCGAGCAATATAATATTTCAAACCGGAAGTCCCATTTGCTCTCAGGGAAATTCCATCCTTAAATTTTCCTATTTCTTCATCATTATAACGAAACCAAATCCTAGATTCTTCGTACGTTTTATAAGTATCCGTTTCCGTTTGCATCGCGGCGATTAATTGTTTTCTTAATTTTTCCGAGCCTGCTTTAGGAACAAATTTCAATTCTGAATACAGAACAGCAGAGTCTTTTCGTATCTTCTCAAAATTTTCCTGAGTCAGATCTTCTCCTTCATAAACACTTCTTTGAGTTACTCTTTCTGAAATAAATTCGGACAAAGGATTCCGAACCAGATCTTCTTGTTTGTTCAATACAATTTTAGCGATCGGTTTTTTACCTATTTCTGCAATCGTATATTTTCCATCGGGGAAAAGAGAAACTTCGGAAGAATATCCTAACACTTGGGTTCCTATACTTAAGTTTTCCAAAAAGGTCCCTTGCCCAATATGGATCTGTCGATACGTCGGATCAGTATCTTTTAATAAACGTTTCTCATCCACATACAAAAGTGCAGAATGATCATTTATAATTTTGAATTTCCAAGGTTGGACATTATGGGGATTCGGAGCAGTGATACCAATACGGATCGCTTTTAGTATTGGAGAAATATTTTCAGAAAGAAATTCAGGATCGAACGGATCCTTTCTTTCATAATCATATCTTTCCTTGGAGGAAGTTTTACAATATTGTAAAATTTGAGAAGTTGAGAGAATAACGCCAAAACTAATGCCGTATTTCAGAAATGTTTTTCGACTGATGGAAGCCATGGCCGAAAAACGTAAGCGAAATTAAGTCCCAGTCAATCTAATTCGAGTAAATTACTCCCAATAATTTATCATCAATTCTTTAGACCAATCCGGTTGAGAGATCCCGGACATTGGTAGGAATTCCCTCATCACTGGTTTAATATCCACGACCGGAGTTCCATCAATCGCATCCAAATATTTCACTAAAAGTTTTTTGCCATCCCTTCTTAAAAGTTCCACTATTGTAGAACCTATATGGTTCGGACGATTTTTCTTTCTTTGGGCAAAGATCCCAACCTTAGGCCATCTCTTATTTTCTCTAGGATGTTCACTCCCAAATACGGGCTCCGATCCGACAGCCTTATGAAAAATATAGATGATCTCCAGATGAGAGAATGTTTCTATCCCATCCAAAGACTCGGCGGGAATATTATCTTCTAACTCGATCTCAGAAACAATTTCAGCCCAGTAATCATCCTGGATCTCTGATCTTGAGTTCGAGACCTTTGCGATCGGCCGGATCGTAAATTCCATAAAAGCCTCTTTTATCCTAAAAGATACTTTAGGAGACGAATTAAAATACTCTTAGGCGAGAAATTAATAAGCGAAGTCGCTTAAAATATTAGAAGAATGCGGGAGCCGACTATAACGTCGGCCCGCGTTAGGTAGGCTTAGTTTCCGGCTTCCGGTTTTGCGTTTAGATATTCCTTAAATTTATCTAAATCATCTTCAGCAATTACTACTGTAATAGGCTCAGCCCCTGAATACAATCTTATAGTAAATCCATTGGATTTGAGAATTTCATCTTCATCTTCTTTTTTCAATAGAAAAGAGCTATTTAACTTAAGATAGGTGCTACTGCTTGTACGAACTCCGTTATTAGATCCGAATGAGCTATTTGAATTGTTCGCTCCTTGCGTATTTGTAGCGTTTGTCGTAGTTACAGTAGTAACCGACTGAGTAGAAGAGTTTCCAAAAGCCAGAGAAATTGTTTTTTCCCCGATTTTAAGAAAGCCACTTCTTTCTATCCCTGCGTTATTGGTAGCGGCAAAAACGGTAACTCTACCGATAGTCGGAACTAATTTATCCGGACTAATCTCCCTAGTAAAATCCATTTCAACACGGTATTTTGTAAACGGCGTATCAATAAGAGTTCCTAATACGGATTCTTCCGCTTTAAGGGCCAATTTCAAATTAACAGTGTGTGAGTTCTTAAAATTATCTTTTGTAATTCTCACAACTCCAAAAGTACATCCGACCGTCGCAATGAATAACAAAGATATTACAAGTATTTTCCTGAACATTCAATTCTCCAATAATAATAGAATCCACTCGCAAGAAGATTTGCGACATGTCAAGAGTGTATTTTTTGTGGTTATAATAATAAATTGAATTAGAGCGTTATCTCATTTTAGATAACGCTCTAATATCCGGAAATGTATTTAGATTTATATTTTATTCTAAACTAATAATATAGAAAATATCACTCTTGTTCCATTCCAGGTTTCGCTCTTAGAAATTTTTTCAAATTCTCCAGATCATTCTCTTCAAACGAGATCGTAATCGGCAGGGCCCCCGAATAAAACCTAACTGCAAAATATTTGGATACCAATATTTCCGCCTCCTGCTCTTTTGTTAGCAAAAATGCACCGGTGAGTTCTTTATGAGTGCTGCTATGAGTACTCATAGAAGTTTTAGTCTCTGTAGATTGATTTTTTCCAAACGAGCTAGTGGAATTGGAAAGTCCTGTAGGATTATTTTTCGTGGTAGTAGTGGTCGTAACATCGGTATTATAAGTTGTCACAGAACGAGCATCTAAATTTCCCAAAACCAAAGCGGAATCCTTTGTTCCGACCCGAATAAAGCCACTTCTTTCCAGAGGATAACTATTTGCAGTCGCCATGACCGTAAACCGCACTACTGTAGAACTCGTTTTTGTCCCACTGACCTCTCTAGAAAAATCAAAAATGGTATGATATCTTGCCCAAGTATCTTCCTCTTTCGATATTTTCCACATTTTCATAGTGACGATATGTGATTTTTTAAAATCGTCTTTTATGATGATCACTTTTCCATAAGTACTGCACCCAATTATAACTGCGAACAAAAGTGATATTGATAATTTTCTAAACAAACTCGCACCCCTATATCTATATTGATACACATATTAAACATATCCCCTGGTCAAGAGAAACCGGCCAGCTTTCTAGAGCGAAACCAAACCTCGCTATTTCATTGACAGGGGATCGGTACCAAGATCCACTCTAATTGTGGACCGAAATCGTATCGCATTAGCAGTCACCTTTGTAGTCACCATTCTCTCCTTATTCGTAGGACTTATTAATTTAGTATCCAATGTATCTTCTTCCAAACTAACGAAAGTAGATGCCGGTTCCGGATTCGGGACCGATAGATTGGGAGCAGCTCTTATCAAGATAGAAGGAGAGATCCACTCCGGACGTTCCAGCTATGATTCTGCCGGAGCTCAAACCATATTGGAACAACTCAGATCGATAGAAGACGATTCTAATATCGTAGGCATCTTAGTGGAGATCAACTCTCCAGGTGGATCCGTCGGTGCCTCTCAAGAGATCTACAAAGAGTTAATGTATCTCAGAAAAGATAAAAACAAAAAGGTCGTAGTGTCCATGAAGGACATCGCCGCTTCCGGGGGGTATTATATAGCCTCTGCTGCGGATAAAATTTTCGCATTAGGCGGAACCTTGACTGGCTCCATCGGAGTGATCGCTATCGCTCCAAATATTAAAGGTCTTCTAGAAAGATACGGAGTCAAAGTTCGCACTTTTAAAGAAGGAAAGTATAAAGATTCACTTTCTCTTTTCAGGGACAATACTCCAGAAGAAGATGCGATGATCCAAAAGATGCTCTCAGATACGTACGAAGAATTTATCGAAGATGTAGCTAAAGGAAGAAATCAAACGGTAAAATTTGTAGAAGCCCTGGCCGAAGGAAGGATCTACTCCGGACAAGATGCATTCAGAAACAAATTGGTAGATGATATCGGTGGCAGAAGAGAAGCATTAGCAGAACTTTCCAAACTTTGTAACTATGATGGCATTCTTCCATTATTCGAAGAAGAAGCAAATCCTTGGGATAGATTCTTCCAATTGATGCAGACAAAGTCGGGAGGATTTTTCAGCGGAGAAAAAGTATTCCTACAAGAACTCAAACGTTCTCCTGTTTTAGTTTTATACCCGCATTCGATGGCATGGTAATCCTGTGTTGAAAGAATTATTCAACAGATTTATAGATCTTTTAGATGCGGTGCTATTCGAGCCGTTTCGAGTAGAGAATGTAATTTCTTCTTGGGGTATTTATCCGCTTAAATTAGTAGGCGGGTTGGTCCTGATACTTGCGGCATTAAGTGCGGGAGCAGGTTACGTGTTCATCACTCCTCCATTTACTGGCAGAAGTTTCGGACAATTTCTGATAGCAGCATTGACTCACTTATTATTCTTCATGCTTCTACCCTACGCGATCGCATTCATTGTGGACGGACTTGCTCAATCCAATGGAAAAAAGGGAAACGCAAATACTACATTTAGATTCGTGAATCTTGCTCTTTCTCTTTTTATCTCCAACGCAGCTTGGGCAATCCTGCTCGCGCAACTAGGAGTAAAAGGTGGGTTCGGAGTGATTACATTATATTCGATCCATTATGGATTGTTTATGACAGTATTGGTTCGTGGGACTTCTTACATCTATGATCTAAAGTTTAAAGATTCCTTTCGGATCAATATTATCACCTTTATTGTGACCTTCTTCCTACCATTAGCTATGTATTCGGCGATGATCACATCGTTCAATCCTTCTCTTCCATAACATATAATATGAATATTCTAATCACCAACGATGACGGGATCTCTTCCAACGGGATCCTTGCTTTGGAAAAAGTTTTAGGGAAAGAACATAATACCTATCTGATAGCTCCTCTAAAAGAACGTTCCGCAACTTCTATGGCATTGAGCATTCATGATTCTTTGAGGGTAGAAAGAGTAAACGAAAATCATTATATCGTAGATGGGTTCCCTGTAGACTGCGTGAACATAGGGCTACATGGAAATATCTTCCCGAAAATCGATTTGGTGCTCTCCGGGATCAACCGAGGAGTGAATATGGGACATGACGTTCACTATTCAGGAACGGTCGGAGCCGCAAGACACGGAGCCATTCATAACAAAAAAAGTGTCGCAGTCAGTTCAGGAAACTGGGACAAAAACTACGACTATATTAAAGAAGCCGAATTGGTTCGCGAGGTCCTAAATTCATGGATAGACGAATTTATTCCTGGGACCGTATATAATATCAATATTCCGGAAAAATTCGAGAACTCACTTTCTTCTATAGAATTAGCGAAGTTAGGCAGAAGAACCTATGTGGACACTTACGAGGCTAAACCGATTATAGGTGGGATCTCAGACTTCTTCTTAGGGGGTTCTGACCTTGGGCATGTTCCTGAAGAAGGTACTGATTTTGATATATTCTTCCGTGGAAAAATCCCGATCACACCTTTGGGTTTAGATCAAACTTCCTTGCTTGAATTAGAAGAATTTAAAAAAAAGATCCGGGTTAAATCGAAGTAAATGGAAAAGAAAACTTCCAGAAAGATCCCAGCCAAAAGAAGAATTTTCACTGAAATTCTAAAAGAGAATTATACGATCGCACTCACTTTGATCGATCGGGAAATGTCCGAGACGGGAAAAGATCCGGAGCTACTTTATAATTTTGCAATATGTTGTTCCAGGACGGGAAACCACAAAAAATGCGTTTCGGTTATCGAAGAGCTCATGGAGGAATTCCCAAAATTCTCGGAGAGAGATAACGCATTTAGGATGATGATCTACTCTTTAATCCGGACTGGAGATTATAAATCCGCTCTGGCAAAAACGGAAGAGCGTCTCAAACTTTCACTGGATGATATCATTCTTCTTTCCTTAAAAGCGTCCGCATTGGAAAAGTCCGGGGACACGAAAGCGGCAATCGAAACTCACTTGAGAATTTTGCGATTGAGGCCGGAACAAAAAAATAGCCTAAATTCGGTAGCATATCTGCTCTTAGAGGGGAAAGAACCAAATCCGGAAGATCTCAAACTGGCGATGGAAAACATCAAACGTGCTCTGCAGTTGGATCCGGATAATCCAGCATATCTGGATTCTTTCGGAGTTCTGCTTTCCAAATTGGGAAAACCGGAAGAAGCCAGAAAAGCCTTCGAAAAAGCAATTACCAAAGCTCCAACCGAAGATATCATTTTAGAACACTTGAAAAAACTATCTCAAACAAATAGACAAGCGACTTGACACCTCGCCCTTCCGCGAAATCATGGACTTCGATCCGGGATGTAGCGCAGTGGTAGCGCATCTGTTTTGGGTACAGAGGGTCGCAGGTTCAAATCCTGTCATCCCGAATTCCTCTTTCTCAAAGAGACTCGGTAGCTCAGTTGGATAGAGCAACTGCCTTCTAAGCAGTGGGTCGGGGGTTCGAATCCCTCTCGGGTCACCAAATATGGTGGACGTAGCTCAGTTGGTAGAGCTCCAGATTGTGGTTCTGGCTGTCGCGGGTTCAAGCCCCGTCGTTCACCCCAGTTTTCTTCCAATCCGTAAGAATCAAATCAGCTCAATATGAAAGACGGCTTGAAGCTTTTGCACGCAAGTGTTTGCAGCGATCCGTAGAGAGCGTCACAAACGCGCCGCGAGCCAGGATGGCGAAGCGAGTGCAAAAGACGCCGTGGAGCCAAGTCGAGCAGGATGCGAGACTGCGTAACGGCAAGCCCCGTCGTTCACCCCAGTTTTCTTCCCAAATCCCATCTCTCTTCCGTTAGGTTTTTCTTCCAAACTTGATTCTGCTTAGATTCAGAAAGAACAAAGCCGAAACGTTTATATAAATTTCTCGCAGCATCCAAATTGTTCAAGGTCCAAAGAAAAATGGAAACATTCTTTGATTTTGCATAATCTACCGCAAGGGTTAGTAGATTTTTTCCAATTCCTAAATTCCTAAATTTAGGTTCAGTGTAAAACCAACGAATTTGGGAAAGATTCTTTTCGGAATGAATGATCGAGATCGCACCTGCAATATTTCCATTCGATTCTGCTATCCATACCCTATCAAATTCAGTTTTGTTTTTTAGATATTCCAACATCCCTTGTATCAAATACTCTTCGAAAGAATCATTGAACTTATATTCGTCTCGGTATAATACAGCCTGTCTATGGATCATATAACCTAGATCTCCAATCCTTGCTTCCCGATAAATCACGGGAGATAGTTCCTTGGAAAGGACCCTTATTATTAAATTCATAGAAGAGACTAATTCATTTTTATCTGGATCGGAACAATCTTTGAGCAAACCTGAAATTTGTGAATTCGAAGCTGAGATTAATTTGGATAAAACATCTTTTCCTTTTTTGGTAAGCTCCAAATGAAGAATACGCGAATCATTTCGACTTGGAGTTCTTTTTAAAATTCCCTTCTTCTCAAATTGTTGGATTGTCCTACTTAGGTAACCTTTATCTAAATTTAATAAACGGACTAATTGGCCGGCAGTAATATCTTTAGAATGCCTGATCTCGTATAATAATCTCGCTTCCGTCAGAGAATATTCACTATTCAAAAAATGATTATTTAAGAGTCCTAAAGCGTTCGTATAGTACCTATTGAATTCACGAATAGAATCTACATGGTCTTTCATAAAGAAATATTAGTGCCTATAGTTGCCAAAAGCAACTAATAAAACCAAAAAACTTTCGAAAATCCAGAGCGACCCGATTCCTAATTCGCAAAAAACAAAACGATCCCTGCAATCGTAATATCCGCAAAAAAATGCACGAGCACCGGATAATAAATTCCCTTACTCAAAATCCGAATAAGTCCCGTCATCAAACCGTAGATTCCAGCAAGACCCACTCCTACCCAGCCACGCGGAAATCCATTTAGATGTAAAATTCCAAAACTGATCGCTTGAAAAATAAGAGCCCAAAAAAGTGAAAACCTTGCTGTAAGCAATGCCTCGAATAAAATCCCTCTGAATAAAAATTCTTCCGCAATTGCATTTATGATCGCAAAACCGATTCCTGCTGCGATTAGTAAATAGACATCTCCTTTTGGAAAATTATCTTTAATATCACTGATATCAGGATCCAAAAGATAAAACCAAAGAAACAAAGCGATACTAGCGGATAGGACAAATAGAATAGAAAGTCCCAAAACTTGTTTGGAAACTTCTCCCTTTGTTAGCCAACGAAATAACCCGGCCTCTCGAATTTTTGAAAAAGCAAAGAAGTAAAAAACTAGCGAAAAAATCAATGTCCCAGGCCAAAGATTTTTGGCATAAGGAAATATATTAATAAAAGTTAATACGAATAAAGGAATATTAAGATATAATAAGGATTTCCATTTGAATTGAAATCCGATCAACAAAAATAGGAGAAGAAGCACCGGAACAACATATAAGATTCGAACTTCTTCAAAAACTGCAATGCTGAATGTCGTGATGGATAAAAAGATAAATAATCTTTCTCGGCCACCGGCTTTGTATTCAGGTAAATCAATTCTGCCGGTTTCCGAAAAATTCATTCAACACCTCAGCTCTTATTCGAAGAGTTGAATATCTTTAATACAAGAGTCAGGGCCGATATTTTGGAATATTCCTTGCACTGCCCAGATCCAAATCCCATTCGGATAGTCTTTTTGAGGAACAGAGCCCGCGTCCTTCTTTAAATAAACGATAGCAGTTTCAGATCCCGAAAAATCCAAAAGAATAGAACTATATTCAGTATCATCTGGGAGTCTGGATTCCTTATCCACATTGATCGCCTCTCTTTCTAAAACTTTGAGAGAAAGAGGGGGAGTATTTTTAGAACAAGCAATTACTTTCAGACCTTTCCAGTTCGTCGGAACATAAGACCCGGATTTCAATCGATGGGAGAGTCTTAACTCCAGATCAAAATCCACTTTCATGGAAGAAGGTCTTAACTTTCTCCACTCAGTATCCAAATTTCCGTCAGCCAAATAAGGTGCCTGAGAAGAACGATCCACTAAATAAGAATCAGTGAAATCGAAACGTAAAAAAGGAGGCTCGGATTTATAGGATTCCAATTTGGAATTCGTGGTAGAATACAAATAATAATTGGAAAAAACCAGTCCGGCAACGAAAACCGCTGCCCAAGTTTTTGAAACGGCGTTCAATTTAAAAAAATCCACTCATTCAAGTATGTCGATTTCCTAACCCGGAATCAAGAAGGATTTCCTTTCTTCTTGTCGAAAGAAAACCAATTTCGAATTATGATCCGGAAAGAAATTTCTCAAAGGCGGTTCGCGAAATGCTTATTGGAATTACCGGCGGCACGGGACTCATAGGATCCATGTTAGCGATCCGCTTGAAGGCAGAAGGACATAGAGTCCGCATTTTTAGCCGAAGTGGAAAATTGCCGCCTAGACTCCAAAGAATTTCAGAATGGGATGTTAGAATAGGCTCTCTCCCAACCAGAGCTGATCTTGAAGGAGTAGACGTTCTAATAAACCTAGCAGGCGAACCAATCGCTGGAGTTCGCTGGACCCCGGAATACAAACAAAGAATCCGCTCTTCTCGTGTAGACTTTACTAGGGACCTTGTTGCTAGACTCATATCCATGGGAGAGTTCGCACCCAAAACATTCTTTAACTCTTCTGCAATCGGGATCTACGGATCTTATGATGCAGGAACTCCACCCTTCGACGAAGATAGTCCTGCAGCAGACGATGAATTAGGCAGTCTATGTAAAGACTGGGAAGAAGAAGCTTTAGAAGCAGAAAAGGCGGGCATCCGAACTATTCTTCTAAGAACAGGAGTTGTTCTAACCACCGAAGGCGGAGCGCTAGCCACAATGCTTCCTGCATTCAAATTATTTGCAGGCGGACCGATCGGGAGCGGAAACCAAATCCTATCTTGGATCCATATCGAAGACCAACTCTCTGCAATCATGTTCCTGATCAGAAAAGAAGAAGCAAAAGGAGCGTTTAACCTTGTATCTCCTGAACCGCTTTCCAATGAGCAGTTTAGCAAGGCACTTGCAAAAACTTTAGGACGCCCTTCCTTCACAAGAGTTCCTTCCTTTGCACTCTCACTAGCATTAGGCGAAGGTGCCATCGTGGCAACTCATGGACAAAGAGTGGTGCCAAAAAGACTCCAGGAGCTGGGTTATAAATTTAGATACCCGAATCTGGAATCTGCTCTTAG
Source organism: Leptospira haakeii (assembly GCF_002812045.1). Taxonomy (GTDB): domain Bacteria; phylum Spirochaetota; class Leptospiria; order Leptospirales; family Leptospiraceae; genus Leptospira_B; species Leptospira_B haakeii. The sequence goes on along the minus strand of NZ_NPEG01000001.1, from coordinate 1,112,563 downwards.
AAATTTATTGGGATAGTCGCGTTGCATGCGGACTATAAGTTTTTAAGATCGAGTGTTAAAATTCAATCGGCATATATGCAGAAAATTGAAGGTTTCGAAACTCGTATGTATAGCCTTGTTGCTTAAATATGGGGCCTCCTAATGCAAGCCTAAACTTAACAAAACCTAATTTACCAGTTTCAATAAAGATCATATAGGAAAAGACACTCGTCGCGTGGACATTTACTTGAGATCTGGCAAGGCTATTTAGAGTTACTAATTCCAAATCAGAGTATTTAGTTCTATCTCCGAAAAAAAGAAGAAAAGGATCTACATTCAATAATCCTTTTGAAGCATAATAGAGACCTAATAATTCTAAGTTATTTCCTTGGCTTAAATTCGCTAATAGATAACTAACTACAGGATCTCCTTCGCGAAAATTAATATTTCCGTTGTAAAATTGCATCATACTCAGTTGATTTAAATAATCTGTTCGATTAGCATACATCCCTTCCGTATATGTGAAAATATCGGAAGATTTAAAAAAGTCCGCGGTTCCGGTCAGCCTAACGTTCGCAGGCCCAAAGCCCAAACCAAAACGCCAAGAATCCTCATTATCTCTACCCACATAGATAACAGGCATCGCCATAGAATAGTTCCCATTCATTCTAGTACCGACATCTCGACTAGTTCGCTTATTTGAAGACTTTTTATCTTCCGAAAACGGATCGGAAGCCGCGTATGGATCCTCTTGAACTACCTGCTTATCTAAATAAAAATCTGAATTGTGGACTAAAAGGTGAACACCAATCCATTCCGAAATTTGAAATTCTTTTGATTTCAAATCGAATAACCAACTAGGTTTGTTAGAGGTTACCTGACTCATTATAGCTTCATTCCCTTTTCCGCTAATATCCACCGTTATCTCTTCTACATTAAACCCGGGATAAATAGAAAAATATTTTGGCATTTTTCTTTTAGCAGAGGAACTTCCAAAAAAGAAATCTTGGATCGGAGTTCCATTTTCATCTTTTGCCCCTGCAATCCAAGTTTGCAGTTGCTCTTGAATTTCTTTAGGCTTTTCTTTAGGCTTTTCATTAGGAGGATCCTGGGAAAAGATAGATCTATTAAAAAATAAAAATGAAATAAGAATTTTTGTATATAGCATATTATAATTTAAGAATTGCCGAATGTATTTGCTCTATACACACAAACTTTTGTCATACAATTTACACAAGGAAATTTAGCCTGATCGGCTTATAAATAATTTCAGTCAGGTCCGAACAAATCCCAAAAAATTCTCCAAACTTCCAAAAACGACTTCCCATTCGATTTAGAATGAGTCTAATCTTTGTATGGAAAACACAATGCCTGGTTCATTCAACGAACTTCTCAAAACACATGATAAACCCATCCTAGTAGATTTCTGGGCCGAATGGTGCGGTCCTTGTAAAATGGTAGCCCCTGAGCTGGAAAAATTTGCGCAAGCTCACCCAGGGCAAGTCACCGTAGTAAAAGTCAATATAGACGAAAAACCTGAATTGGCTCAACAATACGGAGTTCAGTCCATTCCGACTCTGATGTTATTCAAAGGCGGAGAAATCGCTGAAAAGGTGGTGGGAGCAATTCCACAGGCACAAATGGAGAAAGTTTTTGCTCCTAAACTGGCTTAACTTTCTAAACGCAATCCGACAAGCGATTGGGGCGACCCTCTCGCTTCGCTCGGACCGCGCTACTCCGGACTACGCTTACGCTCCGATCCGGCCGAATCATATTCAATATCCTGAATATAATTCTTATAGGCCGTGATCGCTTCGCGTCCTGCGTATCGCTGTCGCGATTACCAATTCACGATCTCGTCTACTTCTTCCTGGTCCAAACGGAAAGATTCATAATCTCCGAAAGTTTTAGGAAGAGTCCTAAATAAGAAAGAACCGAAACCTTTCGCAAAGGAATCAAATTTAGATTTTTTAGAACCGGATGTTCTATCAAAAACTGCCTGCTCCAAAAATTCAGAAAGAACAAGCGCACCGTAAGCCTGATCGGAAAGATCCACTCTATAAGTTTCCTTCCATTCTCTAGGCTTTTCTTCTATACTCTTATTCCAATCTAATAGAAGATTTTCTCCAAATTCTGCAGATACTTTTAGCTCAGGGTATTTTTTAGCAGAGTCAAAATTTTTCTTTAATTCTGAAACGAATGAATCTCTGATCTTTGCACGGTTCATAGCACCTAATGCGTGATCCGTTATGATCAAGTGAGTTCCTTCCCAGGTCTCGTTGATAATACAATCATTATGAAGTCTTGGCAAACAAGTGTAATCACCGATAATTCCGGAACCACCTAAGGCCATAATCGCTCTATGAGTGATCTGAGATGAAAGTGAAGAAGATCTATATTTCATCAAAGGAGTGGAGATTTGCTCCGCTAGAATTCCTTTTTGTGTCCAGTCGATTCCACGGAAAATCGGCATAACCATAGCGGCGTAAAGAATCCTCATTTCTGCAAGTTCTCTGGAATATGCAGGAAAATCCTGGATCTTCTTCCCATACGCTGTTCTGTATCTGGAATATTCTCTAGCTTCCATAAATGCCCGTCTGGACATTCCGGAAGCAGCAAGACCCACATGAACCCTGGAAGTTCGGATCACATAACGAATGAGATTTGCGATCCCATGAGCCGGTCTTCCTAAAGCCTCAGCTTCCAGATCTTCATAAACTATCTCTACGGTGAGTTTTCCTTTTGAGCCTATAATATCTTTTTTTCTTAATATATGATGACCATTCAGTTCCCCATTATCCTTGATCCTTGGGACCAGAAACAAACCTACTGTTTCGGTATCTTCTATCTTAGCTGTGGTAACCCAAAGATCTCCCGGATTGGAGCAGAACCATTTTTCTCCGTTTAAGATCCACTTTCCGTTCTCACCTTTACGAGCGATTGTACGGTTAGCACCTACATTACTCCCGCCTACTCTCTCGGTAACATATTGTCCTGCCATAAAATGAGAGAAGGAACCCTTTCCTGCGACCAGAGGAAGGTATTTCTTTTTCTGTTCTTCCGTTCCGATTCCCTGAAGAACTCTAATCATACCCTCAGTCATTGCCAAAGGACAGGTTACTCCTCCTTCTCCATTTTGGTTGGCAAGATAAGTCAAAGCCTGTCTATGAAGGTCGGTAAAAGGAAACTTCCATTCATCATGAAAATCTAAATTAACAATTCCGTAATCGTAGGAAATTTTTCTGGAAAGTTTTTGTTCGTGGGAATAAGCGATATGGTCTATACGATTTCCTGTACGATCATATTTGACTACTTCTCCGTATTTACCTTCTTTATGTGAAGCCTCGGTGAGTTCGTCTAAGATACCTCCGACCAATTCTCCGTAACCTTGGAGATGATCGACCATCGCTTTTTTATGATCCGGTTTGTAGTCTGAAGAGTATCTTTCTATAACTCTTTGGAGGATCTTGTCCTCTTCGTAAAAGTTTTTACCTCTATTTCCTTTATATCCGGTTAAGTCGTAAGAAGATAAACCCGGGTTCTCGGCTAAACGTAATGGATGATTCATAATATTTCCTTTTAAAGAACGGCGACCTGAATACCACTATCATAAGCGAATACAACTCGACTGCCAGAACTTTTTAGTTCGGAATGTTATGGATCGAACATCGTTTGTTTGGAAGAAAAAGTATAGCAATGGTTTTAGAACTAGAAAAACGGGTTTTTCTTAATATTCTAAAACCAAACCTTCATAAGGTGCAATCTCGAATACCACTGGGATCTCCATCTTCTCAGGTTTTCTATGAGTAGAGATAAGTATCTGAGCGGTACGGTTCGCGTTTGCTACGATCTTTTTGGATTCATTCTCAAAGTTTAAAATGATCAGACATTTTTTCTTTTCGAACTCTCTGGTGTATTGTAGAACTCCAGGAGGAGAATCGTAATCCAGGGCAAGAGTCCCTTTTTTTAGGATCTCATTCCCTTTTCTAAGCCATATTAGCTTTTTATAAAAATTTAATAAACTTTCGATGGATCTGGACTGGGTTTCCACATTTACGGATTCGTATCTGGAAAAAACAGGAAGCCAAGGTTCTCCATTGCTGAATCCGCCATTCACATCTCCGGACCAACACATAGGAAGTCTACAATTGTCACGGCTCGGATACACCGGCCAATATCTAATTCCGACTGGATCTTGGATGCGATTTTTAGGAACCCTTTCATCCATCATCCCAAGCTCTTCTCCGTAATATAAGAACGGAGTTCCTCTTAGGGTCAAAAGCATTAGAGCTGCTATTTTTGCTCTGGCTGTCGTCTCTCTCCCTTTGGAATATCTGGTGATATGCCTGCGGAAATCATGATTACTTAATGTATAATTCGGCCAACCCTTGTCTCGGAGATACTTCTCCCATTCTTTAATCACGTCCCTGAATTTTTCCGCCTTCCAAGGAGTGTAGAAGAAAGCAAAGTTGAATGCTAGATGAAGCTCGTCACCTTTTGCACCGTAATAAGAAGCAGGAAGTGCGCTAGTGCCGGGAGGCTCCATCATCACTTCGCCAACGGACATTCTATCTCCGTACGAATCCAAAAGTTTTCTGAGATCTTTTAAAATATCGTGCATCTCAGGACGGTCACGATCATAAATATGATTTTGCTGATCGAAAGGTCTAGCGATCCATCTCTTGCGAGGATTACTTCTTAACTCTGAATCCTTAACGAATAGATTCACAACGTCTAAGCGGAAACCATCTACTCCTAGATCTAGCCAATTTTTGACCATGGAGAAGATCGCTTTTTTAACTTCTGGATTTCTCCAATTTAAGTCCGGTTGTTCCGCTAAGAAAGAATGATAATAATACTGGTCTGTGGTTTTATCTAAGGTCCAGGCTCTTCCACCGAAAGTTCCCATCCAATTATTCGGAGGTTTTCCATCGACTGGATCTCTCCAAATATACCAATCTCTCTTTGGATTGTCTTTGGAAGATTTAGATTCTAAAAACCAAGGATGTTGATGAGAAGTATGATTTGCAACCAGGTCCATGATGATCCTGATCTTACGTTTATGAGCTTCCTTTAATAAACGTTTGAATGTTTCCAAGTTTCCGAATACGGGATCGATACTTTCGTAATCCGAAATATCGTATCCGAAATCATACATAGGAGATGGATAAATAGGAGAAAGCCAGATAGCATCAATACCTAGAGAGTTCGGAGTCCCGTCGTTCAGATAATCCAGTTTTTGGATGATACCTTCTAGGTCGCCGATCCCGTCCCCATTGGTATCTTTAAAACTTCTAGGATAGATTTGATAAACTACCGCGTTCTTCCACCAATCCGCTTCTACTTTTTTGCTGCGGCGAGGAGGACTAGGCTTTTTGATCGGCCTGACAGATGTCGCGATTTCTTTTTTTCTTTTAGAAGTAACTGTGGAACGACTACCCGAATCCATACTGGGGACCATTTTTAAAAAACGAGTTCCCCTGTCATCCTTTCCACTGGCTGGATTCTCAAGATCTTATCTTCCAGGGACTTTAACAATTCTGCATCTTTGACCTGTTCCCCGTCCTTGGTCTGGAGATAGAATGAGTCATAAGCATAATCCGCAGAAGTAGAGACCCTTAAATGAGAAACTTTTAAACCAAAATCAAATACTTTTCTTAAGATCCTATACACTAAACCGACCATATCAGGCATTCGGACTTCCATAATGGTGGTATCTGTAATATCTTCGTTAGAAAAGCGAACGGAACGATTGATTATACTTTCCGGTATCGTCTTACGTGGATTCCATTCGGTTCTTTCAAAAGCAATACTATCTCTTTGCAATTCTCCGGAAGCCATCAACCTAAGTTTTCCTTCCATCCTGGAGAGTTTTTCAGAAGAAATATTTCCACTACCTTGAGGATCCGTAATTTGAAGAATATGGATCTGGAATTCCTCAAAAGTATAACTTTGCATTCCAACTAAACTTAAGCCCTCGGAAGAAACGGAACAACATAAATCTAATAAGATTTCAGGAATATTACGGCTTACCACTTCTACTGTTACGAAAGCGGGATCTTGCTCCGAATCCAATAGTAAAACCGAATTTATATCCTGGCTGAGAGAAGTAATTGATTTAAAATATTTTAATATTTTCCGATTTGAGACTGTTTTTAAAAAACTTTCAGGGATCACTGAATATGCAAAAGAAGCAATCGTTTTAGAAATTTTAGGATCCTGTCCTTCTTTTTCCGTTAGATACGCTACAAGATCCTTAGCGAGGGAAATTCTTTCTTCTTCTCCATGAGGATCTTCCGAATCGGTTCTTTTATTTTTGAAGAAGTCTATAGAATTTTTATAAAGTACGTTTAAGATCGCCTTTTTCCAATTCGTAAGAACGTTCGTGCCCACTGATTTGGTATCTATGATAGTAAGAATATATAAAAGTTTGAGTCGATCCGGATTAGAAACTGTTCTTGCAAAATTGCGTATTAATAACTTATCGGAAATATCCCTTTTGGAAGAAAGTTCCGACATCAGAATATGTTTCTCTACGAGAAAACGGAATAGATCCGTATCCTCTTCAGATAAACCCAAACGAGACCCGACAGAGACTGCAAGTTCTGCGCCGTATTCCGAATGATCTCCTTCTTTTACTTTTCCAGCATCGTGTAGAAGAATTGCCAAAGCCAAAATTTCTGTCTTTTCACATTCTCCGTAAACTTCCAAGATCTCTCTATCTTCGAACTCGCCTTTATCCAAACGATCCAATTCATGAAGGATTAGAAGAGTATGTTCATCCACAGTGAACTCATGGTGATAACTAAACAAAGGAAAATTTGTACATGCACCGAACTCAGGCAGAAGTTCTCCAAGCACCTGGCATTCATGCATTAATTTTAATATTTTTCCTCTGTCTTTTTTATTCTGAAGAATGCTGATAAAACTACCGTTTACTTCCGCGGAATATCTGAAGTCATCATCCAAAAAATGAGAAGCAAATCTGATTTCGCTCAATAATCCGCCGGAAACTTCGAAGCCTGTTTCTTGGATCATTCTAAAAGTAAGTAAAATATCTTTGTATAATGTATGAGGATCCGCAAAAAGATTTCCTTCGCTTGGAGGAAAAATCGTATTCCCTATCTTTAAGAATCGAATACCTTCATAGTCGAAGTTTTCGGCTTCTCCCTTTTTCTGAGTCGCCAATAAAGAATCCAAATATACACGAACGATAAAAAATATATTCTTCTGATGGCTATAAAGAGTGTTCATAAACTTCTCTATAGTTTGCATATCTTCTTTTTTACCAAAGCCAAGATACTCTGCCACTTCGGGCTGAAGGTTCAGATCCAAACGATCATGTTTTCTTCCGGTAAGGATATGAAGTGCGGTCCTAACTCGGATCAGAAAATCATAAGCTTCTTCCAAAGCTTGGACTTCTCCACTTTGGAAAACAGGAAGGACTGCAAGTCCACCAAGAGAACGGATAGGACTTCTGGATTTTTCGGTCCAATACAGATACTGAATATCTCTCAAACCGCATAGATCCGTTTTTAAATTCGGTTCCGAAAGAAGAATAGGCCTTCCTTCTCTTAGGAATCTTTCCGAAAGTTGATCCTCTTTTGCTTGGTTGTATCTGGTTGCAAACTTAGGAGGAAGTTTTGCTAAAAATTCCTCCTGATATTTTTTGAATAATTCCTTTGAGCCGGTCAAGAATCGACTGTCTAAAACCGCGTGAAAGCTGGACATATCATCCAAATAACGAAATGATTCCTTGATAGTTCTGCAGGTGTGCCCTACTTCTTTCCCGGAATCATAAAGATAAGTATTTATAGAAGAAATGATCTCGGAAAGTTTAGAATCCGGAACCCCATTATGTAAATATAATATATCTACATCCGAATGAGGAGCCATTTCCATACGCCCGTAACCGCCCAAAGCGATTACTGCTACTTCTTCCCCTTTTTTTAAAATGCCGGAAGACTTTTCAAATCTGGTCCTTAAAAAGGAATCTATAATAAATGTGAGCTGGCGAGAAATTAAGCGGCCAGAGACCGTCCTACTCTTTTCCAAAAGCCTTTGAAAACTATAGGAGATATCTAATTCTAAAGGCAAGGTCCGTTCCTACTAGCTGTTAGACTGAGTTTATTTCAATTTATCGCCAGGGTTAGCACCTCTATGAGGCACAAAAAGGCTTAGACTCTCGCCTTCTCCCGAAGCCAAAAGCATAGCTTCTGAAACTCCAAACTTCATCTTTCTCGGTTTCAAGTTCGCAACAGCAACGATCGTCAATCCAAGAAGATCCTGAGGTTGATAAGAAGCCTTGATTCCTGCAAAGACGTTCTTAGTTCCAAGAAGGCCCAAATCCAATTTTACTTGGACCAATTTATCAGCGCCTTCTACGGGACCAGCTTCTATAATTTTACCAACTCGAAGATCTACTTTGCTTAGATCTTCGATAGAAATTTCCAAAACTCCTTCTGTTTTAGGAGCAGCTGGAGTAGTTGCAGGTTGAGCGGATTTAGTTTCCAAAGTGTTTTCTTCTAACATGGTTTGAATCGATTTTTCCTCTACACGTTTGGTGATCATTTCATAAGCGGACACTTTTGTTTTTTCCAGATCGGAAGCAAGATCTGAGAACTCAGGCTTTTTGTTTAAACCTAAAATTTTATACACCTTCTCTCCTGATTTAGGAAGAACAGGATATAAATAAATGGAAAGGATCCTTGCTGCATTCAAAGCAACAGTCACTGTTTTACGAGCAGCTTCTGCATCCGATTTGATTTGGATCCAGGGTGCAAGATCGTTCACATACTTGTTTGCAATATCACCCAAGCGGGAACATTCTTTCATAACTCTTGTATAATTTCGAGTCTCGTACCATTCTCTGATCTTAGATTCGGAATTCCTAAGCTCATCCAGGATCTTCTTCCCTTCCGGATCAAGGCTCCCTAAAGTTCTATCTAATTTATCTAATATAGAAGTAGCAACCCTGGAAACCAGGTTTACGAAATTCCCTACAAAGTCCGAATTTACTTTTGCGGTATAATCATCGAAAGAAAGATCCAGATCGTCCATTCCAGGTCCGAGTTTTCCCGCCAAATAAAAGCGAAGATGTTCCGGGTCCAAATGTTTCAGATAGCCTTCCGCTTTGATGAAGGTTCCTCTGGACTTGGACATCTTCTCCCCATTGACGGTAATAAAACCGTGAACATGGACTTGGGTAGGGGAACGATATCCGCCTCCTTCTAATGTAGCGGGCCAGAATAAAGTATGAAAATATAATATATCTTTACCGATAAAATGGGAAATCTCCGTCTTTTCATCTTTCCAGAAAGAATCGAATTTTTTACGATCCCCTTTGAAATAATTCAAACTGGAAGCCATATATCCGATCGGAGCATCCAGCCAAACATAAAAATATTTTTCGGTCTCACCAGGGATCTTAAAACCGAAATAAGGTCCGTCACGAGAAATATCCCAATCTTGGAGCCCGGCTTCGAACCATTCTTTCAGTTTTTTGCGAACACCATCTGCAACATGGGAACCCTTTTCCACCCAATTGGAAAGATAACTTTCAAAATCTCCCAACTTGAAAAAGATATGTTTTGAATTTCGACTAACGGGTGGATTTCCGCATAAGGAACAATGAGAATCTTTTAGATCTTTGGGAGAATAAGTTGCCCCACAATTCTCACAACTATCCCCATACTGATCTTGGGTCCCACAATTAGGACAAGTCCCTTTAATAAAACGATCCGGAAGGAACATCTTATCTGTATCGCAATAAGCTTGTTCAATTTCTCTTTCTGCGATATGGCCTTTACCCTTTAGAGAAAGATAAATTTCTTCGGAAAGGATTCGATTTTCTTCAGAGTTAGTGGTATAATAATTATCGTATTCTACTAAAAAGCCAGAGAGATCCCGGTAATGTTCCGCTCTAACACGGTCGATCAATTCTTCCGGAGTGATCCCTTCTTTTCTTGCTGCAAGCATGATGGGAGTGCCGTGCGTATCGTCCGCACAGAAAAAATAACACTCATTGCCTAAAGATTTTTGATAACGAACATAAACATCAGTCTGGATTGCTTCCAAAACATGGCCCAAATGAATAGGACCATTCGCATAAGGCAAAGCAGAAGTAACGAGGATCTTTCGTTTTGATTCGGAACTCACATAGTCAGGTTGAGAAAAATTCCCCCAAAATCAACATGGATTTTCATTGCAAAACCGTAGGTTGGGTTAAAATACATCGGAAAAACGGGAACACCCTTAAAGGGAAGGCATTGAAAATGGAAAGGGTTTCATCCTTGGCTAGCAAAGTTCTACCAGGTCATGAGTTTTACGAAAAGTTTCAGAAAAGTCTGGATAGAGAAACCGAGATTTTTCAACTCAAGATGAATTACGCCAAGGTACTAGTCAGTCTTTGGTCTTATTCTTGTCATGCAGATGGAGTCTTTCATAGAAAGGAAGGAAATCTAGTCGGACAAATGGTAAAAGCTATGTTCGATAAGGATTGTATCTTTGATCATCATCAAGATCAAAAGGCTGAGATAATTGAAGAATTGTCTGAAGTGTTTGAATCTCCTCTTCCTATTAAAATGATCACTGACTTTGCAGAAGGGAATCCTGTCCTAGCTGTAAACTTCTACGAAGATGCTGTATGTATCGTAACGACTGACGGCAAATTCACAGATAGAGAGAAAGAATTTTTGGTAGATCTAGCAAGAGAGTTAGAGATTTCTTCTATGGATAAGAAGAACATAGATAATAAATATACGGACGGCGACGAAGACTGAACTTATAGTCGCCTTCCTTCTCATGCCCTTTCCGATCCTATTACTATTATTCGGCTACCTAGGTCTGCAATTCCTGCTCAGTGGGCCTTTTATACAACTTCTAGTAAATATAATATCTTTTAGATTATTCAAGTTTCGCTGGTTAACTCCGGGTATTCTACTACCAGGACTTTGGGTTTGGGCCAGACATTTTACTATATTCTTCCCGGGAGAACTCGGAACAGATATAGTTCATGCAAAAGGAAGTTTTGTACATTTTAGGATCTCATTCTCTAATCTATTTAAAGGAAAATTAATATTCAGAGGAGTCAATGTTCGCTCCTTTCACATGGATTACACAAACAGAGTAGAATCCAGGAAGAAGATAGAATATCTTCCCAAAAGAGGAAGGATCCAATTCAAATTGGAGAAAGTTTCGCATTCCAGCATAGACATAGAAGACAAAACATTAACTCCAGTATTCAATATTCAGATCCGTGATATCAAAATAGAGAATGGAGTTTTGGACGCAGGTTCTCCATTAGAAATTCTTTTTAGAAGCAGAATGGGTTCTTGCAGACTCGGGAGAGAAGGTTTACTCAGAACAGGAACACTCAAAGGTGGAGACAGGGGATATCTCACCTTAAGCGGGATCACTTGGGGAGAACTTGCGGGACTGGAAATTATTCCTTTACCTTTATTCAAAAAACAAGTGCATCTTACATTAGAATTTAGACATATAGATGAAAATCATACAGACTTCGAAGGAACCTTATTACATACAGGTTTGGGAGAAGAAGAGGAATCCGAAACTTATCCTTTCCGTTTCGGAGTAGATTGGAATGATTTTAATCTTCCTTTCGATTTAGCTCTTAGGAAATTGATTATGGAATTATTCCTTCAGACCAAGTTAGAAGGTCTGATGGCGAGAACCTTGCAGACGATCGCGAAAGGTATACGATTGTTTTTAGGGAAGGATTGATATTATTTATCCTTTTTAGATTCGCTATCCGAACCTTTTTTTGGACGAGTATCTATAATTTCATTATCAGGACGCAAGTTGCACGTAGAATTAAATGAATACATCACATAAGAATCAAAATCAAATATCGGACCCGAATAGCTTAGTACTTTTGCGCACTCATTTACATCTCGCTTTCTATAATATCTAGATTCATTAAGGCTGATCACCGTTTCGTTGATAAGAGATGCCATAATCACATCAAGAAGTGTGCGAGAGATCAGTTCGTCACCTGTATATCCGTCCGCTTTATTTGTACTATCAGCCAGAAAGTAATCACCTACTCTGGCCGCACCTATGAGTTTCTTTTTAGCCTCGTCTCCTCTGTAAGTTTCGGTAAGTCCGACAGCGTCCCAAATCAGACAATTTGTTATGAAACCAATTGACAATACTGTCAGTATGGTGCCTAACTTTCCCATTTATTTCTCCCAAAATAGCGTAATTTGCGAGTTAATCAATCTAATACGATTGAACAACCATCTATTTTAAAAATTAGAAAATGAGAATTATTTATGATTAATTTCACGAGCCTGGATCAGGCTCGTAATAAATTTATGGGGAGAAGTATCGAGCCGCTTATCTAACTCTTTGGCCCATCCCCTCTACAATCCCGTTCAGTTTAATCAAACCGGAGATCATATCTTTCATAGCAGAACGAAATGCTTTCTTTTGTTCTTCATCCGCTCTTTGAGAAGCGATATCCGCCTTCATAGATTCTAAAGTATCACTAACCAGAGCAAGAATGCCATACATAGGCTCATCTTTGTTCGTGGAATTAATGATAAACTCTATATTGTTCTTATACATCTTTTTTCCCTTTTCGCCTGTTGAGAAGGTTCGAATCATTCCCAACCTAATTCATAGCATAAAATCTATTCCTTTGAGGATAAGGATTCAAGTCGAATTTGTAATATTCGAAAGATTTATCGAATTTTCTAAAAAGTCCGGAGTCATTTCATCTTTTAGATCCACTCCAGAGATACCTCGTTTGAGAGATTCGGAAAGTAAATAAGCGGTTTTTAAGGATGCCTTCTGGAAATCTAAGCCGTCTGGGCGTATATTAGATATACAGTTTCGGCTCTCGTCTGTTTTGCCTAACTTAGGATCAAAGGTCAGATACATTCCTAAACTATCTGCAGAAGTAAGCCCCGGCCTTTCTCCTATGAGTAACACAACTGCCTTGGCTCCTAAAATTTCTCCTATCTCATCTCCAATTGCAACCCTTCCTAATTTCCCCAATACGACTGGTGCGATCTTATATTTTTGTGCGGATAAAATAGGAACCAACACTTGTAAGAATGGAACCAAATTAGAATCGACCGCCTTTGCAGAAAGCCCATCTATTCCGATCAATACAAGATCATACTTTCCCTTTTTGGATTCTAATCTAGATCGAGAGGGTTCCGAGATCCTACGGCCCAAATCAGGTCTCAACAAGTATTCTTCTCTACTTTTTGCTAAACTTTCTACCCTAACTATCTCAGATCCTAATGGTTGGAAAATTTTTTCGATGCCTATACTTATCGTTTCAAAATCAGGTTCTACTAAGACCGCGTCTCTGGCTCTCGCATGATCCAATCTGAATTTTAATAGTTCTGAAGTTGGGATAGAGCCTCCGGACCTTCCTATTCCAATTCTTGCAGAAGTTAAACTTTTCCAAAATTCCTTAGAGTTCATCCGGCCTTATCCTCTAGAATTTCTTCGAGTAAAACTCTGTTCTGGTTTTCTTTAGGCAAAAATTGTTTTGTGGTTTCGAATAAACCTTTCTCCAATAGCCAACTCTCGAATTCAGGCGCAGGTCTTAGTCCAAAAATTTGACGAAGATATAATGCGTCATGGAAAGAAGTACTTTGGTAAGACAACATCACATCATCAGCACCTGGAACTCCCATAATATAATTACATCCTGCGGCCCCTAGTAAGGTTAGTAATGTATCCATATCATCTTGGTCCGCATCCGCATGATTTGTATAACATACATCCACACCCATAGGAAGACCTAAAAGTTTCCCACAAAAATGATCTTCCAATCCTGCTCTTAATATTTGTTTTCCGTTATAAAGATATTCAGGCCCTATAAAACCGACTACAGTGTTCACGAGCAACGGATCGAATTTTTTTGCTACTGCATAAGCTCTCGCTTCCAGAGTTTGTTGGTCCACACCAAAATGAGCGCCCGCAGACAATCCGCTACCTTGTCCCGTTTCAAAATACATTACATTATTTCCGACGGTCCCTCTGTTTAACTCTAAAGCCATCTGTCTGGATTCTTCTAAAATGCTTAAGTTCACTCCGAAACTTTTATTCAAAGCTTCACTTCCTCCGATAGATTGAAATACCAGATCAAGAGGAGCGCCTTCTTCCATCGCTTTCATAGAAGTAGTTACATGACAAAGAACACAGGACTGGGTCGGAATAGAATATTTTTGGATAATGGAATCCAACATCCTAAGAAGTGCAATTACCGTAGGAACATTATCAGTTGCAGGATTAATACCAATTACTGCATCTCCACTTCCTAGTAAAAGTCCGTCCAAGATACTTGCGGCAATTCCTTTAGGATCATCAGTCGGATGATTTGGCTGTAAACGTGCAGACAATCTCCCAGGAAGACCAATTGTGTTTCTAAACTTGGTCACTACAGGAGATTTTTTAGAAACCAAGATTAGATCCTGATTTGACATTAATTTAGAAACGGCAGCGACCATCTCAGGAGTAATCCCATCCCGGATCTCGGAAATCAGTTCTGAGTCAGTATTTTCGTTTAAAAGAAAGTCACGAAATTCACCTACAGTGAAGGAAGAAATTTTAGAAAATGCGGATCGATTATGGGAATCAAAAATTAGTCGGGTGACCTCGTCTTTTTCACCAGGGATCAATTCTATATTCAAAAATTCTGATAGAGGTAGATCCGCCAAGGCCATTTGAGCAGCCACTCTTTCTTCCTGGGTAGAAGCAGCGATGCCTGCTAATTGGTCCCCAGAACGAAGCGGACTCGCTTTCGCCAATAAAGTTTTTAGATCAGGAAATACGTAGGATTTCCTACCAAGGACGGTTTTATAACCCATATTGATTCCCTATCGATCTCATACCAAATCTGAAAAAAGTGCAAGTTTCATTTTGCAAAAATTGAAGTCCTGGCCCATACCAATCCGCTTCCCAAGATCAAAACAAAAATCCCAAATAAGATTGGATGTTGCCATGCAGATACAGCCAATACGATCGCAGACAAAACAAGAGCAATAGAAGGTAGAAGTTTCCCTCCCGGGACCATAAATGGTCTCTCCCTATCAGGTTGTTTTTTTCGGAGCACAAAAAAACTGATCATGGAGCAAAAGTATAATAGCAGAGCTCCGAATGCAGATAATGTGATAAGCTCTGATGTTTTACCTGTGCATAATGCAGCGATCCCGAACGCAGTATTTGCAATCAATGCGTTGGCAGGAGTTTTGAATTTAGGATGGATTTTACCAAAAAATTTAGGAAGAAAGTTTGCTCTTCCGAATTCGAAACTGGCCCTTCCTCCAGCCAAAATAATTCCATGAAAAGAAGCGATCAGACCGAATAACCCGATCGTAATCAAAAGATGAAAAGCCCAACCGGATTCTCCATATAACTTTCGTAATGCGAGAGGCAAAGGATAATCGGAGGCAGCTGCACCAGTTTCCGGATATACGATCATCTCCCATCCTCCTACTCCAATAGAAGAAAAAAATACTAGTCCACAAAGTAGAACTAATGTAGCTAATGCAGATCCGAATCCGATCAGGATATTTTTTTGCGGATCCTTTGTTTCTTCTGCGACATTTGCCACTCCTTCTATCGCCAGAAAAAACCAAACAGCAAAAGGTAAAGAAGATAAGGCTCCAGTCCAACCGTTAGGCAATGGATTTGAGGAAAACTTCTCCCAAGAAAAACTAGGAAGTGTAAGTCCTGAAAATAAAAGTAATTCAAAAACTGCTAATATAGTAATCCCAAACTCGAATGATGCAGCAAATTTTACCCCGAGTATATTCAAACTTGTAAAAAGTAAATAAGCTACTATCGCAATCCAAATGGGATCAATTCCCGGCAAGAATAAGGAGAAGTAAGCTCCGATTGCCGCGGCGATCGCAGGAGGAGCAAATAAAAATTCTATCAACTGAGCGGTACCAACGATATAGGCCCAGGCATTTCCGAGAGCTTCCCTACCGTAGTCGAATGCTCCCCCCGCTTTCGGGATCATACATGCTAACTCTGTGTAGCTGAAAGAAAAACAAACATATAGCAGAATGATCAGTAAGGTGGCAATTCCCAAACCCAAGGTTCCGCCTACCGGTAGACCTAAGTTCCAACCAAAATACATGCCTGAAATTACGTATCCGACTCCTAAACCCCATAATAGCCAAGGGCCCAGAGTTCGACTGAATTCTTCTTTTGATTCCATCTCTGGACTTAATTAGCAAAAACTGTACCTATTCCAAGTTCGTTTCTTCTTTAGGAAAAAACTCGACGTCTAAACTTATACCAGGGAGCATTCAATATGCCTCAGTTAAGATCTCGTACTTCCACCCACGGACGCAATATGGCCGGAGCCAGAGCACTCTGGAGAGCCACCGGTATGAAAGAAGGTGATTTCGGAAAACCGATCATCGCAATTGCAAACTCATTCACCCAATTCGTTCCAGGACATGTTCATTTAAAAGACCTAGGGCAAATGGTCGCGAGAGAAGTGGAGAAGGCAGGGGCCGTCGCAAAAGAATTTAATACCATCGCAGTAGATGACGGTATCGCCATGGGGCATGGCGGAATGTTATACTCTTTGCCAAGCCGTGATCTAATCGCTGACTCAGTTGAATACATGGTCAACGCACATACTGCAGATGCACTTATCTGCATTTCAAACTGTGATAAGATCACACCTGGTATGCTCATGGCAGCTTTACGTTTGAATATACCAACCGTTTTCGTATCCGGCGGACCTATGGAAGCAGGAAAAGTAAACTGGAATGGGGATATCCGAAAATTGGATTTGGTGGACGCAATGGTAGAAGCAGCCAACCAAAATGTTTCAGACGAACTTGTGGAACAAATAGAACGTTCTGCTTGCCCTACTTGCGGATCTTGTTCCGGGATGTTCACTGCAAATTCAATGAACTGTCTTACGGAAGCATTAGGATTGTCTCTTCCTGGTAATGGTTCCACTTTGGCTACTCATGCAGACAGAAAACAATTATTCTTAACCGCAGGAAGATTGATCGTAGATCTCGCAAAAAGATATTATGAACAAGACGATGAGTCTGTTCTTCCTAGAAACATCGCTACTTATGAAGCGTTTCAAAACGCGATGGCGTTGGACGTAGCGATGGGCGGATCCACAAACACTGTACTTCATATTCTTGCGGCAGCACACGAAGCTGGGATCAATTTCAAAATGCATGATATAGATCTTATCTCAAGAAGAGTTCCTTGTGTTTGTAAAGTTGCTCCTGCCACTCAAAAATATCATATGGAAGATGTTCATAGAGCAGGCGGAGTCATTGGAATTCTTTCCGAATTGGACAGAGCCGGTCTAATTCACAGAGACGTACCTACAGTTCATTCAGAAACATTAGGAAAAGCTTTAGAAGAATGGGATATCGTTCGCCAGAACGCAAATTCCAAAGCTTACGCATTATTCTCTGCGGCACCTGGTGGAGTTCCTACAACGGAAGCATTCTCCCAAGACAAACGTTGGCCTGAGCTAGACTTGGACAGAGCGAATGGATGTATCCGTGACGTAGAACATGCTTATTCCCAAGACGGAGGACTTGCAGTTCTTTACGGAAATATCGCGCCTGAAGGTTGTATTGTAAAAACTGCAGGAGTAGACGAATCCATCTGGAAATTCAAAGGCAGAGCCAGAGTGATGGAAAGCCAAGAGGAAGCTGTTGCCAAAATTTTAGGCAACGAAGTGGTAGAGGGTGACGTAGTTGTGATCCGCTACGAAGGTCCAAAAGGCGGACCTGGAATGCAGGAAATGTTATACCCTACTTCTTATCTGAAATCCAAAGGTTTAGGAAAAGCATGTGCGCTTCTAACGGATGGAAGATTTTCCGGAGGAACTTCGGGATTATCTATAGGACATGTTTCTCCAGAAGCGGCAGCTGGCGGAATCATCGGTCTTGTAGAAGAAGGTGATATCATAGAGATCGATATCCCAGACAGATCCATTCATTTAAGAGTGAGTGACGCGGATCTTTCGGATCGCAGAGATAAAATGTTAGATAAAGGAAAGGAAGCTTGGAAACCTAAGTCCAGAAAAAGGACAGTTTCTGCAGCATTGAGAGCCTATGCGGCATTGACAACTTCTGCACATACCGGAGCTGTCAGGGACGTTAGCCAGGTAGAACATCAATAATTTAATGAGACAAAACTATTCCTCGAGTAAGGGAATTGTAAAAGAATAAAACTCCGATGTTTGATAAAAAGACTGGAAACCGATCTTAAAAGAGAGTATCTTCTACTTATGTCGAAAATTGCCCATACTCTCCCTTCTGTACAAACTCCCTCAGAACTGATGGATTTCCTCAAAAAGGAATCTGATAATCCGAACTTTGATCTTTGGTTGGATCAATTATCCGAAAGAGCGAGAGAAGGAGACAAACTAGTTTGGAGTTTTTTATACCAAGCAATCAGAGAAGCAGATTCAGGCAGATTGTCCTGGGGATTTCATAAAAGAGTTCTTTCTGGGATCTTTCATATGCTTTCTCGGATCGGAGATTCTCAGTCTTATAGATTATTCATCAATTATGTTAAGTCCTTGGACAGGACTATTCCGACAGGCGCTCTGGAACTGATCGGAGATCTAATCCCTACATTCAAAGAAATTGATATAGACGAGATCATTTCGATCTCTTCTCTAAATGACCCATTCAAATCTGCATTTGGGATCTATGCTTTGGCTCAGATAGTTTTAGAAGACAGGATCCCGGAAGAAAAAATAGAACAAGTAAAATCGTTCCTAAGAGATTATCATAATCCGAGCTATTATTTGGACCACCTGGTCGAAAGAACTCTCGAGTTTCTGGAAAGGGATAATTCGGATATTCTTGCTTTCGTAGAACAACTCGCTAGCTAAGTAAGCCAAGTGAAGTTTGTTTGATTTCGTTCCTGCGGTCCGCTCATAAAAAAAGGAAGTCTTTCGACTTCCTTTTTTATTCTTCAGAGTTTGAGAAGAAGTTTAAGCAGAGTATTGGTCCATTAGAGATTTTGCAATTACTCTAAGAGCCATTACTTCTTCTGCACCTTCGAAGATGGAGAACACACGAGCATCTACGAAGTAACGAGAAACTGCATACTCT
The DNA here is from genome assembly GCF_002812045.1 of Leptospira haakeii. Lineage (GTDB taxonomy): Bacteria > Spirochaetota > Leptospiria > Leptospirales > Leptospiraceae > Leptospira_B > Leptospira_B haakeii. Next base: position 1,093,481 of record NZ_NPEG01000001.1, on the reverse strand, counting down.
TCTGCATAACCCATTCCACCGTGAATCTGCATTGCTTCTCTTGTCACCCATTCAGCAACTTTAGAAGCGTAGAACTTGATTAAAGTCGCTTCCATCTGCCCTTGATGGTTGTCCAAAAGTTTCGCTACAGTATTAGTAAACTGGCGAGAAGCCTGAACGATCATCGCCATACGAGCGATCTTATACTTGGTTAAGTTATAATCGAAGATTGGTTTTTGGAAAACTTGTCTCTCTTGAGCGTAACGAAGACCAGCTTCTAAAGCTGCTTGCATCACACCATTTGCACGAGCTGCAGTTTGGATCCTTCCACCGGAAAAACCTTCCATTTGGAAATAGAATCCTTTTCCTCTTGCAGGTTCTCCACCGATTAGATTTTCTTCCGGAACGAAATAGTCTTCGAAAGAAACTTCGAATGAGTGCATACCGCGATAACCGATAGTTCCGATCGCTTTACCGGAAATTCTTCCGCCGCCATCTTGTTTATAATCGAATTCATGACCAGTGAAGCTTGGCTTCTCTGCAAGAACGATAGAAAGTCCTTTATGTTTTAATTCAGGATCGGATTCAGTTCTTACAAGAATTAGAAGAAGGTTTGCATATCCTGCAAAAGTACACCAGGTTTTAACTCCGTTGATGGACCAGCCCCCGTCCACTTTTTTAGCGGTTACGGAAACTCCGGCAACATCCGAACCGTAATTAGGTTCAGTTACCATGATACCACCCATCTTCTCTCCGGAAGCGATCAAAGGAAGCCACTTCTCTTTTTGAGCGTCTGTTCCACCTTTTAATAGTGCTTTGGAAAGAATTTCAGGACGAGTGATTAGAGATCCTGCAATCCCCAAAGATCCTCTAGAAAGTTCTTCGGTAACAACAAGCATGGAAATATTATCCGCTTTATCGTTAGGTTGTAATCCGCCGTAATTTTCAGGAATACAAAGACCGAAACATCCCATGTCTCTTAAACCTTGGATGATCTCCTCAGGTACGATATCGTCGTGACGATGAACATGCTCTGCTTTAGGAGCTACAACTTCTTCTGCGAATTGTTTGAAAGTTTGGCGGAACATTTCGTGATCTTCGCTTAGACCATAAGCACCGAAATGCCCTAATGAAACGATAAGATCAGCGATATGATTGTAGTTCTCGATTGCGCTTGCTTCTTCTAAGAACTTGTTCGTAGATTCATCGAATAATTTAGAGATTAGGTCCTGAGTAGAAATACCATATTCGGAAGTTCTGGAGCTAAACTCTGAGCGGATATGAGAAACAACTTCAGCAGCAAAAACCTGAGCCATTAATTTTTCGAGCTCACCTGTTCCGAGAGAATCGTTCCAAGCGTAATCAATAAAGTTTTCTGCGATTTTTTGTTCGGAAGTTAACCAAGCGATTTGGTATTGTACGAATTGGTTCTGGTCCATTTTGGAAACGGAAACTTTTCCATTGGAGCTACATTTAGCCGCTAAGGCCTTGGTTACTTGTTCGATTATTGCTGAAGACTTGCTTAAAGCCTGTTTTGCCGCCGAAGAGTCCGTCGGAGCTTTCGTTGCCATCATTTGTTCCTACCGATTATTGGGAAATATTACTCAAAATACTATAACCTGGGGCCGTTTCGGCCTGTCATTTAAGTTTTTGAACCAAAGTCTCGGGAAGAAATGAGACAGAATCAAGGAAGAAGGTCCTTTCTTCTATCCAATGGAAGCTTGTAGGAGCCCCTAGATCAACCTTCCATATTGCGGACCAGAGAAGATCTGATCTTTAGCAGATTGTTTCGGATCCTTCTCTTTTGATCATCAGTCAGAAGGATCTCTTTTCTTTCCGCCCTATCCAAAACCAAACTCGCTTTTTCCACGAACTCGATGGCTGCGTCACTTGCGGATTCTCTTTTCTGCTGCTTTTCTTTAAAAAGATCCAAAGCCTTTTGGACCTCTTTTAATTGTTCTGTGACAGAAACGATTTCTTCTACAGGGGAACTCATGATTGTAATCCTCTATTCGTAAAGAACGTCGATATACTTCTTCTTAGCTTCGGCATGTTCTTTAAAACTTTTAGAGAAGTAATGGAATCCATCAGGTTTTAATAAGAAGAATAGATACTCTGTCTTAGTTGGCATCAGTGCAGCTTCCAAAGAAGGTTGTCCAGGATTGGAAATAGGACCAGGCGGGTATCCTTTATTCATATAAGTATTATATGGAGAGACGATTTTCAGATCTTTTTCGAAAATACGAGGATGGGGTTTATCAAAAAGATACTGGATAGTAGCACAGGACTCCAAAGGGATATCCTGCTTCAAACGATTTAAAAATACCCCGGCCATTAAAGGTCTTTCCTCATTTTTTTTGGCTTCTCTTTCCACGACCGAGGCAAGCACGACGAGCTCATGAAGTTTTTTAGGATCTAATTCCTTTGCGCCAGGAACCTTCTCCAATCTAACATAAAATCTTTTGATCATCATTCTTGCGATCTTATCCACAGGAAAATTCACAGGAACACTGTAAGTCTCAGGGAATAGATAACCTTCTGCATTATTTGCAGGTATCTTAAACTCTCTTAATAATTCAGTCCTGGAAGCGGCATTTAAAAAATCAGCCCTTGCCTTAATTAAGTTTTTCTTAACTAATAAATCACCTATCTGGCGGTTATTATAACCTTCTGGGACCGTAAATGTGACAAGTTTTACTTTCCCTTCTGTGATCACTTGCAGGATCTTACGAGCATCCATTCCATCATTGATCTCATACAGACCAGCTTTGATCTTTCCTGCGGATCTGGTCGCCTTAATTAGAAAAAGGAAATATTTGGAAGATTTTAATAATCCGTTCTTGGAAAGATTTTCAGTGACTTCTACCGGAGAATCGCCCGGCTCTACGATAATGTCTACCTTGACCTGGCCAGCACCTACAGCCCCTCCTTTTATATCATCCACAACATAAAAGGCAACAGCCCCGGAAAGGGCAAGTATGCCTAATAGAACAACTGATCTTCTCACGAATGTATTTTTAAAAATCATAACCGCATCTGCCTCGTATTTCTATCGGCGAAAATTCCTTTTTACGGAACCTCTACTTCCCCAAAAAAGGGATCTCTGGAACTAAGTTTTTAATCCCAGCTCTATCCTGCTCTCTGAAAAAACAGGAATAATACCCTTCGTGACAAGCTGCACCTTCCTGTTCCACTTCGTACACAATAAAACTTCCGTCCTTGGGTGCTAAGATCCTTTTCAGTTTTTGGATATGTCCGGAAGTATCTCCTTTTCTCCAAAGGTGATTTCTGGATCTGCTAAAATAAATTCCCATGGATTCTTTTTGGCTCAGTTCTAAACTTTCTAAATTGGAGAATGCCTGCATCAAAACCAGGTCCTTCTCATCTTTAGTGATCACGGGAATCAAACCGTCCGAAAATTTAAGGCCATCAAAATTGGAGATTCCGACCAATTCCTTTTCTGCGAAGTCCGGATGAGAGATCAATATGGTGTCTTCGTCGCAGTCTATAAAAGTTTTCACGTTAGTCGGAAGATCATTGCGGAAGATTTCCCATTCTGCTTGGGTCATCCTTCTCAATTCCGAAATTTTTCCGGGTTGCCCCCCGGCCCAAATAATAGTAAGCATTCTTTTCCTACATAAACCAAGGACAGACCAGAACCGTCAAGAAAGGTGAGACCTTGAAAATCCTCCCAAGGCCTCGACCTAGTAGGATGTTATGCCGCTTCTTTTTCTCTTCTATCTCCAAAGCTGTCGAACCGGACCTCGTCCGCTATTACTTTGACCTTGGAACGGGATTGGCCTTCCTGATTTTTCCAGCGATCCTGTTTTAAATGTCCGATTACTGTTACCTTTTTCCCTTTTTTAAGATATTCAGAACAATTTTCAGCGAGCCTTTCCCAAACCTCTACGTCTACGTATGAAACCTCGGGCTCATCTCCTTCTGTTCTTTTGTAGTTATGGTTTACTGCCACCGTAAAATTTGTGACGGATTTTCCGGCTTGGGTTCTCTTTAATTCTGGATCACCGGTTAAAAAACCGTCCAGAACTGTGAGTGATAAATTTTTCATAAACATTCTCCTCCTGGGGAATCTAGGAGCTACGTGTAATAGAATGTTTACTGTGCTTGTGATTTTTTTGGATTTAGCGGACCTTCTCTCGAAATTTTGATTCCGCGAGATTCGTTTCGGACAGAGAGAATGACGGGCCCAAAAACTTGGGCCCGATCTGTTTATTCTTCCAGTGTGGTAAGGTAAGATTCGCCTTCTAAAATAGAAGAAACACCAAGATAATATTCATCTTCTGCGTTGAATTGTCCGGAAAAAGAATACCAGCCGATAGAAATGCCCAAGAGGAGTGCGGCCGCTACCGCTAATACATTTCTGATCGGAAACTGGACTAACTTTTTAGAACTTTCTTCCTTTGTGTATCTGTCGATCACACAAGAAGCTAAATTTTTAGACCAGTTCGGATCTAATTTTCTTTTTTCGATCTCTTCCTTCATTGGCAGACAATCTTTTAATATTTTCCCCATACTTCTCCTCCTTCTCTTTTTTCGGAGTTCTGCATTCTTCGCAACATTTCCTTTCCTCTAGCAGCTCTGGATTTTACTGTTCCAGCTGGAACTCCCAGAACTTCTGCGATCTCTTTTTCAGAATATCCAGAAAGATAATATTGGATCACACTTCTATACGCTTCCGGTAGATTTCCGATCCAAAGTTTTGCTTTTTCCCAAGTAGGAAGATCTTCTCTATCCTCTGGAAGTTCTTTATCAAAAGCGAAACTTCTGGAATCTTCTTCCGATCTTTTTCCGGCCTTCTCTGCCTTGGTTTCTTCTCTCACTAGATTTTCATTCATACGAATGGATTCGTTCCTAGCAATTGTATATAGCCAAGTGGTCAGCTTAGAATCTCCTCTGAACTGACCTTTTTGTAATGCCTTATAAGCGCGAAGATATGTTTCCTGTGCGACATCGTCTATCGCATATGCAAAGCGTTCATACAAGTAACGGGAGATCGCCGCTAAGACGATCTCCCTGGTTTCCTCTACGAAGCGGGAAAATTCTGCCTCTCCCATTTTACCTCCGAAAGACTTTGGAAATTAATCCTCGTCTTCCTTATCGAATTTACTCTGGAACTTAAGGATTAGATCCGCCAGTTTCCCTCTTTGTTCGGGAGTTAATACTGCGTGGAATTCCACTGCCTTTTTGGTGAAAAATACTCTAAGAGCTGCGATCTTTTTCTCTCTTTCTTCGCCCAACTTGTTCCATTTTTCAGGATTCAATTTGTCTGCACGAAGTTCTTCTACTGCTTCCTTAGGGAAGAAGTGTCCGCCCATCTTTAGCTCTTTACGTTTAGCAAGCACGTCTTCTTTAATTTTATCAAGGGTCGCAGCTTGCGCATCAGTTAGATCCAATTCTGATTTAAGTTTTTTGACGATATAATTGGCTCTTTTCTCATGCGACATCCATTTATGATGGCAACCCTGAGTCAGTAGGGCGGTAGTCCCCAACACCAACAAAATCGCGGTTATTTTCGTAATTTTGCGAAACATTCATTTCTCCTCTTTATGCTCCTGGGACCGGAGCCTAAAAAGTCGGTTCCAAAAAAATTAAGAAGAAAGTATGAGAATATCTTCTTCCTTGATCTCATATTTGGAGGCCAGACGGGTCACGAGAGAAGCCAGGAGCTCCTGGGCTTTTTTGTGATAATAAAATTCTTCTCCCACTTCTATGAAGAACTTACGAACTCCTGGTAATTCTTTCAGGATAAACGCAATTTCTTGCGCGATCTTCTCCGCATTTTTTTGGAAAGGGCAACCGACGAGTTTTACCCCGTTTCCATAGGAAACGTTTTGGGTCCTTTCAATAGAGAATGGATATTTCTTTTTATCCACGAGCATGTCTTCGGGAATTTTTAGTACAGAAACAATCTTTTGTAAAAGTTTTTCAGGATCAAAAGGTTTGAGAATATAACCCACAAGTTGTTTGCTATGAGCCGCAGCCATTACATCTTCTTTTTCGTTACTTGCAGTTAAGAAGACAATCGGGGTATTTTTATTCAGATCCGGGACCTTACTTGCTAAGCGGACTCCGGAAAGCACAGGCATCATATTATCCAATAGGATAAAATCGTATTTCGTTTTTCTTAATTTGAGTTCGGCGGCCATTCCATCCACCACATGGTCCACTTCGAAGTTGAACCTTTCCAAAAAATGAATGAGTAATTCTGCAGAAGTCTCATTATCTTCCGCAAATAATATTTTAAAGAAAGGTTGGACCATAAATCTGAAATATTCCCTTAATTAAAGCCCGAGGCCCTCATAAAGGCCGGTTAAAACTTTTATTCTTCGTAAATCATCCGTTTTTATAATGTTTAAGTCGACGATAAAATTAAGGCGAATTTGGCCCAAAAATAAAAAAACGGGACCCCGAATTCTCGAAGATCCCGTTTCGTTTTAAAGCGGAAAGTATATTAAATTATCTTCCGGCTTCCCAGTATCCTTCCGAGTATTGGTCGGTAAGGTTTGCCCATACTTCTGAAACCCCCTTAGCATTTTTTGCCTCTTGGAGTTTTTTGTTCTCGTATGGAGTCACTGGAGAGGAGAAGTTCCAGCCTCTTGCAGAACATGCACTCTTTCCATTTGCCCAATTTCCAGAAGCATCTGTGATCGCCCAGTTTCCGCTTCCATCCTTACAAGCGTAACGATAGCTATTGGAACATTTGTTGTCATTCCAACGTCCGCTTCCTACGATCTGTAAACAATCTTCTGCTCCACCATAATCATTAGGTTCTGCATTATCCCAAGACCAAAGTCCTTGTTTTGCAAAATCAGGACTGAATTGATCGATCCCGAATACGCTAATACCGCAAGCCAACATCTGAGCAATATTATCGTTTGTGAATACTCCACTTTCTTTCACGCCATCATAAATTCCAAAATAGTTGGTGCTATCGTTGAAAACGCGAGTCATAGTGTTATCGTATACACCTCTGGACCAGTTACAGCTAGGGTAACCTTGGAAATCTTTAGGGCTGATCGTATTACTTCCGAAGAAGATCCTTTTTGAGTATTGGTTCCAAGCTCCGTCGTAGCAACCATTGCTCATCATCAAGATCCTTCTGTTAGAAGAAACCATATCCTTGAGTTTAGGCATGTTTGCAGCGCTCGGAATATCTCCACAAGATCCGCTGTATCTGTATAGATAAGGATCTAAATAACTTCTTACAATCCCTAAGAACTCATCCTGTCTTCCGTCCAGATAGTCCTCAAAATAAAGGACCAGAACTTCGTTCCTGTTTTGAGGAGAAGAAATCCAATTACGGATCTCTTCCAATCCTTTGCTCGCAGGACGATCGAATACGTTACATCCTAGATCATCTGATTTAGCGTGACAAAGCAAGAAATCGTTTTTGAAATTCGTGCTTAGATAATAATGAATATCTAATTCTATAAATCGAGCTCCCAATCTCAACTGGTCTGTAATAGATACCTGTTGGTTCGGGAAAGCGTAAGAAAAGAAAGGTCCTGCATACGCCTTGCTATTATAAGAATTGTGTGTGCCATAAAACAAAGCTTTATGCACCGGTAGGTTTGCCGCGACTTGTACTTGTCTTTGCACAGCGAGTGATTTTGCTTCCGTAGACTTTTCGAATATATCGATCGGACTTTCAGTTACCGCTCCCCTACTTGCAAATAAACTAGTCGAAGACAAGCTTATCAACAAAACGGTAAGCATGATTAATTTTCTCTTCATATTTCCATTCACCTTTTTTACTTCTGTGGAAGCATAATATTTCGAAGGCTTAACTTGTAACAAGCTTCTTCTTATAAGTGGCTTATATTGTTTATTTTTATGAAGAACGGTCGTTATTTAAAATATAATAATGAATTAGTGGGACTACAAACAAACAGAGTTAAGTGAGCAGACACTCATATATTATATTTATTTAATGTATTTTCAAAGGAATCCTGACCCATAACTCGTATTCGCTTGCGCAGTTTCGTTTTTCTTGGAATGGAAAGAATGAAAACAACTTGTTTCATTGGAAAAATGCTCCCAAAATGCGAAATATGCCAGCCAAGAAGAAATCCTCAAAAATAAAATCTTCCCCTAAACGAGGGATCAAATATGAAGATAAATCCCCTGGACAACCGGAACTAGTTCCAATTTTTAATGAGATCAAGAAGCTGATGAAACCTTATGTAAAAGGAACTCTTAAAGAATCGGGAGATTCGAAAGGCCAATACGGGTTGATCAGTGAGATGGAAATCGAAGTAAACGGCAAAAAAAAGCCGGAAGTTTATTTCGCGGGAGCGCTCGTCCAGAAAGGATATGTCGGATTTTATTTTATGCCAGTGTATTCGGAACCCGGATTAAAAAACGTTTTACCACAAGAACTCCTGAAGTGTTTAAAAGGCAAAAGTTGTTTTTATATAAAGAAGAAGGACCCAATCCTTCTCTCTCAAATCAAAGATGCCTTAAAATTAGGATACGAAGATTATAAGAAGAAGGGCTGGGTAAAATAAGAACCTTACTTTCCTAGAAAAATCTTTAAGAAATATTCTCTCAACTCGGGAGAAGGCATAATCTGATAATGAGATAATCCTTTTAGGATCTTTACTCTAGTTTCCGGATTGGACTTCTTACGAAATACTGAATCGCTAAAAAGAGTAAGACTTGGTTTTTCTACGATCCCATCTCCGATCCAAGAAGACCAGTCTCCTTCTTCCTCCGAAACAAAACTGTAGATCTGATACGCATCTATCTCGTCTAGTTCTCCGAAATATTTATCTTTTGCGTATCTTCCTAGATGTGTTCCTTCTTTCCAATCTTCTTCCCTTATAATCCCGTGGGAAAGATCCTTCATTGCCTCACTTCTTTGGTTTCCAATATACCCGACTAACTGCACCGGAAACACTGGCAAAGCTTCGGCTCCGAGTCCCAACCAGAATCCTACTTTTTCAATATAGGAACCTCCGTCCGGAGAACTTATAAATAATACTTTTTTAATATTACTAGAAAGTGAATTTCCTTCCTTTTTGGAAGAATAGAGGGCGCTTCTAAAAACGAGTCCTCCTTGGCTATAGGTAACTACATCGAATCTTTTTTGTTTTAATTCCGGATCTTCCAGGACCTTTCTTACCAACTCCAAAAGTTTGGAGCCGTTCTCGGAGATATGAGCCCCGGGATTGAATCGAAGATAAAAAGGATAATAATTTTCTTTTATTAGAATTTCGGAGAAGGAAGGTTCTCCGTTCTTAATCCAAAGTCCTTCGTCACAAAATAAACCTGGTATACAAAGGATCGGATTTTTTGATCCTGATTTTTTCCAATCTGCCAATACTTCTTCCGGGCTTACATCTTTTCCGTCTAAACGAAAAGATGCTTGGATCTCCGAAGTAGTGATCATTCCTGCGAAAGAATCTCCCACTACGCTGGAAACGGAAATATTCTCGAATACCTTTCTTTGTATCAAAGATTCTGTTTCACTCAATGCCTCTAATGCGGTATGCATTGCTTGTGCAGTAGACTCGAATGCTTTGGATAGGCCTTCTTCCGTTTTACTTCCTGCTTCTCCCAAAGATTTTCCCGCATCCTTCAAAAATTCTCCTAGGCGAGTTCCATTTACCGTAGGTGCTTCCGAAATTTGGGATAAACTTTTTGCACACCATTCGAATGAACCTGTGAGTGCGGACTTAACTCCGGATAGAACTCCGAGAGAAGTATCCCTTGCGAATGAAACTGCGAATTTTCCCAACTTCATGCTGGGTTCTGTTGGTTTATATGGCATATTTTGAATTCTTAATTGGTTAGCGCCGCTTCACTATACGTAAAAACCGCGGGCCGTCAAGGGAGAAAGATAGAAGAAATCAGTTATTCAGAAGCCTGAAAGGCTTCTGAATTTTTAAGATTCGATTAACAAGCGAGTTGAACGAAGCTGATTGCGTCCGACTTACTGAACTCTTCCTCTTCTTCTACAAAGCCTAGGAACAAAGCTTGAGCTCGCATTCTTGCAATATTAGCAGAGGGATAGTCCATCACACAAAGTGTTTGTTTTCCCAAAAAGTCTTTCTCTTCTCCGAGAGAAAGTATGGGTTCGCTTGATTTGCGGACTCCGGTATTCTCACCGAAATCCAAGATCAATCTATAAGCCTTTTCCCCATGATCGAGAAGTAATTCGAAACCGATTACTTTACCGACTCTTAAGTCTAGATCGGTAAAAGGTTTTTCCGAAACTAAGTTTGTATATTCAGTCGATTCCATTATCTAGTATAACCATTCGCAGATAATTATTTGACAAAAAAATTACGAAGAAGATCCAAAAATCGTTGTTAGACTGCGGGCAAATCCAGAAAAAATCTAGTGTATTCGTTGGTGGCACTTTCGAAAGAAAGAAATCCTCCATGTTCTTTCACAATCCCAAGACTGACAGAAAGTCCTAGACCGGTGCCCTTATCTGCTCCTTTAGTAGTAAAGAATGTATTGAAGATGGATTTACCGATTTCCTGAGGGATTCCTGAGCCCAGATCCTCTACACTGATCCTGACCCAGGACTTACCACCGATCTCTTCCGGTTTAGCCGAGATGATCATTCGTTTATTCTCATCATATTCCGGATAACGTTGGTTTAACGCATCTATTCCGTTATTGATCAAATTCAAAAGTACCTGAAGTATCTGTCCCTCTTTACACATTACGGATGGAAGATCTGTATGCACATCTATCTCCAATTGGATACGGCTCATCTTTAATCTTTGTTCTGCAATAGAACGAGTCTTGGATATTAATGCAAAAACGCTCACCGCTTCGAAGGCAGCTTTTTCCTGTCTGGCAAATCTAAGTAGATCTTTTACCATTACGGAAATTCTTTCCCCTTCTTGTTTGATCTTAGATGCGATCTTTTGAGCCTTATCTATATCCATTTCTCCTTTAGAGATCAATTGAGCATAATCTATGATAGCCATGATTGGGTTATTGATCTCATGAGCCATTGCCCCCGCCAAAAATCCCATCGCCTCTACCTTCTGGCTTTGTCTGAGTTGTTCTTCTATTTCAAACTTCTCTTGTTCCGCCCGTCTTAAAGCCTTATGCTCTTCTATTTCTCGAATAGCTCTTCTTAATGCGGGGACAAGTTTTACTAATCTGTCTTTCAGAACGTAATCGGTTGCGCCTCTAGTCAGAGTTTGGATGGCCGCATCTTCTCCGTATGTTCCTGAAACGAATATAAAAGGAGTCGTAGGGCATTGTTCCTTTGCGATGGTTAATGCTGATAATCCATCAAAATTAGGAAGTGAGTAGTCCGAAAAAATAAAATCAGGCTTCTCGTCTTCGATTGCCCTTAGGTATTCGTCCCTATCTTGAGCGTGGACAGGAATATACTCTACCCCTCCCCTTTTTAACTCTCTTTGGATAAGCTCTAGATCGGTAGAAGAATCTTCTAAAAAAAGGAACTTTAGCGTCTTCATATCAATGCACCGATTTATTTAATATACACCAATATTGTCCAATTTCAGATACTGTTACGATTAGCTTTTCAAATTCAACAGGTTTGATTATATAACTGTTTACGCCTAGTTTATAACTTTCTACTATATCTTTCTCTTCTGCCGAAGAGGTTAACATTACTACAGGGATCGTTCTCAATTTTTCGTCGGACTTAATCTCTCTTAGCACCTCGAGGCCGTCCACCTTTGGCATTTTTAGATCCAATAATACGAATAATGGTTTTCCACCTGATTCTCTCCCTTCGTATCTTCCTCTACAAAACAAAAACTCTAGAGCTTCCTCTCCATCTTTGACATGAAAGACTTGATTTACTAAATTATTTTTTCTGAAACCTCTTAAAGTAAGTTCCGCATCGTTCGGATTGTCCTCCGCATAAAGTATATCATAGTTTCCCGATTGATTCATTTTTCTCTATTCCTTGCTCGGTATTGTAAAATAAAATGTGGCACCTTGTCCCATCTTTCCTTCTGCCCAAACTTTTCCACCATGTCTTTGGACGATCCTGTCTACGATCGCAAGCCCAATTCCGGTTCCTGTAAATTCCTCGTTTGAATGTAATCTTTGAAATACTTTAAAAAGTTTATGAGAATATTGATCATCGAAACCAACTCCATTATCTTTTACAAAGAATGTGCGATTCCCTTCTCCGCTTAAAAAACCTATCTCCACGAAAGGATTTTGCGATTTAGAAGAATACTTATATGCATTTGAAATTAGATTCAACCAAACCTGCTTTAACATGGAGGCATCACCTCTTACCGGAGGAAGTTCCGAAATTTCCACTATCGGGCTTCTGGATCCGTATTCCTGATTAATGATCTCTATCGAATCGGAAACCATATGTTTCATATTTATTGAATCCGATTTTGGTTCCAATTTGGACACACGATAGAATGCGAGTAGGTCATCTATCAACTGACCCATAAATTTTGAATTAGTTGCAATCACATTCAAAAGCCTTAAAGCTTCCGGCTCTAATACTGTGGAATAATCCTCCAACATTATCTTCGTAAATCCGTCTATTCCACGGATAGGGGCCCGCAAATCATGGGACACAGAGTAACTAAATGCCTCCAATTCCCGATTAGCATATTCTAATTTTCGAATATTATCCTCTAGATCTTGGTTTAATTGGTTTATCTGAAATTCTTTCAAATTCCTTTCGGTCACATCCAACCATTCAACCACACTACCCAGCCTTTCCCCAGAAGAATCGATCACTGGATCTGCACTCAGATTAAACTGTCTCCCACCAATGGAAACAGAACTTTTATAAGTATTGGTAAATGTAGAAAGTATATGCCTTTGTTTTTCGGGAGTAATATGAAAGGAATCTATACATGATCCAATCAATGCCTCAGGAGTGAAATCAGGGTATTGGTTACGAATATTCTCCTGTGCTGCTTGGAACATACTCACAATCGAACGGTTCGTGTAGACAACATTAAGATCGTTGTCCGCTATCATGATATTGCTGGATGCGCAATCCAAGGCGGATTTGATCATTAAAATCTCTTTATAGAAATTTTCTTTTTCAGAAAGTGTATGTTCCAGGAGATTGTTCTTCTCAAAAAGTATATTTTCCGCCTCTATTCTGCGATCGGATTCCTTCTTTAAGAATCTATAAAGTACGGCTAAGATGAGTATATTAAAAGAGGTCGATACGAATAAGACCCAATCCGCGATATTCTCCTTCAATTTAGAGTCGTAGACCCTTTCAGCGAGAAGTGAAATCTCTTTTTCTTTCAGTCCTTCGATGGAACGGTCGATCTCATTCTCGAGTATTGCGTTTGCAGTTTCTTTTTCTTTGTTATTTAATACAGAGGGACCTATCTCCTGGATCAGTTCATCCCTTTTTGTAAGTAATTTTTCTAACTCAAAAAGACCGGTCTGCTGGATAGAATTATCTCTGGTGATATATTTGAGTTCACCAAGTTTGAAGAATAAATTCTGTTTCTCAGTTTTATAATATTCCAGGTCTTCTTTTTTCCCCGAAGCCAAAAAGAGCAAAAATCGGATCTTAGTTTCTTTTACGGTAGAAGCCAAATTCTCTAATCTGGAAAGTACATTGAAAGTATGAGATTCCCAATCTTTTGATTGGGTTAGATTCCTACTGCTGACCCAAGAAGAAACGCCAATCAATAGGCCTAAAAAACCTATTCCAACAATTCCGAATCTCAGTTTAGAATCATATGAGAGCATGATAAAGAAAACATAGATTAAAAGTTTATAATCTTTTAATTCTATTTCATGTTTTATCCGCGTATTTTAATTTTTTTGACCCGATTTTGCAAGATATTTACATAGTTTGGACAAAATTAATTTCCTAAACCAATTTTAGTCTTTTAGTCTCTTGATTAAGTCACATTAGATAGAAAGATTTATATTTTATCTAAAGCTTGTCTGATCTTTATAACCTGAGAATTTTCCGGCTCTAGTCTCTGAGCTTCTCTCAAAAGTTGTTTTGCTCTTTCATAATTTCTTAAAGCGATTGAGATCCTAGTCAAATTGATCAAATTTCTAACATGATCAGGCTCTCTTAAGAGTAATCTTTCGCCGAAATCTTGGGCTTTTTGGAATTGTTTGGCTCTTCTTGCTACGTACGAAGCAATAAATAGTATTTCTTTATCCACCGGGCGAATATTCAAATATTCTTCTGCAAATTGTGCAGCCTTGGCATAATTCTTTAATCGAACATGATACTTAAGTAATCCTTTTTTTACTTCAGGTAGACGATTGTCTAGTGAGTCCGCTTCTTCTAAGAAAGATAATGCTTCTTTGATATTCTTATCTTGAGATCTTTCTTTGGCTTTGCGAAGAAGTTGTCTGATCTTTTCCTTCTCTTGGGTTCTTTCGATCCCTCCTTCTTCTTTGAAAGAGATTCGGACTAAGGATAGGTCATCTGTTAGGGAACCTACTTTTTTTATAGATTCGTATATATTAGAGAGTTCTCCGTTTCCTTCTTCTATCAACTTTAAGAAAAGTTTTTCATTATCGTTGATAATCCTTGCGCCTTCTTCGTCGTTTCCTAAAAGAATATCGTCTCTTCCGTCCGAGCCCGCAATTATCACATCACCAGGTAATAATTGGAATGTTTTCACTGAAATTTTTCCATCCATTCCAGTGGTTCCCAATTTTCTGAACATAAGATCTTGTTCTATAAAATCCGCTTTTCCATCTCGATAGAGTGCTGTCCAAGGATGCTCTGCATTAATATAATATAATGTTCCAGAATCTTCGTCTATTAGCCCGATCACTGAAGATACGAGCATCGAACCCTCAAAACTTTCGAACACTTTATGCAATTCTATAAATGCGTTTTTAAGCCATCTTTCCGGAGATTGCTCTTTCATAGATCCTACGATCCGGGTTCTCTCTATAATGGATTCGCAAACTGCCCCTAAAACTAAGGCTCCTCCTGCTCCTTGCATAGATTTGCCCATAGCATCCGCATTTAAGAATACTATATAACGTTGGCCTCTGAGTGTGATCTGGTTAGAGATATTCATGTCTCCGCCGATCTCATCGTTAAATCTTCGGAAGCTGAATTTTTTCTTTTGTTCTATTAAAAAGTCTACTTTGACGTTTTCAGATGAAGCCTTGTTTGCTCCTAAAGGTTTGATCAGAAGTGAGGTAAGGAAATAGTCCCCGTCCTGTTGTTGTTTGAGTTCTTTCACCTCGTCCAAGGTTTTTTCTAACTCTTTTGTTCTGTCTTTTACCTTCTCTTCCAGCTCGTCAGCGTATTGCTCTAGTCTTTTTCTGGCGGCTTGGATACTTCTAGCCATTTTATTGAATGACCTGGCGATAAATCCGATCTCATCTTCTACTCTAGGAGTCAGCCTATATTCTAAATTCCCTGAATTTACTTCGGTTAATCCTACAACCACCTCATCCATAGGAACTACGATCGCATTTTGGAAAAAGAACCTAAATCCTATCACGATAACAAAGAATGTCAGGACCATAGAAGCCACTAAGATAAAACTTGGATCATGGTGGAATATTCGATAGTCCTTATATTCGAATCCGACCTCATATATTTTCCCATTCAGATTCGGAGCAAAATAATAGGAAAGATACATTACTGGTTTAGGATCGGAAGGAGAATAAATCCTAGTGCCTCGATAGATCCTTTCTCCCACAAAATGAATCGGGGCCAAAGAATTTAGCACTATCTTTGAGACCTGCTCGGCGGGTTTATCCGAATTTACCGCCTGAATTGCGGATTGTTTCACATAAGCCAGGGTCTCGGACAATCCTACATCAGGAGAAACTAGCAATCCTTCGATAGATTTTTGTTTTTTGCGATCAGGAAGCCTAGAGTATTTATTTCGGATAATATTCAGTTTTCCATATATTCCTCGGAAATATCCCTCCATATCGGAGTCTTCTACTGTTTCATCATTTTTTGATTTTAGAAAAGCGCGAATACCGGCAGCATAAGCTTTAAATTCATTCGGAGAAGTTTCCAAAATTTTTTCCGTTCTTTCTAATCTTTCTTTTGCAGGCAAACTTCCTACATTGGAGATCTTTTGTTTTTCCTTGAAAAAACGGACTTCTAACTCATCTTCTTTTTTAAATCTAGGATCTTTATTTCCTCTTTCCGATCGGAACTCATTCTTCTCTGGATCGTAGGAAACTATATAAGCCAAGCCTTGCGGATCTTTCTGTTCCTGAACTGCAATAGAACTATCTCTTCTTTTCATATCATCGTAAGTTCTCTCATATCCATTCAGGATAGAATAGCCTACCAATTGATAACATACAAAGAATGTAGCTAAAGAGACTCCGATGATCCTATTCAAGATCGTGGTTCTTTCTTTCGTAGCGTTCACATACACGATCATGATCAAGAACATCCCAGTAACCATTCCAAGGTTGAAGGATTGTTGGTATGTTGCTCGTGCGACTGTTCCGTTTCGACTAAGCGCGTTTAAAATTCCGGGAACTACTGTGATCACAGCATAGCTAAGAAGAATATAAATTACGGACCTTCTCTCTTTTCCAGTCTCTATGATCGCCTTCCAGATCCCGATCACGAGATAACATACTTCATAGAATAAGATTACATATATGAAATAACTGTAAAATACATGGACCTCATAATCCCAGTAATGACTTCCAGGAACAAAAGATCTAGGAGCGTCCCAACAAATGAAAACATAATATCCAGTGACTACTAACACTCCTAAGTAAAGAAGCCAGTAGAAGATCAAACCTGGTAGGATCCCTTTCTTTCTAGGCTCCGGGAAATAGATGAAAAATCCCACTAATTGGGTAAAACTCATCAGCGGTCCTGCAACTGCGATGACCCTATGAAAAATTGTGCTCTCCTCAAAGGAAATAAAGCCCCAAAAATATCCTATATTATGGAAAACTGTGGTTAAAGCACAGACTCCCAAATGAAAGGCAGCCATACTTCTCTCTTTAATTGTAAGAAAGAAGAAGCCTGAATATAAGAAGTACAGAACGATTAAGATCGAACCGAAAGAGTAGAAGTTAAAAAATAACGGATCCATTGATTGGTATAGAAAGTAAGTCCCGGAAGCTTAGAGTAACGATCCGACTCGGATCAAGCGTAATTTATTTCCAAAATTTTGTATGACTTCTTAGATTTGTCGGAATTCCAACGGAAATTATTTAAGGTTCTTTATAAGCTTTCCTTCTTTGCATAAAGCACGTTCTAAAAAGGAATCTACTTGACCCAGGAAGCGAAAAACAGAAGCTTACTGGAAATATCGGCCAACCATTTTTCTCCGATTCATGCAAACCTCTTCCAACAACAAACTTCCACTTTATCTACTTTTTCCGATCGTATTCTGCGTAGCATATTTGCTAGCAAACCCAGGCTTCTTTAGCCAACCTTATCAAGAGACTGGAGATTATGCCGCCAATGCTCTTCAAATTTGGAAGGCGGGAAAATTAGAAGAAAGTTTAGGAGCATACTCTCGCTTTTTAGTAAATCATCCCGGACCAATAGTATTCTACTATCTGGCAATTGCAGAAAAAGTATTCTTCTTTGTAAGATCTCCTCATGGAGCACATTCAATCGGGATCGTTCTTTATAATCTTTTTTTCCTTCTGATCGGTTTAAGAATTCTTTATTCAAAGTTAGAAGAGAATAGATCTACAGTCCTATTATTTTCGTCTTTGATTTTAGGATTAACTCCTCTTTTACCAAATGCATTTTCAAATATCTGGGGACCGGGGGTAGTTCTTTTACCAACCTTAGTGTTAATCCTATCCTTAACTGATTTTTCAAACGGTTCTATTAGGAATTTTTTCTGGTTTGTAGTTTGTGCGAATATAATTGTTCAAAACCAAATAGTTGGGATTTCCTTTATAGTTCCGATGTTTGCAATAGGATGTTTTTATTTTTATAAGAACAAAGGACTTTCTCAATACAAAACAAAAGAGTTTGGGTTCAGTCTCCTTCTTGCCGTAACATTCACAATCATTTGTTGGATTCCACCGTTAGTTGAACAATTCGCAAACTCTCCAGGAAACTTAAGTAAAATTATAGGATTAGCCGCTAAGAATTCTACCTTTCATAAATTAGGCCCTACGTTACAATATGTTCTCTCTTATTATGTTTCTCCAATAAGTATTCCAAAACAAATCCCTGCACTTTTAATTGTGGGATTATTATTCGGAATTCCTAGTTTCTGGAAGGATAAATTACAAGAATTTGATAAATCTTTGCTACGGATATTGATCTGGGCATTCTTCATTACATTATTCGGCGCATTCAAGATGAAAGGTGGACAGATCTCCCATATCTATTGGTTCACTTATGTTTTAGCGGGACTTCTTTACTATCTGAATCTAAAGATCATTCTATCCAAACTTGAATTCCCGAACACCAGAAACTTCCAAATTTATTTCATTTCTATAATATTCCTAAGCATTGCCATTTACGGCAAAAATACAGAATTCGAATACGATGATAGGCCTGAAAAATTTATAGCGGCCATCTCTCCTCAAAAAGAAACCAAATATAGAATTCGCTGGAAATCCGATCCTAAAGATTTCGGACAAGGAGATCTTAGTTTAGGAATTCTTCTCAGATTAACAAGAGAAGGATATAACTCCTGCCTAAATGAAGAATGGCATTTTTTAGTTCCAAAATCTTTCCGATGTAGCGACTCGGAACCTGCAATTACAATCACATTGGAAACACCGGAAAAAGAAAGTGAAGAGTTTCAAATTCTAAACAAGAATTCATTTCACTATAAATCCACAGTAGTAAGGATCATTGAATGAAAGAATATTTCCTGGGAATTTTCAGACCTGATGAAAGGGAAATCGCACCTTTTAACGGGGCAAGAACCTTGGGTTTCTTTATGTTGATCTACGGGCATATGTATCGCACTGTTTATCCCTTTATTCCGGATATAGACCCTTACGTAAGAAACTTCCTAAATAATGGATCCGTATGTTTAGATCTATTTTTCCCTTTAAGCGGATTTCTGATCGCAAGTCCGTTATTCGCCGAATTAGAATCCAAGGGTACAATTAACTGGAAGTTTTTCTATTTAAAACGTTCCTTAAGGATATTCCCTCCATTTTATATTTTTCTAATTTTACAATACTTCATATTTATCCCGATTATTCTAAAAAGTACTCCTCCTGAATTTGCTGGCCAAATCCAAGCGGCTAAAAGTAAGATCTGGTTCGACTTTTTATATCTTTCCGACTATTTTAAAGGAACCATGTTTCACGGTTGGTCTCTCTCTTTAGAGGAACAATTCTATATTGCTTTCCCAATCTTTCTTTTAGTTATTTTCAGATATGTTCCTAAACGTTTTAGATTAGGCTTCTTGATCGTCCTTACCGCCATTCCTTTGATCTATCGTGCGATTTTTATGTATACGGTGATCTTAAAGACAACCGGCTCCACATCCGTAGATCTATATAATGCAAATATCTATTATCCATTTCATGGGCATATAGACTCAGTCCTCTACGGGATTATATTCGCATATATATTCAATTTCCATAAATCATGGGTTGAGAAGGCACTTCAATTAGGGCCTTGGGCAAATTATTTGCATGCGGGACTTTGGATCGGACTTCTTACTTACACAGCATTAGTGGATGAATTCGAAATGGGATTTCATCAGATCATTCGTTTCCCAAGTTTTGCATTATTATGGATCGGGATTTTTATTCTCTCAATGAGAAAAGGAGATCCTATTGGAAAGTTCCTTTCTTGGAAAGGATTCTCTCCTTTTGCAAAATTATCATACTGTGCTTACATCATCCATATTGTTGTGATGACACCTCTTTCCAGAAGATTACTTTTTGCTGATAAAAAATTAGAACAGCATGAATTCTTGCTCTATACCATTCCGGTGGGACTTGCAGTTTTCTTCTTCGCATATTTCTATCATCTCATCACTGAAAAACCGTTTACGATCCTGAAAGATAAATTGATCGCAAAATACAAAGTTAAGATGACTTCTCAAGTTTTCAGCGAGCAATTGCAGAAGGTTTCTCAATCCTAAATTAGAACAGTGACTTGAGATATCTCAAGTAATAGGGACATAAACGAAGTTTTTTTGGGGGAAATCCCCCAAAAAAGTCTCATTCTCTTCTTTTTCTAAAATTATTCGGGAAGAAGGGTGCAAAGAAGTTCGTGAAAGGACGTTTTTTGCTTGCTATAAAAAAATCGAATATGCACACAAGGTTCGTTACCCACATGGAAATAACGGTTCAAGGCGACATCCACATCATCAAAATTTCCGGATCCATTCTGCAATCCGACAGCGAGGAACTGGACCGCAACCTGAGCGACCATAATTTCGAACCTTCTCCTAAGATCATAATCGATCTTACAGAGGTGAGTCATATTTGCTCAACTGCGTTGGGGATCCTAGTCTCCTACAAAAAAAAGTTCAACTCAGCAGAAGGTGATATCATCATCGTAGTGAACGACGATGATCTTCTCCAATTATTCGAGATCACAATGTTGGACAAAGTGTTCAAAGTTCTTCCTACCATAGAAGATGCTTTTGACGAGTTCAAATTGGGAAATTGAAATCCCTTTCTATAGCTTCCAACAATTCCCATAAAGTTCGCGAAATTCGAGCCATCCTTTCTCCTTTAGGGTTTACATTATCCACCCCGAAGGAGTTAGAGATCGATTTCGGTCCGGAAGAAACCGGTAAAACTTTTACTGAGAACGCTCTTCTCAAAGCCAGGGAATTATTCTCTATTTCTAAACTTCCTTCCTTAGCGGACGATTCAGGCATTTGTGTAGAAGCCCTAGGCGGAGATCCTGGGGTTTATTCTGCTCGTTTTGGTGGAGAAGGTTTAGACGATGAGGGAAGAGCCAGACTTCTACTGGAAAAAATGAAAGGAGAAAAAAACCGGAACGCGAAGTATGTTTGCGTAATCGCGTTAGTCACTTCGGAAGGAGAGTTTACTTTCGAAGGAGAATGCCCTGGATTGATCTCCGATATTTATGATACCAGTGGAAATGGGTTCGGATACGATCCTATTTTTTATTACCCGCCCTTCTCCGCTCATTTTTCCCAAGTCTCAGATGAGAAAAAGAATTCAGTTTCTCATCGAAAGAAGGCTTTAGATGAGTTAGTAAAATATCTTAAAACATATTCAAAAAACTGAATATATATTCCGAATAGATATTCCGCAAAATTTTAGCAAAAAACGTAACCATTCAGCATAACTGACTACCTGAAACTGAAGAACGAGTTGCCAAACAACCATCGGAGGTTAAAATGAAGGTACCAATCTATAAGAAAGTTCCCGCTAGATTAGAGGATATTTTAGGTCCGAAAGGAAGGGATGAATTTTTAGATTTTGTAAATTTCAATTGGAATTTAGGGAGCAAGATACTTTTGGAAGAATCAAGTAACCAATTCGAGAAAAGACTTACTGAAGAAGTCGGAAAGATTAAAACTGAGCTGTCTGAATTTAAAAATAGTACCGACCAAACTTCTACTAGTCTAAAAGGCGAACTTACGAATCTTAAAACGGAATTTGCGATCTTCCGCTCTGAATTCGAAGGATTTAAAACGGAAGTCAGATCTGAATTTGCAGCGGTCAGATCAGAGATCAAATCCGAGATCGCAGTTTGTAAATTCGAGCTCAGAACGGAAATGACGGAAATGAAATTAGAATTAAAAGAAGAAATGCATTCGGGATTTTTAGGAATTTATAAAGAAATCGCTAAAATCCACCAGTTGATATCCATTCAAACAAAATGGATCTTAGCAACTGGAGTTTCTATAACCGTTTTTATGCCGATACTAATGAAACTTCTGGATAGATATCTTACTCAGCTTCCGTAAGAACAGGTCCACCCGCCAGACGTTTGTAGAATTCTTGTCCTTCTCTTTCTAAGAAGTCTTCATAAGTCCCTTTGAAGTCTCTGATACCTTCTGTGGTAACTTCCAGAACTCGGGTGGCAATCGAACTTATGAACTCTCTATCGTGAGAAACGAATAAGATGGTTCCTTCGAACTTAGTCAATGCATAGTTCAAGGATTCGATGGATTCCAAATCCAAGTGGTTTGTAGGTTCGTCCAAGGCCAGGAGATTGTCCTGAGCCATGATCATCTTTCCTAAAATGATCCTCGATTTTTCTCCTCCGGAAAGTACCTGGGTTGGTTTTTTGGCCATGTCCCCGCTGAAGAGCATTCTTCCTAAAATAGCTCGGATCTCTTCCATTTCGGTGCCAGGAGGTGCATATCTATATAACCATTCTATAATGGAGTCAGCGTCTTCGCCGATCCCTTCTCTATGATCTTGGGGAAAGATAGATGGCTCAACGGAATCTCCGAATGCAACCGCTCCCACATCAGGTTCGATCTGTTTCATTAGAGTTTTTAAGAGAGTAGTTTTTCCGACACCGTTAGTTCCGATGATCGCAATCTTCTCTCCTTTGGTAATATTGATCGTAAAATCTTTAAAAATAGTTCTGTCTTCGTAAGCCTTGGTGATATTGTCCGCAAGGATCACATCCTTACCAAGAACTCTTTTCATCTTAAAAACTATATATGGAAATAATCTGGAAGATGGTCTAATCTCCGTCATATTATCTTTGATCTTCTCGATCATCTTTTGGCGAGAGGTAGCCTGTTTAGATTTTGCAGCGTTAGCGCTGAATCTACTTACGAATTCTTGTAATTCAGCAATTTTTTCTTTTGATCTTTTATTATCAGACTGAGCTCTTTCCCTGGCAGCTTGAGAAGCTTCCATATACTCGTCATAGTTCCCAGGATAAACGGTCATCGTTTGGTAATCTAAGTCACAGATATGAGAAGCAACCGAGTTGATGAAGTGACGGTCGTGGGAGATTACAATAACTACTCCCTTATAATTTAATAGGAAGGATTCCAACCAGTGAATCGTCTTGATATCCAAGTGGTTGGTAGGCTCATCCAAAAGTAAAACATCCGGTTTTTGGAATAGGACTTGAGCAAGCAATACTCTAAGTTTAAAACCACCTGTTAAAAACGAAAGTGTCTGGCCATGAATGTTTGTAGGAATTCCTAAACCTTCTAATAATTCTCCAGCGACACTTTCTGCTTCATAACCACCCATTTCTCCGAAAGCTTCCTCTAATTCAGAAACTCGGATCCCGTCCTCATCGGACATTTCAGGTTTGGAATAAATTTCGTCTCTTTCTTTGGCGATTGTCCAAAGTTCTTTATTCCCCATCATCACAGTATTTAATACTGTTTCGTTTTCGTATTCGTAATGGTCCTGTTTTAAGTAACCGACCTTCACTCCTACGTCAATAGCAACGGAACCGGCAGCAGCCTGTTCCATTCCAGCAAGGATTTTCATAAAGGTGGATTTACCGGAACCGTTGGCTCCGATCAGACCGTATCTGCAGCTTTCCTTAAATTTAACAGTAACGTTTTCAAAAAGAATTTTCTTTCCGAAATTCAGAGATAAACCAGAAACGCTGAGCATACAACCTACCTAAACACCGAAGGAATCTTATTAAAAGAGGGGATAGGACCATAGTTTATAAGGTGCTAGAATTCGCCAAGCGAATCCTAGGCTTGGTCTATTCGCTCAATTTACGTAATTCTTCAATTCCAGGTAAATTAGATAAGTCAGGAACAATTACAATTTCTATCCTTCGATTCGCGGTTCTATTCTCCACGCTTGTATTCGGGACAGAAGGACGAGAAGATCCCATAGAAGCTGCACTGATCCTTTCTTCCGGCATTCCGGATTTCACCATCGTGTGCAATACAGTCAAAGCCCTTGCTGATGCAAGTTCCCAGTTAGAAAATCCCTTAATACCGGTAGGTACATCATCCGTATGACCTTCTACTTGGAATCTCCTTCCATGAAGAGAAGACAAGATCCCTGTGACTTCTTTAATTGCATCCGTTCCTTTGGATGATAAGCTTGAAGAGCCAGGAGGGAATAATATATCAGAAGAAAGTATTACTACCATTCTTCCATCTACGATCCGGATCTTAAGTTTTCCGGAATCGATCATTCCTTTAAAACTTTCTAATAAGCTTCTATAGTCAGCGATCCTTCTTTCTGTTTCTTCCTGGATCCTTTTCATATCTTCTACAGATCTTTGGAGAGAAGACTTATCTTTTTCTAAGTTAGAAAGATCCTTTGCTTTCTGATCGTACATTGCTTGTAAGGCGTCATACTTGGATTGGGAAACGCAGTTAGATAGAATGGAAATCGAAACAATAGCTAAGGTAAGAATACCCAGATTCGTTTTCATGATTCCTCCGAGTTTTGTCTTAGAATAGGGGAGCATAATTAATTTATCGTTTTTTTCTGACTTTTCCCGAGAGATTCTCCTCTATTTTCCGAATTATTTTCGAAAAAACCTGGCGAGAAAGTTCGATCCGAGTTAGTCTGTTAGTAATCATGCGATCCTTTCTATTAGAACTTCCCCGAATGGGATTCTTTCCCTTAATTTTGTTTTTATTCTTAATTGTCCAATCGGGTCTATATTCCCAAACTTCTCCTACGAATCCACCTGCTAACTCGAAAGAGTCCATAGCAGGAGGACCTCCTACATTCAAAAAGTTAGTAGAAGAAGTTAAGGTTTCTCTAAAAGACAGAGGATATATTGTAGATCGAAAATCGCATTTTACTGGGTCAGTATTCAAAGGGAACACAGTATCTTTCAAACTTCAATTCCCTGAAGGTAAAGACAGAAAGATCGTCCGCAAGTTAGGAGTGGGCCTCGCTCATGAAAATCCGGATCAATCCGTTATGGTTCATATCTTCCAATCTGACAGCGAAGATAGAAAGTTATCTCCATTGTTTACAGGATTTGTAGAACCTTCTTTTGTATATGAATGGGAAGCAAGATTTGGAGAAAATCATTTCTTAGTAGAGATCAGATTAGATGAATCAGAGTCTAACGTTGCAAACTTCGAACTATTGTTCGGCAGCCAATTATACACTCCCGCAGCTGCATTCGGACGAGAAGAAAAAGATCAAAACCTGAACCAACCCGGTTCTCCCGGTAAAAAACAACCAGGAGCCGAAGGAAGGCTTCCAGGTACAAGTGAGTTGAACAACTACTTCGAAGTTTTTAAAAAAGAGTTCTGATCCTTTGAACTTGATTACAATCAGGTAAGACGATCATTCAGGCAAGTTTGACTTAAATAACTAATGCCATTAAGTTAATGAATTGCGGAATTCTGGCGTTTGTTATATCTTCGCTAATATAGTGAAATTTCTATCCTAAAGGATAGATCATCCGGCGATTTCGAGATCTTCGATCTTCAAACAAAAAAATAATATCGCCGAATGAATCCTCCTAAAAGAGGTCGGATCGGTGAAAAAGAAGGACGGTAGCCCTGTCTACCCCACAAACGGAGTTTTCAGAAATTCTCGAGAGAGAATTTTAGAAGGCGCTGCGATAGCTTTTGCTCGTAAAGGTTTCCATGGAACTTCTCTGAGAGAAATCAGCAGAGAATGCGGGTTGGAGCAGCCTAGCATTTACCATCACTTCCATTCCAAAGAAAACCTTTTCAGAAAAGCGTTGGTCGCCACTCATTTGATGATATTGAACGATATCCGAAGCAGACTAATCAAAGACAAAGGTTTAAGAGAAGAAGTTGTCTCAGTATTCCGTGCAATTTCAGATATCGCGAGACAATTCCCTGATAGAGCCAAACTTCCATTCAGCTTAGTATATTCTGCTCCTGAAAATCTAGTCCAAGAATACACAAATCATTACGGCGCCCAATATAGAAAGTTATTGGATGCGGCTGTGGATCGTAATCCCCCTACCAAAAATGCGGAACTAAAACTTTCCCTTCTTGTGGATCTGCTACATAGTTTGATCCTTTCTATCTCTTCCGAGCGATTCTTTGAGGAAAGGGTCCGAGGTTTGGAAGAAAGGGTTGATCATATCCTTCTTAACTAAGCCCGAAAGCTAAGTTTAGGACTGTTTTTTTTCTCGTAAGCCTCGGTCGGTTAGGTTTTCTGGTCCCCATGAGCGCACCTGAAATCGTACCAATCGGCCAACTCCCTCCATTAGGAGTGGTCCCTAAAAAAATGCATGCACAGGTCATCCGACCAGAGCGTTTTGGAGATCCAATCAAGTCTATCCAACACGAAGAGATCGACGTTCCTGAAATTAAACCTGACGAAGTGCTGGTTGCAGTTATGGCGGCCGGAATCAATTATAATAACGTATGGGCTGGCCTCGGATTCCCGGTCGATGTGATCGGAGCGAGAAACAAAAAAGGCGAACCTGAAAAATTCCACATCGGTGGTTCAGACGCATCCGGGATCGTATATAAAGTAGGTTCCGAAGTTAAGAACGTGAAAGTAGGAGACGAAGTAGTCCTACATTGCGGTATTTGGGACAAAAACGATCCTTGGGTCAAAGATGGGAAAGATCCTATGTTTGCACCTTCCCAATTGATTTGGGCATATGAAACTAACTGGGGTTCCTTTGCACAATTCTGTAAAGTCCAAGACCACCAATGCCTTCCTAAACCAAAACACCTTTCTTGGGAAGAAGCAGCCGCTTATATGCTCGTTGGAGCAACCGCATACAGAATGCTTCATCACTGGAAACCGAATGATGTAAAACCAGGAGACGTAGTTCTTATCTGGGGAGGCGCAGGCGGTTTAGGAGCCATGGCTATTCAGATTGTTAAAGCAGCTGGTGGAATTCCAATCGCAGTAGTTTCTTCCGATGATAAGATCGAGTTCTGTAAAAACTTAGGCGCTGCCGGAGTGATTAACAGAAATAACTTCAAACATTGGGGTGCTCTCACTTCTGATATTAATAAGCCTGAAGTATTCGTAGAATGGACCAAACAAGCCAGAGAATTCGGAAAGGCTATCTGGGACATCGCAGGAAAAGGAAACAATCCTAAGATCGTATTCGAACATCCAGGTGAAACCACTATCCCTACTTCAGTATTCGTTTGTGAAACTGGAGGAATGGTAGTTATCTGCGCTGGAACAACCGGTTACAACGCAACTGTTGATTTAAGATATCTATGGATGCGTCAAAAACGTCTCCAAGGTTCTCACTTCGCAAACGACGAAAATGCTATCGGTCTAAACCAGCTAGTAATCGATAAAAAAGTGGACCCTGCACTCTCTCACACTTACAAGTTTGAAGAGACTGCGCAAGCTCACCAGCTGATGAAAGAAAACAAACACCCTTCAGGAAACATGAGTATCTTAGTCGGAGCGGACAAGCTCGGATTAGGTAAAAAATAACCTGAAACAAAGGGCTTAGGATTAAAACCTGAGCCCTTCTTATTTAACTCCATTCAAAAATCTTAAAATACAATCATGAAAGCCGTACAACTCTCCTCCTTCGGAAAAGAAAATCTTTCGCTAATCGATTTACCTGATCCAGGTAAACCAGGTCCAGGAGAAGTTTTAGTCCGTTTTAGAGCAGCTTCCTTAAATTTCAGGGACTATCTTGTTGTCCAAGGAAAGTACAATCCGAATTTTCCGGTACCAATGGTTCCTTGCAGCGATGGCGCTGGAGAAATTGTAGATATTGGAGAGAATGTCACGGGTATCAAGATCGGAGATAAGATCAACGCAACCTTTGCACCTTATTGGCTGTCTGGACACGCAAACAAAAAAGAACTCAGAACCACATTAGGTGGTCCTTTAGACGGAACCTTAAGACAATACGCAATCCTTCCTGCTACAGGTGTAATTCCAATGCCTTCTCATCTCAGTTTTGAAGAAGCAGCCACACTTCCTTGCGCAGGACTTACCGCTTGGTCTTCTTTTTTTGTGGAGAACCAACTCAAAAAAGGAGAATCCGTAGTTATACAGGGAACCGGGGGAGTCTCATTATTCGCATTACAATTTGCTAAAGCGGTTGGAGCTACCGTTTATCTTACCTCTTCTTCCGACGAAAAACTGGAAAAAGGAAGATCCTTAGGCGCAGATCATCTAATCAATTATAGAACTATTACCTCTTGGGGAGAAAAGATCAGAGAATTAACAGGCGGAGAAGGAGCAGATCATATCGTAGAAGTGGGTGGAGCAGGAACCTTAGAACAATCCATTAAGGCAGTTAAACTTTTCGGCACAATCCATTTGATCGGGATCTTAGCAGGAGCCATCAAGGACTTGAACCTTCTTCCATTAGTTATGAACCAAATCAAAGTCCAAGGGATAGTGGTAGGCCATAGAGAAGGTTTCCTTGCTATGAATAAGGCGATCGCAGAATGGAAATTGAAACCCGTAGTAGATAAAATCTACGAACTTTCCGAATTCAAAGATGCGTTAGAATACCTCAAAGACGGAAAACATTTCGGAAAAATCGTAGTTAGAATTCCTTAATATCTTCCGCCTTTATAATATAGCTAAGCTACAGACGCAGGCACTCGTTTAGGTTCTTTTTTAGAGTTATAAAGATAATCTTTTTCCTTATAAGCCATAAATCTTCCGAATCCATTTTCTTTTCCGATCTCAGGAAGAACGATCCCATTCTCCACTGCAATTTTTCCGTTAATTAACACTGCACGGATTGCTTCTTCGTTTCTGCGAACTAAACGGACCATTCCACCAAATTCGGGCATTGGGGTTTCCTGGATGGTTTCCACTTTTTCGTTCAAACCGTTCGGATTTAAAATAACTAAATCCGCCTGTGCGCCAACTTTCAATTTTCCTGTGTCCAGACCGAACCAATCCGCAATCTCTCCCGTAACTCTCCATACAGCCTTTTCAGCAGAAAGAAAAGGTTTTCCTTCTAATTCTGCATCTCTTACTAATTTCAAAAAACGTAATGGAAAATTATAATGCGCCATTCCTCTCAAGTGAGCACCTGCATCCGAGAATCCGATCAATATATCAGGGTGACTAACTATATATTTTAAAGGACCCTTTCGATCATTTCCAATTACGGTATACCAACGGATATCGTTCCCATACTCCGCACATAGGTCCAAAAATGTTTCTACCACATGTTGTTTTCTTTCTTTCGCTAGGCTTGAGAAAGACCTACCAACCAGTTTTTGGTCGGGACATTCTACAATTTTGGATTCGTTGAAATCTCTATGGAATACCCTAGGTAAGAACCAATTCGTCCATTGCCTACGAAACCATCTTCTATATCCTTTATCGAGTAGAAGTTTCCTTCTTTCCGCAAGGTCTGCTAAATGTATAGCCGCAGTCCCTGCACCGAATTCCTCGAAGACCACAACGTCTACTCCATCCGCGTAAAGATCAAATATTGCGGGAACAGCCTGTAAACGAACATCTCCTTTCAAAATCGTATTCACAATCCGAGTTAAAAATGCCACCAACTTGTAAATAGAACGATTCGATCTCGGATCCATAAGAGAAATGATCGTGGTCTTCAGTTTCTTTCTAAAAATTCCTAAACTTTCCTTAAAGAATAATAGAACATTATATTTGGTAGAAACATTAGGCACACCCTGAAAGATCCTATCTTCTCTACGAACGATCTTATTTAATCTGCTAATCTCGGACCATTTAGCAAATGTAGAAGGAAGCGGCTTACTTCTAAAACGACTACCATCCATCTTATCCCAAGTAAGAGTATTGATAGAAAGCCCCAAGTATCCACAATCGATCGCTTCTTGCAGAAGTTTTTCCATTTGCATCATTTCTTTCTCAGTCGGTTTGACTCCGTAAGAAAGAGATCTTTCTAATCCCATTGAATAAGCTCTGATTGCAGAATGTCCCAAGAATGTAGAAACATTAGGACCCAACGGAAGAGAATTCAAATGTT
Organism: Leptospira haakeii; assembly: GCF_002812045.1. GTDB lineage: Bacteria > Spirochaetota > Leptospiria > Leptospirales > Leptospiraceae > Leptospira_B > Leptospira_B haakeii. The sequence continues at coordinate 1,063,780 of NZ_NPEG01000001.1, read as the reverse complement.
CTGCATATTCTTTCATCGAATCCCAATTTTTCTTTTTTTGCAATAAAGGAAGCACCTGTTCTCTCGGAATGGCTTCTACCCTACTGAACATGTCGGCAAGATCTTCTGCTGATCCGATGCATAGGCTGAGAGAACAACTTCCCATTGTGATTGTAGTCACTCCATGCATCACAGATTCTTTTAGTCCTGGAGAAGCTTCTACTTCTGCATCATAATGTGTGTGAAAATCTATAAACCCCGGAGTGACCCAAAGTCCCTTAGCATCATAGATTTTTTTTGCATCTCCTGAAATGGATTTAGAAATCTCGACAATCTTCCCATCCGAGACCGCGACATCCCCGATAAATGATTCGTTTCCTTCTCCATCGAATATTCTTCCATTCTTGATCAGAACATCGTACTTCATATGATTCCTCTTCTCTATTATATCTCTCAGAGCTTCATTACAAAAGTTTATAATAATTGATAGTCAATCTTTTTCAAATTTTTTGAATATAGATGAACAATCGTTTACATAAAAAGAAAATCATATAAAATTAGATCGATCTACCAATACTTTACTCTGGCTATTAGTGCATATGTGAACCTTCGCCCATGCACCCAAGTCTTGAAAATCTGGAAAACCAAGCCGAGGTTGATCTCTTGAATCATTACAGCTTACCGAATCTTCTTCCCTAATCCTTCCCCAAAATCTGTCTAATGAAATTAGAACACGATCAAGTTGGCGGTCATATCAGCCAAATAGTTATGCACAGCTCCGGGCCAGTTACTCAAAATATGATAGGTTGGTCAGAAAAAAATTTCCAAATCAGTCCTTCTTCTCCCGGAAAGACGTTAGTCAACCTTGAAAATTCGGATTTTTCAACTTGTGACCTTTTTCACTCGGCTCATCCCTGAAGGAATATTTATAAAAAACCGACCGTTATAAAAAGAAATAAGTTGCATATCAAACGTTATTTTATCATCACTTTTTTCGAACGTTTTATCTTGACAGCTTTGAGTCTGGAATTAATCTTCAACAGCTCGGTTTTGTACCGAGTGATACAGATAAAAAAGCGAACAAGTTAAAACTAAGCGAATCTCAATCTGAGACCATATAGACAGCAAGAGAATAGTGAAGAGGTAAACTCAAATGCGTAAATTAGGATTAGCGGTATTACTCCTATTTTTGTGTAGCGGCACGTTGTTCGCTTCAGGGGGAGGATCTTCCTCCAAACCATTAGCTGGATCGTATCCAATCATTCTTTCCCACGGACTTTTCGGTTGGGGAACTGATTCATCCGGCATCATCAGCATCGTTAACTACTGGGGCGGAATGGATTCCTATCTGACATCCCAAGGTGCAACAGTATATGCTCCTACTAAAACTGCGGCTCAATCTAATGAGACTCGCGGTGTTCAGCTAAAAGACAAGGTTCTTGTTTACATTGCTGCAAACGGCTTTAGCAAAGTGCATATCCTTGGCCACTCTCAAGGTGGATTGGATAGCCGCTATGCTATCTCCAACCTAGGGCTTTCTTCTAAAGTTTCTACTTTAACCACTTTGAACACTCCTCACAGAGGATCCCCAATTGCGGATATCGTAACTACTGTACTTCCTGATTGGATCAAACCTTTCGTGAGCGGTATCTTAGGAGCTGTAGTTCAATTAGTATATGGTGGCGGAAACCAAGACGCTCTTGCAGCACTTGGTTCTTTAACTACCAGTGGAACAGCGGCTTTCAACACTCGCACTCCAAACGTTTCTTCCGTTAAGTATTTCTCTTACGGATCTTACATCACTATTCCTGACCTAATCCAACACCCTTTAATGGGAATCATCCAACCTGCATGTGTTGCTGGTGGATTGTTCAATGGACAAGGCGGAACTTGTGACGGACTTGTTCCTTATACTTCTTTGAAATGGGGAACTTTCAATGGTGGACCTGATTACGGACTTTTCGTTACAGGTGTGGACCATTTACAAGCGTCCAACACTCTGAATTCCGGAAAACCTTGGTACGATGTAGAAGGTTACTTCTTGAAAATGGCTTCCAACGCGAAATCTAACCAGTAATTTCGAACGTTGAGTCTGAAAAAGCCGGGGTTAATCTCCCGGCTTTTTTATGCCCAAATCTAAGTGTAGAATATCGATTTTCTAGTTGGTATTTTTCTAATATTCTTCATTCTTTCCGCTTATGAGTTTTTCCCCCAAATTTGCGATCATAGGTTCCGGAAGTATTGGAACGTACATCGGAGCATATCTGGTAAAAGCAGGATATCCTGTAGTATTCGTAGGTAGAGAAAGATTAAAACAAGAGATCCAATTATTCGGTTTAGGGATCAGCGACTATAGGGGAAATTCTTTCACGCTCGCTCCAAGCCAAGTTCGTTATGTTACGGATATAAAAGAAGCCAAAGACTCTAACGTATTTTTGATCACAGTCAAAAGTAAAGATACGATAGAAGCGGGAAAATCCATTCGTTCTCTTTTTTCGCCGGAAGAATTATCCAAAATTATAGTGGTTAGTTTTCAGAATGGGGTTCGAAACTCAAAAGAGTTAGCCTCCATATTACATGAGTTAAATGATAGGAATTTACCTGGTATGGTTCCATTCAATGTGGTTGCAAAAGGAAAAGGACAGTTTCACCAAGGGACAAGCGGAGAACTTGTAATTAAATCAAATGAATTTGGGAACAAGATCCATACATCCTTGAGAAAAGCAGGTTTACCTTCTATCATACATAAAAACATGGAAGGCGTGCTCTGGGGAAAACTACTGTTCAATTTGAATAATAGTTTAAACGCACTCGCCGGTGTTCCTCTAAGAGAAGAATTATCTCAAAGAACTTACAGAAAAATTTTAGCCTCCATGATCTTGGAAGGTTTAGAAATACTTAAACTTTCCGGCATCCAGCCTGCAAGCGCCGGCAAAATGATTCCTTGGCTTGCACCTATCATTTTAGGTTTGCCTGATTTTCTATTTTTCAGAGTGGCTTCTTCTATGGTCAAAATTGATCCTGAAGCAAGATCCTCGATGTGGGAAGACCTACATCATGGAAGAACGACTGAAATTTCTTATTTGAATGGAGAGATCGTAAGTTTAGCGGATGAGATCAGTCACAAGGCAGCAATCAATCGTAAAATTGTTTCTTTGATCTCAGAAGCAGAAAGCGGTTCCGGCAAATCTCAATACGATGCGGAAACGCTTTCTAAACTTTTAGGAATCGTTTAGGTTTCTTTGTCACCCGGTCCGGAAGCAGTATCTTCCGGTTTTCCTTTTCCGAAAATGAATCTTCTGATTGCATAGAACAGACCGATCGCAGCAGGAATAAGTAATTTTGCTCCTTTGAGTAGGAATCCGCCAATCACCGCAAATAATCCTGCTTTTTTCAGAAGCCCTCCTGCAATCAGACCTCCGATCCCGTAAGCAGCTAAGTTGTCTATTTTAGAATCGTAATCAGCATAACGATTTCCTTCGGAGAATTCCACACTCTTTAAAATTCTGCCCACATCCCCTTCTACTCTTTTCAAAACAGAAATGTCTCCGAGCACATTGAGTAGAAGATAACCGGTCCTTCCTAAAACTCGAATATTATAATTAAGAGTATTTGTTTCAGTTCCTTCGAATTTATATTCTTTCGCCCAATGCAATTTTTTAGCAGCGGAATCATAATAAGGAGCTGAAGCCCAACCTACTAATTCCAATCCAGAGTATCCGTCTTTTTTTCTTTGCTCACTTTCTTCTTTTGCGGATTCTTGCAGCTCAGATAATAGTTCGTCGTATTTGATCTCTTTGGAATCCTCATCATCTACGTGACCTTCTTCCACATAATCGATCGTAATCGCATAAGATCCAAGATCCAATGGTGTTTCGCTGGCGATGAATAGAATTCCGAGTCCCGGATCACTAGGAGGATTTCCCCAAACATCTTCCAATACAATCTTACTATCTTTTGGATTTAGATATTTATAACCTTTCGGGACTTGGATGTTTGCGATCAGTTTTCCATCCTTATTTGAAAGAGGTACTAGATTAGTTTCATACTTTAAGGATTTAATCCATTTAGTTAAATCCTCATCTGTTTCAAATTTTTGAGCAGAAGCAGGAAGGCTCCATAAGATGGCCATAAAAAAGAAAAAGGCCAAGGATCGACGAATCATATATATTCTCCCGGATCGTATTCGAGTAACAAATACTATGCTGATCCAAAAGAAATTCGGACAACTAATTATGTTTAAATTGGAAAAAATATATCGAAAGGAACGAACGACACACGGCAAAACCTAAGGTGTTTTGGCAGCGAACAATCCCACATCCTTTCTAACATGTTTTAGTTCCCATTCCTGGAGGCTGATACCCTCTTCATTTGCTCTTCTTTCTCTATAAGAATTTAGCAAACGGTAGGTGATCGGATAACCGAGTAGAGCCAAAGGGATTCCGAAAGCAAATCCACCTACGAACATAGGAAGTCCCATCTTATCGAATAAGAAAATTGTCCAATGATATAGTCCACTGATCAAATCCATAGATTCTGATTCTTTGGAAATGGCCAATAACGTGTCGAAACTGATCTGTTGGAAAGGGATCCCAAGTAAAAGTAGAACTTGTTTTCCGATCCAATAGAATAGAGAATAGAAAAACGGAAGCGTAACCGGATTAGTAATCCAAATCATTGCAATTGCAATAGGAAGATAAAAACGAATGCGGAATAATCGAAGTATCAACCAGGTCCCTAATCCTAAATACATTTGAACTCCTACGAGAGGAGTCATGGACCATATCAAGCCAATAGTAGTACCTAAACAAACTTCGTGAATAGGGGCATAAGATTCTTGGAAAGGTAAGATGATTTGTTTATGGATGATACGCCAGATCGTTCTGAGAAAATTCATTAGGTCCTGTTTTATTTAGAACTGGAAAGTTTGGAATATTGTTCCCAAGATTTTGAGTATTTCTCCATTGCTGGAAATAATTCGAAGGCTTTTTTTGCTGACTCGCTTGCTGCCTGAGGATTTTTTTCGAAATCATTTTGTAACTTTGCCAGAAGATAATAGGTTTCCGCTTTGATAATTAGATCTCTATATTCAATTCCTAATCCTTTTTTTAGGGATTGGATAGAAGCTACCTTGTCTCGATTCAATAGATGTACAAAACCAAGTCCGTAATACGCAGAACCTTCCGGTTTTACTTGGATGGATTTATTATACCAATCAATAGCTTCTTCTCTTTCATCTTGAGAAAGAGCTAAATTTCCCAGATCAGTAAGCAACATAGAACTGTATTCTAGGTCTTTGGTGGCTTGTGCAATTACTAAGGCTTGTTTGTATCTTGTTTCTGCCTTTTCATAATTCAGTTTATGTTTTTCGATTTGAGCAAGACCTCTAAGGCAATCGATAGAGTTTTTATTTTCCTTTAAACAAAGTTTATATTCCTTCTCTGCAGAAGAATCTTCTTTGCGTAAATAATGGATCCAGCCTCTCAAATAATGAACCTGGTCCATTTTTCCCGTAATAAGCGCCTTATCCTTAGCTTTCTGAACGGATTCCGTTAAATGACCTGAGTCCAATAAATCTCTGATTTCCAGAATGGACGGCTCATCCTTCTCCCCTGAACAAGCGGAATAAGAAGCCAATACAAGTGTAACGCTAGCTAAAATAGAATAGTTTCTAGAAAAATGAAAACGGTTCATATCTATGATTCGTATCGGTCTTTTTCATGCTCTTCCAAAGGATCGATATGGCAACATGAATTTCCAGATTTTAAGTCGATTTGCCAAAATACTTCTTTTTTCCAAAAAACGCCTAATTGGACGTATAATTTTTCGATTTTTTTCCTCTAATAATCTTTGAAGTTCCCTGAATTTACACTTTGGGAGACTTCTTTCGTATTTTCGGAATCTAAGCAAAAAGTAGAAGGTCATACATTCCAGGGTCGAGTTTGGAAATTATTTATTTTCCAAAAATTCCCTCGAATACTCTTGTTAGTCGGAGAAAGATTGACGAGAAAATATAAACCGATGGAGGATGGTCGCAACCTTCCTGCTCAATGCACACGGCAAAATATTTATTCTTTTTATTAGGACCCATCGGTTTCCTCATTTTCCTTTTGTCTCTCACCCCATGGCATAAGGAAGAAAACTTACGCGCTTATAAAGGTGTAATCGATCTTAGAGGCATCCAAAGTGCAAGTTCCGGCCCGGTAGATCTATCCGGAGAGTGGGAATTTTTCTGGAGCCAAGAGCCAGGAAAAATTTTGGAATCCTTTCACGGGAACATGACTGTTCCAGGCTCTTGGAATAGAGAAACCGAATTACATCCATCTTATGAAAGACTAGGTTATGCGACCTACAGACTCAAAGTCCTTTTGCCAGATGTTTGGGTGGGGAAGGTTCTGACTCTGGGTTTAGGCACTGTTTGGAGTTCCTATAGATTATACTTAGACGGAGAGTTCCAGGGAGAATCCGGAGGTCCATCTACTTCTACTCAATCAAGTGTTGCAAGAGTGCAACCCAGATCTTTTTCTTTTGTTCCGAGTTCCAGTCAGATAGAAGTTTCAATTTTTGTTACGAATAATTTCGCAAGACAAGGCGGGATCAGCTCTCCTATTAAGTTAGGCCCTTCTGAAGTGATGTTGTCCACAAGGACCAGGACAATCTTCACAGATATTTTTGCATTCTCCAGTTTAATTATCATGGGGCTCTATCATATCTCTCTTTATTTATATTTAAGATCCAGCAAGGCTCCTTTGTATTTCGGATTTATGAGTATGGCAATCGGCATTAGAACTCTTGTTACCAACACTAGACTTCTAATGGAATTTTTCCCTTCTATCAACCAGAACGGAATACAGATGATAGAACAGATCTCCATGATGTGCGCGACAGGATTATATCTGCTATTCTTCTATGAAACATTTACCGTTTATGCATCTAAACTATATATAAGAATTTCTTTAGCGATCATATCCCTGTTCATTCTAATGACCTTATTCGGCTCTTTGGAATTTAATAGCAGCAAGGTTGCTTATTTCCATTTATTTATAGGTATCACGATCGGTTACGTTATCTATGTAATCTTCGGAATAGACTTCGATAAAGAAAATAACTCTTCTTATATCTTATATGGTTCGGGGATATTATTCTTAGGAGTAGCGATCGATCTATTTTATACTTATATCCTAAAAGTTTCCTCTCATCAGGTTTCACATATTGCACTCGTACTTTTTGTGTTCTTGCAATCTTTGGTAATCGCTTCAGATCGTTCTTCAAAATACAAAGAAGCGAAACTTCTCACAGAAGATCTACAAACCATGAACTTAGAACTTTTCGAAATGAAAGAAAAGTTGGTTCAAAAAGTAGAAGATAGAACCAGAACCCTAAACGATACTCTTCAGCAGATCAATAGAGAGTTGGAGATCGCCCAGAACGTACAAAGGAAAATTCTTACTCCTCCTGAAAGAGAAATCAAAGGAATCCGTTTTGATTACGTTTACAAACCTTTGGAAAAAGTGGGCGGGGACTTCTTAGATATCTCAGAGATCAATCCCGGACAAGTAAGAGTACTTTTAGCAGACGCGGTAGGCCACGGAGTGCAAGCAAGTCTTATGACCATGGCCTTAAAGACAGAATACGAAGAGCTAAAAAAACTTCCCTGCCCTACTCATGTATTGAAAGAATTGAATGGAAGATTTTTAAGAAAGTTCGATACCTTAGAAAGTATCTTCCCTTGTTTTGTAGCGGATATCTATTTAGAAAAGAAAGAAGTTCTATATGCTTCCGCTGGACATCCGGATCAAGTCTTACTTTCTCCAGGTGGAAATTACGAATTACTTCATAAAACAGGGCCCATATTAGGACTATTCGATGATCTAGAGATCGAATTCTCGACCTATAAGTTCCCTACAGGAAGCCGTTTATTACTTTTCTCTGATGGGCTCATTGAGAACAGAAGAAAGGAGAACAGATGGAGCACCGTTGAAACAATTGCCTCTAGGGCCTCCACACTTTCCAAGGTAAGTCTCCAAAAACTATTAGAAGAATTAGTAGTAATGGAGGAAAAATCAAGGGGAGATGAACAAAGATACGATGATATCACCATCATCGCGATCGAATCCAGAGAAACTCCCGAATATCCTGCCTAAAAGAATTAGGCGTTTTCCTTTTTTAAAAGGGAGAAGGTCCAAACCCCGCATAAAAATTCGAATCCGCTCGGCAATAAGATCATAGGATGGATCCAACCGAGTAACACAAATATAACCAAGACTATAAACTGAAACGTTCTAGAATGGGTGGTCAATTTTAAGAATGGACGTATATTATCTTGTCCCATTCTAAAATAAAAATATCCTAATATGATTAGGGTCAGCCCCACAACTCTCACCCAAACATCGCTTGCACTTAATAAGAATAGACTTAAGAAAAAATTCGGAACGGTAATTAGAAGAAATCCTTCGATTAATAAAAAGATCCCGAAATATTGTACACTTTTACCAGAGTTTATCATGGGCAATAGGCATATCTAAATCCAAAGGAAGAACAATCCATTTTTAAGTTAAAATTTTCCTCAGGCATAAAAAAAGCCTCCGAGTTCGGAGGCTTTTTAAAGTTTCAGATAAACGAAAAGATTAGCAGATAACTACTAATTCTCCGGAAGCTTTCACTTCTCCAGACTCATCAGCAGCTTCTACAGCTACTGTAAGTAGTTTTTCTCCGTTTTCTTCCTTCTTACGTTTGATCTTACCGGAACAAGTTAATTTTTGTCCTGGCTTGGTCATCGCTTTGAAAGTAACTCCGAATTCTTTGATCTGTTTTTGGTCTGCCCAAGAAGTACAAAGTCTTCCGATCTGAGCCATTACGAACATACCATGAGCGATGGTTCCGTCCAATCCAGTCTTACGAGCGAAATCCGGATCGTTATGGATCGGGTTAAAATCACCACTTGCTCCAGCGTAACGCACTAGATGTGCATGTGTAATAGTATCCACTTTTATAGGAGGGAGTTCTTGTCCTACTTCGTACTTGTCGAATTCAATCTTACTCATCTTAATCCTCCTATCACTGTTCCGGTTTACGGATGAAAATAGACATCTCTGCTTCGATCACAGTTTCACCTTTCGCATTACGAATTGTAGTGCGGAAAGTCATGGTATCCATTTTACCAACGGTTACGTTAACACATTCTCCCTGAGAGGAAACTCTACCAGGATAAAGAGTTTTAACATAATTATATTTTTCTTTTAGATGTAGGATCCTGGAAGTATCAACTCCCATGTTCTCCATATCTTTCCAAATTTTAGGGTATCCCCAAAACTGGATCACTGTGGGAAATGTAGGAGGAGCTGGAATGTCCTCGTATCCCGCTTTTTTTGCCGCTTCTAAATCGAAGTATATCGGATTGCTTTCGCCGATCGCTAGACAAAACTCTTTTATCTTTCCTCTTTCTACGTCGAATTCGTAGGAGTCGAGTTTTGTGCCGATCAGGTCTTTTGAAATGCCTTTTTCTGCCATAATCCTTTTCCTTGGGATTGGTTTAAAAACCTTCGAAGGATCGAAGATCGTTTATATGGCCCTATTTTTTAGACACCGATCCCGCAGGTCCATTGAATTTTTAGTAACGAACGTTCTGTTCGTTCAAACAACCGTTCACTGAATGGTGTTCATCCGGATGATAGTCGCTCCGCTCCTGAAGCCCGCGTTGCGGACTATAAAGGTTGTAAGCGGACCCCTCAAGTAAAATTCTGTCCTTGTTCTCATGATTTCTTTTGGTCCCAAACTTTCTAGAATATTGATCCCGATCCTGCTTTGTTATCTTTTACAGGATTGTAGGCAAATTTTTCCAGGATCGTTTTCAAAGGAAGAAGAGACCATAATCCCTGTTTGGGACGGACTTCGTTCTTTAAAAAAGTCTGGAACTATATGCAGAGGAAATTCAGAAGAAGCCATTAAAAAGATCTCTTATCATTATAAAAAAAATCCATCTCGTTATTCTGAACTTCCTCTGAATGAAAAGTGGAGAAACACTCAACTTACTATCTTAAAGGATAAACAAACTCTTCTAAACGAATCACGAGATAGTTTGCTCCTATTCCAAAATGGTGGCTGTGATATTTCCTCAGAGTTTATTATCCCGGGAGCAAAACTTTATGATCTACAGAATGTTGTTTTGGATTTTTCCACAACAGCGCTTTCTTCTTCAGGCGAGAATGTTCCAAGTTCAGGAAAATTGATCGTGAAGTTGGGAGATACTATCGTATTCTCCGAGGATATACAAAGTCAGGGAAGAGAATGGGTCGATCATAAGATCAAGATCCAAGAATCCATTTCCAAAACTTTAGAAGAGAACCCCGCTAATATTTGGAATTTTGAATGGATCCCTAAAAACCAAAACGATCTTTTGTTTGTAGGGCAACCCACATTATACGCTTCAGTGGCTGATCCAAAAATCTGGGGACCTAAAGAAAATGTAATATTGATCGTCGTCGATGCGCTTAGGCCAGATCGTTTGGGATTCGGCGGTTCTCCCGTCCCCACCAGTCCTTATCTGGACAAACTAGCTTCCGATTCTATCGTTTTTGAGAATACTTTCTCGAACGGGAATTGGACCAAACCAAGTATGATTTCCTTTTTTACTTCCAAGGTCGCATCTGAATTAGGTCTTGGAAATGCTTGGTTCTATTCTAGCAATCTTCATAGAAAAATATTTTATTCTAAAAAACCGGAAACACTACCGAATCATCTCAGATCCAAGGGTTATCTAACTGCAAGCCTTATGAATAATGTATTCCTCCTGGATTATACAGGAGTGGGAGTTGATCTAGGATTTCACAAATTATTTCAACCTGGAAAAGACAAAGACGATACTGAGCTGATACTTGCAGAATCCATAAAGTTCTTGAAAGAGAACAAAAACAGAAGATTCTTCCTTCATATAAATATCAATACCCCTCACTATCCTTATCTTCCAGAAAAAAAGTATATGGATATTCTGGCCCAAAAGACTGATCCAAAAATCTGGAATAGCTACGATCCTTATGTAAGAAAATACATGGCGGAGATCTTATATACGGATGAGGTCATAGGCAAAATTTTGGAAGAAGCTAAAAAGACGGGAGCCTTCGATAAATCCTGGATTGCAGTAGTCGCAGACCATGGAGAATTACAATCCATGGAACATTATTATCACCATCATTTCGTGGCAGAAAATTTACATGCTCACGGAGAAACACATTACGACGAAGAAATAAAAGTTCCTTGGATCATCCATCCTCCTATCTCAGAAAAATCGAATATTGAAAAAAGGATTTTCTCCGATCAGGTTTCTTTACTTTCTCTTTTTCCCACTTTAGTAGGAGCGTTAGGTTTACCTTGTGATCCTAGTTCTTGTGATGGAAATGATTATTCCAAAGCTATGTATGGAGAAGAAGGTCCGCAATCTGAGGAATTTGTATATACCGAAGGAAGATTTTCAGAATCCATTCGAACGAAAGAATACAAACTGATCCGAAGATATCCAGGTTATGATTTTGTAAGAAGGACCAAGGAAGGAGAACCTCATAAAATGTCTGAGGAATTTTATTCTTTGGTTTCAGATCCTGGAGAATTACAAAATCTTTCTGCGAGCAATTCAACACTTCTCACTAAAGCGAGACAGGAATTGGATTCTCATAGCCTAAAGAAAAATGTTTTTAAACTTAGATTGCCTGCATGCGAAAAGGAATGCACTCGCAAAATAGAGATTGGTATCCAAGCGGGAATTTATAAAATACAATCTGATTCTCCAATTACTGAAAATAGATTAGAAACAAAATCCGCCGCACTTACTGTAAAACAAGCCCCAGGCAAAGAAAGTACCCTTTCCTTTTATACGGTAGAACCTGTTTTCGGATTTCGTTTATCCATTTTTAAGGATGGAAAACCCGAAGATTATAAATCCGGAAAATGGGGAATTCTATCGGAAGCGAGTTCTAAAATTTATAGAGATTCTCCCGAATCAGTGGCGTCTGCAAAACTTCCTTACGAATTCAAAACTTCTAAAATACCTTATTTTTATAACGATGCTGGACTTTCCGGAAATTCAGAATCTTCGGAGCAGGCTGCGTTAGGAAAAGAAGTCCGAAAAGTTTTGGAGAGCTGGGGTTATATCCACGAATAGAATCCGTTTTACGTCAAAGTTTCCACTTTCGTTTTTACCAAAACTCCTTGCTTTTTCCATATCCTTCGTTATGTTATCCGCTTGCCAATCCAAACAGAAATAGGTGAAAAGAATGAAAGTTAGAAATCTTGTATTTTGTCTTATTCTAATATTCGGTTTTATATCCTGCGGGATTGATCCTGTGGAACGTTGCCAAGACAGAAGAAAAGTGATGAGAGATGCGGTTTGCCAAGCAGTAGGCGCTCATCAGCCTGGAACGGAATCCTATAATAATATACTTCTTTCCTGCTTAATGGAAAATAATCATTACAACGAATGTAAAAGTGAAGATTACTTTTAATTCTAAACTTTTTGCAAAGGGCAAAAACCGATATTATTCCAGAACGATAGTGATATCCACTCTTCGGTTTTTAGCTCTGCCGGATTCTGAGGAATTTTCGGCCACAGGCTGAGACTTTCCATAACCTCTATAAGACATTCTAGTTTCTTCTATTCCATGAGAATCTCTTAATTCTTGGAGAACTGATAATGCTCTATCTTGGGAAAGTTTGAGATTATACTCTTGGCTTCCTTTATCGTCCGTATGTCCGCCGATGCGAATTTCTCTGTCAGGATATTTTTTAAGAACGTCCGCAATCCTTTCCAAGACCTTTTTGGCTTCCGGTTTTAATTCGGATTTATTATAATCAAAAAGAAGGTTATCTAAAGAAAGTACAACACCCTCATTCGATTTCCTGATCTCCACCGGTGCACGATCAGCAACTTCTTCTTCCGGATTTCCTTCCCATTCAGGCCATTCTAGTCCGTTGCCCTTTTTACCAGTAGGCTTCTTCTTTGGATAAGCAGTTCCTTCCGGGAAAGGTCCTAGGATTCTTTTGACCTCTTCCGCAATTTTATCTTTATCGTTTTCCGTAACGGAGTTTTGTTTAGAATACACTCCGTGGATCTCGAAAGACATTTCTTGTGCGATCCCATTCGGAAAAACGAACGTATAAGCAAGTTGAACATACTTATATTTAGGAACACCTTGTTCGGAATCGAAAAATACTTTTCCTTTTGCAAAACCGTAAATTTTGTAAGGAATATTCTGAGCAATCGGATCAGATTCCTTCATTAAATTATAGTTATATTCGATCAGGTCTGCGTTCCCCTTTTTACCTGCGTATTCCCAGTCTCCCTTACCTTGGTAAATGTACTTTGCTTGGACCGGGATCTCTATTCTGGCTGTAGGGAACTGAAAACTTTCGGAAGCAGGTTTGGTCCATTCTTCTCCCACACCCACTTCTTTCGCGGAGAAGCTAGGCAATGATCTTAGATTGGGCATACTGTATTCAGGAGGAACAGTATATTGGCCCATTTCCGAAATATAAAATTTACTCTTAAAAGTTTTGTCTTTATAAAAAGCAGGATCTAATTCAGGAAACTTAATATAGGTATCGAATATCGCCGAAAAATCGCAACCTTCCTTTTTACAGGATGTGGCTTTTAACAAAATTCGATTTTTATCTTCCCTATTAATAACTCTCAGGCCTTGTCTGGCCTTTACTCTATGGTATTCGTTTAATTCCAGATCATCTCCGGATTTCATTTTCCATCTGAATAATACTGGGGTTTCGGAAAATATATAAGAGGGTATTAAGAAGAATAGGATGATGAGCCCTCTGAATGCCATACTAATAGTTTCGAAAAATTTCCCCAAAAACTTAGAAAGGAATCCTAAAAAACAGGCCTCTTTTCAGGATATTTTAGACGAAAACGGCCTAAGTTTCCGCCCTGAAAAGTGATTTAAGTGCTTTTATTCCAAATGTAAGAACTTGACAAGTAGGCGATAAAAATTCATCCAATAGTTCGTGGTTCCTCATTTCCATGAGATCGTATTCTTCGGAGTGTTGTTTTGTATGCTTCTATCTGTGGCATGCCTACTCCGACCGGAAAAATCTGCCGGTTTAAGGATCTTATCTTTATTATCTTTTTGTGTTTCTATCCAGTTCTTATATGTTTATTTTCTTTTGAAGGGTATTTATTTCGAACCTTCGTTTTTAAATCAGTTTCATATTCCATTCGCCTGGTTTCTAGGACCAGGAATGTACAGTTTGTATTCAGTTACTGTTAGAGAAGAGAAGTTCACAGCATTCGAAAGGAGTTTCTATCTTCCCGGAATACTTCTTCTGATTTTATTTCCTGTCCTATATTTAGTTTTGCCTCAAATCTTTGGAAGCAGACCCGTCGATTATTTCGAAAAGGGCTCCACAAGTTGGCCGGACGTTCTTTTGTTAGGTGCCTATTCTGCGAATTTAGTATTTTATTCTTCCATTGTTTGGCAAACAAGAGCTGCTTTCAGATTGGAAAGATTGAAAAAAGATGCAGGCGCAAGGATACTTCTATTCGTTATCATCGGAAGCGGAAGTGTGACTTCTATCCTTGTTATCTCCTATTTAATCAGAGATATTAATTTATTATTCATTTCAGTTTTAAGCACTGTAATCTACGCAGTCGCAGGTTATCTGGCGCAAATTTATGCACCTGAAGTTTTCAGCGAGATGGGTCCTTCTATGAGAGATGCGTATCGTAATTCCAGATTAGAAGGTGTAGATACAACTGATCTGGAAAATCGTTTAGAAAGTTTGATGTCAAAAGAAAAAATCTATCTACAAGAAGACCTTTCTCTTTCCGCACTATCCAATCAGTTAGACATCAAACCATATCAACTTTCTGAATTCCTAAATCAAAGAAAAGGAACTAACTTTGCAAAGTTTGTAAACGGTTTCCGTGTCGCAGAAGCAGTTCGTATATTACAAAAAGAAGAAGGAGCTAATATTCTCTCCGTTGCTTACAGATCCGGCTTTAACTCAAAGGCGACTTTCAATCTTGCATTCAAATCCATACAAGGTGTTTCCCCTAGAGAGTATCTGCGAAAATCTAAAGTTTCTTAATTGAACGAACGTTTTCTTCTAAATTTGTTCAAATAAAAAATTAAGACCTTTTAATTTGTCCAAGATTCGAATCCAAGACGACCCTTACTGATAACTGTCTTATAATCCCTATTCATAAATTAGCTAAAAAGTCCAAGACTGAAAAAGCATATGGAGAATAGTGATGAGAAAAATATACCGAACGTTAGTTATGCGATTTTGCATACTAATGATGATCGTAGGAGGATCTTTTTACTCTTGTAAAAGTGATTCTTCTCAAAATGCGGAAGCTGCAGCCCTCTTAGCTTCCTTAGATCCAAGCTTGGCTCAAGCTTCCGGAAACAAAGGTGTTTCCGAGTTAGAAGATTCAAGCGGTCAGATCCAAAATGCATTCGCACAAGAGAGCGACGGAAGTTTCACTTTCGACAATACCATTAAGGTAACTGCAAACGACGGAGTTGTGTTAGAAGCTAGCCTTTTCACACCTTCTACTCCTTCCCCTACCGGAAAATACCCAACAGTAATTTTCGTTAATAGCTGGGCATTGAACAAATATGAGTATCTGGTTCCTGCTGCGAAACTCGCTAAAAAGGGATATATTGTTCTCTCTTATAGCACAAGAGGTTTTGGAGCTTCCGGAGGACTCATTGATACTGCCGGTCCAAAAGACAGAGCTGACTTAAGTAAAATTATCGATTGGTTACTTGCGAACACTCAAACTGATTCTGCAAATATCGGTATTTCAGGTATCTCTTACGGTGCCGGAATCTCTTTAGCCGGTGTGAGCACTGAACCTAGAATTAAAACCGCAGTTGCAATGAGCGGTTGGGGAAATCTAAAACGTTCTCTTTACGGCAACGATACTCCTAGATTGATCTGGGGATTATTACTCGTTGCTTCCAGCTATATCACAGGAAGACCTGATCCGATCATCGCACAGAATTTCGGAAAACTTATCCAACATACGGATATCGATGCTGTGACCACATGGGCGGCAGATCGTTCACCTGAAACTTTTGTAGGACAATTGAATGCTTCTGCAGGTAAGTCGGTAATGATCTCGAATAACTTCGAGGACTTCTTATTTAACCCGAACGCGGTTTTAGATTATTATGCTAAGATCACTGTTCCTAAAAAACTTTTAATGAACGAAGGGATCCATGCTTCCGCAGAAATCGGTGGCATCCTCGGTTTTTCCGGTACAGTTTGGGATAACGCATATGATTGGTTCGATTATTGGTTGAAAGGTGTCAATAATGGGATCATGGACAAACCTCAGGTTACTTTCCAAAAACGTTTTGCTGGCCCGAGAGTGACTCTCCCTTCTTGGCCTTCTCCAACCGTTTCAGATAAAACTTTTTATTTGAAACCTAGAGGACTGTTCACTAACGGAGAAATTGGTACTAGCCAAAACACTACTGTCACTAATACTGGAATTCTTTCAGGAGCGGACACTGCTGCAAGCACCGGATTTCCATTACTTGCGGATATTCTTGCTGCTCATGCAGAAATCCCTGTAACAACCAATTTAGGTTTAGTAAGCAGAGTGAATGGTATCGTTTACCAATCTTCTAATTTAAGTTCTGCATTGAAGATCAGAGGTAAAATGTTCTGGAATGGAAGGATCTCTTCCAGCCTTGGAAAGGCCAACGTGAACGTTTACTTCTACGATGTAGATAAATATGGCACCGCTACTTTGATCACTCATGGTACCGGAACTATTTTCGATGCGGGATGGTATGAAACAAAAGATATGTCTATCGACCTAAATGCGGTAGCTTATGATGTTCCTGCAGGAAATAAGATTGCGATTGCAATCGATACTTTCGATTCCCAATACTCGGTGCCGACTGTGCTGATTTATGGTCTGGATGTGAAACATTCCAAGAGCCCACAATCCACTTTAGTAATCCAATCGGAGAATTAATTTCGGATTTCCATTCACCCTTTTTTAACGGCGGGCTTGCCCGCCTTTTTTTATGCCTCTCTTTCCTTTCGCCACTGGATATAGTCAGGCAATTCAACTAGTTCTATAAATCCTTCTTCTTCTGGATCATCAGGAAGCATTCCAATCTCATAATATCCTATTTCTTTCGTATAAGTATCTTCGCCAAGAAGAGCTTCTAATAATAGGCCGACTGCTTTTTTAAGATGGGGACTCGATTCTACGTTCGGGAAATCAGGGAAACAGATCCGAACTCCGAAACTTTTAGGAAGACTGGTGTTCTCTAAAGGTAGGAACCAGATCTCTTCCGAATCCAATTCCAAACCTTCGTGAAATACGACTGTGCCTTTTTCTTGGTATTGGTCTACGGAAAATACATCCCAGCCTGAAATTTCGGGGGCAAGGTCTACAAATCTTTCCGCCTCAGCGTACAGGTCCTCGTCTCCTGCTGTGACAACTGTGAATTCGTGAGGACTTTCATCTCCCCCGCCGATCTCGAAAAAAAACTCGGAATTCACTTCCTGGAGTCGATCCATCAGATCGTCCAAAAGCCGATCTCTTTCTTTATCTTCCAGGTCATCTAGTTTAGTGTAATACCGGCTGTTTTGGGAAAACCAGGTCCAAAACTTTTCCGCTTTTTCTTCCATTCATCCGCCTCAGTCACGAATCTGTCGGAATTTCCAACCAAGAGACTCGATAAAAATATCCGAATGTATGGAAAGAATGTTTAAAGGGAAAGAATTATTTTCCGATTTCCGAATCTATCCAACGCAAATACTTTTGGTTCGCCTCTTTGATTTCCCAGGAAACAATACAAGGGACCGTGTAACTATGTAGTTCCGAAATTCTTGCTACGACTTTTTCCGCCTCAGAATCTTTAGTTTTTAACAAAAGAACCGTTTCCTGATTATGCTCCAATCTTCCATGCCATCTATAAATAGATTTCATACCGGGGATCAAATTGGCGCAGGCAACCAGTCTTTCGTTCACTAAAGTTTCCGCGATTTTTAAAGCCTCTGTCTCGTTCTTCGTGGTGACGTAAAAAGTTCGATAGCTCATACCATAGTGATACTCCCAGAATTGAATTGTTTCAAGATGATTCTTCCGAATTCGTAAAACGAAAGTCCTAAAAGTTGAGGTAAAATTCTGGACAAAGTTACCCTCCGAATTAAGAAATTCGCAATGGCTTCCAAAAAATCGCCGAATCTTATCTTTAAAAAATCGTATGACGCGCTGGCATTGAACTCAGCATTTTTCGGCTTCTATGCACATTCAGGTTTTTCCCTAGGGTTAAAAGAGATCGGTTTCAAACCTGCAGCAATCGCAGGTTCTAGTTCAGGTGCGTTAATCGGTTCCTTGGTTTCTGCCGGAATTCCCCCGGAAGAGATCACAAGATTCATTCTTACTTTGCAAAAAAGCGATTTTTGGGACGGAAACTTTTTCAGTCAGTTTTTGAAACCGTTTAGAAAAGGACTTAAAAATTATTCAGGCATTCTTTCCGGAAAAAAGATCAGAACCTTATTAGAACCCTACTTAGGAGGTAAGGACATTTCCGAGATGCCGATCAAGATGGGGATCGCAGTTTCCAATCTTTCCAAAGGTATCAGAGAATTAAAAACCGAAGGAAATATCGTAGATATGATCATGGCATCCATGACCTTTCCCATTCTATTCGAAATTCCAAACCTAAAAGGAGAGGAATTTTTAGACGGTGGGGTTGCCGATGCAGAACCGATCAAAGAATTTATATTGGATCCAAGTATCAAAAGGATCGTTATCCATGATATTGAAAACCGCAAACCTGTTTCGGATAAAATACTAATGAGAGCTTTTGATTCTTGCGTGAGTGTAATCGCAAGTGAGACAAGAGATCTTAAAGAGTTATTAGCTAAGAAGTATGGCAAAAAAATTATCAGAGTAGTGACCAATACTCCTTATCTTCATCCGAACAAAATGGAAAACGGAAGATTGGCTTTAGAATTAGGAAGAAGGTCCGCTCATTTTATGAAATCCCAAATATTGGGAGCCTAAACGCAAAAGCCGCCCGATTTCTCGGACGGCCCGGAGAAATGATCTAGAGAATAATCGAAGTTCGGAAATCAAGGTTTCCGTTCTTATATTATTTCTTTGCGTCTTTTTTAGGATCAGCTTTTGGAGCTTCTTTCTTTGCTTCTTCTTTTTTAGGAGCTTCTTTCTTTTCTTCCGCGCTTAAAGCAAAAGCTGCTACAAGAGACAAAGTGGTGATTGCTAATACTAGTTTTTTCATTTGGAATTCTTCCTTTTCCTTAATTCCACCTTCCGTTTTTGCTTCCGGTGTGCAAAAGACCATACCAGATCCGTATCTGTTTTACAAGCAAAAATTATGTTATAACAGATAAAAAATCCGCAATCACACATGATTGGCCAGAAGGCGCAGAAGGGCCTAATCGGGAAAAAATAGCTGACAATGAGGGGATGATCTTATGAATAAGAAACAGGAGTCTTTGGACTCCTATCGTCGCTTCACTCTTATATCCGGTGTGGCTTAAACCTGCCGGATCCTTTTTTGAAGAGCGACTAATACATAGTTCTTTTTGCTGTATTGAAATAAAGAGGGCCTCCTTTGCGGGAGGCCCTTTGTCGCTGCACTCTTATATCCAGTGCTGACGTCAATAAACCCTTTCGGGATTATTTTTTTGCTTCTTTCTTAGCGTCAGCTTTTGGAGCTTCTTTCTTTGCTTCCTCTTTTTTAGGAGCCTCTTTTTTCTCTTCTGCGCTTAGTGCGAAAGCTGCAACGAGAGAAAGAGTGGTAAGCGCTAATACTAGTTTTTTCATGGATTTTATCCTTTTAGTTTTTTGGACCTGGAAAAACTCCCAGGCCCGAGGTAAAAGATAATCCGAAAAAATTCAGACCGCCCACAATCAAAATTCAAAAGTTTATATAAAATTTCGCTAATTTAGCCTTCTTCTTTTTTTATAAAACCGATTTAAAAGAAGGATTTGAAACCTCCGCTATGGAACTAAATCGGGACCCATTTGGGTCTTAGCGGAAGAGAGTTTGTCGCTCTTTGTTTCTTGATAGGAAATTTATTTCCAAAGATAGGGCCCCAAACCAATGCCCTCTTCTCGGCATTTAAACGATTTCTGGATTTTTCTCGTCTCTTCTAATCCAATCGTACGTTCTTGACTCGGTACCCTTCCGCTTAGAACCTGTTCCCAGGGTTCATACATCGCGTCTCCCGCTGATTACCCTCATTCCAATTAAGGTTATAGTTATAATGGATTTCGCTCTTTCAGACGATCAAAAAGCGCTCAGAGGTCTTGCCAGAGATTTTGCAAAAAATGAGATCCGCCCCAAAGCGGAACATCATGATAAAACGGGAGAATACCCTCTTCAGATCTTGAAAAAGGCCTGGGAAATCGGCTTAATGAATATCCATATTCCGGAAAAATATAACGGAGCCGGAATGCACGAATTAGATGACGTTATCGTCGGCGAAGAATTGTTTTGGGGATGTTCCGCGATGGCGACTGCCATCCTTGCAAACAACCTTGCATTAGCACCGGTGCTTATCGGAGCAAGTGACGAAGTCCTTAAAAAATGGGTTCAACCTATGACTGAGCAATTCCAACTCTGTGCTTACGCAGTAACTGAACCAGGCGCAGGTTCTGACGTTGCGGGTATCCGCACTACTGCTAGAAAAGTTGGAGATGAGTATATCATCAACGGTTCTAAGATGTGGATCACTAACGCAGGTTATGCAGATTGGTTTTTCGTTCTTACTAAAACTGATCCTGCTGCTGGTCATAAAGGTATCACAGGATTTATAGTTAGTTCCAAAACTCCTGGTGTGGTCGTTGGCAAAAAAGAATTGAACATGGGACAAAAATGTTCCGACACCAGAGGGATCACTTTCGAAGAAGTGAAAGTCCACAAAAGCCAAATGATCGGCCAAGAAGGAGATGGATTTAAGATCGCAATGGGAGCATTCGATCATACTCGCCCAGGTGTTGCAATCGGAGCAGTTGGTGTTGCAAGAGCCGCTATGGAACATGCATTAGAATATGCTAAAACTAGAACTGCATTTGGTAAACCTATCGTAGAGAACCAGGCTATTTCTTTTATGATTGCTGAGATGGCGAGAGACATCGAAGCAGGAAGACTTCTTTGCCACCAAGCAGCTTGGTTAATTGATAACGGTTTCAGAAATACTTACCAAGCTTCCATCGCTAAAGCATTCTGTGCTGATGCATGTATGAGAATCACGACTGACGCGGTTCAAGTATTAGGCGGTTACGGTTTTAACTCCGAATATCCAGTTGAAAAACTGATGAGAGACGCTAAAATTTTCCAAATTTACGAAGGTACTTCTCAAATCCAAAGATTGATCATCTCTCGCTACCTAACAGAAGGTAAAGGGATAGAAGGACCGAACCTCTGAAGGAATTTTCCTTAACATACGAAGAATTCCTGGAGAAAACAAAATCCGGGAATCTGATCCCGGTTTTCAAACAAGTCTTCTTGGATTTGGAAACCCCGGTGTCTCTTTTTGCAAAATGGGGAGGCACCGAGGCCAAACATTCTTTTCTCTTAGAATCAGTAGAAGGTGGAGAGAATGTCGGTAGGAATTCCTTCTTAGGAAAAGATCCTTATAGATTGCTCTATGGTAAGAATGGTCTATTCTATGTTTCCAAAAGAAAAGAACCCGAAACAGAAATAATCACTTACGATCCTTTATTCCTATTGGAATATTCCATGGGGGACGACAAATACGTTCCGGATCATAGACTTCCCTCTTTTCAAGGTGGAGCAGTAGGTTTTCTTTCCTTTGGAGCAGTCCGTTATTACGAGAATATCCCGGATACTAAGCCGGAAGATGAACCGGCTCCTGACGCATACTTTGCATTATACGACGAGGTTCTTATAGTCGATCATGTAGATCGCCTCTTAAGGATCGTTGTAAATGCGCGTCTTTCTGAATACGAAGATCCTAAAGCTTGTTACGAAGCTACATTAGAAAGAATTGATGCGATTGAAAAAGAGATCAGAGAAGGAGAACTTCCTGGTTGGGTTAAACACCCTCTTGAGTCTAAAGAGAAATTAGAATACACTCCTAATATCCCTGATGAGGATTATAAAAAAGCAGTCCAGAAAGCGAAGGAATACATTTATGCGGGGGATATCTTCCAAGTAGTTCCTTCTAGAAAGTTGGAATTCCGACCAGGTGTTCCTCCTTTCCAAGTATATCGCGGATTAAGAACAGTAAATCCAAGTCCTTATATGTATTTCCTAAAGTTGGATGATATTTCCTTAGTAGGATCTTCTCCTGAGATTATGGTAAAATGTAAGGACAGAAAAACTTATTTAAGACCGATCGCAGGAACAAGACCAAGAGGAGCTAATCCGGAAGCAGATAGACTTTTGGAAGAAAATCTTTTAGCGGATCCTAAAGAGATCGCAGAACATATCATGTTAGTTGACCTAGGGAGAAATGACTTAGGCAGAGTTTGTGAAGCAGGAAGTGTTCGAGTAGAAGACTTCAAAATTATAGAGAAATACTCCCACGTTATGCATATCGTGAGCCAATGTTCCGGCATTTTGGAAGAAGGAAAATCTGTTTATGATCTTCTCCGCGCTACCCTACCTGCAGGAACGGTTTCTGGCGCACCTAAGATCAGGGCTATGGAAATCATAGACGAATTAGAAAGGACCCGAAGAGGAATTTATTCAGGAGCCTTAGGTTATATCTCCTACCAAGGAGATACTGACATGGCAATCGTGATCCGCACCATATCTTTTTACGGAGAGAAGGCATTCGTGCAAGCTGGTGGCGGAGTTGTTTACGATTCTTCTCCTGAAGGCGAATTAGAAGAAACCAAAAACAAAATGGCCGCATTACTCCGCGCTGTGGACTTCGCAAGGAACGGATTGAAAGGAGAGTGGAATAGATGATCCTTCTCGTAGACAATTACGATTCTTTTACATACAATCTGTATCAGTATTTTTCACAGATTGGCAATAAGGTAGAAGTTTTTCGAAATGATAAAATAGATCTGAGCGAGATCAAAAGTTTAGCTCCGAAAGGGATTATCTTAAGTCCAGGTCCGGGACGTCCTGAAGATTCGGGAGTTTGTATTGATATTTTAAAAGAACTGGCGGGACAACTGCCGATCTTAGGTGTATGTTTAGGTCACCAAGCCATTGGTCTTGTTCATGGCGGAAAGATAGTAAACGCTCCAAATATCATGCACGGTAAAGTAAGTTTGATAGAACATGATGGTAAAGATATTTATAAGTCCTTACCTTCTCCATTTTTAGCTACCAGATATCATTCTCTTGTGATCCAACCTGAAAGTCTTCCGGATGTTTTAGAAGTTTCCTCTAAGACGGAAGATGGGATTATCATGGGAGTGCGTCATAAAACAAAACCTCATTTATATGGAGTTCAATTCCATCCGGAGTCTATTATGACCCAAAACGGATTGGAACTGGTGAGAAACTTTTCTCGAATCGTTTCAGAAGCATAAAACAAATGAAAATATTTTTCCGCTTAATGAGTTATTCAGTACGCTATAAGTACAGATTTTCATTAGGTATTGCGTTCGCTCTGCTGACTGCTATCTTAAACGCAGTCTCCTTAACTTCTATCATTCCTCTTTTCGATACTATGGCAGCGGATCCGAACACTCGCTTCCAATTTGAATTCACAGAAGCGGAACAAGAGATCATTGCTAAGGAAGAATCCAATCTTGAGATCCGTTTAAACCCCGTAGAAAGAGCTAAGAAAGTCCTTATCGACGTTAAAAGATGGTCTAACGGACGCACCAAGTATATGGAACCTAAGGAAGTTGTCTGGGCAGTCTGCCTTTTGATCCTTCCTTTATATGGACTTAAACTAATTACATATCTTGCTTCGGTGTATTGTCTTGCGACCGCGGGTTATTGGGCCGTTCGAGATATACGACAGGAATTATTCGAGAAAAATCAAATGCTCCCTCTTACTTTTTTCTTTAAGGAAAAAACGGGACTTTTGATGAGCAGAATCATCAACGACGTAGAAGTTGTGGCAGCAGTGATCTCTTCTAATTTTAGAGATGCTACCATCAACTTTTTCTATGTGATCACTCACCTTTTAGTATTACTTTATTTGAATACGGAACTTCTTCTTATCGCATGTGGAACAGTTCCTTTGATCATTCTGCCTGTGACCTTATTCACAAAAAAAATCACAAGATCTACTGAAAGATTCCAAGAAAAATTAGCTGATCTAAACGCAAATTTGCAAGAGATGATTTCCGGGATCAAGGTAATCCGTGTTTTTAATACGGAGAAGTATGAAAAGGAAAAATTCCAGAAGATTAACCAGAACGTTTATCGTAGGAATTTTAAAGGACAATATTATCTTCAGATCGCACCAAGCTTAGTAGAGTTAACTTCTTCTTTAGTAGCTCTTGGATTTTTTGCTTTGGGCGCAAGATACATTCTCGCAGGAAATGTCGGGTCTCCATTCACAGTAGGACAGTTCATGGTGTTCCTACTCACTCTTCTTTTCCTTTTACGCCCCTTAACACAGTTATCACAAATGGTGGGAAAAATTTCCCAATCAATAATCGCAGGAAGAAGGATCTTCGAGATCATTGATCTGGAAACGGAAGATCATAGCGAAGATGAAAAAGTAAAAGTAGAAAGAGTTACAGAGTCTATCCAATTCAAAGGGATTAACTTCGCGTATCCGGGAACAAATGCAGAAGTCCTGAAAGATATTAATTTGAACGTGAAGGTGGGAGAGACTATCGCGATCGTTGGTGCCAGCGGTTGTGGGAAGTCCACACTGATGGATTTAATTCCTAGATTCTTTGATCCAAGCGTAGGATCAATCGAATTCGATGGGCAGAATATCAAAGATCTTTCCCTTGCAGATCTTCGTAGAAAAATAGGTATCGTAACCCAAGACATTTTTCTATTTCATGGAAAGGTCGCAGATAATATCGCTTACGGGAAACCGGGAGCTACTCGTAAAGATGTGATTCGAGCTGCAAGACTTGCTCACGCTCATGACTTCATTAAACAAATGGACAATGGATACGATAGTATCTTGGGAGTAAGAGGTTTAAACCTTTCAGGCGGACAAAGACAAAGACTTGTGATCGCACGAGCTCTATTAAGAGATCCTGAAATAATGATCTTAGACGAGGCAACTTCCGCTTTAGATGCCGAGTCAGAAAGATTAGTGAGCGATGCATTCCGCAGATTATTCGCAAACCGTACCACGTTCGTGATCGCACATAGACTTTCCACAATCAAAGATATCCCACGCATACTTGTTATGGACAACGGAAGGATTATAGAAGAAGGAAATCATACTTCTCTAATGGAAATGAACGGTCTTTATAGAAAACTTACGGACAACCAATACGCCGGAGTGGGGATGCTGCCTTGAAACCATTAGTTCTTGTAGTAGATGATAATGATCGTTACGCTAATAATCTAAAAACTTATCTGCAGGAAAACGGATGCGAAGTTCTTCGCGCTATTGACGCTTCCCAAGGCTGGGATCTTTATCTTGCGAATAAACAGAAACTTAAAGCAGTCATTACTGATATCACGATGGAAACCCAAACATCCGGGCTTTGGATGATCCGTAAAATCTATCAAGATGGATTCCCAGGAATTAAAGTAATCGCTACGACCGGATTTGATGTTTCCGGAGTAATGGCCGTAAGTAAATATTTTCTCCCCTGGTTTGCAGGAGTGGAATATATGGTACCAAAAGTCCCCTTAAAAAAAGGAGAAGTTATACTTTTACCTACAAGCGGAGTCTCTTCGGATTTTTTAAGCAAACTGAAGTCCTAAAACCAAAGATTAAATATTCTATTTTTATTATGTTCGGAAACCGAAACGGTTTCCGGTTTTCCGTTCCTCAAGATAAAAGCTTGGCCATCCGATTCCAGGTCCCAAAGTTTTCCTTGTAAAAACACATTAATCCCGTTTTTAAATCCGGATCTGGCAGCCCTTGTTTCTAACGCGTATTTTTTCCAGGCCTGCCCTTCGGTGATCTTCCCGATATCTTTTAGATCCACATCGGAAGGATTTTTTTCTCCATTATATCCTGCCCAAGCCTGGTTCCAAACAGAAGTTTCTCCCCGATTTATGTAAGAAGGAACTGCGACAAAATCCGCGCCGGATTCTTTCAGATTAGAATAAGACTCAGGGTACCAAGAGTCCGCACAAACCAAAACTCCCATTTTACCTGCAGGTGTATCTATAACTGTCCCCGGTTTCAAATTAGAATCTAAAAACGGTTTCTCTTCTTCCGTTAAAAACTTTTTACGAATAGGCTCTCCTAAAACGGCTCCATCTTTTCCGAACACAAAACTCGTATTATATAAAGAAGAAGGACCTAAAACTATTTTTCCATTCCGAGCAGAAGGAGAAGGTAAAACAATAGAGCCCGCCAAGATCGTTACTCGATATTTTTGAGCAAGAGCGGAGAAGGTGCTCTCATAGATCTCTTTCATCTCATCCGCTTTGATCTTAAATATAGCCGCTTGCACCTTATCACTCTCCTTAGAAACAAGAAGATGATATAAAAACGAAAAAGGATTTCGAAGAATAAAGTATATCATTCCGGATTTCAAGTCAGGAGAAGTATATAAAGATGATTTTTCCCCTGAAACAACCAACCAAGTTCCATAATATTCAGGAAAAACGAAAATTGTCTCATCAGTGATCCACCCTGACTGTTTAGCATTTATTAAATAAGATTCAGTTTTATCCAAGAACCTATCGTGACTCGAATAATCACCGGGAGTCATAAAAGGTTCGACCCCAATCAAATTTCCTTTGCCGGAATTCTTTCCATATGTGTAAGAACTGATCTCAAAAACCCTCTCTTTCGGTGAATTTCCTAAAAAAGAATAAGCCCAGATCAAATATATGCAAATCAATAATAGAGCGCCGTAAAACGAATATCTTTTCATACAACCCTTCTCCACCTTCATAAATTACATTATATTTTATTAATATAATGTAAACAAACGTTCATTTATTTTAACATTTCATATACAAAAATAAAAAATCTCAGCCAATGATCAAACACAATTAACGAACGATTGTTAACTAACTTGTTTAACTAACAAATGTTCATCAGCACAATAATTATACATTCATATTATAAAATAGGAAAATAGAAATGTATAGCATTTGTTACATCTTATAGAACAGCGTTCGAACATTACGATTTTGATTTTATTAAGCGTAAAAAATTTTTTTCTTGAAATCAAAACGTAAACTCTTCCATTTCAAATGAAATCTTTATAAATGAAAAAATAAAAATGGAAGGGTCAATAAATGAAAACGAATTATTCAAGCGGAGCTTTGTCTTCTGAACAAGTATCAACTATCTTTAAAAATCTTTCCGCTCAATCTGCAAAAATATTCGTAACCTTCGGCGGGCAAGGTATAGATCCTATACCTGAACTACGTTCTTTCTATGAAGAAGGTCATTCCCATTCAGAGTTTTGGCAAACTGTCTTTTCTTCTATCGAAGAAGAATGTAAGGCAACCCATAAAGACAGACTTATAGAAACATTGCCGTTGGGTTTTCAATTAAAAGATTGGTTGGATCAACCTGAATTAACCCCAGATCATTCTATCTTAAAGAATTGTTCCTATAGTATTCCTCTTATCTTCTTAGCCCAAGCTTCCGCCTTATATAGAGTTCTTCAGGACGAATCTAATTGGGAGACACTATTCAACGAGACTTCAGGTATATTTGGCCATTCCCAGGGTGTATATGCGGGATTCTTATTATCTTCTTCTCCTGATAAACCCGCATTCTTAAAAAACCTATCTCTGATACTTAGAAACCTAATTAGCTTAGGAATTCGAGTCCAAGAAGAATTTCCAATTTTAGAATTGGATGTCTCTGCTAAGAAACTTTTGAAATCGGATGAGATCGCCTCTCCTATGGCGGCTTTAAAATCGGAAAACGATCCTTTATTAACGGAAGAATTAGAAAAATTTAATGCACAGAGAAGTTCCGAAGATACGGTATATTTAGGTTTAAAGAATGGTCCGAAGGCACGAGTTCTTTGCGGATCTCCAGAGTCTTTGTTGGAATTCAGAACTTCTCTTGCGAACGATAGTTTTCCCAATCTGGAATCTTGGACGTTTCTTAAAATTTCCGCTCCATTTCATAGTCCCCTATTAAGAAGAGTACCTGTACTTTTGGAAGAGGATGTCAAAAGAATCGGATTCAATCCTAAACAATCCGATCTAAAAATTCCTCTATACGATACAAGAGACGGAAGAGATCTCAGGACCGAATCCGATCTTGCACTCGCATTATCTAGAATGGCTGTGGCAGAAACTTTAGATTGGGAAATCTGCTTAGGAAGTCTAGAAAAGGAAGAAAGTAAAGTATTACTGATTTCTTTCGGACCGGGAGTAGACGCTGAAAAATTATCTTCTCCCATCTTAAAAGGTAAATCCTATCTCGTTCGAAATCTAAGCAAATCGGAATCTTACAGATCTTTTACCAAAGAGACTAATTTAGAATTTCCTAAATCATGGAAAGAGTTCCGACCAGAAACGGTGGAACTTCCGAATGGAAAAGTTTTCTTAAAAAATAATTATTCCGTTTGGACAGGAAGAGCTCCTATCTTCGGAGGAGGTATGACTCCTTCTACCGTTGAACCTGGAATAGTTATCGCCGCTGCAAAGGAAGGATACTTGGTAGAATGGGCAGGCGGTGGACAAGTCACTGAAGAGCTATTCCGAAAAAGGATGGAAGTCTTTCAAAAAGAATTACCTCCTGGAATAGGTATAATAATAAACCTTTTATACTTAGATGCTTATTTATGGAATCTACAAGTTCCATTAGTTAAAAAGCTCAAAAGTGAAGGTGCTCCCATTGAAGGGGTCACCATTTCGGCAGGTATCCCGGAAACAGAAGAAGCAATTCGAATATTAAAAGATTTTGAAGCTCATGGAATTTGGTTGAATTCATTCAAGCCGGGAACCCAAAAACAGATCAGACAAGTTATCTCCATCGCGAAACAAATACCAGATTCAAAAATCCTTATGCAAATTGAAGGTGGAGCTGCAGGAGGACATCATAGCTGGGAAGATTTAGAGGAACTAGTTCGCTCTACCTATAGCGAGATTAGAGATTCTAAGAATATCATCTTGGCAGTTGGTGGAGGAATTGCAGAACCTCAAGATTCCAAGTCTTGGTTATTCGGAACTTGGGCAGGAAAAAATCCGATGCCGGTAGACGCAGTATTCTTAGGAACCAGACTCATGGCTGCCAAAGAATGTGCTACATCAGAAAAAATTAAACAAGCCTTAGTAGAGATTTCAGGGTCTGAAAATTGGAAAACGACTCAAGAAGGAAAGAACGCAGGTGGAGTGATCTCAGGAAGATCCGGACTCGGTGCAGATATTTATTACGCAGAAAATACTTGGACCAAACTTTCCTCTCTTGCAGAAGAACTTACAAAAGGAAAAGAAACAGAAGAAGCTAAAAAAGCAGTTCTAGCTAAAAAGAAAGAATTAATTACCCTGATCAATTCTACTGCTAAACCTTATTTCGGCGATCTGGAAGAAATGAGTTATACTCAAATTCTCTCTAGATATTTAGAATTAACTTGTCCTGGACAAAGATTAATTTCTCCCGAAGAGAATTGGCCGGATCATCCTTTTATAGATAGAAGTTTCAGAAATAGGTTTATAGAATTAGTACAAAGATTTGAAGCTCGAATCTCAGAACCGTCCGACCAAAATTCTATACTGGAAAAAATAAGTTCGGACTTTGATCAGAATGTTTTTCTTAACGAATGGAAAGGCAGATATAAAAATGCAGAAACCATTCTAATTTTACCGGAAGATATAATCTTCTTCTTTGATGTTTGCAAAAGACCAGGTAAACCTGTAAACTTTATACCGGTCATTGATGAAGACTTAGTAAAATGGATCCGCTCAGATTCTCTTTGGTATTCTCATTGCGTAGATATAGAACCTGATTCTTGCGCTTGGATCCCTGGCCCAAAAGCTATCAAAGGAATTTATAAGGCGAACGAACCGGTCTCTTCTATTTTCCAAAACTTCCTGCAAGTAAGTTTAGAGAATTCTACACCTAAAAAAATTTATTGGGAAGAATTGTTCAATTCGGATACTCAAACAAAGAGTCTCCCGAACTTATTTCCGGAAGAGCAAATTCAAAATAACTCGATCTCTATAATCGAAAACCTCGATATAAATTCAAATGATTGGATCATCCGTTTAGCCGAATTAGGAAAAGGGTTCCTGACTGCTGTATTAAAATCGCCTAAAATTGGACAGACTACATCCGATCTAAAACTATTCTTTGAGCCAAGAATCGGCAGAAAATTTATCTGGGAAACGAGTAGCTCGGAAGAATTATTACTGATCCAAGTATGGGAAGAAAACAAACTAAAAGTAGAATTAAAACTTTCAGAAAAGGATTCCGCTGAGTTAAAACTATTCTTCTACGATCCGAAAGATGGGATCGCTATCCCATTTCAAAGAAAGTTTAGTGCAGGAAAAGTTTCAGGAACATTCATTGAAGAAGATCTTGCCTTTAGAGAAAAATCCGGCCTCGACCTCTATTTGAAAACATGGGGGTTAGATCAAAACATAGATCTGAATTCTTCCAGGCATATTTCACAAGAATTAGAATCCGAGATTATAATTGATAAGGAATCTATTTTAAATTTCAGAAAAGCAATCGGAGAATTAAGAAGGGCAGATTTAAAATCCGATCCAAATCCTCCACTCGGAATGAGCACTGCTTTCGCTTGGAAGGTTCTTCTTTCTCCTTTATTTACGTTAGAAAATAAGAATCTATTTAGACTTTTACACTTCTCTCAAAATTTCCAATGGGAGAAAGAAATAAATGATCTAGTTCCAGGAGATAAATTAAGATCTAAAGCCAGGCTTGCCAAAGTTCATAAATTAGGTTCGGGACAAGAAATCCAAATCTTGGGAGAAATTTCTAAAGAAGGAAAGAAGATCTGTTCTTTCCAAACCGGATTTTTGATCCGAGATGTTTATTCCAAATTCGAAGAATTCGACTCTTTACCTTTAGAAAAAAGTATTCTGATCAAATCTGAAGCAGAATCCAATATTTTGAATTCTATTCCGTGGATTTATAAAAATGAAAACAAAGAAACAAGCTCAGTCGGGTCTAAATTAAAATTCACTTCAAGAAATCGTCTCGTTCTTTCTTTGGGCTCGAACAAGGAACTTCATACAATCGAAGGTAAGATTGAAAAAATTTCAGGCTCTCATTCCGAAGAATGGGGAAAATTCAAATTAGAAGAAAAAACCACTGTAGGAACTCCAACGTCCTTTGATCGATTCTTCTCTAATCTAACGGAAGCGGATTCTGAAACTCCACTTACAAAATCTTATAAAGTTATATCGGAAACTTTTTATGCTCCTTCCAATATGAGCGAATATTCTGCTGCTTCCGGTGATACAAATCCAATCCATACAGATATTGATTTTGCAAAATATGCAGGCTGGAGGGACAGAATTGTTCATGGGCTTTGGACTTCTTCTAGAGTAATTAAACAAATCGTAATGGATGTATGCCAAGGAGACCCATCAAGGTTATCCTCCTTCGAAGAAACATTCGAGGCTCCTGTATATTTGGGAGAAGAGCTACTTCTAGAGGCAGTCCATGTTTCCCAAAAGAAAGGATCCCAAATTTTATCGGTCAGCTTGGAAAATAGAAATGGAGAAAGAAAGTTAAGTGCGAAAGCAATTGTTTCCCCTAAAAAAACAGGTTATGTATTCACTGGCCAAGGTTCTCAATCCCAAGCAATGGGAATGAAACTTAGAGATGAGTTCCCGGAAGCTAAAAATGTTTGGCAAAGAGCGGAAAACACTACAAGAGATGAATTAGGCTTCTCTCTTTTAAAAATCGTACAGGACAATCCTACTTCATTAAAAGTTGGAAAAACAGTTTGGAACCATCCTAAAGGTGTTCTTCATCTCACTCAATTTACACAAGTAGCTTTGGTTACCAAGTCTATGGCTGATTGGGAGATCCTAAAAGAAAGAGGGTTTCTAGATTCAGAAGCTCCATTTGCAGGACATTCTCTCGGAGAATTCTCCGCTTTATCTGCCAGGGGATTCCTGGGATTAGAGAATGTAATTCGTATCGTATATGGAAGAGGACTTACTATGCAAAGCCTTGTTCCAAGGGACAAGGAAGGAAGAAGTCCCTTCGGGATGAGCGTAGTATTAGGAAATCGCCATGTAGGTTTGGATGAAGAAACCATTTTAAAAGTTGTAGCACAGATCAAGGAAGAGACCAATCTTCCTTTAGAAGTCGTTAACCTAAATATTCGAGATAAACAATACTCTGTGACGGGAGATCTGAAGGCTCTTACCGAAATGGAGAATCGTTTTAAAGAAATCGTAAGAGGAAAAAAGACTACAATACGTTTAGAAGGAATAGATGTCCCTTTTCACTCCAGAGTTTTGGTAAACGGAGTCGCAGAGTTCAGAAAAACTCTGGAGGCGAATGTTCCTCAAATATCCGGTTTCGAGGAATTAGATGGAAAATATATACCTAATCTAGTAGCAAAACCGTTCTCCATCAATAAGGAATTTATAAAATACGTTTGGGAAGTTTCAGGAAGCCCGATCTTAGAAAAGATCCTGAAAGAAAACCAGGACCTTTCTAATAAAGAACTCAGAAGAATTCTGCTAATCGAGCTACTTGCTTACCAATTTGCAATGCCCGTACAATGGATCAAAACCCAGGATCAATTTTTCCAAGATCTGAAAGTTCGAAGATTGATCGACCTTGGCGCCAGAGGAGATCTTGCGGGAATGGCAAGGCAAACTCTAAGAGAAGTTTCGGATCCTTCTTCTTTCGAAATTCTGCATATAGAAGAAAATCGAAATGTGGTCTTCTCAGAATTAGAAGATTGTGAAACTGCTGAGTTTTCAAAACTTAAAGAAATTCCAGAACCGATTGTGGCAGAAGTCCCAATTACAAAATTGGATACCAAAACGGTGCCTGTACAAATCCAAGAAACCGTTCAAGAATCACAACAATTCGGCGGAGAAGAGGCATCTGTAAATCTTACGAAGAAGGATGCATTATTCGTATTACTATCTCTGAAAGCAGGGATTCGACCGGAAGAGATTTCGGAAGATGAAAATATAGACACTCTATTTGGAGGAAACTCTTCCAAAAGAAATCAGGTGATGGCGGATCTAGGAGCAGAATTCAAAACGACAAGTTTAGACGGAGCTCATGAAAAATCCTTAAAGGATCTGGTAAAATCCTTAGAAGAACAATCCGCATACACACAACCAGGACCTTATTTACGAACTTCTTTTGAAGAAACTTTGAAGAAATTTTTCCCGCCTGATTTCGGGAGAACGGAAATTTTTAAATATCTAAAAGAAGAAAGAGGTTTGAGTGCTTCCGGGATTTTTGCAGTCAGTATCTTTCTTCCTTTATACGTAAGAGAAGGAGATTCATTACGAAAAGGAGCTTTGAGCTCCATCGCGATAAACTCTCGGATCGGAAATTCAAAAGACGCTACTAAATGGTTGGATAAAGCAGTAGATCTATTTGCTCAATCCAAAGGAATACGGATCGGAAAACTTTCCGCGAACAGTTCGGGATCAGGCACCGGAGCAAAAGTAGATGCTGCTGCTTTAGAAGAACTGGAAAGAAAGTATTTCGGAGCGGAAGGGATTTTTGGAAAGGCAATTAAGAATTTCCAATCTAGACTTTTAGGTGAAGATCCATTTGCAGAATTCCTAATAAAAGACCTGCATGCCCTTCAAGAAGCAAGGCAAAAGATCCAAGCAGAATCCGCTCCTTCTTCTTTATTTGAAGAAAAGAAGATCGTTCGTTTTTCCAACTCGGAACAATGGGCAAAGAAAAAACTACTGCAAAGCCTCACAAAGATCAGGTCTGGGGCTTCAACCGTATTCAGTTCAGAAGAAGAAAAATATTTTGCAAATCATGCCAGTCCTTTGCTTTCTCAAGTCTTAAAATATTGGGATCAAATTCTACAGAAAGACCAGACTCAATTCCCGGAAGAAAAGAAAAGTTTAGAAATTAAAAGAGAATATTTAAGATCACTTTCTTCAAACTGGGATCAAAATAAAAAACCGATCTTTCATGCAGAAAACTCCGTATTACGTCCTAAATTAGAGATCTCCGAAGAAGGTAATCTAAACTTTAAAGAAGTTGAATATTCTACTAAATTAAAGGAATTCTTCCAAGGCAAAATATCAATCGGAACAAGCAAGGACCAAGGAGGAAGCTGGACAAAGAATCAAAAAGAGACAGAGGCTATCCTAAACTCCGTTACAAGTTCTTCTAATGAAGGAATTTCTTTTGCGGGTCTGAAAGTTTTAGTAACAGGCGGAGGACCAAACTCAATCGCATTAGAGACAGTGTTTGTTCTACTTGCAGGTGGAGCGGATATCATCTTAACGACAACTTCATATTCTTCCGAAAAAGTTAAGTTTTATAAGAGAATATTCCAAAAGTACGGAGCAAAAGGTGCGTCACTTTCTTTAGTTCCATTTTCTCAGGGATCTTTCGAAGATATACACCTATTATTGGAATGGTTGGTCCAAAAAGATTGGGAACCGGATGTCTTAATTCCTTTCGGCGCAGTCGGAGAAGAAAATACCGGATCACAGTTAGATGATTCTTCTTTAACATCTTTGAGAGTCATGCTGCTTGGAGTGGAAAAGCTGATAGGCACTCTTGGAAGAACGAAAAACACACCTACGGAAACTTCTCCACTTCATGTAATCTTACCTCTTTCACCGAATCACGGTATCTTTGGAAGAGATGGGATGTATGCGGAAACCAAATTGGGTCTCGAAACCTTGTTTCGTAAAAAGTTTTCGGAAGAAGATGATTGGGGGAAACATACAAGAATCCATGGTTGTGTGATCGGTTGGGTTCGAGGAACGGGCCTTATGGAGGCAAACGATCTTGTTGCCCAAGCATTGGAAGAAAAATCAGGAGTGCTCACATTCTCTCGAAGAGAGATGGGACTTCTTTTAGGAAATTTGATCCATACTTGCGTATTCCATTCTTCCGAACAGATCACTAAGGCAAATTTCACAGGCGGTTTGGATTCTCAGAATGATCTAGGAAAAACTTTAGGAAAAATACGTGCGGATATTCTTTTAGAGTCAAAGATTAAAAAGGAAACTTTCACTCTTAAGAGTAAAATTATATTAGAAAAACAGGAAACTATTACAAGAGAATACTTACCGAAGGAAGTGTATAGATATCCTTCTATCCCTTCTCAAGCGAAACTGAATGAGATAGGACATTTAAAAGAATTAGATCTGTCTCAAACTATTTGCGTCGTCGGTTTTGCGGAACTCGGGCCTGCAGGAAGTTCCATGACACGATGGGAATTAGAAAAGTCAGGAACACTCTCCTTAGAGGCCGCACTCGAACTCTCTTGGATGATGGGTTTTATTAAATACCAAGCTGCGGATAAGGGAAGAAGTTGGACTGATTCCGAAACTGGAGAAGCGGTCGCAGAATGGGAAATCAAATCCAAATACGAAGAAAAGATCTTAGCCCATACTGGGATCAGGATCATAGATAAAGAGTCGGTAGGCTTCGATCCGTCCACGTTATTCTCCTTCGTGGATGTAGTATTGGAAGAGGACTTCTTCATTCCTGTTTCTAACTCAAAAGAAGCTGAAGAATTTAAAAATGCTGAGCCGGAAGCAACTGAGATCTACCATGATTCAGAAAAAGACAAATGGTTCGTGAGAAGGAAAAAAGGAAGCACTATCAAAGCCAGAAAAGCTTCCGACTTCAATAGGAAAGTTGCAGGACAGATCCCTAAAGGTTGGGATCCGGCAAAATACGGATTAACAAAAGATCTAACTACTCAAGTAGATCCTATCACAGTTTATAATCTATACTGCACATGCGAAGCATTCTTACGCTCCGGAATGGAGCCGATGGAATTGTATAGATTCCTACATCCAGGATTGGTAGGTTCTACAGTCGGTTCAGGTATGGGAGGAATGGGCAAACTCAAAAGAATGTTCCATGACTTCTTGCTTGGAAAAGAAAGACAGCATGACGCGTTACAAGAGTCATTGATCAACGTTACCACAGCATGGGCACTCACCTCTTATGTAGGCGGTTACGGTCCTGTCCAAACCCCCGTAGCTGCTTGTGCCACTGCGGGAATTTCTTTGGAGATGGCAGCGAGTTTGATCAAAGAAGGAAAAGCAGGCTTTATGTTAGCAGGTGCCTTCGATGATTTTGCAATGGAAAGTTTGGTCGGATTCGGGGACATGCAAGCGACCGCAAGCAGTGTGGAAATGTTGGAACAAGGAATCGACCCTAAAGGAATGTGCCGCCCCAATGATATCCGAAGAGGAGGATTCGTAGAAGCACAAGGTGGAGGAGTTGTTCTACTTGCAAGGGCAGACTTGGCTCTCGAAGCAGGACTTCCTGTTTATGGGATTTTAGCTTATGCGGGTTCCAAAACAGACGGTATCCAAGCTTCTATTCCCGCACCTGGGCTTGGACTTTTATCTTTAGGGGCTGAATCGGAAAAAGAAAAGTCTCCGCTGAGGAACGCGTTATCCGTTTTCGGACTCACTGCAGACGATATAGGTGTCGCCTACAAACACGATACCTCTACAAAAGCAAACGATAAGAATGAAAACAAACTTTTGTATAATTTATTATCTAAGCTCGGAAGAACTCCAGGAAACCTACTGCCAGTAGTTTCTCAAAAATCACTTACCGGGCATTCCAAAGGTGGAGCTGCGGCATGGCAGACCATCGGAATATTACAAACTTTGGAAGAAGGTATCGTAACCGGAAATCGAAACCTAGAAGAAGTCGATCCTGACATGAATGATTATCAGTTCGTCACTTTTACGGACGAAAGTATTCCATTCGGTAAACATAATATTAAGGCTGGAATGTTGACCACTTTAGGTTTCGGACATGTGGGAGCTCTTTGCCTTTTCGTTCATTCCGATTATTTCTTAGCGGCTCTAACTCTAGAACAAAGAGAAACTTATCTCAAGTTGAGAAGAAAAAGAGAGATCAGGAATCGTAACAGATACCATGAGATCAGAATGGGTATCGGAAAACCTTTATACGAAAGGCATACCAAATCCTACTTCCAGGAAGAAGAAATCGGCATTCTGCTGAACGCAAACTACAGATCCAAACAGGAAGAAAAAAGATGAAATTAGGATCTCAACCTCTTCCTATTTCTGAATCGTTAACCAGTCCTTATGCTTCCGTAGGCGTGGATCTTACTTATATTCCTGAGTTTAAGGAAAGTTTGCAGGATAAGGCTACCTTCTTCTTTAAAATTACTTTTACAGATTGGGAAAGGAAGAAGGGACAGACAAAGCCTGAAAATCAAAGAGCAAGTTTTTTTGCGGGAAGATACGCAGCTAAAGAGGCTCTGATCAAGGCATTGGATGGATATCGTTTATTCCAGAAACCAGATCTAAACGTAAACTATTCTGAAATAGAAATACGTAACGACGATTATGGTCGTCCCTATTTTCGTTTTTACGGAAATTTTGAAACTTATCTAAACAATTTAAAGCCGAATACGATTCGGCTGAGCATCAGCCATACGGGGGATTATGCATTTTCCGAAGTCCTCCTGATATTTTAGGAGAAAGCGAATGATACCTACAAGAAAACCAGAGCCAGATTCATTTACCCAAGGAATATTAAGTATTCCTGAAATA
This sequence comes from Leptospira haakeii, assembly GCF_002812045.1. Lineage (GTDB taxonomy): Bacteria > Spirochaetota > Leptospiria > Leptospirales > Leptospiraceae > Leptospira_B > Leptospira_B haakeii. Next base: position 1,026,032 of record NZ_NPEG01000001.1, on the reverse strand, counting down.
GATTCCGTTATAAGAGAACTAAAAGTCCTAAATCCGGGACGTTCAGAAAAACAAGAAGTTTTACCGGAAAGAAAAGGAATCCTAAAAAAAATACTGATCGCAAACCGAGGAGAGATTGCCAAAAGATTCTTTTTAGCCCTAAGAGAAGAAGGAATCCGCTCTGTTGCAGTAGTAACCGATCCGGATAGAGAACAATCTTGGTACGAATCTGCGGATGAGATCCTATATATAGGAAGTTCCGACAAATATACGAATTCTCAGACAATCATAGCGGCTGCTTTACTCTCCGACGCAAATGCAGTTTATCCTGGATATGGATTTTTGTCAGAAGATTTCAAATTTGTAGAATCTTTAGAGGAAGCTTCTCTAATATATAAAAAGAATATAATATTTATGGGCCCCAAAGCTTCAGTGATGAGGAAAGTAGGGAACAAACTGGATGCTAGAAAATTAGCCTCAGAGAATGGGATCCCACTTTTATTAGGAAGCGGACCGATCATAGGAGGAGAAGAGATCGCAATCCAGGAAGCGGAAAGGATCGGCTACCCGATCATGATCAAGTTAGATAGCGGTGGCGGTGGAAAGGGAATGGTCATCGTTCGAAATTCTAAAGAACTTCTTCCTGCCATAGAAAGTGCTGTTCGGATCGGTCTTCAATCTTATGGGAACGGGACCTTCTTCTTCGAAAAATATGTGGAGAGGCCTGCTCACTTCGAAGTACAAATTTTCAACTCCACTGCAGTCGGGATCCGCAAATGTGCAGTACAAAGAAGAAACCAAAAAGTCGTGGAAGAAAGTGGAGAAACTTTTTTAGACGATAGGACCTTATTACAATTATTATCATCCGCAGAAAAGATCGCTCATATCTCAGGCTACTCAGAAGGATGCGCCGCGGGAACCGTGGAATTCTTATTAGATTGTGAAACGGGCAATTTCGGGTTTTTAGAAATGAATACCAGATTACAGGTAGAATATCCGGTAACGGATCAGTCTCTCGGGATCGACCTAGCTAAATGGCAAATTTTATTTTTCGATGGAAGAGAACAAGAGATACCTTATGACTCAGTGATCAAAAGAAGATTCTCCGATCGAAATCATTCCATTCAATGTAGGATCTATGCAGAAGATCCGTTTCAAAACTACTCACCTTCTCCTGGAAAAATAAAAGATCTGGAACTTCCGACTTTCAACGGAGTACGTTGCGATTTCGGCTTCAGAAAGGGTGATAGAGTTTTAGGTGATTACGATCCAATGATCGGAAAATTGATCACTACGGGAACCACAAGAGAAGAAGCTCTACTGAGAATGGAAAGAGCACTTTCCGATCTATACATCCGCGGTATAACCACAAATATCGAACAGCTGATAAAACTTGTAAGACACGATCTCTTCCGTTCAGGAGAATATGATAATTTAATTTTATCTAATAATGAAGAGCTTACAAAAGTGGAGAAGGAATCGGAAGAAGAAGGTGCAATTATCTGTTCTCTCACCGAATCCGTTTTTATAACAGAAAACGATCTGAAAAGATCCTTTAGAGATAGGGACCTTCCCAAATTACTTCACTCACAAGAATCTGAATATTCTCTCTATGAGTTCGAATTAAGGTCGGAATTGAAAACTTATAAAACACGTTTATTCCGAACTTCTATCTCTAGTTATAGAATTTTACTGAATGGAAAAGATTTCGGGACAATCGGAGTTTCCGCCCGTGGTGAATTAGAAGAAGAATTTTTAGTGGAATTTGCAGGTAGAACGATTCCTGTCCGAGTAGATCGCAGACCTTCCTTTCATCTCGTAAGATTTCCGGATAAACAAGGAAAGCTTAGATACCTAAGATTTTCCATTCTATCCAAAGATAAAAAGAGCAACATATCTAACGAAGGAATATTACGTTCTCCTTTCCAAGGAACATTCGTAAAAATCTGCAATAATCCTCGAACGAATGACGTATGGAAAGAAGGTGAAAGCATCCAAGAAGGAGATCCGATATTGGTCATTTCCGCTATGAAAATGGAAACAGTTCTAACTGCTCCAGTAAACGGAAAACTGGGTTATCTGTTAGAACATGGAGATAGAAACAAATTAGTAAGAGGAATGACTGCGTCCGGAATGGTTTTGGGAAAAGGATTGAGCGAAGGAGAAATTCTAGCAAAAATAGAAACAGAGCAGAAATCCGAAGCCGAAAAAGAATTAGAAAACCATAATATCATCGGAGGATCTATTTGGGAGATCTGGCCATCGATTGAGACGGATGCAGAGCTAGAACTCCCGCTTGCCCAAAAAACTTCAGGCTCCGATCTAAGGGCCTTGTTAAAGTCGTGGATATTAGGAACATTTAGAGAACAAGACGCAATAGAAAAGATAGATTCTATACTTTCCAATTTAGAATTCATTAAAGGTTCTGATTCTGAAAATCGTCTCTGGGGAAACTTTTATATAGAACTTTTAAAATTCCACGTATTAGTACGAAGAATCTTTTCCTCCGATCCTGGGACTAAATTTTCCCATTATGGAGAGATACAAAGAGCACTTTCTGAATGGGATACAGAAGGATATAATCCACCTAAGACCACTAAAAAACTTTTATCAAATGCATTTCATTATTATGGGATAAAACCTTGGAACCCTCTCCGCAGGACCAAATGCCAAAAAGATGCATTTATATTTCTAGTAAAAGCTTATGCGAATCTAAGAGAAGGAAAAGAGCTTATAGCAAAACTTTTGGAAAAACTTTCCATTTATGCTCCGCCAACTCCTTCCATAGATCTTGCTTTAAACGGTGTCTTGTATTTAGAAGAAAGAGAGAAAGAAAGTTCACTCGAAAAAACAGTAAGAAGAATATTAAACTCCAGAGGAAATCGCCCGCAAAAATTCAAAGGGGGAGATGCGACCATTTCCAGAAAACACGTATTCGATTATGTGCGCTTTCTAAAATCACCTTGGTCCTCAGTTTCCGAAGAAAGATCTGAAATTTTAGAAGAAAAATTCAAAAAATCTTTTTCTGAAAATTTACCGTTGATCCCGGAAAACTTTGATGAATCTCTCACTTCCCAGATCCGGAAAAAACTGGAATATTGGCAAACCCAAGGAAGTATAAAGAGACTATTCTCCCCTAGTCAGGGACATTTCCTGTATTTTCTGGAGACCGAAAAAGAAAAACAATACATACTCTTCTCCACCTTAAGTGCAAAACCGGAAAAACAAACTTCAAGGTTTGATCTGGAAACTACTGCAAAAGTAGGAGCATGTATCTTACAAGGTGCTCAAATATTCAAAAAACTCGATATTTTCAGATTAGAAGTACTTGTTTCCGGATTCAAAGTAAAATTCGATCCCGGCTCTAACAGAGAAGATGTATTCAATTATAATAATATAATGGAGTCGGCGGGATCCGTTCTTAGATTCTTCCTGCATGGATTATATAGTCAGTTCACAATGGATTTTCTTCCGGAAGATACGGAAAAGACGGTCACACTTTCCTTCTTCTTTAAAGACGGAAAACTCAGAATGGATATCGCTCATCCCAATGATCCTAGATTTCCATATTGTATCGGAACAGATGCAAAAGATCTAGCCGTCTTTCAAAAAGGAAAATGGCCTTTGGAATGTTGGGTCTCCGAAGTATTTGACACAGAGTCTGCAAAAGAGATCACAATCCCAGGAACAGATGGACTTCTTAGAAAAAATCCTAAAACAGGCAAAGAAGAGATCTATATCCCCGGAGCAAAAATATTCGAAGGAAAGATAGGTGGAAAGCCTGCATTATGTTTTTTTAAAGATTCTAGAGTAGCAGGTGGAGCCACAGGTGATTTAGAAGGAAGAAAATATATAGCAGCAGCATACTACGCTTACCGGAAAGATTTGCCTTTGTATATTTGGAATGATGGAGCAGGAGCCAATATAAAGGAAGGAATGGTTTCTTTGAATAGAGCTGCAGAAGGTTTCTTCATGAATTCACTCATAAGTGCGGGAACCAAAGCTTCCGATTTCAGAGCAGCAATTGAATCACATTCAGATCCAGTCTTAAAAGAAGTATGTTCGGAAACCGAAAAAAAATATGGATCGGGGTTCAGAAAATATAACTCAGAAGATAGGCCAAGTCTTTGTTTTACAGTCGCAGTCGGGACAGGCTCTTCTACCGGGTTAGATGTTTACGGTTCTTCTCAAACATCTTTGCAAGTCCTTCTCAATGAAGATGAGTCCTATCGAGTTCTGACCGGATCTTCCGTAATTGAATCCGTAACTGGCGAGAAGTTTACTAATTATGAAATTGGCGGTGCTAAAATTATGGGTCAGGCTACTGGCACAGTCGATTTTGTTGCCAATGATAAAATTCAGCTCATCTGGATACTCAGAAGGATACAAGATTCTTTATTAGGATGTGAACCTCTCTCAAAAGAGAAAAGCCAAAGAGTTATATCAGAAAATTGGAATGTTTTAGATGAAAACGAGCTTATTCATTACTCCGAGAGTGGATTTTTCTTACCGATCAAAGAAAACTATTCAGGTTCTGGATCTTTAGTTTCAGGATTCATTCGATTGGGACAAACTTCCGTGCTTTCCATGGGACCAAGAACGAATGATGGATTTCATTCTCTTCCATGTATTATCAAAGCAAAAGAATCCGTTCGGATCGCAGCGAAAACAGGCGCAAGTTTACTCTTAGTCTATGGAAGCAAATGGTTTAGAAGTTCTCATTTGGATGATTATGATTCCTTAAGACCGAGAAGGGATTTCCAAAAATCGTTACAAAATTTCGAAGGAGCCTGCTTACATTTTGTTAAAAATCCGGAAGGACTTAGGGTTTCAGAACTCACCTCGAGCGCGGACGTGTGGCTTCTTTTAGAACCGAATGAAAAAAGTAAACCTTCCACTCATAAAGAATTCTCAAATAAAAAAAGATGGGCAACATTCACTTCTAAAAACGAATCGGAAGCTTACGAGATCATTAAAAAATTCTTCCATTTATTAAATCAAAGGAAAATTGAAAATTCTCCAACGAGTAAAAGTGAGATCAAACTTCCGAAAGAAATCACAGTTTCTTACGACATGAAAGAAGAGATCGTTCAGAAAATTTTAGATGAGAATACTTTCTTAGAATTCGGAGAATGGGACCCAGGCTCCAGCTTGATCGCGGGACTTGGAAGGATACAGGGAAGGACAGTTGCAATCATCGCAGACCAACCGAAAGGAGGGGGTTCTCCCGATGCACCGGGCACAGAAAAATTCAGAGTGTTCACAGAGTTTGTAAACAAACACTCAATTCCTTTATTAATGATTTCTGATGCTCCAGGTTTTGTTCCAGGCACCAAACAAGAAAGAGCAAGGATACAACAGATCGGCGGAGAATCTTTGGATGTAAATGTTCTCTCTGAGATTCCCGTAGTCTCTATCATTTTAAGACAAAATTACGGAGGAAGACAGATACATGCATTCAGCGGATTTTTAAGACCGGGAATCGCATATTATTCCTTAGCCGAGGCCACTCTTGCGGTAATGGGAGGAAATTCTGCGTTCGATCTATTCCAAGGAGCAAAAGTTTCCGCTCTCAGAAAGGAAGGAAATATTCAAGAAATTGAATCTATTCAAAAGGAATTTTTCGAATCATTCACCAAAAAATCCAGAGCAGATTCTGACGCAAAAAATACTGGAGTTTTAGATGGAACCTTCGGATCCGTTTCCGTACTAAGAGAAGTCCTAAAAACAGGTTTAGAAGAAGCGGATCTCAAATTTTCTCATTGGAGAAAAAATAAAAACAAATACTCCGAAGGTGAAGTATATCTATGTCCGAAAAATCCGGAAGAAGATTGGAAGGACCTAATCCTGCCTTAGCATGAAAAATCCGTTTGTAGGAAATCCTACAAACGGATTCAATAAAACAGTGCAGGTTCTTATCTTTTTCTGATCGCGATCATAGCGATATCATCGGAAAGATTAGAAAACCCTGTTGCACTTAGATCTTGCTGAGTATGGGATTCCACATCCATAACGATTGTCTTGATCAATTCTTCCGGACGTTTTTCTCCGTTTGCATGCAATAGTTTAGCAAGTCTTTCCCTAGTATACATTTCCGAGCTAGGACTTCTTGCTTCGTCTAAACCATCCGTATATTCGAAGAAAATATCTCCTGAATCCAAAGTTAATACCCTTCTCTCTATCGTAGTTTCGAAGAAAGAATTTTCATCCATGCCGATAGGTAAACCACCTGCAGGAAGTTCTTTAATCTTTCCATCAGAAGCGTCAAAGAACAACGGCTTAACGTGGCCTGCGGAAATATATTCTAGTCTGGAAGTATTCGAGTCAAAGATCGCCAAGAAGAATGTAATAAAAATATGATCCGGAGTATCCTCATACTGATAAGCATTCGCTTCTAGTAAGATCTTTTTCAGATCTCTTTCTCCTTTTCGAAGAATTGCTTGGATTTGGGCCCTAAAAAGAGCCATCACAATTGCAGGACCCACACCGTGATTGGAAACATCACCGATACAGATCGCGATCTTTCCTCCACCTAATTCAATAAAATCGTAATAGTCCCCGCCAACTCCGGTCATCGCCTTATAGAACGCGCCGAACTCCACATAGTCATTCAAGCTAGAAGGAAGTTTTTCAGGGAGAAGACGTTTCTGGATCTCTTCTGCTGCCAGAAGTTCTCCTTTCATCTCCTCTCTCTCTTTTAATCCGTGGACCATATCGTTTAAAGATTCACTTAAGATACCGATCTCATCATAGCCTGCAGGAGGGAATTCCACGTTCAGATTACCGTCTCCGATCGTTTCAGCATTTTTACTGATAACCCTGATCCTACGGACCACAAACCAAGCCAAACCGTACGCCAAAAGAATTGCGATTGTCCCAATGATCCCCGTATATCGGATCATTTCTTCTCGGTTGGACTTCATTTGCCGGATGCCTTCGGTCCTATCTATTAAAATAATATTATATCCTAATAAGTCTTTGCGGAGAAGATCGTAAACCAACCCTTTCCCCTCTTCTTCACCTGGGGCCACAAGAGGAGTAGAATCCAGAGCCCACATCACTTCCTCAGCCTCACTTCTGCTTCGGACCAGTATACCCGAATCCCAGGCGATCCCTCTAGGTGTTTTAGGCAGTTCTGTTTCAGAATTTCCAGAAAGTACCCATTCTCTCAAAAGTCTCCATTTGACCCGAGCTGACTTTCTTTCATTTTCATCCTTATAATATCTCCTGATACCTGCCGGGCCAGTTTTAAAAGGAATAAAAGTAAAATCCTCAAGTGCAGCTTCTCTCAAACCAAAAAATGCATCCTCTGCTTTATGCTCGTAGGAATTCCCCCAATCCCCCTTAGTGGCTTCCAAACGAATTAAAGAATCCTTATATTCCTCTTCCTGGGATTCTAATACCCGGATCTTCTCTTGGATTTCTTCTGGAGAAGTTTTATTCTCTCCCTCTTTAGGAGGAAATTTAAGCATCTTCTCCCATTCTAAAATTTCTTTAGAAGTGGCAGCGATCTTGTCTTTTAGAGATTTATGATCATCATTCCATTTTTTCTCATTCTTCTCAAAAACAGAACCGTAGGGATGAAGTTGCTCTAATTTAGTGTCTCTTTTTTTGAGCATCTGCCTATAAGCAAGAGCCAGATTTTTGAATTCCTTATCGGAAGAAGGTTTAGCCTTTCCGTCTTTGCGGAGCTCCGACATTCTGGTTTTTAATCTCTGGGAAATCTCAGCAATCTCTGCAGAAATTTTGCGATCTTCTTCCAAATATTTTGACCAGTCTTTTGGATTTTCCGCAATCTCTTCGGCCATTGATCTGGATCTTTCTGCAGTGCTCGGATTTCTAAAAACAGGACGATAAACTACTTCGTACTGCCTTCCCCCTACTTCATAACTTTCAGGTTCAGATTTGTTCTGGATAACTTCCAAAACATCCGTATCTCCAAAAAGACCTTTACGACTTTCGGTAAAATCGGCCTGGGAAAGTAATTTTTTTCCCGTCTCCGAACTTTGAGAGAAAAGTAAACCCGTATCTAAGGTCTCTTTCCCAACTCTATCATATGCTAAAATTCTAATTTTATCCGGAAGAAGCCCTAAAGAAGAAATTCTATCCTTAAAAGATCCTCTGAAAAAATTCTGAAGAGCTTTTGTTAATGCAGTCTCCCCTGATGCGGCTTTTTTCTCTCCCTCAGGGATCGCTTTTTCAGCCCCTTTTCGTTCCTTCTCCAATTTGTCCTTATCAGATAGATAAGTTTTTTTATTCTTCGGATCCAGATCAGCTTTAGCTAATTCCGTATCTAAGAACTTGATCTCTTCGGTAATTTCTTCTATTCTGGTCTTAGAAGTTTCTGCTCTGATACGAGCAAGCGCTGTTTTTTCCGCTATAGATCTGATCTTTTCATAAACAGGCGCGTCAATCGGAGCTCCATTCTCTTTTCTTAATTCGTTACGTACCTTAGATTCAAATTCCTGAATCTCTTTTTCAGAAAGGTATCTTGTAAAGTAAGTATCTACAGATTTATAAACATTCCCTCTTTTAACGTTTAGACCGATAGATTGACCGAATGCTTTTAATGCTCCGAAAAGTCCACCTTCCTTCTGAACAACTGTCCTCTTAAACTTACTGAGTTGTTTTTTCTTCTCTTTTACTCTAACCTTAAATTCCTCGATCAGGATCATACTTCTGCTCAGGTTTTCAAGATCCAAAACGACCGAGTTCACGTATTCCAAAGGAGCCTTCAACTCAGACTCAAGCTTCTCTTCTAAAGCTTTTGTTTGTTGGGAGTAATGGATTATTGAAGTAAAACCTAATATTGAGATGACCAATGCGGCCGTGAAAAAGGAAAGTTTTGCCCGAATGCCGGGAAGAACCGCTCTTAGGAATTTGTTTTTAATCATCTTATTATCTCGTATGGATCAGAGTCAGTTTATTACGCGGAGGATTTTTGAGACGTTGGTAACGTACGACCATTATTTTTTTAATGGAACGTAATCCGAAACCTCCATCTGCACCGCTTTCGTATAATTCCTTCCAGGTTTCGCTTTTTTCTTTGGTAGGATCAAAAGGAACGCCTTGGTCCAGAATGGAGAACTTCCAGCTTCCTTTATTCTTTTTCATTCTTAATTCAATTTTAGAAGAGTCAGGCTCCGTAAATCCATGTTCTATTACATTAGTCATAGCTTCATCTAGGCAGAATACGATCCTGCCCTTGACTATATCCGAACAGTCTGTCCCCAAAAATTCGCGGACCTCTCCTCGAATTTTGGAAAGTTCGTCTAAATCGACGGAGTAATATAGGATTTTTTCCGGAGAGAAATCCATATGAGGATTTAAACTCCGCCTAATGCGTCATTTAAAGAAGGAAATACTCTCACCTTTTTGGTGAAGTACATCAGCTCCATCGTATCCTTTACTTCCTTTTTTAAGCTGCAGAAAACGATCTCTCCAGATTTTTCTTTCAGGAATTTCTGGATGGAGTTTAAAACACCAATCCCTGCAGATGCAATGTAAGTAAGAGCTGAACAATCGCAGATGATCGTTTTGATCCCGTTCCCTACTGCAGCTTCCAATTTAATTTTCAGATCCGGAGCAGTTTTAGCATCAATCTCTCCTGCGACCGTTAGGATCAATTTACTTCCGTCCACTTTTTCGTTAAATGTGAGGTTCGCCATTTATACACCCTTCCTTAATTCTTTCATTAAATCCTTCGCTTGGATAATTCCATACAATTTTCTTTCCAAGGAGTCTATTTCATAATAATACTTTGTATTCGGATCTCCTTCGAATATATGTGCATATTTCCGAATACCTTGGATAGCCTTCTTAGCATTCCCTTCTAATATACCTTTTGTTATGGAGAAGTAAAGTTCGATCGCAAGAGAGTCTCTCAAGGTTTCCTTAAAGCCCACTTCACGTTTTCCTAATGCGTCTAGAAGATTCTCCACCTCTTGCTCACTGTAAGTTTCCGAGTCACTATAGTTAATTATATATCTAGAAAGTAACTTTTTGCAACGAACTAGATTATTCACCTTTGCCGCAGAGAGAATTTGTTGATATAAAGTATGAACTTCCGTATCTAAATATACTTTTTGTCTGGTCCCATCAAGCTTCACAGGTTCAAAAGCGGATTTTAACTCCTCTTTAGAGAAGTTTTTAATGGAATCTTCAAAAAGTTTTTCGTTATTACTACTTGTTACTTTTTCGAACTCTTTTAAAGGTTTTTCTAATACTGCTGTAAATTCCAAAGCTTCCGGAGAAGTTGCAATACTTCCGGATTCTTGGATCTTCTCCAAAAAGAAAATACAAGAGTCACCCAAAGCGGAAAGACTTTCTATGATTGCCTGAGAGATCAAACGTTTACATTGATGAGGAAGTGTATGCAAATATGAAGGATTATTGGAATCCTCTTGGATCTTATCTATCATCTTACTTGCGGCAAGAGCAGAGTGGGATTTTTCCTTTTCCCAACCGGCATAGATAAACGGATCGTATAGATATTTTTTAAAATTCTTTTTGCCGGACATGGCAAGAAGTCGAATGATTTTTACAAGTTCCTGTGCGAGATCCGAAGGGATCGATGTTCTTTTTTCGGCCATATTCCCAGGTCAGAATCATTTTATAAGCTCTTAAAAAAGCATAGCAAATTCCGAAATCCGAGAAGTTTCCGGAAGAAGTAATAGGACATAAATAGATTTCGAAATTGTAACGAATTCAACTTAAGTCGACTCGATACTGATTTTTATAACATCCGCGAGACTTCTAAATTCATCCACAATCTTTAGAATATCGAAATCTCGAGGCATCGCGATCGTAAGTTTGATCTGAGCACTTTTAGTTTGGTAATCCTGCATAAAGGATTCCGAAACCAATCTTAACTTATTTCTTAATAATAATTCTTTAAACCCTTTCCGATGGAATTTTTTCTGCTTCAGGTCCAGGATCAAAACCTTATATTCATATTTTCCAAAATACCTTTCTTCCACCATATCGAATAAGACGAGAATGATCAAAGTAGCAACAGTAGTTAGAAATCCCGCATAATATAAACCTGCACCTACAAGCAAACCGATCGCAGATACAATCCAGATAGAAGCAGCGGTATTTAATCCTTTCACGGTCAACCCGAACTTCATGATCGCACCTGCGCATAAAAAACCAACTCCGGAAACTACCTGAGCCGCGATCCTGGAAGGATCTCCTCCCACTACGGAATAAAACTCCGGAATAAAAATAGATAATAACATCAGTACTGTAGAAGCAAGGCCGATCAAAATATGGGTCCTGAAACCGGCCCCATGATTTTTGCCCTCTCTGTTCCAGCCAACAGCGCCAGCAAAAATAATGACCAAACCTACCCGGATACTTACCGTGAAGGTATCGATCGTTTTAGAATCCAAAATGGTTAGAAATTCCTGCATAATCCAAGGAATGATCTAAGGTTTCAGCCGGTAAACTTCTTTTAAAAAATCTGAATCTCTACTTAACAATGCAGACATACGAATCTTATTCCAATCCAAAGGATTTCCCGTTTTATCCAAAGCAATCCCGCCTGCTTCTTCTAACGCAAGAACTCCTGCAGCAAAATCCCAGATCTTAGCTCCGCTTAGGTTCATGAATAGATCAGTCTTACCTTCTAATAATTCTAAAAATCCTGCTCCTGTCGCAGCCAAGGCACGAGTCGCTAAAGTTTTTTTACTAACGTTTGCAATCCAACGATAGTCCTCGTCCTGGAAAGTATTATTGATTTCAAGAGAAAGAACGGAACGATCCAGGCTTCCTCCTTTTTTCAGAAGAATTTTTCTATCATCGATAAAAGTTCCTTCTCCTCTCTGACATGTAAGACATGTATCTAAAGCTGGAAAATAAATACACCCTACCTTAGTAGATCCGTTCTCTATATATGCTAAAATTACACTGAATTCCTTAATCCCTCTGGAAAACAAGGTGGTCCCGTCTAACTCATCACATACGATAAAAGTCCCGGGCAGAGGTTCATGATTATTTTGCTCTTCCATCACCAAAGGAATCCCAGGAAATTCCCTTTTGAGGATTTCTTCTAAAACACGATGGGAATCCATGTCTGCTTGGGTTAAAACCTGCATAGGATCTTTCAGATCGAATGTGGACTCTTTGCCGAATAATTTCAGGATCTCTATACCGGCAGACTTAGACGCAAATTTAAAAACGGATAAAATTTTAGAAAGATCGGTCATTCGAGAAATAGAAAACAAATATTAGTATTTTATTATACAAAACCGGAAGCCAAGATCCAGATCCCGAATCCGTGAGCTATGGTAGAAGATAAAAGTCCCCATTTGGAAGCCAAAAATCCGCAGATTGTGCCTTCCCATAAAGTGAATACAAGCAATGGAAATCCGATAGAAGTTACAGTACTCGCTAAGAATATATGGAAGAATGCAAAACTGATCCCTGAGATAAAAGACGCCCTCACCCAGCCGAATTTTTCTTCTGCGATCCCTCTTATATATCCTCTAAATAAAAATTCTTCATACAAATTTCCTGCCAAGGAAAACCAGAGCATGGGAAGAAGAAGGCTCGTATCTACTTCTCCGCCTGAGATCTTCCCCCCGGAAAGACTCCGATTCAGGATCCAAACAGGCAAAACAATCGCAACTGCGCTTAATAAACCGAATAAAACCCCGAGAACTTGGTTTCCTTTAAACCAAAGAACCAATTTTCGGTTTTCTATATCAAATTTCCATAATGTAAAAACTAAAACTAAGGAAGTGAAGCCCAAAGCAACCAGGACCAAAGATGAATTGGACAATCTGATCCAAAATCCTCCGTCCGATCCTAAAGACCAAAGTCCAGTTCCAGTCATAGCATCTCTGAACAAAACAAACAAAAGAATATAGATCAGAATTCTAAGTTTCGGTTCCGGCTTAATAATAAACCAAAATAATCCTGCAAAAACCAATGCAGGGCTTACTCTTAAAAAATATGGAAGAAGAGGATAAAGCTGAGATAGATCCATTGTCTTTTAACTAAAGACTAAACTTTATTAAGGATTCGGGTTTTCGCCTTGAGGATTATTAGGCGCCGGTTCAGAAGTTTCCATATCATCCAGAATAGAAGGTTGTTTAGGTTTCTTCCTCTTATTCTCCTTCTCTTCTTTAGGCATAGAAATGGTTCTTATTTGGATATATTTTCCAAACACCCAACCTTGGACGGTCTCAGTAAACGCATCCTTGTATTTGGTGTTCACTAAAACCTTATAATAAAAGTCCTCTATTCTCTGGCCTTCGATCGGAATGATATAAGCAACTGAATGTTTGCTGACTACTTTCCCAACTTCTCCTGCTTCTAAGTCACGGATCTTAGGAGCCCCTACATAAGGTTCTCTCAAAAGAGGAGTATTATCGGAAACAATGGTCATATATTTTCCGACTGCTTTTAATTTATATAATCTGGCGCTGATCTCATTTACTATATTTTCGGAATCAGCATTAGCATTCAAAATTCTTAATAATGCAAAGATCGCGAATGAATTCTTTTGTTCCGTTAAAGTATCCAGGATTTGGCTTCTTAGATTCGTCTTATCTTTGAAAGAATCTTCTAAAATTTTCATAGAAGTCCTGGTCTTATGCCTTCCAAGAGCTTCCACTGCTGCCTTTTGAAATTCTTCGTCTTCTGAATTCAGATAATCAATAAATATGCGAAGGTCTTCCGGAACCTGATAATACCCGAGACCCAAAAGAGTTGCCTTTACGATTTCCTTATCATCAGACTTAAGACCCTTTTTTAATAGAACTTCTCTTGCTCCCGGATCTAATGTTTTTCCCATTCCTCGGAAAGAAGCTACTCTAATCTCTCTATCGGAAGACTTGGCACCTACATAAAAATAATCTAATGAACTTCTGGAGCCTATATCTGCGAGCCCTTTGTATGCTGCCTGACGTACCCACTCACCATCACGATCTATCATTTGATGAAGTATCTTAACGCCTACAGGACTTTTCAATCTTCCCAAAGCTAAAGCTGCTGCAGCTCTAACTCTTGGAATTGGATGTGTCAGTCCGTATTGTTTCAATCTAGGGTAATTGTATGTGGCTTCCCCTTCGAAAACCTTCAATAAACCGGCTTTTAGAAGATCATTATACCGTTTGGATTCCGGATCCAAGACCGGCTTTTTAGGCTTTTTCTTATTGGTATCTTGCTCATCAGAAGCGGAAGGATCTTCAGTCTCCGAAGAATTATTCCCTACGTCGGAAGTATTGTTAGTATCTTCTGGAGTTTGAGCAAAAATTGGTGAAAACCAGACTCCAAAGAAGGCAATCAGTAATAAGCCTGGAAATAAAAATCTAAAATTCAATCGGGCAAACATTCTTTTAATCGAAAAGCAAGCTTTGGTCCAAGAAACATTTCCTTGTGCCAGCCTCTATTCTTTTTTTCGACCATCCGTTATCGTGCGTTTACCTTTTTTTGAGGTAGAATCCTTGATTGCAAGTAATGTAACCATAAAAATAATAATTTCTTTCCAGAACAGGATACAGATCTGCCATCTATACCTTTATATCTATAGAATTCGATCTTCTCAGGCTTTTTAGGATCGGAACTGCTTGACTCTCTTTTTGGGAAATGGTACCGTCTAATTCTTAGAGAAGAGGCAAATTTATCAGTAAGCTCAGCGGAAACCTTTCCGGACTCAAGTCCAATCAGATCCAAAGACTCAAAAAACTCTCCGAGCGTAGAATTCGGGAAAACGTGATCATCACGCCCGAAGTTTCCAGAACACTCACAGAACTTTCCTTCGAAATCGGCAGACAAATCGGGATCCTAATTGATAGGAACGGATATGTAACTCACGTGATCGTGGGATCGGATAGCTCCATCGATATCCCTTGGTTGGATCGTATTAGGACATCCGAAGCGAGGTTACGAGGTTTACGACTCGTTCATAGCCATCTCAAAGAAGAAAGTCTAAACCAAGAAGATCTTACAGACTTAGCTTTATTACGTTTAGATTATATAACTGCAATCACTATAGATGATAAGGGCCTTCCTAGATCTTATTATTCAGCACATGTAAACCCTGAAGACGAAGAAGGAGAACCTTGGACAGTTCTTCCCAAAAAAGTCCCGGGACAATTGGAAGAAGGTATACTGGACGATATTCTGGAAATCGAAGGAAGAATGACCAGATATCGTAAAAATCTAAAAGGAGCTCAAAAAGAAAACAGAGCCTTTTTAGTGGGAGTGTATCCGGAAAATAATAGAATACGCCCTCCAGCACAATCCATAGACGAGCTAAAAGAACTCTGCAGAACGGCCGGAGTACACGTAGTAGATTCATTTATCCAAAGAAAAAATCGTTTAGATCCTTCTACAGTATTAGGAAAAGGTAAACTAGAAGAGATCGTATTAAAAGCAATCCAGAAACAAGTGGAACTATTAGTATTCGATCTGGAATTATCTCCTTCTCAGGCAAAAAAGATCTCGGATTATGCAGATCTAAAAGTTTTAGACAGAACCCAATTGATCTTGGATATTTTTGCAAGAAATGCAACAAGCAGGGACGGTAAACTCCAAGTAGAACTTGCGCAATTAAAATATCTGAAAGGTAGACTTTCAGAGTTGGATGATAATATGTCCAGGCTCACAGGGGGAATCGGAGGAAGAGGACCTGGAGAAACAAAACTCGAGATCGGAAAACGTAGGGTAGAAGAAAGGATTTCCAGATTAGAACAAGAACTTAAGTCCTTGAAAAAACGAAGAGAGATCGCAAGAAGAAGACGTAAGAAAAACGAGATCCCTGTCTGCGGTATCGTAGGTTACACAAACGCAGGGAAATCTACCTTACTAAATGCTATGACAAATTCTTCCGTATTATCCGAAGACAAGTTATTCGCAACCTTGGATCCTACTTCCAGAAGGATTCGTTTTCCGGAAGAAAGGGAGATCATTGTATCCGACACGGTAGGATTTATTCATGATCTTCCTCCTGAACTATCCAACGCATTCAAAGCAACATTGGAAGAGTTGGGAGATTCGGATCTGCTCGTCCATGTAGTCGATGTTTCTAATCCTGAATTCAGACAACAGATGGAAGCAGTTGAAACTATATTAGAAGATCTAAATCTATCCGATATCCCAAGGATCTTAGTATTCAACAAAGTAGACGGATTACCGGAAGAAGCACGAAACGAACTTCTGAGAGAAGCGGACCTGGATACGATCTATGTATCCGCTATCCAAGGTTTTGGATTAAATACCTTATTGAATCGGATTGAAGAGAGAATTTACTCACAAGCAGAGGCAAAACTCTCTAGTACTAAACTTTGGGAAGAAGATGAAGAATTAGAAGAGGAAACGGAAAAAACCTACGTTTAACGTAGGTTTTGAAGAAGATAGCTTAAACCAAACCTGCTAATTTCTCTTGGTCCAGAGCCAATCGGATCACAGAATTGATATAAGTTTCCCTGTCCGATCTTCCGGTGATATAATCTTGATACACGGATTGCAAGAGCAAATAAAACATATTCTTTCGGCCCCTAAAAGAATGTTCGGACCGACTTACTCTTCTCATAAGCCTTTTTTAGGCCTTAGACTTTTTTCTTGCTCCTAGATCCAAACGGGGAAACTTGAATAAAGTGGCCATTCTTTCCGAAATACAGATCCGAGAACTAAAGAATTCCCTAGGAAATTCCGGTCTTCCCTATCGGGAGAATCAGGATCTGAGTGTTCATTGCTCCTTTAAGATCGGCGGAACTTCTCCTATAATAGTCGAACCTGAAACCCAGGAACAAATCCTAGAAACTCTTTCCGTATTCAAAAAACTAGACCTACCTTGGAAGATCCTAGGCGGTGGCACAAATATCCTTATCTCAGATCATCCGGATGATTTTGTGATCTTAAAACTCTCTGGAGGATTTAAGGAATACAAGGATATGGGAGAAGGTCTTTTCCAAGTAGGAGCTGCAACTAATACTACTCCAATCTTCCGTCAAATCTCTCAGAAAGGATATACAGGGGCAGAGTTTTTAAGCACGATCCCGGGTTGGACAGGTGGAGCAGTTATCCAAAACGCAGGATGTTATGGAGGAGAACTTTTCGATCTTATCCAAGAAGTGGAATTTTTAAGAAACGGAGAAGTTCTCAAAAGAAAACCTTCCGAAATAGAACACGGATACAGATTTACCGAGTTCTTAAAAAGAAAAGACTCCATTATTCTTTCCATTCTAATCAAATTAAAACCTGG
This sequence comes from Leptospira haakeii, assembly GCF_002812045.1. Taxonomy (GTDB): domain Bacteria; phylum Spirochaetota; class Leptospiria; order Leptospirales; family Leptospiraceae; genus Leptospira_B; species Leptospira_B haakeii. Next base: position 1,008,838 of record NZ_NPEG01000001.1, on the reverse strand, counting down.
AAACTTAGAAGAGATCGAAAGTTCTCTCAAAGAAAAAAGGGACAAACGAAATTCTTCTCAGCCCCAGAACAAAAAAAGTGCAGGTTCCATGTTCAAAAACCCAAAGGTATTCGACGAACAAGGAAAAGAGATCAAAGCTTGGCAATTTATAGACAGGGTAGGCCTAAGAGGTTTACAAATTGGTGGAGCTCAAATCTCTCCGGAACACTGTAATTTTATAGTGAACACCGGAGGGGCAAAAGCCTCCGATGTATATGGACTTGTAAATACTGTCCAAGAAAAAGTGGAAAAAGAGACAGGTGTGCTATTACAAAGAGAAGTGGAATACTTCGGTTCCATTCCCTAATTCCAGGAAAATCAAATGCCAGTAGTTCGAGATCCGGAAGACAAAAAAGAAAGAATACTCACCTCTGCCTTAAGGTTATTCACCGAAAAAGGTTTTGAAGGAACCCCTATACCTGACCTAGCAAAGGACGCAGGTATAGGCGCCGGAACCATATACAGGTATTATAAAAACAAAGAAGAATTGGTAAACGAACTATATCGTTTCTGGAAAAACAAACTGAGAGAGACTCTCGCGGAAAATTATCCTGAAAAAGCAAAATCAAAGGACTTATTTGTTCATTTGTGGAAAGCACTTGCAACCTTCTATCATCGTTACCCGGAAGCGTTTGAATTTTTAGAGTTACACTACCATTCTCCTTATCTGGACCAAGCTAGTAAAAAAGCAACCTCCCAAACCATGGAGTTTATTTGTACATTCTTAGAACAAGCGAAAGCAAAGGGAGATATCCGATCTGACCTTGGTTCCATGGAACTTGTTTCCTTATGTTATGGAAGTTTTGTAGGAATGGTGAAGATGGCCAAAGGTGGTTATATCCAACTTTCTGCAGAAACGTTACACGCTTCCGGTTTAACACTCTGGAAAGCGTTGGCAAAATAAGCGCCTATCCGTTCTGAAATTTATTTCCCAATAATTAAGAATCATTCCAAACCAGGTTCGTATCGAAAGCGGAAACAATATTCCAAATTATACATTCTTAAAATCCCAATTTATCATTTCTCAAATAACATCTCTTTCTAATATGCTTATATATTAGATTCTAATGATTTACGGAATCTGAATTCAGATTCCGGTATTGACGGATAGCAAGTTTATCCAAGTAGATCTAATCGAATTAACTTTGTTTTTACTGATCGAAGTCAAATGCATTGAATAGATTATAAATTATGTTAATTTAGTCTTTCATCCTTGACAATAATGCTCGTTAGTCGAAACTTTCGGCCTTACTTTATAGAAAGAAACTTAAGAAAAATAAAATTTGAAAATGGTTACCCGAATGGAAAATAATCCCCTGATAGAAACCCTAGATATTTCCACGGATCCAGAGCTCACACCCGATCAGGATCCCATATATGAAACAGAAAAGGAGCCTCCAGAAGAAAGACTACATAAGAAACAGGATGAATCCAAAGAAAGGATCATTCGTTCAGCTCTCAAGTTATTTGCAGAAAGAGGATTTTTCGAAACAAGAATCCCGGAAATTTCCGCTCATGCAAAAGTTGGAGTTGGCACAATGTATCGTCATTTCCGGAACAAGGATCACTTATTCAATGAGGCATTTCGGATCTCAGTCCAAGAATTTTCGGAATTCTTAGATAGATCTATCTCCAAGAACTTATCTCCGAAAGAACAGTTTTTTGATTTTTGGAAAGGACTCGGATTATTCTCCCAAGGCAAATTCGACCAGTTGATCATGATAGAAAGAAATCTATCTTCTTATATACTGGATGAAGAAAGTGCAAAGGATGCTGTAGCCTTAAAGCAAAAAATTTCAGAATATTTTGCTCCTGCTCAGAATGATAAAAACCTAAGATTACTTTATCCTTCTCTTATTCTGGGTTCTTTTACTGGGATCTTGCGCTACCACCGGATCCACGAAAATAACATAGATCCTTCCCTATTGGAGCAATCTGCCGAAATGTTATGGGAAGGGTTTTCAAAAGTCCGGCAATCTCCAATAACTAAAAAGAAAGAAAAGCAGATAAAAAAAGTCTGAAATTCCGGATGGGCTGATTTTTTTTGTCGGAGGTTTATCCCCGATAGGATAAATAAAATAAGTGTTAAAAACTTATTTACTGGGTAGAAATAGAATTAAGGATAAAATCGTCCCTTTATTATTAAATACCCTGTTCAGATAGCAATATGCGGGCTCGCTTTATAGTCTTTTTAGTCGGATTTGGAATGTTATGCAAACCAATCGAAGTGCATAACCCGGCCATCCCATTCTCGGATGCTTGGTGGGAAACTACCTTTGTACGCTGTATTTTGGGAGAATTAGATGTTTGTCTTCCAGGACCAGCGATCAGTGGAAGCCTTACTGAAAAATTCATAAGTAATAATTCTGGGGCAATTAACTCTTCCGACCTTACTTGGAGATCGGACACCGACGGATCCTATGACGTCCGGATAGACGCCAACTCTTGTACGAGCGGATCAAGTTTAACTACAGGAACAGCAACAGCTAATATAGACAATTTAGCCTCGGTAAATGCGAGCCTTCTTCCTTTAGGCGCGAGTTATATCAGAGTTTGTGTCACTGATCCGGTAGAAAATATAACGGGATCCGGAATTTTCAGGATCGTTCGGGATGATACTTATCCTACAGTTAGCACAACTCCGAACGGAGGAGCTTATAATTCTTCTCAAAATGTTTCTATTATTTGTTCGGACACCGGAGGAGCAGGTTGCGATAAGATTTCTTATGTTACTGACAGTTCTACTCCGGATATCGATGGGACAACCGGCACTATAAATGTAGGAACTCAATATTCTACTCCTATTAATGTTCCTGCTAACTCCACTACTTCATTTAAGTATGTTGCAAGAGATAAAGCTGGGAATGTTTCGTCAGTTGATAATGCAGATATAACTGTGGATACAGTAAGCCCCACAATTTCTGCTTCTACACCAAACAATTCCAGTACTGGGATTAATCTTTCGCCCGGGTCTCTTGTTTTGAATTTTGCGGAGCCTATGAACACGGGCCTTACCATGAGCATGACATTAGAAATTTATAATGGAACTTCATGGGTAGCAGCCCCTAACACAAACACATTCTTCGATTGGCAGGACTCTCAAACTCTGGTTATCACAGTTAGCTGGACTTATTTCCCGGCAGATTCTCAAATTCGATGGACCATTCCTTCAAGTTCATTAAAGGACGAAGCAGGGAATACAGTCAGTCATCAATCGAGCTTTACTACTACAAGCGGGGCTACCATATCAGGAGGTCAAACCTATACAGGTCCGACTGCTCATGGAACATATACTTCAGATATAACAACTACGGATAATTCCACAGGTTTAGTTTGGAAAACTTGTTGGGAAGGAAGAACGGGACCTAGCTGCACAGGTACTCAGAATGAGATGACTTGGGCAAATGCGTTAGACGGTTGCGCTTATTTGAATACAGTACATGGGGCCGCAATAGGATACGCAGACAGGGAGAACTGGAGGCTACCTACTGTCCAAGAATTATCCTCATTGATAGAAGGAAGTAGCGCTCCTTATATCAATACGACTGCATTTCCAAATCCGGTTACAAGCGCTACCTGGGCAGCAACCAGAGGAGATACAACTACTCCTTTTGAAAAATATGCCAAAACAGTAGTATTTTTGTATGGAATTGCAAACGAGTTCGATAAAAGTCTAATCTACGCAGTTCATTGCGTAAGCGATTGATTTTACTTAGCTATCAAACTAGGATGATACCCTTCCGGTGTCTCATATCCCATAATATCTAAGATCGTAGCTGCAACATTCGCAAGTCCCGGATTTGGTAGATCTGTTCTTAATTTAATCTTGTTTTCAGGGTCCAAAACGCTGAAAGGAACTGGATTTAAGGTATGAGAAGTTTTAGGAACAGGTTTACCTTCCTTGTCCTTTTCTACATTTCCCTTTTTATCCAATTGATACATTTCATCGGCATTTCCGTGATCTGCACTCACCAGTAGAACTACATTATGTTTTTTGCATGCTTCTGCAAGGCGGCCCATACATCCGTCCAAAAACTCCATAGCTTTAACTGTGGCCTGGTAATTTCCGGTATGACCTACCATATCTCCGTTCGGAAAATTGATTCTATAGAAGTCGGAATGATTTTCTCCCAAAACTTTTTCAAGTTCCGCAGTGATTGCCTGCGCCTTCATTTCTGGAGTTTGGTCGAATGGAATTACATCGGAAGGAATTTCCTTATATTCCTCACTTTTAGAATCGAATTTGCCTGAACGATTCCCATTCCAGAAAAAAGTTACATGTCCGTATTTCTGTGTTTCGGATAATGCGTATTGGCTCACTCCGGATTTGGCCATATACTCACCCAAGGTGCGATCAATCGCAGGAGGAGTTACTAAAAAACGCTCAGGCAATTGCAGATCCCCATCGTATTGCATCATTCCCGCATAACATACTTCAGGGAAATCCCCTCTATCGAATGATCCGAATTTTTTCTGAGTAAATGCTTGGGAGATCTCGATCGCTCTGTCTCCTCTGAAATTTGTGAACACCACCGAGTCTCCGCTTAGAATTTTTCCGACAGGTTTGCCGGACTCCTCTACCACAAAACTAGGAAGATATTGATCGATCACTCCCGGATCTTCTTTTCTAAATGTTTCGATTGCGGTTTTTGCATCGGGGAATGTTCTACCTTCTCCGTGAACGTGAATCTTCCAGCCTCTTTCTACCATGGACCAGTCAGCTTCATAACGATCCATAGTGATTGTCATTCTTCCTCCGCCGGAAGCGATCTTAATATCAGCTCCGTTGGATCTTAGAGTGGTAAGCCATTCCTCGAAAGGATTCAAATATTCTAAAGCGGACTTTTCAGGCACATCCCTTCCGTCTAAAAGAATATGTAATCTGATCCTTGGGACCTTCTCCTTTATTGCCGCCTCTATCAAAGATTTTGTATGATCTATATGTGCGTGAACATTTCCGTCGGAAAACAAACCGATTAAATGAAGTGTGGAATTTTTAGTCTTTGTATTTTCTACAATTTCCTTCCAAGCTTTTCCTTCGAATAACAGTCCTTTGGCGATAGAGTTATTGACTAACTTAGCTCCCTGATCGAAAATACGACCGCAACCCAGAACATTATGACCTACTTCCGAGTTTCCCATATCCTCGTCCGAAGGCATACCAACTGCGGTTCCATGTGCTTTCAATAGTATAGTGGGAGATTCTTTCCAAAGTTTATTTAGAAACGGAAGATTGGCGCCTGCAATTGCGTTCCCGAATTCGGGGCCTTTAGGAGTATAACCTACACCGTCTAAAATTACGAATAATAGCTTTTTGGGAGAGAAGGGAGTCTTTTTCTTCAGTTGCATTCTATTCCAGGAAAGCCCTTGCCTATGCTTCGTCAAGAGGATTCACATAAGGTCTTCGGCATACGTCCTTCGGTTTATGCAGGTTTTATCGAAAAAGAATGAGGATTTAGGTTTTTCGGTGGAACCGTTTAGAATGCATTATATGATGGTTTTGAATATCCTTAGGGATACTTATATCTTTAAGCGGATATATCCCCGCTGCTATATGCTAAATTTTTAATATTTAATTATTTATAGACAAAGATGAACGCAAAAGGTCCCAAACCCTTAGATCCAAACACAGGCAATGTAGCCGTTCCTAGCTTCTTAAAAGTTAAGAAGCTGAACGAAGTAGTGAGTTACTACATGAACGACAAAATAACTCACTCCGTCTACAAAGCGATCCAAGCAGCGACATCTTTCAAGAACGTAAAAAAAAGGCAATTATTCGAACCTCATCATAAAGTTCCCGAAGTCGGAGAATTAGGTCCCAAGGATATCGATCTTCACTTAAAACGTCTGCTGGAAGATGGCACAGTTTCTCAGCTTGCGTATTTGATCAGCGACAGCGCTGAAAAACAACCGGAAGCGCTCCCTTGTTACGCCACTTTTCCGGAAGCAGAATCTTTAGATCTGAGTAGGATCTATTTGGAACTTCTGGATTATTCTGTATCTTCTCTCTTAAATTATCTAGATAGAAAACCGGAAACAAGCAAAACCCTGCTTTGGGAAAATTTGGAATCTGATCTTGAATGGGGGGCCAGAAAAGAAGCTCCTTTTCCCCAGTTATTTTTATATTTAAGACAGGCATTCCATAATGAACATTTCAGGATACCTGCTAACCCCGAATTCACTAAAGATTTCTTATTCGAACTAGAGGATGACCTTCACAAAAAAGGAAGAGTCATAGACGTTCCAGGATACGGGCTATTTGGGATCAAAAATTCCAAGGAAGCAGTCCAAATTATGGATCACGTGGATGATTTCATCCAATCCAAAGGAACAAAACAATTACGCCATGTTCTGATGGACGAATTTCAAAAGATAGCTATGGAAGAAAAATTATATTATTCTAATACTTCCAATCCTGAAACCACAAGATTCAAAACAGAAAGAGCAGAAGCTTTTGCAAGAGCTTTGTCTGGCACCCCAAGTCCAGGAACTCCAGGAATGTTGAGTGTAGTCTTAATTCGTAGCCTTTCCGAACTTGCAGAAAAAGAACTTCATAAACAATCTACGGAAAGAGATCGGAACAGATTCCATGATATCAAAAGGAATCTACTTTCTGAATCGGGTTCTTGGGAAAGGAAAGTGCTCTTGGTTCCGGACAAAGAATTCAAATCTTATCCGGAAGAATTAAAAAGAATGCTGATAGACGATCTAGAAATCGGCTACTCCACTTGGGAAACTAAAACTACTACCATCCACGCGTTCTTCCATAAAAATGCGAATAGTGTCAGACAGATCATTCTAAGCTTGGGAGCAGCCACAAACGTAGAAACTTGGAAAATTCTATGTATCAGACAACTTGTGGAATCAAACGAACCTCAGATTAAATCGATATTTAGAGAACCTGATCTTGTCAAAGCTTACGGAAAAGTATTGAGAAAAGGTTATTTAGATTATTTCCCTTGGTATTATACCCTCCTGGATCTGATCGGAATAGGAAGAATATTCCAGGATATGTTCTTTGCCCAAGCAAAAGAAAAGATCAAAGGCCAACAAAACCAACTCAAGGCCAGAAATCACGAAACTTCTAAAAAAGAAGAGCAAGCAAGAATACAAGAGAAGATCAAAGAAGAGGAAAAGATCCGATCGGCGGAACAGAAGACCAAAATTTCTTCCGTAATGGATGAATTCTATTTTAAACGTTCACTTCCGCCTACTGCATCCGAAGTTCAAGGCAATGTGGGAGAATTTCAAGCGGATCTATATTACCAAATTCTGGATCGTGAAAAATTCGTTTTTATTCCTTGGGAAAAAGGAAAGGAAAAAATGGACCAGATCCTTTGTTATCCTGCAAACGAATCCTTCAGGAACAAGGCCAGAGAATTACATCGTATTCTGTCGGAAAAAATGGAAATCCTACAAAACAAAGTCAGAACCGCTGAGGAAGAAGATAGTAGAAATAGGATCTCAAAAGTAATCAAACATGTGGATGAATGGTTTGCTTCTCATAAATCATCTGCTGACAAAACAGTTTCTCAAAATGGAAAAGCTGAATCTGGCGATCCATATGAATCTTTCCGAAAAGAAATTGATAAATTAAGAAAAGTAGAAAAACCTTAATTTCCTAACAAACTTCTATTCATTCCCAGGACCCAAAAGTCTGGAATTCGGACGAATTTCCCTCGAAAATTTATTTTCCCCTAAAAAAGTGAGCAAAAACTCGCAATTTGGTTTGTGATCTCAAAAAGAAATCACCCGACCCGGAACTATGAATTCGAATCCAAAGATCCTTTTCAGACTCATCCCGATCGTATCGCTATTTTCCTTATTCTCTTTTTGCAATCAGGCAAACCCGATCAATTTGGACGGCAGCAGCAGTGCTGCCGGCGTTCTTTTGAATGTTGTTTTACCGAGTATCATCGGAGCTGAGACAATTCCGGAAGGTCTTCCACAACTTTCTTCTAATGTGATGTATGACGCGGGGAATACCTATATAGATCTTACGTTTTCAGAACAAAACCCTGTAGATGAAAACTTTACGATGCAAATCGAAAATTACACTACAGTATCCTCCCCTAGTTTTGTAGGTTATAATACATTTACTCTTACTGCAAATACAGGAACTCATTCTATCGGTTTTGCCTTAAACGCGGACGATGATAACTGTCTGGACCGTCCAGGAGATAAATTCAGTTTCAGAATTACAAAAAATTCAACGGGAAATACTTTCGTATATAATGTAACTGTAAGGGACGGAGATTATTGTGTTTTCGAATCTTCTGCCAAAAGCCTAGCTCAATTGGGCGGACTAAACGCCATGGACAATCACTGTAAAAGTTTAGCTAGCGGAAAAGGTCTTCCGAGAGACCCAGCTCATTATAAAGCGATGGTTGGTGCCCTTTCCATTGCCCGCGGAGATAGGAATCCCGGAGAATCTCTATCTTCTACATCTTTCTTCCGAGCTAATAAAAGATACGTTCGTAAACAAGGGAATGGAACTTGGGTAAAAGTTTTTTCTATAGGCGGGACCTGGCCCCCAAGCTCCGATTTTGATAATCCTTTAATAGATTCGGGACAATATTGGACAGGAATGCATTCAGCCTGGGGAAGAATGGACAATAATACTTGTCTAAACGGTTCCGAAAGCTGGACAGATTCAAGTGGTTCATCCAGCGGAAATTTAGGTACTTCGAGTGTAGTTACCGGAGATGCAGCCTATATGACACTTTCCAGTTGCGATTCTCCTATGACGCTGCCGTTTATTTGCGTTTATTCTCCCGACTAAACCAAAAAATCGTTCAATTTTTTTCCTGCCTGTCTGTTTTCTTACTTTAGGGGTATTTTCCTCTGAGAGATAGGGCGGGTGCGAATATGAAAGGATCTAAATTAGGACGGACGGCTTTCATTCTATTATGTCTTACTTTGTGGGTTTCCAAGTGTAATAATGCGCAATCCACTGCTCTGGACGGTAGTAAACCCAACCTAGCGGGAGCGATCACTATAGATCCTTCTATATTCTGGAATTTATTCGTTACTCTTCCCCCATATCCGATAGAACCTTTATTGAATGAGGGAGAGACTACCATTACCGTAGATGAAAACGATGCGGCTGATATTATGTTCGCAATCCAGAACCCTCCTACTGATGGAAGCTCTATCGAATTCAGATTTTATAGAAATGATAATATCACCTTTGTAACGGATTATAATCCGGACCAAGGAGGTTATCAGGATTATCTTACCTTGGCCTTCGCTCCGAATCCTCAAAACGCCAATTTCGATTATAAAAACGGATTCCAAATCAATTCTCTAGCAGATGATAACTGTTTGAACAACTATTATGACCTTGTCGCAGTAGATGTATCTTCCGGAATCTCCCAAACGTTTAAAGTTAAAGTAAACGATAGTGATAAATGTATTTTCGTAGCTACTAATAACGGAGCAGGTTACACGGGAGACTTTGCTAAAAAGGCGATTGATAATTCCACTTTTGGAGGTCCGAGAGAAGTTGCAGATAATATTTGTAACTCTAGTGTTCCAAGCAATGCTAACCCGGACGTAGCTTATAAGGCTCTACTTGTAGTAAGTTATAGCCCTAGTGGTAATCTCAGAAATACTTCCACTGATTGGGTCTTCAGTTCTTACCGGAGATATTTCAGCCAAGGCGGAACTAAATTAGCATATAGCTTTAGTACAGGTACTACGATCGGATTTGCAAATGCAGCTCAGTGGACGAACTCTCTCGGAACTTCTGGCAGAATATGGACAGGCTTTAGTTCTATAGATTGGACAGCTGCTTCTCCTACAACAACCCAATGCGGAGGATTAGCTCTTTCGGGAGCACCGTATTCTTCTTGGTATTCTGCTGCAGCAACCGGAAGCCAGGGACTTTTGACTGCAGTAAATGGAAACTCTATTGCGGAAATGACGAATACAGACCCTGCTGTGGTGATCCCAACTCTCTGTTCTCAAAGGCGTAATATTGTCTGTGTTGGCCAATAGCCTTTTTTATTAAACGAATCACACAAAGATGATAAAACCCCTCTGACCGGAGGGGTTTTCTATTTTCGAACGAACATGCGATTTATATCGTATTCCGATATATTTTAGTAAAAAAATTATTAATTCGAGAAAAAAAGCTCAAAGAGCTTAAGACCGATTGTTAACCTTGTTATGGGGAAAACTGTCCGAATTTTCCCTTCTTCGCAACGGAGAATAAAAATGAAAAGATTCCTGAATTCAAACAAGACCATAAATGGATTTACCCTATTAATTCACGGATGTTTTCTAATCTCATTCTTATTGGTCCAAGGTTGTAATAATGCCAAAGCAATCAGCATAGATGCGAGTTCTTCTGCTATAGGCGCCCTACTTTCAGACGGTGATTTTGGTATATTTGGTAATCTAGGGAATGCCGGCGGGACTTCTCCTGCAGCTACTTCTCCGGTAAATATTTCCTTAAGCGGTTACGTAAATGTAACCTCTAACGATCTAAATCTAACTTTATCAGATTCAACTGATAGTACGACTCAAACCTTAGCATTAACTGCAAACGGCTCTTATTCCTTCTCTACTGAACTTACTAGCGGAGATTCTTATTCTATATCATTAGGCTCCTATACACAAGGACAGTCTTGCAGTATTTCCACAAATGCAAGCGGCACAGCTGGCACTACCGGAACTGCTACGATTGTTTGTGAAAGACAATTAGCAATCGCAGCAGGATGGAAAACGAATGCTGGAACTCCAGTTCTAAAATTGTTTGGAGTGAATCATTCTGCTTCTCCTTACGTAGTAACTAAAAATCTTTCTGTTACTGTTGGAGGAGCGCCAAGTTCAGTTGATCCTGAATTGGTTTGGACCGGAAGCAATTATTTACTTATTTGGAAGTCTGCTGATACAACCATTAAAGGACAGTTTTATGATATAAGGCTTACTGCGGTAGGATCAGCGTTTACAATCTATACCTTAACCGGTGTTACTATCGGAAAAGTTTCCGCAATATATAATCCAAGCGGCGAGTTCGCAGTTGTATGGACTGAATCCGCCTCCACTAGAGCAGCAAAATACCAAAGGATCAGCGCATCCACAGGGGCAGCTATAGGAACTGCAACGACTATTGTTTCTTCGACCAGTAATACTTATACTAGTGCAGATGTAATATTGAGTGGTAGCACTTATTATACAGCTTTCCGCCAAAGAACGAGTGGAGGAGCAAATTCATTACTCGCTTATAGTTTCTTAACTGGAGCTGCCACTCTCGTAAAAACATATACTGCTACGAGTGGATCAGATTCGCTAGCTTTAGATTATCCATCTTTACTTACGCAGGGTTCTAATATTTGGCTATTTTATAGCCAAACAAATACGGATGGCTCTGGAAACGTAAATTCAGCTACTTTAAAAAGTTCTAATAACTTCCAAGTTACTCCTGCAACAATGAGAACGGAAACAAATCCGTACGGTTGCGACCCGGTCAATAGTAGTGGGGACCAATATATGATTCCTTCCGTAGCAATTGCAAACAGCACGAATCTATTGGTTTCCTATGATTCATTCTGTGCAGATATGGGAACTTATAATGAAGTGTCTAATCTTCCGGTTACTATCACTTCCGGTGCGATCACTTCCGGGGCTGCAGGAACTCCTACAGACTATTCCGTTTCCGAAATAGGCACAAGCAGCACTATGGGTTCTTCTCTTACATGCAGGACCACAGCTTGTTTTATCAGCGTTGGAGACGAATCCGGCGACGCGATCTATCTATTTGATCCGGACTTTGGCGGTAATATCGGAGGAACTTCTACCATTTATCCTACGGATTCAAATGGTATACAAAACCCCGTAACCGTAATCCAATAAATAGATTAGTAACGGATTTCGTATTTCAGTTCTCCATTCCAACCTAAACCGTTACCTCCAACGGTCGTAGGTTGGTAAGAAGGAGCGAAACTGAATCTAAACCCTGAGCTAGGTCCTTCTGCAAGACCTTGCTCCGCCTTTACTCCTAAATAATAGGAATAGAAGAGCTGCAATCCATAAGCGATCCCAAACAAATATTGGTAATTATTGGATTCTCCGGCAAGGCCTTGGTAATGATTGAAGGCTCCCTTGTTTACCAAGAAGGCTCCAAGCAAACGTTGGGTAGTATTTGCAGGTAAGGAAAGGACAGGGTCGTTTAATGCAAATATGAAATAATTTCTTGCATTCTCCTCGTAAGCGCTTTTTGCAGCAGTGAAATCATTTTGGGCCTTAACAACCAGATAAGCTGCCCCTATAACTGCTACAAATGTCGCGGAAGCCCTATATTTTTTGTCCGCTTTCCAAATTCCCCAACCAGGAACAACTGCCGATCTGAGTGAATAATCCCACCGAGGCTTTTGATACCATCTCTGGACCGCTACTTCTTCCTCGGCTTTTTTAGGTTCCTCTTTCGGTTTAACAGGATCCTTTTTCACTTCCTGTTTAGGGGCATCTTTTAAGTTCAATTCAGCAATCTCAGTTTTCGGAATGGTTAGAACCTTTCCATCCACTTCGATCTGGACTTCCGTACGGGTTTGGTTTACCACTTTCCCTTGGATCACCTTTCCATTTTTTAAGGTTAGGCTAGAACCAAAAAGAGAATGGGCAACGATTAGTAAATAAATTGCAAAAAGCCAACGATAAGGCATGTTATCTTAAATCCCTTTATTTAGGGTTACAGACACTAAAATTGTCTGGCTATAACCGTTTTAAAACTGATTTCTTTCTACAAGAAAAAACCGAATTTACTTGAAAAAAGACCAATAGAAAAAAATTTCTATTCTACCGTGTCTGAAACCTTGTTTTTCGAAAAACTATACAATAAAAATAAGGATCACTTGTTTTCATTTATTCGGCGTTCTGTCCAAGATGAATCGACAGCCTTAGATCTATTACAAGACACCTTTTTGAACTTTTTTAAACATTATTCCGGCAAGGAATTACCGGATGAGCAGGTCTCCAGGATGATCTTATTTAGGATCTCCAGGAATCTAATGATCAATCACGGCAAGTCCTATTATCAAAAGAACGTTGCTCTCGTTGGAGAGGAAACTTCTTCTTTATTCGGCTCCAAAGGTCAAGGTCCTGAAAACCAGGTCCTGGATGAGATGGAAGCCCAGAATCTCGTAAAGATCATAAGCGAATTATTAAGCACCTTACCGGAAGAACAAAAGACCGCAATTGAGCTACGTTATTCCCAAGGCTGCAAATTGGAAGAGATAGCCTCCGTATTGGACTTATCCGTATCCGGGGTTTCCAGACTTCTGGAAAGAGCCGAAAAACAGCTTTTACAAGAGGGAAAGAAGAGAGGCATACAACCTTCTTCTTTTCTGAAATCCTAGGATTTTCGCTAAAATGTATTTAGAACAATCAATTCATTTCGTCAAAAAAGCCATCCCTACTCAAAAAAATGAGCAAGGTACTTTCCTTCAGTTTGTTGATCCAACTGAGCGGGCAGGACAATGTGAACAGGCCCGGGACTAAAGGATACGGTAAAGAGGATGGAAAGAATGAACCCTGAATTCCAAACATTCGCAGAGCTCCTCAAAAAGTCTGTACCGGATTCTAAAGCACCCGACTTCGATCCGAAATGGGTCGGCATGTCTCCTCGCTTCTCTGTGGAGGCAAATATTATGCAATCTCCTACTAAGGACAATGTAGTTCAACTGAGCGGCTCCAAAAATAAAGTATGGTTCTTAGCTGCGGCAGCAATCCTATTCGTAGGAATTGGAGCCGGAACTTATTTCACTATTTTCAAAAAAGAAGCCGCACCTGTAGCCGAAGGCACACTGCTTAAAGCGGCAGTTGTATTCGTTAAAGGTGAAGCAAAGAATGTAAAAGAGACTCCTGTCGCATTACATTTAGGTGATATACTTAGCGAAGGCGATAAAATCGTAACGGGAAAAGGTGGATCGATCGATATCGGCCTAACCGATTCCAGCGTAATTCGTTTAAAAGAAAACTCTGAGTTAGTTCTCAAAAGCCTAAGACAAACGGACTCTTCTCAAATTAGGATTTCCCTAATGTCAGGTAAGATCCTGAACTTAGTTGAGAAGGAAAAGAAAAACGCAAACTATTACGTAGATACTCCTACTGTGGTGGCTGCGGTCCGCGGAACTTCGTTCGAAGTAAATGCTTCTGATAAAGAATCCTCAGTCTTCGTAGTCGAAGGCGCGGTCGAAGTAACTCCTTTGATCCATGACAAATCCGAAAGAGCTTTAATTACTGGCGGATTGATCATCGTTACTAACGAAAAAGTAATCGTGATCGAAGATCAAAAACGCGCTAAAGAAGAAGGTCCTGAATACGGCGACATGCGCAAGAACTTGAGCGGCCTGGACAAAGAAGTTTTAGCATCTACTCAGAACTTAAAAACTGCTAAGACCGAACAAGAGCTGGAAGAACTTTATGATAAGAGTATTGAACAGATTATCATGAAAGACGGCCGCGAGCTTAGAGGTGTGGTGGTTTCTCAGAAAAAAGGAAAGCTGATCGTTCAAACACTGAAAGGATCTTATATCCTGGATGAAAACTCAGTCGAGAAGATCATCTATTAAGAAAAATTAATAGATAATTCCTAAAATAAGGACCCGGGGTTTCAATCCCGGGTTTTTTTATACCTAGTTATATAATTGGAATCCGGACAAAGGAGCTTATACCAACCATTCACCTAATTTTTTATCAAAGGAGAAGGACCCAGCTCCTCTGAACAAAAGAGAAAGCGCCGCTGACACTGCCAGAATATGGTATTCAAAACCTTCTCCGCCTTTGTCCCCAAACCAATTCATAAAGAATCCGTAACCGATATGAGTGAAACCTGCGACCGTTAAGGTAATCGCAAGTCCCAAGGCCCAGAACCTGGTCAGAAACCCGAATACAAAGCAGATCGTTCCGATAAATTCAAAACCGATAACCATAACTCCTAGGATATAAGGAGCACCTAAGGTCTCGGTAAAATAATCCATTGCAGTATAAAACCCGGAACCTTCGAACCAACCCAATGCCTTTTGGGCTCCATGTGGGAAGATACAAATCGTTAGGCCTAATCTTAGGAATACTGGTCCTAAACCTTCTTTCGTTTGAAATAAATTATATAACATGCCGAATCTGCATCCTATAGAACCCAAATCAGGACATATTTCCATTCTAATTTATCTTCACCGCGACCAGAAGCCGACTTACAGGCCAAAATAGGTTGTCGAAAGGGGTATTTCCGTAAATTTTGGCAATACGAACGCATCGGAAGGTACCTATGTCTGAAGAGACAGCCGAAAAGAAGAACAAAAAAATCAACAAGATGAGCGCCGGGGAGCTTGATCAAGCTCTGAAAGACGCAGTCGAGAAGATGAACGGGGAAACGAGCAAGTACGTACAACATCTTAAAGCGAGAAAAGAAGAACTCGCTAAAAAGAAGTAAGCACTACTTTCAAAACCCACAAAACCCTCCGCAGACTCGTGCGGAGGGACCTCAAAATTCCTAAGAACCATGCTACAATTCATCGATATCAAGCACCGGTTCGGTAGCTCCACACTTTTCGAAAACTTCTCCTGGCATATTAAGCCTGGCTCCAAGATCGCTTTAGTAGGACCAAACGGTTCAGGTAAATCCACTTTATTCAAAATGGCCGTGGGAGAACTAAATCCTGAAGAAGGTTTAGTCAGTCGCTCCAAACATACGGAGATTTCTTTATTCCAGCAGATCCCGGACTTCAATTTCGAAGCAAGGGTAATCGATACTGCACTTTCTAAGCATAAACATTATAATGAATATATAAAACGTGCCGAAGACATTCATGCAAGAATGGATCGTACGGATCATGACTCTCCTGAATTCACTACTTTATTAGAAGAACAAAGCCAATTAGAAGAATATGCATTTACCTACGGCGTTCATGAGTTAGAAGCTCAGGCAAAAAAGATCATTGGCGGTTTAGGTTTTTCTAATGATCAAATGGAGAAGAAGGTTAAAGAATTTTCTCCCGGCTACCAACACAGGTTGGGACTTGCGATAGCCATTTTGAATCCAGGAAACCTTCTTCTTTTGGATGAACCTACCAACCACCTGGATCATGCATCTAAAGCTTGGCTTGCGGAGTATTTGGTAGATACAAATCGTTCTTTCGTCCTGGTAACTCACGATCCTGAATTTTTGAACGCAACTACTGATACGATCGCAGAATTAAATCCTTCAGGTGTTTTAGAATTTAAAGGAACCTTAGAAGATTATTTTGAGCATAAAAACGAACTTTTAGATAAATTAAGACTCCAATTCAAAAAAGAAGAAGCCTACTTAAAGAAAAGAACCGAGTGGATAGAACGTTTCCGTTCCAAGGCAACGAAAGCCAAACAGGTCCAAAGTGTTATTAAGAAATTGGAAAAAAGGGATAAGGTAGACGAACCTGAAGATTCATTCTGGAATTCGAAAACTGAATACAGGTTCAATTATACTCCTTGCGGTAATCTTTCCTTTAGAATTGAGAATGCTTCTTTTGCTTACGAAAAAACAGGGAAGAATATTTTTTCAAACGCAGAACTTCATGTTTCCAATGGGGACAAGATCGCTATCATTGGCCCGAACGGTGCAGGTAAATCCACTTTCTTAAGAAACATATTAGGAATTCATAAATTATCCGAAGGCTCTGTTACTTTCGGACCCAAAACAAAGATCGGCTACTTCTCGCAAAACCATCATGAGCACTTGGATCCAGAAAAAAATCTTTTAGAAACTATTCTTTCTGTTTATCCGGATCTTCCGGATGTGGAAGCAAGAAAGCTATTAGGTTACTTTTCCTTTAGCGATGATAGAGTTTTCAAAAAAGTGGGACTTCTCTCCGGAGGAGAACAGAGCAGATTGAGATTAGCCCTATTAGTAAGATTCTCTTCTAATACCTTATTTTTGGACGAACCTACCAACCACTTGGACTTAGTTGTAAGAGATAATTTGAAACGTGCACTCCAAGAATACCCTGGAGCGGTTTTAGTTATCTCTCACGATCCTGATTTTTTAAAGGACCTATGCACCAGAACCGTTTCCGTTTCGAACGGAAAAGTAAAGGATCTGAATACCAGCTTTTCGGATTATCTAAAATTCCCTCCGGAAGAATTAGAAGCAGAAGGCGGTTTTACTGTAAAAGCCCCGACCGAAAACGCGGGTAGCGAGAATAAGACCAGATCCCAAAAGAATGCTGATAAAAATCGGGTAAAAAAATTACAAAAAGAAATAGAACAAATCGAAGCTAAGATTGCTCTATTAGAAAAGAATAAATCCAACTCTGAGGAACTTCTCGCAGATCCTGAGTTTTATAAAAAGCGCAGTTATCAAATGGAACTAGACACTTATAACGAGACCAAAAAAGAGATCTCAAAGTTGACCGAAACCTGGGAAAAACTGCAAATCGAAATGGAAGAACTTTCTTCCGTAGTATAGACGATCCATAAGGAGACTGAATGAATCCGAAAGAATTAAAAAATAGATTAGATGCTAGAAAATCAGGAAGTGATGATTTTTACCTCCTGGATGTGCGTAACCCGAACGAACAGGAGATCAGCACTATTGACGGAACAGATCTTTTGATCCCAGTAGCGGAATTGCCTGCTCGTATCGGAGAATTGGATTCTTGGAAATCTTCCGGGAAAGAAATTATAGTATATTGCCGTTCCGGAGCAAGATCTGCGAATGCCTGCGGAGTTTTAAAATCCACAGGATTTTCGAAAGTATTTAACTTGGAAGGCGGGATCCTTTTGTATTCTGACGAAGTGGATCCTTCTCTAGCTAAATATTAAGAATTTATCATCTACTTGGATAAAAACTTAGAGATAGCCGGAAGAACAACTTCCGGCTTTTCTATATGAGGTAGATGCCCTGCATCCTTCACCAAAACGAATTCTGCATTTAAAAGTTCCTTCACATACTCACCTTTTTCCAACGGAGTAGTATGATCCTTATCTCCCCAAAAAACCAACACTTGTTTTTTAGTTAAGGCCAACTTTTCGAACTCAGGCTTAGGATCGAAAGAAATAATATTTCGGATCGTAGATAAGATCGCTCTTCCAAAACCTTTAAAACTAAGCTGGGTCTCATACTTCTCTACCCAATCGTTTGGGACCTTAGAAGGATCTACAAAATCAGCGGAGATCCCTTTGGGCAAAGAAGGAATATAAACTGCAGAGTTTAAATATTCTCCGATCAAAGGAATAGTGAGAGGAAATGTATTTGTTTTTGAAGTGAAAGGATCTACTAAGACTACTTTTTTAATTCTATCGGGATATTTAGAAACGTAATGAGCGGTGATAGGACCGCCCATGGAAAGTCCCATTATATCGAAAGAGTCATTTATATGCAGAAAATTTAATAGATCAGAGATCTGAGTAACAAACAGATCCAGATTATAAACCGTATCAGGCCTGTCGGAATAACCTCTGCCATACAAATCGAAACGTAAAACTCTATAACCAGCATCGGTGAGTGATTTTTGGACTGGGTCCCAGATAAAATATGGAGTGGAAAATCCGTGAACTAAAACTACAAGATTTCCTTTTTCAGGTCCGGACAATTCAAAGTGAGTCCAACCTAAAGGAAGTTCCGCAAATTGGCCCGAGACTCCGGAACGAATTGATCCATTTAATTCGATTTTTTCTCTAGAGCGTACAAATGGTAAAGCGGTAAGTACGATGAGTATAATTACCGCTAAGCCGAGTAGATATTTCTTTCTCATTCTTTATCTAAAAGAATTTTACGGAAAAATAAAAAGCCTTCGTCAAGAGGATCACCTATCCCTCTTTTTTTCAACATCCCAGTCATATCCAAAACGATGATCCCGTACATCCAGGAATACATTGTTCTTGCGAGAGAAGGATAATCTTCTTCTTTGATCTTAAATTCTCCCGATCTAACGCCCGCTCGGATAGTTTCCAAAAATACGCGGTAACTGGTTGGAAGTTTAGGGAATGCTTTCCTATGCATGTGACCATGAACCGTGTTGAACATTACCTTGTGCAACTCTTGGTTATTTCCTGAAAAATCGTAATAAGCCCTTGCGATCAGAGTCAATTTTTCGTAGGCATTTTTTCCGTTCAGTCTGGAAGCTCTAAGAGTTTCGGTTAACTGAGCTTCTCCCTGGGAAATGATAATTTTGATAATATCTTGTTGGCTTTTGAAGTGAGAATAAGGACTTGCAACGCTGCAATCCAACTTCTCGGCGATCCTTCTCATGGAAAGCCCATCAATTCCCTCTTCGTTCAATATATCCAAAGCCGCCTGGACGATGGATTCTTTATTTAAACTATTTCTAGTGCGCCTTCTAGGACGCGGAGCAGCTACTGCAGTCATAATTTTTGCCTTCAGGACAATCGAAAGCCGAGAACGGCTCGAATATCGTCCCCATTGTCCAGTTATCCCAAAAATAGGCAGGATGTTCAAGAGTTTCCTTTTCAAATTTGGGGATTTTCCTAGTATAGGATACAAAAAAGATAGAAACGGACCCCTAGAATGAAAGCAACCGCCTCTTCCAAGGTTAAACCAAAGACCAAAGCCTCAAAAACCACACAACATTCCCTTAAAAAAGCCACAAACGCTAAGAGCAAGACCCAATCCCCTAAGAGACATTTTCCAGCTCCTTGGTCATTAACAGGAGAAGGATTTCTATTCCCACTGTTTGGTAGGAAGTCCTACAACTCAGAAATGGCATTTTTGGATGAAGAAGATCGTAAATCCTTCAAAGGAGGACTTGGTTCTTTGATGTTAGTGAACTACGAAAGATCAGATGTTGGACCTTATTACGAACTTTTATATATCCCGGGAAATTTCGAACATAAGGATACAAATTATAAGAGAATCACCCGCATTTTTGTATCTAGCCAAACTTCGGTAGATGAAGGAATTCGCAACTGGGCCATCCCAAAAGAAAGAGCAGACTTCACTTGGAAAAAAGAAGGCGGATTAACTAAGATAGAAGTTTCCAGAGACGGAAAAACTTTTTTCAAAATTAGGATCCGTACATTAGGTTTCAATTTTCCAGTAAGCACTTCTATTCTTCCCTATGTTCTTTTACAAAAAGCAGAAGATGGATCCAAACTAAGTACAGCATTTATAGGTACAGGTAAGGGAAAATTCGCAAGAATAGAATCCGTTTGGTCTGATGAAACTATCTTTCCGGACTTTATCAAAGGTGGAGGAATGAAAACTGGAATAGGAGCTTCTCCTTTTCATCTCACCTTCCCTGTTGCGGAAATTGTAGAATAAGCTAAACATTAAAATTTAATAAAATACTTTATATAAAAATCCGCAAGGAGTCCTGCTATGAAGAAATTCCGTTTAGTGATTATTCTTCCTTTCTTGTTTTTATTCTTTTCCGATTCTGTATTTTCCGGAACTGCCAAACCTCAAATTAAAGATTTTAATTTCGAGGCTGGAATGTCTAAAGTAGATATCACAGGACCTCCTACAGGGATCATGTTCTGGGGTTATGCTCAAGAAGGACAAAAAGGAGAAGGTATACATCTCCGGCAATTCGCAAGAGCATTGGTCATCAAAGATCCTAAGACCGGAAAAGTATTAGCGTATGTGACTGCAGAATTAGGCGGGGTTCCGCATGAGGTCCAAAGAGATGTAGTAGCTAGATTAAAAAAGGAAGTAGATCCTAATTTTAATTTAGCCAATGTACTTCTAAATGCTTCTCATACTCATAGCGCTCCTGCAGGCTTTTTCCATTATATTCAAAATTCAATATACACTACTAAGTTTTTTCCGGAATACTATTCGGTAATCACAAACGGTATCTTCCAAGCGATCAAGGAAGCTTATTCCAAAAAAGAAATAGCTCAATTATTGATTGGGAGCGCTATCGTAGAAGGAGCCGGAGTAAACCGTTCGTTAATAGCCTACCAAGCAAATCCAAAAACAGAAAGAGACAGATATAATTCCGATACCGATAAAACAATGATCCAAATTTCTGTGAATACCAGAAGAGGTGTGATCGGGATCGTAAACTGGTTCGGGGTGCATACAACAAGTATGACTTTCGACAATCATTTAGTATCTACGGACAATAAAGGATACGCTTCTTATCTTTCAGAATTCGAAGCAACAAAAAGAGGACAAAAAGATTTTATAGCGATCTTTGCTCAAGCGAACGAAGGAGATGTAACTCCAAACTTAAACCTGAACAATACCGGTCCCGGAAAGGATATGTTTGAAAGCACAAAGATCATTGGAGAAAGACAATATCTTGCGAGTTCTAAGATCTTAAATGACGATAATCTTAGAGTTTTACCTTCCGGTCTAAATTATACTCAGTCTTTTATAGATATGCCAAACTCGATCGTTCGTAAGGAATTTTCAGAAACCGGAAAAGACGAAAGAACATGTTTGTCTGCATATGGATATGCTTTAGCAGCAGGTTCTACGGAAGAAGGTGGTGGGCATTGGCTTTTCCACGAAGGAATGAAAGACGAAGATAGAAAATTCTATATCGACTGGTTAGCTGCAAGATTATTACAAGCTCCAAGCGATGAATTGAGAGTTTGCCAAAAACCTAAAGCCATCCTTTTTCCAATGGGGGAAACAAAACCGGATCCTTCTCTCTCCCAAATTCTACCTTTAGGACTTGCGACAATCGGTGATTTTGCTTTGATCGTTTCACCTAATGAAGTCACTACGATGTCCAGCAGAAGAATGAAAGAAACGGTCAAAAAAGTTTTAGGACCTAAGATCAAAGATATAGCACTTTCAGGGCTGACTAACGATTTTGCAGGATATATCACTACTAAGGAAGAATATTCTACTCAACAATATGAAGGTGGTCATACTCTTCATGGCCCTTTTAGTTTAGATCTTTTTAGGCAAGAATACCATAGACTTGCAAATGATCTTTTACAAAACAAGGTAAGTGACCAAGGAATATTCCCTAAAGATCTAAGTTCTACTGTTGTAGGTACTGATGTTCCTCATAGAGATAAAATCTCTTCTTTCGAGCCTAAAATCAAAAATCCAAATGAGAGTATTGTAAAGATAGGAGAATCTGTTTCTTGCGAAGTAAGTTCCGTAAATCCGAACATTTCTTATCCTAAACAAAAATCCTATTTTGATGTGGAGAAGAAAGAAGGAGACAAATGGATTACTACTTACACGGATTCTAGCTGGCCCACTAAATTCTTTTATAAAAAATCCTTCTTACCTTTGTTCGATGATAAGATCCAATTGGTTTGGGAAACGGATAAGAATGATTCTCCTGGAGTTTATAGGCTGAAACATTCCTCCTTCTATCTTAATAAAGAAGGTAAAGAAGTCCCATTCTCCATTGATTGCCCTGAATTCGAATTAAAATAGTATGACTCGGAAACGATGTAAATTGGAATGGTAGTACACCGTATTGATCAGCAGTTATTGACTGCATAATGTTAATATTTTTAGGACTGGAAAAATGGAAGAAGCAGTTTTGTTGGACGGGATCCGCACCCCTTTCGGAAATTTCGGCGGAACATTAAAAGATGTAAGCGCAGTGGATTTAGGAGTATTAGTTTCTAAATCATTGTTAGAGAGAACAGGAGTGAATCCTTCCGATATAGGTGAGTCTATTTTCGGGAACGTGGTGCCTACTGGTAAAGAAGCTATCTATCTAGCGAGACATATTGGACTCAAAACCGGATTACCAATCACAGTTCCAGCTTTGACCTTAAATAGACTTTGTGGTTCCGGAATGGAAGCAATCATCCAAGCGGCTAAAAAAATCTACTTGGGAGAATCTGAGGCAGTTCTTGCAGGTGGATCCGAATCCATGAGCAATGCGCCTTATGTTGTGCGTAACGCAAGATGGGGAGTTAAATACGGTTCTACTGAATTCGAAGATTCATTAGAGCAAGGATTAACTGACCAATATGTTGGCCTCATCATGGGAGCAACTGCGGAAAATCTTGCAGACCAATACAAGATCAGCAGAGCAGAACAAGACGAATGGGCCGGGATTTCCCAAACCAGAGCGGAAAAAGCTACGGTAGAAGGTAGACTAAAAGAAGAAATCCTTCCTGTAACTGTTGGTGGAAAAAAGCCGGTTACATTAGAAAAAGATGAATTTATCAAAGGTGCAGCTTCTATCGAAAAACTTTCCGGGCTAAGACCTGCTTTTAGAGAAGGTGGAACAGTTACTGCAGGAAACGCATCCGGTTTGAATGATGGAGCTGCTGCAACTATCATTACTTCCGCATCTTACGCTAAGAAAATCGGTAAAAAACCTTTGGCGATCATCAGAGGATACGGACATGCAGGATGTGATCCTGCGAAAATGGGAATCGGGCCTGCATTAGCAATTCCGATCGCTCTTAAAAAAGCAGGCTTAAAACTTTCCGACATGAGCCTTGTAGAAGTAAACGAAGCGTTTGCAGCTCAATACCTAGCAGTTCAAAAAGAATTAGGCTTAAATCCTGAGATTACAAACGTAAACGGTGGAGCAGTTGCAATCGGACATCCGCTCGGAGCGAGTGGCGCAAGAGTAACCATCACATTAGCTTACGAACTTAGAAGAAGAAAGGCAAAATATGGAGTCGCTTCTCTCTGTATCGGTGGCGGCCAAGGGATCGCTCTGATCCTGGAAAACCCGGAAGCATAACAAAAAAGACTAGGTCCCGCTTGGTTTGCAGGACCTAGTCCAGTTCTCACTTCCCTAGTTTACGCTTTTATAATCTTTTTTCCAATTCGAAAGTTTCTGCCAAAAGTTCGTAAGAACGAACCCTGTCCTTAAAATCGTATGTGATCGTAGAAACTACCACTTCATCAATCCCATATTCTTCAGTCAGATCTAAAATCCTTTTTTTAACCGTATCAGGAGTTCCTACAATCATTCTCCCTCGATTATGCAATAATCTGACTCTTTCCATATCTGAATACACATACGGTTTGATTTCTTCGTAAGAAAGTATACCCTCGCTAATTCCTTTTTCAATGTTTAAAAGTTGTCTGTCCATCACAGCTTGTAGTTCTTCAGCCTTCTCTTTTGTATCCGCACATAACACGAATATTCCCACGCTTGCATGAGGGATCGAAAGTGCTTCGGAAGGTTGGAATCTTTCTTTATATGCTTGGATACTCGCGTATCCTCCAGTTGGGTTAATGAACTGAGCAAAAGATAAAGCCATTCCAAAATGAGCTGCAATCAAAGCGCTTTCTCCACTGGAAGTTAAGATCCAAAGTTCAGGACAGGTCTCTGCAACAGGGATCGCTTTTACCTTCTCCTGAATTGAATCGGGCTCAGCGTTATCCGTCAAGAAGTCTCTCAGGTCCATCAATTGTTGGATAAAATCATTTTGAACAAAACTGTTAGAAGGATTCAATATAGCGGCTGTTAGTCGATCGCCGCCAGGAGCCCTACCTAGTCCCAGATCTATTCTTCCTGGAAATAAAGTCTCGAGCATTCTAAAATTTTCAGCTACCTTGAGAGAACTGTGATTCGGAAGCATAATCCCACCAGAACCCATGCGGATCCCTTTTGTTTCGCCGGCAAGATGTGAGATCAAAACTTCAGGAGAAGATCCTGCCAACCCCAAAATATTATGATGTTCTGAAACCCAATATCTGTGATAACCCAGCCTGTCAGTAAGCTTCGCAAGTTCGATCGTCTCCTGGACCGCTTGGCTCGCGGTCCCACCTTTACGAATTGGAGACTGATCTAAAACACTTAATCGGATCATATTAGAATGCAGACTTGACCACGCCGCCATCCACGCGAAGTGCAGCACCATTTGTTGCGGAAGAAAGTGGAGAAGAAAGATAAACAGCAAGATTTGCAACTTCTTCCACAGTAGCGAATCTTTGTAAAAGAGAGGTTGGTCTTGCGTTTTTAAAAAATTCTTTTTCTACAGTTGAAGTGGAAACGTTTTGTTGTTTAGCAAGATCTTCAAGAAATCCTTCTACACCCTCGGATCGAGTTGGTCCGGGCAGAATAGAATTTACGGTTACATTGGTTCCTTTTGTGAGTTCTGCAATTCCCCTGCCTAAGGAGATCTGAGCGCTTTTTGTAACTCCATAATGGATCATTTCATTCGGTATTTGTATCCCTGACTCGCTGGATATAAATAAGATCCTTCCCCAATTCTTTTTGAGCATAGAAGGTAAATAAGCTCTGGAAAGTCTAACTCCGCTAAGAACATTCACCTCGAAAAAACGGATCCAATCTTCATCCGGGATATCCACAAAATCTTTAGGTTCGAAAATCCCGACATTATTCACAAGTATATCTACATTAGAAAATTTTGATACGATTTTGTTTACTTCTTCCTTGCTGGAAAAGTCCGCTTCTACACCGAGAAGATTTGCTTTAGGGACTTTTTTCTGAATGGCGGAGATCGCCTCTTCTACCCTTGCCTTGGTCCTACCGTTTATTATAACCTGAGCTCCTTCTGCTGCGAGGCCGGTGGCGATTGCTAGTCCAATTCCTGCGGTTGATCCTGTTACTAATGCGATTTTATCTTTGAGTTGGGTATCCATGTATTGTTTTCCATTACTTAGACGAAGCTAACCCAAGACTAGGCAAAAACGGTTTTCATCCATGCCTTAGGCTTAGGTCGGCTTCTAATTAAATCTTAGTATCTGCGGTAAGATATTTTACAGCAATTTTCGGGTTGTGCTAAATTCAAAAAACCTTTTATACTTAGGCAATAAATGATCCTCAGCAAAGAAATCCAAACCCCTTTAGGAATACTTCTCGCGGGAGCAGTGGAAGAGGGTATCTGCCTTCTGGAATTCACAGAAAAAGAGAGGTTAGACCTCCAACTTACTCGGCTCAAAAAAGTTTTCGGCGAGGATATCCAACCGGGAGAAAGTAAGTTTTTCCATCGGTTAGAAGAGCAACTTCAGGGATATTTCCAAGGCAAAAGAAAGGAGTTCGATATTCCTCTGGTGGTCTTAGGCACCGATTTTCAGAAAAAAGCCTGGGAGGCCCTACATTCGGTGGTTTATGGAAAAACAAATTCTTATGAGGCTCAGGCAATCCGGATCGGAGATAAAAACGCAGTCCGTGCAGTCGCGAAAGCAAACGGAGAAAATCGGATCGCTATCTTAATCCCATGTCATAGGATCGTTGGCAAAAGTGGAGATCTAACCGGATACGGTGGAGGGCTTTGGAGAAAAAAGTTCCTGCTCGAGTTAGAGCAAAAGTTTTCTGATTCTCCTACCTTACCTTTTTTCCGAGGTGAATAACAGAACCGATGCTTCCGGGGAAAGTGACTCCTTCGAAAGGGGACCAACCACTTTTACTTTTTATATCTTCTTTTTTGAATGTAGTCGGAGTTTGAAAATCCAGAACAGTAAAACTTCCGCAATAACCTTCTTCGATCTTTCCAAATCCTTTTCCATATTCCTTAGGTAAGAACTCTGCCACAAAATCCCCTGGATTCTCCGCGCATATCTCTGAAATTTTTTCTAAAGAGATTCCTGCCGTTCTATGTAACCAAGTCACGAATAAAGAATAAGTATCCAGTTGAGAAATTCCAGATGTACCTTTTAATTTTTCTTCAATAGAATGTGGGGCATGATCAGTGGCTAAGAAGTCGATCCATCCTTCTTTAACCCCTTGGAGCAGAGCCTCTTTATCCTCAGGTCCTCTTAACGGTGGATTCATTTGGAACCAATGACGATTTTCATCCGTAAGCATGGTTCTATCAAAATATAAATGTGTAGGAGTCACTTCACATTTTACTTTGACTCCTCTCTTCCTTGCATCTATGATCTTTTTTAAACCTTCTTCTGTTGAATAATGGCATAACTTTCCAACTAGTTCGTATTTTTCTATCAGATAAAGTGCGAAGTCGGTAGCTAAAGTTTCCGCGATAGCGGGCCTTCTATCCTCATGATAAGTCTCATTCTGACTTTTTTCTAAAATTTCAGGATCTTCACAATGAAAGCTAATATTACAACCTTTATAATGACGGATTGTTTCCTCTAACTGCTCATTGGAATAAAAGAATAACTCCCCGATAGAAGGACCCATGAACGCCTTGTAAGGGACATGAGCCTTTAAAGGTTTTGTATGAGGACCTATACCCGCATATAAAGTGATACGAACAGGAGAATGATCTGCAAGTTCTCTCTTTTTAGAATAAGTAATATCGTCGGTAGGAGGAATAGGATTATTAGGCATATCCGCGATATGGATCACACCTCCATTGATTGCTGCATTTCCAGCGGATAAAAAATCTTCTTTATATTTATGTTTTCCGGACTCGTCTTCTCTCGCATGCACATGAATATCGCCGAAACCTGAAAAGATCGTAAACTTGTCCGGATCGAACGCGAGTTCTTCTGCATTAGAAGATTGTAATGTTTTATTTTTTTGGATGGAGAGTATAAGGCCTGTTTTCGGATCCAATTCCACCGTTCCAATAAAGGATCCTTTGGAGTTTTGGAATTTTCCCGATATTTTTCGAATCTGAGCAGCCATTAGCCCATTATATCTCAGGCGCCTTTTTTTTCTATCGCATTCAAAAGTTTCGTAACAGCGGCAGAAGGTCCCTGCTCCTTACGGATCTGAATTGCGAGGTCCCTGGCCTCATCCAAACGATTTGTATGATAATACATATCCGCAAGATGTAGGTTGTTTTGAGCATGGCCTTCGGAAAATGATCTCAACTCTTCCGACAAACGGATTGCTTCTTGGATATCTCCCGTCTTTTTAGCACAATAAGAGAGTATAAAAAGCATTTCAGGATCTTTCACGATCCCCATCTCTCTCAATTCTTGCGCCGCCATATATGCGGTCTGATAATCCTTTATCTTCAATCCAAGTTTTAAGATCAACTTAGAACGAACCGGATGTGAATCTTGGCTTCCTTGTAGATCAGAAAGGAATTTTTTCAATTCTGAAACTGAACTAGTCTTTTTAATTCGATCTGAAATTTCTTTCCAAGAAGAAACACCACCGCCAGATCTAGGTTCAGTTTCATTCCTACTAAAAGAAGAATATTCGGAACCCTCTTCGGTTCGGATAGACTGGATCATTCTATTAAATTGATCTGCTAAACTTCCTATCTCATCCCAGGCTTCCGGATGTAATTCTCTTTGTAGATCTCCCTCGGTAGCAAGTTCCAATGCGGAGTATAATCTATCCAACGGATGGATCACAAAAAATGAGAAAAACGAATTGATCGCTATGGAAAAAAGAAGAAGACAAACTAAAAATGCAAGCACCGGCTTTTTCAATAATCCAGTTTCGAAAGCCAAGAACTCCTGATAAGGAATCCCTATCTCTTTCATTTGAGTTTTACCAGGAGATTTTTGGATTATGGAATAATAATATTCCCCCATCGCAAGCCCCGGGATCCGTCTGAAATGAGGTTCTCCTTCCGGAACCAACTCTCTCATTTGATCCAATGTAAAACTGCGCAATACCTCTCCTTCTGCAGAAGAGTTTTTAACGGAACCAGAGAGTATTTTTAAGAATAATGCAAACTTCTCCTCTTTACCATCGGGAGAGATCTGTTCCAAAATCCCTTCTCTGATATCCTTAGTAGGGAGATTCCTGATCTTTTTACGGATTTTCTCCAAAGATTTGGAAAAGTTAATTAAATTTTCAGAATATTTCTCGGAACCCTTCAATGATTCGGCGACTTTTGCATAAGAAGGAAATTCTTTATTCAAAGCAGAAGGATTATTCCAAACAAAAGAAAGGATCAGATCCCTTTTAGATTCTGCAAAAAAAGAAGTCTCCAATCCCCCGGATGTTGTTAGAACAAATCCATCATTATCTTGCACGGAAAGCAAATAGGAATCAGGAGACAGATCTTGCGCTTTTAATCTCTCTTTAACTGTTTCATTAAAAGATTCTAATCCAGGTTGTAGAAACAGCCAACTGCTTCCCTGGAATACGAATAATAACAATAATACGATCCCGAGTAAAATGGGAGATCTTAGACTGAAAGCTTCTCCGGAGGCCCTTAAATGGATCAGCCATGCTAAAAATAATGCAGTTAGGAAAATCGGATTCCAGAAAGAAAGCCCAATGGCTCTGTCCAAAGGATAAGCGATCTCTTTTAAATGAAAAAGTATAGTAGTCCCAAGAAGAAGTAAAAAAGGAACCCAAAGAGAAAGGGCCATTAGCTGAATATCAGATCGATGAGCTTGGAATCCTCTCCAAACTCCGAACAATAATATTACAGAAACATAAATAACTCCGAACCAAAAGATCACTCTTTCGTCCGATCTATGAATTACGTCGTAGACTCCTCCACCGAAATCATAAATCGGTTTGGCAAATATTGTTCCTACTATATGTAGGACCAAAATGCTTAAGGCTAGAAAATATCCGGCACCTAATAAGATCCTTCCCGTTTTTTCGGAAGCTTGAGAATTCAGTAGGAAAAAGTATAAGCATAGATGGGCGCAGAGTAAAAACGCAGAAGGAAGCGAAAGCCATCTATGCAAAAAAGAAAGTGGATGAAAGAACGAAGTCCCGAGCAAAAATGAAAGCTCGAGTAGCGCACAATATAAGAATACCCAGCCTAAATGTAAGGTTGTTTCGTATTTTTCCTTTCTAATTAGAAGAAAAAAAGCGCAGAGTCCGGAAAGAAGAAATCCGGTAAGATAACTGACGCTGGAAAAAGTTAAAACAGCCATGATGGATCAAAGCATCATTTCACACAGATAACTGCGAATTTGTTCGTGCTGGGACTTGGAGAAAAATCTCCGCTGCCTAAGTTTACAGTCATATAATCCCCTTTTTCTCCTGCAGCACTTGTAGACCAAAACAATCCGATAGTTTTAATTTTTTTGTCCGCTCTTTTGGAGAATGTCTTAAGCTCTTCCTTGTCCGGAAGTCTCTTTTTTCTAGATGAACAATAACGAACTGCATCTTCCCAAGCAACAGGGGATCCGGCTTCTTCGTCCCAACCATGCTTTCCATAAACAGGGGTTTTATCCAAATATTCCTGAACTATAAAATATCCGAAAAATACGATCAATGCGACTGCGATAAATCCAATCACTTTTACAAGAGTCCCTGAACTTCCTCCGGATTGATGAGGAGCCTTCATTGGAAGTTCCTTCATCGTTTCTGAAATTTTAGTAGCTACAGTATGTTGTTGGTGGCGATTCGAACGACCGTGCTCCGGTCTTTTTTTCTGCTGATGGCCGCGGTTTCCTCCGCCTGGATGTTTGTGGGAAGATTCTTGTTTTTTATTCCCGGAAGTTTTGCGGGGAGGCTTACGACGGTTCGCCATAAAGTAGGTTATCCTTTCAGTCGATGGATTTGGACCTATTTATTATAGAAGGTCCTAAACGAATTTTAAAATCGTCCGTAAAAGAATCTCTACCAAGACTAGCTCATTTAGTAAAGAAAAAACCGCCAGGCCGAAAGGAAAGCCCCCACACATACTTAAAAAAGGTCGAATGTTTCCAGTATAGCCGAAAGGATTGTCCCAGAATGCAGACGATTCGAATCGGATTAATTG
This sequence comes from Leptospira haakeii, assembly GCF_002812045.1. Classification (GTDB taxonomy): domain Bacteria; phylum Spirochaetota; class Leptospiria; order Leptospirales; family Leptospiraceae; genus Leptospira_B; species Leptospira_B haakeii. Next base: position 978,349 of record NZ_NPEG01000001.1, on the reverse strand, counting down.
GCGCAGGCACTGTCGGCTCAGGAGTTCTTAAAATTCTTTCGGAAGAATCCGCAAGATTCGAAAAAGAATACGGTATCTCCCTAAATGTACATACTATTTGTACCAGAACTCCCTCAAAAATCGCCCCAATTTCTAAATTATTTTCTAAAGTAAAAATAACAGACGATTACAAACAAGTGGTGGGAAACCCCGAAATCGATACGATCATTGAACTTGTAGGAGGTACAACAATCTCCGAAGAGATCGTATTAGGTGCCTTACAATCCAAACAGACAGTAATCACAGCCAATAAGGCACTTCTTTCAGAGAAAGGAGAGATCATTTATAGAACTGCAGAAGAAAACCAAACAGAAATTGGATTCGAAGCTTCAGTTGGAGGTTCTATTCCTATCATCCGAGCCATTCGAAATTGTTTGGCGGGGGATAAGGTTCTCGGACTTTACGGGATCTTAAACGGAACAACTAACTTCATTCTTTCCAAAATGGAAACAGAAGGTTTAGATTATAAAGAAGCACTAAAACTCGCTCAGGAAAAGGGATTTGCAGAAGCAGATCCAAGCTTTGATGTAGAAGGTATAGATACCGCACATAAGATCAGTATTTTAGGATCCTTGGCCTTCGGAGAAAAGATACCGTTACAAAACATAGTGGTAGAAGGTATAACAAAGATTACACGATTAGACATTGCATTCGCTTCTGATCTTGGTTATCGGATCAAGTTACTCGGTCTTGTAAGAAAATTGGATGGTAAGGTCGAGGCCAGGGTCCAACCGGTAATGATCCCCAAACATCATGCATTCGCAAGCGTGATGAATGAGACAAATGCAGTGTATTATAAGACTGCATTTGCCGGTCCGGGTTTAATCGTAGGAAAAGGTGCAGGAGCATTGCCTACCGCTTCCGCAGTGGTTTCGGATCTGATCTATTACAGCTCAAGGCGAGGCAAAAATCTTCCGATGGAAAAGAACAGATTCCCAAAAGCCTCTATATCTGAAGCTAACCAAACAGAAGCTAGATATTATCTGAGATTTAATACCTTGGACCAGCCAGGGGTTTTAGCGGAAATTGCAAAAGATTTGGGAACAAATGGAGTATCTATTTCTTCTGTTCGCCAAAACGAATCTGAAAAGGAACCTGCAGAAGTAGTGGTGGTCACACATCCATGCGTAGAAGCTTCTATTTCTGCGTCTTTAGGAAGGATAGATGCTTCCGAAGTGGTATTAGAACCCTCGGTTGCGATCCGCTTGGAAGACAAATTGTAAAAGTATGAACGAATTTCCCTGCACATTATCCTTACATGAAGGATTCGGGGATTCACATTTGGATTTATTTTTGGATATTGACGGAAATTCTCGTCTAATCACCTTCGGAACAGTAGCTTCTTATTGGGACTTGCTCCAAAGTGGATCGAAAATAACTTTTCAAAGAAAGAATGATCACAGAAGGATCTATCTGGACTTAGAAGGCGAAATCGAAGAGAAGGGACGACTTAGGATACTTTACCGTGGATCCGCCAAAACGGATTCTAAATCGGAAGAAGTCTCCGGATGGACGGAATTGACAGCCACCATCAAAGACGGAACAATGATGTTTTAACGCGGATCGGGATAAAATGGCAAAAACGGAATTCGAAGGCCTTTACATAGAAACTAAAAGAGACTCCGTCGGAGACAAAGAAGTTCTAGTCGTCATCATGAACGGAAAAGTGACGAATTCGAACGCTTTCGAAATTTCCAGAAAGATCAATTTCGTTTTCGACGAAGGGATCTACGAGATCATCTTAGACCTCTCTTCTTTAGAATATATCAATAGTGTCGGAGTTACGACTCTTCTAACCTTGATTAAAACCGTAGATCAGCATAACGGAAAAATAGTGATCGGAGGATTGAATCACTTCTTAGAGAATGTGATCCGATTGATGGAATTACCTAAAAAGGTAGCGATCTATCACACTCTGGACGAGGCCAAAGCGGTCTTTAAATAATACTTTCTTGTTTAGAAAGAATATCTAAATATTCTAAAATACCTTTCGCAATGATCTCCTTGGAAGCGGGACCGATCTCCTTTTTAGAACCTTCTTTTCCAAAAATGATCACGCTTGTATCCAAGTCACCAAAACCTTTGGAGTCCTTGCCTACGTAATTTCCTACGATAAAATCCAGATTTTTCTTCCTAAGCTTACCAAGTGCATTTTGATCCAATAGATCCGTTTCAGCTGAGAAACCGATACGAAGCACATCTTTCAGATTTTTCGCCTGGATCTTTTCCTGAACCGAAACAAGTATGTCCGGATTTTTGATCAGTTCCAGAACTAAGGTGTCGCTACCTTCTTCTTTTTTGATCTTTGATTCGTTTGCATTTTTAGGACGAAAATCTGCAGGAGCTGCGGCCATAATTAAAATAGAAGAAGAATCCACCTCTTTCAGAACCGCGTCTCTCATTTCTAAAGTAGTTTCTACCTTTACAACTCTTGCACCCTTAGGTTCGGAATATTTTGGCTCAGTTAATCCGCGGATATAAACTACATCTTTCACTAAATGAGCCGCTTCTGCTGCTAAACAATATCCCATTTTTCCGGAAGAAGCATTGGAAATAAAACGTACAGGATCGATCCACTCTCTAGTAGGCCCTGAACTTATTATAATTTTTGAATATTTAGCCAAGATCAAACATCTTATTTAGAAGTTTTCAGATACAATTCCAGGATCTTTTTTTGCATTACCGGAACATCAGCCAGTTTGCCATAACCTTCGTCACCGCAGACGACTACTCCTTCCTGAGGATCTAAAATAATCACTCCGTCTTCTTTCAAACGTGCAAGGTTCCTTTGAGTAGCAGGATGAGTGAACATATTCGGATTCATTGCAGGAGCCACTAATACAGGACATTTCGCGGCAAGATAGGTAGAAGTTACAAGATCGTCCGCAATTCCATTCGCCATTTTTGCGATAATATTTGCTGTGGCAGGAACAACAGCGATCACAGCTGCACGATTTCTCGCGTCAATATGAGCCATTCCCTGCTCATATTCATCTACTTGGACTTTTTTACCTGTGAGAGCCTCGAATGTGATCGGACCTATAAACTTGGTCGCGTTCTGGGTCATGATCACAGAAACAGGATAACCTTCTTTGGTAAGATTACGAACCAGTTCACAAGCCCTGAAGGCCGCAATACTTCCGCTGACTGCGATCAGAATATCCTTTTTATCCATAGTGCAGATCCAAAACCGATCTATTAGATTTACAACTTAAATCGCAAAGGAAGAAGGAGCGGAAAGCCTCGTAAAACGGACGGTCATGATCTTGTTTCCATCCATTTTTTCTACGGTCAGTTTACCTTCAGGGATTGCGACTTCAGTTCCTTCCTTAGGCATATCCTCTAACTTTTCTAAGATAAAACCTGCGATGGTACGAATATCGTTTAGCTCTTCTTCTTCGATACCTGTTAGGATTTCTTTTAATTCATCTAACTCAGTCTCTCCATCAATATCGAATGCATCTGGAGAATGCGATGGAACAGCATCCGTTTCATGATCGTCAGTCTCGTCCCGGATTTCGCCAAAAACTTCTTCTACTATGTCTTCCATAGTAAGTAGCCCGGAAACTCCGCCGTACTCGTCGATCACGATCGCCATATGTTGTTTTGCGAGCCGTAATTTCTGAAGTACCTTCTCTATCGACATACCTTCCGGAACCACGATAGGAGGTTGCATGATTGTAGTGACCTTTGCTTTCTTATTTCGTTTAGATTCGGAAAGCCAGGCTAAAAAGGCCTGAACGTGAACGATACCTACTATATTATCAGTAGTTCCTTCATAAACAGGATATCTGGAAAAATGATGTTCTGCAATAACCGAAAGAACACCATCCATTTGACTATCAGCAGGAATTCCCACAATACTCAAACGATGAGTCATCACATCCTTAGCTAAATGTTCAGAGAACTGGAAAGTATTTTGGATAATCTGAAATTCTTCCTGATCAATATTTCCCTGTTTATTCTGTTCCTGAATCAAGATCATCAACTCTTCTGGAGAATGAATGATACGGTGAGAGTCTTCCTTGAATCCGATCATCTTAAGCATAAAAGAGGTGAGGCCATTTAAGAAAAACGTAATAGGGAAAAATAGATAATAAAAGAAGAATATAGGAGCGCTTGTCACCAAAGCCAAGGTCTCCGTCTTCTGGATCGCTACTGTTTTAGGAAGAAGTTCTCCCAAAAGAATATGCAAAAATGTGATTAGCGCAAATGAGATTGCTACTGCAACCCCGTGAACAGTTAAGTCTGAATCAGGATAACCTGCGTAATGAAAAATAGGCTCTATCCAACTGGATAGATAACCTTCTCCCACCCAACCTAAAAGTAAACTTGCGATTGTGATCCCTACCTGGCATACTGAGAGCATATCGTTCAGCATGCTGGCCGCTTTTTTCGTGAGAACGGCCATAGGTCTGCCGTCTCTGATCAATTCTTCCAAACGAGAAGGTCTGATCGAGACCAAAGCAAATTCCGCAGACACAAAAAATCCGTTCGCAAAAATCAGAAGAAGTATTACTAAAAATCCAATCACGTCCATTAACGACAAGGTCTTCCGAATGTCAGATTTAGGCGGATTGCTAGATCGAAAGAATAAAACAAGGTGGGAAAAATATGGCTTTGGTCCGGAAAAATCCGGCTTCTACTATCGGGGTCCATCTATCTGTGATACCATCCCTGAAAAACGGTGCATTGTCGAGTGTTTTGAAGCCAAAAAAATGAAAATTTCCCCTTTTACCGGGCGGGGTTTAAGTAGGTTATTCTGCGTTTCGGACCATTTTGAGAACTCTGGAATTCAGGTTGGGGTCCCCATTTTCATTCGCGAGTCTTTCTAATAAATTTATGTCGGATTCCGACTCTGGATTCCAGTATTTAACAAAATAAAGGCGAGAAGTTCCTACGGATAACCAGAACCTTGCCCAATCCAAGAAGTCCTCGGACTTATCCCCCCAGCCTGAACCGCTGAGTGAATCCTTTGTAAATACGATCCTATCCGGCAAATTCCTAAAATCTAATCTACGTTTTGCCTTTCTGAAAGAAATAGAATCAGACCCACAAGACCATTCGTAATCCCTAAGACCGTTAGGAGATTTAGAAGTCACCTTCATATTCCAAATTAGTAACGCAGACTTACCTTGGAGTAATTTGGATCCATCATAATATTGTAATGGAAATGACTGCCACCCTAAATGGCCTTCCCCTTCTGGAAGATTTTTAGGGAAAAGATTCTCACAAGCGGGACCGAATACTTTTTTAGCGGAATCTGACTCGTCCCTTTTATCAAAACGAAGGAATAATTTAATTTCAGAATCAGGAAATTCCTTTCTTAGATATTCGGCTGCTTCGACTCCGGGAGAATTCAGATAAATTTGGATTTTATCCTTCTTAGAAAAGGACTCCATAGTACTTCTAAAAGCTGACTGAGCAGTATAGCTGGTAGGATTGTCAGTATTCAGTTCTCTTGCTTCCAGCTCGGAAGAATCTCCGTCTTTATGGAATAGAAATACTCTCTTATCCTTCACAAAAACCGCAATCAAAGGATGAGTTAACTTCTTAAAATTAGCATTCTTAAGAGGATCTGATTCTTCTCTAATGCGTGCAGATTCCTTGGTTCTCATTTCGGACCAAGCAGATTTCCAAGGTTCTCTTCCAGGAGGATAAAAACCTTTATATCTAGAAATTCTATTATGGGTTTTAAGGATCGCAAGATCAGGAGGAGAATCCTCTTCCTGAAGTTCAGAATTTTCCTCATAATGGATCATTAATGAAAGAAGATCATTTGTATAACCGTGTCTAGTATAAAAATCGATAGCGGAATTCTCTAAACTTTTACTTCCGAAAGAAGGAGGAAGATAGTTTTTGATCTCGAAAGTTTTATCATCCGTATGTCCGGATGCGGAAATTCTAAGAGCCTGGTCTAAGAAACTTTTTACTCCTCTTAGATTAGAAGATTCTTTATGGGAAAGAAATAAACCGTTCAAGCGGATCCATTCTTCTTTATATGAAGGATCTTCTTTTAGGATCCCACCCGCTTTAGTGAACTCTATGATGGCTTTTCTAAGATTATTCGTTTTTAACTGCAAGAATCCATGGAGTAATGTGGCGGAATATTCTACTCTTCTCCAACCCTTACTTTGGGCGAGAAAGCTCAAATCCATCGCAAGTTTGGAAGCAACTTCCGGTTCATCTTCCGAAAGTATTTGAATAATCCTTAATTTAGTAAACAGGTCATCTTCCGTCAGATTTTTAGGAGTGCTGACAGACTGCAAAGCATCCACTGCTTTGTGAGAATTTTTAGATTTCCAAACTGCAACAGACACTAAATCACGAGCGCTATTGATCGGAATAGGTTCTCCCAAAAATGGATGAAGTATTTTAGTGGACCAATGTAAAAAATCCAAATTCAAATAATATTCCAAAGCTCTTGCCGGATCTCCTTGCAGATAAGCAAGAGCTCCTAACTTCAAATATAATGAATTCTTATAAGCGGGAGCCATCTCCCCCTGTCTTTCTATAATATACTTTAAAACTTTTTCGGCGGAATTAGGATCTCCATCTACCAAGTAGTAATACGCTAATTTTTCGTAAGAATGAGAGAGCATTCTTCCGCCCAGATTTTCCGAGACGATCCCTATTTTAGAAAATTGGATCGCATCTCTTGCAAATCCTAACTCTGAAAGATAATCCGCAATATTAGGAAGGAAATTAGATAAGAAAGGAATATGTTTTAGTTCCTTCTCTTCTGGATCAGTAACTCCAGGAAAAGGAGAAAGTATTCTTTGTAGATTCGTATATTCCCTATCATGGTTCGGATCGGACAGTTTAAAATCCGCCATATAACTTCCGAGACGAAGCATCCTACAAAGTGAATAATATTGTTTTTTAGGGGAACATTTGATCTTATCTGCAGGCTTTTTATGAAGAAGAACATTACGCGTAGATTCAACTAATTCTTTCTGGTATGTGTCTCCCGCAGGCGGATTCCAAACTTTCAGGAAATTTTCCCCATTCGTCTTTTTCGAGAAGTAGATATCTTGGAAATAGAGTAGAAGAACTTCTGCGAAGCCTAGATCTTTTTCTTTTCGAATAGTATTGATCAGGTTGGAGAATTTTCCGGAATCTTTGTTTAGAAGTAAATACTCTCCGGCTAAAAGTGCAAACTCCGATTTTTGAACGGCATTCAGACCTTCTGGAAAAGAATTAAAATCGGTTTCTTTAGTAAGGACGTTTTTGCCATCCATCAAAAGATAAAAATTACCAGGTGAGCCTGTCCAACCGTAATCATTACGGCTTTGAGCGGAGAGGGAAGTACAGAAAGAGCAGAATGAAATTAATAAAAATGGAATATACTTGAAAATTAGGCTAATGACACCTACTTTACGAATATTTAAAATTGCATTTTGCAAGGGAATCGATCGCGATTTAAGAGCGGTTTATAGACCTTCTCTTTTTAAGTCCCGGCCCATTAAATCTCTAACAACCTCCTTCGGATTCTTATGCTCGTAAAGCATTTTATACACCTCGGTGGTGATGGCCATTTCGATACCTAATTTTTGCGATAATTCGAATCCACTTTTGGCAGTTTTTACCCCTTCTGCAACTTCTACCATACCACCCAGAATTGAATCCAAACTTTCTCCTTTTCCCAATCTAAAACCGACCGTCCTGTTTCTGGAAGCATCTCCACAACAAGTTAAGATCAAATCCCCCATCCCGGAAGGCCCTAAAAATGTAAGAGGATCTGCTCCCAATTTGACTCCCAGTCTGGAGATTTCGGTTAGTCCCCTGGTGATCAAAGCGGCTCTAGTATTCTGCCCAAATCCTAATCCGTCGGAAACTCCTGCAGCAATTGCGATCACATTCTTTAAGGAACCGCCAACTTCTACTCCGACCACGTCTGGAGTCCAATAGGTCCTAAAATAAGTAAAACTGAATATTTCCTGTACCTTTCTTGCAGTAGCCTCATTCTTAGATGCGATACTTACTATAGTGGGTACACGTTTGACCAACTCTTTTGCAAAACTAGGCCCAGAAAGATAAGATAATCTGCTATGAAATTTGCCTGGAAGTTCTGCTTCAAAAATTTCGGAAACCAATCTGAGACTTCCGTTCTCTATTCCTTTACTTGCAGAAACGATAGGCGCCTTTTCGGGCAGAAAAGATTTAATTTCTTTTAGAATATCAGTGATCGCGTGAGAAGGAGGAGCAGAAACGATCATGTCCTTATCGCGGACAGCGTCTTCTAAACTTGTACTTCCTTTTAAATTTTTAGGAAGATCTATACCTGGTAGATACTTTTCATTCCGATGGTTCTCGTTAATCTCTTGGATCAGTCCAGAATTCCTTCCCCAAATGGTAACATCATAACCTTTGTCCGCCAGCAACACACCTAAAGAAGACCCAAAACTTCCAGATCCGATAACGCCGATTTGCATGAGATACCCTTTCCCCGACTAACCCTAAGGAGTGATGATCCTGACCAGGAAAGCCTAAACGGCAAGAAAAAAAAGCAGGGAAAAAGGAAGGGCTTTCCATTCTTATTTTAGCGTAAAACAGAAATGAGTTTACCGACCAAATCAGAAGGATTAACTTTGTTCTTCCATGCTCGATTTGCGGAAACTTTCGGGATTCAATCTTTTAGATTTTCTCACGGGAAAAAATTCCTTCGAAGAAAAAGCCTTAAAGAGCAATTACAGGATCGCCGTTTTACTTCATTCTTTGAATAAGGTTCTGCAAAAAAAAGTGGTCGAGGGAACAGAAGATCTGGAGTCTTTAGTGATGGATTCCGGTCGGGGTGTTTTATACCTTTCCGGACATTATTCCATCCAAGGACTTGCCTGGTCCAAAATTTTAAGAACGGATCATATCAGATATAAACTCTCTTTACGACCTGTAAAGGTGGATGGAAACAGAGTTGTGTTTAGGATAGAAGCGTTTAGACTCTATGATCATAATCCAAGATCCATAGATCCGATACGGATTTTTTCCAAAGTTTTCAAATTCCATAGAAAATTAATATTAGAAGAAATAGTAGAGGAAATTCCGGAAATACTATCCCTTACGGATATAGGAAACGAGATCAGAGTAGACCTGAATTATTTTTTAGCGGAAATTCCAGAAGTAGCCGGTGCAGTTTCAGTCCAAAAGGTAATCCCCGAAAAAGGAAACGTATTCTTATTCGTACGCTCTAATACGATTTTAAAACCATTATTGGATTTTTTTGGGCCGGATTATCTAAGAATAGAACCGATTTCGGAGAACGAAGACAGCATGCTGATGCTGTGGAGGGATTAGAAAGATTGGACATTATCGCGGGTTTTTCAAGAATCAGTATAGAAAGGGTCGAACGGCTTTAAGTCGTTTAACATCAAATTAGGATAAGTCTAAATGAGGATCATTTACCTCACCGATATCCACGACGGACTCAGAGGATTGAAAGAAGTCCTTCTAGGAACCGAATGCGACTTGTACCTTTTCTCCGGCGATATTATCTACAAAGCCTTTTTTAATCCAGAACGTATCATCGAATTTGTAACACTCCAAGAAGACATGTATCGTATCATGGACGATGTCAAAGAAGAGATCAATCCTTACGATTATGCGACAAGAGCGGTACGTTTTCCGGAGAAGTACCAGCCAAACGTGGTAGAAAAATCCCACGATTACAGACGATTATTCCACCAAGCCGCAAAAACGATGAAGGAAAAATACGAACTCATCGAGATCATCATCCAAAAATACGCGAAAGCACCTGTCTGGTTATTACCAGGAAATTATGATATAGATCTTCAATACTCCGCGTTATACGAAAGAGACCTGCATAGAAAAACCTTCGATATGGGAGGATTAAAATTCGCGGGTTACGGCGGAGCTCCTGTGATCACTTCAGGGATTCCTGAAAAGTTAGCAGTAAAATTCCACGAGTATAATCGTAACGGAAAAAATTACAGCGAACCTGAAGACTTCTTCAAAGAGGAAAATCCGGATGTTGTTGTGATCCATAATCCTGCGTACGGATTTTTAGATAAGATTCCTAGTTTTGGAAATGTAGGTTCCCAAGGGATCAGAAGATATTTAGACGATTATTCTCCTGCCTTAGTTGTCTCAGGTCATGTTCACGAAGACCAAGGGATCATAAAAAAAGGAAAAACAGTGTTTTTGAATCCTTCTAATTTTGGACCGGTTGATTCAGTCTTCGGATTCCAACCTGGAGGCTTCTTCTCTGAAATAGAAATAGAAAACGATCTTGTAAAAAATGTAAAACTGAATAGACTATCGGATCACTCAATTCGCCATCTTTTAGAAGTCGATTGCTCAGGAGACAAGTTACAGCTTGTCCATGCAAGTAACGACTCTGAAGTTTCGGCGGAAGATTTTATCCGATAGTTATGACTCTTCCCAAACTAAGTTCAAACTCCAATATTATAAAGTTTTTAGGTCTGAAAAAATTTTTCAGATCTCACGAGACGGGTACATCCAGAGAGAGAATAGAAGATTTCAAAAAATTTAATAAACTTATCAACTACGGGGGAGACGAGGTGGCGTTTGATATCTTGGGCTCCTTAAATTTCGGACAGGCCACAACTGATTCTGACACGGACATAGTGATGTATACTAGATGCGAAGAAGGTAGAATGGGAGAATGTGGACTCGAAAATTGTTATAAAATTGCTCTTTTCAAACATATGTTCCTGAACCTGGTTACATTCGAACATAATTCTCAAGCTTATAAACTGGAAATCGTAGATTGTATCAATCTGAACCAATTGGAAAAAGATATAAAAGATAAGCATGCGGATTCTACATTACTCATCCGTTTTTGTTTTTACAGATCCATTTGTAGAGGAGTGAATCGTCGACTTCTTCATAAATATGAAAACATGATCTCTGAAAATCTTCCTCTTTGGGAAAAAATTTCAGAATCGCTGGAAGAATGTTTCGAAGGAATTATCAAATCTTCCCAACACACTTATTCTTTTCATAAATATGCGGGAAGATTGGCAGATAAGGGAATTAAATTGCCCGGCTCCATGGCAGAGAAAATAAAGGATTATCTAAAACAATGATCACCTTTCTTACCTTAGTTGCTTGTTTGGCAGCCGCTGCGATCTTCTTTCATGTTTTATATACGGTAGATACAAAACGTCTGGATAAAAAGGATTCTAAACGACCTAAAGACAATGACTACGGAAATCCAAAAAAGGTTTATGGCGGAAATTGGGATCCGAACGTTCCACGTCCCAGACTTTGTCCTGTATGCGGCCGCTTCTTGGATAAGAATGAATATTTGTACGCTGTTCTTTTTGAACCCGCAATTCCTGGAGCAAAACGACAAGCAAGGATTTATGGTTGCCGCTACTGTTACCTAGGATTGGATGATTCAAGTTCGGCTCCGGAGGAGATGATGCAAAATTCTCCTCAACCGAAACCAGTCCAGGATGAAGAACTCGGTCTCTGATAAAAAAAAATCTGATATTTCCCTAAGCAGCTCCATAGGAGTCGTCAAAGGTGTCGGCCCAAAAAAGCAGGAAGTTTTAGAATCCGTAGGGATTAAAACGATCCAAGATCTTTTAGGATGGTTTCCGCGTAGATATTTAGATCGTAACTTAACGGAAAACATCCTTCTCAAACAAGGAGAATCAGTTACCTTAATTTTAGAAGTAATTGATTCTTATCTTGCTCATGGAAAAAAATCCAGACTCGTAGTTTCTGCAAAAACTAAAAATAATGAACCGATCAGTTTGGTTTTTTTTAGAGGGATCCAATTTTTTCGCAGAGTTTTCCAACCCGGAATTCTAGTAGCTGTAACCGGCAAACTGGAATACTTCAGAGGATTCCAACTCATGCATCCTGATTACGAAGTTCTATCTTACGGCGGGAATTCCGACATTTCTGAAGATGATCTTCCGGAAAGTATTCATACGGGACGTATCATCCCACTTTATCCTACAACGGAAGCGATGAGAGATGAACACCTCAATTCCAGAGAGCTTCGTAAACTAATCCACTCTGCATTAAAACTTTTAGAAGGTAGAATTCAGGAAATTCTACCGGCACAAGTGATTAAGAAAAGAAATCTAATGGACCGCGCTCAGGCTTATAACGAGATCCATTTTCCCACAGAAGACGAACTATTAGGAAGAGCAAGGACCAGATTCAAATACGAAGAATTATATTATTTCAATCTTTTAATAGAATATAAACGTTCCCAAAGAGCAAAAGTTCCTAGAGTTTTATGGCCTCTTCCCGAATCTAAAACCGCAAAGGACCTGATCAAAAATCTACCTTTCGAGTTAACTCCTGATCAAAAGGAAAGCCTCGCAAAAATTTCAGAATGGACTAAGTCGGATACTCCAGCAGCGATCCTATTACAGGGAGATGTTGGTTCCGGAAAAACCTTGGTCGCACTGTTAACTGCACTTAAATACACGGACAATCAGGTTCAGGTCTGCATGGTGGCCCCAACCGAAATTTTAGCCAGACAACATTATCAAACTGTAATGAATTTTTTAGGAAACATGCCTTTCTTAAGAATAGAACTTTTAGTCGGAAAAGAACCTAAAAAAACCAGGGCAGAAAAAATATTCAGGATCAAAACAGGAGAATCACTATTTATCATAGGGACCCATAGTGTTTTCCAGGAAGATGTGATCTTTAAAGACCTGGGACTTGCAATCATAGATGAACAACATAAATTCGGAGTGGAACAAAGAGAAACATTAAGAGCCAAAGGAAAAAATCCGGACATTCTCGCAATGACGGCTACTCCAATTCCTAGAACACTTTGCCTTACTCTTTACGGTGACTTGGAATTAGTGACCTTAAAAAATCGTCCGGCCGGTAGGATCCCGATCAAAACATTATGGTTCACCGAAGGAAAAAGATCCGGAGTATATAAATCCATCCAAAAATACGTCTCCCAAGGAAGGCAATGTTATATAGTTTATCCTTTGGTAGAAGAATCCGAAAAATCGGATCTTAAATCCTGTATAGAAGCATACGAAACATTAAGAAAAGATGTTTTTCCTGAATTCAAAGTAGGGCTTCTCCATGGAAAAATGGAAACTTCCGAAAAAGATAGAGTCATGAAATTGTTCCAACAAAATGAGATCCAAATCTTAGTCAGCACAACCGTGATAGAAGTAGGAGTAGATGTTCCGAATGCCTCTGTGATGGTAATAGAACATTCGGATAGATTCGGGATCTCACAACTTCACCAGCTAAGAGGACGTGTAGGTCGGGGAAAACACGAGAGCTTTTGTATCTTAATTTCAGACTCCAAAATTACGGAAGAAGCAAGATATCGCATCCAGGCCTTGGTTGATTCCGATGACGGTTTCTTCTTATCCGAAGCCGACCTGAAACTGAGAGGCCCTGGAGAACTTTTAGGTGTAAGACAAAGTGGATTGCCAGACTTTAAGATCGCTGACTTAAGAGAAGATAGCCAATGGATCGAGATTTCCAGGGAAGATGCAAATCAATTTGGGAATTTAGGAGATTTGGAAAAATCGGAAATCATTTCCAGATTTTCGGAAGGTGCTTTGTTGTTTTCTAATTAAGAAGGAAGAGTTTCCGGCCGACTTACAATTTTCAGTCGGCCGAAAATCGATGATCTAAAGAACGGATCAGTAGATAAATGGAATGATCGTTGCTCTAGGGTTTAAGTCGCAAGTAAAACCACCTAAATCCACAGTTATCAAGTTGATGATCAACGCTTCGTTAGCACAATCGTCAACATCAGACTTGTTATAGTATTTATCTTCTTCTACTTTTGCTAATTGAGGGGCAAGAATAGAAAGAACTTCGAAACCGCCCACTGCGGATCCAATAACTGCACTTGTCAGAATGATACTTTTTGCTTCCTTTCCATCTACGGTGTCTGGATAAGACAGACCAATTGCATCAAATAAAACGCAATTAAACGTTAGGAACAGGGGCAGAAGAAGAGTGATGATTTTTTTCATCCAGGGTTCTCCCAATTTGTTTTTTACAAAAAATTTCCAATTAGAGCTTAACTTCAACCGAATTTCCAAAGTAAAGCAATACAAATTTCCGGATTTCAAGGCTCGAGTTTGTCATAAAGTCCGGGAAATTTCTGTAGTAGCATTTGTGTCTTAAACAAATCAGGACTACTAGAAAATCCCTTTTCCCCAAGTTGCCTAAGAAGAATATGGAATTATGCCGCTCCTATTCCGATGTTTAGTACTTGTTCTTATTTTTGGTATCTTCTCCTTATCTTCACAAACAACAGAAGAAACCTACCAAGGTGTCTCGGAAATTTCTTACCTAATCGGAGATTTCCCTAAGGAGAAAGCCCTCGTATCCTTTACAAATCCTGGAGACCCGAGACAATTTTTTCTAAGAAAAGAAACCAAAGCTGCATTTATAAAATTAAAAGAAGAATATAAAAAGGACCATCCCCAAGAAAGACAAGAGCCGTTTTTAATTTCGGCGCATAGGTCCTTTGCAGACCAAAAATCAATCTGGGAAGATAAATATTCTGGAAAGAAAAAGATGAGAGAACCTGTAAAAGACAAAACTCCTTCTCAAATTATTTCCTTAATTTTAGAATTTTCAAGCGCTCCCGGCACCTCTAGACATCACTGGGGAACAGACATTGATATCAATGCTCTGGAAAACTCCTATTTTGAAAAAGGTGGAAGAGGGGAAACATTCTATATTTGGATGAGGAAGAATGCGCACAGATTCGGATTCTGTCAGCCTTATTCTCCCAAATCAGAAAGAGCTGGAAAAGGTTATAATGAAGAGAAATGGCATTGGTCTTATGCCCCTCTCTCTAATAAATTCCAAAGAGCTTGGGTGGATGCTTATAAAAAGGGAAAATTAAATTTTAAAGGAAAATTCCAGGGATCCGATTTTTTAGGAGATCTCCCCCTGGAATATGTTACTTCAATCAATCCGGAATGTGCGAGAATAGATTGAGCATAAGGTGCGTGTTGGAGTTCCAACACGCGTAACCTTTGGTTATCTGTGGTTCATTACTCCACGATCGCTACTTCTGAAAAACTTAATGATCTGGAGAACTTCAGGAGGATGTCCCGAATCCTTCTCCAATTGATCCAAAGCAGTTCTATAATTCAATCCTGAATGATAGATTACTTTGTATGCATTCTTGATCGCAGCTCTTGTTTCAGGAGAGAATCCTCCTCTTTTCAAACCGACAGTATTTAAACCAATGATCGTGCAAGGATTTCCATCTGCTGTAGCAAACGGAGGAACGTCCTGTACTACTTTGGAACAACCTGCTACCATTGCATAATCACCCACAAAACAAAATTGGTGAACTGCAACTAAACCGGAAATGAATGCCTTATTACCTACCGTAACATGTCCCGCCAAAACAAGACCGTGTGTTAGAATATTATCATCTCCTAAAATACAGTCGTGACCTACGTGGACACTTCCCATCATATAGTTTCTATTTCCTATAATAGTGGGAGAATCTACCTTAGTTCCTCTGTGAATATTGGAATATTCTTTAAAAGTATTATTATCTCCGATGATAGTTTTGCTAGCAGTGTTTGGATCGAAGCCTAAATCCTGAGGATTTACTCCGATTACTGCTCCATGATGGACTTTGTTAAATTTACCAAATTTAGTTCCTGCGAAAATTCGGGCTCCGGTCTCGATCACGGTCCCTTCGCCGATTACCACATCTTTTTCTATAATTGTATACGCACCGACTTCGACGGACTCGTGTAGTTCCGCTTTCGAATCGACGATGGCTGTTGGGTGAATTTTCATTAAGTTTCGCCTCTTAAATCTTCCATAATACGAAAATCGACGTGGATTTTTTATTCAAGCTATAAATAATTGGGGTCGGTAAACGGTCCGGGGCTTCGTCGAATTTGGGAAGCCGCATACATTTACCAAACGCGGTTCGGGTAGGAGAATTCTATGCTAGTGGATTGGTCTCGTCTGGATTCCCTAAAACAAGGCGACGATGAAGATGATATTATTTGGCTGGAAGAAATGGTACGTTCTTTACGTAAGAACATGAACAGCCGTTTAGAAAATATCAAAAGTTTCACTGACGAAAAGAAAAGTGTAGAACTACAAGCAGAATTGCACCAGACAAAAGGTGTCGCAGCGAATTTTGGGCTCGCAGCAGTTCAGAAGAATGTTACGGAGGCTGAGCTGAAATTGAAGGAAGGAAACTTAGAAGCTTGTTTGGCTCTTTGTCAGGAACTTCCGAGTATTTGGGAGCAAACCAAAAAAGAATTAGCTCCCAAATTTCCGGAATAAGTTCGAACTCTCGAACTTATTTTTTTCCCTTACGTTCCAAAAAATAAGAATCTACCTTATCAGTCAGAGGTTTAATTTTTTCCTCATAAGTTAAAATAGCTTCTACCGTTTTTTCGTATAGAGACATTAAAAGCGCCTGAGCCGCATCACACATTTGCTCTTTACGGAACTCTTCTACATGCAAAGTTTCAGTAATGGATCCATCCGGATTAAACGGAAGAGAAGCCAATAAGTTGGAAACCACGATCTTATCATCACCGGCAACATGGCTTGGATCAAAGATCACAGGAAGAATTGTTTGGTTCTTAGCGTGAGTGATCACGTTTAGGTCCGGAGTGTTACGGCAATATCCTTCTTTAATGAAAAGGGTTTTCACTCCTCTTTCACAAAGAACTATATTCAAATTTCCTTGATTAGCAATATATTCTGCGGCAGAAAACCATTCGATAGCTTCGTTACCGAAACCTCTTTTTAAGATAACTGGTTTACCGGTGCGACCCACAGCTTCTAAAAGTTCAAAGTCTTGAGCGTTTCTTGTTCCGATCTGGATCATGTCCGCATGTTTAGAAACTTCTTCCGCCATGGTATGATCCATAACTTCGGTCACATAAGGAAGTCCGGTTTCTTCTTTTACTCTATCGAGTAATTTGATACCGTCCCAACCCATTCCTCTCCAATCAGTCGGACGAGTTCTAGGTTTGAATGCTCCACCCCTAAAGATGATACGATCTAAGATCCCGAATTTTTCACCGATCTCTACCGCTTGTTTCGCTATAGTAACAGTTTGTTCATAAGTTTGAGGAGAATCCGGGCCAACCAGGAAGATATGTTTTCCAGTCCCGAACTTACGAACGAGTCCATCTTTTCCATGAACTTCTACAATTCGGTTTTCACGATGGACTACTTCTCCGTTTTTACCGGCAGCAGTACGGGCGATATTTTTATAAGGCAATGATACGTTCCAAATTCTAGTCACACCAGGAAGTTCTTTTACGTAACCTTCCTTGTCGGAGATCTTACGGGTATCCCCGATAAAATGAATGGTATCGGATACAACCGCTCCGCGAATGATCTCGGTGGCGTTCCCACATTCGGATGCCAAAGCCTTTATTTTTGCTTCAGTTTCCGGATATCCCTTCTCCAGTTCGACTATGTCCACGTATCTTCCGTCCTATCTTTGTTCGATTTTACAATCGGGATTGATTCTCTCTCCAGCCTTTACTTCACACACGGAACGTCAAGAAATCCGCAGAGAAAAGAAATTAATGAGAATGTTCCGGCCCAGGAAAACTTCCATTTCTCACTTCCTGAATATAGTTTTTGACTGCGCCGGAGACATCGTCGTATCCATTCAGGAAAGTTTTTAAGAACTTAGGCTTAAAGCCCTTATTCAATCCAAGAAAATCGTAAATTACCAGGACCTGTCCGTCGGTCGCCGCACCTGCTCCTATCCCGATTGTAGGAATCGGGACAGCTTCGGAAATTTCTTTAGCAAGAGCAGAAGGGATCAGCTCAAAAACAATGGAGAAGGCTCCGGCATCGGAAATCCCTCTCGCTTCGCTTATCAATCTGGCCTTATCTTCTTCTGCTTTTCCTTGGATTTTATGTCCTCCAAAAACATTCACAGATTGAGGGGTAAGGCCTATATGTCCCATAACTGGTATGCCGATCCTTTCCAATTTATAAATAAGTTCTAAGATCTCGGGACCGCCGCCTTCGAATTTTACTGCGTCACATCCACTTTCTTTCATTACCTTTCCGGCAGAACGGATCCCCTCTTCTAAAGAAACTTGATAACTTAGAAATGGAAGGTCCACAACTACGAATGTGTTCGGGGCACCCCTTCTGACTGCCTTCGCATGATAGATCATCTCATCCAAGGTCACAGGCAAGGTGGTAGGTTGGCCTTGGTAGACTACTCCCAGAGTGTCCCCAACAAGAATACAATCCACACCGGAATCTTCTAAAATCCGAGCGAACATGAAATCATAGCAGGTCAATACCGTGATTTTTTTCTCTACGGGTTTTGGTCCTCTCGGAAATAATTTACTAACATCTCTCATGTCATCCCTCCGAAGGATTCCCAAAAGCTTGGATCAGGGAACCTTCTCCGAGTTCATTTAAAAGTTCTAATATAAAAGGACGTGTGAACAGACTATGATGGGGAAGATGTAGACCCTTCTCATGGATTTTCATATCGTCTATGGATAGAATATCTATGTCGATCACGCGAGGGCCTTTGTCTCTTGTGCGAACTCTTCCCATTTCATTTTCAATACCAAGTAAAAAATCCAAAAGTTCTCTAGGAGAAAGATGAGTAGATATCTGCAAAAGCTGATTTAAAAAGTCAGGTTGGTCCGTAACTTCAAGAGCTTCTGTATTTAAAGCAGTTCCTTTTTTTAGGATCCGTATTTCAGGATGAACACCAATCTTTTGGATCGCATCAGAGAGATACAATTCACGATCTCCTAAATTCGTTCCCAAACATAGAAATGCGATATGATTATTTTTATCCATCAATGAGTTCCGAAAGCGCTATGACTTAGACGATAATCAGGACAATCTAAATGGATTTGTTTTGCCATCTCCATTAGTCTAGAAAAGATCCTACCCTCAGCTTTGTCTTTCCAATCAGCGGGAGAAATATTAGAAGTGAGAATTGTTACTTTTTCTTCTTCATACCTTGTATCTATTAGATCATATAACTGAGAGTTAGCCCAATCGGATTCTTTGTTCGCTCCGAAATCATCCAGAACTAAAACTTCGACATCCGCAAATTGTTTTTTGATAGTTTGCTCCATTCCATGAAGTTCACTTTCTTTTTGATAACTGTCTCGAATGGTGGAAAGAAAGTCACGATTGATCTTTGCGTATTTACATTCCAAACCGTAACGAAGGATGAGTTCGTTTAAGATAGCACAGGCAAGTAACGTTTTTCCTGACCCGGTCCCTCCCCAAAGATACAAACCTTGCTGTATTCTTTCTCTTTCCTTCCATTTTACTACGATATCATTCGCCCAATCATGAGCTGCTAAGAAAGAAAGTTCGGTGGTGTCCATTCGATCCAAAGTTCTATACTTGTATCTCGCAGGGATCCCCGCCTTCTTCACCAAATATTCTACCCGGCCAAGTTCCACTCTAGCGTTATGACAGACACAAGGTAACATTCTATTTTGGCTTTCATCATAGACCATATAGGGAGCCTTACCGCCACAGGGGCAAGACTCTCCCACGCAGGAACAAAGTAATAGAACTCCAGAGCTAGAATTCTTTACATTCTCTTCCAGAAGGAATCCGACTCCCGCACAGAATTTACAACTGGGAGAACCTTCTCGGATCGGGGTTAAATTCTTTAAATTCATGGTCTAGATCCAGACTGGAAAAAAGGAAAGTAATAGAAAGAAAGAAATCTAAGAACCAATCATTTCCTAGGAATTCCTAAAAATCTGCTGACAAGTTCTGCTTTAAGCGAGATCCTGGAGGAGTCTCTGAACGGATTCGGAGAACAAAATTAGCGAAAAATGATAAAATTTTGCTAATGGATATAGTAAAAAGCTTCTCGTTTATGTCCCTTGTATAGGAAAAGTGGGAAATTTTTTCTAATCCAGGTTTATATCTAAAGGTCCTTGACCGATAGATAAACAAAAGAAAAGGACTTTGCTGTCTTTTTTCTAAATCCTATCTTTGAAAGAGAAGGCACAGGTGTGAGCACTATGAAGGTGATGAAGACTATATTCGTTCTTCTGGCCGTGGTCGGACTCAACCTCTCCTTGTTCGCACAGAACCAAGGGGGGCAGGATACGACAGATGCCAAGGCGGCAGCTGATAAGATCGACGAACTGCTGAAAGGTGAGCTCGTTCCGGAAGACGACGACAAGAATCTAACGGAAGAAGCTAAGAAACGCAAAAAAGAAATCCAGGAGCAGGAAGCGATCTGGAAGAACCCTGACTTCAAAGGTTACGACAAGAACTTCCAAGAACTCCATCAGCTTTCTAAGGCTTTCGCGAACAACAAGTTCCGCCTGGCCCTAACTAGCTATCAATCCGGAGTGAATACCGTCCTCAAGATGAGGGAAGCTGTTGAGCAGTACCGTAAAGAGGAAGCGGAGAAGAAACGTCTAGACGAGAAATGGTACTGGCAAAAGGTCGACCGTAAAGCTCGCGAGGATCGTGTCGTTTCCCGCCAAAAGTTGGAAGCAAAACAACAAGCATTGAATTATTTCACCAAGGCAATCAACCATTTGGATGAGATCAAGAACCCGGATTTACGTGAACGTGCCGAGTTCAAGAGACTTCTTTCCGATGTATACAGATCTTGGATTGTTACTGAATACGATCTACAAAACTTACCTCAGTGTATTCCTATATTGGAACTTTACATCGAGGTTAATGAAAATGAGAAAGAATACCCAGCTCACAAGTATCTTGCAAGCTGCTACGCTTTCGAAGAAAACATGATCAAGAAATACGGTGGAGCAAGCGAAGACCAGATGTTCAAATTCCGTCACAAGAAAAACATCCACCTTCTCCGCGCTACCGAGCTGAAATATGGAAAGGATTCCCCGGAATACAAACACATCGTTGCTTTGATCAACAAAGACGAAGTGATTTCGGTTCGCCCATAATCCTCTCTTTTCATTTCAATGTAGGAAAAAACCCTGGTGGACAACCGGGGTTTTTTTATTTCTAAAAGAATTTTAAGAGATTATTGAAAGATCAGTTTTGCTAAGCCTAAATAAATAGGAAGCACAGAAGCGATGATAACCGCAACCATCCATCTTGTTTGAGAAGCGATTGATCGATGAACCTCTGCGATCTCTTTATACACTTCTTTGAATTGTTCCTGGATGCCGGCAAAACCTGCATGCATTTCTGCTCTTAGTTCTGCAATGGCGACCCATAGTTTCCCAGTTTCTTCCTTCAATTCTAAACGCAGTTTTCCAGTCTCTTCCATCAGTCTTCTTTCAAATCTTTCCGAAACGAATTCTTCCATAAACTTTCTTCCTCCTGAATTGGCTTGATTTAAAAGACTAACAAGAGCCTCTGCACCTTCTTCGCCTAAAGTGTTCCTAAGTGCTTTGGGAACTAATAGAATTGGATCTGTCATACTCTATTCATCCTATGAATGATTTTCAAGCGTGTTGCTTTGAAAGAACAGGTCTGAGAGAGGAAAAGTGGTTCACACTTTTTGTAAGAATTGATGGATCTGTAATAGAATATTGATTCCAAAAGAAAGATTGGAATACAAACAGAATGAAAATTCCTTACTGATTCCGGAATTTATTAGTATTTCCCCGTATAGAATTCTAAGATCGGACGATCCTTTCCTCAAAAACCTGTATTCTATATTTCCAATAGAACACCGGAGGAATCCGGAAAATGTTTAGAGGAGAGAAGAAGAATGGTAGCTCAGACATTAGAAAGACCGAGCCTCAACCAGAACTCCCAAGCGAAAAAGGTATATGATGTAGTCATCATAGGAACTGGATTCGCTGGGTTATGTATGGGGATCCGTTTGAAACAAGCGGGAATAGAATCGTTTGTTATTTTAGAAAAAGGAAATGGGATCGGAGGAACCTGGAGAGATAATACTTATCCGGGAGCTGCTTGCGACGTTCAGTCCCATTTATATTCCTTCTCTTTTGCACCTAAATCGGATTGGTCCAGACTTTTCGGACCTCAAGAAGAAATACTAAATTATATGAATCAATGTACGGACCGTTTCGGGATCCGTTCTTTTATTCGTACAAACTCAGAGGTGAGTGGAGCCTCGTTCGATGAAAAAACAGGTTTATGGGAAATCAACACTGTAGGTGGGAAATCCTACAAAACCAAATCTGTGGTGAGCGGCACAGGCGGCTTAAGCAGACCTGTTCTTCCGAATATCAAAGGAATTGATACTTTTAAAGGAGCTAAATTCCACTCTGCCAAATGGGATCATAGTTATAACCTGCAAGGGAAGAAGGTAGCAGTAATCGGAACAGGGGCAAGTGCAATTCAGATCGTCCCTACGATCGCTCCTATCGTAGGAACATTAAAACTTTTTCAAAGAACTCCTGCTTGGATCATACCAAAACCAGATAGTAATATCTCAGGTTCTGTAAAAGGGATCTTTAAATTCATTCCTCCATTAAGATGGTTATTTAGAAAAGCAATCTATTGGTTAAACGAAATCGGAGTATTAGCTTTCGCAATCAATCCCAAGCTAATGAAAATTTTTGAGAAGTTTGCTAGAAGTTTTATCAACAAAAGTATCCATAACGAAGAACTCAGAAAGAAACTGACACCAAATTATACGATCGGATGTAAACGTATCCTTCTTTCCAACGATTATTATCCAGCACTCAATAGAGAGAATGTTGAACTTGTTACTGACGGCATCGAAGAGATTACTTCTTCCGGGGTTAAAACAAAGGACGGAGTAGAACATAAGGTAGATGCGATCATTTTTGCTACAGGTTTCCAAGCCGCAGAAGCAGTTTCCCCTTTTGAGATCAAAGGAAGAGAAGGAAAACTTTTAGCGAACGTTTGGGAAGACGGTGCAGAAGCATATTTGGGAACCACAGTCTCCGGTTTCCCGAATCTGTTTATGATCGTAGGTCCAAACACAGGGTTAGGCCACAGTTCTATGATCCTAATGATAGAATCCCAAGTACAATATGCTCTTCAGGGAATTCGTTACCTGCTTAATAAAAATATAAAATTTCTAGATGTTCGCAAAGATGTTCAGGATCGTTATAACAAAGAGATCCAAAGACGCCTAGGTAAATCTGTTTGGTTGACCGGAGGATGTGTAAGCTGGTATAACACTAGTTCAGGTAGAAATACCACTCTTTGGCCAGGGTTCACTTTTGAATTTAAAGCCAGGACATTCTTCCTTCGTCCAAAGGATTACGAATTTGTTCGTGCAGACGGAAAGGCAAAAAAACCTGGGATCGGTTCCAGGGTTTCTATGATTTTAGATGCAACCTTTGGTTAAGCAAATCGATTAGACTAAAGAGTCCAGTAAACTAAGATTTCCCGATTACCATCTCTCCCGGTAATCGGGGAATCTTCCAATCCTATCCTTGTTCCTTTAATTTCATTTTTCAAAAATTGCAAAAAAGAACGGATCGTTTTCCAACGTATCCAAGGATCTCTCAAAACTCCTCTGTCCAAATTCCTAGATTCCGTTTCGAATTGGGGTTTGAATAGACTGACTATATTCCATCGAATGTTTGGATTTTTACTTTTGAGTTCTGAAAGAACAGGAAGAACAATACGAAGAGAAATAAAACTTAAATCCATGACGAGGAAGATCTCATCCGGAAACTCTTCTTTCGTTTTCTCGGCCCATAAAGAAGACAATAATTTCCAACTAGTGTCCCTGATATGGAATCTATCTCTGACGGTAACTTTTGGATTCATCGCTACCTTAGAAGCCATTTGTCCGTAGCCGACATCAAAAGCGAAAACTAATCCCGCTCCTTCTTCCAAAAGGACTTGGGTGAATCCTCCAGTAGAAGCTCCCCAATCTATACAAAGTTTTTCTTTAACTGAAATATTCCATTTTTCGAATGCAGCCTTGAGTTTATATGCTCCCCTACTTACATATTTCGGGATGATCTCTCTTATCCGGATCTCTACGGATTCGTCAAATAATGTGCCAACCTTATCGGACATTCGATCGTTCACGAGAACTGATCCGGATAAGATAAGACTTCTTGCCTTGGAAATATCCTCGGCAAAACCCTTTTTCAAGAGTAAGTCATCTAGCCTAATTTTTTCTTTTGCCAATGTTAGAAGGTAATGATTGAAAGAATTCTGGAAATTCTGACACTTCTGCTTTGGAAGAAGTGTCCAGATCCGTTCCCAATTCTTCCAACTCGGAAACTAGATCGGAAACCATCTGCTTACAAGTTTCCATTCCATACAAAGAAGGATAAGTAATCTTTCCGGATTTTCCATCTTTGCCTGGAGTTTTTCCGAGATCTTCTTTAGTTCCTTCGATATCCAGAATATCATCCGTGATCTGGAATAATAAACCAAGCTTGGCACCATACTCCGAGATAGTTTTTTCTCTTTCTCGGTAATCTTCTCTCAAACGATTTCCCATCAGAAAGGAAGCCTGGATCAATGCTCCGGTTTTCAATTTATGAGTTTTAGAAAGTAATTCTTCTTTTGTTCCAGTTAAAGAAGAAGGATTTCTCTCAAGCAATAAATCATACATTTGCCCGGAGACCATCCCTGCAGCCCCAGCACCTTTTGCTAAAACTCGAACCAAATCCTTATGCAAGTTTTTATCGGAAGATTCGATTTGGGTCAGCCAATCGAATGCATATGCCTGCAAAGCATCTCCCGCAAGTATAGCTGTTGCTTCTGAAAATTGTTTATGAAGAGAAGGTTTACCTCTTCTGAAATCATCATCGTCCATACTAGGAAGATCATCATGGATCAAACTATATGTATGAACAAATTCTAATGCAGCACCAATCGAGAGAGAATTATTGTCTATTCTGCCAAAAGATGCAAATGTTAGAATAGGCCTTAATCTTTTTCCACCAGCTCTCAGGCTATATTCCATAGCATCCGCAAGTTCAGGAGCAGATTCTTTTTTAAAGAATGGATATACTTCGTTTTCTAAATAATCTTCGAAACGATCCTTGGAGCGTTTTAATAATTGAGAAATTACGTTTGTTTCCGTTCTATTTGTCATTTTCCCGATTCGACAGTAATCACCACTTTGCCGGTAGTATTCCCAGTTTGAAAATGCCGGACTGCTTCCGGAAGATCCACAAAAGGATATACGGAACCGATATGAGGTGGTTCCAAATTTAATTTTAAAAGTGCTTTAAGGTGAACAGTCAGTTCATCGATCTTCTCATACAACCAGATCAGATTAAATCCCATCACTGCTTTGTTCTCAGAAACAATTTCTAATGTATCCACTTTAGGCCTAGTTAAATATCTCCAAGCTAAAGTTAGCCAATTGACCTTATCTCCTTGGCTCATAAAAGAAGCTGAACCATAAACAACCATCCGACCCATAGGCGAAAGGGCATCATAGCTTGCTTTGAAAATTTTACCGCCGATACATTCTAAAACTAAATGTAATTCTCTTCCGCCAAGTGCAGTTTTTAATTCTTCCGGAAAACGAGAAGATCGAATGATCCAGGCATCATAACCTTCTTTTTCTAAAAGAGAAATTTTAGAATGATTTCCTACAGAACCTAAGGTCCAAGCTCCGAATTTTTTAGCGATACGATTAGCATAGATCCCTACTCCACCGGCAGCACTGTGTATCAAAACATTTTGGCCTTTTCTTAGATCTCCTAAAGGAAGAAGAGCATAATAAGCAGTAAGTCCTTGGACTAAAAATCCTGCTCCTTGCTCAAAACTCCATCTTGACGGAAGTGGAAAAATATATCTAGAGTCTATGTTTATATAATCCGCATATGCTCCGAATCGGGTCACTCCCATGACCTTATCGTTCTTTTTGAAATTTTTGACTTTCTTGCCAACAGCAACCACCTTGCCGGAATATTCCAAACCTGGAATAAAAGAACCCTTAGGTGTCGCGCTATACAATCCTTGGATTGCGAAAATATCG
The DNA here is from genome assembly GCF_002812045.1 of Leptospira haakeii. Lineage (GTDB taxonomy): Bacteria > Spirochaetota > Leptospiria > Leptospirales > Leptospiraceae > Leptospira_B > Leptospira_B haakeii. The sequence goes on along the minus strand of NZ_NPEG01000001.1, from coordinate 952,455 downwards.
GCAAAATTTAGACCGATTGCACGGATCTCTACTGTGACTTCATTGTCACCAGGAGGAGGAAGTTCCTCTTCTCTTCTTTCCAGAGAATCTAAAGAACCCTTGGTATCAACTCGATAAACGGAGCGAATCATGAGGGCATTCTGTTCCCTTAATTCCTATCCTAAAAGGAAAAAACAGATCGAAACGGAGGAAAAATTTCCTCCGTTTCTTGGATAGTTACTTAGAAGGGAAAATTTCTTTTAGGAAGTTTTTCAACTCCAACCAGGAACGTTTATCCGCTTTTTCATTATAAGCGGCCCCTTTAGAGTTATCATTTCCTGCTTCCTTAATTGTAAATGAATGAACTGCGCCACCATAAGAAACAAGCTGCCAATCCACTCCTGCACTTCTCATTTCTTCCTGGAAAGCTGCCACTTCATCCGGTTTTACGAAAGGATCGTCCGCTCCATGAAGAGCTAAAACTTTACCTTTAATATTTTTGGCGTCGTCTGCCTTGGGAGTAGATAATCCTCCATGAAAGCTAATGGTTCCTTTTAAAGGAGCTCCACTTCTTGCTAATTCCAAAGCAGCAGTCCCACCAAAACAATATCCTAGGATCGCGACGCTTTTCTGGTCCACACCTGATTGGGATTTTAATGCGTCTAACGCAGCCAGCCCTCTGGCCCTTAATAATTTACGGTCCCCTTCTCTAAAAGAAGCAGCCAATTTTGAAGCCTCTTCCATGGATTTAGGACGTACACCTTTACCATAAATGTCTGCTGCAAAAGCAACATATCCCAACTCTGCGAGTTGTTCCGCTCTTGCTTTTGTATTTTCTCCCAAACCCATCCAATCATGGACAAGTACGATCCCCGGAGCCTTTTTAGCTCCTTCTGGATAAGCAACAAAACCTTCTAAGACAGTGTCACCTTGTTTGTATTCTACGAATTCGGATTTAACTTTTGCAGATAAAACATTCGTCGCCAAAAGAAACGTTATACTGAACCAAATGATCTTTTTCATTCTTATATCCTCGGGTATTTCCCGTATAAAAAATAAATTTGATATTAGACTGGTTCGAAATTTAAAGCGAAAAACTTAGGATCAAAAATAAACTACCCGCAAATCCAAACCGCCATGGGTGATATGCACAGTTTGTAATTTGGAACTAATACCTTTCAAAAAGGCAGACCAGGTTTCTTCATCAGGACAAAGAATAAATCCGGAAACTTCGCAAGGAAGCTCCCACCAAACTTTTAAAGTTTCTGCGATACGTCTGTATAAACCTAAATCGGAACCTTTTTGGATCCGTAAACCGTACGGTGGATTGAGAGGCATCCAAATCTTTCCAGGTTTGCCTGCAGATTCCCAAACTTCCTTAGGAGATAAAGAGAAGAAGTCTCCTTCTTTACTAATAAACCGGTTTTCCGGATTCAAAGGAAGTTGTTTTATAAATTTCTGATATTCTTCTTTTCTTTCGTTTAGATAAGAGAAAACTTCTGGTTCGGAGTCGTTATACCAAAATGTGAATTTTTTATTTTCCTCTTCCGGTCCGATCTTACGTTTTAAAAATTCCCAGCTCGGAGCCGGAAATTCCTTCATTTCCTGGAACATATAATTCCGATCCAAATGAGGAAATCCAAGTTTAAAAAGTAAAAAAGCAGATTCCCAAACAAATGTTCCTGAACCTGCAAATGGTACGAATACTGCCTCAGGTTCCGGCATATTCTTCTTTAATAAATGTAAAAGAAAAGCGGCTGTATCTTCCCTGACAGGAGCAGATTTAGATAGAGGTTTAAAATTTCCCCTTTGGAAAATAGGAGCACCCGCCAAACTCAAAGAAAGAATTATACTATCTCCAAGAGCAAGTGCGTTCAATTCAGTATTTTTAGAATCAGATTCTCCAGAAGAAGAATATGATTCTTCCCAAAAGGAATACAATTCCTCTCTGGAAATTTCTTTTCTTCCTCTTACTTGTGGATGAAAGTTTATCCCCCAGCCTTCCGGTAAAATTTCATTCTGCTTTAAGGATTCTATCAAACCGGAGAAGTTAAACTTTTCGTCCAAAGGAAACTTGCCTAGATTCAAACGAAAATCTCTGATCCAAGGAATTCTCACTAAAACTTCTAATGCCTGGCGAAAATTCGTTTTTTCTAATACAAACTTCTCCGGAAAAACCTTAAATTCAGGAGTATGATTTCTAGGAAGGAATGGATCGGAAACAATTTGGGAAAGTAGAATTTCCGTTTCTCTGGCAGAACCTGGTGGAACTAAAAATTCCCACCTAAGAGGTTTGCCAGATTTAAACTTGGAAATTTTCCAATCCATAGAGGTATTCTTTTAGAATCGATTCTCCAGGAAAGGAAAAAGTCCCGGAACCTTCTCACTTAGAACTTAAAGCGGAAATTCCTGCTCTTGCAACTTGCCCGTCCTGAGTGGATTGGGCTCCTGAAACCCCGATCGCTCCTATTATTTTTCCATCCAGAAGGATCAACTCTCCACCTTCTAATGGAAAAACTCCTGGAACCGCCAAAAGCCTAAGACCAATTCCTCCTTTTTCAACCGCTTCTTCCAATGCTCGACTCGGCCTTTTGAAATTATTTGCAGTCGAAGCTTTACCCTTAGCGATATCGATGGAGCCTATTTGAGTATTATCCATTCTTTGGAATAATACCAAATTTCCCCCGGTATCAACGACTGCGATTGCCATATTCCATTGGTTTTTCTTTGCCTCAGCTTCCGCGGCAGCAATTACCTTTTTTGCCTGCTCTAAATTAATATTAGGTCCATAACTTAAAGGTTGAGCCTGAGAAGGCAAAACGATCCCAAAGAATAAAAAGCAAAATGCCAAAAACCTGGGGAATAGATTTACAAATATTGAATGTTTTCTTTTCAAAAGAATTCTCCTTAAACGCAAAAACATACACTCTTTGATCTCTCAAAAAGGGATATTGGGATTAGATTTTGGATTTTAGTCTTGGGCCGATCCGGTGAATGCAAGACTGAAGCGAAGGTGGGACAAAAAACAAAACCGTTTTTTGTAAGAAGAAGTTACCGAAAGACTCCGGTAACTTCTTAAAGTGTGAAGCGGAAAAATCTATCTGTCAATTAAAAAGAAGATCTTTTCCGCTTTTATAGATTTAGAATTCAGGAGAAACGAACTTAGCTTGGCCAACACGAGGACGGATCACAAATCTGTATTTGCGTTTCGCGATTTGTTCCGGGTTGTACCAACGAACTTGGTAAACTGCCATTCCCTTTCCGGAGTTAGAAGTTTTTCTCACTTCTATATCTACTCCTTTATCATCTACAGGCTCTCCATCATGAGTTAATTCTTTCCAATCAGAAGTACCTTCTTTGTATTCAATAGAAACCAAGGATTCATGTAGGGAAATCTCAGAGCGACCCACATCCTTATAACGGAAGACCCAATGTTTTTCCAGATTTTCTTCCGCCAAGATCAGCTCCGGAGAATCTACTAATTCTCTTACACCTTCTGATTTCTCAGTTTCAGGAAAACGATCGGAACGATCCAATTCGTAATTCCAAGATGCAGGGAATGCTTCTTTTCCTCCAGCCGCTGGAAGATTTTTGGTAAGGTCGGCAAGATGTGCCTGCAAGAATGGTTGAGTGCCTGGTCCGTAAAGAGTATGACCACCTTCATAATGTTGGCGAGTATATTCTTCCGGAGTAGTTACATAACCAAAATATCCGTTTGCACAACTGATCACTGACGCGTTCTTGATCGGTTGAGAACTGGACTTTAATGCCTCATCTACAAATCTTTTTCCGGATTCTTTAGTAACTTCAAAAGGAACAGGAAGAAGAAGTGTGTCCGCAATTTTTACAGATTGTAAAAGAAGTTTATGAGGAAATTTTGATTTAGGAAGAACGATAGGTTGCAGATATTTGAAACCTACAATCCTCTTATGACCTTGGCATCCGCCTGTCAAAAACCAACGAGGCCAACCTTCTGCAAAGAATGGAAGCCAGTTTAAAACTGGAGTGAGCCCATCTTCTGCTCCGCCGGTTAATGCGGTTCCTACATAAGGACGATCACAAACTTCTGCATCACCGATCTTTTGGTTTTCGTATAGATCTACTTCTCTTGTATTAAAAGAAAGATTAACTTCAGTGCTTAAAGAGTTTTGAAGGGAATCAAAAAGTTTAGCAGCCTCTTCTCCTATAGCTTCTCCAATTCTTCTGGATTCTATAAACCCTTGCATGTCTTCACGATAATCAGGAGAATTATCTCCATGAGTGGAATTGTTCAGTGCATGGATCGGATCCCAGCTTGGTTTAAAATCTTTACGGATCTTCTTCTCTAAAATTCGAGTTGGATAAGCAAATACGTCTGCGTTTGCAACATCGTTAGAATCTGGCACAGTAGTTCCGTGAACCGAGAATGTAGAGAATGCACCAAGAGGTTTGTATCTTCCGTCTTTGTCTTGTGCATCAATACGGATCATCACTAGATCAGGATTGATCGCTTGGTATTGGATCTCAGGTTTTAATTCTTCGAATCCCGAGTTTTTATTAGCTCTGTATGCATCCAAAGACCTATTTCTGGTTAATCCCCAAATAGCAGTTTTTCCAGAAGCGATCTTAGCCGGTTTAGCGGATTTGTATGCTTCTTCTACCCCATTGGTCAAACGATCCAATACGAAATCAGTCCAACCCTTATCAAATCCGGGTTTATTAGAAGCAAACTCGTTGTAAAAATTATTATCGTAGAAGTTAGCAGGAGCAGAGTGAGTATGAGTTCCTGCAAATACGATCCCACCAAAAGAAATATCTGTCTTAGAAGCTAAACGTTCTGCAAGCAAATGATGGATCAAAAGGGATCCTGATAAAAGATCACTTTGGATCAAAACGACTGGTTCATTTGCATCTTTTCTAATATAGAAAATCCTAGCATAAAGACGAGTACGAAAACCTTTTTCGGTCTCAGCCATTTTGGAATAACCTGCTAAAGGTAAACCAGGAGGAGGTGTTAAGTCCACCTTGGAAATTCCTGCAACCAGTCCTCTGGTTTTAGAAACGATTTCCGGTTTTTTATAGGAGATCTTGTATTCAGCAACAGTGCCGCAGGACATCGCCGATAAGATCAAAAGGATCGAGATTAGATACGGTTGAATTTTCTTCACAATTTGTTTCGGTTTCATTCCCCCTCCGGGAATTCTCTGGTTTTTTTAGCCTCTACTTGCTATCAGAAGGAAAGCTTCTTAGCAAGAATTTTCGGATAACAGTTATGATATCAATCCGTCTTACAAACCAATTATATTCTCCAAAAATAGCTCGGATTTTTAAGCCTCTTATTAGTTTGGGACAGAATAAGAAATAAAGATCAGGAAATCTTCTATGTCCCAACCGGGTTTTTTACAAAGACTTAAATTTCATTTTTTCAATTTCTATCCTCCCTACTTCGGTGCAGGGATCAAGGTGAAGGCCTTGAATAAAGAGAGGACATTATTCTCCACCACAATGAAACTTACCCCTTTTAATAAAAATTATGTGGGGACACAATTCGGAGGATCTCTCTACTCCATGTGTGATCCTTTTTATATGTTGATCCTAATGGAACATTTAGGACCCGGATATTTGGTTTGGGACAAGGCGGCAACTATACGATTCATAAAACCAGGAGAAGGTACGGTAAGAGCAGAGTTTTATATCCCTAAGGAAAAAATCCAAGAGATCAAAGATGAAACGGATCGCAAAAGGAAGATGGATGTTACCTTCACTGCTCAGATCTTAGATGTAAAAACCGGAAAGCTCGTGGCAGAAGTAGATAAAGTCATCTATGTCAGAAAAAAATTGAAAGAATGATAGATTAACTCCGCCGCCCAAATTCCGTCAGTGCGAGATTTGTTGGAGTTCCTACCAAGTCCGGGACCGTCCCCTAGAATCATTCCAAAGAAAGCCCTTTAAATCTTTTTTAAGGGGGCCTAAAATTGTTTTTCCCTAGGAACTGCGATGAAATGATGGCCCCAAACGCTTATGTCCCAATGGAAAACCACACCTCTGTATGAGGAGCATAAACTTTTAGGCGCTAAGATGATCCCTTTCGGCGGTTGGGACATGCCTGTTCAATATTCCGGAATCATCGCTGAACATACTGCGACTAGACAAGCTGCCGGTCTGTTCGACGTTTCTCATATGGGAGAAATTTTTGTCGAAGGTCAGGCAGATATTATCCTCGGCTTTCTGGAATCAGTTACCTGCAATTCCGTTTCTTCTTTAGTAAACGGACAAGTGCAGTATAACGCAATCATCAATGAGAATGGCGGACTGGTAGACGATATCACTCTCTACAAGTTTAACGATCAAAAATATATGATCTGCGCAAACGCGTCCAATGTAGATTCCGTTTACGAGTATCTGAAAAAGTACGTACCAAGTTCTGCGAAATTAGAAAACCAAAGCGCTTCCTGGCATCAGATTGCGATCCAAGGTCCAAAGGCTGATTCCATTCTTTCTTCTTATTTTAAATCGGATCTAAGCCATATCGGATATTATAAATTCGTGTTATTTCCTTTCGCAGGCGAAGAGATCATCCTTTCCAGGACTGGTTATACGGGAGAAGACGGATTTGAAATTTATAGTTCTAATCCTACAGGTGTGAAGATCTGGAAGGAACTATTGGAATCCGGCAAAACAGAAGGGCTTCTTCCTGTAGGCTTGGGCGCAAGAGACACACTTAGGATCGAAGCAAAATATCCTCTTTATGGTCATGAGTTGGATGAGAACAGAAGTCCAAACCAATCCGGAATAGGCTGGATCGTAAAAGAAAAGAAAACTCCTTATCCAAAATACGAGCAGATCATCTCCGAAAAAAAAGAAGGCCCGAAAAGAAAGATCGTTGCATTCGAACTGCAAGAAGCCGGTGTCCCAAGAGAGAATATGCCTGTTTTAGATTCGAACGGCAAAAATATCGGTATCACAACTTCAGGTACCTTTTCACCTTCCTTAAAAAAAGGAATAGGACTCGCACTTGTGGATTCAGAAAAGATCCAACATGGAGAATCGATCCAAATTGAGATCAGAGGACAGGCTAAGTCCGCAATTATATTCACCCAATCTTTCATTCCGGGAAGCATTCGGAAAAATTAAACTAAGGATTTTCAAATGGCAGTAACTAACCCACCTCCGGGCTATAAGTTCACAGAAAAACACGAATGGGTAAAAGTAGAAGGCGATACCGCATTGATAGGAATCTCTGACTATGCTCAGGCGGCACTCGGAGATATCGTTTTTGTGGACCTTCCAAAAGTAGGGAAATCCATCAAACAATCAGATACATTCGGAACAATAGAATCCGTAAAAGCAGCAGAAGATTTATACGCTCCTATCAGCGGAGAAGTAGTCGAAGTTAATGGAAACCTTTCCAAAAACCCGGCCACTGTGAATTCAGATCCTTTCGGGTCTTGGATGATCCGAGTCAAAGGGATCAATTCTTCTGAATTGGAGAAATTATTAGATCCCGAATCTTATAGAGAATTCGTGAGCAAACTGGATTAGGAAAATAGAATGAGTACTGCAACTTGGAACGGATCCGGTAAACAAACTGAAATGAAGAATCCACTCGATCCTTTGGATACTTTTTCCAGAAGGCATATAGGTCCTGACGAAGATCAGATCAAAGAAATGTTATCCACACTCGGATTGTCCGGATTGGAAGAGTTGGTAGCAAAAGCAGTTCCGGAAGGAATTCGGTTGGAAAAAGCCTTGGATCTTCCTAAGGCTTCCACCGAAAGAAAGATCTTAAACGATCTGAAAAAGATCGCTTCTAAAAACAAGTTGTACCGCACTTATATCGGTTCAGGTTACCAAGCGAGTGTAATGCCTGGAGTTATCCAAAGAAACATTTTGGAAAATCCGGGTTGGTATACTGCCTATACTCCTTACCAAGCAGAGATTTCCCAAGGAAGATTAGAAGCACTTCTCAATTTCCAAACCATGATCATGGATTTAACAGGTTTGGAAATTTCAAATGCTTCTCTCTTGGACGAGGCGACCGCTGCTGCAGAAGCGGTATTCTTAGCATATGGAATTCGTAAAAACGAAACCTCTAAATTACTTTTTATCTCCGAGTTATGCCATCCTCAAACAATCGATGTGGTTCGTACAAGAGCGCTTCCGCTTGGGATCGAAGTAAAAATTGGAAATCATTTAAACGCAGAACTAAACGAAGATTATTTCGCAGTATTAGTTCAATATCCTGGAACAGAAGGAACCATTTATAATTATGAAAGTTTCTTCCAATTAGCTCATAATATTGGAGCTCTAACAATCTGTGCTGCTGATTTGCTTTCGCTCACAGTTTTAAAAGCTCCTGGAGAATTCGGAGCAGATGTAGCGGTAGGAAGTACCCAAAGATTCGGATTACCTTACGGATTCGGAGGACCTCACGCAGGTTATTTCGCAACTAAAGACGAATTCAAAAGAAATATGCCCGGAAGACTTGTAGGAGTTTCCAAAGACAGCCAAGGAAACCCAGGACTCAGACTTTCTCTACAAACGAGAGAGCAACATATCAGAAGAGATAAGGCTACTTCTAATATCTGTACTGCTCAAGTTCTATTAGCAGTTCTATCATCTATGTATGCCGTGTATCATGGACCTAAAGGTTTAAAAGACATCGCTTTTAGAGTTCATAGACTTACCGAAACATTGGCAAAAAATTTGGAGAAGGCGGGCTTTGCCATCCAAAACAAAACCTTCTTCGATACGATCGTCTTAGATTTAGGATCCAAGGCTCAAACTTATATAGATGCTGCTTCTAAAAAAGAGATCAATTTTAGAAGTTTAGGAAATGGCAGAATTTCAATCGCCTTGGACGAAACTGTAGAAGTTTCCGATTTAGAAGATATTCTTTCTGTATTCGGGATCTCTAAGATTGATCTTTCCTTGGAAGGAATTTCTATCCAAAACGAATTTTTGAGAACTTCCGAATATCTTACACATCCTGTATTCAACTCTCATCACACAGAAACGAAGATGTTGAGATATATTAGAAAATTAGAATCCAGGGATCTTTCTCTCACGACTTCCATGATCCCTTTGGGTTCTTGTACAATGAAACTCAATGCTACTGTAGAGATGTTCCCGGTAACCTGGCCTGAGTTTTCCAATATTCACCCATTCGCACCTGCTTCTCAAACAGAAGGATACAGAACCGTATTCTCCCAATTAGAATCTTGGCTTTCTCAGGTAACTGGGTTCCCAGGAATTTCTCTACAACCAAACGCGGGTTCTCAAGGAGAATATGCAGGACTTCTCGCAATCCGAAACTATCATATTAGTAGAGGAGATAAGGATAGAGATATTTGTTTGATCCCAATTTCTGCTCATGGAACCAACCCAGCTTCCGCTGCGATGGTTGGATTCAAAGTGGTAGTAGTTGCATGTGATGCAGAAGGAAACGTAGACTTAGAAGATCTAAGAGCAAAAGCAAAAGAACATTCTAAAGATCTGGCTGCATTAATGATCACCTATCCTTCTACACATGGAGTGTACGAAGAGCCTATTAAGGAAATCTGTTCCATCATTCACGAGAATGGAGGACAGGTTTATATGGACGGAGCGAATATGAACGCTCAGGTAGGGATCACAAGACCTGCAAATATAGGCGCTGACGTTTGCCATTTAAACTTACACAAAACATTCTGTATTCCTCACGGAGGCGGAGGCCCTGGAGTTGGACCAATCGGAGTTGCAGAACATCTGAAACCGTTCTTACCAGGTCACCCTCTCGTCGATAACGGAACAGGCAATGAACATGGTGCCGTCTCGGCTGCTCCTTGGGGAAGTGCAAGTATCGTTCTGATCTCCTGGGTGTACATTGCACTTTTAGGGACAGAAGGATTGGAACAAGCAACCAAGGCCGCAATCCTAAACGCAAACTATATCGCAAAACGTTTAGAGAACTATTTCCCAGTGCTTTATAAAGGTAAAAACGGATTCGTTGCACACGAATGTATTCTGGATGTAAGACCTTTCAAAAAAACAAGCGGTGTAGAAGTAGAAGATATCGCAAAACGTTTGATGGATTACGGATTTCACGCGCCTACAATGTCTTTCCCGGTTCCTGGAACTTTGATGATAGAACCTACTGAATCGGAGTCCCAAGAAGAATTGGATCGTTTCTGTGAAGCGATGATCTCCATTCACTCAGAGATCCAAGAGATAGAGCAAGGAAAAGCGGATCCTAAAGATAACCCTTTAAAAAATGCACCTCATACTTCTGCAATGGTGATCTCTGACAGCTGGGACCATGCTTATTCCAGAGAAAAGGCAGTTTATCCTTCGCCTTGGACCAAAGAGCATAAGTTCTGGCCTTATGTAGGAAGAATAGATAATGTATATGGAGATAGGAATCTGGTTTGTTCCTGCCTTCCTTTAGAATCTTATCTTTAATTTTTTCTAAATATCAGAAGACAATAAAAAAGACCGGGCAAGCGCTCGGTCTTTTTGTTTTAAGAAGAATGAAGATTAAGGGTTAATCGTCTTTCTTTTTCTTTTTGGATTTTTTAGACTTCTTGGAGTCGTCATCGTCATCCTTGTCTTTTTTAGACTTCTTTGACTTTTTAGATTTTTTGGAATCTCCATCATCATCATCGTCCTTATCCTTCTTGGATTTTTTGGACTTCTTAGAATCGGAGTCATCATCATCTTTATCTTTTTTGGATTCCTTGGATTCCTTATCGTCGTCCTCATCCTTGTCTTTCTTAGCCTTTTTCTTTTTCTTAGGCTCGTCTTTATCGTCGTCTTCGTCCTTATCTTTGGACTTCTTTGCTTTAGACTTTTTTACCGAATCTCCAGAATCGGAAGCCTTTCCTGGTTTGGCCCTGCAATAAGCGTCTACATTGGTTCCGTCTTGTTTGCTATAACCTGAAACCCAAGTACAATCCGAATCGGACTCACATTGGCCTTTGGATAAACCTTGGCATTGGGATTCTGCAGAAAGAGAAGTCCCACTTAAAATAAGCAGACCTGCAAAGAGAATACTAGTTATGAATTTTAAAAGATATATCGGCTTACGATACATTCTATCGACTCCTAAATCGAATGGTTCGACAAGGTTCTATATCAAAAAAGAATTTGCGATCTGAAATATTCCTATATTTCAAAAAAATGATATTAGAATCGTTTTAAAAAGGTGGGTCGGGAGGGGAATTCCTCCCGACCAAACACAGTCAGGAATCAACCGCCATAGTACATCAACTGGAACCCGTATATAGGATATAAAATGCCCATCTAATCTAACATTAACTCCCCGGGTCCATACCTTCAGAGCGGTCCGCATTCTACTATCGAGTCAATGAATCGTCAAGCTTACAAAATAAATAAGATGGAAATTTTGGAAAAAAATTTCATTTGGAAATATCTTTTTTCGAACGGTCGATATTCCATCGGCGACTAAACAGATCATATTCACTATTTGTAATGATCTTTTAGGTAGATCGGCCGTGTTCCAAACTTTATACTGATCGTTCAGAATTCAGGATTAGAAGTTAAAGTTATAGGGAAATGTAAGAAGAAATAAAAAAGGCCGGAGGTTAATCCGGCCTTGTATGATTACAGTAGAAACCCGGCAACGTCCTACTCTCCCACACAGCGAACCATGCAGTACCATTAGCGATGAGAGGCTTAACTTCCGTGTTCGGGATGGGAACGGGTGTGACCCTCTCTCTATAATCACCGAGAATCTATAACCAGTATTCCCGGCGGACCTTGGAAGTCTACTTTTTTTCAAAGAAAAAGAAGAAGTTTTTTAGGAAGAAGAAGGAGCCAAATTTTCTAAATTTCCTCGAGAGAGGTAACGATCCGAGCCTTAATATTCCAAAGAAAGTGATCTTACTTCTTCTCTGGAGTATGCATCCGGTTTTTTTAATATTTGGACCAAAGCCTTGAATTCCCTTGGAAGAAGTTTTCCGGGATGTTTATTAAAATAATATTTAGAAGATCTATAGATCCCGTTCAATCCACGACCCCAATAGACCAAATTCAGATAATATTCTAAAACTCCCTTCTTACCTAATTCTTCGTCAAGAGCTTGCGCAATTCGGATCTCTCTTAACTTGCGAGTTAATGTTTTGTCTCTGGATAAAAATAATGTTCTAGCAAGTTGTTGGTCTAAAGTACTCGCGCCTCTTAATCTTCTGAAAAAAAAGACCGCTTGTATGATAGAAGATTGTATGTCGGCTAGTGAGTATCCTCTATGCCTGTAGAATCTATAGTCTTCTACCTCTACTAAGTATTCTAAACTTCCTGGGGGCAATTCTTCTATCCTTACCCAATCGTTTTCGAGAGGAACTGACTCTAAGTTTTCAGGTAGATAAACTAATTTGTTCTCTCTGAATAAGATCCTTTTTTCAGGAAAGGTTTGGTAATAAATAAGAAGAAGGAATACTAATACTAGAATACTTCTGATCCCAAAGAAAAACCATCTATGTAAGAAATGATTTCCTTCGTTCATTGGACTTCATGTTTGATCTGTTTATCGTATAGCAAAAATACTTCCTGCTCTATCTGTTCGGAAGATACAAGTTTCCAATTTGTTTTATCGAAGTTAAGATATGCGGATTCTCCGCCGGTGATCGAAGGTAAACCGGATTGTCCGATAAAGAATGGAACGATAGTGAGATAGAGTCTATCCACGAGTCCCTTTCTGAAAAAGGAATCATTCAGTCTAGGTCCGCCTTCTAAAAGTATTTTGGAATGTCCTCTTTTTTCCAATTCTTTCAGTATGATCTCCGGATCCAGATCTTCTCCCTTTACTGGAAGTATCTCTGCAAACTCTGATAATTCGGATCTTACCTGGGATTCATTTTTAGAAGTGCAGAATAGCAAAGGTTTTACTTTAGAAAAATGGAATACCTTTCGATCAGAAGGTAATGTCCCGGTTCTAACGAGTAAAATTGCTCGAGGCTCCTTCTCCGATTCAACATATCTGAGATGAGTGACTGGGTCGTCGTTTAGAAGGCTATTTTTCCCAAGGATGAGGGCGTCTGCCTCAGAGCGGATCTGATCCATTCTTCTTTTATCATTTCGAGAAGAGAGGCCATACCATTTTCCGTCGGGGCGGCATACCTTTCCATCCAAGGTCATTGCCATGTTCACGGCTAAAAACGGAGGGTTCATTGCGGTTTGGATGCGAGGGTTTCGGAAAGTAATTTGAGAACTCTTCCTCTGCATGTACCGCAGCCGGTACAACAACTTGTGTCTCTCATCAACTTACCCAAAGTATCATTCCCTCTGCGGATAGAATTTGTAATATCCTCTTCGGATACTTGGTTGCATACGCAAACCTTTCTGGGTCGCATCAGGGCGTTTAGGTCTATTTGACTAAAGTCGGAAGAATTCATTAGGCCTTCTAATTATTGGACGCCGAAAGCAAAACCATCACTCAAGCTAAACATAAGAAGGTCAGGATCAAGAGAATTTTTTTCCGCCAAGATGCGAACTTCAAGAACCAATTGGTTTTTATAACGGATTCCAGAAGGGGATATTTCTCGTTGACAGCCGGACTTTGAAGCTCATCCTCATTCGGAAAATTCCATAAAGGAAACCTACAGAATGCAAGTGACCAAACGCGCTCCCTTAAGGGAAATTTTCGGATGGTGCATGTTCGATTTCGCCAATTCTAGTTATACCACTGTAATTATAACAGTCATCTACTGCAGAGTTTTCGCCGAAGTAATCGTTCCAATCTCCTCCAATCCGGCAAATCCTTACGAGGATGGGAATTTTTTATTTGGACTAGCTTTATTTTTCTCTTATCTATTAGTAGTACTAACAGGACCGTTATTCGGAGCTATCTCCGACTTCTCCGCTAAAAAGAAAACATTCCTTTTCTGGAGTTATCTCAGCTGTGTAATCAGCACCGCGGCTTTTTGGTTAGTTGCTACTCCAGGTTCTTGGGAATTAGGTTTTGGTTTAATTATTCTTTCCAACTTCTTCTTTGCTTCCGGAGAAAACTTTGCCTCTTCTTTTCTACCCCATTTAGGTCCTAAGGAAGAATTAGGAAAAATTTCAGGATACGCTTGGGGAGTCGGATATATGGGAGGACTTCTTTCCGTATTCTTGGTCCAAACTCTTGTTGCACCTTCAATCGACCCGGCAATCTACGGATCTCTTAGATTTGTAGGACCTCTTACAGCATTGTTCTTCTTGCTTGCTGGAATTCCTACATTCTTACTTTTGAAAGAGTACCAACCTGCCATTAAAATACCGACAGGAGAAAGTTACCTCACTATCGGTTTTAAACAATTATCAGAGAGTATCAAATCGATAAGACATTTTAAAGACCTAGTAATCTATCTGATCTCCCTATTCTTCTCAATGGCAGCACTTGCTATCGTAATCGCATTTGCATTCTTATACGGAAATCAAGAGATCAAGATCACATCCGGGCAAGAAGCTACCCTATTCGTAATGCTTCAATTTTTTGCGATGATAGGTGCGATATTTTTCGGGTTCGTTCAAGATAAGATCGGAGCCAAAAAAACTTTCAATATCACTTTGGTATTCTGGATCTTCTGCTTGATTGGAATTTATTTCGTAAGAGAGATCACCGGTTTTGTAAATGGACTAGGAGTGGATATCTCAGTACAATGGGTGTTCGTCATCTTTGGAACTCTTGCAGGTTCTGGAGTTGGGTCGACTCAGTCCGCAAGTAGAGCAATTGTAGGAGTTTTCTCTCCTGAATCCAAATCTGGGGAATTTTTCGGCCTCTGGGGTCTTTCCGGAAAACTGGCGGCAGCTATCGGAGTTTTTGCGATCGGTATATTACAGAAAATTTTCGATCTAAGAAATGCATTCTTAGTGGTTGCCGTATTCTTCTTCATCTCCTTGATCATCAATACGTTTGTGAATGAAAAAAGAGGGATTGAAAAAGCAAAGGATTGGGAAAGAAACGGGGGACATTAGTCCTCCTTCTTCCAAACTTTTCCTTGAAAATCCATTATTCTGGATTATACTTAGATCGTGGCCAGCACTGAGTTCAATACAGAAGATGAGTTCGAGTCCCACCAAAGCCAAAGAAAATTGGCTTTGGCGACGATGGACGAATTGACCCAAACCAAATTGGATCTTTTGGATGCTGGTAAAGAAATTCCTAAATTTCTAAACTACGCCATCTCTTATTTAAACCGTAAATATCTCACGGAAGAAAAGGTGATCAGCGACCTAATTGTACGAAGAGACTCTTCGAGTTAATTTACTCGTCGTCGTCATCCTTTTCTTTTTCAGCCTCTATTCTTATTTCAGAAATTACTGCTTGGGCCTCATCAAAGATGGGGGTAAGGGTAGAAGTATCCGAATCTATTTCACGAACAGTATCTTCCAGATAATATGTACCTTGAGTTGTTAAAAAAAAGAATCTAACCTGATCTAAGTCCGGATTCGGAGTCCAGCGGACCTTCTTCCCTTGTTTCCAAAGATAGGCATATTTGTGGATCAAACGTGCGGAACTTTTTTGGATACTTTCTCTTCCACCACCTCCTATAAAAGAAGCTCCTGAAGTTAAAAATAGGCTCGCGTCTCCGGAAAGAAATGTGGTTAAAGTGACCACCTCTCTTTGCGTAGGCCAGTCCATGATAATACCATATACGACTGTTTTACCTTTGGGATTTTGAATACCTATATCATCGTATTCCGTTTCGAATGCGAGTTCTCTTAATTCTTTATAAGGTGTTTTATCAATCGAGGGAGTACATGCAAATACTGACAATATGCCGATTATATAATAAAAACTAAATTTGGATAGAAGGCCCAAAAACTTCCCTGACATGAGAGTACTCCGCTTTTTTCCCAAAGGAATATCTCTGGAAACCTATCCAGCTAGACATCAAGAAAGACTTCTTTTTGCAAAAAGAAGGAAAGGAATTTAAGAAAAATCGCTAGATTCGAGAAAATCAAATCCTTCTTATTTCTTTTTGGCCTTTTTCTTAGGAGACTTGGATGTAACTTTTTTCTTGGGAGAAGCTTTTTTAGGAACAGTTTTCTTTTTAGCGGGTTTTTTCTTAGCTACTGTCTTTTTCTTACCTTCTTCACTTACTGTAAGGCTTGGGTCCCTTTCCATATTTTTAATAAGAGAAGTATGCCTGAATCTAAGTGCAGACCAATCATCGTCAATGGAGATCAATCTTACGCCTTCGAAACTGATCTTTCCGAGCGGATCCCAACCTGCATCTCTATGAATGGATACGTTATATTTGCGGGATGTCTTCTTGGGATAGGCTAACCATAAAAGTCCATCTTCAATCAAGGTGGTTGGCACCATAGAAGCTATATTGCGGATCTCGACTTCTGTTTGGACGAATGCAAGTATGAGTCTGTATCTTTTTCCGGACCTTAGCGCTCGATCGACCGGAGCCCCTAAACTGGAAAGTGCGGGTTCGAATTCATAAGGAGAAGATAAAACACAAATCTCCCCTTCGCCAGGTTTGAATTGTAATTTACCGAACACGGAATGGATAGCCATCGGTAAATAGAATCCTTTTCGCCAAGAAAAGGCAAGCGAGAAACCGAAAACATTTTTTTGAGCCAATTACATATCTATTGGATATTTTTAAATTACCGACCTTCTCCCTGTTTGCGGGATACATTCTTTTACCTAGGTGGATAACAATCGTTATCCAACGAGTAAGAACTAACGTCATGCGCCAGAGGATAAACGGATAGAAAGTTTAGGCGACAAATGATCCTGCTTGTTTTGCCACAGATTTTCCTTTTTCTGGTTCTAACAGAAACCGCAGTATACTGTGATATATCTCAATTACAAAAAAGGCGAACCGATTGGTCCGCCTTTTCCCTTATTCTAATGTTATAAAATTCTCTTATTGGAATTCCAACATTTTAGAAACCAGTCTCTTTTGATTGAGCTCCAGATCTCTCAGCTTATGGCGAACATTCTTGTCCACCTTACGCAGATATTTTTTATATGTTACAATAATCTGTTTTTGTTTATTATAAGGTAGTGGATTGCTTTCTTCATGTAGTTTGGTCTCCACACTAGGTGCTATGGATTGAACCGGAGTATCCGGCCAGATCAGTTCTGTATCATAGCTAGAATAATATTCTAATTTGATCTCTTTATTATTGTTCGGGGTTCTTTTTCCTTCACTTCCGATCTGAGGCCCTTTAGGATCTATATTGATCACCCTGCGCATCTCTCTTACGAAAATTTCTCCGTTAGAGTTTGTACGTTTGAACTGCATAATGATCTTTTCTAGTTTTTCAGGATTGCTGCCCGGATAGATAAAAATGCGCGCATTATAAAGATAAGTTTTAGGGAAGTCCCAGAAAGATTCTCCGGAACCCATATCCAATTCCAGATAAGGTTTATTATCCCTATCAGTTTTTAAGAACTGCGGTAATTCTTGAGGCTCGTCACCGATATATCTTAATGCTTTTTTGGTAGTATCCATCTGAAGAATCTTATTAATCTGATGGATATTTTGAGAGATAGAAGCGTGCAAATTATCTATCTCGATATCGGAAAACCCAGCCTTGCGAATGGCTTCGATCTGACGTTCTATTTCCCTTTCTTCCATGGTAAGGATTTTAGGTGCCGCATCTATTTGTATGAATACGGCCAAAAGAGAAATTATGAGAAAGATAAGGGTTTTCATTAGATGCCTTCCTTCTAAATATCGAAAAGACTATACCCTATTCTTGATCCTAAAAAGGATTTTTTCAAGGGTTCTTTCCTGATTATGCCTCGAATCTTTCGCCCGAATGCTTATTTCGAAGAGGAACTTCGACTTGGAAAATTATTTCCGAGGGAGTTGGAGGCCAGGAATTCAGTCTTAGAATCCTCTTTTTCAGTTTTAAACTCTTTTCCAGACTCGGCAAAAGTTTTAGCTCATTCCCCTCCCGAAGAAAACTGGATCAAATATTGGAAGGAGAAGGGAATACAGATCCCAAAACCTATTCTTCTCAGAAACATAAAACAATCTCTGCAAAAGGAAAAAGAGATCCAATTGGAAGAATGGGGAAAAGTATCCCGTTGGAATTCCAACAACAACGAATTAGAGATAGATACAATACTTGCAGATTCTGCAAAAAAATTCGGATCTAAATTAAACCAAAACGATTGGAACCAAGAATCTAATCCCGATCTGATTTCTTACTCAATCCGTAATTCAAAAGATTGGGAGATATTCTTACAGAAGGAAAAAGATCGCTTCTCTCCAGATCAAAAATTCGTTTTTAAAACTGAGTTTGGATTTGCCGGTGCTCAGAAATTTAGAGATGTTTCCGGATTAAAAGATCTAGCCTATCTATTCTTAAAAGTAAAAAGAGAACCTTTTCTGATAGAAAATTGGGTAGATAGAACGAAAGATTTTAGCTTATTATTCTCCGCAAAAAAAGGGGAATATAAAATAGAAGAAGGTACCATTCTACTCAACGATCATAAAGGAAAATACTCCGGAACCTGGATGGGAGAATTTTCTGAAATCCAAAACTATCTTTCCGAAATGTCAGAAAGTTTTTCTCAAGTCTCCAAATTCCATCCGAACTATGAAGGGTACGGTTCAGTGGATTCATTCTTTTATAGATCTAAAGAGACCCAGGTTTTACGCAAAATTTCTGAGGTCAATTTCAGATGGACAATGGGCTGCCTATTGTTTGAACTTCGAAATAGATTTCCTAAGAAGGGAAACGACCTTCTTCTTTTCTTACCTAAAGTCCAAAACTCAGATCCTTATTCTAGATTAAAAATTTGGGAGAAGGAAACAGGCTGGGAAATTTTTCCACTTTCCTCATTCTTCTCCCCTTACAGAAGACCAAACCAGAAAAACCTAATTTGGGTCCGTCTTCCTGCCGGGAAAACCCGGGATCCTTGGGAAGAAGCCAAAATCGTTTCGGAAAGCAGTATCCGAGCTCTGGGCCCCTGAAATGTACTTGTGATTCTTTACCTGCCTCCGAGACTGGTTCCAATCCCTTAGGGGAACTCAGCCTGCAGATATTACTCAGGTTTCAGGAAAAGAGATGGAACTGTTTCTCAATTACGCGCTGTATATTATCGTAAGTATCGGATTCTTGATTCCCTTCACTGGATTTGTTGTCGGAGCGGGAGCGATTGTAAATGCTACCGTTGCTGGATTTGCCGTTAACTTGTTGGCTCAAATCGTAGAAGAGGACAGACTCAAGGCTTATCTTGAAAAGAATAAGTCAACTATGATCGGCCAGGCTTTATTAAAAGCAGTCGAAGCAGGTAAAACTAAACTGGCACCTGGTTCAGTTGTTTCTCACACAGAAGAGCATGGACATGACGGACATCATCTGATCTCTGTTCAAACTTACTCTCTTGTGTTTGCTGCACTGATCGTTGGAACAGTAATCACTGTATTAGTAGCACAAGTTGACTTCGGAGCAATGAACACTGTGATCGCTATGCTTGTAGCGACCATCAAAGCTTCCTTAGTATTAGCTTACTTCATGCACCTTAAGTATGATAACGTAATGAACAGAGTGATCTTCGGATCCGGCTTCTTGTTCTTACTTCTTCTTTTCGGATTCTCCGTAGCGGACATCTACACAAGAGCGAAAATTTTCGCAGGCTTCCCCTACTAAGAAGAATAAATACTTCCTTTGTATCTTAAAAGAACCGGCGACCACGCCGGTTTTTTTGTAGCCTGAGGTTTTTCTTCCAGCTTTCGTATCCGAATCGAGCAGAGGAACTATGGCAGGATATTCAGGTACACCCTTGGCCAAAAAGTTAGGATTTAAAGAAGGCCAGAACGCGATCATCATTAATGAGCCTAAAGAATTTAAAGGCTTATTAGAAGAACTTCCTCCTAATATTACATTCAAAAAGAAGTTAGCGGGAAGTTTCGATTATATTCATTTTTTCTGTAAGAGCAAAGATGAACTTTCTAAAAACTTCTCCAAGTTCCCGGACTTTCTCGCGGACAAAGGAATGGTTTGGATCTCTTGGCCTAAGATGAGTTCAGGTGTGAAAACGGACTTAAAAGAAGATATGATTAGAGAAATAGGCTTGAAGACAGGATTGGTAGACGTTAAAGTCTGCGCAATTGATTCAGTTTGGTCCGGTTTACTTTTCAGAAGAAGAAAAAGTTAAATTCAGTATCAAATATTCGGAAACTCGAACATGATCCTATTAGAACGTTACAGTCTAGGTTTTTTATTACCAGGGATCATCTTATGTTTTGCCTGTATCGAAAAAGTCCCAGAAATCAAAAAGACAATCGAGATCCCTGAACTGGGTTTGGTATTAAACTACGAAGGCTGGATCTATGAAGAATATGATCCAAACCGAGATAGTTCAGACTCTAGTCGTTCTAAAAACAAAAGAGAACCCCAAAACGATAAACATGTTAAGGTAATGTTCTATCTTTTTGAGCCGGAGCAAAACAAAGGTTCCGAGATCAGGACCAATATTAATTTCGTATCAGAGCCGATTCCAGTAAAATATTCCAAAGCAACCTTGGAGGATTACGTAGCTTCTATCAGCGGATTGTATTCGAATATATATAAGGAATATGAAATACTTTCCGTTCCTCAAAAATGTAGTTTTGGAAAGGAAAAATGTATCTTTTTCGAATCCAAGTTTGTTCTTCCAAACAGCACGGAAAAACAACAGATCCGAACGCTCCAATGGATCTTTTTCAAAGAAGGTTACGTGTATATTTTCACAGGCACTTTACCTGAGTTGGAGTTTTCGGAGAAGAATAAAAAGATCCTGAATACGATCCAAACTCTTACTGAAAAGATATAATTCTCGATTAGTTACGCCTTAAAGACTTAGGCTTTTTATCCTCAGTAATATCCTCGTAATCCACTAGAAGTTTGTAAATCGCTACTGCGTCCTTCCAGATATGGATCCGTCCTTCTTTATTTAGATTCCGAACATATTCATTTACCTCTGAAAGGCGGGACCTAAAGAAATAGAATAATTTTTTATCCTCTATCGCTATATGGCTTACCAGCCAGTCCTTTAAATCCTGTATCAGAATCGCCAGAGATTCCAGTTCTTCTTTTTCACTTCTTTCTATCATATCGTTGATGAGAATATTAAATCTTTCATGCTGTTTCTGATGATTTTTTTCTCCGATATAATGGAAATGATGCATTATAGATTCTTCCGTATTAAAATGTTCACGGATATATTCTATCGTTTCGTAGATCGCTTCTTTTAACTGAGCGCTTAAGGAATCAGCATCTATTTCTTGTTTTAATCTTTGTTTATATAGTTTATCCGTTTTGACCAATAACTGCAAAAGCCATAGATGTTGGATATCCACGATCGCGATCCCGGTTTTGAGTTTATATCGATACCATAGATCTGAGATCAATTTTAGATTTTCTTCTCCCAGTTTTTTGAATTCTACAGAAACCTCTTGTTTGCCCGAGAACAAGACTATTTGGTATAATTTTTCGATCTCATCCGCATAGATTGATGCATTTAAATGTCTCTGCATCCAATCGGTGAGTTTATCATCCACATGGACCATTGCTGCATCCACATATTGTCTGTCTTCACTCAGTATATGTCTAAACAGCCATTTTTTTAGATTTTTTAGAAGGTCCAGAACGGCATTTTCAAAGTCTCCTTCAAAACTTTTTCGAACACGGTTCCTGAGAGCGGTGATGAACCGCATATGTTGTAATCTATGTTGTCCTAATTTTGTATAACCGATACTTTCCAAAAGTTTTTCTTCCAGAGCAAAATGTTCGGTTGCATAATCTAATGTTTTAGAAAGTGCATTCGTAAATGTAGTTTCTAATTCGGATCTGGTTCCCGACTCCAGTTTATCTTCAAGATCCGCAAGAATTCCGATCAACCAAAGATGTTGTTTATCTATTTCAGGAATTCCTAAAGAAAGATCGAATGTCTTCCAAATGCCTCTGATTTTTTCTATAACCCTTTCGTCATACATGAGATCATCCTTATAGCTGTTTTGCGGAAAACTGTTACAAGGATTCGTGAGTATGCTTCAGAACGAATCAGAAATCGAATGAAAGGAATTGATTTATATCAAATGGAAAGAATGAAGAACTTAAAAAAGTAAATCAAATATTGTATCTTTTGATGATTGATTTTGCTTCTTCTACAAAATTACTTTCTTCTTCTTTTGTAAAAGGTTTGAATACATTTTCTTGGAATCTTTTCGCTAATTGTATGTATTCCAAACAACCTGCGATGCTCATCTCAGGTTTCGCCTTTTTTTCGTAGATGACGATGTCCCCATTCTTAGGGATTACCATTGCTCTTGGAGGGATTTTTTTACCACCTCGGATCATACAACCCGCGAGTATCATAGCGCCGTCTCCGATCACCGCTTCATCTAAAATGATCGCGCCTATTCCGATCAAACAACCCTTACCGATCTTACAACCGTGAAGCATCGTATTATGACCTACTAATGTATAATCATCTATGAATAGACTGCCGGTGGAATCAGTATGAAGTGTGCTATTATCTTGGATATTAACACCTTCACCCAATTTGATTTCATTCAGATCCGCACGAACAACAGCGCCCGGCCAGAGAGAGGATAAAGGTCCCATCTCTAACATTCCGAATGCAGTCGCAGCCGGATGAATAAATGCTGTCTCGTGAATTTTCATAGTTTAACGAAGAGGATAACCGGAAGAATTCGCGACCTGTATCAAACGATCCGTGATCTCTTTGATCCTTTCCTGGGTTAAGTTCTTGTCCTGGCTCAAAAGTTTAAATCTATAAGAAACAGACTTTTTATTTTCAGGAAGATTTCCACCGGTAAATACAACAGTAACTTTCACATCCTGTAACTCAGGGAATTTTTCCAGGACGGCCAAATCGCTGAACTTGGAAGAAGATTCATTCAGATCCATCACCAAAGAAAGATCTATCTCTGTCTGAGGGAAATGAGAAGGAGCGGCAAAATAATTTTTGTTTCGATCTTCTGCCCAAACTTCTAATAAAGAAGCAAATTCAAATCTTCCTAGAATGACTCTCTTTTTGATATCAGCTGTATCCAAAGCAGCAGGATGAGCATATCCTAACTCTCCTACTTTTTTGCCGGAAACAAATAAAGAAAGAGATGCCTTAGGATGGAAATAACTTTTCTCTTCTATCTTCCATTCGACCTCTCTCAAGTTTAAGTGTCTTAATACTTTTTCGACGCCGGTCCTGACTTCGAAAAAATCGGATTCTAAAACGTTTAGATCCTTCTCGTTGGACTTCCTACTGAAAGAAACCCCCCAAACAAACCATTTGGATTCGTTCAAAGGTTCATCCGCTTTTTTATATGTACGTCCAAACTCGAAAATTTTCAATTTTTCGAATCGATCGGAATTGAATCTGATATTTTTCAAAAGAGAAGGATATAAAGAAGTTCTTAAATATGCCTGCTCATCCGGCATTGCATTTAGGATCTTGATAGAATCTTTTACTTCTTCTTCGAAAGAATTATCTTTTGAAGAAGCATAAGAATAATTGAATACTTCGTTGTATCCAAGGATTTGGGAGAAGGCCCTTTTTAGATGTTTTTCCAGTTCTCTGGAAAAATTACGAGCAGGAGGTTTTACATCCGAAGCCAATGGACGAACAGGAATAGATGCGTATCCTAATGTACGACCTATTTCTTCTACTATATCTTCCGGAATCGTGATATCGTAATTATGCCTGTATTTAGGAACAAGGACCTTAACCGTATCTCCTTTCCATTCAGTGGAGAAGGAAAGTTGTTTTAGAATTTTATCGGACGTAGATTGGTCAATTTCCGTTCCTAATTTTTTATTCAAAAAGCCTAAGCTAACCTCGATCTCTACTTTTTTATCTGCAGTATGAATGTACCCGGCAGGAAGGCTTGCTTTCAGATCAGGACATCCGTTCTCTTTCAGAAGATTTAAAGCCCTTTTGATAATAGGAAGAGTAGTTGTTGCTTCTAAACCTTTTTCATATCGAACAGAAGACTCGGAACGAATTCCTGTTTTTCGAATAGACTTACGAACAAACTCTCTTGGAAAAACTGCAGATTCTAAAATTACTTTTTTAGAATTAGAATCTACTGCTGTATCCGCACCGCCCATCACACCAGCGATCGCCACCCCTTTTTTAGAGTTACGAATGATCAGTATCTCAGGGTCAAGTTTAGGAGAAGTTTCGTCCAGAAGAGGGAAACTTTCGTCCTTCTTCGCATAATCTACTTCTAATTCGATTCCACCTTGAGCGGACAATTTATCGGAATCAAAGAAGTGAGTAGGCTGCCCTGCTTCCAATAATAGATAATTGGAAACATCCACGACATTATTGATCACTCTCACTCCACATTTTTTCAAACGGGAACGAACGGTCTTATTAGAAGGTTTGATCTGGATTCCTTCAACGGAAGAAGAATAATAAGAATGGGCGTATTCTGTTTCCTTTACCTTTGGAGAGGTAACATCTTTAGAGAAGTCCCAGCTAGTTTCAAAAGGATTAAATTTGATCGGCAAATTTAATTGAGCTGCAAGCTCTCTAGCAAACCCGAAATGGCTCCATAGATCCGGACGATGTGTGATAGATTTATTATCAATATCTAAAATAGTATCTCTGAACCCAAAATACTCTCTCAAATTCAGACCAGGTTTTGCTTCGGGATCATCCAGGACCATAACTCCAGCATCTTCCTCGGAGAGACCTAGTTCTTTTTCAGAGCATAACATACCGGAGCTTTTTACTCCTCTCAATTCAGACTCTAGGATTTTTTTATCTCCCAGCTCTGCGCCTGGAATTGCCAATGGAACCAAGTCACCTACTTTTAGATTAGGAGCACCTGAAACGATTTGGATCTTATTTTTACCGTCGGAAACTTGAGCGACTTGGAGTTTGTCTGCCTGAGGATGTTTTTCTAAAGATTCGATCTTAACTAAAATGACTTTCTCCAAATGAGAAAAATAATCCTCTACCCCATCTACTTCACATATAGAAGCTGCAATTTTTTTTAGGACATCCTCGAGGGACACATCCTTGATAGGGGTAAAATCGTTAATCCAATCCAGGGATAATTTCACGTAAACTGTCTCCTAAGGCCAAATATCTGGCGGAGTAGTTTAACAAAAGCGGATAGAGGGGGTTAGTGTCCAGCAGTAAAAAGACAGATATAGAAGCTTTAAGGCAGGCCTATGTTTAGATCAGTTTGAGCCGGGAAGATAAGCTTGGAAAAGTTCGAAACGATGGTGTATCTCTTTGCCTACCTTTACCTTTCTCAACTCTACTTCGAAATCCTCTTTTACTTTTTGGATCTCGTTTTTAGTTCGATTCATTGCGGATTTTTTTTCGGGTCTCCCTTCCCATTTGAAAGCGGCCTCTTGCCTCATTAGTTTTTCTTCTAACTGACGAAGAGTGTTTTGGTTGCTGTTTCGGATCTTATATTCTTCTTTTTGGAATAGATCTTTGGTTTGTTCGTATAATTCTTTTTTTCTATCTTCTAATGCAAATTCCAAGGTCTCACAAGCCATCACGAAATATTTTTCAGTATCGTCAGGCAATTCAGTTTCAGAAGATCTGAATCTATTCTCTCTTACTGTTTCCGGAAGATTTTCCAATACCTTGGAACTCCCGCTTCGTCGGTTCACTTCCACAACGAACAATTCTTTCCTATCTAAGGAAAATTTGAATTCTACTATAAATACGAAGTATAAGAAGTTCCCGGAAGTTCTATAAAATCCTATTTTCCAGCCGGATCTATCTTTTAAAAAGGATTGGACCGCTTCTTCAATTAAAGGATGGCCAAATGCCAAAAATTCTAATCCGTCATCGGCGAGAGCAAGTTCAGAATTGAATGTAGCCTTCTTCCCTTTGTAATTGACTCCGTCTAACTCATACACTTGAGGTTTTAGAGTTTTGAGTTTGAAGTTCAGTCGATCAGAATACTTCTTAGCATATCTAACGAAGAAGGTTTCCAAATGTTGGTTAGTAAAAGATCTTTCTTGTAAAGTGGTCTTATAATAATCTTCTAAATTAAAATCCAATAGTTTAGGAGTGACCAAGGAGCCCAGTTTTTCGAAACCTTTTTTGGCGATCTTGATCCTTTGGTCTATTTCCTCTTCTACTTCTTTTAACTTTTTATTACCTGTGACAAATCTCATGAAGCTGGAATGAAAATCCAGTTCGTCTTCGATTGCTCCAAGTAACTCGTCGGAACCTCCGATAGATTCCTCAAAAAGTTTGATCTTATTGGATAGAACTTCTAAAATTCTCTCTGCGACTGTATCTTTAGAAGCGAAGTTAAAAATAAATACATTATCCTTTTGGCCGAATCTATGGATCCTTCCGATCCTTTGTTCGATCTTTAAAGGGCTCCAAGGCAAATCGTAATTAAATAGAACATTTGCAAATTGAAGGTTACGTCCTTCTCCACCTGCTTCTGTGCATATCAATATCTCAGAAGTTTTTCTAAATTCTGAAATCGCTTCTTCTTTCGCGTCCGCACTTAAAGATCCATGAAATAATGTGACCTTGTATTCAGATAAGGTAGATGCTAAGAAGTCCTGGGTACTTCTGAACTGAGTGAATATAATAAATTTAGGATGCCCTTCTTTTTTGAGCTTTGCAATTGTCTCTTTCAGTTTCTGGCTTTTTCGATCTTCTTTGATCTTTTTGCCTAAAAGGATCAGCCTGTTTAAGGATAACAACTCTCTTCTCAAATTTGCAAGATCAGAAGGAGCGGATTCATCCAGATCGGAAACGAAGTCCTCAACTCCT
The DNA here is from genome assembly GCF_002812045.1 of Leptospira haakeii. Classification (GTDB taxonomy): domain Bacteria; phylum Spirochaetota; class Leptospiria; order Leptospirales; family Leptospiraceae; genus Leptospira_B; species Leptospira_B haakeii. The sequence goes on along the minus strand of NZ_NPEG01000001.1, from coordinate 925,769 downwards.
TCTGTCTCGTCCAAGTCCCATTCTTCTAATTTATTGCCGACTGCTTGCAAACGATGGAGACGATTCTCCAACATGAACTTACGTTTGGACAATGCGGAAAGAAGTGCGAATACGGAAGAATCCAATAATTTCTGAAATACGATCATCACAAATCCGATTGCCCTGTTTTGGGTTCTCATTGCGAGATTATACTCTCTGCGAACGTATTCCGTAGTCTCATTGTAGAATTGTCTTTCTACCTCGGATAATTCTATCTTTACTGTTTTGGCGAATCTTTTGGTGAATCCGCCCACTTCTACTTTTCTTCTTCTTAAAAGAACCTTTGAGATCTTCTCCTTTAATCCGCTTTTATTCCCTAGAACATAATCGTTTATAAAAGTATGATATGGCCCAAGCAAATTCGGATCGACCAAGTGGACCAGATAATATAACTCTTCTAATTTTCCCCTAAAAGGTGTTGCGGTAAGAAGAAGTAGACATTCACATTTTTTGGCGATCTTCTCCGCGAATAAATAAGCTCTAGTGACCTTATGATAATCCCTTCTTAAACGATGGGCCTCGTCAAAAACTACAATATCCCATTTTGTTTTTAGGATCTCTTCGGCGTATTTAGGATTTTTAATAAAGTCTACGGAAGTAATTACATGTTTAAAATTCTTCCAGTTCTTCTCTCCGCTAGCTAAGAAGTTCCTTCGTTTAACGATCTCAAAGTCTTCGTTAAATTTATTTTTTAATTCCTGTTTCCATTGGACAAGAAGTGGAGAAGGCGCAACGACCAAAACCTTTTTGTATCCTCTACGAAAGATTAGTTCTTTCATAACTAGAGCTGCTTCTATCGTTTTGCCAAGTCCTACCTCATCTGCCAAAATGAATCTAGGTCGAAGGGAATTCACGACTACGAAAGTGGATTCTATCTGGTGAGGAAGAAGTCTGGTCCTTGAATTGGATAATGCGGAAAGTTTGTCGTAGGCATGAGTGAGTTTTAACTCGAATGCTTGCAGGCTTAGATCGAGTAACTCGGGATCTGCAAAAGATTCGGTAAATGCAGTAGGATAAGCCCCTATAATTTTTAGTCGGTTAGAATTTTCAGAAACGGTTTTTCTGATATCAGAAGATGGAAAGTAAATCTGGAATTTTCCGGAGTCGGAACTTTCTATCCTTCCAATTCCTAATTCGGGTTCGTCCTTGAGATAACAGGAATCCCCTCTGAACCCGCTGGAGGAATCGGATTCGAAATCTAGACTGAGCTGCAAAGTAGAGTCCAAGATCAAACTCCCCTTTTTTCTCCCCAGATATATTTATGGGTCTGCAAAGAAAGACGCAGATCCGTTCTATTATTTTCTTTGATCCAATCTACAAGGATTTCGGGGGCAAGCTCTCCGAATACAGGAGAAGCCAGAAGATTTCCCTTTAATTTAAAACCGTCTACCACTTCCAAAGTTCTATCAAAATCCTTTCTATCTCTAATTACGAATTTGATCTCATCCAAATTATCGTTTCTATCCCGGACAAATTCCAAATTCTCCGAGATCATTTTATTTTCCATTCCTGAGCCAGGGAGTTTGTAATCCAGAGTGAAAACCATATTTTCCAAATTTGAGATCGGCTCCGCACCGTTTGTCTCCACCCTCACCCTCGTATAAAGCCCCGAAATATGCCTGGACTGTTTCAATTTTTCCGCCAATGTTTGGCTGAAAATCCTATTCGAATTTTCTAATGGTTCTCCGCCCGTCAGAAGTATTTGTGTAGGAGAAGAAGAAATCGATCCTATCTCCGAGATCACATCTTCTAATTCCATTTCCTTCCCCGCATTCGGAGAAAGAGCATACGGAGTGTCGCACCAAAGTTTGCGGCTTCCGTCCATTCCGCACCTGAGAGAACATCCCGCGAACCGGACAAAAATTGTAGGCAAACCTGTTGAAATTCCTTCTCCAGAAACGGAGAGATAAATTTCGTGAACGACGGATTTCATACTAAGGAATAGCTCTCCAAGGTACAAGATTTTTACCTGCTTTCTTTACAAGAATCCAGAAAAAACCGTTTATTAGAATACCAGAATGATTTTTGGCCTGATCCAGTCAAGATGGGGCTATCAAAATCCCGAAAAAAGCTTGTTGAAAGACCTATGTACGTGTAATAAATTTGGAAGCCTTTTTGAAACCATTTTAACGTTTCAAAAATACTAGAATGTCTTCATGAAATTTTCCTTTTTAGAAAAAATCAAAGAAAAATCCCAATTCTTGCAATGGAAAGTGCTGATCGGTTTTTTCTCTCTTACCTTACTATTGATCATCGCAAGTTTGATCAGTTTGTATGGGATGATAGAGCTGAAGGACTCCGGTGTAATGATAGAACATACATTTACAGTCATCGAAGAGATAGACCAGTGTAAAAGTATCACTAGAGAGATCGGGATCGCACAGGCTTATACGGAAGACTCAACCTCAGAGAATACTAGAACTTTATTCTCCAATTTAAAGAGTGAAATTAAGATCCTTCAAAATCTCACCAAGGACAATCAAATCCAACAAGTAAGGATCCAGGGAATTTCCAACCTGATCGCAACCGCGGAAAAACAACCCGGCTCTTTCGAATCCAAAAAAGGGATCATATTAATAGAGATAGCGGAACTTCTTAATAATATGCAAGAAGAAGAGCTGAGACTTCTGAATAGTAGAAATGCTACTAATTCTTTGAGAGGAACCAGAGTCGCTTATTCACTGCTTACTTTAGTTGTAGTTTCTTTTCTGGTCGTAGGTTACGGTTCCTTCGCGGTTCAAAAAGATATCAAAGAAAAAAGAAGGATTACTGATAGATTGATCGAAAGTGAGTCCAGGCTTCTTTCCATTTTGGACAATCTACCTTCCGCATTTTGTATGATGGATCTGGAAGGAAGGGCTCTATTCCATAACCAAGTATTCGCAAACCGATTTTTAGGAAGTAAAGATAAAAGACAGGACATGGGCCTGGAAAATCTTTTTGGAAGTGAGAAGGCGGAGTTCATTTCCACTATAATTGCAAAATCCTTAGACAAACAAGGTCCTTTGGATTTCGAACTAGACCTAGTAGTTTCGGATGAAGAAAAAACATTCTATTGTGTGATCGTTCCTTTAGTGGACTTGGAGGGAGAAGTTTACTCGGTCTGCGGATTATTCACCGACATTTCCGTTCGCAAAAACTACGAACACGATCTCAAAAAAGCAAAAGAAGAAGCTGAAAAAGCAAACCGTGCTAAATCGGAATTTTTGGCAATGATGAGCCATGAGATCAGAACTCCTATGAACGGAGTGATCGGGATGACCGAACTATTGATCGATTCCAATCTGAATAAAGAGCAAAAAGAATACGCTGAAATTATCCAAAAAAGTGGGGAAAGCCTACTCAATATCATCAACGATATTTTAGATTATTCTAAAATTGAATCCGGGACCTTGTCTCTGGAAATCAGGGAATTTTCTGTCATTGAAACTATCGAAGAAGTTTTGGATCTATTTAGGTCTCGTGCAGCCCAAAAACAGATCGATCTGGTCTATTATCTGGATCCGAATGTTCCTGATCGGATCCTATGTGATAGTCTTCGTTTAAAACAGATCTTTATCAATCTGATCGGAAACGCATTAAAATTCACCGAACAAGGCGAGATATTCTTATCTGCAGAAGTTTCTAAATTAGAAGGGAGCCTGTATACGATCCTATTTGCGATCAGAGATACCGGGATCGGAATTCCTAATGAAAAACAAAAGGAATTATTCCAACCATTCTACCAAGTAGACACATCTTCCACCAGAAGATATGGGGGAACGGGACTTGGGCTTTCTATCTCTTCTCGTTTGATAGAAATGATGGGTGGGGTCATCTGGGTAGAAAGTGAAATCGGTATTGGCACAACTTTCTCTTTTTATATCCAGGTAGAAGGTAATAATCAAGCCAAGAATAAAGAAAAAGCAGCAAACTCAGAATTAGAAAATAAGAAAGTTCTTATACTAGATGATAATCCTACCAATCTCAGGATACTTGCTTATCAGCTGCAAATTTTGGGACTTATAACCTTCTCCGCGAAATCAAAAGAAGAAGCATTAAACCTGCTTGATCTAGATATCATGCCAGACCTGGGAATCTTAGATTATAATCTTCCTGGAAATACTGGAATAGAGATCGCTCAGGAAATTCGTAAAAGAAATTTTCATTTTCCATTAGTACTTCTATCTTCTTCATTTCTGGATCCTAAGGATAAAGAAGTAGCAGGTGAATTATTCGCAGGTGAATTAAGTAAACCTGTTAAGAAAAAAGATATAGAAATGATCGTAACTGAAATATTAGCAGAGGGCGAGAGCGGAACTAAAGCAAAGGCGAATACAAGATCTTCTTACCTTGCTAGCCAAAAAGAGATTTTAAGTTCTCAATTTCCTTTCAAGATCATGGTAGCCGAGGACAATGAGATCAACCAAACTCTGGCCAAAAGAATTATCCAAAAATTAGGATACGAAGCATTTATCGTCCCGAATGGAAAAGAAGCTTTGATCGCTCTGAGAGAAAAGAAGATCAATTTGATCTTTATGGATGTTCATATGCCTGAGATGGATGGACTGCAGGCAACGCAGGTTATCCGAAATACTTGGCCTGTGGAATCCCAACCTTATATCATTGCAATGACTGCGGCCGCAATGCAAGGAGACAGGGATCTATGTATCCGGGCTGGAATGAATGATTATATTTCCAAGCCTATCGTATTCGAGGAGTTGGTCCATGTGATGAGAAAAGCTGGGAATACTCTCTTTCCTAAGTCCAAGGCCTGAGTTCTTCACCGGTTTCTATCAATTCCAAGCTGTAAAAAACCATCCAAAAATCCGCAATTTCTGCCGATCTTTAAGTTTAGAGGATCTTACTCTTCCATGTCCAGGACCAGAGCAATTATATTTATCTCATTCTGTTTGGTTTTTCTATTTTCGGAAGCCGGGACAAGCCAAGAAGAAAAGGAAGCCACATCTTCATCTTCTGATACAAGGAAAACAGTTCTTTGGACTGGAGAAGTTCTTTCCGTTTATAGAAACAAAGGAAAGGCAAAGATCAAGATAGGTAGGAACTCCTACTTTTCAGAACGTTCTGAAGAAGAGATCAAAGGTATATTGAGCGAAAAACCGAATCTACCTTTATTCAGAAAACCTAAAATGGAAGAAATAGGCGCCTTCCAAGTGGAGAATATAGAAGTAGAATTTGGAAAAGTGGGAAAAATCACCAAACCTGTTTCCATAGAACTCAGGGGAAGTTTCTCCGTAGCAGAAGGTAAACCTGCCAGATTGATCAGCGTAGGACTTTTAATTGGTGCTTACGGAGAAGAAACATTCTACCAAGATCCTTCCAAATTTGATGCCACAGACGTAGTCAGGAATCGTTTAGCTAAAAACATCCTTCATCCAAAAGATGGAAAAGAAATGGTGCTCGTTCATACGGGATATGAATCCAACGGGAAAATTTTATACGAACATATGGGATATTTCCTATATGGACAAGGTTCCGATCCAGGAGACGATAGTTATAATCCTAAGTTCGGGCTTCCTGACAGAAGCAGCCTGGAAGAGATTTCTTCCTTTTACATAGATAAATACGAAGTCACAAACAAAGAATATAATAAATTCTTAAAGGAAACAGGCACTCTTCCTCCTTCTCATTGGGAAAATGGAAATTTTCCTAGAGGAAAAGAATATCATCCTGTCACCAACCTGACTTATAGAGAAGCGGAAGCTTATTCCAAATGGGCCGGCAAAAAGATCCCAACCGAATGGCAATGGGAAAAAGCAGCCAGAGGAACAGGACTCGTTTGGAGATTATTGAAAGACGAGAGTTACGAATTTATCTCCCAACCACAAGACTATCCTTTCGGAAATGAATTCGACTCCGCACTTTGTAATACAAGAGAAAGTGGAAGTAAAGGAACGGTATCCGTATTTGAACTTCCTTCCAAAGGCCAAAGTCCTTATGGCGCAATTGGAATGTGCGGCAATGTTGCAGAATGGACCAGCTCTCCTTATATACCTTATCCTGGACATAGACCAAACACCGGAAGATTCGGAAAACATTTGAAAGTGATCCGAGGTGGTTCTTATTCCGGAACCAAAGAAGAAGCAAAAGTTTATGCAAGAGACTTCGGAGGAATTCCTAATCTATTGAATGATAGAAAAGCAGGCCTCAGATTGATTACAGAAGTGAAAAATTAAAACTAGATCAGGAGATCCTGACTCTTACTAAAATTTTATCCAAAGTTTTAGGAGAGATCCTGCTTAGGATATAACCGAATTTCTCCTTCAACTTAGAAGGGATGATCTCTCGTTTTCTTTTTTCGATTCCTTTTAGGATCTTTTTCGCCACTACCTTGGGATCTAATCCGTTTTTTTGACCTTCATCCATAATCCCGTGCGGAATTCCATCCCCTGCTAACGCCTTAATTGAAATTTCCGTTTTTACAAAACCAGGGCACACACTCATAACATGGATCCCTGTTTTCAGATTTTCCAAACGGATACTATCCATAAACCCTTGCATTGCATGTTTGCTTGCTGCATATCCAGATCTTAATTGAGTAGCATACTTTCCTTGTATAGAGGAGATAGCAATCACATGTCCTTCACTTTGGCGAAGATCTGATTCCAATAAGCGGTATAATAGGACCAGAGGAAAATAATTCGTGTCCATAATTGCTCTGAAAATTTTCAGATCCGTTTCCGCTGCAGTTCCTCTCATAGAAATTCCAGCATTGTGAATAAAGCCGTCCACTCTCTTGAATTTTTTTCGAAATTCTTCAACCGCCTTTTTCAAATCGGATTCAGACATTACGTCCGCTTGCATAACAAAAATTTTATCCGGATTGGAAGCTGAAAATTTCAGATCTTTTAAAGCCTCTTTTCTGCGAGCGATCACTCCCACATAGGCCCCTTCCTTTTCCAACTCAATTGCCAAAGCTCTGCCTATCCCAGAACTTGCCCCTGTGACTAAAAAAACCTTATCTTGAAAAAACGATCCCATCCAAAAATCCGTAAAGTAGGTAGAAGAATAGGTAAGAATGCTAAAAAAGCAAATCAAAACAATGTAAAATCCTTTCAGGTCTTATCTCTTAAGAAAAAAAGGAACCAGGAGAATGTATGGCGCTTTCCCAATTAAAACAAAAGATCAGATACAAAGACTGCGGTTTCCAGCGAAGATACGAGAGTAGATATTATTGGTTTCCGGAAGAAAGTCCTCCTAGCTGCCTGATAGAAGTCAGCCAAAGAGATCCTTATCATGACATGACTTTGTATATGTTAGTGAACTTAGCCACAATGAAAATTATGGACTTAGATGTAGAAGAAGATAGAGTTCCTTACGAAACCTGCCCACATGCGATCAAAACGTATTCTTACCTGATCGGAGAAGATATATCTTATAATAAAATTATGAGAAAATTTCCGGAAGATAAAACTATGGGTTGTCTTCATATAAATGAACTTCTACAAAATGCCGCCCAAAGTTTTTCTTCTGCGTATGCGTTCTTTTTAAAGGAAAGAAATTTCCCGGCAGAATGGGACGAGTATAGAATGTACCAAGGCGATTTAGATCCAAAATCCAGAAGAGAGATCGGAAGGCATTGGTGGATGAAAGACAAGGGTGTTCGAAATTCTTGTTATAGTTTTTCAGACAGACATGAAACTCCTGACTTAAAACAGCAGGTGAAACCTCTTGACAGTATCACTTCATTAATGGTAAAAGAATTCCGCAATGCCAGAGGAGTATGATGATCCGAAGTTTTGCGGCATTTATTTTATTCATTTGGTTCTTTCCGTTATTTGCGGATAACAACCAAAACTGCGATAAAAAAAATATCTGTTCTTCGATCGAAACGGAGAATGATGAAACTTCAGTTTACCTCCAAGCTAAAAACCTAATCCCAGGGACCCATATCACAATCTATACTGCAATCGAAGGTTCCAATATAGAAACAGAACCTCAAAGCCCGATCTCTTTTGTATTAACCGATTCGGATAAGAAGAAGGTACTGACATTCAAAAAGAGAGAGAATACGGAAGCTCCTGTTTCAGTAGCAGTATTGGCCGTTGCCTATTATGGAGACTTATCCGCAAAGCATGACGAAACCTATGTCTACACTCTTCCTTACGAAGGAAAGTCATGGATCTCAATAGGTTATAATAGCGGAGAAGAACATAAAGGCGGAGGAGCCTATTCGCTGGACTTTGTACTTCCAGAAGGAACTTCACTTTTAGCAGCGAGAGATGGGATCGTAGTAGAAACAGAAGATAAATTTACGGAAGGAAGAAGGGATCCTAAACTCATAGATAAAGCAAACCGGATCGTAATAGAACATTCGGACGGAACAGTAGCAATCTATGGACATCTAAAATCCAAAGGTGTACTGGTAAAACCTGGAGACAAGGTTGTCGCAGGACAAAAAATCGGCCTCTCTGGAAATACGGGATTCAGCACTGGACCCCATCTACATTTCGAAGTTTATAAGCCGGAAGAGAACCGAAAGAAAAAAAGTTTTGCTACATTATTCAAAACTGAATCGGAAGAAAAAGAATATTTAAGCGAGGAGAATGCTTATTGGACTCCAGACGGAAAAACTCCTCCAGGATTTCCGATCACAAACTTGGCAGAATTTTGTATCAGCAATTCTATTCCAGATCCGGACAAACCTTCTTCCTGTCCTGATAAACTTCAGGCAAAACGTAAAATTTATCTTTCTATCCCGATCTATAAATCAGGGCCTTATACTTTTAAGGGAGAATTCATTTCTTTAAAAACAAAAAAAGTAAGTTTTACTTTTCAGGAAAAAATCCCTAGTGGGATCAACTTTGAAGCCTGGGAAATTCAGCCTGTTTTAAGCGCCGGAAAGTATAAGATCAAATTTTATCTAGAAGAAAAAGAGATCGGGGAAAGATCATTACAAATCCTTCCTTGACCTAAATCCGATCTCAGATGAAAAGGATCGATCCATGTCTAATTTTATCGTAATCGGACTTTGTTTTCTGTTCGGGATACTCATCCGGACCAAAGGAAAGTTTCCTGCCGATTCTCATAAAGTTATCAATTCATTTATCATTTCAGTTTCCCTTCCTTGTATGGAGTTCGGACCCCTGCGTCATGCTTCTCTGAATGGGAACTTCTTAACATTCGCGGCAATGCCTTGGGTACTTTTTGGATTCGGGTTTTTATTTTTCAGCTTTTTCGGAAAACTACTGAATTGGAAAGAAAGTACGATCGTATGTCTTTGCCTTTCCGCTGGACTCGGAAACACTTCCTTTTTAGGAATTCCACTGATCGAATCCTATTATTCGAAAGAGGGACTTCCTACGGTTCTGATCATAGACCAACTCGGAACATTTCTAACCCTTGCCATTCCAGGAACTTATTTAGGAACAAAGGCAAGGCATTCAATTCAGTCCTCAGAAACCAAGTCCTCACTCTGGAAGACATTATTCACATTCCCTCCATTTATCGCGTTACTGGTTTCTTTGGCTTCTCGTCCTATTTCTATTCCACCGGAACTTGAATCCGCAATCTCAAGGATCGGAGACACCCTCATCCCACTTGCTCTTTTTTCAGTTGGATACCAACTTCCTGGGACCATTCGGATCAATTCCGAAGAACCAAATGCCGAAAATCCCAAAAGGGAATCAGACGATTCTTTTAGGATAAGAATTCCTTTGTTATTCGGCTTAATATTTAAACTAATAATCGGTCCCATCTTGGTTTGGCTTTGTTTCGGAATGTTCTTCCATTATTCAGAGAAGAATATAGGAGAAAATTTTCTTAGAAACTTTAAGATTCTAATTATGGAATCCGCAATGGCTCCCATGATCACGGGAAGTCTTCTCGCTGCAGAATGGGGACTTTCACCTAGATTAGCTGTTTCCCTAGTCGGAATTGGAATACCGCTTTCTTTTCTAACGACCTTGGGATTGTATTACCTCCTGGAGAATCAGGCGTGGACTGGAACGATCTTTTTCGGGCAGTAAAAACAGGTAACAACGGAACACTTCGCGCCTTATTGTCTGAGGCGGCGACAAGAGATGGTTTCGCGGAAGAATTTCCTGAACTCAGAGATTCTTATGGCTGCGGACTTTTGTACTGGGCCATCAAAGAAGGAAATAAAGAAGCCACAAATCTTTTAGTAGAGTACGGTTCCGATCCGAATGAGACAAGCTCCAGAGGGGAAACTGCGCTACTTCTCGCATTAGAATCTGAGAACACAGAACTCACCACAATACTCTTGGATTACGGTGCAGATCCCGAACTCAGAGATATGGATGGGAACACCCCATTAACAAGAGCAATCAGTTCAGGAACATTAGAATTGGTAGAGATCTTATTCGATCTTCCAAATCATCCTCCCGATTTAGAGTCCAGAAATGGGGAAGGTTATTCTCCTCTTCTACTCGCAGTGGATATGGGCCATTTAGAAATCGCTGAATATCTGGTTTCAAAGGGTGCGGATCCTAAAAAGAAAAACTCCGAAGGAAGGACAATTCTTCACCTCACAGCACTACATAATGATTATGAAATATTAGATCTATTCTCAGAGAACAAAGAAGTGCGTTCTTTAATGGAGAATAAGGACCAAGACGGAAATACACCACTTCTTCTTTCCGCTTTGTATGATAGCGTAGAATGTCTGGAAAGATTATTAAATCTGGGCGCAGATCCTTTAGCTAAAAATCTAAGCGGCAAAACAGCTAAGGAAGAAGCCGATAGAATGAAATTCCATCATACACTCAAAGTTATAAACAAGGCCACGCTCACTTTATTATTTAGAGCTTCTTCTGAAGGAAAAACAGAAACAGTGGAAAAAATCCTAAGCAATGGTTACGAAGCAGAAGTCCGTGATATGCTTGGTCGCACTCCATTACTTCTCGCTGTAAAATCCGGAAAAACAGATCTGATCGAATTATTAGTAAAGAATGGAGCTTCTCCTTATTCTACGGATAAGGAAGGAAATTCTCCTTTAGCTCTTGCAGAAGCTTCTGAAAGTCCCGCTCTACAGCAGATATTTAAACAATTCCTGAATCCAGAAGAAGGAAAGTAATTAGATTCTACTTCTTTTGATAATCTTTTCAAAAAGTTCTTCTGGATCTGCGCTGACTTCTAACCATTCTCTTGTTTGAGAATCTAAGAAACCCTCTTCTACCATATGATCTAATTGTTGTAATAGTGGATCGAAAAATCCGTTTACGTTCAATATTCCGATCGGTTTGGAAAGAACTCCAAGTTGGTTCCAAGAAGTAACCTCTACCAATTCTTCTAATGTTCCGATCCCACCCGGCAAAGCAATGAACGCTATGGACTTTTCGTACATGAGAAGTTTTCTTTCATGCATGGTTGGAACTAAGATCAGCTCTGTAATTTCTTTATGAGCGATCTCTTTGCTGGAAAGAAATTCGGGGAGCACACCGATCACAGTACCGCCTTTTTCTAAAACGGAATCAGCAACCGCTCCCATTAATCCGGAGGTAGCTCCTCCATACACCAGCCCAATTCCTTCTGAGGCCATTAGATGACCTAAGAATACTGCGGCTTGGAGATAACGAGGTTCCTTTCCAGGTCTGGAACCGCAGAATACACAAATGGCTGGTTTCATCTGGGTCAGGATCGATTTTGAATTAGGTTTGGCAACCTGATTTGAGAGAAGGACCAGATCTTAAGGAAAGATTTTGGATCTATCCTTGGTTCGGATAAATAATGATCTCTGTATAAGGGAATTCTTGTTTTAGATCGTCTAGTAAAGATTCCAAAATTTTAGGATACTCCAAAGGATGAGTGCCCTTCTTGAATTCCAATCTGAACTCAAGAAATTTCCTTTCTCCCTTGGATCTGGCTTTTAAATCATAGATCTTAGAAACCTGGGAAAACCGATCCGTGAGAATATTTTGGACGACTTCTTTGTATTCATCCGAAAAATCGAAAGGCATACCTCAAAACTTTCGATTTTGGCAAAATACTTCCTCCCTTTTTTCATTCTCCCTATAAAAAAGAATTGGAGTCTTGCGTCCAAGATACTTAGTCTTTCCGTTTACAAAGCTACGCGAAATACTTAGAGGTAGACCTTGCAGACTTTCCTAAAACTTTCCGCATCCTTATTCTTAGGCATTTTTTTATTTGTCTCCGGCCCTGTATATTCTCAGGGCAAATCCCCAGACCCGGATGCCTTGGAAAAAGAAGCAGACGAGCTGGAATACCAGGCCGGTAAGTCCCAGGTCCAAGCAGAAAGAAGAAGGCTCGCATTACTCGCCGCAGAAAAGAGAAAGCAAGCAGTCGATATCCGAAACGAGCTTCATGACCAAGAATTATCCAAACCTTATACAAGACCTACCTTAGATATCCAATTCGCGGCATTACAATCCACTTGGGAATCCGAGGTATTAGCCAGACAAAAGAATATCGGGGTCAATAACTACAATACCATCCTGTCTACAATTGGTGCTTACCAAAATGCACAAACAACCGCAGCAGGCGCAGGCGTAAATCCGAACCTACTAAATGATAGTATCACTGGTTATTCTAGTCCTCAAGGAAATACTAAGACTGCGTTTCCGATCAAACTTTCTTATCTGAATACTGCCAAAACTTTCGGGATAGAGTTCAATTATTTAGATCTAAAAATTAGACCTTCTTATACGACAGTAGACACTGCTTCTATATTGTCTGCACTTGCCCCTGTCCAATATCATTCCGTTCAATACAGAAGATTAGATTATTCTTTAAACTTTGCTTGGTACATGCAAACCGCAACCGGAAGGATCGGTGTAGCAGTAGGAGCAAGAAACTTAGATATCATATCCAGCGAATACGGAGTAATCCCAGGAAATTATGGATTTGGAAAATCGGAAGAAAAAGCGGGAGGATTAGGTCCTCAGATCGGAATACGGATCTTTAAAAATTTCAACGCATTCTTATTGGGTCATTTTAAAGCGGATTATTTTAGGACCTTAGGACATTATAATAGGAACACTCAAGGAGTTCTGAATGGGATCACTGGGCCCTATATTTTAGATACGGCTCCACCGGGTGGACTAAAAGAGAACGTGCTGAGTAGAACAGGATACGAAATCGATTTTGGTCTTTCTCTACTCAGAAGCCGCTGGTTAAAATATACAGTAGGATTCCAATACACGGAATTGATCTCTAAAGTTTCCGGTTATAATTATAATGCGAATGTTTTTCCCGGAGCACCAGGAGATGCTCTATTTCTAAATCAGGTTTCCAAACCTTTGGATCAATTCTCCACAGGCTCAGCCTTACGAAAAGAAGTGCATGATAAATTCTATGGAATTTATTTAAGTTTAACTTTGACTATTTAATAGAAGAGAAGAATGAAAAGCGCCGCCAATAGAGTGCGGCGCTGTTTTAGAGGAAATTAAGCTGCTTGGGTAGAAGCCACAAATCCGTTCTTTTCCAATAGATAATAGGAACCGAACAGAACGGAAACGTAAGTAAAGTCTCCGAGTAGGCTATATTTGAAGAATGGGATCGCAGCAATATAACATTCTACTAATCCTTGTGCGTTCAAAGTATACATTCCGGAAGTTAACCAAACGAAGAAGTTGGTGATCACAAAGAATGAAACAGAACCTGCAAGACCAGCAATCGCCAGAGATCCAAGACCCAAACGATCTTTTATCTTCATTCCTATAATCGCATACACAACGAATAATCCGTAAATCACTGGGATCATATCGTGAAGACCGATCACTAGGTCACTGATCAACATAATTCCCAAAGGAAGAGCGATCGCTAACCAACGATTAGATAAATAAACCCCAGCGAAAATAGAAATCGCCAAAACCGGAGTGAAGTTCGGTAAGTGAGGAAGAAAACGACTGAGAACCGCAAATACAAGTAATGCGAAAGCTACCAAATTTTTAGATAGTGACATGTTCTTTCTGGTATCCTTTTACCCAATTTTAGCATAAGAACTCTAAATTGAAAAGTACTTAGATTTAAACAGGGATTTTCGGATAGGATGTTAGGATAAATCCCCCAGTCAATCTTCATTTCCGGGAAAAAGGCTGGGAATTCGGAATCGAAAATCAAGCCTAGTACTTAATGAAAGCTCCCGACCCGAAAGACTATCCAAACTCGATGGCATTTCTCCAAGACATAACTTCTAAACTTAGAAGTCCGGAAGGTTGTCCTTGGGATAGAGAGCAAACACATTCTACCTTGGTGCCTTATCTAATCGAAGAATCCCAGGAAGTGGTAGAGGCGATTCTCAAAGGGAACGACGAGCATACTAAGGAAGAATTAGGAGATCTATTATTCCAAGTGGTCCTTCATTCTCAAATCGCATCCGAAAGAGGTGTATTCGGTTTAGAAGAAGTGGCCAAAGACGTGGCAGAAAAACTTGTGTTACGACATCCTCATGTATTCGATCCTGAAACAAAAGATATCTCTTCTGCGGACGAGGTGGTTGCAAATTGGGATCTGTTCAAGGAAAAAGAAAAACAACTCAGACAAAAAGTTTCCAGACCTAAATCCATTTTATCCGAAGTCCCGGAAACATTCCCTTCTTTATTAAAAGCAGAAAAATTCCAAAAGAAGGCAGCCAAAGCAGGTTTCGATTGGGAAGACATAAAAGGTGTAGAAGAAAAACTGAATGAGGAATTACAAGAGTTCTTAGACGAGATCAGAGGAATTTCGGATCCTTCTTCCAATCAGATCAGGATAGAAGAAGAATTAGGGGATCTTCTTTTTACGATAGTCAATCTTGCAAGAAAGCTGGGAGTTTCTGCAGAATCATCCCTTACTCGAACTAATATAAAGTTTAAACAAAGAATAGAATATATAGAAGCCCGCCTCGGAGAATCGGACCGTAAGTTCTCTGAAACTCCTTTAGATGAATTGGAAAAACTCTGGAACCAAGCAAAGAATGGGCTTCAAAAACAAACCCAAAATCCATTGGAAGAAAAGCAGGCCCGTGTATCTGAACTGATCCGAGGACTTTCTTCTTTTATCATCTGGAAACAAACCCCTGAAACGGACTGGCCTAAAACTTATGGTTTTTCCTACAAATCAAACGAGTATTCTTTAATATTCTCTGCATTTGGATCTATGACGGTATTACCAAGTGCGGATCCTTGGGGCAGAAAGGCCCAGCCCATCTTTTATCTAAACCTATCCGAAAAGAATCCGGAAACTTGGGAAGATTTGTCTGGAAATTCCTATAAAACTCAGGAAGATATTTACGAGGCAATTGTGGGTTCCATCCGCGATTATACAAAAGCCTTATCTGACAAAGAAGAGTGAATGATCAGTTATGGGATACATCGATATATATCAAAAGTATAAAATAAATTTCCTTAATAAAGACACAGATTTTCCAATCTAGATCGAAAGTTCTATCC
Organism: Leptospira haakeii; assembly: GCF_002812045.1. GTDB lineage: Bacteria > Spirochaetota > Leptospiria > Leptospirales > Leptospiraceae > Leptospira_B > Leptospira_B haakeii. Next base: position 910,380 of record NZ_NPEG01000001.1, on the reverse strand, counting down.
GTCTCCATTACCATGAATGCAAACCAGGAAACACCATATCAAGGCGACCTAAGAGAGGGTGCCGGTTTGCCTTCGGAAAAACTGAAAATACTCATCGTAGATACTAGCAAGGTCATACTTGAAATTATCTCTTCCGAATTCTCCTCATCCTTATTCGAGGTCCAAAAAGTGTCTCTTATGGAAGAAGCGACACAGCTTGCCAAAAAGAACAAATTCGATCTAATCACTTTAGGTATTCATTTAGAAGGTGGAACAGGTTTTGATCTTTGTAGAGAGATCAGAAGTAAAACTAAGAAGGAAAAATTCGCATCCTCGGGAGCTAGGGTCATATTCGTTACCTCCGATTTTACGGAAGAGAACAGAATGATCGCTCATAACGCAGGTGCAGACGGTTTTATTGAAAAAACCCAAGAGCTGAGTTCCTTTCAATCCACTATAGACGAGATCATAAAAGATCTAATAAAAGAAAAAAAGGAACCTTCTCAAAAGAATCCTAGTTTAGAAAAAAGGAAAGTGCTCATTATAGATGATTCCGAATTGAATCTAGTGTTGTTCAGAAGATTACTGGAATCAAAAGGTGCGGAAGTACAAACCGCAATTTCCGGAAAGCATGCTCTCCAAATTTTGGAAGAAAGTCCTCACGATTTCCAAGCGATCTTTACAGATATGTACATGCCTGGAATGAACGGGAACGAACTCTGTAATATCGTCCAAAAAAATCCTGCCTTCTCTCAGATACGGTTGGGAATTACTTCTGCTGCAGAGGAATCTTCTTTTACTAGGGACAAGATCCCAACCGGTGTGGAATTATTTTCCAAACCGTATGATATGCTCGAGATCTGCAATTTTTTGAAATAAACGACTAGAGAAATTCTATTCCGACAATCACGTCCGGATGGCATTCTCTTCTGATATCGCCTTCTATTTTAGGCAATTTAGAAAACCAGGTTTTGTTTTCGAATAATAAGTCGATCCAATAGAAGAACAAATTTGCTTCTCCCAATTCGTTTTGGATCTTCAGTTCTCCGAAATCTTTTTTGAGTTCGCCTATTCTTTCGAAGGTCTCTCCGTTTTTGGTTTTATAATGGATCTCCCAAGGTTCTGCTTTATAAGGAACTCCTTGGGAATTCGGCTTTCCTTGCACCAGTTTCCAGGCCTTTAGAAGGATCCTAGATACTTCTTCCAACTTTAAGGTTTTAGAATATTGCACATTCTCTCTTGTATGTTTGAATGAGAATTCTTTAGGCGCAGCTTTCCAAGTCCCAGTGATTGTTCTACCATCACAAAAGAATGCCTTCACATTCGGACCTGAATTTTGGTTATTCGAAGAATTGGAGGAATTAGAAGCATCCCCTCTTGCATCCAAACTTGGTTCGTTTGGAAGAGTTGGATCTTTTGGTAAGCTGAGTTTTTGACCAAAAATCGGTGTGATCAAAAACAAAAAAAGAAGGAGCCGCAAATGGCTCCCTCTTCTGTTTGTGTCTTTAAATTTCACGGGTAAAAATCCCACTCAGACTAAAGACGTTTTTGGATAGCCTCCATGAACTGGAAGGTATCTAATTGTTTCGGGCCTTTTGTGGTAGTAAGTAGGACTAAGTCCTTGGTCATCTCTCCAGCTTGGATAGTATCGATTACCGCCTTCTCCAATTTTTGAGCGAATGCAACCACGTCCGGAGTTCCGTCCAATTCTCCCCTCTTAGCTAAAGCCCCTGTCCATGCAAAGATAGAAGCTACTGAGTTGGTAGAAGTGGTTTCTCCTTTTTGATACTGACGATAATGACGAGTCACAGTTCCGTGAGCCGCTTCATATTCGAATTTTCCGTCTGGAGAAACAAGAACAGAAGTCATTAGCCCTAATGATCCGAATCCGGAAGCCACCATATCGGACATCACGTCTCCATCATAATTCATTAGTGCCCAAAGCATTCCGCCAGGGTTCTTAACGATCTGAGCAACGGCATCGTCGATCAAGTAGTACCAGTATTCTATCCCTGCAGCTTTTAGTTCTGCAGCTCTTTTAGTGGAAACTTCGTCGAAGATCGCACGGAAACGAGCATGGTATTTTTTAGAAATGGTATCTTTAGTAGCGAACCATACATTGATTTTTTCAGAGATCGCATAGTTGAAACAAGCTTCTGCGAAGCTATAAATGGACTTGTCCAAGTTGAACTGTCCCATCACAACACCAGGCCCGTCGAAATCGTTAATGGTAACTCTTTCTTTTTCTTTGCCGTCTTTAGTTGTGAAAACGATCTCTACTTTTCCAGCTTCTGGAATATAAAGTTCAGTGTCTTTGTAAAGGTCACCGAATGCGTGACGACCAACCACAATCGGTTTTTCCCAGGATCTAACTCCGGAAGGAATATTATTTACAATGATCGGTTTACGGAAAACGGTTCCGTCCAAAATGGAACGAATAGTCCCGTTCGGGGACTTCCATTCTTTTTTGAGTTTGTATTCTACAACTCGATCTTGGTTCGGGGTAATGGTAGCGCACTTAACGCCCACTCCGTATTTTAAAATAGCATTCGCAGAATCGACTGTGACTTTGTCGTCAGTTTTGTCGCGATATTCTACGCCTAGATCATAATAATCTAATTCAATATCAAGATAAGGATGAATGAAACGATCCTTAATTTCTTTCCAAATTATACGTGTCATCTCGTCCCCGTCGAGCTCGACGAGAGGAGTTTTCACCTTAATTTTAGCCATTGGAATTCTCCTTAGAATGTCAGATGGATTGCAGGTTTAAACCTTAGGTTTTTCCATCTTCTAAGGACTTAGGACTTCGGGAAAGAAGGATTCTCCTTTATTTTCAAGATTCCGCTTCGGAGATAGTATAGGTTTTGGGTGGAAAAATAATTAATGGCAACCGGAAGCGAAACAATCCCAAGGACTGAAAAATAACGATATTTTAAAGAATCTTTTCCATTCAGACCGGCGATGGACTTTTCTAAACGTAAAAGTATCTTTTTCCAGCGTTCTAAGGTAGGGAGAAGAGACGGATTACATCCCTCGAAATACAGACCTTCTGCGGAGCTCACAATTACATCCTTCAAATTACTCGGAAGCGCCGGAGAACCAAATAGGTCTCTTACTTTGACTAGGTCTTTTTCGACCTCGGACTCTGTTTGTCTTGGAATGGGAAGAATAGAACTGATCCCTAAGGAAACCGGAAGGGAAAGACGGAATAAAAAGTCAGAAGCGACTATGGAATTTAGATATCTTCGAATTGTTTCGCCCAACGCGTCGGTATGATCCAGCTGTGAATCGCTTAGATCCTTTACGGTTTGGATAGTGTACTGGCTGAGCTTGATCTTTTCTGTCCAGAACAGGCCCAGTAATTCCGTTTCCATGTGGGTAAAGAGTACAATTTTTGTCCGGCCTTTTTTGGCAATCTCTATCTTGAGATTCAAATTCTGTTCTTATATACCACTTATAGTCCGTTTCAAAATTAAAATTATTTGAATGAGTATTTAATCCCGGGCTTCAAGAACCTGGCCCCTTGGGGACTGGTTCTTATGGGGAAAGGTTTGGTACCCAAGGAATAAACCCTTATATAAAGATTAGGATCTATTCCTCTTCGCACATCAATTCAACCAGGTAACCATCCGGATCTTGGAAATTCAGAAAAAGTGTCTTAGAAGATTTACGGACTCCGTATTCTAATCTTTGGGAGAATAATCTTTGTTCGATCTCATGGAAACTTTTCGGATCTACTTTAATAGCAAAATCACATCCTGATCCGAAAACCGGAGAAGAAGGATCATTCTTCTCTCCATAGATCGCTATATTCGATTTTCCTATACCGAGAACTTTTGCAGCCTTTTCGGTCTCCTCCTCTTGGGGGAGACCGAAAATTTCACGATAAAAATTCGCACTTACTTCCGGATCACGGGAGGTGATACCGATATGATTTACTTCCATAAACATAATTTTACTCCCTTAATTCACGATCGATTTGATCTAACTTCTGTTGAAGTTTGTGTCTCATCTTCTCTTTCATCCTACGTTTCCAATGTGCTCTTTCTCTATGACCATGGTGATGGCCTTGACCAAACCAATGTCCGCCTTTAAACAAAATATGTGAAAGAACGAACAAACCTAAAGCTTGCCAGTAACTGATTTGCTTGATCCCGAAAATATCAGGAAGCAACCAGTTCCAAAGTTGCCAAACCGCATAAGCCAAACCGAAAAAGAACAACGGCATAAAGAATATGATCAGAAAAAATTTCCCTAATCTATGTCTAAACTCGTCTGAACCGTGCATGGTTTTCCTCCAAAACTCAAAACTCTTCCAGAAAGAAAACCTTTAGGTCCTTCAAACGTTTTGCTAAAAAATCTTTTGCGTAAGATTTTCGTGCCGAGAGAGTTCCTTCTGGAATTCCGGAGGCTTCCGAAATTTCTCTAAAGGATTTTCCTTCGAACACGTTTTCCACAAACGCGGATTTTTGTTCTTCAGGAAGCTCTTCAATAGCGATCGCTAATTCCTGGAGCACAAGACTTCTGTAAAATTCCTTTTCAGGTCCTGCGGCTTTATCCGGGATAGCGTCCTCTAAGAAAAACTCCTGCTCTAAACGAGTATTAGAATACTTTCCCGCCTTTTTAAATCTGTACCAGTCCCCGACTTTATTTCGAAGAACCGCATACACATAAGCGAGAAGATATTCAATAGACCCAGCGGAATCCAGCTCAGTTACAGCGGTTAAAAAAGATTCCTGAAGAAGATCTTCCGCTTCTTCCGGATCCGCAACCCTGGAACGAACCCATGCTAGGATTCTATCTCTTTCCCGTCTGTATATTGTATCCAAGGATCCCAATGTGTTTCTCTTTCCTTAAAGAGGTAGTTGTTGCAGTGGGATTTTCCTTGGATTTTTTTATTAAGAATTGGTTTGAAACGGAAAAAAAATGATCCAAAAAGGAAAAATTCCGGACCAGAACCCATTCGAATTTAAAATGCTCTGCATAAAAACTCCAGAAGTTCGATTCAAAGGTCCCATGTGAGACAGCTAAGTTTATCTCTTAGGTCCCATTTTTTTCCAAAACTCTAAATTTTTTTCAGCCATTTCCTTCGATCAAAACCCGTTTTCCCGGAGGATTTTATGAAGGTTAGAAAAAACAAAGATGTAGAGGAACATTTCGGTTGGATGAAATTAAAAACGGATCAATTGGGTTTTTTAGGAATTATACACTCCGTAAATAGATTCTATGATTCCCTCCAAGGTTCTCAATCTAATGAGCTGCGTTATTTCCGAAGAAAATTAGTAAGAACAGATTTTAGATATTCTAAAATTTTTATGAAGAAGTTCGGAGATTATGAATATCTGATCTATGCTAGAATAGAAACCGACGGAAATTCAGAATCGGACTCTTGGATCCACGTGGACGGGATCAGAATGGAAAGGGACGAAATGAAAGCAAAAGGTGTGAAAGATCACCCTTCTTACGAGATCAGATGCTTAAGTGATATTTTCGAATCTTCCTGTGTGCCGGCATCCAGATTGGAAGAGGACAAAATAGATTCTGATTGCAGCTGATCTCAAAAATTGCTTGCCGGAGATTAAAACCAGGGTTAGGAATTGATCCCCATGTTTTTCTCATCCGAAAATCCTTCGGCGAACGATTGTTTTTTAAAACGATCTAAATCTATTCTTTCCAAATCCATTTTGGTCTTCTCACTAATATTTTGCGCTTTAGGAGAATGGAAATTATCAGCGGACGAAACAAAGATCCAGGCTAGAAAAACAAGCAAACACGAAATGGGGTTTCATCCCTACACCCAAGAAGGTTATTTCCAAGCCTGGAATTATTCTTATACGGATGATCAAACCTGGATCTTTGCTACATTCATAGTGAGCAATTTAGGACCAGGTACTAAAAACTGTGGAGTAAGCCTTGTAGTTTACGACAAACAAAACGGCACCCAATTTTCCACCAGAGAATATTCCAAAGACGAACTAAAAGCTGAAAGCGGAAATCTAGAATTAGAAATTTATGATAGTTCTGTTTATAAAGGAGAAGGCGGTCCCGAGATCAAAATGATCACTGACACCGCTGAACTAGTTATTAGCTATAAAACTGGTTGGTCCAAAGCTGTTTCTCTTTCTGGAGGAAAGATACATCTACCTGAAAAAGATAGTTTTGTACAAGCGGATATGGCATTCTCTTCTGTTCCCGCAAAAGGTTATTTAGTATTAAACGGTAATAGAATGGAGCTAAATGGAAGAGGTGGAATGGAACATCTTCTTACCAACTACGAAGTGTATAAATATAGTAGACGCTGGGAATTATACCGCTCTATCAATAGTGCGGGAGAAAGATTATTTGCAGGCGGTTTTATCGGGAACGAAAACTTTCCAGGAGAAGAGGTCCGGACAGTAAGTGCATTGGATCCTTCTGGAAAAATGTTATTCTCCGCAAAAGTTTTGAAGTCGGAAGTTTTAGAATCAGAAACGGAGCCTTTTTCAGGTTATCATTTACCGATCAAAGAAAAGTTTTATTTAGATGAAAGCGGTTCCTGCAGCTTAACTGTTTCTCGAAAACATACTGTGGGGCAGATCTATGTTCTTTCCAATATATCCGCAGTGCTTAGATTCTTTGTTCGATTATTTTTTACGAAACCTTATCAGCTTTATTATATCACTGATTCTAAATTGGATTGCGCCCAAGTTCCGGAAGGAAATCTCCCGAAAGATAAAAACTTCCGGGGGATTTTTTCCTATTATCTGATCAATCCTTAGGCCGCAAATTCAGGATTTACGCTTCTGATTTTTTACCACGAAGCAATAGATTTCCGTAATATATTGCTGTAAGAACGATCATAATCCAAGGGATCAGGTTTCCATATAGGATATAAAAACCGGGAGGGGAATCGATCACCTGGATCTGTTGCCAACTGGTTTCCGCTTTCATAAGAGAAGTGGATTTACCTTCTATAAAATTCCCTAAATGATCCACATAACCTGAGATCCCGGAATTGGTAGAACGAACCAGCCATCTTCTCCATTCAATTGCTCTTAATCTTCCTAACTCGAAATGTTGGTCACTTTCCGTAGTGGTTCCATACCATTTATCATTTGTAAGATTCGCAATAAATTGGGGATTTCCTGAGTCCTTGAACTTTCTCACAAATTCCGGAACAATCACTTCATAACAGATCAAAGGAAGGAACAGGCCTTCGTCCTTTAACTCTGTATGAGTTGGAGAATAATAATTTCTTACAAATTCTGCATCTATGCCTTCTGTTTTTTCCCAAGTAACAGGTAAAACAGTCTGAGGATTTTCTTTGGGAATATCAGAATAATAATGTAGAAGATCGAAAGATTCTCCCGGATCGAACCTTCCAGTCTGAGGGCTTAGATCATACATAAACTCAAAAGGCATTGTCTCTCCAAACATTACCAAATATTGTTTTTGATAAGCTTGCCTTCTGACACCATTCGGATCGTATACTACGTTATTATTAAAGTACCTAAGATATTCTCTTCCGGAACTTTTAGTTTTATATGCCGCATCTATTTCATTAAAGAATACTGTAGCTTTATATCTATTCGCAAAGGAAACCATTAAGGAATCGAACCTAGGCCAATAAATCCGATCTCCCATTCTGATCTTCAATAGCTCTCGGTTCGCAGAAAAATATGGGATCCCTGCTTCTGGCAGAACGATCAGGTCCGGATTTTTGCCGGCTCTTTGGACGGCATTCTCCACCATCTTGTCCATTCTATCCATCAGATCTTCGATTACTTCTCTAGGAGATCTTCCTCTCTCATCTCGAATACTCATTGGAGCATCCGGTTGGACCACGAGAACTTCGAGAGTTTTGGTTGGAGTTACATTTTTCCATTTCAAATATAAGGTAGAACCGACGATCACAAAAAGAAGAAGTAAGGCGAATGGTAAGGACCAGAATTTTATAAAATGAGATCTTTTATCTTTGGATCTTAAGATCTCTGGAAGATGTAATAGATTTGTTTCAAAAAGTGTATAAGAGATCACGAATACTAAAAAAGAAAGTCCGTAAACTCCTGTGATCTCTACAGTTTGGGCGAGTATGATATTTCCCGCTGCAAGATTTCCCCAATACCAAGGAAACAATTGGTAACCGATCATATCGGCGGCCATTCCACAGACTCCAGCTACCCAAACGCTATGTTTACCTGCTCTTCTGGAAAGAAAGGAATAAGAAACTAAAAAGATCGGGAACTTAGCTCCGAACAGAACTCCTGCTAAAAGCAGAATGATAAATGCCAAAGGCCAAGGAAAATTCCCGAAGACCATTGCCATATGATGGATCCAATGGAATGCAATCGCATAGAAGAATACCCCAAATAGGAAACCGTATCCGACCAATCTCCAATATCTTCCGGAATATTTATGTGTGATCCAAAACAAACCGAAAGGTGCGATCCAAACTAAATGGCTAAGATAAAAAGGAGCGAAGGCTAAAAATGCAAAAGCTCCCAACCAGAGAAAACAGAAGAAGTCGAAAAACAGTGTTTTTTGAAACTCTCTAAAACGATGTAAAAAAGAATCCATGGATACCAACGTTGATCGGAAAAAAATCCTTTTGAGTCAATCTATTTAGGTCTTAGTGAAGTGCTTGCCGTAGGAGAAGGAGGCTTGAGTATACCAATAACACTGGTCGAATCATGAGCTCTCCATATTTTAAAATTATCGGTAAAAATCCTCTTCACGGAACTGTAATGCCCCAAGGGAATAAAAACGAGGCCTTACCTATTTTAGGCGCCGTCTGTTTAGTTCCCGGCGAAGTGATTATCGAAAATATTCCCCAAATCTCGGACGTTCTCATGCTCATGGACGTTCTACGCCATTTAGGAATGGAAGTAGAAGATAAAGGAGAAGGAACGTTTTTATTTCGTAATAATGGAGAACTAAAGTCTGATCTTCCTGCAGAACTATGTTCCAAGATTAGAGGAGCTGTCACACTTGCAGGTCCCATTCTAGCAAAAACGGGAAGAGTATTTTTACCAAGGCCAGGTGGAGACAAGATCGGGCGAAGAAGAATGGACACTCATCTTCTCGCACTCCAAGCACTTGGAGCTCAAATCGAAGTATTTCCGGACGGTTACGAAATCAAAGGTGATAGGCTCAGAGGTACGGACCTTCTCATGGACGAAGCTTCCGTTACTGCTACTGAAAACGCAGTTATGGCTGCAGTATTATCAGAAGGTGTTACGATCTTACGTCATGCGGCAAGCGAACCTCATGTGCAAAGGCTTTGTAAGTTTTTAGTTTCTGCTGGAGCAAAAATTTCAGGGATAGGTTCCAATATCCTCACTATCGAAGGTGTAAGCTCCTTAAAAACCCCGGAAAAACCTCATAGGATCGGATCCGATTATTTAGAGATCGGAAGTTTTATCAGCCTAGCTGCAGTCACTGGTGGAGAAATTTTTATCGGAGATGTGGAACTGGAAGATATCCGGATGATCCGCATGGTATATTCTCGCTTAGGTATAGAAGTTCGCCCTCAAGATGGAGGGATCTTAGTTCCTTCTGACCAAAAAATGGAAATCATTCCGGATTATCATGGAGCCACTCCTAAAATAGACGATTCTCCTTGGCCTGGTTTTCCCGCGGATATGACTTCAGTCGCGTTAGTCACCGCTACACAATGTAAGGGAACAGTTCTCATTCATGAAAAAATGTTCGAATCTAGATTATTCTTCGTGGATAATATTATCTCTATGGGCGCTCAAATTATACTCTGCGATCCGCATAGAGCAATCGTGATCGGACCTAATCGTCTTTATGGACAAAAAGTGGCAAGCCCTGATATCAGAGCTGGAATGGCAATGATCATCGCGGCGCTTTGCGCAGAAGGTACAAGCTCTATCCACAATATCGTACAGATAGACAGAGGATTCCAAGACATAGATACTAGACTTAGATCTCTAGGTGCTCATATTGAGAGGATAGGTGAAGAATGAACCGAAAAGACTTCTTCCGGAAAGGCTTAGCAAAAGCTTTTTCCGTAATGGAAGAAGGCGTTAATGAAATTTCGGAGACCTGGAAAACTGCTGTAGAGGAAGATAAAAAAGCAGAACCGGAAAAAATCCCGCCTAAAAAAACTCAGATCAAGGTTCCAAAACCTAAAACAGTTAAAAGTAAATTTAAAGGTTTTAGAAATTTACAATTTCCTCCTGGAGCTGATGCAAAAGGAAAACGATTCCTTTCCAAATGTACTGCTTGCAGCGATTGTATCTATGCTTGTCCTTATTCAGTTCTGTTTCCAGTTCCTGATGATAAGACCGGCAAACATTTTCCTCATATGGATGTGAACCTGAATGCATGTATGTTATGCAAAGATTATCCATGTATCTCAGCCTGCGAAACAGGGGCACTTTTACCTTATAAAGAAAACCAATCTCCTAAATTCGGAAAAGCGAAAGGTTTCTTCCAACATTGTATCAATTCCAGAACCGGAGAAAAGACCTGCGAGACATGTGCAATCACTTGCCCTATCCCAAACGTAGTCCAATTCAAAGGAAACAAGCCAAACTTTTCCAATGACTGCGTAGGTTGCGGTTTATGTGTTTCCTCTTGTCCCACATTTCCTAAGGCAATCCAAGTACAATGAGCCACCTTTCCAAATTTTCAGGTTTGGTGTTTCTATTTTTATTCTCTACTTCTTTAATCGCAGATCCGATTCCGAATAAGATCAAGATCGGTATTTTATCTAAATATTCTCCAGACTCAGTCCATATCATCGCAAAAAATTCAAGAATACAATATTCAGGAAAGAATAGTTTAGAAAAAGATAAAACAATTCTGATCCGAGCAGAGGAAGACCAAATTAGAATTATAGATGGAGCCAAAAACTCAAGATCGGAACATATCTTATTTTCGAGCGGAGAATACGAACTTGAAATTCCTAAAGATCAGACTCCAAAAAAATATTCGGGAGATCTGGAAATCACTTCTTCCAAAGGAAAATTAAAACTCATACTTACGGTTCCATTAGAAGAATATGTAGGAATTGGAATGGCCTCAGAATTCGGAGACCTATTTTATCCTAAAGAAGAGAAAAATCTAAATCAAAACTGGAAGAAAGAATACGCAATTGTAGCATCTTCAATGATCCGTTCTTATGCGCTCGCAAATCTAGGAAGACATTCCAAAGAGAGTCATGATCTATGCGATCTAACTCATTGCCTTCAGTTTTCAGGAAAATTAAAAAAGGGGAATATAAACTTCCCCCCTTCTAAAAAGATAATTCTGCAAGATAGAAACGGAAAAGTTTTAGAAACATTTTTTCATTCTACTTGTGGAGGAAATTTATCTTCTCCTTCTGTTCTTTGGAAGAATTTTAAAAATCCACAATACTATAGATCCGGTTCCGACACAAACGGCGGCGATATTCAATGCAAAAATTCTCCGTACTTCTCTTGGGAAACTTTCATCTCAAAAGAAGAAATAGAATCGGCTTTGGAAGTAAAACAACTTACGGAATTAGAACCTAAGTATTCTGAATCCAGAGTAATATCTCTAGAATATAAGGATTATTCCGGAAAAAAGAATATCCAAGCATCTGAATTTTTATCTAAAATCGGTAAAAAGCTGGGCTGGAATAAAACTAAGAGCAACGATTTTAAGATCGAAACAAGTGCTCGAGGATTTTATTTTAAAGGAAAAGGATTCGGACATGGAATCGGTCTTTGCCAATATGGGGCAAGAGAAATGGCGTTTAGAGGAACAAAATCGGAAGAGATACTTCGTTTTTACTTTCCAAGCGCAGAATTAAGGAAAATCCAGTGAGATCTGTTCTTACTACATCTGCATTATATTTTCTTTTTATAATATTTTGCTTTGAGACCTTGAATGCTCAAGCTGCAAGAAGAAAAGTAGAAGGATTCGAATTTTACTTTTTAGATGACTGGAACAAACAGAAAAGTCCTGAAAAATTACTCGAAACATTTGCAGAAAAATTCGTAACCGAAATCCGAACTGAATCGGAAAGGTTAGAAAGAAGAATTCCGCAAGATGCTCAAATTTTTGTCTCAGAAAACTCTGATGTATTCAGAAAATATTCAGGCCAACCTGGAACTACTGCAGCGTTCTATTCTCCAGTAAGTAACAAATTCTTTTTTCAAAATCCAGATAGTTTAGCTAAAAGAGGGATTTTAGATACAGTGATCAAACATGAGATCTGTCATTTTTTAGCTCCAGAATCTAAGTCCGAATCCTCTTTTTGGATGCAGGAATCTTATTGTGAGTCCTTATATCCAACAAATCCAAAACCTACATCTGCAGATCTTAAGTTTCCTTGGAGTTGGGAAAAATTCGACGAAGAATGTATGAAGGAGATCCATACAAGAAATGGATCTAAAAAGAAGATCTTATACCAAAAACTTTTTCTATGGGGTTCTTGGATTTTAAAAACGAAGGGAGAAGCAAGATTCAGGGCCTTTTTAGAAGGCCCTAATCCAGAAGTCCAAAATATATATTCACAATTTGTAAAGTCGAGATACTAAAAAACCTTTAGCTTTCCCCAGTCTTCATTCTCTTTTCCTGAACCAAAAGAGATCACTAATCTTTCGAAAACTTTCAGTTTATCCAAGATAGGCTGCACATCTCTATCAATCGTTTTAGAAGTATATTCAGGAGATCCTTCTGCTCCGTATAAATAAAAACTTTTGAGATCATCCAGAATTCCCGGAACACGAACCACTAAATGATGAGGATAATAAGCTAATTCTTTTGCAGGGCCGGAAGAGAATAGATCCGCTTGGTTAGGTCGATTCCCATTTCCGGAAGACACTGTTTCTTCTGCACTTTTTCTATCGGAAGTTAGGTATTTCCAATTTCCTACTTTCAAAGAAGCAGGAGTATAAAAACCACCTTTTCTCAAAGGATAAGATTCTAAGTTTGTATTTTGATAAGAAACCTTAATAGGATTTCCCACTTTGAAGATCGCTCTTAAAAGTTTATCATCCGGAACAGAAGCAGGTAAAGAGATCCCGAATCTTGGATAGACCATTCCGGATTTATATTCTAATCCATTAAAACTGAGAGCGATCCCTTTGTCGGAACCGAAGTATTGTTCGTGGATACCTGCATTTTTACCGAATTCATTTAGGCCTTCTCCAAAGTTTTCCCATTCTCCACTTATAGATTCTAAAGATTTCCAAACTTCAGATGGTTTTAATTCTTCAGAATAAAATACTAAATTCGTTTCTCTAGGTAGTACTTTTGAGAGAGCAGGGCCAGAACTAACAACTTGGTTTTTATCTCCACCGATCTTAAAAACTTTTCCATCCAGATTTCTTCCGGTTTCCCAACCCAAAAGTAAAGCGGCTCCTGAATTCCCGAAGGAAGGTTTAAGAAATGGAGCGATGAAAGAATCTGTTCCGGCATAAAGCAAAACCTTATTTTCTTTTTTAGAAGCTTCTTTTCTCAGAACATCAAAACCGCTTTGATTTCCCAAAGAATCATTATTTGCAGAAGAAGCTAGATCTAAAGATTTTTCTAATAGATCTTCGGAGTCTGTGAGGATGATAAAATCTCCCAATACAATCGCTAAAATTTTCCCAGAACCGAATTCATATTTAAATGCTTCCAAGTTTCCGAATTTTTCAGAACCAGCTGCAAATTGATCAGCGAAATCATCTGCAGAATGTGTGTTTTCAGAACCTGTAGGAGTATAATATCCTTCTTCCGTTTGTGGAGGAGTTTGAGGTTTTTCTTGTTTGGGAGTTTCTTTAACTACGATCTTTTCTCCTTTAAATGCAGTGATTAAACTCACTCCAAGTTTGGAGCTTGCACTTGCCTTACCTACGAGTAAAAAATTGGATTTAGGAAATATTGCAACGGCCACAGGTCCGTCAAATAAAGCGGCGAGTCTGGATGGTTTGGTCATTACTCCTGCTTTTGCTTCTAATAAATAAAGAACGGAGCTGATCTTTCTAAGTTCAGGCAAGGTTAAGATTTTCTGGAAAGTACCATCATCCGAAAGTTCTCTTCCTAAATTCGTTTTTTCCAGATCTTCCACAAACTCTTCAGGGCGATATATTTCCGCAAGCGCACTTGCTTTTTTAGGAATGAGTAGTGCAGGATCCTTGATTGATGAATCGATAGAATATCCCTTAAAAGAAAGATAGAATCCGATCGCCAAAAACACAACCCCAACACCTGCAGGAGCTCCAACTTTAGGATCTTTTAATATATTCTCTTTGAATCCGGTTTTTAGATTTTCCAAAGACTCTTTTGAGAAAAAGGATTTGATCTTAGGAAGTATTTTTGTTTTGAAAATTTGGATGCAAGTTCTCATTTTATTTACCTGATTTTATTGCAGAATCTTTAGTTTTAGAATCGATCTTATCCAGAAGGATCGCAGCCAAAGATTTAGCCTGATTCCCTCCGGAGCCATTGTCCACGAAAACGGTCAGCACATACGATTTTCGATCTTTACGAAAAGATAATACTGTCCATCCGTGTGTTTCATATTTGTGCATAAATTTAGTTCCAGTCCCTGTTTTGCCACCTAAGACCTCTAAATTTCCCTTTTCAGAAGAATATACATCCTTCAAAGTTCCGGTTTTCGGAACCTCTGAAAGAACGGAAGTAATCCATCTCAAATCTTTTCCGGAATAAGGATTTTCTTCCGATCGAACGGGTTCTTGGCTTATTCCCCTATAAGGAGAAAGTCTTGGGCCTTCTTTCCAAATGGAAGAATATAACTGAGAAATTTTTAAAGGGCTTAGAAGAAGCCCACCTTCTCCAATAGAAGCAGCCACTTTTCTAAGTGAACTAATAGAGGTAAAATTTGTATCAGAAGGTTCAAGATAAGAATCCAATCTGGATCTTGTAGATTTTCCTAAACTCCAATCTTCATGCAGTTTAGAATAAAATAGATCAGGATCAAAAGAAGCACTCGTTAAGAAATATACATTGCAAGATTGAACTAGAGCAGATCTGAGATCCATTTCTCCATGACCTTTTGCCAAGGAGCATCTCAAATATTCTTTTCCATTTTCATCCTGAGGCAAATGAAATGTGTTTAGATCCGATTTAGTAGGAGTTAAATTTTCCTTAGGATAAAATCTACCTTTGCATAATACTTTCTTTTCTGGAGAAAATCCAAGTCTGTCTTTGTATTTCAACAAAGTTAAAGCGGAGAAGGTTTTTACCAAAGAACCGGGCGGTAACTTTTTAGAAACTGCAATCTCCGGTCTATATATATATTCCACCTTTCCCGAATCCATTTCCATCAACACCACCGAAGATATTGAATTTTTAGATTCGAATTCTTTTACAGTTTCATCCAGATAGGAATAAGAAAATTTAGGAGCCGCTTCGATCCCAACTGTACAAAGAAGGATCACGGCAAAGAAAATTCCGGCTTTATAATATATTCTGGAATTCATTATCAGTCCGGCTCTATCTCAAAATTTCCCAGATGATATACTTGCTGGGCCCTGGTCATTGTGAATTGGTATTGTTTTCTTTTTTCCCTAGGAGTTCCTTCATATAAAACCACATACACTTTGGCTCTTGTTACCTGCGCATTAAATGGAGCGTAATATTGAGCCTGCACCGCGTAATTTCCAGGCAAAGCCTTGGACATTGTAAAAGTCTGAGGGGCAAAAGTAGCATCGTCATAAACAAGATTGCCTCCAGACTTAGTGGAAGTATGGGCCCAGTAACACTTCTCCCCTGAAGGATCGATTACCCAAAGGTCCGTATAACTCGCAGTGTCCCAGGTTAAAACAACTTTGATATCTCGAGGTGGCACCTTTGCAAAAAAGCTAACCTTGTCATAAGCCTTCCCTGCACGAACCTCCACCAAATTGTCTCCGGGAGAAGCAACAGTACTAAAGGAAAATTTACCTGCATGCAAAGGCACCATCTGTGGTATCCCATTTAGAACCACTGTGACCTTTTCAGGATTGATACCGGTAACAGTTCCGGAAATTTTCTGTATTCTCTCCGTCGTAAAACCACCATGAGGAGAATCTATAGATACAGTTTCCGCATCCAAATACATTATGGAAAGTGAATATATTGATAGAATAGAAGCCAAGAAACGTATTCCAAGACTTTTACTCGACTTTCCAAAAGGAGGATTTGATGCGGAAAAAAACATCTTAGGATTCCGGATCTATCTCAAAGTTCGCAATATGATATACTTGCTGGGAACGGGTCATTACGAACTGAAATTGTTTCCTTCTTTCGTTCGGTTTTCCTTCGTTCAAAACCACGTATACATTCACTCTTGTGACTGGCTTATCATAAGAACCGTAATACTGCACTTGTATGGAATAGTTCCCGGGCAGTGCCTTGGACATTGTAAATGTTTCTGGTCCATACCCATCTACTACGTCTACGTCAAGGTTTCCTCCAGACTTAGTAGAACGATTTGCATAAAAACATTTTTCGCCCGTAGGATCTAAAACCCAAAGATCCACATCAGTTGCCGTGTCCCAAGTAAGAACAACTTTGATATCTCGCGGCGGAACAGCAGCGAAGAATGAAACTCTATCGCTTGCATTACCTGCTTTCACTTCTATCAGATTTGTTCCAGGAGCAACTACAGTGCTTAAGGAAAATTTCCCGGCATGCAAACGGATCATCTGAGGAATTCCATTGATTACGATGGTTGCTTTTTCCAGATTTCCACTAACGGAACCGGAAACCGTTTGGATCCTCTCCGTAGTGAAACCCCCGTGAGGAGAATCTATAGTAACCGTCTGCGCAAATGTAGCAGATCCAAAAAGCAAAAGAGTAACTATGAGTAAATTATTGACCAACGTTGATTTCATCGTCTGAACTCGCTCCTGTTACTTCTGAATAATACATTAAGGAAGCTCTGGCAGGGATTACCTTATACTTCCCTGCAACTTCCGCTCTGATAAAGTATCTGACTTTGAATTCTTTTGTAGGACCTCCTACAAAGAAAACGGCTCGATCATCATAGATCTGCCGACTTAGATATTCCATTTTCAGATCGCCTGCGTAATACTCCGCGTCTCTTTGTAAGAAAGAGAATCCAGGCAGAAGAGAATCTTCTATTTGGTAATAAGAATCCGCATCACCTTCTTTCTGAACTGAAACTTCGACCATTACCAAATCTCCCGGTTGGAAAGTTTTGGATTCCACGGGAGTGATATCATTCGAATCTACTTTTAATTTATAGTAGGTTCGTTTTACTTTGATACCATTCGAGTAAGCTTGTATCTTTTTGCTTCGATCAATATAGTATAAGGAAGCAGTCGCATAAAGTACAGGTCCGTCCTTCTTCAGAACTTCTATTTTGTTCGGTCCAGAACGTATCAACTCGGAAGGGATGGGGATCTTAAATAATTCTCCCTGTTCCGACTTAGGTGGAAGAGTTACAGTTTTTAAACTGGTTCCATTTAACACGATCTCCACATTTGCTGGAGTTTCAGATTCACGAACAGAAGCTAAAAACTCGGACAAAGCCAACACAGCTGCAGATGTGTCCCTTGAATTATTCCAAGCTAATTCGATACGATTGGATAAGAGAGAAGAAGCAAGATTTGCAAGAATTACCTTATCTTCTCCCAATCGAACTCCTGCACTTAAAAGTGCAGAAATTGTTTCGATCCTATCTTCTTCCCAACGAGGATTTTTGCCGTAAGAAGTAAGTTTTAAGAAAGCCTTCTTACCAAATCCACTAGATTCGACACCTTTTTTAAACCAGGAGGAAGCTTCCGTCTTCTTACCTTTATTAGCTAAAGTTAATGCAAGAAGTGCTTGTCCATATTGGTTTAGCTTAGCAGAAGATTTTACCAAGCCGTCCACAATCGAATCTTCTACATTTCCACCTTCGCTTAAGGAGAAGATTATATATACTTTTGCATTCGGAGAAAGATCTCCTTTGCTCAAAACGTCATAAAGATAAGCTCTGGCTCTATTCAATACTGGAGCAGAAACCTTTGCTCCATTTTTCTGACTAATGGCCAATCCTCTATAAACATAGGCGGACATCAGAACATCACTTTCTACCCCACCTTCGAACCAACCGAATCCACCATCTGTTCGTTGGAGTTCCGACACTCTTTTCAATCCGACATCGATCATCTTAGGAAGTTCTTTTCTAAGTCTTTCATTGATGAAACCCGCCTTCTGAGCTGATAAAAGTGGATAGAACCTGCTCATAGTTTGTTCCACACAACCATACGGATAATCTGCAAGATAATCCAAAGATTGTCTTAGTGCAGGCAAAGAAGCGGGACTGAGTCGAACTTCTAAACGAGGATCTCCCAATTCTTTAGGTGCCTCCAAGTTTAGAACTCCTGAATGTTCTCCTTCTTCCATTCCTAAACTATCCGAAATAGTTTTAGGTAATCCCCAAGTTTTGAGGGGAATTTCAGATTTAAGTAAATCTTGGTAACCTGCACCCGCAGCAAGAATACTGATCTTCGCAGATTTGATCTTTGGATCTGCGATAGTCTGCACATCAAAATGAAGAGATTGGTTTTGGCCAGGCTCTAAATTGATCGTAGTTTCTGAGTTACCTAAAATTTTTGCACCTTCTGCTTTTATCGTAACTTTAACTGGTAACTTACTAGAGGATTGATTAGAAATTGTAGCGGAAACTTTTTGGGTCTCTCCCTTGATAATAAACCTAGGCATCCCACCTAATATCATCAGATCTTTTTTAGCAATAAAACTGGTTTGGCCTCTTCCTACTTTTGTATCAGGAGTAATTGCAATCGCAGTCACTCTCCAAGAAGTCAAATTATCCGGAAGATTAAAACTAACTGTTGCAGTTCCATCAGGTCCTGTTTTTACTTTTGCATTCCAATAGCTTGTATCTTTAAAACGATCCCGAGCTTGGTCCTCGTTTTTCATCGCAGAATAAACGGAGTCTCCCTTTTTATCCAAAGCCAGTTTTAATCTTTTATTTTCAGAATAACCGAAAAACTTATAAGCTGATGCCAAAGTAGTCTGTACGTTATTTCTTCTTGGATGATAGAAGAATGTTCCGATATTAGGGGTCTTCTCCTCTTTGATCTGATAAATAGCCTCATCTACAATTGCGAGAGAGACTTCTGCAGATACTCCGCCACCACCCAAGCCTGTAGTTTTCAAACGGATCTCTGCTCTATCGCCTGGACGATATACCTTCCGTCCTGGTTCCAAAGCGACCTTTAGGAATTTCTGCTCCGGAGGAGCGACTACTCTTACTTGGCTTTTATAAACATCATTTCCTGAAAATTGAACCGCGGATAACGTAAAATTCGGACTCATCTCTGCGGTGATCGGGACCGCATACTTCAAAGCGTTTCCTTTCATCTTCACTACTTCTTTTTTGAAGATACGATTTCCTTCTAAGGTCAAGATCATATGTCCGTTGGATACAGGACTTAAGACCAGAATTTCCGCAGTATCTCCCACTGAATAAATATCCTTACCCGGCTTAAGAGTAATATCTTTGAAAGGAATTTCGATAGAATCGGAAACTGAAGAAGCCCAGAAGAATGTTTCCGACTTTGTAGTATTTCCGCTCGGATCCTTTGTTTCCGCGACCAAAACAAATTGTCCTCTTTTAGGAATTGTGAAAGAAGCTGTCCCTACACCCAAAGCGGAAGTCATAACAGACAAGGAAGAAATTTTAGAACGATTTGCTTCTTTTACGAACTGAATATCTCTATTATAAAGAATGAGATCCACATTTCGATTTCCCACCATTTTCTGGCGTTCCACATCGCTTAAAGTTTTATCGTAAGCGATCAAACTTACCGTTAATTTTGCTTCTTTACCAGGTTCGTATACTGAATTGTCTTTAGAGATCCTAACAAAAAATGCACTTCGATTTACGGAGAAGGAAGCGGATCCATCCAAGGTCATATCCTCAGACTGAACGGAAGCGATGATCGTATAAACGGAATCCGCATCCGATTTATCCGGTTTAAAACTGATTGAATATTGACCTTTCGAATCTAATTTTCCTTTTCCATCTAAGACCAATTCTTGTTTATCACTTTGTCCCGATTGTTCCAGATAATCGGAAGAAGCATCAAAGTTGATCGTTCCAACAGGAGAATAATCGAATTTAGGTCTACGGAATACCCTATAGGCAACCTCTTGTCCTGAAACCGGTTGGCCATAATAATATCTTGCCTTTACAAGAGCGTTCACTTCTTCTCTTTGTAAATAATTGGATTTAGGAACTGATACTGAAACGAGGAATGTAGGTTTTTTATAAGCCTCTACGGCAAATTCAGTCTGAAAAGTTTTATCACGAAAATTTAATATAAGAGAATAATTCCCGAGAGTAGTATTCTCAGACTCCGGAACTACAAATTCTCCCGAAAAAGTTCCATTATCTCCCGAGATATTGATTGGAACACTTGGGATAGAAGTTTCTCCATGCTCACTTGCAACAGCAATTACACCAGCACCGGAAATTGTTCTATAATCGTCTTGGGAGAAGTTTCTAACAATTCCCTTAAAGTAAACGGTATCCCCAGGTCTATACACTGGGCGATCCGTATACATATATGCCCTCGGCCCGCCTTCTCCATAAAAAGAACTGGAATAAAATTCAGGATCGGAAACTGAGTATTCCCCATTCTTATGAGCGAGAACCAATCCTTTTACGGGACTTCTTCCCTTATAAAAATAAGTTCCGTCAGAACTTGTTTTTCCGGTCTGAAATGCTTGGCCATTCTCTAAATTAAAAAGAGTAAGATCCACATCGGAAACAGGTTCGCCGCTATCTTTACGGCCTACATATATGAATGTCTCTGCATCAGATTGTTTTACTAAAAAGTTCAGGCCAGATTTGATCAAGATTGTATAAGCTAATTGAGATCCGGAAACTCCTTCCACAAGATAAACACCATTATCTCTGATCGGGACAGGTATCCTACGATACGCCCAAAAAGAAGTAACTGTCGGAATAGAGAATGTAGCGACCAATTCTTGGTCTTTTAAAATAGCAGGGACCGCTAGAGTTTTATATTCATCAGGTTTTTCATAATCAATTCCTAACGTTTTTTTCAGCTCGGATCTTGTTTTGGAATTGAATTCTTTTCTGGCAACTTTTCGGAAATCGTTCCTGAATTTATCAAAGGTTCTTGTAAAAAGTGCGATCGGATTTCCGAATGCTCCGTCATTATTCTCTTGGACCAATCTTTCTTTCACTTTTTTGGTCAAGAATGCTTGCGGGTCCGCGATCTTATATACTCTGAATTCGTAATTTACAGTTCCATTCCCTTCCAGATTTACATAAGCATTTTCACCCGAGCCGAAACTTCTATCCGTTCCGAGATAGAATGCAGCGGAACCGAATAAATTCGGTTTCACATAAAATAATCCTAATACAGAGATCAAAATTGCGAGAAAAGAGAATATTATCTTTTTACGATCCAATACGCGAGTTCTCATTCTGAAATTCCTAGTCTAAAATTCGAAATCTATAAACCCCAAGAAAATTTCGGTTATTCTTTTCCGGGGAAAACAACGCACTTCTTTCCAATTCTTTTGCCCGGATCAATTTGATACCTCGATCCGAACCTGTATGATATAAAAGCTGAGGATTTTTACTTTCTCCCTCTACCAGGATCATAGAATGGAAGTTTGTCCCAACCCCACGATCCGATCTGAAAAAGAGAATATCTCCCGCTAGTCCAGACTCCAACTCTTTAGAAACAAAGTAAGTATGGAACTTTTCCAAACTTTCCGCGTCTGCAAATTCTCCGAATTTGCCCTCGCCAGTTCGAAATAAATTTTTACCAATATAGGGTATATCCGGGTAATTAAATTCCCGGACATCCGGTAAATTTTTATCCAATAAGATCCCTGTCCGAGCTTGCCAGTCCTGAGTATGAGCCTTTAGAGACTCCTTATATGCGAAACGAATCAATCCGCTGCAATCTCTTTCCTTTAGATTCCAGGAGGAATTCTCTTTTAAATATTGTGACAAAGAGATCCTTACAAACCATTCCCGAAATGCCTGACGATCAGATTCGGTTCTAAGCTCCGCAGAATCGGGAAATCCATCTTGGTCGAAATCCCCGTCTCGACTGAATAGGGAAATCTGGATAGTCTTACCTTTCTCAGTCCGGATCGTAATATTTGCGGGAACCTTCCCCGCTTGTACACGTAAGACGTCTTCTCTTTCGTTTTTTTCGCTCGAGAGAAGTTTGAGTAATTCTGGATCTATGTTTTCCCGCAGGAAATGATCTTTTACACCAAAGATCGGGTTCGAAATTTTTAAAACAGCAACTGATTTACCGTCCGCTGGCATTCTCAATTCAGTCGGATCCAAAACAGATTCGAAATAAGAATTACAATGGAGTAATAAGAATATTAGAAGATAAGAAATTCGAAACTTCAAGTAAGGAACCTAAATCGTAGAAGCTCAATAACCCAAGGCCTTTCTGATCTTTTCTGGAATATCCTCGAATTTAGGATATTTATGTTTTTTGCCATCCGGGAAAATAACGTAATAAGTTCCGTTTAGAACTTCCATATAATAATTTCCCTTTTTCTTTTGCCCTATGGAAGATTTATCCATCTCCTTTACCATTGCTTGGTATCTGGAAGGAAGTTCCTGCCAAGAACCATAAACTTGGATCTCTCCTGCATGATTCACAGTGTACATTCCGTTTTCATGCATGATCTTGATCCCATTATAATCGAAAACCTCTAGAACATTTACTTTAGGTTCTTTCTTTTTGGGTTTTTCATTCGGGTCGAAACTTGCAGGTTCTTCCGAAGGAATATTATATTGAACTATTGATTTAGAATCCTGTCTTCTGTTTCTAGTGAGAAGTATATAAAGATAGGAAAGGCCGGACAAAGCCAGCGCAGCAAAAATCAGATAATCAAAATGTCTGGCTATCCATCCCATCACTTCAATCTATACTCGATCGCTTTGCATGCAAACGGAACAGGATCTCCGGCCTGGATCCAAAAACTACATTTTTCGAAAGCAACTGAGGCAACACAGTTATCCACATCCTTCTTCCTTTGTTTTCCCGGAACCAAAGAAGTGATCTGCCTGTTCGACCCGCATTCTACATCTTTTGCAGCGTAAGCTACTATGATCTTAGCCCCTGCCTCTCCGAATGTATAAAAATCATCATCCACATTGGAACAATTCGACAAGCATAGAGTTAAAATTATAAGAAGAAATAGGATCTTACTGTCAGTTCTAAAACTTAAAGAGTTAAATTTCATGCTCCGGCTTCTTAGATAATAATCGTATTTTTTCATCCAAAGGAAGATCTACTTCTCCTAAAGAGGTTTTGTATCTCACAGTTCCTTTCATTCTCAAATTCGGATCTTTTCCAGCGACCAGGTTCGTGACTACTAAAATTCCAAGTAATAGTTTATCCTGGTTCTCTCTCTTTTCAAAGCTTGTTTCTATCTTGAGTTGGACAATGGTTTTGGAAAAAGCAGGGACTTCTGTTTCTTCTTCCGAGATCACCCGAGCCAATTCAGCGTCTTTTCCATCTGTGCCGGACGCTATCACACCAAGATCAAACTTATAAATTTTAACGGGGGAATCGTTCGGATTCTCTATTTCCAATTTAGATATCATCACGATCTTGGGAGAAGGCGGAAAAGGCAGAATTTCTACCTTCTCCGTTTTTGTTTCCAAGATCCTAAACTTACAAGCCTGTAGTTTTTTGACATTCTCCCTTAGATCTCCCAAGCAAGAGTTAAAAAGGAAGAAGGTACCTAAAACTAAGACGAAAGGCAAAAAGGTCCTCTGCCCTTTCAAATATGGGGAAAATATTCCCATCAAAGCTCCCATCCATTGGAAATAAGAACCTTTCCTCTGGTCATGTTATTTGCATATTCTTGGATCGCTTTATCCGCCTCTTTAAGCGGGTATTTAGCAGCGATTTGAGTTTGGAATTCTTTTCCTAAAAGGGAACGAATCTCAGAGGTGATCTTCCAAATCTTAAAAGGACTTTGCTGAGGCATCCAAGAAGAAAGCCAATAACCTTCTATCTTTTTATCCTGAAAGATACCAAGCCCTGCATGATAAGAAATAGGCTCTTCAGATAATGCACCGTAAACCACACATTTACTTCCATAAGGCATAGCTGCTAAAGCTCTTCCTGTGATCTCTCCTGCGACTGCATCCAGCATAATAGTAGCATTCAGCTTATTGGAAAGGACCCTAAGTTCTCTATCAAAATTAGGAGAGCTCGAATCCAATACATGTTCAGCTCCTAAAGATTTTAGAAGATCGACCTGCTCTTTTCTTCTTACAACATGAATACCGGGAATCCCTTTTTTATTAGAAAGTCTTAATAACATTTTTCCTAAGGCAGAAGCAGCAGCAGTTTGAACGTAAGCCTTATGTTTTTCTCGTATGACTTGATCGAGCAGCGCCCAAGCGGTGATTGGGTTTACGAATAAACAAGCGCCTTGTTCCAGGCTTACATCTTTTCCTAAAGTAAAACAAGAATACGCATCAGTGATCATGTATTCTGCATAAGGTCCATCACCTTTGTTTGGAGCAACACATGCAACCGGTTTACCAACTAGAGAATTCGCTCTCCAACCTCCACCGCTTGCAATCACCAAACCGCTTCCTTCAAAACCGGGAACGACAGGAAGTTTTTTCTTAATTCCGTAAAGTCCTCTCATGAACATTAGATCTGATGGATTGATGGAACCAGAATGAACTTTAAGTAGAACCTCTCCCTTCTTTAAGGTCTTAGGTTCTTTTTCTACAATTTTAGCTCTTCCAGGTTCGTTGCTGTATTCTTTCAATTCGTATGCAAGATACGATTTTGGTATTTCGAACTTTTTTGCCATTTGATTACCCTCTCACTCTTCGTCCTTTAACGTCAGATGCCGGATCGTTTCCGGTTTATTTTCTAGTATATGATTTTGTATAAATGCTTCCGCGTCTTCTTGGGTCTTGATAGAAAACCAAAGGCCTTCCGGATAAGAAACTTGCACAGGACCCAACTCACAACGATCCAAACATCCTGATTTTTGGATACGGATCTTACCTTTTAATCCAAGTTCTTGTATTCTCTTCTTCATATAAGCGAGCAATTGAGGAGATCCTTTCGGACCACAAGAAGGCCTTTCTCCTTCCGCTCTGACATTCTCGCAGACAAAAACATGTTTATCAAAATACATTAGGTACTTGCCTTTCCTCCTACTTTCCTATATAGGCAAAAGCTTTGAACCCATTTTTTCGGAGATTAGTTTGAAGCTCTAACGGTTGCCAGAACCTAAAAAAGATTTTTTTATGGTCTAAGAGGCTCGATTCCCGAGTATTTACTCATATTTGGAGAATAGGATGAAACGATCCGTAATACTAATTTTATTATCTTCACTATTATATTCCCTTTCCTTCTGCAAAAAAGAAGAGAAGCCTGTATTAGAGACAGAAAAACCTCTTTTCGAAAAAGTTTTGTCGGAAAACGATAAGATAATTCAATTTCTCTTAACAACAGAGAGTGTTTCTCCTGATGTAAGTGGATTAATTTCTTCCTTAAATTCTTTGGGAGAAGTAAAAGGTGGCTTGGAATCTTCAGCACTAGAAATGAAGAATGTATTAGAAGGGGCAAAATCTTCGGATGTGAGAATATCCTTTGAGGCCTATTCCAAGTTCAGCGAAGTTTTAGCGAGTACTATGAAGGTGCATGGACTACAATCTGGAAGAAACCGTTTCTATTGTCCGATGGTCAAAAAGACATGGGTGTTTTCCGGTATGAAAATCCTGAATCCATACGCTCCGGATATGCGTGATTGTGGTGATCTTATTCCCTGAAAACGAAAGACAACAAGAAAGAACCTGTTTAGCGGGAGTCTCCGAGTCTAAACCCTGTCCCGGAAATTGTAGGGATTTTTACAGGGAATCGAATTGGAATGACTCTGGTGAACAGGCTTGTTTTGCCTTCGAAAAATTAGAAAAGTTTTTAGAAGGAGTCAGCTCTTTTTCAGTTGGCGCCACTGCATTCCAACAAGCTCCCGCAGATATTTTAGAAAATTTTTCCACAAGATCCGAAATAGGTTTCGATCTAGTCAGATACTTTCTTTCCATCTCTTCACCAGACCAAGTCATGTCCACAATTCTGGAGATGGACGATTCTTTGCTTTATAGGATCGTAAAAGAAGACTTTAAAATATTCCAAAAACTCAAAAAAGAGAAGAAGGTATTTGGAACAGAAAGTAATTTTCTGGATTCAAAAGCTGCACAATTCTGGAACGGGCTTCCTCCAGAAAGAATTTCCAAATTTATATTATTCTGTCTTAGGACTAAGAAGGATAATATATTCGCCGCCAGATTTTTAGGGCTCATGCCTATCGAAACTCTACTCATGCTTGGAGAATCCTTAGGATTAAATAAAGAAGAAGAAGCAGAACTCTACAGAGGATTAGAAGATTCCTTATACGAATTCCCGATCCGATTCCCGGGAATCTATCCTCATTTAATTGAATTATTCTCGGAAGATCCAGAGATCAATATCATACTTTCTACAATGGAAGGACTTGTAGAAAGAAAAGAATCCTTGCTAAGAGCAAGGGAAGAAGTTCTCAAAATAATAGAAGAAGCCCATAAAAAGAACTCCCACCAAGAAGTATTAAATTATTTGAATACTTTAGATAAGGACGCTGCCTTAGAAATTTTAGGAATGTTAGAAGAGCAAAATCATATAGGATTTTCGGAGAAAAGCCTATTGTCCGCTTATATCAAAGGAGAAGAATCCGACTTCATTACCTTCGGAAGAAGGCCACAAGTTTTCAGAGTGAAATAAAGATCTAAAAGCTCCGATCAAACGGAAATATTTAGACCCTTTCTTCTACCTCGTATTCTTTGAATAAACTCTTTTGATTTCCCATATCGCTTTGGAATTCCACAGGATAATCTGAGGTAAAACAAGCATTGCAGAAACCGCCACCCCTATGATCATTCACCGCTTTGTGCATAGAATCCACTGAAAGATAAGCAATGGAATCCACTCTCAAATACTTTCGGATTTCTTCGATCGTATGAGTAGCAGCGATCAATTCATTATGGGTTGGAATATCTATTCCGTAATAACAAGGGGAAACAGTAGGAGGAGCGGAAACTCTTAAGTGGATCTCGGTAGCACCAGCGTTTCGGATCATTTTGATGATCTTACGGCTAGTGGTTCCTCTCATGATGGAATCGTCTACGATCACAACACGTTTGCCATCCACTACATTTTTCACTACGTTATACTTGATCTTTGCACCGAAATCTCGAATCTTTTGGTCCGGTTCGATAAAAGTCCTGCCAACATAGTGAGAACGGATCAATCCTTGTTGGAAAGGAATTCCGGAAGCTTCTGAATATCCTAAAGCTGCGATGTTTGCAGAGTCCGGAACAGGGATCACAACATCAGCTTCTACAGGAAGTTCCTGAGCGAGTTGGTTTCCAAGTGCCTTACGAACCTTATAAACTGATTCACCAAAAATATTGGAATCAGGTCTCGCGAAATAAATGTATTCGAAAATACAAAGAGCAGGTTTTGCAGGAGGGAAAGGATAGAAGGAACGGGTTCCAGTTCTATCCACAACGATCATCTCACCTGGTTCCACATCTCTTTCGTAAGTGGTGTCAGTGATATCGAATGCGCAGGTTTCTGATGCGAATACAATGGATCCGTCGTCTCTTCTTCCCATAACCAACGGGCGGAAACCGTTCGGGTCACGAACTGCGATCAATTGGTTTTTAGTAAGTACTACAAGAGAATAAGCTCCTCTCACTTTTTTCAAAGCAGAAGAAAGTGCAGAAAGTAGATCTGTTTCTCCGGAGCGAGCCATAAGGTGGACGATCACCTCTGAATCGATTGTAGTTTGGAAGATAGAACCTTCTTTTTCTAATTGGGAACGAACTTCCCAGGAATTTACCAGGTTTCCATTATGAGCCAGAGCGATCGGCCCCAAATGGGACTCAACTCTGAGAGGTTGAGCGTTCCTTAAAAAGCTCGCACCAGTCGTAGAATAACGATTATGCCCGATAGCCGCGGTTCCGGTTAGTTCCCGGATCTTGCCTTCGGTAAAAATATTGGCTACTAATCCCATCCCGGCGTAGCGGTAGAGATGTTCTCCGTCGGAGGAAACGATCCCGCTCGATTCTTGGCCTCTATGCTGCATGGAGTACAAGCCGAGGTAAGTGAAATTGGCCGCTTCGGGAGAATTAAAAATCCCAAAGATGGCACATTCTTCTTTTGGTTTGTCATCTCGGACTAGGGTCCGTAGACTGGACGTATTGGGAATCGAACTCATGGTCCCCCTTCCGACGCTAGTCTCCCAGGTCGCCTTTTAGATGCAAATACAATCCGATTATATTGTCGTAGACAACGTCCGAAGCTTACAGTTGGCATTGATTACTCTCTCTCAATCCGATTGCCTCTCTATTGATACGGAATCCAGCGGTTATTACACCTACTATTCCAAAGTTTGTCTTATCCAAATATCCTCTAAGGGTAAAAATTATATCTTTGACCCTATTCGTTTGGACGATCTCTCCGGGTTACGTCCTCTATTCGAGAATCCCAGCATTTTAAAAATATTTCATTCCGCTTCGGACGATATCAAAGCTCTTAAAAGAGACTTCGGTTTCAAGTTTATCAACATCGCAGATACGATGTTCAGCTCTCGTTTATTAGACTTAGAACAGAACTCTTTGTTGTATCTTGTGGAGCATTACCACAAGGTCAAACTTTCGAAGAAGGAGCAAAAATCCAACTGGGAAAAGCGTCCTCTAGAAAAAAGTCAGCTCCAATACGCGGCCCTGGACACAGTTTATCTGGAATCCATCTGGACTAAAATGAGCGAGGAACTCGGAAAACGTAAATTGTTAGACGAAGCAGTTTCAGAGTTCGCAAAAATCGCGGAAGAGGAACCAGAACCTTTCGAAGGTTTTTCAATCAATTTGGAAAAATTCCCAAATGTCCTTGAGTTGGGTTCCGACGAAAGAAGGGCACTTCACGATACCTTAGGTTTCCGGGACGAAAAAGCAAAAAAGTTGAACAAGGCTCCATTCAGAGTTTGGAATAACGACAAGGTTTTGGAATTAGTCAAGTCTCGTGGGGAACTGAATAAGCTCGTAGACATCTTAGGCAAAAAAGACGCAGAAAATTTATATCAGGTTTATAAAAACCCAAGCGGACCCCCTATCCAGAAAAACGATCTATTCAAAAGATCTATCGAGGATTTGGCAGGGGAAGAAGCGGACAGATTTAAAAGATTAAGGCAGTGGAGAGAAACAATCATGTCCATTCGCCGGATGGGTCACAACTTGATGCCGTCTAATAAGAATATCGCGGAGATTGCAAAAAGAAATCCTAAGTCTATCGAAGAGTTAAAAGAACTAGGGATCTTTTCCAACTGGAAGGTAGAAAACTACGGACCTTCTATTATAGCTGCAATGCAATCTAAACCTTATGAGACCACCTTGTCAGGTTTAATCCCGATCAAAAAGAAATTTGATTAGATTAGAATTAGATAAGCTAAAAAAGGAACTCCCCTTTCTACCGGAAGGAGAACCGAACTTACCTGAAGATGTAGCACATTCTTCTGTGGTCATGCCTGTGTTCCAAAAGAACGGACAAGACGGTTTCCTTCTTCAAAAAAGAAATCCGAACCTCGCTTCTCATCCTGGACAGATCTCTTTTCCAGGTGGAGTAAAGGATCCAGAAGATAAGGATCTTTTAGTTACAGCTCTAAGAGAATGGGAAGAAGAGATGGGAGCTCCAGATAAAGAATTATCCGTAATCGGAAATTACAGAGGGCAACTCACTCATACAGGATTTCACATCACTCCCTTCTTAGCTAAATATTCAGGAGATTTTAGATTCGAATTCAATCCTGAAGAAGTAGAACGAATTATTATACTGGAGCTAGACAGACTTTGGGAGGCTCCTTTTTACAGTATTAAAGGAAGAAGGAAACCTGACTCACCTTTATTAGAAGTATTTTACTTTGATATAGAGGAAGGACTTTTATGGGGAGCCACTGCAAGGATCATTGTGGACTTCTTAAGAGAACATGCGGGGTTCGATCGTCCTCCCATTTTAAGAACTCCTAACCTAAGTTCAGCGCCATTCTTGGACGTGAAAAAGCCTGAATAGTTTCCGCATAAAACGAAAGATCCAAGGTTTTTGATTTTTCTTTCTTTCTATTTTTTTGTCTCATCTCCCAATTTTTCTTCTAACCCTTACGTCTCTAAAAAATGTAGTCCTACGAGGTTTTCCACTTTAGGGATTCCAAAAGTGGACCGAAATTATATACGACATAATTTAAAACCCTTTTCCGGGAGTTTTAAAGTTCGTATTCGAACTTCGAAAGGCATTTTACATAGGAGCATTCCAATGAGCAAAATTAAGGATCTATTTAATTCAGACATTCGCACTAGTTATCTAAAGGAAAGCTGGAAAGAAGAGGACTGGTATGAGTCTCTCGCCGGCAGACCTGGCATTGAACAAAAAATCCCATACTTTAAAAAGGGAGAAACTTCTTCATTAAAGGTGGCGGTTCTTAGCAGATGACTCCTGAAGAAAAGGAAGCCCTCTTTCGTAGTCTAGAAGAAATCAGGATCGCCATCCAAGCAAGTCAGCCTGGTGGTGAATACAAAGCGATCCTGTATAGTATTCCGATCGTGGGGATCATCTTCGGATGGTTATTATTATTCTTCCTATTCTTTTGGTGGTATCGTCAGAGAATGGCGATCATCAAAGCAGGCCTTTATCAAAAAGAAAAATTTGATCTGCGTCTTTATTCCTTCTTTTTAGGACTGATACTTACCTTTGTTGGTATAGCTCTTTCCGTTACTTTCATTTTAGTATTAGGAAAATCTTTAGCGATGTTAGGAGGATTGATCCCTCTTGGTACCGGCTTAGGTCTTCTTTGTTATTATAAATGGTCTCCTAGGAAATGAATCGGTCCTACTGAAATCCGATCCTTCCATAAAATAGGTTTATTATTACTCCCATGAAACCGGAAGAACCAATCCTATGCGATCCGGAGGATTGGGCCAATATTCAAAAAGTTCTAGCCGGAGATTTTGAATCATTCGAACAACTCGTATTAAAGTATGAGGCAATGGTTTATTCCCAGGCAAAAAAAGCATTCCGTAACGAAGCGGAAGCTGAGGACTTTACTCAGGATGTTTTTTTAAAAGCATTCGAAGGATTGTCCACATTCAGAGGGAAGTCTAAATTCTCCACTTGGGTTTTCTCCATTGCAAGAAATGAGATCATCCGCAGATACCGTAAAGAACACCCAGAAATAGACGCTCCTATAGATACTTTGTCCAGCGAAAAGCTGGGAGATAATTTTTCCTCTCAAGAATCCGAAGTATTAGAAAAAGAAACGACCGAAAAGATCAGATCCCTGGTGGACAAGTTACCCGAACTATATAGGAAACCTATCTCGTTACACTACTTCGAGAATATGTCCTATAAAGATATCTCCGAAAATTTAAACTTGAAAATGAATACTTTAAAGAGTTATATTTTTCGAGGGAAAGAAATCCTACGCGATTGGCTGAAGAAAGACGATGAGCACGGAAAAAGATAAACTTCCCGACGAGTTGCGGGAGCAATTGGATTTTTTTGTAAAACCTCCGGAAGGCAGGGTGAACGATGACGTACCACCTATGCTTAAGAAAAAAGTAATGCTTCATTTGGTGCATCTGAGGCATATCCGGTTGATCTTGATCACAATTCTGATCTTGGCTTTTTCTCCTCTAACCGTTCTTCTGTTTACTGACTGGAATTTTCTCTTCCAAACAGGGATTTTACATGCAATTTTAGCTACTAGCGGCTTTTTGTTCCTGCTTTTTACTGTTCTAATAGGGATTTATCTTGTGCAAAATAAGAGCCCTTATACCAAGGAATGGAAAAACAAGTTAGGATTCGACGAATGAAATATTTCAGTTTTGGGATCGCCTTATCTTTATTACTTACCTTCGGAAACCAAATCTCCGCACAAGAAAAACAGCCTGAGACCAAATTAACTGCAAAAGAATTCTTAGAAATGAAGTTGGACTCTGTTTTCCCGCTCATCCAAAACATGAGCAAACAAGAAGCGGATGTTCTAATCACCCAGATCAGGGAAGAAGCCAGAAAATCCTGGGCCCAATCCGATAATTATTTTTTCTTAGTCGAACATCTAACTACGATCAAAGCAATCGAAGAAGAACAAAGCAGATTAAAAGGTCTACTTTGGGTATATGTTTTGGGTCTGGTCCTATTTTCAGGATTCGTTCTTTATGTCCTCTTCCGCCAGAGAAAGCTGATAAACGAGTTAAACGAAATTATCAAGGATCGGGACTAAAAAAACCTCCGTCTAATTATATAATCCGGAAAGGAACATATTCCTTTTTGTTTACTGGTTGTCATAAGAATAAGCCCAGAAAATTCTTTTTCCGGCGATTGTAATGTTTGTGTAAACCTTTTGTAACGGTTTTCTGACAATCTGATGGGATGGAACCTATCCAAATCCAAGGATCCTCCACCCCGACGACTAACGATAAAAATCCTCCGAGGCGTAGGAGAAAGAGCTTCAGCGAATTTATGAAAAATGCTTCCGGCAGCCCAGGCCAAAAAATCCTCGTAGTTGATGACGAAGAGGATATCGCAGAACTGATCAAATTTCATTTAGAAGAGAATGGCTACCAAGTAGACACCTGCCAAAACGGTTTAGAGGTGCTTCCTAGGATCGAAAAAAATCTGCCTGACTTAGTGGTGTTGGACCTAATGCTACCAGGTATTGGCGGAATGGATCTTTGTAAAAGGATCAAAGAAAAATATTCTCTTCCAATCATTATGGTTACCGCTAAATCCGGAGAGACCGATGCGGTCTTAGGACTGGAACTTGGCGCGGACGATTATGTTAGAAAACCATTCTCCACCAGAGAACTCATCGCGAGAGTTCGCTCCGTATTGAGAAGATCGGGAGAAGGAGAGGATGAGCAAGACCAAGAAGGAAACATCACGGTCGGCAAAATTTTCCTAAACCCCAAGGCTCATAAGGTATTCATAAATAACGAAGAAATCGATCTTACATTGATCGAGTATAAAATTCTCTACCTGTTTATGACGAATACAGGCGTTGCATTTACCAGAGACAAACTTTTAGATAAGGTTTGGGGTAAGGATATTTACGTGACGGATCGCGCTGTAGATGTTAATATTAAAAGACTCCGGGATAAACTAGGAGAAGAGAAGGAGAGGTTGGAAACCATCCGCGGGATTGGTTACAGATTCAATGAGGCGTAGCTTATTTTCTAAACTACTCTTAAGTAACTGGCTTCTACTCGTTTTCCTTATGGCTGTCGCGGGGATAGTTCTCTTTTTAGAGGACTTGATCAACCCCGACCTGAAAATACTTCTATTCTCGGCTTATATCTTATTGGCAATGTTTGGGACTTTTTATATGTCCTTCTCCATTGCCAGAAGTGTAACCCAAACACTTAACCAGATCGAAATGAAAACTGGAGAAATCAACGCAGGAGATTTCGGCTCCGAGTTAAGTCTCCCTGAGATCCAAGAGTTAGCTGACCTTGCCGTCTCCATTAACCTGATGTCCGGACGTTTGAAACACCAATTCGTAGATCTTACCATCGAAAAAGAAAAGTTCGATTCAGTATTACAAAACTTGAAAGAAGGTGTATTCTCCGTTGACCTGGAAGGCTCTATCGTTTTTCAAAACAGAAGTATTCCCGGTTCCTTAATAGAACCTAATTCAGGCTCTAGAAAAGTAGAAGATGCTGTCAAAGATCCAAGACTTCTAGACTTTATCAAAAGAAATCTTTCCGGAAAAAGTGAACCTAAAACGGAGCTCGATCTAAGCCAAAATTTTTACGCAATCAAAATGTATCCGCTTCGAACGAACGGAAATCTATTGATGTTCATCGGAGTGATCCGAAATATCACTGAAGAAAAACAATCTTATCTGATAAGAGAACAGTTTGTTCAAAATGCTTCTCACGAATTAAAAACACCTATCACTTCCATCAAAGGTTATACGGAAACATTACTAGGTCGTTTAAAACTTTTAGAAGATAGCCACGAAAAAAGATTTTTAGACGCGATCTCTCGAAACACGGACAGAATGGTTCGTATCGTAGAAGACATGCTTACGATCACTAGAATTGAGAACCAATCTGCAATCGCTCAACCTGAGGAATTCACGTTAAAGTCCCTGGTAGAAAATCTTTC
Source organism: Leptospira haakeii (assembly GCF_002812045.1). Taxonomy (GTDB): domain Bacteria; phylum Spirochaetota; class Leptospiria; order Leptospirales; family Leptospiraceae; genus Leptospira_B; species Leptospira_B haakeii. The sequence goes on along the minus strand of NZ_NPEG01000001.1, from coordinate 876,214 downwards.
TTTTACTGTTGATGGAGTTATTTCTCCGAAAGGACAAAAGTTGGTAGTGGATATGCCTTCTCCTCTTACTATCGCTGCGGACTGGGTCCTTTTAGAGCATATGCTTTTAAATTTAATTTCAAATGCTTCTTCATATTCTCCGGATGATAAAATAATCACTTTGAAGATCGCAAAGGTGGAACCTGACTCAGTGAATTTTCAGGTTATAGACCAAGGGATTGGAATCAAGGACGAGGATAAAGAAAGAATTTTCGAAAGATTCTTTAGAGTGGATAAGAACAGATCCAGAAAAGAAGGCGGAACCGGCCTTGGACTTTCTATTGTGAAACATATTGTTAGATTACATCACGGTTCTGTCAAAGTTTTCGATAATCCGGAAGGTGGGACTATCTTCTCCGTAACCCTTCCGTTAGTTTATTCCGAAATTTCAGAAGTTTGAAATCCGAGCATTTGCTCGTAATACGCTTTTCCTAAAACAGCCCTAACACGAATATAGAGATTCTATATATAAATCGACAACGTATCACGTTATCGAGATCGGACCTAAGGGTCGAGGTTAGAACATGGATTATCCTAAGGGTTTTTTTTCATTCGGAACAAATATAGGGATTAAAGACAAAACGAAAGATTTCGGAGTGATCTATTCCGAAAAACCCTGCAAAGCGGCCGCAGTATTTACTAAAAATAATTTTCCAGGCGCTCCTGTCATCGTAGGCAAAGAACATATACGAGACGGAGTTTTGCAAGCTGTAGTCATAAATTCTAAAAATTCAAATGTTGCTACTGGAGAAAAAGGAATATTAAATTCCAGACAGATCTGTTCCGAGATCGCAAAGTCTCTTGGTATCTCTGAAACTTCTGTATTACCTTCTTCTACTGGAGTGATTGGAGTTCCACTTCCTATGCAGGTAATACTTCCTGCGTGTGCTCAGGCAAAATCAAATCTAAAACCCGGTAATCTAGATGAAGTAGCAGAAGCGATCATGACCACGGATACTCGCAAAAAAATTTCCGTGAGAAAGATCAAATCTTCTAACGGAGAAGCTATTATCTTTGGTATGGCAAAGGGTGCAGGAATGATAGAGCCTAATATGGCGACTATGCTTTCTTACATTCTCACTGACGCACAGATAGAAGGAGAAGTTTATCCAATCTTAAAAGATTGTGTGGACTTAAGTTTTAATTGTATCACGATAGATTCGGATACTTCTACCTCAGATACCGTTGCTTTACTTAGCAATGGTCTTGCAGGTTCAGTTGATCCTAACGAATTCAAATCCGCACTTTTAGAAATATGCACAGATCTTGCTAAAGAAGTAGCAAGAGATGGAGAAGGTGCGTCCAAATTAATCGAAGTACGTATCAAAAAATCGAAGGATGAGTCTCAGGCGAGAAAGATCGGTAAATCCATACTAAATTCTCCATTGATCAAAACCGCAATATACGGTGGAGACCCGAATTGGGGAAGATTGGTCATGGCAGTAGGTAAAGTTTTCGATGAACCTATCCCTTTCGACTCCTTGGAAATTTATTTCGGAGGACTACCTGTCAAGGGTGCAGATTCGGAAACGCTCAAAAAATTATCGGAGTATCTAAAAAAGAATTCCGAGATCTTCGTCGATGTGGTATTGAATACCGGAAACAAAGAGATGGTGTTCTGGGGATGCGACCTGACCGAAGGTTACGTGAAGGAAAACGCATACTATACAACATAAGTTTGTCGAATCCGCACCAAATCCCTGAAACGTGAAGACCTATTTTTCTGATCTGCGACTTATCTCTTCAGCTATTACTGTAGCTGTACGATTACTTTCCGTATTCGTTATTCTAGGTTTATATGAACTCAGTATTTACCTTCTTCCTAAAGAAATAGAATTCGTAAGTGAGATTGCTGTACTAACCTGTTTGGTCTTCGGGGTCTTTGGAATATTACCTATCCAAGAAAAAATTTCAGGATTTTTAAAGTCTACATTCGTTTCTGAATATTTAAGCGATGATCCGGGTTCTTCTAGACTAGCTCATAGAAGATTTGATTCAGAAGGATTGATCAAGAACGTATTTCCGGAGTTAGTGCGACTGACCAATAGTAATTTTGGAAAATTAGCGATCTTAAAGAATGATCTAGTTCATTACGAATTATATACCTATGCGCACAAAAAACAAAGAAAAGTAAACACATTCGAAGGGATCAACCCGCGAGCGGCACTTCTCACTTACATCTTAAACAAAAGATCCGGAGCTATGATTGGAGAACCGGACCAAAACAAAATTATCAATGAAGATTTTGTAAGTTTAAGAGCGAACTTCATTCTTCCTTTCGTATTTAGAGAAAAACTTTTTGGATTTTTAGCGGTTTCTAATATTCCAAAAGACAATGTACGACATGAACTCGGATTCTTAGCTGGTAAATGCGCCCTGGCAGTTCACAATCAAATCCTTTCTTCTCAAATTGCAGAAAATAAGAAATATAGAAAAGAATTAGAGAATGCAGGAAAGATCCGCAAGTTTTTAGAATCCCCTGAACCTCCTATGGTAGGAGATATTAAAATAGATCTATTATCCAGAGAGCCTGGAGAACTTCTGGAGTTTTTCCAAAGTCCTTCCGGGGATTTTTATTTTGTATTTTTACGTCTGAGTGTAACCAACGCAGTTTCTGTTTTAGCTCTTTGTTATATATTGGGGACCTTATATTCATCCAGATTAAATGGAGAGTCAAAGAATGTTCTTCAGATCAAATCATTGGTAGAAGATAACTTAAAGGAGATTTCTTGGACAGAAAGATACGATCTCGCAGTAGGAATGGTTGAGAAAGAAACAGGTAAGATCTCTCTAAGATTCGTAGGAAAAAAATTCAAACTATTCGATGCATCTAAACCGGATAGAAACTTAGCATCTATCGGTTGGGAAAATATAGAAACTCCAGGAAAAGATGCACTCTTCTTAACTTGGAATGATCGTAATATTATTTCCTTTCAACATTTGGGGATACAACCGTGAGAAATATCCTAATCGTATTTCTTTCAGTAATCCTATTCAGTTTGATCCTATTTTCAGGATTATTGAACTCTTATTCTAAAGAAGCGAGACTTCCCTTTTATTTTTACCCTAACGGAAAAATCGCGGTCTCCGGCGGATCTCATGCAGATTTAGTTGGGATGAAAATTGACTTAATCGAATATGAGATCGTTCGAAAGTTAGGAGCGGATTACGGATTATCCGGACACTCATTTCATTTTTTTGCAAAAGAAGGAAGTATAGTTAAAAGTCTTTCTTTAGATATGAGATCCTCGTTTGAAGTATTGAAGGACTTCTTACCGGATATATTTTTATCCTTATTATATTTCTTAGTAGCGATTTGGTTTTTCTTTTACACGAGAGACTTATACATTTTCTTATTATTCGGATCTCTCTCTTCTTTATTTTTATTTAACTTCTTTTTATTAGCGTTCCATGATTTCCTCTTTCCCTTCTTCTTCTTCTTATATTTCACAGGATTTTTAATCTTAGATGTTTCTTTTAGATTAAGAGGAAAAGAGATACCATCGAGATGGTTTGCACCTCAGGTAATTTTTTCCTTGGTCGCAGGATTTGTAGGTCTTTCTCAGAAAGGAAATCCGGATCTATTCCAGTTCTTGTCTGTGAACGGAATGTATTTCAATCTATTCTCTGCAGGAATTTGTATCTTGCAGTTGGTATTCCATACATTTAGGAATAAAGGGACTTTCCAGGAAGTTTTTAAGAAACTAAGTATTGTTTTAGCATTCTTCTTAATTACGGTCGTTCCATTCTTAATTGCTGAATTTGGATCCACTAAAAGTTTTTTCATCATCCGTCCTTATCTAATGGCAGCACTGATATTATTTCCAGTTCTGATCGTATTCGGAACTTACACTTATTCATTGGTTCCAGTCCAAATTGCTTTCAGTTCTTCCTTAACTTCTATTTATTCTATCTTGATCTTAACCTTCGGATATTTATTTGGTCTGGAATTTTTCGTAAGATGGAATCCGGGATTTTTAGGAAAACACCAAAGAGAATGGAATTTATTCTATGTAGTAGCCGCCGCCTACTTTTTAGGTTCACTGAACAATAAATTGTATAAGTGGATAGATTATTGGAGTTTTAGAAATAATCCTAAACTTCACACAGCATTGGAAGAATTATCAGTAATGATAGGTGCTCCGATCTCCATGAGAGCAACGATCAATAGTTTGATCCGCAGGCTTGTTGACGCTTTAGAAGTGAAAAAACTCCAGATATTGATCCCTGCGGATAAATTTTCAGGAACAGACCTTAGAAACCTAAACTTCATTCGAATTCCTTACGGCTCCGAGATCTGGACTTATTTCGCAGATCATACCGAAGTTACTATTACTTCTCACCTTGCATATGGATTAGGGATTAGAGAGTCCGTATTTAAATTTTTAAATCAGATGGAAGTCCAACTAGCGTATCCTCTATTCAATTTTGAAAAAGGAAAAGAGGTCATCGCAGTATTTTTGGTCGGAGAAAAGATCAATCGTAAGAATTTTACGCTAGGTGAGCTTAGATTCTTAAAAGAATGTACTAGATTAGCATCTTTACTCATTCGAAATTACTCTCTACTAGTTGATGAAGTAGAGAAGAAAAGGATCGTTAGAGACCTGAATATGGCAGCGGTCTTAGATAAAACTCTTCATTTACCCGAGTTAGAGACCATAAAATCGGTTCAATTAGGCTATTTTACACTTCCTGCTGTTGGAATTTCAGGAGATTATCTAGATATACTCAAACTTTCTCCTAAAAGGCAGTTATTATTTTTAGGAGATGTATCTGGACATGGACTCGGGTCAGGTTATCTAGTTTCTGCAGTAAGAGGAATTATTCGCCGTCAATTGGGCAATTCTTCTTCACTTCCCGATATATTTAGAGCAATTAACTTGTTTTTGATCGAGAGATATAGAGGAAGCGAGTTCATGACTTCGATCGCAGGTATATATAACGCTAGCGATGGAGCATTTTCATTCGTAAATGCAGGTCATACACCACCGATTTGTATTCGAAAAGGTGGAAGAATCGAACTTAGAAACGAAACTCAAAGAGTTTTAGGTGTTCTACCAACGGATTATAGAATCTTAACTATTCATTTGAATCCAGGTGATAAATTAGTTTTGTTTACCGACGGAGTAACTGAAACGTTCGATGATAACGAAGAAATCTTCGGAGAAGAGAATCTTTTACGAATATTATCCTTAAATCACGATAAAGATGCGCAATCACTAGCTGATCTTATCAAAAAAACGCTAGAAGAGTTTAGAAATTACAAAGAACCTAGCGATGATATCTCTTTTGTTTGTCTAGAAGTCTCCGAATAAGTATCACTTAGTGTGAAATCAACTTCTTAAAATTTTTTTCCTAAAATTAATTAAAATACTTTACAATGAAAAGTAAATTGCTTAATTATGTCACTATCCAAGAGCTTTCTTGATCTTTCATATTATATGAAAGGCAATAAAGTTCTAATACATGGAGGACGTCAATGGTTGCAAAAAAGAAAGCAGTCAAGAAAGCAGCTAAGAAAAAAGTAGCTAAGAAAAAAGCTGCTAAGAAGAAAGTTGCGAAAAAGAAATAACTAACTTCAACAACATCTCTTCCGTACTTGATACGGAAGAAATGAAGCTTAAAACCCGCTTCTTTGAGGCGGGTTTTTTCTTTTATAGCCCTTCTTTATTAGTATTTTCCGATTTTCTAACGGATTCTGTTGTAAAAATACAACACTTTAGGTGTGATCAATTAAAGATTTAAAGATTTCATCACATCTTTCATCTCATCTCTGAAATCCGGCAGTGTATTTCCGTAATTTTTAACTAGTTTAGCCTCTCCTTCTTCTGAAATTTCGAATAATCTATACTCTTTTTCAGTTTTAGGTGAGTTCTCTAGCTTAAAAAACTTAACTGCATGCTTGCTATAGCGGTTATATGCAGTGAATTTATGATAATAGAAGCCTTCTCTCTTAGCATTTACTGGATAAGGAAGGTAATATTCAGCTCCTAATACTAAAATATTCGGTGTTACCACCGCCATTCTAGTCCAAGTAGCGAGGTTTAAGGGATAATTCTCTTCTAGATAAGCCTTTTTATGGTTTTTTTCCCAAACACTTAGGATCTTTTTGCGACTTTCATCTGCTTGCTTATATCTTTCTAGACCATTTAAGCAAATTTCCATCAAAGATAGAAGTTGTAATGACTCAGAATTAGATGATTGAAGTTCTTTCTGGACTAGTTTTTTAGCTGAGATGAAGTCCTGAGAGTATATATTCTCCCAAATTTTTTCAATCGCGGCTGCAGAAGTCTTATCTTGAGCGTTTATACTTAAATTTAGAAAGTTTAACGTTAAAAATAAACCTAGAAGAATTAGAAATCGCTTAGAGATAAAGTCCTTCATTCCAAAAACTATCCGATCAGATCGTGGATTGTCTCTCAGGATTATGGATCCACTTAGATTGAGTGGAATCTAATAAAGAAAAGAACTCTTCAGCGCCTTTTTCTTCAATGAAGACCCTTTCTTCCTCTGAAACAGGGATCATAGCCAGAAATTTGATCGGATTTCCTCTTTCAGACTTTAGCTCAGTCAATTCAGGGAATCCTTCTTCTTTTCCTATCTCTCTGATAACAAGAGAGCTAAAACTTAAGTATAAAGCTTCCGGATCTCTTCTACTCATCGCGATAGAATGTCCATGTCCAAACCATTTACCGATGACCCAAGGATAACGAATGATCTCCCCGATTTGATGTGGAACCCAACTTTCGGATCTGTCCTCGTCTGAAACTTTTACCGCACAAACTAATTCTATTCTAGCGTAGTTTTCGTAATCTTTTCTGTATAATTCAACCGAAGGGAGATTTTGCGCGCTCATTCCTACCGTAGAATATACATAAACACCTGGCATATTCTTAGGAGCGAATCTTACGATACCTAGTTGAGGATATTTTCCGCCATCAGCAGACCAATACTTATCATGTTTACCGAATACGTATTCTAGATAAGCAAGTCTGGACTCTTGTATATTCTTCCAAATCCCTTTGGTAGATCTATATTCCCAAAAATTTCTGTCTTGGTTGATACGATCAGGAATTACTCCGAATTCCGTATTACCTAATGGATAAGCGGTAATTGTATCCATTTTTGCAAATTTAGAATATCCATGAAATCCTTTGATCCCTGACCAAGGAGGAAGATATGCGATCAGTTCTTCTTTATAAAATAAAGAGACTCCGTTTCCTTCTTCTGACCAGATGAAATGGATTTCTTTTGGATCGAACTCAGGTTGGCCTTTAGGATCAGTAACTTCTTCTTCCGTTAAGAATGGTGCTAGGCCGGATCTTAGATCTAGATCTGTTCTTGTTTTAGGTGCATCGATTCGATTACATATCCAAACGGATTTGATCGCAAAGTCAGGGCTTTCTTCTGCCTGTAGATAAAGATAAACAGTTCTCCCGTCGTCTTCTAAGTACGCGGTTAAGGATCCGTAAGGATTTGCTTCTTGGTATAAAATATTAGGTTCAGCAGTTTGATTCATTTAATAGGAATGTCCACGATCCTGGAATTAAATTCGTCCAGACGGTGCTGGATCTTCTTCTCCATATCCTTTTCAAAAAAAATATCAGGAAAATAGGCGCTAGCATTTAGAAGTCCTGTTAACTCCACCTCATTCCATTTTTGGTAGGTCCTTAAACTGTCCCAAACCAGTATGGGAATACGCTCCCCTTCTTTTTTACATTTAACGAAGGTATCTATCGCTTTGATAGGTGTGAGTAATTTGTTCTTCATAGAAGTTGAAATCCGCCCAAGGCCATTATCCCTGGTATCCGGAAGGATTCAAGTCGGTTCCAACATTAACAAGGCGAGAAAAACGAAGGCCGGGGCATCCTTTCGCCCGGCGCTTGGACCGTAGGTTAACGGTGAAGGAAGTTACGTAAAGGTTCTACAAAAACCTTCTCTCGGGTCTTTCTTTCCTTATATTGTTCGAAAAGAATCAAGAAAAGGGCTGTTGCTAAAAACATCGTTTCCATAGTCCATTTCGACGGACATAAATACGGAATCCCACCTCGTTTGAGCGAGGTTTTTGGAAAAAAATTTCAGGCCATATCGAAAATCTATCCCTGGAGGCAGGGTAGAATGTGTTCAGGATAACGCTTCTTTTGCAGCGTCCTTAAGTTTTTTAATCAGTCTAGATCTGAGCCTATCTGGAATTTTAGCTGAAATCTCTAAAGTCTGAACGAATATCTCGGCGGCCAAATCCACCATTTCGCTCATCTTAACGTCATTATCTCTGGGGATACGTACGCTTTTTGTCCCGGTAGAAGAGGATTTTGCCCGTTTAACTACCTTCTTTTTAGGTGAGGGTTTCTTTTTCTTTTTTTGGACCATTGTTAGTGAGTGCGTTGGGTCCGTACCTTATCTTCTCCCGATTCGTATTCTACTCGGATTTTATTCTTTTTCCAAAAAAATTCCGAGTACTCTGTAGCTATCTATGTGATCCATAGAGAGGCTTTTACTTCCTGATCGGTCTGAAATAGGTCTTTCTGTGGAGATTAAAACTTCTTCTCCCCTTTGCCATCTGCCTTCCGTTTCGGAGACATAGAAAAATTTGGAATATTTACGTAAGTCCAAACATTCTTCTACCGTTTCCCAATGCGCTAAAAGGGAACGGGCAACCTCAGTATGTTTGGAATCAGGCACTAAGATCCTTTCTTTTCCAAGAAAGGTCCTGATTTCTCCAGTTCGAATGTTCTCCGCAGTAATAAACAAGAATATCGTCCCCTTCACAAAGATCAAATCATGGAAACGGTTCTCGCATTTTCTTTTCAGATATCCGGTTTTATCCGGGGTTAGACAGCCTCAAGTATTAGACTGAAATTTTGACTGCCTTGTTTTCAGAACACTCAGACCCGAAGCCGCTTTCACTTTCCGAGAAAAAATCTGACGGAACGGAATCGGAGCGTATTTCAAATTCGGAAATTTTTTTCCAAAAACAAAGTAAAAGTTTTTCTTCTTAAAACAATTCTAATCAATTTATTTTCAAATTTCTGCGGAGAATATTAGAAAAAATCTATTTAGTTTTGCAAGACGAACGATCGGTTTATAAAAGTACAGCCTTCCATCTTCGGCCTTCTTTTTCGATCTTTACCCGAGTTCTGTCGTATTGCAATTCGTCCCCGGATTTGCGCATCGTCCCATCCTTCTCATGGATGTTCGCAAGAACGAAACGATTTTCTGCCAACTTGATCAAAGCTAAAGAATAAGGAGGCTTCCAGGAAAATCCTGGATTCATATTAACTGTTGTAGCAGACCAAACTACACCTTCTTCACCGATATCCGCCCCAGGTTTATTTAATGTAAGAGGAGAAAGTTCAGGAGGTCTGGACTTTCTATCGCTTGAAGGACGTTCCGATGAGAATAACGCAATTGAATTGATACTGTCGATTCCACCATTCCCTCCCAAAAGAGATAGTTTCGGAGAATGTGCCGGAATTTTTCCACAATCGGCAACCTGCGCATATAGCCCGTATTGGACAGCGATATCCACAAGACCTGTGGCAGCAGAGATGGACATTGCTGCTTGGTAATTTAATATACCGCCCATCTGATTGATAGGGATTTGTTTTCCATTAGAAAGTTTTAATGAAGAGGTCTTAAGAGCATTCACCACTTCCTTTTTGCCCAATTTAAAATATTGAGCTGACTGTTGGATCACCTGGCCAGGGAAACAATCGTAGATCCAAGCATAGTCAACTTCTTCTCTTTGGTAACCAGATTGTGCAAAAAGTCTTTCTGCAGAATTTCTAGAAGGAGAATCAAATCCACCTTTCAAAATGAAATATTCGCTATGAGCCGCGTGAGAAGCTCCCGCAAGATGTAAAGGTTTTAGATCTTTCCGGATCAGGCCTTTTGATTTCCACTCTTCCGCTTTTTTTTCAGAAACTAGGATAGTTGCAAACCCATGATCTGTTACGATTGCGATCATCGGAGTCGGATAAGGATCGGAAATAGGACGAGACATTTGTTTTTCCGTGATCTCTTGTCCATAATAGAAGGCTCTTGGATTCCCAATCGCATTGGATCTGAATTTTTGAGTAATCTCTTTTAGATCATCCAAGCTAATCCCATCTTCGAACATCATTCTTTTCATCATGAGCCCGTACATTGCGATTAGAGTGGCACCATTGTCTAATTCGAATTCAGGATGACATACTGTTTCGTTTACCATCTTTAGATCGGAAACTTGACGAAATGCTGATTTAGGAATATCCGCAGCGGCTACGAGCACGACTGCATCAGGATTATCTACTAAGATGGTCCTTGCTTGTCCGATTGCGCCGGTAACGCTCGCACCTCCCAAGTCTATTACATGGGCTTTCATTCCAGTGTATCCGAGCTCGTTGGCGATACGAACTGTATGTCCATAACCCCCTTTTCCCAATGAGGCTGCTTCTATACTTACGAAGTCAGTAATCTCAGAAGATAATGTTTCATTCTTCATTCCAAGAAAATCCAAAAGTGTACTTATGGATTTTTTATAATGTTGAAAAACCTTTTGAGACCCGCTCCACGATTTGTATTCTTCTTCCGAAAAATCTTTGGTCGTACTGTCAGCGACTCCTAATAGAACGGGAAAACTCATGTATAACTCCTGAAAATTCTAAGCTTGGGCAGAAGGAGGTAGAACTTTACATTCTCCCTTGCCGATTATTTCTTTTTTTTGATTGGTCCACTCTATGTTCATGGAGACAGCTTTCAGTCTTGGGATTTTTTCTTTCACTGTGACTGTACAAGTAATCGTATCTCCAGGATACACTGGTTTGCGGAACTTTGTTAATGTTTCTAATGCGACTGTACCCAACCCGGGAAGTTTCATCCCGAGTACAGGAGCTAATAGAGAAGCTGCAAGTCCACCGTGAGCGATCCTTGTTCCGAACGCTGTGGTCTTTGCATATTCTTCGTCCACATGCAGAGGATTAAAATCCCCGCTGATCCCTGCGAACAGATAGATATCCGTTTCAGTAATCGTTTTTGTGAAACTTCCCTTATCTCCTATTTGTATTTCGTCGTAAGTCTTTCCTCTTTCGTACATTCCGATTTCCTTATTCTTTTTTGTGGATTAAGCTAACTCTAACTGTGCGCCCAAGACCCCGTTTTTCAGGAACTCTACACAATTAGCCACTTCTTTTTCCACAGAAGGAAGTTCGGAAAAAAGTCTCATCAGGTTTTTAGTTTTTTCTGCATCCAGTTCTTTTAAGAAATGTACACTTTTGAAAAACCTACAACCGGCGTAGAAGGTAAGTATTTTTAGATCTCTTTGTCTATCTTCTGATTTGTATTCAGAAGTAGAATTTGCAGTGTCCCAGAATCCTAACTGAACTGTGGTAACGAATACTGCAAGATCAGCAAATCCGAATTCTAGAGCCTGTTTTTTCTTTCTATCAGAATGTTCTCCTGCTGCTTTGAGTAATTCTTTTGCCGCAGTCAGAACTTTTTCTTCAGGAGTATTTGCTAAAATTTTCTCAGCCTTAGCTCTGATCTCTTCTGGTTGAGATTGTTCTAAAACTCCCATCAACTTTTCGAAACCTTTATAGGTAGAAGATATAATACTTTTTTGAACTTCAGTAGTTCCCCCACCGATTGTGCCAAGTCTGACGTCTCTGTATTGACGACTTACATGACATTCTCTCATGTAACCCATCCCGCCGTGGATCTGAACTGCGTCGCTTGCTACCTCTTCTGCAGTTTCTGTAACAAAAACTTTTAATGCAGAACTTTCAAATGGAAGGCTCGCTGTTGGATCTTGGTCCTTCTTATTTGCTACGAAATAGATCAATCTTCTAGAAGCACATAGATAAGCCCAGTTACGTGCGATTTTCTCTTGTACTCCAAAAAAGGATAAGATCGGTTTTCCGAATTGGTGACGCTTCCATGCGTAGTCCAAAGAAAGTTCCAATCCAAATTCCATTCCACCTGGAACAGCAGCGACTAAAACTGTTCTTTCCCATTCTAAAGTTCCTTTTCCGATACGAACGAAACCAGAATTCAGAGGGCCTAAAAGATTTTCATCAGGCACGAACATATCTTGAAAAGAAAGTTCTGCGGTCATGGAAGTATTATGCCCCAACTTCTTAAGAACTTTACTTATATGAAATCCTTTCATATGAGACTCTACAATGAATGCAGAAACTCCCATTGGTCCTCTGGATTTAGTTGTTCTCGCCATCACGATGAATACTTGTCCGTTCGGTCCATTGGTGATGAATAGTTTGCTTCCGTTTAGAATGAAACCTCCATCTACCTTAGTAGCGAATGTATTCATTGCAGCTGCATCTGAACCAGAATCAGGCTCAGTTAATGCAAGGCCTGCTATCCATTCTCCTGATGCAAGTTTAGGAAGGTATTTTTTCTTTTGAGCTTCTGTTCCTTGAAAAAGAATAGGAAGAGTCCCGATAATCATATGGGCTCCCCAAGAAAGTCCAAATCCTCCGTCTAGAGAACCAGCGTTAAACGCTTCTTGAGCAATACAACATTGAAGACAAGTTCCACCTTGACCTCCAAATTCTTCCGGAACAGGAATGCCGAGTAGACCCATATTTCCCATTTCCTTCCAGATATCGTCTCCCCATACGCCGTGTTCGTCCCGATCCTCGACGGAAGGTAATACTCTTTCTTTAGCAAAGTCCTTTACGGTTTCGTAAAATTCCAGATCGGAGGACGTTAAATACGGATTTAAAAACATGTTCTTTCTCCCAATCCGATTCTAATTTTTGGTTAGATCGGAAACTTCTTTTTTAAAACTTTCTAATATTTCGTTTCTTTTTATCTTTAATGTTCTAGTCATTTCCTTGTCCGGATCAAAAGGTCTTGGAATGACATAAAACGCATTTTGAGGGATCAGTTCGAAAGCTTTGAATCCTGTTTTACGGGATATTCTATCCGAAACTTCTTTCTTAAAGATCTCTCTTACCTTAGGATGAGAATTCCAAACATTCGCATCCTCAGGAAGATCAGGGAACTCAGCCTTCAATCTTTCGAAATCCGGAACGATCAGAACCACCAAATGTTTTGCCTCATGACCAGTCACCATGACTTGGTTCACATAAGGAGAGTTTAAAAGCTGATCCTCAATAGGAACTGGCTCCACATTTTCTCCTCCGGCAAGCACTATAGTATCCTTTGCTCTTCCTGCAAACACCAATTCGTTTCTATAATTGAAACGCATGATATCCCCGGTATCAAAGAATCCATTTTTATCAAAAACAACATCATTCAACTCAGGGCGTTTGTAATATCCCATCAGAACTTGTTTGGATTTTACCCAGAGACTTCCTTTTCCTCCTTGAGGAACCAGTTTACCATGTTCGTCTTTTAGAATACATTCATATCCTTGTATTGGAGTTCCTACAGTTCCAGGAGAAGGCTGCTTAGGCTTACGAATAGAAAGTACTGCAGAAGTTTCAGTCATCCCATATCCTTCCAAAACAATTAATCCGATAGAAGATAAAAATTTATCCACTACGGAAGGAAGAGCACTCCCCGCAGAAACGGACACTCTTAACTTTCCACCAAGAGCACTGTGGATCGGCTTAAATACCAAAACTGCAAGCAACTTGAGAGGAGATAATAAGGCAAGAAAGACCAAAGAGGATAATTTGGAGAAGGTCCAAACGATAAAATTCGGCTTTTCTATCCTGAAATCATAACCGAATAGAACTCCTTTTTGAACTGCCCAAAGATTTCCGATCTTCAGACAGAAATTGAATACTCCTCTTTTTAAGCCCGACTCCTTAGATACCTTATTCATAATTCCATTATATAAGGATTCCCAAATCCTTGGAACAGAAGGGAATAGTGTAGGTTGGAATTCCTTCAGATCTTCTTTCAAGTTGCTGATATTGGAAACGAGAAACCCAGCCCCCAATTCAAGAATACAATATTCGATCGCTCTTTCAAACGCATGCCAAGGAGGAAGAAGACTTACACCCGAATCGGCAGAAGTCAATTGAACGAATCCAATCACTTTTTCTACTGCGGAGATCCAGCCGGTTTGAGTGAGCATTACTCCTTTAGGAGCACCTGTGGTTCCGGATGTATAGATCAAAGTAGCAAGTTCGTTTGGAGATTTTTCTTTGAGTCTTTTGCGAACAATATCAGGATCTTTTGCAAGATTCGATTTTCCTTTTTCGATCAAACCTTGGATCGTATCGGTTCCCGATTTCAAGTCACCTATATCATCTTCGATCACAAAAACTTTTTTTAAACTTGGAAGTTTAGAACCGAGATTTACTAATCTTTGTTTGTCTTTTTCTTTTTGGACGATTGCGTATTTACTTTCAGAATGATTAACAATATATAATATATCTTCGTCTACTACATCGGTTCCTCTTGGAACAGAAACAGCACCTGCAGAGATGATTGCAATATCGCCTATGATCCAGTTCTGACTAGAGTCGCAAAGATATAAGATCTTATCGTCCTTTTGAACTCCTTCTTCGATCAATCCTGCAATTAAAGAATCTGTTAAGGACTTCATTTCTGAAAATGTCCTTCCTTTAATTCCATCTTTGGTTCTCCGGGAAAAACTTTCCTTATTCGGAAATTTAGATGCCGTCTTTTCCAGCATATCGTAAAAATATTTTTGATCAGTTTCCAAGAACTCCCCCTGAGAACACTATAAAACTAGGATTTTTTCCCTACGGCGGAAACACTATGTTGAAGGACCTATGCTTCAATCGATTTTTATTTAGATTAAAAAAACTGAAATGTGTTGAACAAATGTTCACATATTATACGGCTGTCATTCAAATTTTTTGATTAACTACGTTCGTTTCAAAACGACTTAAACAATCTTTGCATAAGCAGTCTTCATACATTTCTCTTATATTCTTCAAGGCTTCCCTATCTAAACGAATATCGAAACACCAGCAAGTTCCTTGATCCACTCCACATTCCAAAATGCGAGAACATTGAGGGCATTTCTTTTGTGTCATAGTTCTATAGTAATGAAAGCGGAGAATTTTCAATCCTTTAGCGATAGGAATAGAAAAAGAGAGATAGTAATAAAACTATACGCGACGTATAATTTTATAAATGATATTAGATCTTGATTCCGTTTTGTTTTAGAATTTTTAAAAACTCATCTTCAGAGACTACTTGCACTCCCAACTCTTGTGCCTTGTCCAATTTGGAACCAGCGCCTGGTCCTGCCAAAAGATGAGTAGTTTTAGAAGAAATAGATCCTACTTTTTTCCCGCCATAATAAACAACCAAATCCATTGCCTTATCTCTAGGTTGGAAATTTTCAAAGGAGCCGGACACACACCAACTTTGTCCTGCAAATGGTTGTTTATCCGATTTTTCGATCGGATCAGCCTTCATCTTGAGCCCGGCTTTTTTTAAACGATCAACAAGAGAAAGAATTCTTTTGTCGGTAAAATTCTCTTGGATAGCTTCAATTGTAGAAGGCCCTATTCCTGGAATTTCTAAGACACTTTCTAATTTTTTCGGATTCTTAGCGGCGGAGATGATCGCATCGATCGTATCATATCCGTGCTCTGTCAGAAGTTCTGCAACTTTAGGACCTATCTCTCTCAAACCCAAGGAAGAAAGTACAAATCTAAAATCCTTCTTTTTGGATTCTTCGATCCCATTTAGGATAATGGATACGCTCTTCTCTCCATATCCTTCTTCTTCCATTAACTTTTCTTTATGTTTATTTAGGGAATAAAGATCTGCTATATCTTTGATATACTTTCGGTCGTATAAAAATTCAACCTGCTTCTCACCCAGGCCTTCTATATCCATTTGTTTACGCGAACAATAGAATATAATCCCGTTCTTAACTCGATCAGGACATTCTGGATTCGGGCAAAAATAATCTACAGAGTCTTGTTTCTTTTCTGTTTTAGTGCCGCAACAAGGACAACGAAGTGGAATTTTGAAAACTTCTTTTCCCGGAGTGACAACTTCTTCCACTGCAGGGATGATCTCCCCTCTTTTGGAAATTCTTACGATTGCTCCGATTCCAACTCCCAACTCATCAATATAATCTTGGTTATGTAATGTTGCAAATGTAACTGTAGTTCCGGCCAAACTGATAGGTTCGATCTGAGCTCTTGGAGTGATTTTTCCTGTTCTTCCCACTGCGTAATCGATGCCGACAATTTTACTCTCTTTCATCAAAGCATCGAATTTATAAGCACGAGCCCAACGAGGAGAATGAGATGTATAGCCTAAGGCCTCTCTTTTAGAAAGATCGTTTAGTTTGATCACAAGCCCGTCTGTAGGAAATCCAACTTTCTCTTTCTTTTTCTTAAAGTCTTTGATCGCGGCGGGGATCTCAGAACCTTTCAATAATTTAGTATCAGGGGGAAGAGGGAACTTTAGATCTTCCGCCTTCTTCATTACCTCTTGGTGGGTTTTGAATTTTGCTTTGGATCCCGGAAAAAATGCATCGTACGTAAAAATTCTAAGAGGTCTTTTTGCTACGTCTGAAGAATTTTTCTGTTTTAAAGAACCTGAGGATAAATTTCTAGGATTCGCATATCTTCCTTCAGAAGCCTCATTAAATTCTTCAAAGTCGGAGAAGGTCATATAAACTTCTCCCCTTAAATAAATAGAAACAGTTTCGGATAATCTGAGTGGAATAGAACGGATGGTTCGGATATTTTCGGTAACATCGTCTCCAATCCCGCCTGTGCCTCTGGTTACTCCATTTGCAAGAATTCCATTTTCATAATATAACATAAGAGAAGCGCCGTCGATCTTCCACTCAACCGAGTATAGCTCGTCTGACCCCGTTTTCTGGATCCATTCCATTAGCTCTTCTTCATTATAAGTATTTTCCAAAGAAAGAACCGGAAGTTTATGAGTGAACTTCTCAAAGTCTTTGTCCAGATCGGAGCCAACGCTCAAAGTAGGACTAGCTGGGTCTGCTAATTTTGGGAATGCCTCTTCAAAAGCTTGGAGTCTTTTGAACATCTGATCGAAATCATAATCAGATATTTTAGGAGTGTTCTTAACGTAATATAAATATTGGTGATGGCGGATCTCCTCTTCCAAAGAGCGCATTTCTTTTGCAGCCTGCTTCGTATCTTTTGGGAGATCTACAGAAACTTTTTTAGATACTTCGGTTGGCTCCGCTTTTTTAGAGGAGGTCTTTTTAGCCGGGACTTTTTTAGGCATAGTCGATTATATAAAATTAATATTGGCCGAAACCTACTTTCATATAATCCATAGGATCAGTGCGGTTCGATTCTCCGATCCATACTTCATAATGAAGGTGAGGACCGGTCACGTTTCCTGTGGCTCCCACAGTTGCGATCCTTTGTCCTTTATGAACATATTCGCCTTCTCTAACTTTTAAGGAAGTGCAGTGGCCATACAAACTATAATATCCGTTTGCATGAGCGAGCACTATATGATTTCCATATCCTCTGTTGGAATAAATGGCTCTGTAAACCCTTCCGTCCCCGGTCGCCGTTATATCGGTGCCTGGAACGTTTGCCAAATCCACTCCATCATGGAATTCCATGTATCCGAAAGTAGGAGACCTTCTCATTCCATAATAAGAAGTTAAATTATAAGATAATAATGGTTCTCCGAATGGGAGAGAATTCATGATACCATATCTGGAATCTAAAAAGTTAAATACTGAGTCCACAAGAGCTTTGTTCTTCTCCATGGAAACTCTTACTGAACGATATCCATAAATTTCAGAAAGATAAGATCTTCCGAGCATTAGATCCTTATCTACTGCTTCTTCTACCTTTAATTCAGTAGCAGCTAAGTCCTCAGAGTCTGACTCATCAGGAAGTTTAAGCAACTCATCTGACTCGCCATCAATCAAAGAATGAACTTCTTGTAAATTTTCGTTCAGACTTGCGAAATCATCTCGGATATCTCCTAACTTTTCGCTATATTCGATATACTCATCGAAGTATTTTCCATAAACAGAAGCGAGTGCGTTGATCTGTATTCTGGTATTATTATAACGAACAATTCCTAAAACTGCGATACCTACAATCGCAAACAATAACCCTACTAAGAAGAAGATAGTGAAAATAGAAATTTGGAAGTGGAAAGACTTATCGAACCCATGAGGGATTAAAAGAACCGTCAGCCTTTGGTGGCCTTTTTCTTTTACCTGGTCGATGCGTTTTTTTATCATCTTTTCCATGGTCGAAATCCCTCTGGTAGAAGGATTCCGGCCGGGAAAGATAGGGTCAAGTGGAAACTATGTTTAAGAGAATTCCGTACTTCGGTCTTAATGTGACTAAAGGTTCCATAACAACCGGATGATTTGGATCCGTTTGGAATTTGTAGTTTTTGACCAACATTGCAAGTATTAGCGTCGCTTCCGTTAATGCAAAAATATTACCAATACAGATCCTTGGCCCTCCTCCAAAAGGAAGATATGCATATTTCGGTCTATCTGCTGACCTTTCTTCATCAAAACGATCCGGATCAAACTTGTCAGGATTTTCCCAAAAATCTGGATTTCGATGAATATTAAAAATACAAATGGAGATATTAGTTCCAGTCTCTACATCATAACCGCCAATTTGATCGGGACCCATTGCAGTCCTTTCAATCACCCAAGCAGGGGGATATAATCTCAAAACTTCATCCAATACTTTGCGAGTGTATGTCAATTTTTGAACATCTTCCAAACTAGGAGTTTTATCCCCTAAAACTCTATTCGCTTCTTCTCTTACTTTTTCGCAAATCTCAGGATGTTTAGATAGAAGATAAAATCCCCAAGACAATGCGTTTGCCGTTGTTTCATGTCCTGCAAGAAGAAGTGTGATTGCCTCGTCCCGAACTTGGCTTTCACTCATAGTCTCACCAGTTTCTTCGTCCCGAACTTCCAGAAGCATAGAGATCAAATCGTTAGAAGGATTTTTTTTACGTTCTGCAATCAACTCATCAACTACAGAATGCATATCTTTCAATGCACGTTTGAGTTTTAAATTTTCAGGAGTAGGCCAACTGAACGGAAAAGGAAAAATACGAGTGATCCTTTTAGTAACCAATTCCAAAGCGATCTTTAAAGAATGTTCTATCCTTGCAGCGTAACTTTCTACTTCTGTTCTGAATAAAGTCCTGCCGACTATCGCAAACGTTAGTCGCATCATTTCTTTAGAAATGTCTAAGCTGGAGATCTTCTTCCAATTTTCAGAAGTTTTTTCGGTTTCCTGGGCCATGATCTCCACGAACTCCGAGATCCTTTGTTTATGGAAAGAAGGTTGGATAAGTTTTCTTTGCTTCTTCCAAAATTCTCCTTCGCTATTCAGCAAACCTTTGCCTAAAATTCTACCGAGTTCTTTATAAAAAACTCCCTTATGATAGTTCTGGTTATTCTCTTGAAGAACTCTTTTAATATCTTCAGGCTGCGTAATTAAATGAAAGACAATCGATCTCAAACCAAATCGTGCTGAATTTCCGAATTTGGACTGCATCAATTGGAAAAATCCGATCGGATCTTTTGCCAATTTGGAAACGTAAGGAAGTGCCCGGATCCCGAAAACTCCAGGAGGAAGGTTCGGTTTATTTTTTTTGGTGCGACCTGAAGTCGGTTCATGCAAGGAAAACAAGAGTGTACTCCTAGTCCAAGAGGGACATTTGGATTAGTTTCACCCAACCAATCCTTGCCGCAATTCTATGTAACAACCGCTATATTAGCAAGCTGAGTTTGTATTTATTTTTAAAAACCTATCTGCGCTCGAAAGAAGTTTCGATCAACGCATCCATATCCATTAAGGAAGAAGAAGGTACAGTAGAAGAACTAGTATCCTCCTGATTCAGATCAGGAGTTTGCATACTAGTCTCCGCTTCCTCAAAAGTTCCTTCGATCTGCTCTTCTATCAAGACCTGCCAGTCTCCGGTTTCGGATTCTCCCTCAGGCTGAAAATAAAAAGAAGATAGACCAAGGCCCACAATAATAAGTCCGCTAAATGAGAAGATGAAAAATCGCTTAAAGCTAGCGATCTTACGCCTTCTCATTATCTTTGCAGAGATATTATCACTCCATTCGTAACTTTCTAAACGACGGAAAATCTCTTGGTCTAACTTTTCTTTGTTTCTATCTTCCATTTCCGATTATCTCTAGGTCTCTTGAAAAAAAAGTTTCTTCAGCATTTGTTTGCCTCGGAATGATCGGGATTTCACTGTTCCTTCCGGAATTCCCAACTTCTCCGCAATCTGTTGCTCTTTATATCCTTCGGAAACTAATGCAAGCACTGACTTATATTTCCAAGGAAGATTGGAAATCAGATCCTGTAATTCAATGTCCATTCCAGAATCTGAATATTCTTCTCTCGGATTTAAAATAGAATCTTGAGTAGCTTTTTCCTTCAGCTTCATCGCAAGGTTTGCCTGGCGCATACGCTTCTGGTTCATTCTCAAGGACTCATTCCTTGCAATTGTATACAACCAAGTACTATGGGAAGAATCTCCCCTGAACTTATTGGCTGCTAAACTTTTATAAGCTCGGATATAAGTTTCTTGAACAACATCATCGATGGTATCGTAAAACTCTTCGTATAAATTCTTTTTAATCGCGGAAAGCACGATATGTTTCGTACTGTCTATTAGTCCGGCAAATTCTCTTTGGTCCATTTTAGTTTCCTTATCTCAGGATGCCCGGCACAGGCAAAATTATTCTCTCGGGAACAAACAGATTCAAGGGGAACCCTGGAGCTTCCCTATGCTCCTCGGGTAGGGTAACTATTTCCCTTTCCTTTCCCCTCTTTTTTTGCTCTGAGGATAAAACCCTTTCGATCGCGAGCCGATGCGCGATTTGATTCATCCGGATTTCGGATGTATACTTTGCAATCGCGTTAACGAGAAGTCGAACTTTGATCAAGTCAGGATTTTCATCCATCAATACCAGTTCGAGTTCGACTTGTTTCGGAGATAATCTACGAAGCCATCTTTCATGCTCGTTTTTATATCTCCGGTTCAGCTCAGCGATACGTTCGAGTTGGGTCTCTGTAAGAATATAACGATTTTTAAATGAATCTAGGTCACCGAAAACTACCCCGGCTGCTCTTTCATTACGATAGAAGGAGACGGTGCGAATAGGTCGGGCAGTATGAAAACTAGTTTTGGTATCTTGCGAGAAAAGATACGCCGGCGTGAGGAACACACCGGCCAGAGCAACTCTGACGAATGAATTCAGGAGATTCATGAGTCTTACTCGGTTCATAACCTAGTGTATCCTAAGACCCCAAGGTAGCCGCCATGTTTCCAAATATCGATCTAAATTTTTGGTCCCGGGAAAAAAGAAATCCGGTCTCCTTTAATGAGAACATAATTTGGGGTAAAATTGAAATTTTGGGGAAAATTCCTTTTCCAGAACCGGTTCTTTGGCATATTCTCCCCTTAAAGTATATGGACTTTGGACTAAAAAACCAGGAAATCCAGAAAACTCCCGGAACCTTTTCCCGAGGAAGAGTGAGACTTGCAGTTTTACTCGCCGCCGCCATCTGCATTGGGATCCCGGCTTCCATAGATCTTTCTATCGAATGGGATTACGAAAATAGAAGTATTCATGCAGGAAATTATCGCTCTCTCAAACCTGCAACTGTTGCAATTGTTCCGGGTGCTTCCGTTTATAAAGGAATTCCTTCTCCCGTTCTGCAAGACCGTTTAGATTGCGCGATCGAACTATATAAACAGGAGAAGGTCCGGAAAATTCTTCTCTCAGGTGATAATGGGACCAGCTACTACAATGAAGTGAAGCCGATGTTATTGTACGTTTTAGAAAGAGGAGTCGATGAAAAAGATGTGTTCGTAGATCACGCAGGTTTTAGAACCTTGGATACTTTGGTAAGGGCGAAAGAAATTTTTCAAGTTAAGGACGCAATCTTTGTAAGCCAAAGATTTCACCAACCTAGAGCCGCTTTCATTTCTAAAAAGATAGGATTAGATCTGCAATCTTATGAATCGGATAGGAGGATCTATATTAGCGGACCCACTAGCAGATTCAGAGAATTTTTTGCAAGAACCTTGGCCTGGATCGATATGAACCTGGCAAATACTGCGCCAAAATATTTAGGCAAACCATTTCCTATAGAAGGAAGTGGGGTAAAAACCTGGAAAGGTTCCGTAATTTAAGAAGAATATTCTGTTTTTCGAATATGTTCGAAAATTTCTCGGACTGATTCCTTCACTGAAATTCCAGGAGCCCATCCTAAAGATTTTAATTTAGAATTATTTCCCAGAGATCTTTTCATTTCTGCTGGTCTCAATCTTGCAGGATCTTGTTTAGAAACTAATTTAGAATCCGCAAATTCCAAGATCCATTCTAAGACTTGAGAGATAGAAGTCTCAGCACCTGAACAAATATTATAAACTTCTCCGCTTATCCCTTTATTTGCCAAAAGAATATAAGCTTTTACTACATCGGTTACATGCAAAAAGTCTCGCGTAGGAGTTAAATCCCCTACTAAAA
Organism: Leptospira haakeii; assembly: GCF_002812045.1. GTDB lineage: Bacteria > Spirochaetota > Leptospiria > Leptospirales > Leptospiraceae > Leptospira_B > Leptospira_B haakeii. The sequence goes on along the minus strand of NZ_NPEG01000001.1, from coordinate 853,734 downwards.
TTTCAGAAGAAACGTTTCTGGAGATATTCTCCAACACTTGTTTGCAAAAGTTAGGGACCACAAAATTAGGATTCTGCCCGATACCTATATGATTAAAAGGTCTTGCGATTACGGTTTCTATATTTTGATAAGAACGAGAATACTGGAGACAATAAGTTTCCGCGGCAAGTTTGGAAGAAGCATACGGATTCACCGGACTTGGAAGCAGATTTTCTGAAACTGGAAGTTGTTCTTCTTTTATATTTCCGTATACTTCAGAAGAAGATATATATACTAGTTTAACTTTTTTGCCTGAACGTTTAAAACATTCTAAAATATTCAATGTGCCGGCTACATTGATGAGTAATGTCTCTTCTGGATTTTCAATGGATCTTGGGACGAATGTTTGTCCTGCTAAATGGAATAATACGTCCGGTGAATAGGACTCGAATACTTGCTGGAGTGATTGGATATCCCTGATATCACAAACCTTATAAGGAAAGGGAAACTCAGTATTTTTGGGATTCATTCCCAAGCCCAGAAGTTCGGACCCGGATTTTTGTATAAGTTCTCGGACCAGATAAGATCCTACAAAACCTTCCGCTCCTGTGACCAAGTATTTCATGTTTGTTATGATAAATCGAAGTAAAAATACGATTGTTTTGTCGAATAAGAAAAAAACAATCGAATAAAAGTCCGGGCTCCCATGGAAGAAAGATCTTCAGACATTATAGAAATCAAGGACAGCTCGGTCAATGTCCGCGAGCTCATGGAAGAAATAGAATCCAGGCTTGCCAGAAGACCAGTTTCCAAAGAAGAATTGGAACGTCTTTCTCGCTGGAAGTTTTCTCCTCAATCCCCAGAAGGATATAGGGAGTTTGATGCTGCAGAAACAGCTCATTTATTCGAAAAAGGGATTTCCCCTCCTAAGTTCACCAATCCTAAATTTAAGTACATCCGCGGTCCGATCCGTTGGTTGTTTATCAAACTGATCGAGCTCTATGCTTTTCTAGATAAAAAACTTTCTGAAAACAGGACTCGCGCATTCTACAGCGTTTTGAATGAATTGATTCTCTTAAGGGGAGATCATGAAAAGTTAAAACGTAAATTCGAGAAGTTCTATAATGAGTTTGTAGAGTTGAATTATACTCTTAAAAAAGAGATCAGTCCTGAATTCGTTTGGTCCAACGAGTTTTTATACGAAGAAGAAACTCTAGAAGAAAGTGAAACTCTCATTCTTTCCAGATTGAATCCTGGAGATTCAGTTCTTGCGATCAATCCTGAATGGGGAAAATTCTTAAAACAACTCTTAAAGGCACAGATAGAATTCAAAGCAGTCACTTGGAATAAATCCCAGTATTCTTATATCAAAGAAAATATTACAAATTCAGTGTCCCTTCTATCCTTTGAAGAAGTTCTGCCAGAATCTCCTCTTCCTTCTAAAATTATTTCTAATACCAATCTATGTCTTTTGCCAAATTGGGTTTTAGAAAAACTTTTCAAATCTTTAGCTTCCAAAACTTCAAGTGGGACAGAATTCATTTTTAGATATTCCAATTATTCGAACAGAATGGTCTCTCCTTTTCAACCAATCCTTTTGACTCAGATCAGCGAGTCCGCATTCAGAGAGTTCTTACAAAAATTAGGTTTTAAGAATATAGTGGATACCAAGGCCGGTGACGGTTTTTCGGTGTTTAGTTTCAGAAAATGAATGCCTATCTCCATATTTCCGAATTTAGGGATAAAGACGGGATCGGGAATGATATCAAGGGTTTAAGAGAAGTTCTAAATTCTTCCGGTATTAAAACAGAGATCGTTTGCCAAAATGATCTGAGCGATGGCTCGATCAAAACCTTACAGACAGAAGAACTTCGTAACGAGAGCAATTTATCTTCGAACTCAATGCATATTTTAGAATATGGAGGTTCCGGGTATCCCATAGATTCTTTTCTATCTTTTCCAGGAAGAAAATTTGTTCGTTATCAAAACATAACTCCTCCGAAGTTTTTCAAACCTTTCGTATCTCAGGATATATTCAGAAGTTTCGAACTGGATTATAAAAAATCCATATTAGAATTACATAAACTAAAAAGATCCACAGAACGTTTTCTTCCCAGTTCCAAATATAGCGCCTCCAATTTGGAAGACCTAAACATAGTAAACTCCAGTGTTCTGCCGATTGTTAGAAAGTACGGATGGAAGGGAGAAAAACGAAATCGTAAGAACGGTTATACAATCGGCTATGTGGGAAGATTGGTCCCGAGCAAAAAGATAGAAGATATACTATTCCTCTCTTACTTTTTGAAAAGAATAGAGCCTAAATATAGGATCTTACTGATCGGGAATGTTCCAAGTATTTTCGAAGACTATTTTACTAACTTAAAGCAAATGGCAAGAGAACTTGGGCTCGGAGGAAACGTTCAATTCAGAATGGGAGTCCAAGATTCCGAGCTACCCAGATTTTGGGAAGAAATGGATGCTTACATAAGCATGAGTGAACACGAAGGTTTTGGGATCCCTCTCGTAGAAGCTTTGAGTTATGATATTCCTGTTTTTGCATATGCTTGTACTGCTGTTCCGGAAACACTGAAGGACGCTGGATATCTTTTCCGGAAAAAAGATCTAAGCAGTTTAGAAAAATTAGCAGAGTGGATCCATTTTATATTAGAATCCCAATCTTCCGCACAGCCTGTGGATGGTCCTCATGCTTCTTCCAAAAGAAGAGAAGTATGTATGGATTATGATTCCATGCCATACGGAAGAGTTTTAAAGCAGATATTCACATTTAAAGAAGCGGCCGCCTCATGATCTTCAGAAAAAGAGGAGTTCATCAATTCGCGGCAGGTTTTAATTTAGGGGATGCAATTTCCAACGAAATGAATTCCTTAAAATCCGTTTTTAAAAAGATAGGATATTCTTCCGAAATTTTTGCGGAGAATACCGGCCCAGGAACGGACGCCTTTGTAAAAAAATATAAGGCATATTCTTCCAATAGCAAAGATATCATAGTTTATCACCATTCTATCCATTCGGATGTTTTGGAAACTGTCCTAAAACCAAAGAATTCCAAAATCCTAATATATCATAATGTAACACCAGGTCATTTTTTCGAAAAGTATGATCTGAAACTTACTTACCTACTTCGCAAAGGAAGAGAAGAATTAGAATCCTTAAGAAACAAATTCGATAAGGTATTTGCGGTTTCGGAATACAATAAGTCAGAACTTGTAGATCTGGGTTTTGAAAATGTAGATGTTCTTCCGATCACTTACCAACTTCCACAAGGAAGACAAACTATTAAGGAAAATTTTCCTAAGAATAGGCCCAATATTCCCCGTTTCTTATTTGTAGGAAGAATAGCTCCGAACAAAAAGCAGGATGATCTGATCCGATTTGCATTTCATTATCTGAAAGCTTACGGCCCTGAGTTCCAACTTTTTATGGTAGGATTCAGTTCCAAAGAGTTGTATTTATACAGAGAAGAATTGGAACGTATGCTCGATTTTTATAAATTGAGAAAGAATGTGATCATCACCGATTTTTTATCCGACGAAGAATTGAGGTCTATGTATTTGAACTGCGATCTTTTCTTGTCCATGAGTGAGCACGAAGGATTTTGTGTTCCGTTACTGGAAGCAATGGTGCATAATATTCCCATACTAGCATTCGATGGTGGCGCAGTAGGAGAAACTCTTTCAGGTGCCGGTATCTTATTCAAAGAAAAGAAAATGGATATGATCGTGGAACTTGCCCACAAAATGGTCACAGATCGAAGTTGGAAAGACTTGATCTTAGAGACCCAACAAAGACGACTTTCTTCTTTTTCCCAAATCAACGCAGAAACAGTATTGAGGCCGGTCCTTGCTAGACTCTCGTAGAAGATTAGCCGTAGTTACTCCAATTTTTTCGGATCATATTTCAGGTGGTTCCGAAAAATTAATCTATCAATATACTCTAATATTATCCAAGTTTTACGAGGTGACGGTTCTTGCGAGTCGCTCACTCGATTATATCACTTGGAAAAATCAAATCCCTGTCAAAGACTTAGAGCCTGTACTTCTTGGAAAAGATTTAGAAAAGAAGGTCAGTAGAGAATGGATAGAACCTGAACCAGGAAACCGGATTCGGGTTTTGAGATTCTCCGTAGATAAAGAAAGGAACATATCTAAGTTTAATAGATTTTCAGATAAACTGTTCAGGAATTCTGAGCCAGGAAAAAGTATCAGTTCACAAGAAGAAAAGGAAAGGATATGGGTCGATATGCAAGGCCCTTATTGCCCTGACTTGATTCAATACATAGAGACTAACGAAAGAGATTACGATGTATTCGTTTTCGTTTCTTATCTATACTACCCTATGGTTTATGGGCTTCCTTTAGTCGCAAAAAAGTCTGTTGTAATTCCTACATTACATGACGAGCCTCCTGCAAAATTATCCGTATATTCCAATCTTTTCAAAGACGACTCAGCTTATTGTTTTAATACCCCTGAAGAAAAAGATCTGTTTCATAAATTATACGGATACGAACCAAGCCTTGGAAATGTGATCGGAATGCACTTGGAAATTCCGGAAGAAACAGAGAAGAGAATGCCTGAGAAAAAAGATCCCCAGGACTCATTTCAGTTCTTGTACGTGGGTAGGATAGATGAAGGAAAAGGTGTCTTGGAAATGGCCCAATACTTTTCCGAATGGCAAAAAAGAAGCGGCCGGAACGATAAACTACTTCTGGCAGGAAGAGGAGACTCTAAACTGCTGCAAAGAATATCCAAATTTTCTCATGTATCTCCCTTAGGTTTCGTAAGTGAAGAAGCTAAGGATGAGATCATCCGTTCCTCAGACATCCTGATCAATCCTTCTCCTATGGAAAGTTTTTCCATTATCATCATGGAGGCCTGGATACGGAAAAAAGCCGTCTTAGTTAATGGAAGATCGGACGTTCTAAGAGGACATTGTTTGAGAAGTAACGGTGGTTTATATTATTCGGATCTTGATAGTTTCTGTGCAGTTGCAGAATACTTAGTAAATCACAGCAAAGAAAGAGAAGAAATGGGTTCGAATGGTAAAAGATACGTTCAAGCGAACTTCAATCCTGATATCGTAGAAAAAAAGATCGCTCATATCGTGGAAAGATGTATCAGAAGAAGATACTCTGAATAAAATTTAATCCCCGCCTAAAAACTTCAATCCGATCACTGATAGTATCAAAGTAGAAAGGAAAAAAATCCTCCAAGTATTGATAGAATCCCCGAAAGAAAGGATTCCGATGATCACGGTGCCTGCGGCGCCAATTCCGGTCCAAACTGCATAAGCAGTTCCGAGAGAAATATTCTGAGTTGCCTTGTTCAAAAAGTAAAAACTTAAAACAGCGAACACAAAGAACCCGAGGCCATATCTCCAGTCCTTAAAACCGTCGGATAATTTCATACAAGTAGTAAATCCGACCTCGAATAACCCGGCTAATACCAATAAAACCCAACTCATATATCTAAATACTCCTGCAAGGTCTCTACCATTTTTTCATGCAATACTCCGTTAGACGCAATCAGACTGGTCACATACGGATGAAATGTATTATTCGCATAAGTACTTAACTTTCCGCCTGCTTCCTGAAGGATAGCTGCTGCTGCAGTCATATCCCAAGGTTTCAGATCTTCTTCCCAGAATGCGTCAAACTTACCTTCTGCCACCCAACATATATCTAAACCTGCGGATCCTGTCCTTCTCACACCTCTGGATCTTAAGATAAATTTTTTCAGATTGAACATGAGTTGTTCTATCCTCTCTTCTCTATCATAAGGAAAGCCTGTGCATAATAGTGCTTTTTTGATCTCTTTGGTTTGGGTAACTTTGATAGGAGTTTTATCTTTGAATGCTCCTTCTCCCAACATTGCATGATATACATGTCCTAATGCAGGCATAGGAACGATCCCCATCACTGCAGATTTATTTTCTAGATCTTCTAATCCGATACAACAGCAATAGAGAGGAATACGATGAGAATAATTTACGGTTCCATCTAAAGGATCTATGATCCATTTGAACTGTGAATTTCCTTCGTGGTTACTTCCTTCTTCCCCTAAGATATGATCGTTAGGGAATGCTTTTCTGATCTCAGAGACGATTAGTTCTTCTGAACCCTTGTCTGCGATCGTGACTAAGTCAGATTCTATATTTCCTTTAAAGGAGATTTGCAGATCTTCTCTTTCGTGAGTTTTTTTCAGGAACTCGGAAATGGTAGGAACGAAGTTGAGGAAATGTTGGTATCTTATTTTGATTTCGTTTTGGTAGCTCATTGGAGATGTTTTTCAATTCTCCAGGTTACCCTCAGGATTGGAATCTAAAAAATCCGCTGCCTTCTTCTTATGTTCTTCTTTTACATACATAGAAGCAGCTGCTAAGACAGCAGCGACCACACCTGCATCGTCTATATAACCTGCTCCAAATAGAATGTCCGGGATCGCGTCAAAAGGTGTAAGAAAATAAGCAAGTGCACCTGCAATCGTAAGTTTTGCTTTCAGGGGTGTAGAAGGATCCAACATCGCATAGTATAAAGCGATCGCATCCGCGAGAAAAGGAACCTTTCCTGCGACCTTCTTCACCTTAGGCCAAAAACCTTGTTTGATCTTTTCTATTTTATCTTCTTCCATACGTATTACTTATTATATACGATCCGAATTCCGTTAAAAATTCTCCAAATTACTTTCGAAATTTTCGAATCTTTCGGGAGGATCTAGAACAATCTGCACTTCTTCTCCTGTAAAAGGATCCTTAAATTCCAACCAATAAGAAAGAAGTAAAAGTCCATAGTTCTCAAAAAGTGCAGCATTTCTGGAGTAAAGAAGATCCCCAACCACAGGGCATCTTAAACTCTGAAAATGGACTCTAATCTGATGAGTTCTTCCCGTCTCCAAATCAGCTTCGATTAAAGAGAACTTTCTACCATTTTTGGAAATCGCAGTTTTTAAAATCCTATAATGAGTGACTGAGGCTCTACCTTTAGTGGTCACAGTCATTTTTAATCTTTCAATTGGATGTCTACCGATCGGTCTATCTATCGTACCTTCTCCTTCCGGAAGTGTGCCCTGAACCCAAGCAAGATATTTCTTAGTAATATTCCTTCTTCTAAACAACTCAGAAAGTTTTGCATGTGCTTGGTCATTCTTAGCCACGATCATGATCCCTTCCGTCGGTTTATCCAAACGATGCACGATACCTGGCCTTGATTCTCCTCCGATACTCGAAAGTTCCTTAAACTTGTAGAGAAGTCCGTTAACCAAAGTAGCAGATCTATCCCCAGGGCCACTATGCGACGCAATCCCTGCCGGTTTATGAATGATCAAATACTGCGGAGTTTCTTTTAAAACTTCTATCTCCATTTTTACCGGAGTTAAGTTCAATGGAGGTTTAGGAGGAACTGATATATAGAAGTTTTCACCAGGACTGACCTTGTAAGATGATTTCAGTAGAATTTTTCCGGAACCATCTTTAACCCAACCTGAATCGATCCAATGTTGGATGGAAGCTCTGGAGATCTCATCTCCCAGATAATCCTTTAAAAATCGATCGAGTCTGGATCCCTCAGAGTCGGCGTTAACTTCGGCATGAAGTTCCAGATTCATAATAGTTCTCCTAAGAAATATATAAGCAGGGAAAACGTTTCCCTTTCGCACAGAGGTCTAAAAAAGATTTCCCATTTTGCGAGAATAGGTATATTTTGGATAAATTCATCGAAATAAACCCCTACCCTAATCAAGGAAGGAATACAACATGGTAAAAAAAATTCTCAATATCCTGCTCATCGGTGCAACGGTTTTTTCCTTAGCTCTTTGCTCTTCTGCAGACAACAAAGACCAAGCGGCTCCTGAGCCTGGAGAACAAAATTCCGCAGCTTCTCGTAACGTCAACGTAGACTCTCCTGCAGACGCTTTCAATAATCAAATTAAAGACTTCCGCTATCCAGACGGGATCACTCGTCCAGGATTCAGCTACAAAAAAGCTGATGTTAGCGCAGGAGATTTCAGCGAGTGGGCAAAAGTTAATATTGCTGTTCTTAAAGATGGAATTTCTAAACTTCCTGATTCTTGGGCAATCGAGATCACTGGTCACACTGACCAAGTAGGACCTGAAGAAGCAGAAGGCGATAAAAAAGGAAACGTTTTCTACGGAGAAATTCGTGCAAAAGCTGTTAAACAATCCTTAGTTAAACAAGGAATTCCTGCAAATCGTCTTGTTACTAAGAGTGCTGGTTCTTCTTCTCCAGTTTCCGGATTGGATGCAAAAGACCCTAAAAACCGCAGAGTAACCTTCAAATTTGTTCAACAACAATAATCAGTAGGGTTTCGATCCGAATTAAAAAGGCAGTGTTTTTACACTGCCTTTTTTTATACCCTCAGGTCGTGGAGATCTTTCAGATTGAATCAATCAACACTTGGAGAAATCATTTTTTCAGGGAGTACCCATTGGTCAAATTGTTCGGAAGTCAATAAACCAAGTTCAATCCCCGATTCTTTCAGGCTAGTTCCTTTTTTGTGAGCATTTTTAGCGATCTTCGCTGCATTATCATAACCGATATGCGGATTTAACGCAGTCACAAGCATCAAGCTATTCTTCAAATGTTCTTTAATGTTGTCCTTATTCGGCTCGATCCCTCTTGCACAATGTTCTTCGAAAGAAACTGCAGAGTCCGCCAATAGACGAATAGAATTCAGAACATTATGGATGATCAGCGGTTTGAAAACGTTCAGCTCGAAGTTTCCAGAAGCACCGCCGATATTCACAGCAACATCATTCGCAATCACTTGAGAAGCTACCATAGTCATTTGTTCTGACTGAGTAGGGTTCACTTTTCCAGGCATGATAGAAGATCCTGGTTCATTCTCCGGAATAGATATCTCACCTATCCCACATCTAGGACCTGAAGATAACCATCTCACATCATTCGCGATCTTCATAAAAGAAGCAGCGATTGTTTTTAGTACTCCATGAGTTTCAACCAGAGAATCATGAGCAGCTAAAGCCTCGAATTTGTTCTCTGCAGAAGTAAAAGGAAGCCCTGTTTCCTTAGCAATTTGAGCTGCAGCTTTTACAGCAAATTCAGGATGAGTGTTCAGTCCTGTTCCAACTGCAGTTCCACCTAAAGCCAATCTGTATACGGAAGGAAGAACAGACTTCACTCTTTCAATATTGTACTCTAATTGTTTTACATAACCTGAGAATTCTTGGCCAAGAGTTAAAGGAGTCGCGTCCTGTAAGTGAGTCCTTCCTATCTTGATAATATCTTTAAATTCATCAGATTTCTTCTTTAAAGTATTCTTCAATTGCTCTAATGCAGGCAAAAGTTTGTTCACTAATTGTTCCGCAGCAGCGATATGCATAGCTGTTGGGAAAGTATCGTTAGAAGACTGAGCCTTGTTTACATCGTCATTCGGATGGACCGGCTTTTTAGAACCTTTTACCCCACCTGCAATCTCAATCGCACGATTGGAGATCACTTCGTTGGAGTTCATATTAGTTTGGGTTCCGGAACCTGTTTGCCAAACGCTTAAAGGAAAATGTTCATCCAATTTTCCGGAGATCACTTCGTCTGCAGCCTGAACGATCAGATTTTTTTTCTCATCAGTCAAAAGGCCGAGCTGACCATTTACGATTGCCGCTGATTTTTTAAGAACTCCAAGAGCACGGATCATTTCCCTTGGGAACCGATCGTTCCCGATATGAAAGTGATGAAGAGACCTTTCGGTTTGAGCGCCCCAGTATTTGGAATCGTCTACCTGGATTTCTCCCATGGAGTCGGTTTCGATTCTAGTTTTCATTAATCCTCCGTTCAATAGTAATAAATTGATCGGGTTGGATTTTCCGGGATCGGAACGAATGTCCTAATCAGAACTTGGAGTGATCACTCGTCTCGGAATTTGCGAAGAGTATCCGCTAGGGCTGCAAACTCCGGTTTTTTGGCGGTGACATTCTCCAAATATTCCAAGGTAGAATCCAACCAGGCGGAATCGGATTCCAACTCTTTCCGTATAAATACATGCCGGATAGAATTCATGGAGCGAATCTCGATATATCTCCGCTTCTGGTCATAATACATAAGGTCGGCTACTTTGTCTTTTCCGAATTCCGGAGAAGAGCTTGCATTCACTACTTCATCCAGCCAAATTATTCCGTTATTTTTACGGTCCACATAATCTATCGCTTTTTGGACCTTAGCCGGGATCAAAGTGGATTTCTCTTTAGGACCCATTAATACTCCCAAAGACTTTTTCTTTTTAGGGGCTTCCTTTTCAGGCTCCGCAGAAGGTCCGCTACTTGAAGACTTCTTAGTTTGTTTGGAAGAATGGAATTCATCTGCCGGCTCAATATCCTTTTTTGAAGAAGGGGAGGGAGAGAAATTCACACCGAACAAACCAAGTAACCATTCCAAAAGTTTTACTAAGATAGATTTGGAATCTTGGATCGCTTTCAATCTTTGTTTTTCAGTTTCTTTTTCCCAATCTGCAATTGCTTTAGAAAGGCGGATCTGATCATCTATCACAAGTTCAGAATCCACACCTTCTGTGACATCCTTTAAAAAAGCGTAAATTCCCTTAGGCTGTCCGTTTTTGCGGATCAAAGTATGAATAGAGGTCCTTCTTTCTTTATTCGTTAAAAAAGAAGAAATTACATTTTCTAAAGCGAGGGCCACTATACCGGGGCCTGAACCTGTCACTTTTTCTCTGGTAAGAATATCATTTCGAGTTTTGAATCTTTCCAATACCTGATCCAAAACTTCCGTTTTAATAAGACCTGCTGCTTGGATAGAAGAATCTTTGATCTTTAAAGCACCGGCATCTACAACAAGGGGCTCTTTCGATTCTCTAACACGAATTACTAGATCACTAAAAGCTAAATTAATCAGAGATTCCTTTCTTAAGCTGGAAAGAGAGGACATGGAACTTAATAATATATCAAAAGCTTGTAAGAATATATCTGAGCCTTCCCAAGTTTTTCCGGAAGTGAATGCAGGGTGTTTAGATAATTCCCTTAAATAGTCCGCGCCTTGTTCCGTTCCGGATGCTTTGATCCATCCAGCTTGTTCTCCTGGAAGAAGGGAAATTAAGATCTTTCTAGACAAACCTATAAATAATTCGAAAATGATCTCTAACTCGGTCTCTTCATTTGCGTTTGGTTTTTTACTATCGATAGAAATTTCACCCACAAGTTCTTCTAAAGAAGGTTGGATAACATGAAACTCCAAATGAAGTCTTAATAAAGGAGGACGACTTCCTCTTTTTTCTAATGCAAGTAACGCATCAGGAACCGCTTTGATCTGAGATAAAAATGCTACGATCTCGTTCGGCTTTTTGCTCAATAGAGAAATTAGAGAAGTCAATATATCTTCTCTGATCTTAAAATTCCTTTGTAGAAAAGATTCCACAGAAAGAGTTTTAACATTCCTCATAGAGTAAGGAAGATTTCTGGAATCTTGGAAATCCAAAAGATTTCCTTTCTCATCGGTATTCAGGTATTGTCTGATTACCCAATCCCTTAACTCTCCGGCAGACCTTCTATCCGCTAGATTGATATCTCTTCGGACAATGAATTGTAAAAACGCGGCCGCAGACTGAGCCAAACAAGCGGATTTAATCTTTTGGATCTGATCCGCTCTTCTGGAAGCTGGGCGGATAGCAACATTAGCTAATCCTAATTCTTTTGTTTCTTCCGAGACGAATAGATATTGGTAGAGAACGAATCCATTCTTATCTTCAAAATATTTTAGATCTGCAGGTTTTAAGAATTGTAACTGTTCGAACTTTGCGAGAGCAAAAGGAGAATAATTGAATAAGAAGAAGTTCTCGACCCCCTTCTCAATTAGATCCAAATCCCTCATCGCTTTGGGAGTTGTTTGGAGAAGAAGGTTACGAAGTTCTTCTTCCGGGATCAGATCGACACGATCTACCGGAATAACTCCTTCTTCCGAGAGCGGATTCGAAGCTGGGGGCGTGGAATTACTTTCCATTTCGGGCATAAATCTTCCCTTTTGCTCCGATCTTGATTTGGCTTTTTGTTAGAGCCGAGCTAGTATATTATTTTCGGAAACAAATACATGCTTTCTTGAGCAAGTTCTAAGGGTTTAGACGTTAAATTCTAAAGATTCCCGAAAGTTGATTAAGACCTCATCAAACCTTCTAAGAAGGAAACGTAATTTTCTCGCCCTGGATATGGTCTTCTTGCTGTTCCACTTTGAACTGCTGCTTCTGCAACTGCCGGAGCCACATGGTATAGTACTCGTTGGTCAAAAGGTTTTGGGATCAGATAATCAGGACCGAATACGAATTTCTCTCCACCATAGGCAAGACTGACCGCATCCGGAACTTCCATCCTAGCCAGTTCTGCCAAAGCACGAGCCGCTGCTAATTTCATTTCCAGAGTGATATGTTTAGCTCTTACGTCCAAAGCTCCTCTGAAAATAAATGGGAATCCTAAAACGTTATTCACCTGGTTCGGCATATCACTTCTTCCAGTTCCCATAATAATATCAGGGCGAACCTTCTTAGCTACTGCGTAAGGAATTTCAGGATCTGGATTTGCCAAAGCAAAGATAACCGGATTAGGAGCCATAGATTTTACCATGTCTTCGGTTACCATATCAGCTACGGAAACTCCCACAAAAATATCTGCATCTTGCATAACGTCTGCAAGAGTTCGAGCTTTAGTCTTCTGAACGTATTTTTGTTTGGTAGAATTTAGATCAGTTCTTTCGGTATGGATCACACCTTTTGTATCTACTAAGAAAATATGTTCTTTTCGGATACCGATATGTTGGACGAGTTCTGCGATTGCGATCCCCGCAGCGCCAGCTCCGCAGACCACCATCTTCACATCGCTTGGACGTTTTTTATTGATCTCGAATGCATTCAGGAGTCCTGCTACAGTGATGATCGCTGTCCCATGTTGGTCATCGTGGAAGACCGGGATATTCATCCCTTTAATGAGTTCTTCTTCTATATAAAAACTTTCAGGAGCCTTGATATCTTCTAAGTTGATCCCACCAAAAGTTGGCTCAAGCATTTTGACCGCTTTTATAAAATCATCTGGATCTTTTGCATCGACTTCTATGTCAAAAACGTCTATCCCAGCGAATTTTTTAAAAAGTACCGCTTTACCTTCCATCACAGGTTTTCCTGCGGCAGGTCCGATATCTCCCAGACCTAAAATTGCGGTTCCATTAGTTATAATTCCGACCAGGTTTCCTTTGTTGGTGTATTCATACACCAGATCGGGATTTTCTTTAATTTCCAGACATGGATAAGCAACTCCCGGTGAGTATGCTAAGGATAAGTCGAATGAATCTTTAGTCGGCTTTGTCGGAACAACTTGTATTTTACCCTTTGGATGAAGGGAATGATATTCGAGGGATTTTTCTCTCATAACGATAAAACCAATTTTTCGACGATCGGGCCTAGGTTCTATTCTATTTCTGAAAGAGCTTATTTCCCAACGCAGAATTTACTAAAAATTCTTCCTAAAATTTCTTCGGTGTCCACTCTTCCATTTACTTCTCCGATTTGTTCCAATGCGGAATCTATTTCTTTGATGTAAATCTCAGCTGGAGCGCCTTCTTCCATTAAAGTCAGACAGTTCTCCAGGCTTCGAGTGATAGAAGAAAAATGAAATCTGTTCCTTTCTTCCAAAAGGACATAATCTTCTGAACTTTCTAAACCTTGTAGTTTAAAGGAAATTTCGGAGACCAAAGTATCCAATCCTTGTTTCGATTTGCAGGAAACTTCGACCAAGACTGTTCCGGAATAATTTTTCTTTAAGATATATTGGGGGTCCCAACTCGAATCCCTTATATCTGATTTATTTGCTGCAACTATGGCGCCTTCTAGCTTGGATCTGTTCTCTTCTGCAAACTTGTCCCAATCATTCTTCTGAGAGACATCTATCACAAAAAGTCTTACGTCAGCTTGGGAGAATTCTTTCTCACTTCTTTCAATTCCCATCTTCTCTATCGTATCGCCGGTTTCTCGAACACCTGCGGTGTCTATGAGTCGGATAGGAACTCCTGAGAGTAAAAAATCTTCACTGATATAATCTCGAGTAGTTCCAGGAATTTCGGAGATAATAGAACGATCTCTTCCTAGAATCAGATTCATCAAACTGGACTTGCCTGTATTCGGTTCTCCGTACAAGACAACTCTACTTCTTTCCAAAAGAGTTTCTGTCTCACTGGATCTTTTCAGCAGGCTGGAACAAATATCAGAAATAGAACGAATTCTTTTTTTTCTTTCTTCGAGGGATTCAAATGTAAGATCTTCTGTGGAAAAATCGATCTCAGCTTCGCATTCCGCTTTAAGAGAGATTAATTGGCTTCTGAGATTCGAAGCGAGTCTGGAAATTTCTCCAAACGCATTTTTTTGGGCCAGCTCCAATTCAAATCTGGAACGAGCCCCTATAATTCTTCCGATTGCTTCCGCTTCGTTTAGATCTATTTTACCATTTAAGAACGCTCTTTTAGTGAACTCACCTTGTTTTGCCGGTCTTGCTCCGGAACGAAATAAACATTCCAAAGCTTCTCTGAGTAAGATCGGATTTCCGTGAGTGTGTATCTCGCATAGATCTTCCCCCGTAAAAGAATTCGGCCCCGCGAAATAGATAAAAACTACTTGGTCTAATTTTTTTTCCCCGTCTACAAAACGACAGGTATATGCATTACGAGGTTTGATAGAAGAAAGAGGAAAGGCTCCTTCAAAAAAGGATAAATGCCTATAGGCGATAGGAAGTGCTTCCGGTCCGGATAACCTAAGAATGCCAATGGCACCGGCCCCGGAAGCTGTGGAGATAGCTGCTATCGTATCAGCCACGACTGATCAGTAGTCGTTTACTTCCTCGAGCAAGTCCCCGTTAGGACTTTTTTCGACGACGTCTTTGTACTTGTGTCTGTCTTTCATCGGAATGATACGAACTTTTTTGTAAGTTCCATTTCCTTCCGATCTGGTGAAAACTTTTTCGTTCTCTTGTAGAGCCATGTGAACGATCCTTCTTTCGAAAGGATTCATTGGCTCAAGTAATTTGGACTTACCAGATTTTGCTACAGAAGAAGCTACTGACTTGCTCAATCTGATCAAGGACAGTTCTCTTTTGTCTCTGTAAGATTCAGTATCCAATACGATCTTACGACCGTGACGGATCTTAGAATCTACCATCAAGTTTACCAAAAATTGAAGAGCATCCAAAGTAGCTCCTCTTTTCCCGATAATCAGTCCGGATTCGCGGCTGGTAAGTTCTATATAGATCTTTCCATCCACATCTCCCATTCCGACAACTTCCGCTTCTACTCCCATCTTACGGAGAAGTGTTAGCACTACTCCGTGGATGATCTTTTCAGCCGGAATATCGAAGTTCGTAACAAATGCTCGAACTACTGCCGGTTTTTTTTGTGTTAAACCTAAAAATCCAGACTTACCGGATTCGACAGTTTCGAAACGAATGTCTCCGGGTTCTAGTCTTAAGGTTTCTAACGCGATCTCTTCAGCCTCGGCTTTTGTTTTTCCTTCGGCTTCGAAAATATAGTTTTCCATATCGTATCCTCGATATATGAATTCACACTTTTACAGGGGTTTCGTCTTTCTTACGAATATTGGTTACCCACTGTTGAGCAATGGAAAGGACGTTAGTCACAGTCCAATACAATGTCAGTCCAGATGGCATACTCCAAAGGAAGAACACCATCATTACCGGCATTAAATACATCATCATTTTTTGGTTCGGGTCAGTTTGCACTGAAGTCAGTTTCATAGAGAGGAACTGAGTTCCGACCATCAATAATACCAATAAGTTAATAGAAAGTCCAGCAGCAGCGAGATAAGGGATTGCTGGAGAAGTCCAGATAAAATCAGGCTCGCTCAAATCAGAGATCCAAAGGAATGGAGACTTCCAAAGGTCGATCGTATCTGCAAACGCTACATATAATGCGAAGAAGATCGGAAGCTGGATCAGCATAGGAAGACATCCGCCCAATTGAGAGAGTGGATTCATATTATGCTTTTTGTATAACTCCAACATCTTCTCTTGTTTTTTTGCCGGATCATTCGCATACTTCTCATTTAACTTTTTAAGTTCAGGAGAAAGTGCGCTCATCTTCTTCATTGCCTCTGCCTGTTTCTGGTTCAGAGGATAGAAGACCAACTTGAATACTAACGCAAAGAGTAGAATACCGAAACCATAACTTGGAATGGTATATTTATAGGATTGTTGTAAAAACCAAACGATACCGTTTCGGATCGGGGTGAAAATACCTTGGTTAAATGATTTGTTTAGGTCTGCACTTAAACCTATAAAAGTAGACTTAGGATTTTTGAAAGGATCCAATTTAGGATCTCTGAATAACATCCCGTCCCATTCTCTGATCCCGACATAGTTTGCGAATTCTAGGGTTTCTTCTTTTCCAGGATCTAAAGTGATATTAGAATAAGCTAAGATAGTTCCTGTTTCATTTTTCTTTCTGTTATCTAAAAGAATTCCTTCTGCAGGATGATTCAAAGTGTCAGATGCGGCTAAGAAGTAACGGCTACCGGATCCGATATAATCCACACCTTCTCCGCTGCTCCAAACTTCTTTATAAAATTCGTTTCCGTTTGGATGCCCGAAGATAAAATTACGAATTCCTTCCCAGAATCCCCAAGCGTCCCCACCGTCAGCAAAGTCTTTTTCGCTTCCATCCATTCTGTATACACGGAAGAATTTAGACAGCTCCTGAGTGTTCGCTTCTCTCTCTAATGGAAGAGGTCCCAAACTTCCGAAAGTTCTTAAGTAAGCCGGTTTTTCACGATCTCCAAAATGAAGTTTATCTTTTCCAAGGTTAGTGATGGAGATCTCTGTTTTGAAATAATTTTCGTGAGGGAAGAATCTAAATACTTTTTTAAGAAGAACACCTTTCTCTGTAGCAGTGAAAGTAATACTTTGGTCCTCTTTGTTTTCTTCTGCTTTAAAATTCAGATGATTCCATTCTGAAGTGGCTACATCTTCTTTTCTATGAGAGAAGTTGAAGTCGAAACCCTTTCCTCTGGAAAGTTCGATCGCCTTGATCTTCTCACCTTCTACTTCAATCTCTTGGAAATCAGCTCTGGTGATGTTGATCTCGTTTCCTTCAACATTCTTGTAATTTCGGATGTAGAATTTTTCGATCCTTCCACCTAAACTGGAAAGAACAACTATATGTGCTTCCGTTTTGAATGTAAAAGTTTTTACATCTTTAGGATTCGTAACTGTTGCAACAGGTTTAGGTTCGACCTTAGTTTCCTGTTTTACGTTTTCCTTATTTTCAACAGGTGTTTGTTCTGTCTTCTGTTGTTGTTTCGGTTTTCCAGCTTCCGGGTTGAAGTAATAGGTTACTAAGAACCAAACTCCCATGGATAAAATTAACGCGAGAAAAAGTCTGTTTTGTCTATCTTCCATTCCTAATTCCTTCTAGGGTTGGGTGGTAAAGGGTCTTCGCCAGCGGCGAATAGTGGATTACATTTTAAGATTCGTTTAGTGCTTAGATAAGTCGCCGACAAGAAATCATATTCTTGGAAAGCCTGCATTGCATATTCAGAACAGCTAGGATGGAATCTGCAGGAAGGCGGAAGAATAGGTGAGATCCAACGTTTATATAATCGGATCAGAAAGATGGCGAGTCGGTTCATTTTAATCTACGAGCGAGTAGACCCAAACAAGCCAGAAGTTCGGTATGATCTTTTTCGAATAGGCTCGGTTTCGCAAGTATCGCGATATCGAAGCCCTTTGGAAAAAAGCCTACCGTTTCGGCCACGGCGGCTCTTAATCTTCTCCGTATCCGGTTTCTGCGAACGGCCTTACCGACCGAACGTTCAGGGCAATATAAGAACCTGTTTTGCTCCAGGCCGTTTCCCCGATAAATCACCGTGAGAGGAGGATTGGTTACCCTTTTTCCGGAAGCAAAAAGTTCCCGGATGTCCTTCTTGGATGTAAGTGTCTCTTCTATATGGGTTCGTTAGAATTTTTTACCAGTTCTTTCGTCAGAAACGGTCAACTTGTAACGGCCTTTAGCTCTTCTGCGGGAAAGGACTTTTCTTCCACCGGCGGTCGCCATTCTGGCGCGGAATCCGTGGGTACGGGCACGTTTAATCCGGCTGGGTTGGTATGTTCTTCTCATATGGTTCCCTGTATCTCTACTAAGATTGCGATTTAAGACCCTGAGTAAGTCTTACCGGTTTACATTTTTTCCGGAGAACCGAGGGTCAATCCGTTTCTTTTAACGGACTTTCACTATTAACTATAATGGAATAAATAATGGCAACCCGGCAACGTCCTACTCTCCCACACAGCGAACCATGCAGTACCATTAGCGATGAGAGGCTTAACTTCCGTGTTCGGGATGGGAACGGGTGTGACCCTCTCTCTATAATCACCGAGAATCTGAGGACAGTCTGAAAAATTTGCTTGTACTGTCAAGCAAGATTTATTTCTGGTTCAGAAGGTTTTATTCCAATCTATAAACTGTTCTCCTGGCACTCTCTGGCAATTGGGACAAAAGAAGGAATCGTGACCCAACACATTTGCTCTGCGAATTGTAGTTCCGCAACGGGGACAGGGTTCATTCTTTCGATTTCGAACCTTCACATGTTCACGGACTTTAAAATCCAGAGGTGCCTGCTTTTTACGGATATAATCTATAGAATCGTTCAAGACGGATTTGATACTTTGGTAGAGTTGAATCTTTTCTTCTTCCGAAAGTTTATTACAAGGAGTTTTGGGATGGATCTTAGAATCAAAAAGCACCTCGTCGGCATATGCATTTCCGAGAGCACTGAGTTTGGTTTGATCCATGAGAAAGACCCGGGTTTGCTGCCGATTCTTCTCTATTCTTTTTAAAAATTCTTCCTGGGTAAATTTTTCGGAAAGAAGGTCTACTCCTTGGTCCATAAACTTCGGGATCTGGGAGAAGTATTCAGGCTCAGTGAAATATACCTTTCCCATATGCACATCGTCCGCATAGTTCAGGATTTTATTCTGGAATTTGATCCGAACCGCCAGGTCCTTCTTTTTATATTTTGGATCTAAGGAGAAGCGGCCGGCGAGCATTGGGTGAATGACGATATTCCTATGACCGAATTTAAAATTCAAAAACGGCCCAGTTCTTTCTAAACTTTCAAATGTAGAACCTATAAAAGAAGTTTCTGATTTTCCGCCGCTAAGATTACGAACTACTAACGGATCTAAGATCTCTATCTCTTGGATTATCTCGCCAGGAAGTTCTTTTAAAAGACGTTCTTGAATGACTACCAAGTCCGGAAGTTCGGGCATAATGATTCCCTATTTCTTTTTACGGCTAGGAAGATATTTATAATATTCTACTTCTATAGTATTGATTAAGAAAGTATAATATTTAACGAGTTTTTTATCATACTTTTTCTTTTGAGCTTCGTTCCTTAAAAACTCGGAGATTTGGTCCCTAATCAAAGGAGCCTTTAGATCTGTATGACTTAAAATGATAGTGCTTGGCATTCCGACCGGAACAATCTCATCAGGTATTGCAATGGTGGCAGAGTTTTGAAGAAGTGCATACTCTACTGTGGATGCTACTTTATCATCATCCGATTCGGTTCTAAGATGAGCTACTGATTGGCGAATATTATCTATATTGTCCCAGATCTTTTTACGCATAGATTTGGAATCGTGGATCTTATCTTGGATCTTAGTAAACCGATTCGGGAATACAAAACGTTCTGCACCTTTTGCGATCAGGCTTACTTTCTTTTCTTTAGGGCTTTCTGCCTTTCCAAAATGTTCGTCAGCATCCTCATCATCACTGCTCGGATAATAATCGTTTACTGTGGAAATTCCGGAATAACTTGCAGCAAACCCTCCACCGCCACCGGAAGATCTAGGAACTCCACCTGGACCAATATCGGATTTGTCCCTGTCTCTGAAAAATACTGCAAGTAGTCCACCGATCACAAGTCCAACGGGAAGTCCGACCAAGATCACACCGGCAGCATTAAAATGAACGCTCGCAATCAAGAAGAAGAGCATGGTGCCTACAAATCCCAAAAGCCCCATGGAAAGATTGAACTTCTTAGCGAGGGCTTCGCTTTTCTGGCGATCCTCTACTTCTCTTTCCATTATGGCAGCGTCTTGTTGTAGTTTTACTACGTAATCCGCTTTGAGCATTGAATTGAGTGCAGGATTCTTGGAACTGAGCAAGGAAACATGTATCTCTTTAGCAATGGTGAGTTCTTTTTCTGCCACTGGACTAACTTTTGCATCGGCAGTTAATTTATGCAAAACCGCAGCCATATAGCCGGGATCTACCACATAAACTTCGGTGGTTCCATCTTCTCTTTTGGTTTCTTTCAAACCGAATTTGGTTTTTAAATCTGCAACGATCTCATTCGTATATTTAGAAACAAGTTCCGGATCTGTGATACCCACAGCATCCAAACGTTTTTCAGGTATGAATCTATATAAGGTTAAATTGTTTTGAGAATGATCCTTAACTTGGATATTCAGACGGTTCTTCAGACTTTTGAAGGCGCCTTCTATCTTTCGTTCACTCAATAAAGCTTTTTCTTGGATCAGCTTTCGGATAACTCGGACTGATTGTTGACAGGTCTCCGCTACTCTTTTTCCAAGATCGTCTTTTTCTTTATCAAAAGGAAAATCTTCTACAAGTTGGATGAGTGCTTCTACCTTTTCGCTATTTTGTTTTTTGCCAGGCTCTGCATTCCCATGTAGAGCTTCAAAGTCCTGTATACGAGCTCGGAACAAATTGTATCCTGCTCTTTCTGCAAGTTGTTTAAGATAAGTAAGAGCGAATACTTCCAGAGCATCACTTTGCGCCCTATAATGCGCGATCACTTCCGGTTGGTTTACATAAGTTCCATCCGGGTTGAGTTGTAAATCATCCAAGATCAGATGATAATCCGGAAGGATCTCCACTACTGCGCCTTTATTCTTTGCATAATTAGCAAAGTCGGCTAGGAAATCATTCATAGGGATATAACTATAAGGCTGAAAGCCGCGTCTCAAAAGACTAGCCATCTCTGATTGTAAAGAAGCAAGTTTAGGATATAACCATATCTGGCCGCTTTTGTTTTTGTGAAGAAGCATCGCGCCAGGACGATCTTCTTCTAACGCTCTCGGCTTCTTAGCTCTATTATTTAAAATAAGATCAATTGTTTCTTCTGAAAAAGAAAAACATGCCTTTCTGTAAGGAGTAACGTCAGTCTTAGCTTCTTTTTGAGGAGAAGCCAATGAGATCCGAGCCAAAACCTTGTTCCCATTTCGGACCAAGAATGGATAGACTAGAGCAGATTTATTTCTTCCTCTTTTTTCTAGATCCATCACTTGGCGAAGAGCCATATCTACAGAAGGAGGTTGCTTTGCCTGTTCGCTTAAGTTCCTATATTTGTTCAGAAGTTCCCCTAGTTTATCTAGGGTAAGAAGATAAGATGGGTGAACACTTTTAGAGCCGTGTTTTTCGGTCTTTTTATGCCAGTCTCTAAGTTCATCCAAGATACAACGAGCTGTAGCAGACAGTCCGACAGCTCCGTCGTTTAAGAAAATATAATCCGGTGCCAGGGCCTCCAAGTCTGGGGCCTTGTTTTGATTAGAAGCCAGCTCCTCAAAGGATATTTCCTGCTCCAAGGTTTCCATGTTTTGCACCGTATCGAAACAACAATCCGAGTTAGGAAATTTTCTGTAGTTTCCTTCCAACCAAGATCTCTAAAAGAAAGAGAGAATGAAACAATTTTATTCCACTTAATATTGGCTGAAATTAGATCGGATCAATCCGTATAAGTACTTAGAATTTTGCCTATTTTTCGTATTCCTTCTTGGATTTCCGAATCTTCTCTGGCAAAACTCATACGGATAGAACCCTCACCGTAACTATCTCCGGAATTAGTAACCGGATAGAAATATTTACCTGGTACGATAATGACCCCTTTTTCTTTTAATAGGGGATATATTTCAGAAATTTTTTTGCGAAGTCCTGCAAATTGGATCCAAAGGAAAAAGGCTCCTTCACTTTCATGGATCCTATATTTTAACTTTCCTTTCCATTCTCTTCGGATAGAAGAAATTGCAAGTTCTCTTTTTTTGAGGTAATACGGTTTTACTATGTCTCGAGAAAGTTTAAGCCATTCTCCGGATTTTACAAATTCCAAAGCAATGTATTGGCCTAAATTTCCTCCGGCCAAGTTCAGAACTGCATTCGCTTTATTTAATGCTTTTATAATTTCAGGGTCTCCTAAAACAAAACCTGTCCTAACACCAGGGAGGCCTATTTTAGAAAAACTGAAACTTTGGATCATTCCTTCCGAATGAAAAAGTTTCTCATCCGAAAATACGATACCCGGAAAAGGAAAACCATATGCGTTATCTAATAAGAATGGGATATTTCGACTTCTCGCGAACTTAAGTATCTGTTGTAATTCTTCTTTTTTGGCTACTCTTCCTGTTGGATTTGTAGGACGAGACAGGACAACACACCCAAGATCTTCCTTTATCTTATCAAAGGAAGAAGGGTCCAACTCGTAACGAAATCCGTCCTCTGACGTAGCGACTTCTTTACCCAAAGAATAAGAAAATGAATCCGGATTTATAGGTTGATCCAAATAACCGATATATTCAGGCAAAACAGGTAAGAATATTTTTTTGAATGTTCCGTCTTCGAATCTTCCTGAATAAAAATTTAACAAAAGATAAAATGCATTTTGGGAACCGTTTGTAATTGCAATCTGATCCTTTAAGATAGAGGTTCCTGTTTCTGAACTTAATAAGGAGGCGAGTATTTCTAATGTTTCCTCTTTACCTGTGGGAGTTTCATACTTCCCCAAAATGGAATCCCAGGCTCCTGATTCTGTGAATTTGTTTAGGATCTTTCTCCAAACTTCTTCTACCTCAGGGATTAAGGAAGGGCTTCCACCACCCAACATGGAAACTCCCGGAGAAGGATTGCCTAGGTCCTCCATCAATTGGCCAATCCCAGTTTGGTTACGGAATTTGGCTCCGAATTTGGAAAAAAGGAAATCTTTGCCCATAAGGTTATTCCACTTTTCTTTTTGCAAAACTGCCGAAAAGATAATCTAAGAGAGGAAGGAATTTTTTTATTCTTCTACCCTCTCTGGAGAAACCGATGCAAACGATCGATTCCATCGAAGACAATGATATGTTAGATCCGAATACCTTGGATCTTCAGACCTATTTGGAAAAATATCCTTGGGAGGAAAAATGGACCTCTTTAGGAGAGCCAATTGAGAAACTTTGGAAATTCGACTTGGATGTTTCTCCCCAAGAAGTGTGGCCTTGGCTCATAGACACTTCTTCTTTTAATAAAAGAATAGGTATTCCTGAAATGAAATTTCAGGAAATCAACGGGCGACTTTTCGGTAAGTCCAAAAACGCAGGTATCGTTTCAGAATGGGAAGAAGTTCCTTGGGAATGGGAATATTGCAAACAGCTTAATAATGCCAGGATCTATTCTAAGGGATTTGCGTACTATGTAAGAACAAGATATCTTGTTTATCCATTAGGAGAAAATTCCACCAGGCTATTCGTTTACTTCGGCTGGATCCCTAAAGGTTGGCTCGGAAAAAACCTGTTAAAGATCGTAATGGTTCAACTTGAAAAAGCCTACGCGAAAGGATTAAAAGACGTAGTAGAAGATTTAATCAAAACAAGATCCTATAGTTGGTTAGGGCCAAGCGCATTAAGTGTAATCAAAGAATCCAAATCTGAAAAAAATCCGGTCTTTCCTGCAAGAATGCAACAGATCCGAGTTGGATATATTCGAGAAGGACAACCCAGAGAGTTAGTAGATAAAGTTTTAAATTATATTTTAGATGCAGATGAATCTGATCTATATAGGATCAGGATCAAATCCTTATCAAAAGTTTGGAAAATTCCCGAAAAAGAATTGCTACTAGTATTTTTGCATGGATGCAGATTAGGATTATTCACGATGAGCTGGGATGTGGTTTGTCCGCATTGCAGAGGAGTCAGAACAGAAGCGCAACATTTAGGAGATCTTCCTACAAGAGATACATGCGAAGTTTGTGAGATACAATTCGAAGCAAATCAGCTGAACTCTATCGAGATCACTTTCCATGTACATCCTTCTATCCGAGAAGTGCAAAAGAGAATGTTTTGTGCTGCGGAACCTTCCACCAAAAGTCATATTAGATTCCAAAAATATTTGGATTCTGGAGAAACATATAATTCCAAACTTCTACTTTCTCCCGGAGTTTATAGACTCAGAGTAAACGGCGAAAAAAATTATTCTCTATTAGAGATTAAGGAAGAAATCCCAAACGAGACCTTAGTTTGGAAAACAGACGAGACTCCAGAACAGATAGAGATTGCCGATCATCCAAAATTGATCTTAGAAAACCTTTCCTCTTCCAGAAAAGGTTTTGTGATAGAAGAAAGAAAAGAAGACCAAGATTGTCTCAGGCCCACTGACTTATTCAATTTCCAAGACTTCAGAGATCTATTCTCTCAAGAGGCTCTTTCCACAGATCTGCAATTAGATATTGGAATGCAGACGATCTTATTCACTGATATAGTAGGTTCTACAAAATTCTATTATAATAAAGGAGACTCAGGCGCATTCTCCGAAGTCAGATACCATTTCGTTGAAGTTTATAAAGTAGTGAGAGAATTCCAAGGTGCAGTAGTTAAAACGATAGGAGATGCAGTGATGGCAGCCTTCCCTTCTCCCAGTGCAGCAGTAGAAGCCTCCGTAAAGCTCCAAGAATTTTTCTCAGAAGAGAATACCGAAACCCCTATCCGAATTCGTATTAGTTTGCATACGGGACCTTGTTTGGCAGTGAACCTAAATAGTAATATTGATTATTTCGGGAATACAGTAAACTTTGCAGCAAAATTACAAGCAATCGCAGATGGAGGAGAAGTGGTATTCTCAGAAGTCGTCTTTAGAGAAAAACAACTCCGCCAATTGATGACAGAAAAAGGTTGGAAAGTAAAAAGAGTGAAATTCAACCAAAGCTGGATTAATGAAGAAACCCAAGCTTATAAATTGGTGTTTAATGGTGCAAAAATATGATCTTTAAAATAGTTTCTCTTCTTTTAGCCGCTTATTTCATTTTTGCAGGTGCAGTTCAGTATAACGATCCTGATCCTTTGCATTGGATGCTTCTATATTTTACTTCTTCTTTAGCGTGTGTACTTGCGGCACTCGACAAGGACAAACTTCCTCTATTATTTGCGATCGTCGGTATGGCAGGAATTGAGATCGCAGCTACGGTCGATGGATTTTTTGATTGGTTGAAAACAGGAAACGAAAATCTGATCACTGCAAAGATGACCGACGAAAAACCTTATATAGAATTAGGAAGGGAGTTTTTAGGAGCGTTGATCAGTCTTGTAGTTATTACCTGGCTTTGGTATAGAAAACGTCCTATAAATTCTAAATAACCCGATGTCATCTCTTCCTAAATTTACCAAAAAGAAAAAAGGAAAAGCGCTCATTATAGAAGGTGGAGGAATGAGAGGTTCCTTCGCAGGTGGAGTTCTCTCTTCCATGGCTCCCAAGTATCCTCCTAGCAAATTTGACCTAATCGTTGCAGTCTCTTCCGGTTCTTGTTCTTCTGCATACTATGTTACTGAACCGAATCCTTCTTCTGAAGATATTGAAAGAGCCCTGGATATTTGGAGAAAAGAATTAGCAGGAAATCATCTTATCTCTTTTTGGAATCTTTTCCGAGGCAAAAGGATCCTAGACCAAGATTATCTGATAGATCATATTTTCCAAGAGAAGGTGCCGATCAAAGTAGAAGTACTGAAACAAAAAAAGACTGTACCTTTTTATATTGTGCTTAGTAATTTCAAAACCTTACAGCCGGAATATATAAGAGCCACTTCTCAAAATCTTTTTCCACTTTTAAGGGCAGCAACTTCTTTACCCATCGCAACCAAAGGATA
The DNA here is from genome assembly GCF_002812045.1 of Leptospira haakeii. Classification (GTDB taxonomy): domain Bacteria; phylum Spirochaetota; class Leptospiria; order Leptospirales; family Leptospiraceae; genus Leptospira_B; species Leptospira_B haakeii. The sequence continues at coordinate 827,805 of NZ_NPEG01000001.1, read as the reverse complement.
CGGCCTTTTAGAAAATTCAAAGTACACTGACGGTGGAGTCTTAGATCCTATCCCTGTCGAAGCAGTATTATCCGCAGGTTATAAAGATATTACAGTCATTCTTACAAAACCAATGGATTTTAGATTAACTCCTACAAGTCCATTATTAGGAAGTTTGGCATTTCCTAAATTTCCGGAAATGGGAAAAGCATTTATAGAACAAAGATATAATCGTTATAATCGAGCCATGGAAATATTGAACGATCCACCTAAAGGGATCCGTTTCGAAATTATAGCTCCCGAAAAAACGCTTCCTGCAGGAAGAATGACAACAAATGCAAACCTATTGATCGAAAACGTTCGGTTAGGAATCGAGCTTGGAAAGAAGGTTTTTCCTAAGTAAAAATTCTCTCGGGCTGTCCAATTTCCAAAACCTCAATTGATATAAGAATAGAAAAAGAGGTTTTATGAAACGTATCTTATTATGGTCCGTCCTGACTATTATCCTACTCATCCCAATATTTATAAGCTTCGGGATTTGGTCGGCAAGCAATCAGTTATTATTTCCTGTTTGGAGAGACAATCGGGACTTCTTCGCATGTAGCCCTGAAACAGAAAAACATTGGGGAAAATCTTGCGGAAATTTAAGGAATTCTAATGAATTCAAATTCGAAGAACTAAAGATACCATCTATAAATGGATTCGATCTTCCAACTTGGAAAATCGGCACACTCGAAAATGGAAAAGGAAAATCGAAAGGTGCAATCTTTTTAGTTCACGGAGGAGGAAGTGATAAAAGAGAAATGACAAAACATATCCGTTTCTTTTTGAAAAGAGGATTGGATGTTTTTAGTTTTGATTTTGGTTGTCATGGAGAAACAAGTTGTTTGATCCCAGGACTTAGTTACGGTTATAGGGAATCTAAAGATGTGCTATCTGTGTATCATTATCTTTCAGAAAGATACGATCGAATCTACGCACTGGGAAGCTCTGTAGGGGCTTCTTCCATTCTAATCTCTTTGCCTGAGATGCCCAAACTTTCCGCGATAATCGTAGAAAATCCAATGTATAATTTTGAAAGATTGATTTTAGAATTTCCCGGTACTGCAAAAGATATTCCGGCTTTATTTTCATATTTTCTAATCAAACTCACTCAGATCAGAGGAAAGTTTGAAACTTCTCCAAGCCCTGCAAGTTCTTTGGTAAATACTAGATCTACGCCAATCTTATTTATTCATAGCAAAGAGGATCAGGTAGTTCCCTTCCAACAAAGTCAGGACTTAGCGAATATTTATCAAGGCCCGAAAGATATCTGGTTTCTGGAAAAAGGAGAACATGGCTCTGCTCGAGAAATAAATCCGAAAGAATATGAGAAAAGAGTCAGCGCCTTTTTGGACGGATTGAAATAATTTAAAAAATGACATTGGAGACGCCGGGGTTCGCCGCGACGCAATCTCGCATCCTACTCGATTGGGCTCTGCGGCGTCCCATCCAAGCCTCGCTACATCCTGTAGCTCGGACGCAACATTTACGCTTCCTATGGGGCGCTATCGTTGCTTCCTTGGCTGGGCTTCGAACCCCTCTGATATTATTTCATTTGGAAAATGACATTGGAGACGCCGGGGTTCGAACCCGGGTCCTATTGCGCCTTAATGGGGCCTCTACATGTTTGTCTTATGTTTTAAATCTCGAAAGGCCTTAGCCCACAAGCAGGCGTGTCCTTCCTATTCGATCCAAATACTCTTTAAATCGTGAACCGAAAACCGATCTAAAAAGTCTCCCGTTTAAGGCAGAAGAAAAACCACCGGGAGAGTAAGCCTTTCTTCCGTAGTAGCGATTAAGCTGCTAGTGCTAATTCGTTGTTAGCGTTTAAAGTTTTGAAGGTTTTTAAGAGGCCCCTCACCCCTACATGCCACCACATCTTAACTACAACAGTCGAAACCTAATTCGTCCCCGTAGATTTAATGATTAGACTAAAAATCCGTTGAGCTAGTCAGGAAATCAAGAAAAAGTAGATCCGTTGGTGCTTCTATTTTGAAAATTTTCATTCTGTCGGTCTCGGTTTTAATCTTCTATTGCGGGACTTCTTCTTCTCCAAAAATCAAAAATCCAAGCCAGGAAGTTTACGGTTCCGTACCTCCAACTGAATTACAAGATGGATTGTATGCGATCCTAGTCGGAAAATCATTTTACCCGAATCGACTCACAAATTCGGATAAACAGGAAGGCGAGTCTGAGATTGCAGTTTTATTATATCTGATAAAATTAGAAAAACGTTATATTCTCATCGATGCAGGAACTTCTTCCATATCGACTCCTGAAATTACCGTCCATAACTGGATCTCTCCGGATAAAATTTTAAGATCTGCTGGGATCAAGTCAGGAATGATCGGAGAGATTATTCTTACTCATTTTCATTCGGATCATTCCGGAGGGATTGGCCTTTTTCCAAATGCAAAAGTTTATATTACACCGGAAGATTGGGATTCGTTTAAAAAAACGAATCGATCCGCTATTGGTAAACTATTAACCAAAGAAAGATCAGGAAAAATCCAATTCATAATATCGAGCTTAGAGGTTTTTCAGAATTTTCGGATCCTGTTAACTAAAGGACATACCCAAGGTTCAGTTGCAGTAGAATGGTTAAAATCCCCGGGCAAAAGATTCCTGATCACAGGAGATGAATGTTATTGGGTAGAATTTTGCAAACAAGGTCAGGGTCTTCCTTTCGAGGGAACCTTCTCTCTTTCCAATAATAAAGAATTTTTAGATTATGTTTCCGTTCTATCTTCTAGCGGGACAAAAATTCTGACCATGCATGACCCCGCCGTTTTATCTTTGGGAGAAGAAGTATTTCCGAGGATTTATAAATTAGATTAAAAAAAATCCCCCGGTTATTAAGCCGAGGGATTTTCTAAAGCACTGATTAGAATCTAAGTTCTTATTTATAAACTTTATCGATTCTCTTTTGGTATTTTTCAGTAATCACGTGCCTTTTCATTTTAAGTAGGTTCGTTAATTCGTCGCCTATCTCAAATGGTTTCTGAGCAAGTACTACATGTTGGATCAACTCGAAAGATTTGAATCCGTGTTTAGTACTATTGTATTCTCTGATCTCTTTTTTAAAGAAATCAATTACCTTAGGATTGTCGATCAGATCCTTGATGTCTTTTGCTTGGATACCGTTTTGAGATAACCAAGGTTGTAGAACTTCTAGATCCGGAACAATAATTGCTCCCAGAACTTTTTGATCCTGACCGAATACCATGGATTGTTTGATATAAGGAGATTCGTCCATACGGTTTTCTATTGGAACCGGCTCTACGTTTTCTCCACCCAAAAGAACCACAGTTTCTTTTGCTCTTCCTGTAAGAGTTAGAGTATGTTTGTAGTTGATGAACCCGATATCTCCGGTGTTTAACCATCCATCTACAATGGTCTTTTTAGTGGTTTCAGGATTTTTGTAATATCCTTTCATCACTTGAGGCCCTTTGATATGAACGATACCTTTTACTCCAAGCTTACCAGCAAGAATTTGTCTTTGATCGTTGATATGAGTTAACACGTTTCCATGATCGTCTCTCAACTGAAGTTCAGTTTTTGGAACAATATATCCTACGGAACCGATGATCGGATGATCGTAATGACGAACTGAGATCACAGGAGCACTTTCAGTCATTCCATAACCTTCTAATACCAGAAGCCCGATATCGTTGAAGAAATTATCTACGTGACGTTGTAAAGCCCCACCTCCGGATAATGTTCCTCTCAAACGTCCACCAGTTGCTTGGCGAATCTTGGAAAGAACGATAGTGTCCAAGGTCTTGAAGTTGAAGATAAGCCCTAAAATCGCGATCGTAAGGAGAACTGGCGATAAGAATGCCAACTCTGGCTTATACATCTTAATATAAGAATATCCCACAGCACTGATCAAAGAAACTGTGAACGGCCCAAACAATATCACCCGAGCAATCGCCTTAACAGCAAGTCCCAAAGATTGGAAGATATTACGGTTTTCGTAATCCACTTCTTTTCCGGTCAGGAAACGAACCCCTGCGTTATAGTTCTTAGAGAACAGATACGCAGTATTAAATAGGAATTTACGAACTGGAGGAGTTTGCTTCGGATCATTGATCTTATTGTAAATCCCAGTATAAATACTTTCCCAAACCCTTGGAGCAGAAGCCATGAAAGAAGGTCTGGCTTTTGCCAGGTCATTTCTTAGGTCAGCAACCTTGGTATAGAAAGTAGAAATCCCAAGAGAGATCGCAGAGTATTCTACCACTCTTTCAAAGATATGCCACACAGGTAGAATCGACAACATACTGTCGTCGTCGCGGATAATTGATTTTTTAAGGATCAAAGGAACAACATGTTCCATTTGGTGAGCCATATTGGAATGCATGAGCATTACACCCTTAGGCATTCCAGTAGTTCCAGAAGTATAGATCAGAGTGAATAGATCATCGGGTTTAATGCCTTCGATCCTTTTTTCAGTCTTGTGTCCGCCCTTAGATCTTAATTCTTTTCCTGTTTCAATCAGATCATAAAGATGCAAAACGCCTTTCGCTTTTGTTTTGCTGTCTTTATCCATAATGATGACGGTTTCAACGTCTTTCAATTTGGCTTTGTTCTTAACAAACTTCTCATACATCTTATCGTTTTCTAAGAAAACTACGGAAGCTTCGGAGTGAGTTAAGATATATTCCATTTCAGAATCGGTTACATCAGTTCCCCGAGGAACGTTTGCACAACCGGAGAGTAAAACTCCCGCATCAACTATGATCCATTCTAATCGGTTATCCGCTAACACTCCGATATGTTCGCGGGCCTTCACGCCTAGATCTATTAAAGCCTCTGATAAACAGAGACCTAGATCTACTAATTGTTTAAAGCTGGTCGATTGATATTCTTTATTTTCATCCTTCGACCAAAACGCCGGTCTGTCCCCATAAGACTCGGCGGCCTTAAGGTACATGTCTGCTAAATTCTTGTACATTGGAGTTATTCCTTTGAAGAAGGGGTGTATTACGCTTATCTCAATAAAGCGCGTTTACGTTAATGTGAGAAGTCGACCCGTCAACTAAATTTTAGAAGAAGTCAAAGCGTAGGTGCAGTGCAAAATCGAAGAAGAGATATGTAAAAAGAGAAAACTCCGCTCGAAAGGACCTCGAACGGAGTGAGAAAGGAAAAATATTATTGTTGTTCTTCCCCAGCGCCTTCTTCTGCAGGAGCAGGAGTAGAGTCAGACTTGGTTCCTTCTTCTTTTCCTTTTTTGGAATCTTTCTTATGCTTCTTGTGGTGTTTTTTCTTACCTTTTTTCTTCTTAGCTTTCTTTTCTTTTTTCTCAGCTTTAGAAGCACCAGCGTCTTCAGTTTTTGCAGGAGCATCGCCGGTAGTCTCTTGAGCGCTTACTCCGGTGAAACCGAAAAGAGCGATTGCAGACACAAGAAGGGTAACAAGAATTTTTTTGAATAGGTTCATTATGATCTTCCTATAGAAACTTTGGTTTGTGTCGTAATTTTATTATTATGCGAGACAAATCAAATGCATTTTACATAAAAATCAGATTTCATCCACAGGAGGGACCCATTTATTCGGGATTGCTACAGCGAGTGACAGACGGTCCAAAAATTTATCTTTCGGGATCTCATAAGCTCCCAGATTCAAAGTGACCGGGTTCATCTGCTGGGTATCAAATAATGTGAAGCCATCCTTCTTCAATGCTTCAAATAGAAAGTAGAGCCCGATCTTCCCGAAATCAGGTAAAAAGGAGAACATGGACTCTCCGGCAAAAAATTTACCGATGGCCACACCATATACCCCTCCGCCTAACCGTCCATTTTCGTCCCAGACCTCTACACTATGAGCATAACCTTCCTTATGAAACTTGGTAAAACCCTGTAAAAAGTTCTCCGTTATCCATGTTTGTTCTTCCGTTCTGAATGCGCAGCAACGCATAACTTGTTCAAATGCACGATTGAATGTAACAGTGAATTTTTTTTGGCGAATTCTTCGGTGAACTCTGGAACTAATATGAAGAACATTTAGGTCAAAGATAGCCCTCGGATCCAAAGAAAACCAAAGTAAAGGTTTATCCGCCCAAGGAAATATTCCTCGAGTATACGCATATAGGAGGCGATCCGGTTTTAGATCTCCGCCAATGCCAACAACCTCTTCTACAGAATGTCTTGGATCTGCGAAAAAATCGGAAAAATCCCGGATAGGAGAATATTGATTTTGTCTGGGGTTTTCCATTTATTCCAAGAGAAGAGGATATGATTCTTCGACCGAGTATATCTGACCGTTCGCTCCGCTGCGACTAGAAAATAGATGGAATTCCGACACTGGAACTATGTCCGTTTGGAAGGAGGAGAATTCATTTAAATATAGATCCAAACGTTTTTCCGGGGTTCTTTTGAATCTGCCTATTGTTATATGAGGCCTGTAATCCCGTTTATCGATAGAGAACCCTTCTCTTTTAAGAGTGGATTCCAGGACTTTTTGAAGTTTTTTTAGTTCTTCTGAAAGACTTACCCCCGCATACAAGATCTCAGGAAATTTATTACCAAAGAAACCAACACCTTTGATCTCTAAAGAAAAACTTTTTTCAGAAACTTGGCTGCAGATCTCCGAAACCTTTTCTATCTCTTCCGGTTTTAACTCCCCCAGAAAGACCAAGGTAGTATGAAAATTTTCAGGAGAAACCCAGCGAATCTCTTCCAACCCGAAACAAATTTTTTCCAGATCCAATTTTACGGAATCGGGAAGAGCTAATCCTAAAAAACTTCTCATTCGAAATCTACTCCGGAAACCCTTCTAACTCCTCTGAGCGAATTTACTAAAACGATCTTAGAAGCAAGACTCAGATCTTGTTTAGAAATTTTCTTTTCCTTTGTTTTTAATTTTCGGCTCCATTGTTTGCGGGCTACCCCAGGCAGAAGTCCCTCATCCAAAGGAGGTGTGACCCACTCTCCATTTAGAAAAAGAAAGATAGAATGAATGGCTCCTTCTGTTATATAACCTTCTTCATTTGTATAGATCGTATCTAAGTAACCTTTAGAAACTGCTGATTCATAACCTTCTGAAAAAATTTCTCTGATATTTGTCTTATGATAAAAGAACCGATTTTTTTTATTGGTAGAAGTTCCGCTCACCAGTATCTTCCCTTCTTTGGGACCTGGATGAAATTCGGAAACTTCCGTCTGGAATTCTCCATTAGCCGAAAGAATAATTTTCACTCTATATTTTTTGTCAGAAGAAACTTTATCTGCAATTTCATTAATTGCGGATTCCCAACTTTCATCGTTCCAAACGAACCCGAATTCTATGGCGGATGTTTTCATTCTTTCTTTATGATCTTCTAAAAAATAGATCTTTTTTCTTTTACAGATCGTAGTTGTGAATATATGAAAATTCTCTTTGGCATTATCCAAAAACTTTGCCTTGGACCAACATTCTTCCCATTCCGCATTCGGATCGGAACCGATCGTAATTCCGGAACCGACTCCCATTCTTCCTTTTTTTTGTCCGGAAGGATCTTGTAAAAACTCAAGAGTACGGATCGCGATCGAAGAAATTTCTTTTCCGGGAGAAAGATAAAATATTCCTCCGGTATAAACTCCTCTCTTTTTTTCCAAACTGCGAATGATCTCCGAAGATCTTTTTTTAGGAGCCCCAGTGATTGAACCTCCGGGAAATAATGCTTCTAAAATATCTGTCCATTTTATATCCGAAGAAAGTTCGGATCTTACCTCACTGGTCATCTGGAAAACTGTCGGATATTCTTCGATAGAGAAAAGTTTAGAAACTCCAACAGATCCTGGTAAAGAGATCCTTCCCAAATCATTGCGGAGAAGATCAGTGATCATTAAATTTTCTGCTCTATCTTTTTCTGAATCGGCAAGTTCTGATTTCAATTTTTGATCTTCCTCGCGATCTTTTCCCCTTGGCCTGGTTCCTTTCATCGGGACAGTTCTGACCTGATTGGATTTTCTTTCCCAAAACAGTTCAGGAGAAAAAGAAAGAATATCTCTTTGTGTCTGGATAGAATCCCCAGTATGTATCCAAGCCTCGTATGGAACTGGTTGTTTTTTTCTGAGTTCAAAAAACAATCTTCCAAGAGAACCTTCTAATTCTATCTCCAGGGGAAATGTAAAATTGACCTGATAAATATCACCTTCATAGAGAAAGTTCCGGATCTTGTGAAAGATCTTTTGGTATTCTTTAAGATCCATCTCGGATCCAATTTTTGCAGAATAACCTCTATCCTTAAATTTGGATTCCCATTCCGAAATTTCGGCAAGGTTTAAGACCTTTGGTTTGGAAAAGATCCCGAACCAGAAAAGAGGATCTTCCGAAACTTCTTCCATATTGTCAGGATTTAAAAATAAATCGCCTGCTTCGTAGGAAATCCAACCAGCCGCATGGAATCCCTGAGAGACCTTGTTTTGAATTTCTAAGAAGAATTTCCTTGCATCACTTCGTCGATTAGTAGTAAGAATCTCATTCGGCTCCGTTAGAACTAGGCGTCCCTCTTCAGAGAAACCTTCCCCTAAATAAATAAAGGGTTTCCTGGAGTTTTGAAATAGATCGGAAATCATTTGGAAAAGGTCTTAAAACCTTCTTCTCAGCTGCTTCCGAATCCTAAAAGCGAAATGAATAAGATTCTAAGATTAATGTTATCTCGATCCCTAAAATTCATCCAAACTACCGCAAAATTTCTTCTGGTAGCTTCCGTTTATTTTCTTTTGGGAAAATTCGGAGAATCCTTCGGGACTTTTTCGGATTACGCCTCTCCTATCTGGCCTGCATCCGGCTGGGGATTGATCACTCCTTTATTATTCGGAAGAGTTTCTTATTTCGGGATTTTTACAGGTTCTTTTTTATACAACTGCCAGATCCGACATGAAGAACTTCCGGGACAAGATCTAAGCATTTATTTTGGGGCAGCAGTGCTCATCGCCTTTGGTAGCACATTACAATCGTTCACAGGAGCTTATTTATATAGAAAGTTTGTCCCTGATTTAGATCTTACGAAGAACACTTCTTTCGTTCTTAGATTTCTTTGGATTGAAACATTAGTTTGTATTATCGCTGCAACGATCGCATGTTCGGGACTTCTACTCTTAGGTATCCTGGATTTAAATTCTCTTTTCCCTACTTGGATCACATGGTGGATGGGGGATTCTTTAGGAGTATTCGTATACTTTCCGTTTTTCTTAAGTTGGTTAGGGCCAGGGGTTGCGCGATTCCAAGTACATTCCTGGAAAGAAAGTGCAGGACTCGTCTCCTTCTTAATTTTATTAGGTGGAGGGATATTTTACTTCTTTAGTATCAACCAAATACCGGCGTACTTCCCACTTTCTTATCTTTTGATCGCTGTTATCTCACTTGTTTCTCTCAGATTCGGGGGAAGGGAATCTTCTTTAGTACTCATTATAGTTTCAATCATATCTATCTTAGGAACTGCACAAGGAGATTCATATAATTTCCCTGCTTCCAAAGAAGTGTCCCTTCTTCTTTTACAAAGTTTTCTTTCTGCGATCTCGGTTGCTTCCCTTCTCGCCTTGTCAGTAATAAGGGAAAGAATAGATGCACAAAACGAGATCTATCACTCTCATAAAAGATTAGAAGATCTGGTTGCAGAAAGGACCCAAGAACTCGATCGATCTTATCGATTTTTAGGGGCAAGCGAAGCAATCTACAAAGGTTTATTCGAAAATGTTCCGATCGCAATTTTAGAATGTGATTACTCTAAAGTAAGAAAAATGTTAAGCGAATTGCCCGAGATGTCTACGAAGGAATTCGCTAAATTCCTGAAAACGAATCCTAAATTCGTTTCAGAATGTTATGAAACAGTAAGCGTAGTGGATGCTAATAAAGAATCCGTTCGATTATTTGAAGCAAGTTCAAAGGAAGAAGTCCTATTTCTCGCCAGAAATTTTTTTAGAAAAGGGAATGATCATTATTTCAAAAAACTTCTGAGCAGAATTCGTTTTGGAGCAAGAGTACTTCATACCGAAGCATCATTATCCACTTGTAACGGAAAACAGTTCGAAGCATCCATTCGCTGGTCCTTGGCGCCAGAGTTTGAAGATACATTCTCTTCTACCATTATTACTGTTACAGAGATCACTGACAAAAAACAAGCAGAGAGACAGTTAAAATCTTCCTTAAAAGAAAAGGAAGTGATGCTGAAGGAAATCCATCACAGAGTAAAAAACAATCTACAGGTGATCTCCAGCTTATTCAATCTTCAATCCGAATACGAAAACGATCCTAAGATCCATGAGGCATTTACAGAAAGCCAAAACAGGATCCAGACCATGGCCCTGATCCATGATGAATTGTACCAATCTAACGATTTGGGAAATGTAGAATTTTCAGGTTACTCCAAAAGGCTTGCGGAGAAGATCAGGTCCGCATATAAAATCGGAGCGGAAACTAGAGTGGATGTGATATCAAGCCCTATCCATTTAGAGATCAGCATTGCAATTCCGCTCGGACTTGCATTAAACGAATTACTCACAAATTCTTTTAAATACGCATTCCCTCATAATTTTTCTCCTACGGATGAAAGGCCGAAAATCCAAGTCAGACTCCAAAAAAAGGAAAATCTAGTAATTTTAGAAGTTTCAGACAATGGGGTCGGTTTGCCTAACGAGTTGAATCCGATCGCAACTCATTCTTTCGGCCTTACCCTAGTCCAAGTCCTAACTAAACAACTAAAGGGAAAATTGGATTTTTCCAGTTCAAAAGATAATGGAGCCAGTTTCCAAATCCGTTTTGAACTTCCGAATTAGGAAAATTCCTTGCGAACTAGTTCTCCAAATCGGAGTAAGGAGAACATGAGAACAAAGCCTCCTAGTCCGATCGCCAACAGGGCAGAAGCAAGAAGAGAACAAATCCTGGAAGCTGCACTAGACGTATTCTCCGAAAAAGGATATCACGAGGCCGGGATCGCAGACATAGCCGGAAAATTAAATATAGGTCATGGAACCTGTTATCGTTATTTTAAAAATAAATTAGATATTTTACATGCATTAGTAGATAGGATCCTTCTCGGATTATTAGAAGTGGTTCGTAAAGAAAGTCCCGAAAAATCAAACTCAATCGAAGAATACAGAAACCAGATCAAGAATATCGGTTGGGAACTATTCCAACTTTTCAGTAAAGATCCAAGACAAGCAAAGATCGTTTTTTTCGAAGCAATGGCATTGGATGAAACTGTAAAAAGAAAAGTGCAGCTTGGAATTGATAAAAGCGCCAGACTCACAGAGTTGTATCTGAAGAATGGTGTAAAAAAAGGATTTTTAAGAAAAGAATTGGATACTCGTATCGCATCCCAAGCAGTAAACGCAATGATGTTTGAAGGTATACGGATCAATCTATCTTCCAAAGTGGATTCTAAATTTGCAAAACGTTGGCTGGAAGAAATGCCCACCCTTATGTTAGAAGGAATGGGCAAACGTTAGTTATTTTTTATAAAGTAAGGAACTGAACTAGGTCTTTTGCAGTAATATCCGGAATTTCTTCCATGGGAATATGACCCGCACCATCATAAGTGATGAACTTTGAATTCTGAAGATCCTTAGTCCAATCCTGTGCGTATTCCAATTTTAGCCAATGATCTTCTTTTCCCCACATGACCAATGTAGGAGTTCTTACAGACTTAATCCCCTCTGAAATTTTAGGGTCGGTGAACTTCTCCCTAGCAGTTCTGAAAAAATAATTATAAGCCTGTCTATTCCCTTCTCTTCTGGAAAGATCCACGTATCTTGTTTTGATCTCAGGCGTGATCTTAGAAGGATCTCCATAGACCTCATCCACACTTTTTTCTACCATAAAACTCGGAAGCATATGTCGCGCAAAAGGACTTACGATCGGGTTACTTCCTAAAGCTATCATAGGAGGCATAGGCTGCGCGTATCCTGCCGCATCTATTAATACTAATTTTTGGACTTTATTAGGATATTTTAATACGTAATTCCAGGAAATATATCCACCCATGGAATTTCCCACCAGATAAAAAGAATCCACTTTCAGATATTCCAGGAATTGGTTTAGTACTTCTACACCTTCTTCCAGATTTAACTTTTCTAAATCTTCAGGAGGGCCTGTAAGTCCATGGCCTGGGAGATCAATGCGGATCACTCTATAACGAGACTTTAATAATTCTGCCCAAGCATCCCAAGTATGCAAAGAAGAGCATACCCCATGTAATAGAATAATTACAGGACCTTGACCCTCGTCCCTATAATGGATATTCAGATCCCCAATCGGAGCAAACTTCGACTCTGAGTTTGCATATTTCGTTTTCAAATCCTCTAAGGAATCGGAGCCGACGCCTAAAAATCTACAATCAAGTAGAATGATGAGAAGTAACATTAAGCTTATTATTGTTCTTTTCATAATTTCCCTGTTTTAATGAAAATTCCCACCCAATCGGAATGACAGATACGTCATTCCAATCCCAAAGTAAAACACGTTTTTCTTTGAAATTTTTAGATTTCCCCTATTGACAAAAACTGAATGACATGTCATTCTTATATTCAATTAAGGTGAGGAGTTTAGAATCCAATGGTTCAAGTGGATGTTTTTTGGGCCTACGGCCTGGGAGCCGGTTATGCAATGGCCGCAGCTCGCCAAATTAAAAAATTGCAGGCAGGAGAAACCACAGCGGGTTCTCTTCCTTCCATCAAAAAAGAAGAGAAGGGTAAGGTCCAATTTTGGAAGAATACCTACTTCATCTCTAATCTTCTTTATTTAGGTTTATTATTCGCTCCGTCAGGTTTATATCTCGTCTGGCAGTTTACTAGCTGGGAAACAATGCATGCTGGAGATAAGACAATGCCTGGTTGGCTTGTGGCATTATTCGGTTTAACGAATATTTCGCAGGGGATCTTAGGCTTCTGGGTAGTTTGGAAATTAATCGAAGCAGGGAAAAATTTCTTAGCTTATCTGCAAGTTCCTGTGGGATATTTTGGAATGTTCTTCATCCTAGTTCACGGATGGGATGGAACAGGTTATAAAAGATTTTTCTCTGAGTCAGTGGAGCAATTCCAAAATAACTGGACTTGGGGAACTGCAATCAACTGGTTAACCTCCGATGTTGCCATCACATTATATGCAATGGGTGTGATCTTAGTTCCTGTTCTGATCGTTTCACTTCTAAAGATCGAAAAAGAAGGTTGGGAATTAGGTGGCACCGGAGAATTTTCAGTTAGAAAATCTCCTTCCGGTTTTGCTTCTACAATTGCGTTCTTAGCAACTGTGTTCGTGGGTGCTTTGGGATTTGCAATTATCTCCAGTATAATTATCCACCAACTGGGTTGGATACTCGGGACAATCGTTTCCACCCTTGTGATCTATACTTTAGGAATTTCTAAATTTGGATTGTTCCAAGTTTTCTATAAAAATGTTTTACAATCGGAAACTGAAACTGGTGGCAAACTACAAAGTGTTCGTTCCGCGGCCTAAGATTCGTCTTCTTTAGAACCGTTCAAATTTTTGGCTCTGGCGGGTTAATCCCCCAGAGCTTTTTTGTATTCAGCAATTAGAAGTTCTGGATTTTCTCGGCCGATAGAAATTCGAATCAGGTTTGGATCCAACCCTACTTCTTTCAAAAATCCCCTGCCTGCTTCTGTAGACACTAACTCATAGTGAGCCAAATACATGTACAACATATTCAGAGTAAATTCGGTCCCGAAACTCGGCCCTTTTAATAATCTTAAGGAATTATAAAATGGTTCCAAAGGAACTCCAGGTTCGATAGTGATCACTCCACAATGCAGATCTTTATCTCTTGCTATTTTGGAAAAGTTCCCGTGATTTTCTTCAGAGCCACTCCAATGAACTGCTTTGATCTTAGGATGATTTGAGAAGAAGTTTGCAAGTTTTGCAGCATTCCTTCCGATCTCTTTGACTCTTTCAATATAACCTTCCAACTCGAAGGACATACGTTCGCAATCTCTGATATAAGGAATTTCCAAAAACTCAGGACAATCGTTCTTCAACTTCTCAAAATATGTAGATGAAGGATTTAAAAATAAAGCGCCCATCATCACGTCTGCATGTCCGGATGCAAACTTTGTCAAACTCTCCACGATCACATCCGCATATGGGGAAAGATCCACAACTGCAGAACCAGCCACGGAAATATCCGCCACCAATGGAATTCCATATTTTTCCAAAAGTTTTTTGAGTTCAGGATAATCGGGAACTTGGATGAGGGGGTTTGTAGGAGATTCAGTAAGGATTGCGGCTACTCTATGGCCTTCTTTAGAAAGGAATTCCTCTAGTTCTTTTAGATCGACTACATCATGGAATATATGAGAGCCTCTAGAATATTTTTCTAATATTCTAATATTATCTACGTATAACCACCCGAGTCTGAGCCAGATATCTTTTCCTTCTTCTGCACGAATTCGATCTAACGCTCTAAAAGCAGCATAAACTGCATTCATTCCGGATGTTGCCAGGTATACTTGCAAATTTTTGTCCGGATATAAGGCGGATAGCGATGCTTCTACCCTTTCGTAAGGTTCTTCTTTTCTGGATTCTTCTTTGTAAATAGAATCGATAAGTCCTTTTTTGAATAAATAATCCTCTGCTTTGCGAGAAGATAATAAACATCCTGTATGTTGGATGAAGGACAATATCTTGGATTCGTTTTCTTTATGAGAAGGTATGGTTAAGGTAATGATGCCTTCGTCTTCTATAATTCTTGCGCCTTCTACTTGGAAGAATGAAACGATATGATCGGCGGCTTTGCGGGAATTTACTATAAACTGAGGACCATCTACTCCCTTGGTCTCTCTATTATAATCTAAAATTTTTTCTATATATGCATGAGCTACAAAGCGAGGATACCCCGCTTTTAATCTGGAAAGAGTTTCGGTTCTTTTTTCTTCGTATCCGATCACGTCAGCGACTTCGGGAAGACTCATGGAAACCGCGTGTATATTTTCGAATGGTATTCTTTCCCCGCAGATCCTTCGATGCGGTTCTTCTATCTCTAGTATCATACTCTGATTACCATCGCAAAATTTTAGGCAGAAACATCAACTTTATTCGGTTGGACGAACAGAAGTCTAAAACGGTTCTAATTTGCCTGTGAATTTGCGAGGCGCTTAACTCTGTCTTCTTCTGTTAAGGCGTTGATCAGGTCGTCCAGATCTCCTTCCATTATAGCAGAAAGATTATGACTAGTAAATCCGATCCTATGATCTGTACATCTTCCTTGTGGAAAATTATAAGTTCGTATTCTTTCGGATCTGTCTCCTGAACCAACCATCTGTTTTTTTAGAGCATCAGCTGCGGCTTTCTTTTCTTCTGCCTGCTTTTCCAATATCCTAGCGCTTAAGATCCTCATCGCTTTCGCTTTGTTTTTATGTTGGGACTTTTCATCCTGACATGCAACTGCGATCCCCGTCGGAATGTGAGTAATACGAACTGCAGAGTCGGTGGTGTTAACGTGCTGTCCACCGGATCCGGAAGAACGATACACATCCACTCTAAGATCGTTTTCATTGATATTGATCTCAGACTCTTCTGCTTCCGGTAAAACTGCAACGGTCACAGCACTTGTATGGATCCTTCCTCCGGATTCTGTTGCAGGAATTCTTTGTACTCTATGAGTTCCCGCTTCGAATTTAAAAAGATCATAGGCCTTATCATTTTCCATCGCGAAGATGATCTCTTTTAATCCGCCTATCCCAGTTGGAGAAGAATCTATAATCTCATGACGGATGCCTTGTTTGTCCGCATACTTAGTGTACATTCTAAATAGGTCTGAAACGAATAGTCCTGCTTCTTCTCCGCCGGTTCCTGCTCGTATCTCGAGTAATATATTTTTGCCGGAATTCGGATCAGGGGGAAGAAGTAGGATTTCCAACTCCTTCTCCAAACTTTCTATCCTTTCTTCTGCTTCTTTGCGCTCCTCTTCGTACATGGAGCGCATATCCCCGTCTTTTTCGGTTTTTAAAAGTTCTTCGGCGTCTTTTTTATTTTGAATTAATTTTTGATACTCGGTAATTTTATCGAATAAGGGCGTGAGTCGGGAACGTTCCTTATAAAGTCGTTTTAAATCATCCGGATTGGACGCGGTTGTAAGTTCGTCCGATATTTTGAGGTATTTTTGTTGTATTTTTTCTAGTCTGTCTAACATAGAAACCGTATCCCATTGCCTTGGTACCTTACTCCTCTACATGGAAAACTACAATTCGATTCTCTCAGCAGTTTCCGATCAGATACTGAATCTTTTATCCGGCCTGCATTCCTATCGTAGCCCCTATGCTAAGACCATAGGATCGCCTGATGAACTCATCCAAGAGTTGACCCAAAAATCTTCTCTCCAATCCGGAGCGGCGAGCGCAGCTCTTGCCCTTCCCCAAGGACGTTTGGGGCTTGTTACATTGGCTCCCGAAATTATTCTAGTCTTAAGGCTCCAAGGTAAATTGGTAAAAGACATCGCCGCTTTATACGGAAAAGAGCATCAGGTTACACCGGAACTTATGGCTTATTGTTTATTCAAGGACAAGACCTCATTTTTCAGGAACGTTCTCAAAGATGCAGGAGCTAGGGTCTTGATTCGACCTATGGCTTGGAAACTTCTGCAAGAAGCAACTTATCAGATCGCGAAAGGTCTCATCAAAGGGAAGAAGTTTGCAAAACCTAAAAACGGATTTTGGCTCCCGATTTTCGGGTCCTTACTTTCTGGAGGGTATTCCTTTTTGGAAACTCGTAATGTAGCATCCAGAGCTCAGAAATTATTTTCTAAAGATATTATTAGCGTCCAATCGGACGAGCCTTGGGCTGAGGAAACTGCCTGAACTCAAAATCTAAGTCCTATCTAATGATCAGAGTCTTATCTTTCTTATTACTGGTTTTTCTTTCCTGGAATTGTAAAAGTAAGCAGGAAAGTTTAATAGAAGAAATCCAAGAGTTACTGGAAGAGCAGAGCTATGAAAAAGCTTCCGGTATGTTAAAGGATTATCTGGTAAAACCTAAATCCGACGACGAAGTTCTTTCTTCCGAAAAACCGGAAACTCCTAGAATAGTCGAACTATCTTATGACAGAAAAAGATTAGTATATCTAGAAGATAGCAAACTAATCTGGAGAGATACCAGCGACGGGTCCAATGGTTCCAAAAGTTTGGACGAGGTCCCCGCTTCTCTTGCAGTTTCCTTAAATGCGAACTTTGCTCTGGCGGAATATCCAATGACAAACGGTTGCCGTTTGTTTGCTATATCATTAAAAAATAATGATCTTTTGTATGAATCAGGTGCACAAATTTCCTGTAGGAACAGAGGGGGGATCTCGGAAGACGGTTCCAAAATTTACTACTTCGTAGACAACCAACTCTATGAAGAGAAAACTGTAGAGCCTCGAACTCCTAAACTGATCGTCTCTAAAGAAAAGATCACTCCACCTTTTTCAGGACTCAAAGCCAGATTCTTTTTATATCCGATCGGAAAAGATTTCTTACTCTTCTCCGGAAATGCAGGCTCTTATTATTTATACTATTTCCAACCCGAAAAAAAATCAGTAGAGAAAATAGACCAAGAAGTCATCAGCCCGTTAATCTATTATGGCACCGGAGACTCCGCATACTATCTGGGTGGTTCCATCGGTAGGCTTCATTTAAGAAGACTGCAGTTAGGAAAAGGCAAACCTTCTAGTAGTAAACTATTTACTATTAGCAGAAAAGAGATCAATCCTTGGAAACTTCCAGGTAAAAATGAATTCGTTTCTAATTATTCGGGCAAAGTCCATCTTTGGGGACCTTCTCGCAAAAGCCAAGTGTTGCCCTTACTTTGTGAAAGGATCTGGCTTGTAGATCAGAACAAAGTTCTTTGCGAAAATGAAAAAGGTGGATTGTATCTAACCAATTTGGATTTTCCGGAAGAAGATTGGAGAATCCTCAAATTGTACGAAGAAGCCAGAGATAAATAATTCTTTAAAAAAAGATATTAATGATCAGGTTTCCCTTTTGGCCTTCTATAGGTTCAGGGGAACCGTAACGTGTCTTTGCAAAACTTTTTGCTGGAAATTCTTGGTTCCAAACTTTTCCGGAAAACTGAACTTGTCCGCTGGATTCAAAAGAAGAATTTTTAATCCATTCTCTGAACTTGCCTTCGTCTTCTTGAGAGCCAAGTCCGATCAATTTACTTACATAAGTTTTTTTAACAATCTCTTCCATTAGTGGGGATTTTAGATCTTCCGTGAATAAGATCCCTAATCTACCGGAAGACAGATTGGCTACCCAGACTTCAGGCAGAATTTCTTTTTCGGAACTTGCAGCTTGTGCCGCTTCCGATTTTTGATTAGAAGTTCTAAGCAAAGAACCTTCTACAAACTTTCCGGAAGAATCGAATATGTATGCTCTTTCTTGCCATTCACCTGGTTTGATGGAAAGTTTTCCTTCTTTCACTTCAGGAGAAGGTAAACAAATTGATCCTGCTAAAATGGAAACCCCATACATTTTTGCCAGGTCTCCAAAAATCCTTTCATATCTTTCCTTAGAATCTTGAGCAATCTCAAAAGATACAGCATCTCCATCCAGTACGCGGGAGAAGTTTTTAATAGAGATCCTTTGGAAAAATAATGCCCAGTTCCAAGCAGAGTCGATATTTTCCGAATCCAAAAGATCCTTTCTGGAATCCATTAGGAAAAAATAATTTCCTATCTCTGGAGGAAATGCAACGATCGTGGAATTTTGTAACCAGCCTTTTTCTTTTGCAAGGGCAAGAGGTTCTTCTAACCAGGCTCTAAATCTGTCTTCTCTGGTAAAATATTCAGGTTTGAATTCCAACTGAACGATAAGTAAATTTCCGGACCTTCTATCCCAACCTAAGGAAACGGTTTTGGTTTCTTTTTTAGAGATCCTTTTTTGGAACTCTTCTTCGCTTAAAGAAACTCCAGAGAGAAGCCATCCGATAAACGCGAAGATCGGAACTAAAACTAAAGATGCGAGTGCATTCCTTACGAACGGGCTCATACCAACCAACCTTTAGGATTTAATTTACCATCAGGTATCAGGGGAACATATTCTTTTTGGTACAATTGCAGAGCATCCAACATATATTCGAAAAATAAAGGTTTAGGGTCGTAAGTGGCAGCGTCCACCCATGAAATATAATCATGCTCATCTGAGAGAGTAATCTCTCCCGATACGAATTCTCCATGATAAGCTACAATCACGCATGGATGATTTCCATCACTGACTCTATGTTTATGGATGAGAATGGGCCGTGGGTGAATTTTGATCTCACAAGCTTCACCCATTTCTTCTTTTAACTCTCTGGACAAACTTTCCAACCAATCTCCGTAAAATTCGTCCTCGTTCATCCTTCCACCAGGAAGGTCCCCGAATCCGGATTTGCGGTCCCTAAGAATGAGAAGTTCTTTTCCTTTTCTCAAAAAAACCTTTTGTGTGATTTGAAAAAAACCGTGTTTGCTCAAAGCTATCCTCGCAAGTCACTAAATACTCGCTCAGGAAGCTTTATGCCTGACAACCACTTTTATATTCTCCGGTTTTCTTGCATCGGTATAGGCTTCCGGGATCGATCCGGAATCGAATTCTTTGCTGATCAAGTTTTGAGAAACTGATTTTAAAAATCCAGGTTCGGATGCAAGAAGCTCTCTAGTTCGAACAAAATCACCACATCTACTTGTACTCAAAATGCCGCCGTTTGTAATCCAATCTAAAAACAAATTGGATTCTCGCTCTGCAGATTTAGGAACGAGAATAAAACCTCTTGGTCGAACCAATGATTTTTCTTCCTTTACATCCGGGCGGATCACTAAGTCCAGTTCCGAAGAAGAATCTACGATCGCAAAATCGAATCGTGGGAGATTCCCTTGGAATTCTTTAGATTCCAAAAACTCGGTTCCTTCTTCAATTGAACCTATAAAGATCCTAATTTTATCTTTCTTTTCCAGATTATCTAATAGTTCCTTTTCCTCTTTGTTTAAAGAAAGAGAAGAAGAAACAAAAATCCAAACGGGAGAACTTGCTTCGATTCCCCAAACCAATTCTAAAAAGTCAGATCCGAGATTTGTAATAGAAATCTCATCCACTACTAACTCAGTCAGATGAGTAATTCCAAGAGATGCCTGACCATTCGTAGTCTTTCTATGAATTTCTTTTTGAGTAAGATGAATACTAGTTTCTAATCCGGAAATGGAACCGGTAGTATCGAATACAAGATCGAAAGTTTGTTTATAATCGGACCATGAAGCTGCTGTTGGAGTTCCTACATTCTTTTCAAATAAAAGACCTTCCTTAACTCCAGTTTCTCCAAGGTTGGAAAAGTATAAAACCTGATCTGCACCCATTCTTAAAGTCAGATCCGCCAAGTTTTGGTGTCGGATGAAAGAAACAATTTCGTAGTTTAGATTATTCCTTTTTCGATATAGATCTAAAGCAGCAATCACTAGAGAACCCAAACGCCTTGGACCTAAAACTGCGATCTTTTTAAGATCTGAACCGGCCCGGCTAAGAGAAACTTCTACACCATGCAATGAAGCGGCAAATGGTTCCAATAGAACTGCTTCCATATCTTCTAGTTGTTTGGTTTCTACCAAGTTTCCCTTTGGTGCGAGAATATAAGGCCCGAATCCTCCAGGCAAACGATCAATTCCCAATACCATTCTAGTTGGGCTATGCGTTGGAATTCCAACTTGGCAAAAAGGATCCGCCTCTTCTCCCCTGGAAACTACTGTATCATTAATTTCTAATACGTATTTTTCGCCAGTGAGATAATCGGATGCAACTACTTCATGACCAATAATCTGAGGAAGCGGAAAAGGCAAAAATCTACGATCTAAATCTGTAGAGCAAATCCCGCAAAGTTCTGTTTTGAGAAGTATATAACCTTTTCCGAGTTCTAAATAAGGAGAGGAATTTCGTAAAATTTGCCAACCGGATTCTTCCGAACCTTTCATTTCATAAACTGAATTGGAGAAAGAATCGTTTGAATTGTATTCGTAAGCAGTAAATCGAACTTCTATCAATTATCTTGCCCCGACAAAAAATCCCAAGATCAAGAGTAAGACAACGAAAACTAGGTTTAAAGCAAATCCGGTATGCAGCTCTCGTTTGATCTTATTATTCAAAAAATATGCAGTGAATACTACTGAGATAAATCCACCTAAATGTGCCCAATGTGCCACTTGGTCCCTGGAAAATAAATTGGTAATATCAGAATATACCATAAGCCAAGCTACCGCGAAAACTGGAAAAGGATAACTTCTCTTTCTGACTCGAATAGAAAAAGGAGAAAGTAAAGCGGCAACCGCAGCTAATCCGGATACAGCTCCGGACGCTCCGATAGCAGGTTGATTTTCTCCCAAGATCATTCCTCTTACAAAAGAATCCAAACCGCCGGAAACAAGCGCGCCCATAAAAAAGAAAAGAAGCCATTTTGCCTGGCCTACTTTGTATTCTACGATCCTTCCTAAAAAAAATAGAAAGATCATATTCCAAAACAAATGAGTGAAGTCAGCATGCAGGAAGACCATTCCGATCCATTTCCAAGGATAGAATTCTCCCGGCCGGCTGATAAAGAACGCATTTATAATTTCTTCCGGAACGAATATAGTAAGAAAAATTTGAGAAATTGTGATCAGGGCTACTATAAAAGCAGTAAGAGGAAATTCGAATAGAAAGGCCTTCATTTAGATCCTCTCTGGATATAATAATTCATATAAGCTTTAAGCATAGTTTTCAGTTCTTGTAAGATCCCATCCGCCAGTGCGCTATCTTGTCTTTCTCTGAGCCAGCGACTTAAAACTGAATCTGATACTTCTACCATGATCCTGGACATGACCATCATTTCCTCTTTTTTCTTCATCCAAGGAATGACCCCGAAAAATAACTCCGCGATAAAATTGGCAATTGCTCTGTTATTCTCTCTATCTATACTCACAAGTTCCGGATCTAAATTTTTATTCGACCACATTGGTATAAACCCAGGTTCGGATTTATAAAGTTGAGCAAATGCATCTATGAGTTTATCTACTAGATTTTCCCATTCTGTTTTGTTTGGAGGAGTGTCCAGAAAATTCAGGATCATTGAATTCACTCTTTCCAAATGTCTTTGACCCACGGCTTTTAGAATGGCATGTTTGTTCGGAAAATATTGGTATAAGGAACCGATAGGTATCCCGGCTCTTTGAGCGATCAGATTTGTAGTCAGAGCTTCTGTTCCAACTTCATCCAAAAGGTCTGCGACTATATCCAGGATATATTGGACCCTCTCTATCGCTCTTTTTTGAGAAGGAGATTTTCTCAGATTTAACTTAGAGTTTTTCTCTTTTTGTTTAGAGGATATTGGTGCTTTCTTTTTTGCAATTTTGGGCAAAGAGTTATTCCCCGGTTCTAAGTCGGTTTCTTACTAAAGAACAGAAAACTTGGATTCTATCAAGAAAACTATTTCACGCCATAATAGCGAAGAATATGCCTGAGGCTAGTCAGGTAAGAAGCTCCGAATAAATTGATATGCACAAGCACCGGATACAATTGCCAAAATTGGATCCGATCCTTCAAATTTCCTGGATCATCTATACCCGCAGTGGCAAGAATATCTTGCATCTCTTCCAGATTTAAAGGACTTCCGAATAATTGTAACATCGCAAGGTCTTGTTCCGGATGAGAATAGGCTACCGATGGATCTATCAAGTACGCAAAACCATTCTTACCTTGTAAAACGTTTCCGGACCAAAGATCTCCATGGACCATCCTAGGTTTTACATGATCCAAACCCCAATCTTCTGAAAACTTATCAAAGATCCCACGGATCGCTAATAGATCTTTGTCTGTCAGAAGTTTTCTGGCCTGTGCAAGTTCAATCTGAGATTTTAATCTTCTTTCCCAATAAAACTCTCTGAAAGAGGAAAACCATCCGTTAGTTTGGTTAAGAGAACCTATAAAATTATCTTTCTTCCAACCCCAGGAACTGAATTCGTTTTTGTATAAATTTTTTAAACTGGCAATCAGATCTTCTCTAAATCCAGCAGAAGAACCTGTTTGTATAAATTCCATTGCAAGAAGAGAAACTTTTCCTAGGTGAACTGTTCCTAGATATTCAGGGACTCGCACACCAAGTCTGCAAAGTTGTTCCAAACCTTCTGCCTCAGTCTCGGCCATTTCTTTTTTAGGTATGATCTTAATGGCAAGCTGAGAACCGTCCGGCAACTTTGCCTTATAGAGCTCGAATAAGCTGGTAGAATGATGGGTGATCTCCGCCTTTTTGGAGGAGGATAAAATACCAAGACGATCTAATCCGTCTCGGATCAAGTCACCCATTCCTGTATTCGTGATTGCCATCATTCGCATCCTACCTATTTCTTCGACCCTGGCTATGTATTTAAAATCGGAGATCAAACCTTCAGGATTGAAGAAAAATCAAGGATCGGTTTCCTTAATATTACAGGACGGATAAATGAAGATCTTTTCAAGGCTCAGCTCCATTTTTGCCTGCGTCATTTGTATTTCCCTATGTCCCTTATCGGCTCAAGAGAACGTATGGAAGTATACTATAAGTCAGGATCTAAGCTCCAAACCTCTATCCTATTGGGAGAAGGTACTTAAGCCCGGGAGCAGCATTTGTTTTACAGGGAATTATATCGGAGCTAATGGAGAAGTTTCCGGGGTCTCGATACCTTTCTTCCTTCAAACAATTGGAAATAAGAATGGGATCCGATGGTTCCCGCTCATTACTTTTAGATCAGAATCTACCGGGAAGAAGGTCTTGGCTTCTCCTCGACTTAGAAAGATTCTTGTTCGAAATTTAGAATTCTATTTGGAGAATCATTCTTTATACTCAGGAGTTCATTTGGATTTTGAAGGTTTAGGCCCGGAATATTCTGCTCATTATAAAGAGCTCTTGTTGGAACTCCAACCAGCCTTGAAGAAGAAAGGTAAACTTCTTACATTGGCTATTTTCCCGGTAGAAGGATTCGATCCGCATCTATCCGGTTTTCACTCTGCAATTCATAAAGAAAATCTCGTGGATGAGATCGTGCTCATGGCTTATGATCTACATTCTGCTAAAACAACTCCGGGGCCGGTGACTAACTTTAATTGGGCAAAACAAAATACCGAAAATCTACTCAAAACATATAAACCGGAACAGATCTGGTTAGGCCTCCCTCTTTATGGTTATTATTGGAAGAAGGATGTAAAACGTCCTAAACTGCTAACCCAGTTCTCTGACAAAAACTTCGTAATCCAATACGGAAAAGAAAAGGATGGGATCTATCTGATCCACACAGACAAAGGAGAAGGTAGTCTGATCCTGGAACTTAAACTTTGGGAAGAATATGCAAAAAATATAAAATTAAAAGGCCTGGCATTTTGGAGGCTTGGGTTTTAGGATTTTATCTAATTCCATAAACGATTTTTACCTTATAACTTTTCCCGTTTTCATCGTTAATATTACTGGTACCTCTATATTCCATGATCCGTTTGGATCCTATATCATAAACTAAATCAATCGGTTTTACGAACATGGAAAGAATAGCACTCGCTATCTTAAGTTTTAGAAACAAGGCAGGTTTACCTTTATAATCCCCTTCTTTCGTTTTTTCTACAGAGAAGAGGAACTTATCTCTTTCTGAGGGAACTAAAAAGTGAAAATTAATTTTTTTGCCGGATATGAGTTCTTCCCAATGATCAATCACGAAATAATCAAAGCCTCCATCTAAGGCGGCTAAGTTCCCAGCCTCTATGACCTTCTCTTGGATTACCTCCTCCAGTTTTTTGCGGGCGAATAATTTAACCGAGCTTGCGCTCTGTAACGCACCTCCTTCTAGATATCCATCCCTATAATCCTCCAATTGAAATTCCGGAAGAGTTCTATTTTTTAGAAAATTGATCTTTTTCTTTGCGAAAATTTTTCCTTCCGGATCCTTATACATGATAACGGAACTAACGTGTTTTCCATTTTCCCAAGTTTCCTCATGAAAATCCTTATAAAGCAAATTGCCGGATTCCAAATCAGTTGCGGTTCCGCTAAATCTGATTTTTCCCAGATCAGTAGAATCGAGAGGAAATACTAAAAACAAAAAGATCAGGACGAAAATCGAGTTATACATATGGGTAAAACCTCTTTAGTCGGAGCAAACTATTCTGTAGAAACGAATTTTCAAAATTTTTGCAAAAATATAAGTCTCAGTTTGTTACTTATAATTGGAAATAGAATTTATCTGCTCTAAATAGACCGGTATAATTCTATTCCCAGGCGGAATAAACAAATGAATCGAAAACTCTTTTTTCTGTTCCTAATTGTAACATTCATCGGATCCTCTAACTTCTGCTCAAAAGTTTCTAAATCAAAGCCAGGTTTAGTAGTCATATTCCTAACTGGAAAAGTAGAAGTGGAAAGAAACGGAAAACTTATCCCTCTTTCTTTAGGAAGTGTCTTACAAAAAGACGATACCATCAAAACAAATAGCGGAACCTTGGACCTGCAAACAAGCCTAGGTCATATAATCCGTTTAAAACCTTATACAAATCTAAGCATTGATTCTCTTCACGGAGATCTCTCGGAAGAAACTTCCCTCGCAGTAAGAACGGGACTTCTACTTGTAAAAACAAATAAGTTAAGTCAGAAAGAGCAGTTCAAGATTGTTACACCTACTGCAATCGCAGGTGTTCGAGGAACTGCGTTCTCCTTCGAAGTAGTTCAGGGAACACTTCCTAAGATCAAAGTTTATGAGGGAATGGTTGCCATGACCTTAAAGGCTCCGGTCAGTCAGGTAATCCCAGCAGATAAAATTGCAGAAAATCCAAACTATCAAAAACTCCAAAAATTATTGGAAGAAAACGAGATCGTGATCTCTGAGGAAGAAGAGGCTGAAGTTAAACCTGAATTCGACCAACTCGCTCAAACAATTTTGAATCAATTGGATGACGCTGCGATCGCACAAAGTATCGAAAGTTTTAGAGATGAATTAGTTCGTACTGTCCAAAAAGGAAAATTTGAAAGAGATCCAAGAGAAAGTGCTGATCTAGAAACCTTAGTAAAGGTAGATGAGGATCTCATATCGGGTAGCTTAAACAACAAATCCTTAACAAAAGAAATAGAGAAGGACCAAGGCGAAAAACTGAATATCGCTCTGGACAAAGTGGAGTCTATAGCCGGTTCCCAAAAACTGGATTCTGAAGAAGAGATCAAAAAATATTACAGTGTTTTAGAATCCATTCATAAACTGGACAAAACAGTTTTGCATGGAGCAGTGGTGACTCAAGTAGGAAACACGATGTTGGTGCATTCTACCAAAGGGATCTTCCGTTTGGATGTCTCCGAAGTAGAATACATCAAATACAAAAACTTCGACGTGGTCACTAAAAAGAAAAAGTAAACTCGTAAGGCCGGTTTGTATTCTGCAAATCGGCCAAGTTCTTATTTTTTCCTTTCCATTCTCCTTCCTCTCCGGAAATTCTCTCAAAAGAACCTATGAGAAAGAAAATACTTCTGCTCGGCTCAGGTGAGCTTGGAAAAGAATTCGTAATCGCTGCCCAAAGATTAGGCCAATATGTAATTACAGTTGATAGTTATGACGGCGCACCTGCAATGCAGGTCGCTCATGAAAAAGAAGTCATTGATATGTTGGATGGAGACGCATTAGATAGAGTCGTTGCCAAACATAAACCGGATCTGATCGTTCCAGAAATTGAGGCAATCCGAACCGAAAGATTTTATGAATACGAAAAACAGGGTTACCAAGTAGTTCCAAGCGCTAAAGCCGCAAACTTTACAATGAACCGTAAAGCGATCAGAGACCTTGCTTCTCAAACCTTAGCCTTAAAAACTGCAAAGTATAAATATGCTTCCACCTTAGAAGGATTGAAAGAAGCAATTTCGACGATTGGAATTCCTTGTGTTGTAAAACCTTTGATGTCTTCTTCCGGCAAAGGGCAATCCGTAATTAAAACCGAGTCAGATATTGAACCAGCATGGATCGCTTCTCAAACTAAAGGAAGAACCGGGGCTTCCGAGATCATAGTCGAAGAATTTATCTCTTTCGAGTCTGAGATTACTTTGTTAACCGTAACTCAAAAATCCGGAAGAACTTTATTCTGCCCTCCTATTGGCCATAGACAGGAAAGAGGAGATTACCAGGAAAGTTGGCAACCTGCAGAGATCAGTGATTCTCAGCTTAAGTCCGCTCAGGAAATGGCGGAGAAGGTCACTAAAGATTTAGGTGGCGCCGGTATCTGGGGTGTAGAATTTTTCTTAACGAAAGATGATGTTTATTTTTCGGAACTTTCTCCGAGACCTCATGATACGGGAATGGTTACTTTAGCAGGGACCCAAAGTTTTAACGAATTCGAGTTGCATGTTAGAACCATCTTAGGTCTTCCAATTCCAGAAATCCTTTTGGTGAGAAAAGGAGCAAGCGCAGTCATTCTTGCTCAAACAGAAGGTCAAGTCCCGAATATCCAAGGTCTAGATAAGGCCTGTGAAATGCCTGAATCCGATCTTAGGATTTTTGGAAAACCGATCACTAAAAAGTACAGAAGGATGGGAGTTGCTCTTACTTATTCAGATAAAGACGAATCAATTTCTATGCTTCGCAAAAGAGCTGTATTGATCGCATCTAAAATTAAAGTAGATTAGAATTAAACCGGGCTCGGCAGGATAGCCCGACTAGGTCGGGTCCGGTACCATATTTCCGTAATATTGCAGAAGTTCAGGCTCTAATGCCTTGATCTGGCCGTTTTCTTTTTTGATAAACTTTCTAGAATTTAAGACCTTAAGCCCTCTATCTAAAATTTCAGAAACATCCTTAGTCAGATAATTTCCTTTTCTAGTCAGGATCATTTCTTCTATCATTTTACTTAGATCGGAAGAACTGATCTCTCCATCCGCTTCCATCAAAAGTTTTGCAACTATATGATTCGGTAGAATTTTATGATGAGCCTGCCAAGATCTGGAAATCTCCATAGAAATAGAAAGAGTAGGATCATCTTCTTGGATATACCTGGAAACAGGAATAGGTTCGCAAAGATCCATATACACTTCTGTCCTTTTGAATAAAAAATCCCTAAAAGAAAGATGAGTGTCTTTTCCTGCAAACTCCACATCTTCCGGAACATTTTCATAAGAAAGAACGATAGGAACTACGATCACTTCACTTCCAGTATGTTTAAATGCATCTACAGAAGTAGAAAGAATTCCGGTTTTAATCGGAATTATCCCGCCGGTTCTGGATCTTGTTCCTTCTGGATATACCAATGTAGGAATTCCAGCTTCTAACATCATTGTAGAATATTGGGTCAAACATTCCAAATAAAGAAGGTTTCGATTTCTTTTTCGATCCACCATGTAAGCACCCAAGGATTTTAAAACCCTGGCAAGCCCTGGCGTTCCCATTACTTTTTTATCGGCCGCATATCTCGGAACAGGAAGGCCTAACCATCTGAGACCGAAAGCTACTTCGATAGAATCCAAATGTGATCTATGAGTCGGAGTATACAAGATATCATATCTGGAAGCTAAGGCTTTGATTTCTTTTATATTGCCTCCGATCTTAGGAAGACCTCCTCCAGGTTTAAAACCCCCTATTGCAAAACGTGCAGGAGCCACTAAATGAATAAGGGATTCCCTAAAAAGAGGGCTGTATTCGTCTGCAATTTCGGAAACATAAAACTCTACCAAACGTTCTAGGTTTCTACTCTTTCCGTTTTCGTAAGCGACTTCTGCTTCTTGCCATAACGCAATTTCTTTAGGAAGAAGCATTAGATCTGTTCCGGCTTCAGTCTCCACTGCTTCCGAATATCTTTTTTCCAAAGATTTGATCTGTAATCCGGATTGTTTTAAGATCCGATCCGACAACCCAGGTTGAGAATGAACATGCCGAAGCACCCTTCTTCTTAACGCCTGTTGGAATTCCTTCCCCGATGCTAAGGACAGACCGAATCTTTTGCGAGCTGTTCTGGAAATATTTCTGATATCGTCGCTAGTAGATTTGGAAACGAATCTGATCATCTCCGTAGGAGAAACTTTTCTGGTAAGAACTTCAAAGAGAGTAGTAAAAAGTGGGAGTTCCACTTTTTTCTCCTCCGCCAGATCCAGAATGGTAGAAAGTGCATATGCTCCTTCTACATGTGTTTCACTCTGGCTCATTTCCTTTTGGATAAATTCTTTTGGATTTAAGAATAGTTCAATTCTTTCGAGTAAATTGGGAGAGTCCTCTCCGGAGATCAGCTTTCGGATAAATCTTTGTCCGTAAGCTCTGTTCCGACTGGATCGGGAAGTCGCAGTGGTAATCAGATCTGCTAACCCGAATTCCATCGCAGGTTTTACCGGAAGTTCTAATGCATTTAGTAGAGTTAATATTTCTGAAAAACCTAAACTGATCAACTCACCTTCAAAATTGGATCCACATTCAGGAATTCCATTTACAAGACCGCAGGCGATCGCGATCGGATTTTTCATCACCCCGAATAATTCTAAGGTTCTGATATCTTCAAAAGTTTTAATATGATTTCTTGGTCCTGAAAAAAGATCTTCCATGACTTCGGAAGCTCTTTCACCGGTGGATGCTATCGAAAAGAAGCTATGTTTTCCTTTTGCCATCTCAGAAAGAAGATTAGGTCCTGCCACGGCAACATATTCCATGTTCAGACTCTCTTTCATTTCTCTGACCTTGATCACATAGTCTGAGAATGTAATAGCGTTTGTCTTTTTGCGAGTAGAAGTGGAAACCAGACCTTTGGTAAAAGAAATGATCGTATGTTCTTCTTGCTCTGAAAGATAAGAAGAGATCCTATCAATCACGTTTTCTTTTTGTCTAGAAGGCACTGCAATAACAATGACCCAAGAACCTTGTGATAAAAAATCGAAATCGTTTGTAACAATTATATTGTCAGCAAGAGGAACGAATTCTTCCAACAACTCCGCGGATCTATCTTTCTGAAGCCGATCCGCCTTCTTCTTATCAAAGTACCAAAGAAAAAGTCTGTCAGCTCTTTCGGCTAAGGATACAGAAAGATGAACTCCCATCGGCCCGCCTCCGAAGACGGCGATGTTTTTATGACGGACTCGAGTTTCTTCCAATTCGCTCATCTATTCATTCCAATTTTAATTTTTCTATCGGGATACTTTTCAATAAGACTAGAGGAAGAAAACCAATAAAATTTCTCCACTTTTACGATTGCGTTTCCTGATGAAACCGAGAGCTTAGCGGAAAGCCGATCTTGGCGACTAAAGTCAGACTATTCTCCAAAATGAAAAAAAGACTCATCATACATTTTTTCTGTATTTTTCTTTTGGGTCTTGTAGTGATCGATTGTTCATCATACTGGTCCCATAGAAAAAAAGATTTAGGAGACGTTTTTACTGCAGGAATAGAAACTCCAGGTTACGGGATCGGAGTTAGAGTAGGACCTCTTGCAACCGGATTTGTCTTTCAAGGTGGGGAATCTGAGCCAGGTAAAAGAGACTTAGGAACTGGATACGGATTAAGAGGTGGAACTTATGGACCTTACAGATCTCAACAATTGATCTTTGGGTTTTTAGGTGGGGAGAAGTTCCACTCCATGCCTCCGACTGAAACTTCTCCCAAAAAAGAAGAAACCAAAACTCCTACATCAAATGCTCCAACAAGTGATAATATTTTATTACTTCCTGAAAATGCTGAATCGGAACAGGATCCTAATCCTACACCGGAACTTTTAGATGAAAGATTGAATTCTAAAAGTTACGAAATCAGATATTTACGTTTTTATAATAATCCGGTCTCTGAAAGAAGAAAGGCTAAAAAAGAAGCATTCTTTCGAAAATACTTGGAAAGTTTAGATCCAGATAAAAGGAACGAAGCGATCCAAACATTTTTAGCCCAAAATCCTAAAAACAAAGACGATTATCCTTCTGCATTTTTATTCGAAGTGGAATTATATATTTCCATTCGATATGGAATAAGATTAGGATTTAATTTTGGGGAATTTTTAGACTTCCTATTGGGATTTGCCGGGATCGATCTAATGGAAGACGATATCTAAGAATAAAAAAGGCCGCTAAAACCCGCGGCCTTTTTTATTCTTAGATATTGATCTAAATTCGAATTAAAGTTTGTATTCGTATTTTTTGATCACACCTTTTTTATCAACGATCACTTTGATATACTTAGTACTATCATCAACTCTGGAAGGTTTCTCTGCCAAAGTTTTGTAAGAATTCTTTTGGTAAGTAGTAGATTCAAGATACCATTCTAAAACGGATCCGTCTTGGGTGTTTTCTTCGAAAGTAGGAGTTCCTAAAACAGCTTCTGCTTTAATTCTTTTATCTCCTTCCTTGATCATATTCGCTTCTACAACACGAATATCCGAATTCGGAACGTAAGCTGGCTCCGATTTTTTTTGTTCGGAAGAACAAGCTCCGAAAATAAGTACCGCAGCAAATGATATTGCGGATAATTGGCGTTTCATTTTTAAACTCCTTAGCGCGAGCGCACTATTTAAAAAAGCGGCTCTATAGTTTTCGATAAAACGGATTTGTCACGCCGAATTTCTTAATTTTTGTTCTAGGATAATAAGAAGGTCGTCCAGATCCCGTTTCAGGCCTTCCACCTTTTCAGCAGTGAGACCTGATTCTTCCAACAATCGTTCCGGAATACAAACCGCTTTTTTTTGCAATTTTTTTCCTTTTGTGGTCAGGCTAACCACAAGAGAACGTTCGTCCAAATCCGATCTATCTCTAGTCAAAAGACCAGAAGATTCCATTTTTTTGAGAAGAGGAGTCAGGGTCCCGGAATCAAGAAATAATTTATCCCCAATTTCTTTTAGAGGGATTCTATCCGTTTCCCAAAGGACCAGAAGAACAAGATATTGAGGGTAAGTAATATCGAACTCTTCCAAAAGCGGCCTGTATAATGCAGTCACCGCCCTGGAAGAAGCGTAAAGTGGGAAACAAATCTGTTTCTCTAACTTTAAGGATTCGTAATTCACTTGGAAAGAAGTTCCTCGATCTGTTTGTCCAGTTTTTCTGGAGGAGTCATCGGAGCGAATCTTTTGATAACGTTTCCTTGTTTATCTATCAAAAACTTGGTAAAATTCCATTTAATGGATTTTCCCAAAAGCCCCGGAGCTTGTTTTTTAAGATATTGGTAAACAGGATGAGTTCCGTCTCCATTTACTTCTATCTTTTTGAAAAGAGGAAAATTCACGCCGAAGTTTACTTGGCAAAAACTTTCGATCTCTGCATCTGTTCCCGGTTCTTGGTGACCGAATTGATCACAAGGAAACCCTAATATTTCCAGGCCTTTTCCTTTGTACTTATCATACATTTCCTGAAGGCCTTTATATTGAGGTGTAAATCCGCATTGGCTAGCGGTATTGACGATCAATAGGACCTTTCCTTTATAATCTTGTAATTTTTTTTCGGATCCGTTGTTTAAAGTAGCGGTTAGTTCGTATAAATTCTGGGCCACAGCTGGGCACCTCCTAGTTACGTAATGAATAGATTGTATACAATTTAATTTTGTTCAATCTTTTTTAGAAAAATTCTAAAAGATATATTGAAAAAACGGAAAAATCCAAGACCAGGGTCTAACTGTAAAAATCGGATTTAAGCAAAAATATGCAAAATAAATCCAAGGATCCTGCTCTTCTTCCAACATGATTTAAGAGGAATCAAAATGAATTTAATTTCTTTATTTCAAGGAAGAGAAGAAGGCCGGACACAAAATGTGGAATCAGTTTCTGCAGATTGGGAAGAAGCGATTTTCGTATGTAGTAAATGTGCGATGAAAATAAACGGAGAAACGAATGGCAGAAAAACCCGTTTGAGATCTGAATTAAAGGACGCTCTTCGGTCGGAAGGGATCCACGGTGTTAAAGTACTGGAAGTTTCGTGCTTAGATGTTTGTGAAAGAAATCGTATCGCGATCGGTACCAGTGTAAATTTTAAAATGGGTAAAAATATTCTTCTATCCCCTCCTGGTATTTCTGGGAAAAAACTTCTCCCTATAATTTTGCCAGATCGATTTAGATCTTAATAGAAAGGGAGAAGATGAACATACGATCCAGTTTGGATGTATTATTCTCATGAGGATATATGGAATCCATAGATCTTCTGTATTGGTAGGTAAATCTTACTAAAATAGCGGGATCCGGATGATAATCCAAGGTAGCAGTCGCACCACTCGTTTGGAAACCGTCCTTAGTATTTGTAACGATGATCATCTGTTCCCGATCTAAGTATCTTTCCAATCGCATACCGATTCTCCAATCAGGTAAAAATCGATACGCGAGCCAAAAGTTTCCCACATAGGTTTGTCTAAATGCCGTACCATCTCGACGAAGATAGATTGGACCTTCGGGAGTATATACCAGATCTTCTCTGCTCGCTCTTTCTTGGTAAGCCACATCAAAAGAAGAAGCTAATGTAAGTCGTTGGAATGGTTTCCATTCTGCTATAAAGTTATTATAATATCTTGTTTCTTTCGGAGTAGTAGTTGGCTGCTCATTTCCTATAAAGGTATTCCAACGAAACATCAGGTTTCCAAGAGGATTCCATTCCAATCGGAAACCTCCGGAGATATCCTTATTATTATCCGTGACTACTTGGTATCCATTATTCAAATGAAGTTGGTAAGAAACTTTATCGCTGATCTTACCGCTTAACCTTGCTCCTGAAACATAATAAGGTACATAGTCCAGAGAGAATGCTCGAGTATAAACAAAATTCTCATGAGAGATCCAAGACTCGTATCCTAAATGCCCGAAATAGATCCCCGCATCCAACCAAGTGGATTTTCCTAATCGAACACCTCCATAAGCTTCTTGCATATTTCGGATAGAAGATTCGTTGGAAGTTTTGCCTGTGGTTCCTTCTCCTGAGTAATTTGCTACGACCGATGTGCCAAATTGGACCGCAAATCTTCCTCTGTATTTATCAGTTTCTACTTTGGCATCTATATATGCTAGGTTGATATTGTATTCGTTGGTTCGGGTTGCTTGGGTTGTATATAATAGTTCTTTAGATGCGGGTCGGTTCAAACTTGCATTATAATAACCGTCGACGAAAAAACCGAATTTGATCGGGATTACCAGATCGTCTTTCTTTTTAGGATTGAGTTCTTCCGCTTTAAGCCCCTCGGCCTCTTCTTCTTTTGTTTCCGAAGAATTGTCAGGATCTGTTTTTTCTTCTTTATTCTGAACAATTTTGTCTTTGGGTTTATCAGAAGCACCTTGGGTCTTAAGTTCTTCAGAATAAATAGGTCCCCAAAACGTGAACATACAAAGTAAAAAAATGAATCTGGACAATCTTAACTTTCGGATCATAAATTTTTGATTTTTTTAGAACTGCTTATTATCTACTCATTTTCGACCGAAAGATATTTCTTAACGCGAATCTAATGAAGAAGCGACTTTTTCCTCATAATAGTCCTAAATAATTATGGCGTTTTCCAGTTTGAGAAGAAGAATCATACTTAGGAAAAGTGGTTTTATTACCTATCCGTAAAATGTCTAATGAAAATTAATTCAAATCACAAGGAAGAGCATTGATGGAAGAGAAAAGTCTACTCGTTACTGCCATTATTCTACTAAGCACAGCCGTTCTATGTGTTCCTGTTTTCAAAAAGTTAGGAATAGGATCTATTATAGGTTATGTCGTGGGGGGAATTCTGATCGGCCCTCATGGAGTCCGACTTGTGACCGGTGGGACCGAGATCATGCATTTTGCAGAATTCGGGGTAGTTCTTCTTCTTTTTTTGATCGGGTTAGAACTCAGACCACAAACTCTTTGGGTGCTTCGAAAACCCGTTTTTGGAATGGGATTTTTCCAGGTAGCAGTTTCCTCACTTTTATTAGGCGGATTAATCGGTTATCTATTCCAATTGGGTCTTATTCCTTCGATCATATTAGGGATTAGTTTATCACTTTCTTCTACAGCGTTTGCTCTTCAATCCTTGGCAGAAAAAAATCAGCTCAATACTTCATACGGAAGATCCGCATTTGCGATCCTTCTCTTTCAGGATTTAGCAGTGATCCCTGTAATGGCAATTCTCCCTTTAGCAGCTTTAGAACCGGGACAAACCGCCCATAGTGGATTAAATTTTTATAAATTAGGAACTGCGGTTGCAGCTATTCTTTTAGTGATCCTAAGCGGACGCTTTTTGATGAGACCTCTTTTCAGAATGATCGCCGCCACTGGAAATCACGAAATTTTCGTAGCTCTCTCTTTGGTGTTAGTGCTTGGAGTTTCTTTTGCAATGGAGAAGGTAGGGCTTTCCATGGCGCTCGGTTCTTTTTTAGGAGGAGTGTTACTTGCTGATTCGGAATACAGACATGAGCTAGAGGCAAACTTAGAACCTTTTAAAGGATTATTATTAGGGCTATTCTTTCTTGCGGTTGGAATGTCCATGAATTTGGAAATCCTGATCAATCATCCATTTTTGATTTTCGGTCTTGCATTCGGACTAATGTCTGTAAAAGGGATTGTTCTTTTTGTTTTAGGAAAGATCGCAAAACTTACTTCTGATTCTTCTTCCAATCTTGCCGTAAGCATTTCCCAGGGCGGAGAATTTGCATTCGTGATCCTGAACGTAGCAGCTCAACTCAGTATTCTTTCTAAAGAAACGACCGACTATTCCATCGTAATCGTTACCGCTTCTATGATACTCACTCCTTTTGTAGGGATTATTAAAGAAAAAGTAATAGATCCTTACGTACACGAAGAAGAAGAAAGACCAGCTGATCCGATTTATGAAAAGAACCGTGTGATCATTGCAGGTTTCGGAAGGGTTGGGCAAATCATTTCCAGGATGTTGTATCTACATAAAATTAGATTCACCGCATTAGAGCATAATGCAGACCAAGTAAATGCCGCCAGAAAATTCGGCCATAAGATATATTACGGAGATGCAAGTAGACTAGATCTATTGACCGCGGCAGGAGCGGCCCAAGCGGAAATACTTGTACTTGCCATCCAAGATGCAGAATTATCCGTAAAGATCGCGAAGATCGCTAAAGAAAATTTTCCAAACTTGAGGATCGTTGCAAGAGCCAGAAATAGATCCCATTATTTCGATCTGATGGAACTGGGCATTGAAACAATACGAAGAGATACTTTTGCTTCTTCCTTAGAACTTGCAGAAGAAACTTTAAAAGATCTGGGATTTTTACCTTCGGAAGTAAAATACTTTATCCAAAAGTTCAGGGATTATGATGAGAAAATGGTCACAGATCAATTCAAACTCAGACATAATGAAAAAGAACTGATTGCTTATTCCAAAAATGCAGTTCGTCAATTGGAAGAAGCTTTCGCTGCGGATATGTTACAAAAAGAAGCTTCTTAAGGACGATCAAAGATCGTCCGCGGGATTAGAAGTTGCAGGCTTTTTAATACCCACTAATAAACTGGAAAACTCGGAAGCTTTCCAGACACCTTTAGCGTTTCTTTTTACGGTCACTGGCCTTGGAGTATCAGCGCCGGAAGAAGGCAGAAATAATTTTTTCTGCCCGGACTCTTCTGTTCCACTGAATCGATTAGAAGTTAGAGTAAAGTTATAGGGAGGGTTAGAAGGTTTATACCCGTTTTGGAAAGAAGAGCCTGGAAGATAAGAACCTATTAAATAAGGATGCTGCTCTAACTGCCTTTTCACTAAATCGATCGTGTTGCGATTGATATTAAAACCTTTGTATCCATTAGGAGAAGTATCCGATATAAGAGAGTTAGCGTCCAAGCAGATAATTAGCGCCTTCTTACCTTCTTCCGCATTTTTGGAATAGATAGAAAGTGCTGCTAAAAGAACGATAACCGCTCCTTGAGGAGTACTAGCGTTAGCATCCCTAAAAGATTCAAAAGAAGAAAAGTCGGCAGGCCAAGTGTTTGCAGCTACAGTATAAGTATCGTTTTGAGCGGACAAAGTCGCAGCAAACAATAAAATCAAAAGAATAGAAACGTATTTCGGAATTCGATCCATAATTCTCCACCAATATAAAGAATGAGGCAGATTTAAACAGGAAGTAAAAACAAGTCCAGAAAAAACTTTCTGACAAAATAGGATTTAGAAATTCTATTGCGGATTCCTTTGGGAAAATCCAAACCTGGTCCATGTCTTCTAATATCATATTATCAGGATTTTTAGCAAGTTTAGTCGCAGGACTCTGCACGGGTCTTGGAGCAGCAGGTGTTTTTGCGATCAGACAACTTTCTACAAAATTAGAAGACGGGCTTTTGAATTTTGCAGCAGGTGCAATGTTGTTTATCATAGTAGGCGAGATCATTCCGGAAACTCATAAGAGAGGATTTCACGACTTCTCCGCTTTAACGCTAATCTTTGGGTTTGTGTTTATGATGTATTTAGATACGATTTTTGGCTGAGATTGAAAACGCTCGAGTCCTTCGAATAAAGAAGAACATGAAAATTTAGTTTTGAGTTAAGGGGAAATTTTTGCGGGCAGAGGGACTCGAACCCTCACTAGAAGCTTGGAAGGCTACGGTGCTAGCCATTACACCATGCCCGCGATAGACAAAAGTCAGTTTTTGGTTGGTGGACGAGATGTCAATCGAAAAGAATGTTTTTTAAGTATGTGGGAATCTGAGCTTCAAAATTGGGAAAATATCCTTCCGGCATTCAAAGCCTATCGGGATGAATTCCGTAATATTTACCATCTTAGAAACATTGGAAGTGTATTGCATTGGGACATGGAAATCGGTATCCCAAGCGACGGTTTAAGTGAAAGAGGCGATCAACTTAGTTTTCTTTCCGGGCTTGCACATAAATCTTTTATCGGTGATTCGTTTCGTAGTTTAGCGGAGAAAGCTAGAGAAGAAAACTATCGCTCTGATGCTCCGGGTAAATCTCTTAGAGAAAGAGAGTTATATTTATTGTTCAAAGATCTGGATCGTTCTTCTTGTTTGCCAATCTCTTGGGTGGAAGAATTTTCCAAAGTCACAAGCCAGGCTCATTCTATTTGGGTAGATGCAAGAAAGAAGAATGATGCTTCTTCTTTTCTTCCTATCTTACAAAAGATAGTAGATCTTGTTTTTCAGAAGGCTGACTATTTCGGTTATTCCACAGAAGTATATGACGCTCTTTTAGATGAATATGAACCGGAAGCAAAAGCAGCCGATTTAGAAAGTTTATTTGCTGATC
This sequence comes from Leptospira haakeii, assembly GCF_002812045.1. Classification (GTDB taxonomy): domain Bacteria; phylum Spirochaetota; class Leptospiria; order Leptospirales; family Leptospiraceae; genus Leptospira_B; species Leptospira_B haakeii. The sequence continues at coordinate 789,704 of NZ_NPEG01000001.1, read as the reverse complement.
TTAGAAAATCTTTAGTGCCTTTGATTGCAAAAGCGAAGGATGCAAGTTTTCCTTTTCAGGGCAATTTTCCGATCGATTCTCAGATTCCTTTTAATACAAGTCTTCCTGTTCTTTTAGGTTTGCCTGAGTCTGGATTTCGTTTAGATTCAAGTGCTCATCCATTCTCAACCTCTTTAGGTTCTTTCGATAAAAGGATCACCACACGTTATGAAGAATCGGATCCTCTTTCTTCCGTTTATTCCGTTCTACATGAGACCGGTCATGCATTGTATGAGGCAGGCATTTCTTTGATTGTTGGAGGTCCTTCTCCTTTAAAAGATTCTGTTTCTTTAGGTGTTCACGAATCCCAGAGTCGTCTTTGGGAAAACCAAGTGGGAAGATCGAAAGAATTTTGGGAAGGGATCTATCCTTTATTTCTGGAGAACTTAGGCATTTCAGAATCTTCTCTTCCTTTTTCTAAACTTTATTCTTTTGTGAATAAATCCAAACCCTCTTTGATACGAGTGGAAGCGGACCAGGTCACTTATAATCTACATGTGATCGGAAGGTTTCAGATCGAAAGAGCGATTTTTAAAAAGGAACTCGCATTAAAGGACCTTTCAGGAGCTTGGAAAGAGGTAATGAAGTCCTTGCTAGGTGTGGATGTTCCAGATGATTCTAAAGGATTTTTACAGGATGTTCATTGGAGCGGTGGAGCATTTGGCTATTTCCCTACATACTCTTTGGGAAATATTTATGCGGCCCAACTCTATTCTGCCTTCCTCCAACAAAATCCTAAGTTCAAGGATGAATTGAAAAACAGAGAAACTTCTTCTCTCCTTGATTGGCTTAGAAAACATGTTCACAGTAAGGGTAGAAGTTTGGAAGCAAAGGAACTGATCCAACAAGCAACCGGAGAAGAACCAAATTCCAAATACTTAGTGGAATATCTGGATTCTAAAATCAAAGAACAGGAGTCAGCATGAGCGGAGAAGATAAAGAAGAATTAACTCTAAAGTCCTTCGAAGAATTGTCCTTCTTTGATAATCTTGCATTGTTTTATTTATGCAATGAAACTCCACCTCAAACCTTGGCGCTTGCATTCTTGGTGGGAGATAAAAAAGTTTGCGGCTCCATGTTAGGAGTAATGGATGCAAAACGTAGAGCTTTCGTTCACGAATTGATGTCCAAACAAAATGATGTTCCAGACGAACAGAAACATGCAGCTGCTCAAGGTTTACTCATCATTGCGGACGGATTGATCCAAAGGAATCTGATCCGCAAACAAGGAAAATTTTATTTCGGAACTGAAAGAGGTTAGTATTTTCACTTTAAAGATCTATTATCGGGGCGTATAATAGATCACTGCTACACCGAACAACGCGATCAATGATCCTATAATATCATATCTGTCCGGCTGGAATCCATCCATCTTCCAAGCCCATAGCAAAGACATTACGATAAAAAATCCACCATAGGTTGCATATACTCTTCCAAAGGAAGAAGTTTGTAAAGCGGCGACTACTCCATACAAGGCCAAGATCAATCCGCCAGTAATCAAATAGATTACTGATTTGGATTCCTTATACCAAAGCCAGACAAGGTATCCACCGCCTATCTCGCAAAGTCCTGCAAAGATAAAGATCATTATAGATTTAAAATATTCCATTATGGTTTCCTTTTCTTAGAAGGGAGCTTTTTAATAAAGCCCATACTTTCTATGATCATTTCTTTTTCTTTTTTACCTTTCGGCAATCCCAAGCTTTGCTCCAAAAACTCTCTGATGATATTTATATCTACTTCTTTGTTAGAAGAATATTCCAAATAACGGATCTGTTTTGTATCTCCTAACAAAATTTTATCCGGATCTTTGAGCAAAACTCCCCATTCAAAGATTAAACGTACGTTTTCTGAAAAGGGAAAGATACCACATACATAACCTGAGTTTTTATCTCTGAAGCCTATTGCCTTCCAAACTGGATAACCTCTTTCTTCAAAATCAGGAAATTCTTTTTTGATCTTTTTCCTGAGAGAGTCTATGATTTCTAAAACTTTTTTCGTATGCGGTTTTAGTATTTCTGAAATGATCTCAGAGTTATCTTTAGTTTGTTTGGATTTTTTAGAAACCATAGAATATCTTAGATCAAAGGACGACCAAACATCGCATTTACGAAAACTGCTCCTACCAAGATCGCATACCCTATAGAAACAATTTTAACACTCAAAGTATTCCAACTTTGTTTGATCGCTAAGAAGGCAAACAAAGGAAGAACTTGCAAAGCATGTATCCCGACAAAATGTGCAATACGAATATCTCCGCCATTCTTGCTCCAATTCACAAGAGGTAATCCAGGACCTCCGTCAGGAACACCTACAGCATGAGCAAGCCTTTGGGATATGATAAACCCAATGATAGAAGCAATCGCTAATATCCAAAGAGAAAATCTAATCGAGATTAAGATCCTAGGATCAAATTTTGAACTTAGAAGTTTAAATTTTCGATCCATTAAGATTGGCACTACCATCATGGGAAAAATAAAGAAACCCATAATCCCATAGACTATTGAATCAAAAATAGTAGAATTATTAAAGTGGGATTGCACACCTCTACCCGCTTGCAAAGTAATCAGTATCAATTCTGCCGAGAGAGCGATCACGAAATACTTCTCCATTCTATCTCTAAAAACAGGAAAATCATTGAGCTTGTCTAAAAACCAAGCCATGGTCCAAAGAAAGATCCCGATCGAAACCGCGAACTTGATCGGCTTGATCCAGGTATTGATTCCCATAACAGTTCTTGGATCTAGTTGGGAAAGAAGAAGGTAGACTGGTATTAAAAGTAAAGACACCAACCCAGTATAAAAACTTAAACTTCTATTCTTTCTTAAAGTATAGAAAAAACCCTCCGATCGAGAATGGTTCGGGTATATAACGTTAGATGCTTGCATAGCTTCCTCCTTTTTTCCAACGAACGATTTGAAATAATAAATAGCCGATTGGTCCGAACATTAAAGTAAAGAACAGACAAGGGATGAGTATCCATCTGGAAATTCCTAAAACTTCTGCTTCTTTCGTTTCCCAAATTCCAACAAATAAATCGAATGCAAGATAATGAACCCAACCCGCTAACAAGACCCAAGGATTAGAAAAAAGTTTGGTCACACCTTCCAAGGACCCGAAATCGAATCCTCCTCTTGCATGTAATACAAGTATCAATAAATATAATCCCGAAAGGACCAAGGGCCAAACCCCGTTCCTTACCAATAATTTGGTTACTCGGGCATTTGGCAGACCCGCAAGTAATAACCAGCCTATAATCGCAAAATTGCTGGCTAGTTTGAATGTTAGTTCTGGAGTCATAAAACCTCTTAATTTCCCGATTTGATCTGTGATTTACTTGAAAAATCCACTAGTGATCCGAGAATGTTACTATTGGTAACACTAAATGTTACCAACGTCAACATTTTTTGGGAAATTTTTTATGCCTGCAAAGAAAAAAATGAAAAAGCCGGAAGGTTCTTATCACCATGGGAATCTGGCAGAAACCCTAAAAACACTGGCCTTAAAACGTTTGGAAATAAGTAAAGATTCAGCGTTCACGATTAGAGAGATCGCAAGAGAAGCAGGAGTTAGCCATGCTGCTGCATATAGACATTTCCCTTCTCATAGAGACCTTCTTGCTCAAATTTCGAAAGATGGATTTATAAAAATAACGGAAGAATTTACAAAGGCGGAAAATGCTTCTTCTCCTTCTGATCCATTCGATCGATTAAGAAGGTTAGGAATTGCTTATATTTCATTTTGTTTGGAAAATGTTGGTTACTACAGAGCAATGTGGCATATAGATCTTGGACCCGTGGGTGACTTGGAAGATCTGACGGAAGCTGGTAAGAATTCTTTCTTAAAACTTTGGGAAACAGTCCTGATCTGCGAGTCTCAAAAAGTCAATAAGTTCGAAGCAAGGGAAATGGCAACTGCAGCCTGGTCCTTGGTTCATGGATATTCAGTTCTTCTTAACGAATGCCAACTGAATAATCAACTATTACAAATTAATAAGAACAACGCCTTGCAGGAAGCTGAGAAGATTTTACAAATTTTGGATTCAGGTCTGAAGAATAAATCTTATAAGTAAAACTTCTACTCTAAATAAAAAGTGCCTGTCAGATATAGTTTGCAGTTTCCTCCTATGCGAACTCTTTCTCCTCTATTCTCGCAAATTAGATGTCCACCTCTTGCAGAAGCTTGGTAAGCATTTAGTTTCTTTTTCCCGAATTTTTCCGACCAAAAAGGGATCAATGTACAATGAGAAGAACCGGTTACCGGATCTTCTGGAACTCCTTTGGCTGGAGCAAAAAATCTGGAAACAAAATCATAAGACTTCCCGCTGTCTGCCGGAGCAGTCACAATCGCCGCAAAAAATGGAAGATTTTTCAAGGCTTCATGATTCGGGATTAAATTTTTAATATCTGATTCTTTTTCAAAAACGAATAGAATGTCTCGAGCTTTTAAGATCTCTTTTGCTTTTATATTAAAGCAAGAAGCTACATCATCCGGAGAATATTCGGTCTTTACAGGGGGTCTCGCAGGAAAATCCAAATAGTATTTTCCATTCTCCCGAAACACTTCCAAGATCCCGCTCTTAGTATGGAATTTTAAAGAAGTAACATCCGATTTATTTTCCAACACTTCGTAAATTGCAAAAGCGGTTGCTAAAGTTGCATGACCACAAAGATCCACTTCTACACCAGGAGTAAACCATCTCAGATCATATTCTCCCTTTTCTTTTCTTGAGCGAAAGAATGCAGTCTCAGATAGATTATTCTCCGCTGCTAACTCAATGAGTTTCGAGTCCGGCAGCCATTCTCCTTCCCAGGGAACAACTGCAGCAGGATTTCCCTTGAATAAGGAATCGGTGAAAGCATCTATTTGGAAAATCGTGTATTCTAACTTCATACGTTGATTATCATTACCTAATTTTAGTAAGGAATACAGTTACAGTTTTATTTCTTTTTTCCAATACAGAAAAAGAATAGAAAGAACAATACATTAGATCCTTTGTCTAAAAACAGTTAAACCGATCCAGTTTGACAATTTTGAAATTATACCCTTGGAGAAATAAATGAAAATCGGAGTTTTAGGGACCGGAATGGTTGGAGAAACCATTGGCAGTAAACTAATCGAAAAAGGACACGAGGTAAAAATGGGATCTCGTTCCGCCACAAATGAAAAGGCAGCCCAATGGGTTTCTAGGTCCGGAAACAAAGCTTCTCAAGGAACTTTCAAGGACGCAGCCTCTTTCGGAGACATTCTATTCAATTGTACAAAAGGTGAGGTCAGTGTAGAAGTTTTAAAATCCGCTGGAGAAGAAACCCTTAAAGGAAAAGTTTTAGTAGATCTCGCAAACGCACTCGATTTTTCCAAAGGAAGACCGCCCGGTTTAATTTTCGGCACGAATGATTCCTTAGGAGAAACCATCCAAAAATCTTTTCCAGATCTGAAAGTGGTTAAGACTCTTAACACAATGAATTGTACTATTATGGTAAACGCTTCCGGAGTTCCGGGAGAACATGATGTATTCATTTGTGGAAATGATCCGGATGCAAAGAAAAAAGTTTCGGACCTTTTAGCTAAGGATTTCGGTTGGAAGAATATCATCGACCTAGGAGATATCACTGGAGCTAGAGCAACCGAAATGATACTTCCACTTTGGCTAAGATTGTACGGAACTTTTGGTAATACGGATTTTAATTTCCATATTACCAGATAGAAAACTTATTCTTTATCAGAAAAAGCGGAGTAAGCGATCGATACCCAACCGGTTAAAAATGCTAATCCTCCAAAAGGAGTGATTGCGCCTAAAACTCTGATCCCAGTTAAAGAAAGTGCGTATAATGAACCCGAGAAGATTAAGATCCCAGTGAAGATTAGCCAAAAACCGATCCTTCTAAACTTGGATTCTGAAAGTTTTCCGCTCAATGATAGTACGAGTAAAACTACTGCATGGATAAGATGATATCTTGCTCCAGTTTCATAAATGATAAGTAAATCAGGAGCTAATACTGATTTTAATCCGTGAGCTCCGAATGCTCCGAGAGCCACTGCTAAAAAACCTAAAATAGCGGATAAGAATAATGGAATAGAGTTAGAATTTTTGGATGCCATAACTTTGAAACCTCAGACATTTTCTTCTGAATAATCCGAAGATATAGGCGGTGTACTCCACGTCCAGCCTACTATCGAATAAAGCTTCAATAGAATTCAACTTCATCTGCTCACCTAAGTCTTCGTAAAAACTTTTGTTACCGAAAGTAAAATGGATCGGAATGAATGCATCGTTAGACCCTCGTTTAATGGGAAGAAACAAACGTACACCGAATTGACAACCCTTACTTTCTCCTTGGAATTTTACGATCCTATACTCAGACCAATCCCAACCATCTAAAGAAGCATGAAACATATCCTTATGAGGAAAAGAAGTTGTGGTTCGGATATAACCGTCAAAACCTCCCGTCCTCAACTTAGTGGATGATTCTCCATAATGGATAGAAGGGTCCCTGAAATTTGCACCATTCAGATGAACATCATTGTCAGGTGGAATTCCGATCCCGGTTGGATAAGGTTCCGGATTCCTACGGACTAGGGCCCTACCACTTGCTCCCATCTGGATACAACCAACTAACTCAGCTAAGATCAGAATTAGAAAAAGGATCCGTTTGTAAGGAATGAATTTCATTCTTTTTTCAGAAGTCTTTGAGGAAGTTTCACTCCGATCCCGGTAACACGGGTGCATTTTTCAAAATAGAGAGCGAATATAAAGGATTTATAACTATAGTCCGTTTGAACATCGAATAGAAGGTCCGCTTTATCCTTAATCGCATTTTGGACAGCTGCCTCGTAACTTTCATCTCCCGTATAAACTATCCAAAGCCAGCTAGTTCCGCAAGACACACCTTCTAATTTGCCTACCGGTTCCATTCCTCTTACATCAGAATAACTTTGAGAGTAGTACCAACCTGGAGATTTAATATTCGTATAAAGACAGTTCGTAAGGAACATAATCGCAAAAACGATCGGTATAGAAGCGGGTATTTTCGGAAAAGAGAATTGCATGCGATAAATTTCAACAAGTTGAAACACAAAAGTCAAGGTAAAATACCGAAATCTCCTTGTGTGACTCTTGAACCGGTTAGAATCAAGTACGATGCACACGCAAACTTCCCAATTTTACTTCGATACCGAAAAAGAGTACGGAGCATTTAATTATGAACCTCTTCCCGTGGTGCTGGAGAGAGGGAAAGGTGTATTTCTTTGGGATACTGATGGGAAAAAATATTTCGATTTTTTATCTGCTTACAGCGCAGTTAACCAAGGCCATTGCCATCCTAAAATTATTGAAACATTAAAGGCCCAATCCGAAAAACTAACTCTTACTTCGAGAGCATTCTATAATGATCAACTAGGTCCTATGGAAAAATTTTTATGTGATACATTCGGATTCGATAGAATGGTCCCAATGAACACCGGAGTAGAAGCGGCGGAAACTTCCGTTAAGCTAGCAAGAAGATGGGGTTACCAAGTTAAAAAAATCCCGGCAGACAAAGCTAAGATCGTTTTTGCCTCCGGAAATTTTTGGGGAAGAAGTATAGGTGCAATCTCCGCATCCACTGATCCCACTAGTAGAGGAGATTTTGGACCTTTTGTTCCCGGATTTTCTATTATTCCATTTAACGATACGGATGCCTTAAAAAAAGAATTAGAAGATCCTAATGTTGCAGCCTTTATGGTGGAGCCCATCCAGGGAGAAGCAGGAGTAATCGTCCCAAGAGAAGGTTACCTCAAAGAAGTACGTAAACTTTGCTCAGAGTTTAACGTACTTCTGATCTTGGACGAGGTGCAAACTGGCCTTGGAAGAACTGGAAAACTTTTGGCTGCGGACCATGAGAATGTAAAGCCGGATTTGCTCGTGCTTGGCAAAGCTTTGTCCGGAGGAACTCTTCCTGTTTCCGCAGTATTGGGTTCCGATGAGATCATCCTTACCTTAAAACCGGGGACTCACGGCTCTACATTCGGCGGAAATCCCTTAGCGGCTGCAGTGGCCAAAACCGCAATCCAAGTCTTATTAGAAGAAAATCTTTCAGAGAACTCAGAGTTAAGAGGAACAGAATTCCGCTCTTCTCTGCAAGCTTTGAAATCTGAATACCCTGATAAAGTAAAAGAGATCCGAGGGAAAGGATTGTTAAACGCAGTTGAATTTTTCCCGGATGAGGCAGGACCAAGAGCTAAAAAGATCTGCTATAAACTTTTAGAGTCCGGAATCCTAGCAAAACAAACTCATGATCATACAATCAGATTTGCTCCTCCTCTTTGTATTTCCAAAACTGAATTGGAAGAGGCGACTTCTCTCATTCTTCAGACAATCCGTAAAACCCTTGACTAATCTTTTGAATTCATTTTTCTAAAAGAATGTCAGCTGAAGACAAAAAGTATATCCGAGTTTGGCAAAAACTAAGCGTAAGCGAGGTTTCTGCTCAATTGATGATCATAGATGATCTGTACGGAACTTGCGGAAAATGTAAACATCTGGGACTGAATTATACTAAGGACAAGTCTTGCCCTGAATGCGGGACCAAGTTCAAATATCTGGCAACGAACTTAAAATCTCCAGCAGACATCGCCAAAGTTCTGGCTAGAATAGAAAAAGAGAATTTAGATTTTGTGTTGATCGATAGAGAAGATTACACCTTGTCCAAAGCAAAAGACGCTGTTAAGGATCTATTCAAATCCAACGACTGAAATCTCTCCTTGGAGCATTGCTCCCTCCTTCTCTGGATACGAAAATTCGTATTAAAAAGTGAATGGACTATATTCATTTAATAATTTCTTTTTGTAATATCCTTCCAACAAAACTAATCTAAGGGGAATTCATACCGAAAAGATGGAACATCATTCACTTACTCTATTAGTTGATATCGCCCTTAGTATTATTTTCGCGACCTTCTTCGCAATCATCGCAAAAGCATTCAAACAACCGCTGGTCTTAGGTTATGTAATAGCTGGATTGATCATTGGCCCATTATTCGGACCTTATGTGGGCGGAAAGCTGACCATTGGTTATGTTAAAAGTGAAGAAAGTATAGAACTGATCTCCGAGATCGGTTTGATCCTTTTATTGTTCATCATCGGTTTAGAGATCGATCTAAAAGAATTAGCCAGAATGGGTCGTTCCATGTTCGCTCTGGGAGTTCTACAATTCTTCTTGGGTGTTGCGGCAGCCTGGTTTGCTTTCCGTACATTCTTCCCTCCTACTCCCGGAAATTTTGATCTTCTATACTTTGCGATCGCACTCTCTCTCAGTTCCACAATGATCGTGGTTAAACTTCTGCACGATAAGTTTGAGATCAGTACTGTTGCCGGGCGACTTACTATAGGTGTTTTAGTCTTACAAGATATTTGGGCCATTCTATTTATGGGAATCCAACCGGACTTGCAAGATCCCCAGATCCTGAACGTGCTCGGATCCTTGGTCAAAGGTATCGCTCTTGTTGCGGTAGCTTTCCTAGTCAGTCGTTTTATTCTATCCAGAATTTTCTTGTTCGCAGCTTCCAAACCCGAATTGGTTTTGATCACTTCGATTGCATGGTGTTTCTTCTTATGCGGTGTTGCAGAAAAACTCCAACTTTCTAAAGAGATGGGAGCATTGATCGCGGGAGTGAGTATCGCAGCCTTCCCTTATGGTGCAGATGTGATCAGCAAACTTTCCGGGATCAGAGACTTCTTCATTACATTATTTTTCGTAGCTCTTGGAATGAAAATCCAAGCTCCGAGTGCAAGCGATTTAGGCCTGGCATTCTTAGCCGTCGGATTTGTTTTAGTCAGCAGAGTTGTAATCATTGCTCCTACTGTTTTCTTCTCAGGCAAAGGTTTAAGAGCGGGTATTGTTGCAGGACTAAACCTGGCGCAAATTTCAGAATTCTCTTTGGTAATCTTAGCACTTGGAGTGCAAAAGGAGCATATTGGAAAAGATCTACAGGCGATCGTTCTTACTTCAATGATCATCGCTTCTATCATATCCACTTATGTGATCTTGTTTAATGATAAGATCGCCAGAGGAATTATTTCTTTCTTATCTCTATTTGGAGTAAAGGAAAACAAAGAACCATTAGAGTCCCAAGTAACCGGAGAGACCAAAAGAGATATCGTGGTATTAGGATATTTCAGGATCGCGCAGGGACTAATCGACGGGATAGAAGAAGATAAACCTTCTTGGCTCAAAAGAATGTTGGTAGTGGATTTTAATCCGATCTATAGACAAACCCTGGAATCTAAGGGTATCCGTTGGGCATACGGAGATCTAGCAAATCCGGAGAGCCTTCATCATTTAGGAATAGAAGAAGCGAGATATATCGTCTGCACAGTTTCTGATATGATCTTAAAAGGAACTACCAACCGCAGATTACTTGAATCCTTAAAAAGTATCTGCAGACATCACCAACCAAAAATCATCCTAACTACGGATGATCCTAAAGAAGCGGAAGTTCTCAGAAATAACGGAGCGGCCCACGTAATCGTTCCAGGTAAAATTTCAGGACTTTCTCTATTTACTGAATTATCAGGAATGGTAGATGTTAACGGAAACACCTCAATTGCTAAATCTGCAAAAGCAAAACCTAAAAAAACTACGTCGAATAAGAAGAAGGTCAAAAAGACCAAGTAGTTCCTAGGATGATTGTTCGTTCTCCATGTATCAAGATCTGCAATATGGATTATGAGACCGGTCTCTGCGAAGGTTGTTATCGCACATTAGAAGAGATCGGTAGATGGACCATGTATACGGAAGATGAAAGAAAATCGATCCGACTCAAAATAGAAGAAAGAAAAGTTTCCCTCGGAAAACCTTCTTTCAAAAATTCCTAAATCAGCTCTTCACCAACTGTAAATATTCTTCTACGATCTCGGTTGCAGATTTTTTCCAATCAAACCTTTTAGAATTTTTTAAACCTTTTTTGGTTTTAGAACTTAGAAGTTTGGGAGAATCTAATAATTTAACTAAGTCAGTTTCAAAAGAGTGAGAATCTGTTGGATCAAAGAAGAATGCAGTGTCTTCTAAAATTTCAGGAAGAACACTTGAGTTAGAAGAATATACTGGGCAACCGCAAGACTGAGCTTCGACAGGAGGAAATCCAAATCCCTCGTATAAAGAAGGATAAACAAGTAACCCTGCCCCAGAATATAAAGTCGCCAATTCTTGTTCAGACAAATAAGGAACCAATTTAATTCTATCTTCCCAACCTTTTGCATCTTCAGCTAGATAATCGGGAAGTTTTCCGCCTGAACCAGCGATCACCCAATCAACTTTGATCCTTTGTTCGGACCAAAGTTTTTTGAGAGATTTAAGTACGAATCCTAAATTTTTATGCTCTTTTCCAATCCCAACGCTGAGCAAGTATCCAGGTTTCAATCCGTACTGTTTCAGGAACTTCTTCTTTTCTGAATCGCTTTTAGGAGAAAATGTTTTTGAGTCCAAGCCATTATAGACGGTTCTCATCTGAGATGGAGAAAATGAAAAAACTTCAGTAATATCTTTTGCGGTAAAATCCGAAACTGTAATGATCTTTTTGGCCTTCTTCCTAATGAGTAAAAACACGATCTTCATATAAGATTGTTTCAAAAAAGAAGAATGGAACTGTTTCATTCTGAATGGAATAATATCGTGAATAGTAACAACACAACGATCTAGGAATTTTAAAGGTGCGTTAAAATGTGGGATATCCAATAGATCTAACTCTTTCATCTCAGAAATTCCGAACCATTCTTTGATAGAATAAATCCCAGCATTATATTCTATAATTTCGTAAGAGGATAAAACCTTTGGGGAAAGATTCTTTTTTAGAATATCAGGATTTCCAAGAAGAATTATCTGGATCCCTTTTTTAGAGGCGATATCGCCTAACCAATTCAAAAGCCCTTTGATCCTGGAACCAATCCCTGAATGGGCAATCATCCTTGCATCGAATCCGATTTTGATCCTTCTGGCCATCATTGAAAATTAAACCATCGTATAAGATGAACTAGGAATGGCAAGCCAATCGCTTTTCCCCTTGAAAAGAGAAGTAAATTACCAAGACTTGTCCAGACGAGTCTAACTACATACATTTTCGAAGCGAAGAACGGAGAGACACCTTGGAAAACGAAGTAACGAGTATATTAAAAGCAATCGGAGAAGATCCGAATAGAGAAGGACTTTTAAACACTCCTAAAAGGGTCCGGAAAGCTTATGAATTCCTGACTTCCGGTTATAAAGCAGATATTGATACGATTGTAAACGGAGCGATCTTCGAAGAGGACAGCCAAGGAATGGTCCTTGTCAGAGACATCGAAATGTATTCTCTTTGCGAACATCATCTTCTTCCTTTTTTTGGAAAGGCTCACGTAGGTTATATTCCTAATAAAAAGATTATAGGGATTTCTAAAATTCCACGTATCGTAGACGTATTTGCTAGAAGGTTACAGGTTCAAGAAAGAATGACTGAACAAATAGCATACGCCCTTATGGAAGTTTTGGATCCCTTAGGCGTTGCGGTAGTCATCAAAGCAAAACATCTTTGTATGATGATGAGAGGAGTAGAAAAACAAAACTCCGAACTTTTCACTTCTTGTATGCTCGGAGAATTTAAAACGAATATGGTAACTAGGAGCGAGTTTCTGGATTTAATTCGGACTGGTTCGACTTGATCCCAGCTGCCCTTCTAAGTTCTTCTGCTTTTTGCTCTGCTCGATTTTTATTTTCGAGCATTGCTTTCTCTACTTTTAATCTTTCTCTTTCGAATCCAGCCTCATCTAGATCTCTTGGGATCATGATTGGCTCTCCGTAAGAGATTACAAAAGTTGTAAAAGGTTTTGGGATCCTATGTTTGTCCCAAGACTTCTCCGCAATCCATTGTTTTGTACATTCATAATGAAAAGGTAAGATAGGAACCTGAGAGACTTGGGCAGCTGCAATTACTCCAGGTTGAACGATCCAAGCTGGACCTCTAGGCCCGTCGGGAGTAAATGCTGCAGGAAGATTTTTTCTCAAATGAACGATCATAGCTTTAAGAGCTTTGGATCCACCTTTGGAAGAACTCCCACGAATACTTCCGTTACCGAACCTATGCACCACTCCGGTGATAAAATCTCCATCCTTAGATTCGGAGATCAAAACTGCTAATTTACGATTCTTATTCAAGTATGGTGAGTAAAGAACGTTCGTATGCCAAACGCAGAGAATAAACGGCTTCTTCAAAGGATAAAGAGAGTTAAAATGCTCCTTTCCTAATTCTACCTTTCTTGAGGTGAGCCCGATGATCCTTTGTAAAAAAACTACAATCGTAGGCACCAGCCAAACTAAGAACCTACGCTTAAAACTTTCCCGAGTGTCCAATTTTTCTGACATTGAGGTGAGCCTGCTGAAATACGGTCGGGGGGAGAATTCTTTTTTTACATAACAGGCGCGATTTTAAATAAAAAACTCTCCTAAATGTGGGTTAGAGAATGAGTGGACAGTACGGAAATTAAAAAGTTTCGTATTCGATTGCGAAGGAATAAGCCATGTCGAAAGAAAGAATCGTCCAGCCGTTCGCTAATTTCAAAAAAACAGCGAATATCAACCTCAAAGATTATAAGGCATTATACAAAGAATCTATAGAGAATCCTAAAAAGTTTTGGGCCCGAGAAGCTTCTACTCGCCTTACCTGGTTCAAAAAATGGAATAAGGTTTTAGATCACGATTTTAAGAATGCAAAAGTAAAATGGTTCGAGGGAGGCAAGATCAATGTCTCTTATAATTGCCTCGACCGTTATATAGATACTCCTTTAAAGAATAAAGCCGCGATCATCTGGGAAGGTGATAATCCCCAAGAATCCAAAACTTATACCTACTATGATCTTTATCGTGAAGTGAATAAGTTCGCAAACGTTCTCAAAAATTCAGGCATCCGAAAAGGTGATGTGGTAATGGTTTACCTGCCGATGATCCCTGAACTTGCTATTACAATTCTTGCATGTACTCGTATTGGTGCAATCCACTCCGTTGTATTCGGAGGTTTTTCTCCGGAAGCTCTACAAAGTAGGATAGAAGATTGTAAACCAAGATTGATCGTAACTTCCGATGGAGGTTATAGAGGTGGTAAAAGTCTGGATCTGAAAAAGGCAGTAGATACGGCTTTAGATCAGTCTTCTGAAAAGGTAAATAATGTCATCGTTGTTAGAAGGACCGGACAAGAAACAGAACTGAATTGGAAAGAAGGAAGAGATCGTTGGTGGCATTATCTAATGAATGACCCAAATCTTCCTGCATATTGTAAACCTGAACAAATGGATTCGGAAGATCCTTTGTTCATTCTATATACTTCTGGTTCTACCGGAAAACCGAAAGGAGTTCTTCATACGACTGGAGGATATCTTTTAGGGGTCAATATGACCTTTCATTATGTTTTTGATATCAAACCTACGGATACATATTGGTGTACCGCCGATATAGGTTGGGTAACAGGTCATAGTTATTTAGTGTATGGGCCACTTTCAAACGGTGCCACTTCTATCATGTTTGAGGGAGTTCCTACTTACCCTGATGTGGGAAGATTCTGGGATGTGATCGATAAACACGGAGTCACAGTATTTTATACTGCACCTACTGCAATTCGCTCTTTAATGAGAGAAGGAACAGATCCTATCGAAAAAAGAAACCTAAGCTCCCTCAGATTGATTGGATCCGTAGGAGAACCGATCAATCCGGAAGCATGGGAATGGTATTTTAAACATGTTGGAAAATCCAAATGTCCTATCGTAGACACTTGGTGGCAGACGGAAACCGGAGCGATCATGATCTCTCCTTTGCCTGGCGCAATCGCTCAAAAGCCGGGATCTGCAACTCTTCCGTTTTTCGGGGTACAACCTGTTCTTTTAGATGATGAAGGAAAAGAAATCAACTCCAAGGGAGAAGTTTCAGGAAACCTAGCCATCAAATCTCCTTGGCCTTCCATGATGAGAGGAGTGTTTAAGGACCCGAAAAGATTTTTCGATACCTACTTCTCTATTTATAAAGGTTATTATTTTACAGGAGACGGGGCAAGAAGAGACAAAGACGGATATTATTGGATCACCGGTCGTGTGGATGATGTGATCAATGTATCAGGCCATAGGATCGGCTCCGCAGAAGTAGAAAGCGCACTTGTTGAAAATCTTTCCGTAGCAGAAGCAGCCGTTGTAGGATTTCCACATGATATCAAGGGCCAGGGAATTTATGCTTACGTCACAGTGAAAGAAGGTGTAACTACAAATGATTCTCTTAAAAAAGAGCTGATCGCGACTGTGGAAAAAATGATTGGGAAGATCGCAAGACCTGATGTGATCCATTGGGCACCTGGACTTCCTAAAACCAGATCCGGAAAAATTATGAGAAGGATCTTACGTAAGATCGCCTCAAGTGAGTTCGAAGGTTTGGGAGATATATCTACCTTAGCTGATCCAAGTGTAGTGGAAAAATTAATAGATGATAAGAAGAAGTATCACAGTTGAGTAAAATCGGTCCGCAAAGAATCGTATGTTTAACTGAAGAGACTACCGAACTTCTCTATTTATTAGGAGAAGAAGAACGAATCGTAGGCATCTCAGCATATACGGAAAGACCCCCTCAGGCAAAAGAAGAAAAACCTAGAGTATCCGCTTTTATTAACGGAAACATAAAGAGAATCAAGGAGCTGGATCCGGATCTGGTCATTGGTTTTTCGGATATTCAGGCACAACTTTCTCACGATCTAGTAAAAGAAGGACTGAATGTTCTGATCACCAACCAAAGAAGTTTGGAGGAAATTTTCCAGACCATTATGATGGTGGGATCATTAATCGGAAAATCGGAGCAGACTTCTAAACTTGTGGAATCGTATAAAAAAAGATTAAACGAGATAAGAGAACGTTCTTCTTCTAAACCAAAACTTAAGGTGTTTTTCCAAGAATGGGATCATCCGATTATCACAGGAATCAGATGGGTTTCCGAATTATTGGAGATTGTAGGAGCAGTGGATTCTTTCGGCCATTTGAAAGAAAAATCCTTGGCCAAAGACAGGATCATAAGCCTTCATGAAGTAGCTGATGCAAAACCGGATTTGATCATCGGAAGCTGGTGTGGAAAACCTATGGACTTCGAATGGGTACGCACCAGGGATGAATGGAAAGATATTCCAGCGATCAAAAACGACAAAATTTTCGAAATGGATCCTGCGATCATTTTGCAACCGGGACCTGCCTTATTTGAAGAAGGTATCCTGGAAATGGATCGGATCTTAGAAGAAGTGAGAACCTCTCTTTCTTAAGTTCCGGATACAATATTAGGCGAATTTAATAAATTAAAATCTGCCGGAAGGTGAATGATGAATTCCATGGTAAATTCCGCGATCTCTAAAGAATCGTCTATAGCAAAAATCTGGACGAACGGTGCTATCGTTATCAACCGGATCCGCTTAGGACTAGTGGTTCTTTTTATCCTAACTCTGATCGGAGTTTCTAAAACAAACCATCCTACTCAGGTAATTGCTCATTCTGTAGGAACAGGTTTGATGGCACTGTATTGTATCTTTGAATTTTTCCTAGCGAGAGGTGGAAGGGTTGGGATCAGATTCCAAAAGACATTAGTGATTTTAGATGTGATCATCCTTTCTGCGATCATGGCAGCTGATTGTAGTATAAATGCGATCGTAGCAAGAGATACGATCGCAAATATGATCTTATTCTTCATTTATTTTTATATAATGATCTACTCCTCCTTACTGGGAGAGAAAAAATTCGTACTTCTGGTTGGCCTATTAACTGCTATCGGAGTCGCAATTGCTCTTTACGTAGGCTGGAAAAGTGGACTGGTATTAACTGAGAATGCAAGCAAGTCCAAAGATCCTGATACCTTAATTTTCTCTGTTCAGATCGTAAAGATCGGTTTTATGATCACTGCGAGTGTGATTTTATACCAATTGATGAGACTATTCGAAAACCTGACTACAGAAGGTTCCAGATTATTCGGAGAGTCCCAAGTATTTTTAACTCAAATCAAAGATAACCAAAACATCATTCGCAACTCAGCAGAAAACTTAGAAACCTCTATCAAGGAATTTGCAGGTTATATCGCAAGGACTGGGGAAAAGATGGAATCTCAGGCCGCAGCCTTGGAAGAAGTTAACGCGGTATTAGAAGAACTTTCTGCTTCTTCTATCAATAATACTCAATCAATCGAAACTCAAAACGAAGGTATTTCAGGACTAGCTTCTAACTCTCAAAAGCTGGGCGGGATTATTGGAGATATTACGGAATACAGCGAAACTCTTTCTGTATTTGCAGAAGAGAACAAAGCGGATATGGAGAATGTTACCATTGCCGCTGAAAAAACGAATTCTTATCTCGCTGATATCGCAAATTCATTCAATAGAGTAGACGAGATCAACCAGATCATGGGGGAGATTGCAGATAAAACAAACCTTCTCGCATTAAACGCGTCTATAGAAGCGGCAAGAGCAGGTGTCGCAGGAAGAGGATTTGCAGTAGTAGCAAATGAGGTCAGCAAGCTTGCTGACTTCACTTCTGAAAACGCGAAATCTATTTCTTCTATTGTGAAACAATCCCAAAGTTTTATCAATGAAGCAAAGGTTGCTTCCGCAGAAACCGGAGATCTGACTGAAAAACAAAAAGTCAAATTGATCCAAACTACTGATCGTATTGTCCAAATGAACGAGCTCTATAAAGAGCAAAAGTCCATTCTTAAAAGTTTCTTAAATGAGTTGGATACGATCAAGTCTGCTTCCACTGATATTCTGGAATCTACCAAGGAACAAACTCTCGGCCAGAACGAATTAATGAAAACAATGAGCCAGTTGGAAAAAGACATAAACGAGATCAGTGAAGAATCCACCAAACTGAACACTGAGATCGACAAGATCAATAGTCAGGCCTCAGAGTTAAGAATACTGAGCGGACATTCTTCCGAATAAAAGAACAGCAACGTTAGTCTGATTAGGGAAATTCCGTCTATTTATCTCAGTCGAGGTAAGAATGGAAACTTCCCATCTAAAAACGGAGTCCACGATCCTACAGATCTGGAAGAATGGTGCCATCGTTATCAACAGAATACGATTGGGTCTAGTCTTACTTTTTATCATTTCTTTAGCCGGAGCCTATAAAAGTTTCCAGCCTTTACAGTTTCTGGTCCATGCGGGCGGCACAGCTTTTATGGGTCTTTACTGCATCTTCAATTTTGCAGTGAATCGTAAAAGGAATATGTCCATCGGATTCCACAAACTTTTTGTGTTATTCGATGTGAATGTTCTAAGCGCCACATTGATCTTAGATACTTTTGTGTCTCCTGATGTGGCGGCTGGAACTTTAAAGAACGTCGTATTATTCTTCATTTATTTTTACATAATGATCTACTCCTGTCTTTTAGGAGAAAGGATCTTCGTTTTGATTGTGGGGGCATTCTCCACTGCAGGTGCTATCATTGCTCTTGTATGTGCACTCCAGAACGGAGCAGGCTTCGTAATGGATCCGGAAGCAGCAAAACTTCCTTATAACCTAAGTGCCTCCACAGAGATCATCAAAATTGCATTCATATTTGTTGCGAGTGTGATACTCGCTCAATTAATGAGATTATTCTTAAGGTTAACTGTAGAAGGAAACCGGCTTTACACAGATTCCAAAGACTTACTCGAAAAATTAAGTGAGAACCAAACAATCATTAAGGATTCTGCAATTAGTTTGGAAGATTCTATCGTTAAATTCGCTCAGTTCATCAATCGGACTGGAGAAAAGATGGAGTCTCAAGCTGCTGCTTTGGAAGAAGTAAATGCAGTATTAGAAGAACTTTCCGCTGCTTCTACAAATACTTCCAGATCTATTGAATCGCAGAATGTTAGTTTGAGTGAACTTGCGGATGATTCTAAAAAGTTGGGAGAAATAGTTTCGAATATTACAGGTTATAGCGAAGCACTTTCTACATTCGCAAATGATAATAAAGCGGATATGGAGAATGTTACCATCGCCGCGGAAAAAACAAAATCCTATCTGGCAGACATCGCGGGTTCTTTTGACAAAGTAGATCAGATCAACCAGATCATGGGAGAAATTGCGGATAAAACAAACCTTCTCGCATTGAACGCGTCTATCGAGGCGGCAAGAGCAGGAGAAGCTGGAAGAGGATTTGCAGTAGTGGCAAACGAAGTAAGCAAGCTTGCAGACTTTACCTCAGAAAACGCGAAATCTATCTCTGCAATCGTAAGGCAATCCCAAAGTTTTATACAAGAAGCAAAGAGCGCTTCTGCAGAAACGGGTGATCTGACTGAAAAACAAAAATTTAAGATTCTGGAAACTTCTGATAGGATCGTCCAGATGAATAAACTTTATCTGGAACAAAGAAACATTATCCGAAAGTTCTTAAGTGAATTAGAAAGTATCAAATCCGTTTCGAACGAGATCCATGAATCCGAAAAAGAACAATCCTTGGGTCAAAGGGAGATGATACGGACCATGTCCCAATTAGAAAAAGATATCAATGAGATTAACGAGGATTCAGCCAGCTTAAACTCAGAGATTGATAGGATCAAAACAAAGGCTTCTGAACTAAAAGTATTGAGCGATAATTCCTAAAACCTTTTCATTTCCTTCTTCTTTACAATCGGACCCATATTTCGATATATGGAATTTATTCCGATTGAGAGGAGAAGATATGGGGACTAAAGTAAAAGCTGCAGTTATTGGAGGCACTGGTCTCTATAGTCTGGATGGAATGGAACTGGTCGAAGAAGTCCTTCCGGAAACTCCTTGGGGTAAACCTTCCGACACGATCAAGATCGGAAAGATCCACGACAAATTAATCGCATTTCTCCCTCGACATGGTGTAGGGCATTTTATCATGCCTCACGAAGTTCCTATGAAAGCGAATATCTGCGCTCTTAAAATTTTAGGCGTAGAAGAAATCGTAGCATTCAGCTCTGTCGGAAGTTTAAGAGAAGAGATCAAACCTTTGGACTTCGTTCTTCCAAGTCAGATCATAGACAGAACAAGAGGAAGAGAGTCCACATTCTTCGGAAAAGGTGTGGTCGCCCACGCTCCTTTCGCAGATCCTTTTTCCCAAAATTTAAGCGATCGAATTAATAAAGCTGCAGCAAAAGTAAATCTTCCGATCCATCAAAATAAAACTTTGGTTTGTATGGAAGGTCCTCTATTCTCCACAAGAGCAGAATCCCATATGTATCGTTCTTGGGGCGGTGATATCATCAATATGAGTGTTCTTCCGGAAGCTAAACTTGCAAGAGAAGCTGAGATTGCTTACCAAATGGTCTGTATGTCTACGGACTATGATTGTTGGAGAGAGAACGAAGAAGCAGTCACTGCCGAAATGGTAATGGCGAATTTAGGAAAGAATGCAGAGAATGCTAAAAAACTTTTGAGCGCTTTGATCCCTTCTCTTGGAAACGGAGATGATCTGAGCCTCAAGAATAGCACTAAGTATTCTATCATCACCGCTCCTGAACGCAGAAATCCGGATACTGTTGCAAAACTGAAAGTATTATTCCCAGATTACCTCTGAGAGTTTGATTTTCTTCGGTTTAAGTGAACCGACTCTAAAATATTGACCAATCCCTTTTGGTATTCTGGAAAGAAGGAGAGATTATTATGATTTCCTCCTTCTATTTCCAGAAATTCTATTTTAACCCCTGATTCCAAACCAGTTTTAAATAATATCTTACCTTGCCTGAATGGAACGATCTCATCTTCATTTCCATGTATAATTGTCGTAGACGAATGCAATTTTCCAATTTTGTCCTCAGACTTAAGAGAATAAGCCAAAAACCATTCCGGCACAAATGGATAATATTCCTTTGCTAGATCCGCTAAAGAAGTATAAGGAGTTTCTAATATAATATAACCAGGATTTGTTTTGGTTCCCAAATCCACCACTACTCCGGTTCCGATGGATCTTCCATAAAGAATGATCTCGTTCTCTTTTTTTAATTTATTCGTTTTCAAATATTCGTACCAACGTTCTGCATCCTGGTACATTCCCTTCTCGGTTAGTTTGGCTCTACTTTTACCATAACCCCTGTAATCGGTCATGAGAAGGTCCCAACCTCTCGGAACAAAATCCTCTGCAACACCTCCCCAACTCCTTAAACTTCCAGCGTTTCCATGAAAATACAGAACAGTACCTTTAGAAGGCCCTTGGGCAGGAAAGAATAATGCATATATCTTCTCTCCGTTTTCCAATTCCAAAGAAACTTCCTGAAACGTATAAGAAAATGAGAATTGAAAATCCTCGGGCAGAATTTCCGGGAAGAAGATCAGCTTGTCCTGATTCGAATACAATAACCCCAAAAGCCCCAGAAAAATGATGAATATGACCGAGAGAAGATATAACATAAACTTTTGGATTTTCATTTGGCCTTTATATCCCTGGACCAAAGTTCTATTCCGGAAGAATCAAAAACTCTAAACAATAAGCTCCTTTGTTTTAAAGGACCCGTAATTTCTATTGTTCCAAAATTTCTTTTATCATCTACCATTGTACCTTCGACCCTTAAAGGGTTTTTTTCGGTAATAGGTGCATGTGTAGAAGAAGTTAAAGGTGAAACTGTAAAATCATATACAGGATATTCGAATCCTTCCTGAATATATGATAATTCCGTAAAGTGTCTATCTCCTGTCAAAAATATCAGGTTTTTTATCTTCAATTTGGAGATTTTGGAAAGAAGTTTTTCTCTTTCTTCAGCATATGTAGAATAATTTTCAAAAACGGATAACGGATTTAAGACCTGGCCACCAACTACCACGAACTTAAAAGTTGCCTTAGAGAATGCTAAACCATTCACAAGCCAATCCAACTGCTCTTCTCCGAAAAATGATCTGGATCCTGTTTTATTATCATTTGCAGTCCTGAAGCTACGATCATCCATCAAAAAGAATTGCGCATCTCCCCAAGTGAAAGAACCATATATTCCTTTTTTCGAATAGTTCGGGTTTGCCCAAAACAATTTAAAAATTTCTTCTGCGGTAGCTCCCATCCAAAAGGAAGCATCTCCATCATTGGGTCCCCAATCGTGATCATCCCAAACCGCATAATGATGAACATTTGCGAGTAATGGTTGGAGTTCAGCCAAGGATCTTTGCTCAGTATAACGATAAATGAAACCCGTCCTAGATTCCCAATCAGGCTCCCTTAGATAAATATTATCCCCCATCCAAAGCATGAAGTCTGGTTTTTGAGTAGAGATGGATTTGTAGATAAAATATTCCCCTCCATATGGTTTTGCTTGTGTATCATATTTAGGGTCGTTAACGAATGCACAACTTCCCAAAGCAAATTTGATATCGGGAGGTCCGCTTTGTTTGCCTATCCAAATTGGTTGCGTTCTAAATTTTTGTTCCGACTTAGGTTCTTGGAATTTTCCATTTATATAAATTATATATTCGTATATTTTTCCAGGCTCCAATACGTCAGCGATCAGATGGGCAACATTGCCTTTAT
Organism: Leptospira haakeii; assembly: GCF_002812045.1. Taxonomy (GTDB): domain Bacteria; phylum Spirochaetota; class Leptospiria; order Leptospirales; family Leptospiraceae; genus Leptospira_B; species Leptospira_B haakeii. The sequence continues at coordinate 767,185 of NZ_NPEG01000001.1, read as the reverse complement.
GATGTTCAGTATTCACTTCACGAGTTACATGGCTTTGTTCCGGACTTCCGGAAATAAAATATTTCGCATATACTTTAGAAGGATTCTTAGTCTGGACCCATATCTTTACTTCTTTATGAGTCGAGTAACCTAACATAGGCCCCGATTGGATACTAGAAGGCGAAGCTGTGTCGGTTGACTGACTTTTTCCATAAATTGCAAAATCGATGTAAAAGAATCCAAACAGTAAAATCAACAAAGAGGTGGATGATAAAAGCAATCTGCGTCTCATTGTCATGAAATATCTTGAAGCCTTAGGCTTCTTTCAAATCAAAAAAAAGGAAAAGAACGGAAATGACGAGGGGAGAATCTAGAAAACTCAGATGGAGACTTACCTTAGGCCTAGAACTATTAACTTCAGTTCTTGCCGTCCCTTTAGCTGTTCTATTCATTATCGCTGCTGGAGCATATGACTTCAATAAGGCGATCGCGTTGATCGGATCCTCTACAGTCGTATTAACCACCTCTTATTTTTTCCCTACACTCCGATTTTTATATTTAGGAAGGCTTCTATCCAATCTGGAGCCAAATAATTGGGAAAAATTAAACACAAAAGGTAAGGTGGCAGTTAAGAAAAGACTTCTGAACTTCCCCCTTTTAAATACTGGATTTTATATCGTGCAGTGGAGTTACGGAATTCCTGCGGCCTGGAAAATGATGCACCTTTTCTTTATCCCGGAATTTTTTGAGTCTGCTCCATTCTTACTCTTACCTCTGATCATTTATCCCACCTTAGGGATCTCTCATTTCTTTTTAACTGAGTCAGTACTTTCAGAAGTATTGGAATCGGACAGATTGAACGGACTTTCTTTAGAAGAGAAAGATATTCGCAAAGTATCAATCTTCGTAAGAATTATTTCTACAATCGCATCAATTGCCCTACTGCCCGTCGTAATTTTCGGTTATCTATTAGTCGAGGAGACATCCGGTTGGCTAAAGTTGGGAGATGTCACCTTAGCTCTTTCTCTCACTATACTTTTTATGGTGATCACCCTCACTATTTCTTCCTACCTATTAGCTTCTAGCATTCGTAGGAACTCCAAAAATATGATGAACGCATTTACCGAGATGTCCCAAGGTGAATTGGATATCCTACTTCCTATGGTTTCTACAGATGAGTTAGGAAGAAGTAGCAAAATGTTAAATGATTTCGTGAAAAGACTTAGAATCGTCGTTAAAACGGTAATCAAAGAATCAGAAAAACTTTCACAAAGCTCCAAGGTACTGGAAGAAAAAACAAAAGATCTTTCTATAAAAATGCAAGAGAATGCTGCTTCCACAGAACAAATGAGTTCAGGAGTAGAAGAAATTGCAGCATCCATTCAATCTACTTCTTCTAGAGCGGAAAGCCAGTCAAGCACCGTGGAGCAGGCGACTGCTTCTCTTGCCGAACTTGAAGATAGGATTCGTAATGTTCATACTTCCCTTATGGATACCAAAAATGATGCGGAAAGAATGAGATTAGAAACTTCTAATGGAGAATCCGCATTACAATCCACTCGAGACGCAATGGCAGAGATAGAATCCAATACTGCTAAGATGGAAGCGAGCGTGAATGTAATCCATGAGATTACTGATAGGATCGGACTTCTTTCCTTGAATGCAGCCATCGAAGCTGCCCGCGCAGGAGAAGCAGGGAAAGGTTTTGCAGTAGTAGCTCAGGAAATTTCCAAACTGGGAGAACAAACCCAAGAGAATGCAAAAAGAATTCGTACAACATTGGCGGAAGCAGTAAAGGCAACCAACTCAGGAAGAGAAGTTCTAGGAAATACAGAAGTCGCTTTCCGAAGAATAGGTGACACTGCTCAAAATACTTCCGAAAGAATTTTGCAGGTTTCTTCCTTATCCGAATCACAATTGGTGGCAAGCGCTCAGGTAAAAAATGCATTTTCCGAACTGATCCGATCTGCAGAGGAAATTCGAAATCACACTAAAGAACAGTCACAAACTTCTTTAGAATTTTCTAAAACGATCGGAAGTATTTCGGAAGCTACTGAATTTCTGAACGGTATAGTAAACGATATTGATTCTCTTGCTGAGAAACTTGCTCATCAGGCAAGCTCTTTGAAAAAAGAAGTGGAATTCTTTAAAACCTAATTTAGGTCTTAGGAAGAAGTACCTTAAATACTGTCTTTCCTGGCTTGGAGTTGAATTCTATTCTTCCTCCATGTTTTAGAACGATCCTTCTGGAAATGTCCAGACCTAAACCGCTTCCCTCTCCGGGAGCTTTGGTGGTATAAAAAGGATCGAATATTTTAGACTTAATATCGGCAGGGATACCCGGACCATTATCTGAAACCAAAACGGAAACATCAGAGTCGGAATCCAAAATCGAAATTTTGATCTTACCTTTAAACTGCATGGCCTGAAGGGAATTGTAAATTAAGTTTGTCCAGACCTGGATCAAATCATCCGGATAAGCATGGATGATCGGCCTTGCTTGGAAGTCCAATTCTACTTCGACTCCATTTTTAATCTGGTTATGATAGATTGTAAGTACAGTTTCTATATTCTCTGCAAGGTCAGTTTCGATCTTACCTTCCCCGGAATCGATATGAGCAAAACTTTTAAGAGCATAAACTATCTTAGAAGTTCTATCCACAGCTAAACGAATGGATGCAGCATTCTTATATGTTTGTATCTCTTCGATGGCGAAATCGAGGAGCGCAAGATTTGTTTTAGCTTCAAAAATTTCAGGGAATTCTTCGGTAGAATGGTATAAACCTACATCCATCAGCCTGTCTGCAAGATCGTATGAATTCTCAAAACCGAGCTCGCTAAGAGTATTCTTTAATTTTTTGAGAACGTTCCTTCTCTCTTCTCTTGAGACCTGAATTTCTTTATTAGAAATTCCTGCACGAATAAACTCGGATAATCGTTTAATATAACTTGGTTCTGCTTCGGCAAAGAATGGACCCAATTTTTTCAAACGTTCAGGTGAAGAATCTAAATAGGCCCTTAATTCACCGCTCAAAGCAGAAATTGCTCCTAACGGGTTATTGATCTCATGAGCGATACCCGCGACTAACTGTCCAAGCGCCGCCATTTTTTCGGAAAGTATAAGTTGGTCCTGGGTTTTTTTCAAATTATCCAAAGCGGAAGCCAACTCTGAAGTTCGGATACGAACAGCATTTTCTAGTTCTTCTTTAGCTTCTCTTCTTTCAGAATTTAATATTAGCTGTGTGACTTGTTCTGCAACTGTGACTACGAACTGTTGCTCGAAACCTTTCCATCTACGAAGAGCGCCTCTATGCTCTAAACAAATGGCTCCGTAAATCCCACCCCTTAAAAAGATAGGAGCATTCAACAAGGATTGGATTTTAAGAGGAATACTATAAGACTCCGCAAACTCAGATGTTCTTGGATCATTCAGCACATCGTATGCATCTATTAATCTTTCGGTTTTCATAGATGCAAAATATTTAGGATATTCTTTTAAATCCATAGTATCTGGATCTAAATAAGACAGAAACTTTTGGTCCCAGCCTGAAACCAAAGACCAAACAGTTTTTTCCTTATCAGAAAAAAGCCATATAGACGCCCGATCACAATCTAAAGTTTCTGTGCACATTTTGACTATATTATTCAAACCTGCAGAAATATTACCCGAGGCAAAATCAGGGTCAGTCGCCATATTTAATAGAACTCTTGCTTGCTCGGAGAGTTTTAAATTCTCTTCTTCTTTTTCTCTGGCCGCGGCCTTTCCTGCAGTATTATCCTTTGTGATCGCAACGATTACAGGTCTTCCGGCTAAGTTCATAATACGGCCCGAAAAAATTGAATCCACACGAGTTCCATCTTTTCGAATAAAAGGAATATCAAGATCTCTTAATATACCTTCTTCTTTCATCCGACTGATCAGATTTTTTTTGACGGTAGGATCGGGCCAAAGCCCCATATCTATGGAGTCTTTTCCTATCGCTTCTTCCTTTGTGTATCCGAATAATTCATAAAACATTGAGTTCACACTGATATACTTACCTGTTTCCAGGTCGGAAATACAAATAGTGTCCGGATTTAAATCGAATACTTTTTCGAAAAGGTCTTTGCTTTCTTCTAATTGGAGAAGATACTGATCTCTTTCTTGTTCTACTTTTTTCTTATCAGTAACATCGATAAGAAGTGCAAGAAGCATCATCTTATCCCCGATCTTAAATACTCGGTTACCTGAAATTACGTGTCTCTCGGTATTGTCGGATCGGTTGATGGTAGCTTCTATATTTTTGGACCAACCGAATTCCTCTAATTCTTTACGGATCTTTGCCCTATCTAAAGGACCTTTCCATATCCCCAACTCGAAGGAAGTTTTCCCTATGATCTCTTCTCTTGTGTATCCGATCAGTTCGCAATATTCTTGGTTGATCTCCCTGTAAGTTCCGGTTTCCAGATCGGAAAGAGAAACTGCGGCAGGATTCATCTGGAAAATTTTCTCAAAGAGTTCCTTATTATGCCGGACTTCAGCGTTTAATTTCCGGGTTTGTTCTTCTGCTTCCAGACGTTCTCTAATATCCGTTGCAAGAGAAATAACATGAGGTCGCCCATTTAATTTAACGATCCTTCCAGAATACAGAACTGGGATCCCAGTTCCATCTGCAGCTCGAAACACTGTTTCGATATTACTTACCTCACCTTTCTCGTCTAACTGGCTATAAATTTCACTTCTTCTTTCAGGATCGTAATCCCAAACTTTTATATCAGTGGTAAGTTTTCCGATTACTTCCGCTCTTTTAAGTTTTATGACTTCCAGAAATCTTTCGTTCACATCTATGATCTTTCTTGAAACCAAGTCTGTAAGAACTACCGCAGAAGGAATTAGCTGGAATAATCTTTGGAAAAGTTCCTTACTCTTTTCAAGTTCTGAGGCAAGATTTTCCAAGTCTGCTTGTGCTTCTTTGATATGAGTGATATCGTGACCTACAGCTAAGATCTTTTTTTCTCCACCAGCTTCTATCACTCTAGCTGAGAACAGAATAGATCGGACCTTTCCGTCCGCTGTGCCCATCTTCACTTCTAGATTATCTACTGCGCCTTTTTGGATTAGAAGCCCACGGATAATCTCTCTATCACTTAGATCGTAATAAACTCCTAGATCTGCTGGGGACTTACCTATGATCTCTTCGTTTGTTTTTCCAATGAGGCTTAAGAACAGATCGTTTGCATCTAGATAAGTTCCATCAGCTTTAGATAAAGTGATAGCGGTCGGGTTCAACCGAATGATCTGATTGAGTATTTCTTGGTTCTCTTTTAGTTCGTCTAAAAGTTTCTGTTTTTCTACTTCTTCTTTTACTCTATCTGTGATAGGGACTGTGATCGTAAGTAGCTTTAAAGAACCTGCATATTCAATAGGGTGAGCGGAGAAGAGTCCCCAAAACTCTTCCCCTAGTTTATTCGTAAAACGTAATTCTATATCTCGGACAAAGCCTTCTTTTTTGATAGCCTCTACTATATCCGCTCTACTTTTTGCAGAACTCCAAAAGCCGAGTTCTAATGCACTTTTTCCTACGATTTCATCCTCAGAATATTTTACCTGAATACAAAACTGTCTGTTTACTTTTAGATACTTACCTGTTTCGATCTCTGTGATCGCCATAGGTAAGGGATTCATATCGAAAAACTTTTCGAGAGCTCTCCATCCTATTTCCGGATGAGTTATATCTTCTTTAGAAAGTTCACTTTGTTGTTTTGGAGAACGAATATGGATCCAAGTTGTAGTTTCAGTGTCGGTCTCTCCTTGGATCTTAAAACCTTGGCAATAGAATGTCCTGATCTCTTTACTCTTAAGTAAAAAGTAACCCAAGTACCAATTGGTTTTTTCTTCTTTTTTGAGATTTTCAAAAATCCCGTTTCGAATATCAGAAATCAGATTAAAATCGATCTCTTTCAATTCTTTCGAAGAATAACCCAAGATCTGCAATGCAGCAGGATTTGCTTCGATCAGATTTCCGGAAGCAGAAAATACAAGTACACCGTCCCCGATCCTTTCGAAAAACTGCCTGAGGATACCGAGCTGTGAAAGGGAAGATTCCAAACTTTTATCACCGAGGGAATAAACCCTCAAATACTAATGGACTAAATAACGCTAGAAACTACTTTTCTAAAACTTTCATTTTTTTTCCAAAATTCAAGAAAGTTGTGATCCTTAAGGACACGTTACTCGAAAAGGCCTACCTACTATGGAATTTCTCATCGGTTTATTAGCATTCTTTGCCGGCGTATTTTACCTTATCATTCCGTTCGTCTTACTTTCCAAAATCAACGGACTTCTGGAAAGGATCCAAGATCTTGAGAACCTATTAAAGGAAAAGGGACCTTCTACCCTTCCCGAAACTCAAACAGAAAAGAAAAGGCCACCTATCAAAGAAGAAAAACCTATTATGGTAAAGGAAACAATCCCTGAAGCCAAAAGAGAAGTTCCTTCTTCCAAGCCGGTTACGAAAGCTCCAAAACCTGCAGCAGTACCTCCGACTATTATAAAACAAGAACCTCAACTAGTAGCTAAAAAATCTGAGGCTTGGGAAAAATTCGAGAAACAAATCGCGAATAATTGGACCGGGATCTTAGGAACAATCATACTCGTGATGGGTGTTGGATTCTTAGGAATTTATGCCGCCTTGAACATGTCTCCATTCTTTAGATTCCTAATGGTATTAGGGATCGGAATTGGCTTATTCGTTATTTCCATACTTCTAATCAAAAAAGAATTCTGGGAGCAGATTGGATATTGGATCCGAAGTGGCTCAGGTGCAGTCATATTATTCTCTTGTATCGCCGCAGTTTCCGTTCCAGGAATGAAATGGATAGAGTCTGAGTTTTACGCACTCATCTTAGTCATTGTCGGAATTTTAGTGAACCTGGGACTTGCTTGGCAAACTTCTCAACAAAAGTTTGCGAGCCTTCATATCGTATTAAGTTTAATCTCCCTGGCAATACTTCCACTTAGCACTTTGATCTTCTTCTTAGCAGTTGGAGTTTCCGCTTTCAGTGTGATATTATCTTATAGAAGTAAATGGGAATTTCATTTAATACAAACTGCAATCTCCTTTCTAATTTTAAATTTTCTTTATAAAGGACATTTCACAGAACAACTGTATGTTTTGAACTCCCCTCATTCTAGGACCTGGGGAATTTTAGGAACTCTTGTTGTTGGAATTCCATCCATTTTAGCTCATTATAGAAAAGTATATTCTTCCGCGAGTATACAACGACTTCCTTTTATCACTCACCTTATCATTTGGGCCGGGATCGGATTAGGTTTATCAGTTTATTCCACTGGATCTAAATGGAATCCTCCTGTATTGATCTCCGTTTCTATAGGATTATTTTTTTGGGCAAGAACTGCTCGAGAAAAATTAAACATACGCTGGCTTTACCTTACTGACACTTTAGTGTCGTTGGCTCTTGCTTCTATTGGAGTAATATTACTCACTCGATGGGAAGTGGACCTATTCCTGATTAACGTATATGTTTCACTTCTGTTTTCTATCTTCTTTGTCGTGAGTGCTGAAGAAAAAGAAAATCTACTGAAAAATATAGGAGCAGTCCTACTTCATATTTCTTGGATTTGGTATATTCTTCTTCTGATCGTAAAATACTTCGGCGGCGTCCATCTAGGATCCTGGCCAATCGTTATTACTACGATCGTGATGATCATTCTTACATTCTTGGTCCAATTCTATGATGAGATAAGAAATAAGGAAAATTCTACCGCAAGCGATGATGTTTACGGAGTAGGAGGAGATGATAGAATTTCTCCTGCTGGGCTTTTTTCAGGTCTATTAGCATCTGCCATTTGTTTTCAATTATTCGATTGGAAACATTCGGAGTTGTATCTTCCTGCATTCGGAGCCATTTTGTTGGTTATTCGACAAAACAGAAATTGGAACGGTTTAGGAGTAGGAATATTCTTCTTTGTTGCCGCATTACACTTCGAGGTGATTTATAGGATCTATTCTTTAGAAAGATGGGAAGTACTACTTAGAGATCTTCCTACAATTTTATTCTGTTTCTTGATGATCCCTCTTTCTAAAGTGAAATTAAGCCCGGACAAGATCAGGTATTTCTCTTCTCCAGGGGCAGTACTTCTTTCTTTACATATCGTATTCTTAGCATATTGGGCTACCCAGAGTCTTTCTCCATTCTTACCGGGAATACTCTGGCTTCTTCTTTCCTTGGTGTATTTAGAAACCAAAAACTTTTTCTCAGAAAGAGAGAAGGAATGGGAAAACACTTGGAAATCCTCCATCAATTCTGCAGGACCTGTTTGGCAATTTTTCGCACTAACATTCGTGGGATTGTTTTTAGGAGCTCATATTCTAGTTCATTTACAATCGGAACTATATGTAGGAATTTTCAAGATCAGATTCCTGATCCAAGCGTTAGCCATCGGAGTATTTTTATATTGGGCCAAAAGTCCAAATCTTAAAAAAGAAACTCCAAACTATTGGAATTCTCTTTTGCCGTTGTTCTGGGAATTAACCGGAATATTTATCACCGCGATCATCGCATTAGAAATTCCGAATACATGGCTACCGGTTGCCTGGATCGTTTGGGCATTCTTCCTAAATCAGATCAGTTTAAAAACTTCTTGGGAAATTTCCAGGTTTAGATTTTATTCTCTTTGCTTTTATTGGCATTCTTGTATTCATGTGGCGTTCATTTCCAGTTCTGCACTGACTCCTTCTGAATACTGGGCTAACCAAGAATGGTTGGGCGGATTAGTCGGGATCGTATTACAAATTGTTTACTTAGTTAGGATCCAACTCCTTCCTCCATTCCAAGGCGTTGAAGCAGAAGGTTATCCGGGTAAGATCAGAAACCTCTCCGAAAAACTGGATCAAAGATCGGATTACACCATATTCTATCCTTTGTTTGCAGCTGGAGCATTTTTCCTATTCTGGAGTTTTGATTCTTCTTTATTAACTCTATTATGGATGGTAGAAGTGTTCATCGTTTTCTCAATGGGACTCATTTTGAAAAAAGAACATTTCCGTTATGTGTCCTTGGTAGCAATGATCATATGCCTGCTTAGATTGATCTTCTGGGATCTTTCTCAATCTTCCACGATCACTCGTGCTTTAGTATTTTTGGGAGTGGGGGGAATACTAATCCTGATGAACACTCTTTACAGCAAATTTGGCAACAAGGAGAAAACAGATGCTCCGTAATCGATTATTATTCTTCGTTATTCTTTTAGCATCAGGAGCCGCCATCTCATTTTTGGCCATCAAGAGTAAGGCAAATGTAGAAATGCCCGCCACTCTTTCTCCTGCATTTCAGTTATTAGGAAAACCGATCAAAACCTTGGATCGTTCTCTTACTAAGCTTATGCCGATCAGCGATCTGGATGAGAAAAAACTGGGTGATTCAGTCGCATTACGCTACGAATCCTATGCGGATGAAAAAGACCCGGATCTGATCTATTTAAGGAGCCTGGTTTCCAATCTTACTGTAGGGAAAGATAAAAGATTCGAATACAGGATTTTTATAATGGATTCTTCCATTCCGAATGCATATGCAATGCCTGGAGGGGTCTTATTCGTAACCAAGGGACTTCTCTCCATGGTTAACTCGGAAGCGGAATTGGTGGCGGTAATCGGACATGAAATTGGCCACGTAGAGCTTTCTCATTGTATGGATATGGTTAGAGGAGAATTATTAGCGAAGAAGATCGGCGCTTCTACTTTAGGAGAGCTCGCAGATTTAACTGCAGCAATACTTCTAAAGCCTTCTTTTGGCAAAAACCAAGAAGATGAAGCTGACTCCTACGGTTACGATCTATTGCTCAGAGAATATTATGATCCATTTGCAATGGGAAGGACCTTCCTTAAACTGCAGGAAGCAAGCGGTGGAAAGGAAAATGTTTCTTCTCCTATCCAAGAATATTTTATGACACATCCTTATCTTTCTCATCGTTCCGAAAAGTTTACGGAGAAGGCAAAAAGAGAAGAAGAAGGAAAATATTATGTAGGAAAGAAGAACTTAAAAAAACGGGTTAGCCGTTACCAAGACGAACTCGATAAAGAATTCGTAAAGTACTGAGAAATTCTTCTTACAAATTTCAATTTTTATAACTTGGAATAAAATCTAAAAATCCGAACCATTCGGGAATTTTCCCGAATGGAAAAAGGTCCTACCTTCGGAGTTTTTATGAAAAAAATATTATTCGGGTGCATATTATTATTCGCTAGTATAGGTTCCACATTTGCAGAACCGGAAAAAGTCCTGATCGTTAGCGGATTCTCCAAAGTTGCAGTTCCAGCAGAATTAGTAGAGATCCGTATCGGAATTGAAACAGAATCGAAAACGGCAGAAGAGGCTCATGAGAGAACTTCTTCAAAGACCGATACTCTAGTTAAATATCTTAAAAAGCAGTCCTTACTTTCATTACAAACAGAAGTAATCCGTCTGCAAACAATATACGAATATCCTAAATCTGGAGGACGACAGATCAAAGGTTATGTAGCGTCCAATACAGTTTTAATAAGATCTAAAGTAGAATCTGCCGGCAAACTAATTGATGAGTCCATACAAAATGGAGCGAATCAAATCATAGGGATCCGATTGCAGGCAACGGATGCAAATTTAGAAAAGGCTTCTCAAGAAGCTTTGCAATTAGCAGCGAAGGATGCTCGTAAAAAAGCTGATATAATTCTCTCAGCACTCGGTTTAAAATTTAAGGATTTTGTAGAGATAAGAGCCGACTTTCAAGAAATTTCTGAACCACTTCCTGTGATGGATGGTTTTCAAACTATGAGCGCAAAATCTTCGACTCCAATCGAAGCTGGAAATTTATTTCGTGAAGCAAAGATCTTATTGAAGGTTTCTTATTAAAAAAACAGTAAATAAGTGAAAAAAATCTGTCTTTTCAATCGGTTATATGGGTATGGTATTTATGGATTGTTACCTAAGTACCAATAACCCGGTAAATAGTTAACATATATCCAATTCTCTTCACTATTCTCACTACGTGAGCGGCCCTTTCGGGGGCCGCTCCGGTCTTTTGTTTTTTTCCTTGCTCTCTTCCTGAATAATTGGTGTTTTGGGAAAAAAATTATTACTCTGGCACCTCATGAAAAAAAAGATTCTAGCTTTATTGGCAACTTACCTAGTTTGCTTTTCTTTGTTTGGACAAACACCTCCGAACAATCAAAGGCAGCCTAAAAATCAACCTACGAACAACCAACAACAACCTCAGAACCAAGCTCCAATCGGCGACACCGGTTCTTCTTCTTCATCCTCTTCCTCAAGTAATAGCAGTTCATATGGAAACGGTTTATTACATATTCTAGAATTAGATGGAGTCGCAGGAAGTCTGAATCAAGGCGGACCTCAATCTATTAACGGAATATTAAATAGTGTAAGGATTGCTGGAAGCGCATTAGGTGGAACTCCTGAATTCTTCAAAGAAAATAGTAAAACTACTCCGAGCGGAGGATTTCCTAAGATCAGATATTCTCACCAACTATCTGATAATATGTTCATAGGTATCGTGGCTTCTTTGGGAGAAAAATCCACAACGGAAACCACTACTACCAGTACTTCCAATAGATACACCACCGATAAAATTACCACAACCACTAACGAATGGAAGATAAAATACGGTTGGGGACCTCTGAACTTAAACACTTCAAATAACGTAAGTTACGAATTTTCAATCGGTTATGGACAAGCAAAGACTAGTGGAGATTATTCCAACTTCGGGATCAAACTTCCGGGTTTCAGTTCAGGAAGTTCGGATGGAATTTCTGGATATGCGATCGGATTCGGAGATCTTAGATATAATATCACCACTATCTCTTTGGATTACGGTGTGGCTGTTCCTATCTCAACTTGGTTAAACTGGTACTTCCGAGGAGATACAAGCTTCTTCTGGGGAACCTTATCCTTGAGTTCAGCTCAGATAGGTATAGACACTGGATCCACAGCGGGCGCGTATAACGGTTTAGACTTTAACGCATTCAAATCAAAAGACGGATTTTTTGCGGGTGCTTCCGGATTTACAATGACTTTCGAAACAGGCTTCGTAATTAAACCTTTCGAAACATTCGGTATCCGATTCGGTGGATTCTACCAGCTTACCTATTTCAGTGTAGGAGAAGTAAAAGGACCTTCGATCTCTGGAGGCCAAATCGTAGAAGCAGGTGCAGTGCCTAACCTTAGCTCTACTACCGACAACGAACAATTTGGAAACTATGGCGGAACCATAGGATTAGTTAAGAATCTATAATATTCTTCGTGATAGAACCCGGAGGCCGTAAAGGTTTCCGGGTTTTATTGTATTACAGCTCTTTTAGAATTTCCGCCTTCTTCTTTTCGTATTCCTGTTTAGAGATCAATCCCTTATCCAAAAGTTCCTGCAAAGTCCTCAAACGGTCTTCTATCGTTTTAGGGATTTTTTTAATAGGGCCTCCAACATTTTTCTTAGAGGAATTTGCAGTCCAAAAACCGGTTTTTACGAGAATACGGTTTTTAACTTCTTCTCCTTCCGTTGGCAAAATAAGATAATCTAAACCTTCAGGACGGATCTCCGGAAGATAAATAGAGTTATTGGAAGAAGGTTCCGGCTTTACGATAGGAACTAATGTCCAGTCTTGAAAGGAATAAGTAGTCTGAAAATCAAGCACCTGTCCAACTTCAGAAAATTCTAATATGATTCCTGCCGGGCTATTTCTAATATAAAAAATAGTCCTTCTGATCCTGAGACCCGGGCGGATAGGATCTTCTCTTTTAATAATTACTTGGTAAGCCTGTGGAAGTCCGTCCGGAATATCGACTTCTGCTCTATAAAGTAATTCACCCAAACGAGAAGATTCTTCTTCCGTAAATAGTCGGACCGGTTCGGAATTAAAAACTCCCGTATTTGCAATTCCAGTGAATTTAAAAAGTTTTTCCCATCTGGAAATAAACTCTGTCCTATCCAATTGATCCGGCCCGGCACCGGTCAAAACTCCAGAGGCAATAGGTAGCCAAGTTTCTGCTTGTAAGAAGAGCGGAGTCTCAGAGCTTTTTTTAATATAATATAATACGATTGAATCCGAAGAGGAAGCCATTCCCTTTCTTTGGGAAGACAAACAGGAGATCGTAAATAGAAGGGTAAGAAAAAGACTTAGAAGATTAAGATTTTTCTTTTTTGCCCGAATCGGTTTTTTTAAGCATGCTGCCAATTTTTCCCAATTCCTCCGGCTTAATTTTCGCACCGGCGGCCTTCTTGTTCTCAGCCTGGATTTCACGATAAACTTCCGCTCTATGAACGGAAACTTCTTTAGGAGCCTTGACCCCGATCTTTACTTGATCCCCTTTGATATCCACGATAACGATCTCGATATCGTCACCTATAATAATGGATTCATTAGTACGCCTAGCTAGTACGAGCACTTAGGACATCTCCACAGTGGCGCTTTCCAAAATTCTTTCGCGAACAGAATGGATCTCATTACGCGATACAAATTGGCGACCGGTCAAATCAGTCTTATTAATTAAAATAGGGCCCTGTAGATTTGCAGTCATAGAAGCCGGATCGTCGTTCGGAATCGTCACAATGACTAGGGTCAAAGCTTCCGAAACATCCTGCAACCCGATTTGAGAAAGTTCTTCCTGGCTCAAAACAGGTTTATATTCTTTTTTAAATAGAGAAGGTGGAATTACTACAAAAGCAAGGTCCACTTCGTCGATGGACTGCAACCATTTGAATACTGACTCTTCATCTTCTTCAATTAGGGCAAAACTTTTATATCCCCCGAAACCGAGAAGTCCTTCCGGAAATTTTATAAGTTGTCGCTCCGAAACTTTTATTTTTCCGAAAGGTTTGCTTTGGATCTCTAACATCGACCGACCTGTTTTTCAGAGCTTGGCTCTAAGTTTATACTTTTTTCAAATCACTACAAGAAAAATTCCCCGACTTAATTTCAGGGAATTCTACTCTTATCTTAGGAAGTCCATTAAGGTGGTTTTAATCACCTTGGACCCTACGTTAAGCGCATATTGATGGATCGTTTCCAGCCACTTCAAGTTCATGATAGTTTCCGGGAAATCGATTCCTTCATTTTTAGCAAGTAACTCGGTCATATAGGATTTATCGAAGGAAACTCTTTGAGAATGTTCCTCCATACGATTCATCCTCGCGCCTACTATGGATCTATAACGAAGTATATTTTCCAAAGCAAGGTCTAAGTCCTGGATATCACGACCTGAAATTCTCTCTTGGTCTTTCTGGATCAAATCGTTCCTAAATTGGATCAACACATCGAATACGGAAAGCCCGGTAACAGTCGCAGACTTGCTGTAATTATTAGGAGGTTCGGAATTACCTGCATCAATCAAACCGATATCTCTTAATACCGTTCCCCCATCCACTTCCTCTAACCAGATCTGGTGAGGCGCAGTGGAGCTAAGACTGATATTGTCCTGAGCAAGTTTATTGGCCTTAGCCTCAATTGGAGAGTTATTGATCTTGTCTATGATATCATCGATTGTATCACCGGCTGAGACTTGAACTTCTACTCCATCTATCTTGAACTTTTGATCAGAGACCGCTACGTAACCTGAGTTATCCACACGACTTGTAACACTCATGTTCGTTCCCCAGAACACTTTGTTTCCGGGAATAGTAACTGGGATATATTCTCCCTTTTCGATCTCTCTGATCTGTTCTCCGATATCTCCTCTGTATTCTACTCCGATGTATTGGTTTTTTAATTCCAATCCTTGGAGTCCTTTGATCTTGGATTCAATCGGTTCAAAAGGAGGTCTTTCGATCACATGTCCGCCAAAAAGAGGTCTTCCTGTAGCATCTCTTGTGTTTGCAATATCGACTAACGCTCTGAGTAATTCATCTATCTCTTTACCAACCGCGACTTCTAATTCAAAACCTTTATCACCTTGGTAAATACCGTTGGAAGCTTGGACTGCGAGAACTCTCGCTCTTTGGAATAAGTTACCGATCCTGTCCAACTCTCCGTCGATCTGTTGCAATCTTCCAAAGCCATCGTCAATGTTTGCTTGGAAAGTATCTAACTCGTTCATCCTAGATCGGAAGAACATTTGGTTGGTCGCCCTTCCAGGATCATCGGAAGGAGTCCTAATTCTTTGTCCTGTTCCCAATTGGTTTTGGGTTTCATCCAAAGACAACTGGTGACGATTCAAAGTCCTCACCAGACTGTTATTTTGCATCATGTTAGTGATCCGCATCATGGCTTCGCCTCCTTGCTATTCCGGCGGAATTACGCGCCCAAACGATTGATGATTGTATCTAGGATTTCATTCATAGTGTTGATCATCTTCGCAGACGCATTATACGAGTGCTGGAACTGGACCATATTGGCCATTTCCTCATCCAAACTTACACCCATCACCGATTGTCTCATATTCTCGAGCTCGGTCATAAGATCTGATTGGATTCCAAATTCCTGTTTTGATTCTCTTGCTTCTGTTGCAAGTTTAGAGATCAGACTATTATAAAAATCATCTGTAGTTTTGGAATAATCCACCATCACAGGATTATTTCTGAGGGAAGAAGCTACTAAAAGAGCGTTCCTTCCGTCTTTATGGCCTCCAGGAGAATTATAATCTCCTGTTCCACCAACGTCCTTTCCTCTTGCTGCAGCGATATTTGCTACGTTATTCGCAATATGCTCATTTACTTTAAAATGAGAAGAAGGATGAAAATGCGGAGTTAAAGTAATGTCTTCCGGCTTAGATTGAAGTTTAGTAATTTCACCCAAACGTTTATAATCATAAGCCCCAGAAGGTCCGGAAGCCATTAACATTCCGGTCAGACCGACTAATAATTCTCCTGAATCCTCGATATGTCTAAGAATGAAGTTTTTCTTAGGAGTATCCTCTGCAACAGTCGCTTTAAAAGCTAATTGGTTATCGTGATTCATATAAGCCACAACCCCAACTTTAGAAGCGTTGATACGTTTGATAATACCGTTCAAAGTATCATTTGCAGAATAAGGAATTAAAACCTGAGTTTCTTTTTCATCCGGTTTTAAGAATGTCATGGTTCCGCTGATCCCTACAGGACGGTCCGGATCCAGTGTATTCTTACCTGTTACTCTAAAGATCGCAGAGATATCATTCTGGCCATCGCCGTCTGAATCATATTCACCGAAAGTATTCAAAGCTAAAGAACGAATATCGAAGAAGTTCTGATTTGTATTTCCATTCAGGCCAAAACCGTCTTTATGGATCTCGTTGATCACGTCCATAACGTTGACCGCAAGAGCATCCACTTGGTCTATCTTTTCACCCAGGATCTTATCTCTAACTTCGATCAAACCCTGTAATCTTCCTTTTCGGAGAAGGACTGGATCTCCAGTGACCTTCCAATAAAGATCTAATAAACCATCCTTAGAAGGATTTCCTAATATATCGACTTTATTGAGCTTGCCACCTTGGACAAGGATCTGTTGGCCAATAAATACCATCAGCTCGTCCTCATCACTTCTACCAATTGTGATATCGGTTAAACCGGAAAGTTCTTGGAGAAGAGCGTCTCTTTTGTCATAAAGATCATTCGGTCTATCACCCAATGCTTCCGACTTAGCGATTCTTTCGTTTAAGGTGCGGATATTTTCTCCGATCGTATTCAAATGAAGCGCATGAGCTTCGATCTCACGGTTCGATTGATCTCTCAATTGAGAAAGTTTACGATATACATCTTCAATTCTACTTCCGAGGCCCTGTGCTTTTTCCAAAACTACGGAACGATGTGCGTTATCTTCAGGATAATTCGCGAGTTCTTCCCATGAAGACCAGAATTTATCCATTAAAGTCCTAAGAGTAGTACCGTTAGGCTCGTTGAAAATATTCTCTGCTTGGTAGAGGTATTCGTTCTTTGCAGCCCAATAGTCTTTCACACCAGAAGTTTCTATAATTCTATCATCGATAAAATTATCTCTAACACGTTCGATGGAACCGATTTCAACACCTTGACCGATCTGACCAGGAACATGAGCACGATTCAAAGAAGGTTCGTACAGAGGGTCTGTCGCTTGTAAAACAACTCTTTGGCGAGAATAATGTTTATTATCCGCGTTTGAAATATTATGGCCAGTAGTTTGTAAAGCTTGCTGGTGAGCAGCAAGGCCTCTTTTACCTATTTCTAATCCGGAGAATGTGGATCCCATACTTCTTCCCTCCTATCCAATCTTACGCGGAAGCGTTTACTAGCACCGAGGAACGTTTTTTCTTGTTCCTAACTGTGCTTGGATTTTCATCCTCGTAAACTGCGACTTCTCCGCTATTTGCGTTTGTTCGCATCGCGTCAATGGTGGCCTTCAAAAATTCCTGTCTGGTTCGGATCAATTTGTCATTGGCTTTGATCTTATCTTTAAGCCTATGAACCGTATCCTTTAATCTTGTTCCGAGTTGTTTCAACTTGTGCTCGGATTCACGGTCTATTTTATTTAAAAAATCAGTAAGAGTGAGTTCGCCTTCTTTAGGAATTCCTAAATTACCTGATGTATAAACATCATGAATAGCGGACATACGAACTCTTTCCAGTTCGCTTGCATGAACGATCAACTCGTAGGTCTTTTTAGAAATCGTTTCCAAAGATCTTCCGTCCGCTTTTGTGATCGATTCAGTCTTTTCTTTCTCTAACTCCAGGATTTCGGAGTACAGTCGGATTTCTTCCTCAAAAAGAGAAGACACCCGATCCAACCATTCTTCTTTATTTAATATCATTGACCGGTCCCTGTTCTTTCTTTCGGCGAAATCCAGAATTTTATGAGGGGTTTTTTTGGAAATTCAGGGGCTTAGAAGCGGAGAACTAGAACTAAGAAGAATTTTCTAAAGAGAAGAAAGCGATTTGCCGAGACTGGGAAACGCATTGAAGGGACATAATGTTTAAACGATGTTTTAGAAGAATTTAGAAAAAGAATGACCTAGTTCTATGTTAATACAGATTTCTTATTCGAAAAGTCCGAATGAAACTTCCCTATAAACTTTTAGCTCTACTGTTACCACTATTCCTTCTCCCCTTAGTCCTGTACTTTGCTTTTGACAAAGGAATTATATGGTTTGTATATCCATCCGAATCAAAATATCCGATCCGAGGGATTGATGTTTCTAACCACCAAGGAAATATAGATTGGAAGAAGGTCTCAGAAAACAAAATCAGTTTTGCCTATATTAAAGCTACTGAAGGTGGAGATTGGAAAGATAAAGCTTTCTTACGAAATTGGGAACAAGCAAATCAGTTAGGGATCAGAGTCGGAGCCTATCATTTTTTCACCTTATGCCGTTCCGGAAAGGAACAGGCAGCTAATTTTATCTCCTACGTTCCGATAAATCAGAATGCATTACCTCCCGTAGCGGATCTGGAATTTATCGGAAATTGTAAGGAAAGGCCTCCATTGCAAGATGTGAAAAAAGAGATCAGAGACTTTCTTTCCGCATTAGAAAATCATTATAACAAGAAGCCTATACTATATCTTACTTATGAATTTATAGATTTATATTTGAAAGACGACTTTTTAGAATACCCAGTATGGATCAGGGATATATTCGGACAACCTTCTTCTTCATTCGAAAGAAATTGGATCTTATGGCAATATCATAGCAGAGCGAGGTTAGAAGGGATAGAAGGTCCGGTAGATCTGAATGTCTTAAGAGGAGACAGCTTTTTTCTGGAAAAATTATAGATTTGCGACGTTGGCCAAAATAGTAAGTTTCCAATAACATGACAAGCAGAGTATACAAAGTACAAAAGATAATCAGAATGCAACACTGCGATCCTGGCGGAGTCGTATTTACTCCTCAATATTTCAATTTGTTCGTAGAATCAATCGAAGATTGGTTTAGAGAGGGAATTGGATTCGGGTTTTCTCGTATGGTAAGTGAAAGCAAACAAGGCATTCCAGCAATGAAGATCGTGGCGAGATTTTATAAACCATCCATTCTAGGAGAGATGTTAGAATTTAAAGTAAGAGTAAAACGATTAAGACGTCAGAATATTCTAATCAATGTTGAAGCGATTTGCGGAGAAGAAAGGAGATGTTCGGCCGACTTTTTACATGGATTTGCATCTCTTTCTAGTTTAAGTCTGACTGATTGGCCAGAAGAAGTTTATAAAAAATTAGAAGAATACCTTTGATCCAATCGATGCTAGATAACATTCCAAAAATATAAACTTATCGATTTAATAAAATAAACGAACGTTTACTTCTAAAAGAATTTCTTCATTCTTTCTTGCCCAAACATATGGAACGGATAGAATATGCCCCAATCATGCCAATAGAATTTAAAGAGAAAATTGAAGGCCTTACGTTTCCTTCCGGCTTCCCGGAAGTACGTTCCAAGTACATAGATGCAAACGGACAAAAATTTTTCTTATTAGAGTCGGGTCCGAAAGACGGGAAACCATTATTGTTATTACATGGATTCCCTGAATTTTCTTATGCTTGGAAAAACCAAATAGGTTATTTTGCAGAACTTGGATATTTAGTAATCGCTCCTGATCAAAGAGGATATGCAAGAAGTTCCAAACCTAAATCCATTTCAGATTATGGATTGGATATTTTGTCTGAAGACATCATTTCAATTTTAGATACGTATGGAATTTCTAAAACGGATATTATCGCTCATGATTGGGGTGGAGCAGTAGCGTATTGGACACTTTCCAAGTTTCCGGAAAGATTTAGAAAAGCATGTATCTTGAATGTTCCCCATCCAACGATAATGAAAAGAAAAATTATTTCTGATAAGGCTCAAAGGAAGAAGAGTATGTACATTCTTTTTTTTAGAATTCCTTGGCTGCCTGAATTCTTACTTTCCAGATTAAATTTCAGAAAATTAGAAAGGTCCTTAACTAAAACATCTATGAAAGGAGCATTCTCTCCGGAAGAAATCTCTCTTTATAAGGAAGTATGGGCAATTCCAGGATGTATAAAGTCAATGCTCCATTGGTATCGCGCAGCAGTCAAAAATCCTCCTAAATTGATACGGACCAGAAAGATCAAAATCCCTACTCGGATTTTCTGGGGAGAAAAAGACAGGTTTTTAGCGAAAGAAATGGCAGAAGAAACTCTGGAACTATTCTCAGATGCTTCAGTTCGTTTCTTTTCTAAAGGAACTCATTGGATCCATCACGAGATCCCGGAGATATTGAATCCGGAACTGGCGTCCTTTTTGTTGGAAGAATAGATTCTTGCCAAATTTGGAAAAATATTTCTGTACCAATATACGTCTTATCCGATTATGAGAATGTCCGCTAGCCGGACAGTTTTTCCAATGCGTAGATCTTCAAAAAATATCTTTCTTCTCGTTTCTTTATTTCTTCTTTCTAGTTCTTTGAATTTTGCAAAGGACACTAATCAAAAGAAAAAAGAAGAACCTAAAAAAGCTTCAGTCCTTCCAAAACTAAACCAGGTTGCCTTAAATTCTAAATCTGAAAAGAAAAAGGAAGAGAAAAAGCCCAAGACAATTGTCTCAGAACAAAAAACGTCTAAAAGGTTAAAAGGTGAGATAGTAGAAAAACAAGAAGAACTGTTTTCATTCTCGCTTGCAGGAAGAAAGTTTGCACAAGGGGAACTTCTTTTTTTAAAAATAAAACCTCTGCCTAAAATTTTAGATAAGTTAAGTAATTTTACAATCAGTTGGGAAGGACAAGAGATCCCATTTAATTTAAGAGAAGGTTATATTCTTACCTTTCTTCCTATCTCTCCAGAATTTTCAAAACCATATGGGGTTTTAGAATTAACTGAAAAACATCTTTTTACTAAAAACGATTCCAAGAAGTACGAGATCCCTATCCAAAAAACTTACTTTGCAACTTCTAAAGTTTCTCATCTTACGATGGATAAACAATATACGACTGACGAACTTTCGGAAGAAACAAAAGCGTTCATTAAAGAATGTTCTGAAGCGAAAGCAAAGGCATTTCAATCTAAGTCCGATCTTCAGGTTGAAACGGATTTCGAGTATCCCGTTCATCATCCGATATTAAACAGTCCCTTTTACAAACGTAGGATCTACAACAAAGAGAAAGGTCGGCCGCATGGTGGTTCCGATTTTAAAGGTGGCGTCGGGGATCCAATCTATGCGATCAATGACGGCACTGTGATCTTAGCAAGATCTATGTATTATGAAGGCAATTTCACTGTGATTGATCATGGTTTGGAAGTTTATTCTTTATACATGCACCAATCAGAAATTTTAGTAAAGCCTGGGGATAAAGTGAAGAAGGGTAATTTGATCGGAAAAATCGGATCCACCGGTATGTCAACAGGTCCCCATTTACATTTGGGACTTAGGGTTTTAGGAACAATGATAGATCCACTTTCTGTTGTTCAAACAGATCTCATAGAAGCCAGAAAGAAAACCTCCAAAAAATGATCTATCGAATCGGGAGAGAGGATGATATCTCTCCCGATAATAGGTCTTTTCAATTCCAAAGTTTTCCGTCCTCTCCGGTATAGATCGCATCCGGACGGACGATCCTCTCTTGCATTTGCTCAAAACAATGAGCTGTCCAACCGGCCGCTCTTCCCATTGCAAATACTGGAGTAAAAATCTCTGTCGGAAATCCTAATCCATGAAGAAGTAACGCAGTATAAAACTCTACATTGGTTTGTAGAACTCTATCCGGTTTATATTCTTTCAGCAATTCTAAAGCTGTTTTTTCCACGAACATCGCAAGATCATAGAACTCTCTTTTCTCATCGGTGTCGTATAGAATTTTTGCTGCCTTAGCAAGTACATCCGCGCGAGGGTCTCTAACTTTATAGATCCTATGTCCAAAGCCCATTAGTCTTTCATTATGTTTTAATTTTTCTCTTAAGACCTTCTCCGCATTGTCTTTAACTCCTATTTCGAATACGGTATCTAATGCAGGCCCTGGTGCTCCTCCATGTAAGGGTCCCTTTAATGCTCCAAGTCCTCCGGTAACGGCAGAGATCATATCAGACTGAGTAGAGATAATTACCCTTGCCGCGAATGTAGAAGCATTCAATCCATGATCACAAACTGTATTCAGATATGTATTCAATGCACGTACACTTCTTGGATCAGGATCGATACCATTTAGCATATACAAAAAGTTGGCTGCAATATCCAAGTCCTGTCTAGGGAGCACGGGAGTCTGACCTTTCAACAAACGATACGCCCAAGCAACTATCAAAGGAAATGTAGAAAGAACTGCCATCGCATCTTTTCTAGGATCTTCTTTTTCAGAACCTAAAGAAAGCGCAGCAGATCCAATCCTAAGTATATCTATCAAAGAAAGATTTGCATATACTGCTTCCTCTATGATAGTTCGTATCACTTTAGAAAATCTTCTGGAAGATCTAAGTTCTTCAGAGAACAAACTTGTTTCAGTCGGTTTTGGTCTTCTATCATTCCAAAGTGTGAAGATGGTCTCTTCGAAGACTGCCTTACCCGCGAATTCTTCCACAGGATAACCTGCAATGATCAGCCTTCCGCCCTTTCCATCCACTTGGGAAAGTTTGGTTCTCGCCGCGGGGATCCCTTCTAAACCCGGGCTGTATATTTTCTCTTTTTCCTGTTCAGAGATTAACATGATATTTCTCCTTTGTTTCCATTCGAGTTTAGCGGGTTGACAGAGTATAGTCAATGTTGATTATATTGTCAATATATGGCTTTTTCTTCAAAAAAACCGTTCTTGAATGCGGACGAGGCAGCGTCGGCTTTAGGGGTAGAAGTCCAAACCATATACGCATACGTTAGTCGCGGTTTATTACATTCCGAATCCGGAGGTAATAAAGACAGAAGTAAAAGATACAGAAGAGAAGATATAGAACAATTATTACTCAGAAGGGAAGAAAGAAGTCAACCTGGCAAGACTGCAAAAGCCGCTTTATCCTTAGGACAACCTGTTTTAGAATCTTCCATCACTTTGCTTGGAGAAAACTCCCTCTTTTATAGAGGGAAAGACGTTTTAGAACTTTCTGAAAACAGAAGTTTCGAAGATATTGCCTGCTTACTTTGGGAAGCAGAAGATACAAACCCATTTGAATCCGATTGGCCAATATTATCTGAAGAATGTAATAAAATCCTAAAATTATTAGAAGGCCGCCCCATCTTAGATATTTCTAGGATTCTACTTCCTTTTTTAGAATACGAAAATGCAAAAGCATTTCGTAAAGATCCTAAAACTTTCAGAAAAACTTCTTCTTCTATCTTAAGATATCTTACTTTATTTTCTTCCGGCAAAACTAGATCGTCGGGAAAAATTGCCGAAACTCTTTTAAGCAGTTGGAATCCTTCTATAAGAAAAGAAAATACGAACTTCTTATCTAAACTTAAACTTTTAGAAGCAGCATTAATTCTCTCTGCTGATCATGAGCTGAACGTATCTTCTTTTACTGCAAGATGTGTTGCTTCCAGTGAAGCTTCTCTTTATCAAGTTGTGCTCGCGGGACTTGCGGCTTTGTCCGGCCCAAAACATGGATTGCTCACTGAGAAAGCGATCCTTCTTCTTTCCCAAGCAAGCGGAAACAAAAAGAAAGATAAACAACTGTTAGAAGAAAAATTAAGGAACGGTGAAAATATACCTGGTTTCGGTCATCCTCTTTATAAAAAAGGGGATCCCCGTGGAAGAAAACTAATCCATATGGTGGAGAGATTTTTTCAGGAAGATCCGGATGTACAACTATATCTACAATTCTTAAAGCAGATTGAAGAACTCCTAGAAGATTATGCGACCATAGATGCAGGGCTTGCACTTGTTTCTAAATCGCTCAAATTACCTAAAGGCGCCGGTATTGGGATTTTTGCGATCGGTAGAACAGCAGGTTGGTTAGCTCATGCAATGGAGCAATATGATTCCGGAAACTTGATCCGACCTAGAGCAAAGTATATTGGAAACCTTCCCCAAGAATAATCAAATCCTTGACTCTTTCTATCCTTTACATTAGTTATAGGAATACAGAAATAAAGAACTGCGGAGTGCTCCATGTCGGATCCTAATTTTTCCAGAAAAGAATTTATTCAAAAAGTCGCTGCTGTAGGAATTCTAACAAGTTCTACAACTTTGTTAGAGTCTTGTTCCAATACACCTGCGGGCATAAAAGAAAGAGGACTTCAATTTTCTAATTTTTCAGAAGTGAATACTGAGTTAGAAAAAATCCTTCTTTCTAAAACAATTATTCCTTACGGAGAATGGAGTCCGAGCCAGATACTTCTTCACTGCGCTCAAAGTATTTATTATTCTATTAAAGGTTATCCTGAAAACAAATCCGAAGTTTTTCAAAACACATTAGGCAAGATTGCATTCTGGAATTTTTCAAGAAAAGGAAAAATGTCTCACGACTTAAATGCACCTATACCTGGTGCGGATGTTTTACAATCGGGAGTTTCAATTTCGGATAGCGTTCTTGAGTTGAAAAAAGCGATCTCCGCATTCTCGAACTATACTGGAGAATTCGCTCCTCACTTCGCTTACGGAAAATTAACGAAACAAGAATACGAACTCGCTCATGCAATGCATATCGCGAATCATTTAGATTACGTAACTGTTAATTAAGGATCTTACTCTTCTATCTTTACACTGGTCAGGATTTTTTCCACGGATTCTTCGTGTCTTCTTCCCTTGATCAGACTTTCATCAATGATAAAGACTAAGCTGTAAGGTTGTTTGTGTTTCGCCAAGAAGAACATTCCCGTTTTCGCATATCTCGGTCTGAGAACATCGTAGAATGTCCAAAAGGTTCCGAAATACCTGTCTTCGAAAACTTCTCTTTCTAATTCATTCAATTCCTGGATATCTCCTCTTTGCACTTGGAGATCCAAAAACTTTTTGAATTCAGAGAGTAATTCAGATTCGTTATCGAATCTGAATGGAACAAAAAAGATTTTGATCGAAGGATAACGATTCGGATCCGAATCACTGGAAGAAATAATCCCAGCTATTTGTCCAATTCCAGTTTTATCCTCCATACCCAAATTCTGTGGATTATGGAAATAAAACTCTTCGGGAAGATGAATACTAAGTTTCAAATCTTCGTTACTTAAGGTTCTATTCTCTTCGTTGTAATTCCAACGAGACAGATCCTTTTGTTCAAAATCTGGTTTGAACATGGAATAAGCCACGAATATCTCCGCCTTCTGCAAACTTTTAAAACTGATAAGTCCGGAGGCGAGGATAACTAATCCTAATAATCCAATTTTATAATATGTTTTGTTATCTATGAGCCTGGCACTTAAAACTCCGATTGCATATACCAAAAGAAAAAGAATTCCTGATCTATTCTCGAAAAATCCGGTGAGCCAACACGCGAGGACTGAAAAAGCAAAAAAAGCAACTTCGACCCAAGGAACTAGTTTGATGGTCGGCCTTTCGATACCAACCTCTGCAAAGATCGCAGGCAAAACGATCTTAGTTTCTAATTTTCGGAATGCGAATACGATCCCCCAAAAAAGAATACTGGATACGAGATAGCCGATTAAAGCCAAACCGACCATCCAGAATAACGGGAGGTGAGCCTCGTGATAAAATAAAAAATATAACGCAAAAACGGAATATACCAGGAAGAGTTTTTTAGTTAAGGAAAGTTCTTGCAGCTTTTGAGACAGGGCTGTTCTCTTTTCCCATCCTGGAATTTTAGGGAACGAATTAATGAACCAGATCACCCAGTTTTTCTCCAATCTAAAGGCTGACTTTGACAGGCTAAACCAATCCGTGGACGACTTGGTGAAAACCTATAAGGCCATCGTTCATTTTCTGGATTTGATTTCAAATCTCTTTCCTATCGATTTGGTTTTGGTTTTATTACTTTCCCTGCCTTTATTATACGTTATCAATACCTTATCTCCTTCTACCCCAAGAACGAACTATACTATCTCTGTGCTTTTTATCTCAGGGCTTAGATCCTTTTTAAGCCATACGATTTCCGAATCTTGGGAAATTTTTGCAGTCACAAAAACGGCACTCATCCTTCTTCTTCCAGCGTATATTCTGGCGGTGTTTAAGTTCGGATTTTCTTTATTTCGCAAGTACAGGATAAAGAAAAAGGCACTTTCCCCAGGACATTTAGAATCTTCTTTTATAAGTCTGCAAAAGGCTTATCATGATCTGAGCGCGGAAATATATTCCGAGCTTGGGAAAAATGAGGGTAAAAGTTTTGTAGATGGGCAGAAGTTTTTGACTAAGATACAAGATCTGGAGACTTCAATTGCCGGACTAAAAACTTTGATCAATAAACCGGAAGATACTCCTCATTCTTCTGAATAAAGGAATACTCCGGGTAAATTTCTGAATTTGCCGTCATAATCCAGCCCGTATCCGATTACGAATTCTTTCCCTATATTCCAGCCAATGTATTTGATTGGATATCCTACATCTTCTTCCCCACCTTCTTTAAATAATAAAGAAGCTACTTCCAAAGACTTGGGTTTTTTAGAAAGAATATGAGAGATCAGAAATTTCAGAGTGCGGCCTGTATCTACGATATCTTCCACAATTAAAACATCTCTTCCTTCGATATCGGAATCCAAGTCTTTGATCAATTCTACATTTCCAGTAGATTCCGTTCCGAGATATGATCTAGCTTGGATAAAATCCAATTCAACGAGGATAGGTACAGCTTTGGTCAGATCGGAGAAGAAGTAAATTCCACCTCTAAGAACACATACAAAGACTGGATTTTTTCCTTGGTAATCATTCGCGATTTGTAACCCTAATTCTTTTACTCGAGAGAAAATCATTTCTTCACTGAATAAGGCCTGAAAAGGTATATTATTATAATTTAAAGCATCATTCTTCATGGGATCCAGAACCTTTTAAGCCTACAACTTTGTCTTCCCAGATCCGCCCAATCTTGTTGATCCGTTACTAAACTTATAAAAGAAGAAGTGGGAAATTTTTCGAAAAGAGAGTCTGTATTATTTCCTAATAATAAATAATTTGCCAAGTCTTCCATTCCAGGATTATGACCTATCAAAACTACATTATTAATTTTAGAAGCTAGGCCTCTTAAGATCCTAAGTAAGTCAGAATACTCCGCCTCATATATCTCACTTATAATCTTAGTGTCCTTTGTAATATTCTGAAAACCTTGTAATATTTTCCAAGTTTCTGAAGTTCTGATCGATGGCGAAATGAGGGCGACATCCGCAACAAAGGAAACCTTCTCCACATATTTCCCTAAAAATCGGGCGTTTTTACGACCTCTCTTAGATAAAGGACGTTCCTTATCCTTTAAATTGGTATCACTCCAATCGGATTTAGAATGTCTTATAAGATGGATCTCTTTCAAAACTCTCTCCTCCGCGATAAATCTTTAAATCTGGAATTTCATTGACAAGGATCTTTCCTGACGATAAAACTCATGAGCTATGTTAAGGATGTATATTATCGGGATTGTCCTATTAATATCCTTTGCCACAAACCTTTCTTCACAAATTGCAGGAACTCCTGATGAAGAAAAGGCTAAAAAAGAATTACAAAATCAGTGGTCTAAAAAATTCCCAGGAGACAGAATACTTTCCGTACAGGCAGCAGGAAAACCAAAGCTGATCGAGAAAGAAGCTCCGGAAGAGAATGCACCTGCAGATTTAAGATATAAATTTTCCTTCTTCGTTACTACCCGTAAAAAAGAAGGTCAAACAACCAAAACTCCCGTTGGAGTGATCTACCAATTCGTAAGAGAAAAAGGTTGGATCTTCTCCGATATCGGAATGGCAAGGTCCGTTGTTGTAACCGAGCCTGGAAAAGAACCTCCATCTAAAGACGAAGTCTACCAAATAGTAGAAGAAGCGATTTTAGAAGAAAAAGGAAAATCTAAATCGGTCGATTCAATTCGTTTAACAGAGCCTGAATTCGGACAAAATCTAACTCCAACCAAAGAACAATTTTGGTTTAGATACGAAGGAGATTTCGAAGTTTCTGAAAACGGTTCTAAAACGGTTTGTTCCGATATAGTAATTCGTTTGGTGAAGGAACAAAACTCCGCCGTGTGGAAAGCGGAATGGGATGAAAGAGGAAAATGTAAGGACGAATAAGATCTTCAGATCTTATTCTTTCCCACCAATTCAGAGATCGATCTCGCTCCCGTCTTTTTAAGAACTCCATCTAGATATTCTAATATTCTCACAGGTAAGAAAGGTCCGTTATATACATAGCCTGTATATAATTGCACCAGGTCCGCGCCTGCTAAAATTTTTTCTAATGCGGCCTCTCTTGAATTAATGCCGCCAACTCCTATGATAGGGAGATTTCCTTTTAAAATGGAGTAAGCATATCTAACAAATTCAGTGGATCTTTGGCGAAGAGGTTTTCCGGATACTCCGCCTTCTTTTTCTACGTTTGGATATCTGGATAAGACTGATTTATCTATAGTAGTGTTTGTAAGAATAACACCGGATAATTTTGAATCCGGTAGGAGCTCCAATAAACCTTTCAATTCTTCTTTTTCCATGTCAGGAGCGAATTTTACAAAAGTAGGAATCGGAAATTTTCCGCCTAAACCACTTTTAATACCATCCATCAGCTTGGTAAAGTTTTCTTTCTTTTGGAAATTTCTAAGACCTGGAGTATTGGGAGAAGATATATTGATCACTGCATAGTCTGCATAGGGGGTAAGTTTTTTTAGAGAATATACATAATCATCTACCGCATCTTCTTCAGAGACAATTTTTGTTTTACCTACGTTAATACCTCTAATACAGTTCTTTTTCTGTTTTCGTAGCGTTACTTCTGCAACATCTGCGCCCGGATTATTAAATCCCATTCGATTGATTAAGGCTTCATCTTCCACATATCTAAATATTCTCGGCTTCGGATTCCCAGCTTGGCTTTGACCAGTGATTGTTCCGACCTCAATCGAACCAAAACCTAATCGAGAAAGAAATGGATACAATTCTCCAGTTTTATCAAAACCGGCACCTAATCCGACTGGATTCGCGAACTCAATTCCTGCGACCTTTGTTTTCAAACGTTCGCTGGAATAAGTCATGAGCGATTCCAAGACCGGAAACACAAATGGAAGTTTTTTAGAAAGCCCAAGTAGATTTTGCGCTAAGTAGTGAGCAGATTCCGGATGAATGCTTAAGAAGAAAGGTTTTGCGGTCTTTTCATAAACCCATTGTTTCCATTCTGAATTCATCCGGTCTCCTAACAGATAGATATATTAAGACCAGCGAAATATACGAAGCCCAACACCCAAGAAGAAAAATCCGATCCCGACCATAAACACGCAAGGGTAGATTATTTCTGGGAGCCCGGCTCCTTCTATAAATACTGCCCTCAACGAATCAGCCACCAAAGTCAAAGGTAGATGTTTTATAAAAGGAAGTACTATATCAGGAAAGTTTTTATAACTGAAGAAGATCCCGGATAAAACCATCATAGGGAAAGTGAATGCGTTCACGAGTCCGTTCCCTACTTGTGCGCTTTGTGCTCTGGAACCCACAAAGATCCCTATACATGCAAATACGAAATTTCCGGTTAGAAAAATCAGAACTGCTGCAGGAATAGAACCGAAAAATGCATTTTCAAAAACAGAAAATGTAAACGTTAAGAAGATGATCGATTCTACAGTCGTAACGAAAATCCGAGTGAAGAAGAAAGACATTACGAACGCCAACTTGTTCATTGGAGTAGCGGACATTCTTCTCAAAAGTTTTTTCATCCTCATCTCAATTAGATTCCAGCCAACTCCCCAGAGGCAAGAGTTCATCACTCCCATGGCAAGCATTCCAGGAACCAAGTAATCTATATATCTAGTTCCCTTTGAATCCAATCTTCGGATGCTGGAACTGCCTTGTTCTTTTCCCTGCATGCTCAAAAGAGCATTGGAAAGAAGAAGGTAATCTCTCTGTGCATTTGCATTGCTCGGATCAAAAGAAAATTCTAAATTTCCTTTTTCATCTTCTTTTACTAAAAGATTGATCTCTCCTCTTTTGAGAGCTTTGATCGCTTCTTCTTCCGTAACAACCTGAGGAATAATCACACCTAATCCGTCGGAATTGCCACCAGAAGAATTAGAAAATGCTTTTTCTATCTTTGAAGAAAGCCCACTCGCATCATGCGAAGAAGAAATAATTGCAACTCTGGTTTGAGGAACTCCCTTAGTAGTGAATGCAAGCCCTAATACACCGGCAATCGCAATCGGAAATATGAATGCCCAAAAAAGTATCCCGGGTTCTCTATAAAATTCTTTTAATTGAATCGTGACTAAATGATAGATTTGTTTCATTCTTCCAACCCTCTTCCAGTCATGGAAAGGAATAAGTCGTCCAAAGTTTTTTTATGACATTCCAGTTCTTTTAAAACTACACCTGCTTTAGAAAAAGAATCTAGCATAGAAGGAAGATAGTCCGTAATCCTCTCCACATTAATCCTTCCTTCTTTCGTGTCGGAATTCCAACTGAATTTGAATTTTCCTTTTTCAGGAAGATAACCACTTGGATCAGTTCCATTTTCCAAAGAGAAACGTACAATTTCTCCACCACCTAATTTTCCTAAAAGATCAGGTAAGGTTCCTTGGTCCAAAATCCTTCCCTTATCCATCACTATAATTCTTTCACAAAGAACTTCCGCTTCTTCCATATAATGAGTGGTGAGAATCATAGTGGTTCCGTATGCCCTTAGATCTTCCAAAATTTTCCAAATATCTCTTCTGGCTCCAGGATCCAAACCTGTAGTTGGCTCATCCAAAAACAAAATTTCGGGTTTGTTCATAATAGAAACACCCAATGCCAATCTTTGTCTTTGGCCTCCGGATAAACTATTCACGAAGGATTTATTCTTTTCAGTAAGTCTGGTGAGTTCTAAGATTTCATGAAGTCTAGATTCAGGAGCCTTATAAAAACTTCCGAATAATTTCAAAGTTTCCCAAACTGTGGCTCTATCCATAAATCTGGTTTCTTGCAAAGCTAGGCCAATATTACTTCTTAAAAATGTTTCGCTCTCTTTCCAGCTAGTGCCTAAAATTTGGATCTTTCCTGAATCAGGAAATTGAATACCCTCCAATATTTCGATCAGAGTAGTTTTACCGGCTCCGTTCGGCCCAAGCAAACCTACGAACTCTCCCTTTTTAATTTCAAGAGAGAGATCGCTAACGGCGGTTACATCTTTGAATTTTTTAGTTACATTAGATACCGATATGATCGGGTTTTGAATTTTATCCACAGTACAACCTTAATTTTTACGCAACTTTTCCGCTTTTTTCACCCAATCTTTTTTAAGATACTCGAGGATCTGATCCTTCTTCTTTAATGCGTCTGATTTTCCCATCTCGTACGCTTCTCTCACACCTTTTGCATTTGTGTAATCGAAAGAAGTGATAGGCAAAGTTTTAGAAGGAGTTACTAAAAAACAACGATCTAATAAATGAGGATCTTTTCCAACTATGGTAGTTGATTCGTAATGTATCCCAATAATTTTTGCATTAGGAGGAAATGCTTCCAAAAGTAAATTATTAGTAAGTCCTCCATCCAAATAATATTCTTTTCCATGATTCTGAAAAGAAACAATAGGAGGAATAGAAGAAGAATTCATAATAATCTGTTCGATCACACTTGGATCCCTAAAGTCCGCTTCCGTAAAAAGAACCTCTTTCATATTCCAATTTCTTAAAACACGAAACGTTCTTTCCGTATAAAGCCCTTTATTACGATCTCTTTCATCTTCTAAAAACGCCTTTCCTGTTTCTGCAATCAGTCTTGCTAGTCTAAATGTGTTCTTATTAGAATCATCTTTAGGAAACGCCTTGATTGTATGAATAAAAACTTTTGCGCCGGAGCGAATGATCTTTTCGAAGTCCATTCCGAATCGGATTGTTCTACGATACATATCCTCATGAGGAAATGCCTTCTCTCCATTAAATAAACGAGTGAAATAAAAATTGCGAGGGTTCTTACGCACAATTCTTTCAAAGAAGGAAACTGATTCTTCTTCTGTTCCGCAAATTAAAGAAAGAACCATTGCAGCACCCGCGGAAACTCCGGATACTTGTCTGAGTTTTAATCCCCAGGTTTTTAATTCATGGCCGAAACCCAAACCGTAAAATGCCTTACATCCGCCGCCTGCGATCGCAAAACAGATTTCATCTTCTAACCAAATGCCTTGTAGAACTTCGCCGAATTTAGAACCAGGATCTGACTTTTTAGAAGGAAGTTCGTATTCGTCTATGATAGGCATTTATTTTCTCCGGAGTCCTGGCTCCATATGACCATTTTCAGATTTCAGATCGGAATTCTAAAAGTAAAAAATCAAAGATCTAATAGAACCAAAACCTCGAAATGTTTGGTTCTTGGAAAAAAATCAGTAAGAATGATTTCCTTTAGCTTATACCCTGAATTTTTTAAGATCCCAAGATCTCTTGCCAAGGTGCTATGATTACAACTAGAATAAATAACGCGAGAAGCCTTAAATCCATCTAAAAAATCTAATAAGGAAGAAGAAGCTCCAGCCCTCGGTGGATTCAAAATGCACAGCTTTGCATCGAAAAAATCCATTTTTTTCGAAAGAGAAGAATTCAGATCCATTGTATGGAATTCTAAGTGAGAATATCCTATCTTCTTCGCATTTTTCTTAGCAGCATCTACAGAAGAGTCAGACAACTCATAACCGGAAAGACGACTCACTAAATGACCGATCGCCAAGCTGATCAGTCCTGCCCCTGAATAAAATTCTAATACAGGACCACAATCTTTCGGGATCCAAGATCGGATCTTGAGCATCCATTCTTCCAAGAGAAAACGATTCACTTGGGTAAAACCTTCTGCAGGAATTGACCATTCTATTTTTTCAGGAAGATAAGGGCCTATCTTTACTTCTTTTTTATCATATTCTAAAATTTCTCCGGAAGAATAACGAAGTCTCCAATCTCCTTTTCTAGAAAACGTTTTCTTATTTCCTAAATTCTTTCGAACATACTCGTTCATCTCAGAAGGAAGATGTTTACAACCTTCTTTAGGAAATAAAACCAAGGAGTTGGAATTCTCCTTATAGAATCCTGCGTTTGTTTTTCCCTTTTTGAATTCGATTTTGATCTGAGCAGTGTTACGATAAGAGTCGGAAGGACCGCTTAAAATTGCAATTTCAGGAATTTGAGAAGGATCGAATTTAGAAACATATAAAAATGAATCATTCAAAAGGGATTTTTTGATCTGAAGTTCTTCCTCATACGGAATATGGCGATAAGAACAGCCCCCACATTCTGGAAATGCTGAACAATCTGAAGCAATTCTAAGAGGAGAAACATTTTCCACAGACTGGACAGTACCCCAAACCAGTTTAGAATTTTCTTTATCAGTTCTGATCCGAACTGTTTCTCCCGGAACAGCACCTTTTACAAAAACGGTTTTATTTTCCGCATGAGAAATACAAGTACCAAGATTCGCCCACTTCTCCACGACCAATCCTGAAATTTCTCTACGGTTCTTTTCCGTACTCATAGGTAAATCACCTTGACAGGGTCCCCCATCTTGTCAGTAAAGTAATCCTTAACCGGAGAAGTGGCCGAGTGGTTTAAGGCAGCGGTCTTGAAAACCGTCGTGGGTAACTCCCACCGTGGGTTCGAATCCTACCTTCTCCGTTGGAACACTGCTGGAGATGTGCCTGAGTGGCTGAAAGGAGCAGTTTGCTAAACTGTCGTATGGGGTAACCTGTACCCAGGGTTCGAATCCCTGCGTCTCCGAAAGTTCCAAACTCTCACGCTGACCCCGAGAATTAAAAAGATGTCTGACCAGAGATTCAACACCCGGGAATTCCTGGAAGAGACCAAGCGATTATTAGAAGGGGATGAATATCCCAATTTGTTCGCTGCTATTTCTTATATTCCTTTTTTAGGATGGGTCATTCCTTGGTTTTTTAGAAAAAAACAGGAAATTTGCAAGTTTCACGCACTCCAAGCAATTAAGTTAAATCTAGGATTTGTATTTTTATACTTGGTAGTTTGGTTCTTAAGAGAGTTCCCTATTCTAAGCACCATTTTAAAATGGATTCATGCGAATCCTGTAGTAACCGACTTTATCAGCTATGTCGCATGGTTGGCTTTATTAGGTTATGGAATTTTAGGAGCCTTGCAAGCTTATCAAGGCAAACTGTTTGTATTACCATTATTTCCGGAAATAGAGAATGAAGTTCGAAAAATACTCAGCAAAATTAGAGGAACTCAAGGCTAAGGCCTTCGCTTTTCTCTCTCCTTACTGGAACCAAGCCAAAACTTTTATAAACACCGAAAGATTTCGTATCTATGTGGTAACTCTTCCTTTATTCGGAAATTGGCTTATCGGATTTTCTTTCTATTCAAACGAAGCAGAAGTTTACAGACATTCCAAACTTTCCTTTTTGAATGTTCTCTACTTTATAACATTCTTAGTATTGTCTTGGTTCTTCTCCTTTATTCCTTTTGCAGGAGCTTGGTTAGCTAATCTTGCTCATTTAGCAGGAGTGATTATCTATCTTGGCCTATCCGGTTTACTGCTATACAATTACACCAAGGGAAAAAAACTGGTCCCGAAACTTCCCCAAGAGCATTTAGAGCTTTTGGAAAAGAAATTCTTTTAAAATCACCCGCGCCCATAGCTCAGCTGAATAGAGCGTCTGACTACGGATCAGAAGGTCGGAGGTTTGAATCCTTCTGGGCGCACCAACTTCTTCTTTACCCCATAAACTCTGACATTATGTCCCATACAATCTAGAAAATATTCTGAACTTTTGCTCAGAAAACTTGACTTTAATACTGAGTCTCAAAAACGATAGTTATATAAAGAGAGATCGGAACCTGAATGGAAAAGTGCCATTGTGCTCAAATCACGTTTGAAAAAATCGTAGAGACTGCTAAACAACAAGGACAAGACTATCGTGATGTGGTAAAAGCTTGCGGAGCTGCGGATACTTGCACAGCCTGCACTGATTACCTAGTCGCGTATTGCGAGCAGCATCTACAACTTGTCTCGGCCGGATAAATTACTCATCGATCAGGAGTTATTCGATAAACTCCTTCCGCTTGCTTCCTCTTCTGCTAGAGGAAGAACCAATCACAATTTCCATGAATTACTAGAACCGTATCAGAGATTTCTGAACGTTCTTACTAAGGACACTTACGTCCAAGCTCATCGTCACAAAAATCCGCCTAAGCCCGAGACCTTTTTAGTGTTAAAAGGAGAACTAGGCTTCATCTTATTCGAAGAAGATGGTACAGTCAGAGATAAACATATCCTGAGCTCGGACGGACCGATCTATGGGATAGATATTCTTCCAGGAGTGTATCATACATTGGTCTGCCTTACAGAAACCTGTATCTGCTTCGAAGGAAAATCAGGACCGTACGATCCGACCACCGACAAAGAGTTTGCCGCTTGGGCTCCAGCGGAGAACAGCGAAGGCAAAACTCAATATCTGAATTTTCTCAGATCTCTTTTCTAAAATCAGAAACGATATTAATCAAGGTTTCTGATCGAAAATATCCTCGTACAATTCCCGGATCTTTTTCAAATTTCTTCCTGGCGGGGAAGGAAATGGAATGATCCTGCCTAAATTTTTCGCCGTACCGGTTTCTTTTATATCTTCCGATTCTGTATGATTATGTCTGTTTAAAGGGGGGAGATTCTCTCTCTCCATAACTTATACCTTCGGAAATTCGAAGTCCTAAATTCAGTGACATTCGCTAGATTTTTTAAAAACGAAATCAGAAAATCCGGTTTGAAATTTACGAAAACTGTTGCCATAGTATTTTCCCAGGCAAACATGCGAATGGTTTGAAAGGATTTTGCTTTTAAGCGATTCCGATCATATCCTATTCGAACTTCCCCTTAACGGAAAGGAAAAGTATGCCTGAATTCGATCAAATCGATCTGTTCAACTATGCCGCTTATGGCAATGAAGACGATCCTCAATGGGACGATATACGTAATTATATTCGCTCTAATGCCAACGCTTCGAAGGAATATGAGGAGATTAAAAAAAATCTCACTAATGTTCAACCGAAACGAAAACAAAAAGATTTCGGAAGGCCCAGACAAGAGGTAAAGTCCTCTGATGGAGATCCAAACTCTAATAAGCCTGCTGGGCAGGATAAAAAATGGTGGAGCGTTTTCTTAGGAGAATAGTCGTTGAGGTAGGTTGACCGTGGAGAAAGAAGCAAAAACATATCTTCGGATCAAAAATTTCGTGGCCCCCTTCATAGGTTTGGCTGTGGATATTACCGCGTACGGAACCGAAAACATTGTAACTAGCGGTAAAGTAATTCTTACCTGCAATCATAGATCCGATATGGATCCATTTATTCTTTCTTACACTTTTCCTCGATTCATTTCTTGGATCGCTGCAGAATACACTTTTAGAATTCCTATCTTCAGAGATCTTGCAAAGATTGCAGGCGGGATCCCTATGTCTATCGACGGAAATATTTCTATCGGTTCCATTAAGATGATCCAACAGGTTTTCAAAAAAGGTGAGACCCTAGGAATTTTCCCGGAAGGCCATGATTATATGGTCAAAAACGATTTTAAATCCGGAATGGTAGATTTTCATTCAGGATTCGCAGCATTCTCCATTCGCAATAAAGTGGATATTCTTCCTTCTGTAATCATACCTGTCGAAGAATCTTATTCTGATATCCCGATCCCACCTATCGTTCGTAGCTTTATGGGAATGCCTAAAGAAGTCTGTGATATCAAAAAACGTGCGATCTATAAAAAGGTAAAAGTGATCTACGGAGAAAAAGTAGATCATAGAGAATTTCTTTCAGGCACATTAGAGGAGAATATGAAACAACTCTCCGATGTAGTTAGAAACAGAATGATCGCTTTGCAAGAAGGTCAGTACGCGGAAGCTTAAACTTCCACGACTCCACTGAATACTTCTGTAGCAGGTCCTGTCATCAGCACGTGACCCGATTCAAGCAACTGTACTCTTAAAGTTCCGCCTCTTAGATCGATACGAACATCTTTTCCTGTTTTACCATTTAGGTGAGAAGCAGTCATCACTGCACAAGCGCCTGTTCCGCAGGCCAATGTTTCTCCTGCACCTCTTTCCCATGTTCTTTGGTAGAGATGATCTTTTCCTCTTAAGGAAACGAATTCCACATTCACTCTACGAGGAAATAATTCAGTATGATTTTCGATGAGAGGCCCGATCTCTCTGACTGGGAATTTATCCGGATCTTCTACATAAATAATGCAGTGAGGATTTCCCATACTTACAGCGCTGAATTTTAAATTATAAGAAGAATAGCCTGGCAATCCACTTAAGAAAGAAAGAGGCTGTTCTAAAATTGGATTTTCATTCTCCCATTTAACCGGGATTAAAGAAGGAACTAAGATCGGTTTTCCCATATCTACGGAAACCTGTTCCACTTTACCGCTTCCATTTACTTTAAGGTCTAGCTCTAAAATTCCGGCCCCGGTTTCTATCTTAGGTTGTTTTTTGTTCGTAAGCCCGTGATCGAATACGTACTTTCCTACGCAGCGAATTCCGTTCCCGCACATTTCGGAAGAGGAACCATCCGCATTGTACATATCCATTTGGAAATCGCCTTTATTGGATGCACGGATAAAGATCACACCATCACCTCCGATCCCGAAATTACGGTCGGAAAGTTTTTGGATCTGCTCCGGACTCAGACGTAAATCGTCCTTGGTTGCATCCACATATACGTAATCGTTACCGATCCCTTCCATCTTGGTAAAATGTACTTTAGCCAAATGAATCTCCTAATAATACCTGAGAGGTTGTTTCCATGCTTCCAATCGGCGCTTCCTTGGAAAATCCAAAAAGGCTCAAATAAGTTCCGTTTTTTACTGGAATTTAGAGACTGAAACTCAAGAGTAAACTATCAACTCTTCGGACACTTCTCTTTGAACCAGACCTGCTATCTCTGCGGAAGCCAGAAAAACAAAACCTTATTCGTCGAAAACGGAATCCCAATCGTACGTTGTCTGAATTGCAGCCATGCGTTCTCCACTTACGAACAAGACGAACATTACGAAGGATACTGGGATGACGAAACCGGTTATGATTTAGACTGGTGGGATGTGGCTCATAGAGACATCTATAAAGACTTCATAGGCAAATTTCTCTCGGCTCCTAAGGGAAAAATTTTGGACGTTGGTTGCGGACTTGGCTTCTTCGTTAAAACAATCGGGACTATAAGACCAGGTTGGGAAGCAGTAGGTTATGAGATCTCCGAAAAAGCGGTTAAATTCGCGAGAGAGAAGAACGGACTCAAACAAGTATTTCCAGGAATCGTTCAGGACAGTGGACTTCCGAAAGAAAGTTTTGATATCATTACTCTGTGGGATGTGATCGAACATATCCCTAAACCACATAGCCTTATCCAATATCTATTTGGACTGCTGAAACCTGGCGGATTTTTATTCGTTCAAACTCCTAATTTCCCTGTCCAGCTATTCAAGGCAAATTTGAAAGTTGCATTGAAAGGTA
Source organism: Leptospira haakeii (assembly GCF_002812045.1). GTDB lineage: Bacteria > Spirochaetota > Leptospiria > Leptospirales > Leptospiraceae > Leptospira_B > Leptospira_B haakeii. Next base: position 728,790 of record NZ_NPEG01000001.1, on the reverse strand, counting down.
TGCAAGAAGGTGGACATTACCTAGAAGCAAAAGATCATATTAACGATTATACGGAAAAAACCTTAGGGCTTCTAGCGGAGCAATGTGGATTCTCTTCAGTAGAATTTTCTATCTTAAAACCGATTGCTTCCGTATCCGGAGTTTCCGGTCCTAAAGCAAAATTAGGAGTCTTCCTGAAAAAGGCATTCTATTATGGAACCTTAATGCTTTGGTATCTAACATTCAAACAAGTGAACCTAAATCTGACCTTGTTTGCTTTGCTCAGAAAGAAGTAATAGTTTTACAGAGAGATTAGGCCAACATCTGCAATAATCTTTCTGTAGCTCTTTCAGAATGCATCCATTCCGTCATTTCTAAGGACTCTTGTGCTTCTTTTGCAGATCTTATTTGCATTTGTTTTTCGTAAGAAGCAATCGCAGTTTGTATATCTTTAAAATTTTCATTTGTAAGGCATTCGCTTAATTCCAAAGAATCTAGCATTGCTAAGTTTACACCTTCACCAGATGGAGGCATAGGATGTGCTGCATCACCCAAGATGGTAAGATTAGGTAAAGTACTCCAAGTCTGATCTAAAGGCATACAATATTGAGGGCGAAGTAAAAGAGGCAAATTTACGTTTTCAGCCAACTCAAGCCAAACAGAATCCCATTTAGAGAATTCCTCTTTAAACCATGCGAGAACTTGTGTCTTATCCGAAAAATTTATTCCGCTATTCTGAATCCAGTTTTCTTCCTTCTTACAACTAACATAAAAATCTAAACTTCCATCTCCTTTGGATGATACATGTAAAAATTTTTCACCATCATAAGCGTAAAGTTTTCCGCCCTTCAGTAATTTATGAATCCCAGGCGCTGCTGTTTCAGAATCTGGTACATTTCCTTGTACGATTGTTACACCAGAATAGAAAGGTTTGGTAGAAGTGATAAAAGGTCTGATCTTAGAATTTGCACCATCTGCTCCGATTACAATGTCCGCAGTAGCTGTATTACCATTCTTGAATTCAAGTTTCCAGATATTGCCAATCTGTACCATAGATTTAAACTGACTGTCCCATACAACAGTATCAGGTTGCAGAGAATTTAATAACATATCCCTTAAAGGTCCTCTGTCAATTTCAGGTCTGAATCTTTCATCGTCGAAATCTTCAGTAGATTCTTTATCATGCTCGTCATAGAGTATTTTTGCATGTTCATCTAGAACTCGGCCCTTGTCCGCACCAGGTCTGTAATTCGCTTTAAAAGCATCCATCAAATCAGCAGCTTCCATTACCTTTAAACCTGATTCAAAATGTAAATCTAGGGTTGCGCCTTGCACTCGGACATCTCTATTAATATCCCTTTCATAAACTTTTACGTCTACACCCTTGAGCTGTAAAAGCCGAGCAAGAGTTAAACCGCCTGGACCACCACCAATAATGGCTACTTGTTTGTTTTCTAAATTTCCTTTCATACGTAGGAATATAGACGATAAAAATATTTAAATCAATTAAATATTTTATTAATTTAAATATTTATCTAGATAAAAAATTAATCCTATTTACCTAGTTCTCGGGTCGGGGAATAATGCCATATATGGGCTTAAGAGAACTCAAAAAAGATAGAATGCGTAAATCTATCTCTAACCTAGCAACTCGACTTTTCATCGAAAAAGGTTACCACAATGTTACGATGGCAGAGATTGCTGAAAAAGCCCAAGTATCCGTGCCGACTTTATTTAATTACTTTTCATCCAAGGAAGCGTTAGTATTCGATGAAGACAAAGAACAGGAAAAAGAACTGATCGACGCAGTGATTTCTAGAAAGCCTGGGATGTCCATCCTGGATTCGCTTAGAGAGTTTACTATCGAGCACGCCACACTTGGGCCAGAGGAATTAAAAAATTTTAAAGAGTTTAATCATCTGATCGATTCGACACCGGAATTGAACAATTATGCAAAGTCAATGTGGATGAGACATGAACAAACCTTGGCTTCTACGATCCAAAAAGAAGCAAAGAAAAAAATCAGTAAGATAGAAGCAGAAGCGATCGCGCATTTCTGTTTGGATTCACTTCATAGATCTTTGAAATTCGCAAATCCAAAAGCAAGTATAGATTCTCTATTTTCTTTGTTTAAGAATGGCTGGAACGGATAATTCAATTTAATAAATTTTAAACTAAAATTTTATAGTACGATTCCTTTTTCTAGACTTAATATATAGTTTAAGGCTGAAGATAGATCTGGAGATTCCCAATATTCTTTTCCTTCTAAACTTTTCTTTTCCAACACTGATTTGGTTTTAGCAGAAGAGATTGGACTTTTTAAATAAAAAGCTTCTAACCCGAAAGCAAGCCCTCCACCTATATCGTCTTTCAAAGAATCTCCTATGATATATGATTTTTTAGGATCTGCATCCGTTAAAGCCTTATCAAAGATCAAAGCAGAAGGTTTTTCCGCTCCACTTTCTTCTGAGGTTACTAATTTGTATTGGATGTCTTTTGGAAAAAGGACGGACAATTTCAGCAATTGAGTTCTGAGAGATTCATTTGTGATAACGACCAAATTCTGAACTTCTTGGAGAGCCTTCAGCAGAGATAAGATCTTTTTGAACTCGGTAGCATTCTTTTTTTTCCAATCTTTGATCCCTTGTAGAAAAAACCCGAAATAAGTAGAGTCCAGTTTCAAAACAAAAGCGGGATCCAACTTTCCAAAAATAAGCTCCGACATCTTCTTAAAATAAAGAATACGTAGTCGATTGACTGGGTTATTGGGGAGTTCTTTTTTCACTTCTGCCCGAACTATATCGTACACCTTTTTGAATTCTTTGGAAGAAGAGAAGCCCAAGGTCTTTGCTTTTTTTTCCATTTCACGGATCGTAAACTCATAGATCCCAATAGAATCGAAAACCGTATTATCTAAATCCAAAAGAACTGCCATAACTCTAAAATTCCCGGACCGATCGGAAAGCCAAGGAGAGTTTTGGAAAATGCTCAGGAAATTTCTTTTTCCTTGCTTCTTCTTCCCTCAAAACTAATCTGCAATCCGTTCGTTTATGTCTGAAGATCGTTTTTCCAGAAAAGTATTCCTTTCCGCATTAATATTTTGCGCGGCCCTCTTAGGGATCGGTTCCTATTTCAGATTTCGAAAAAGAAAGATACAAGGAAGTATCTTAGGTCCGGATAAAGAAACTGGTCATAGACTCAGGCAAGTAAGAACAGACTTTTCTCCGACGAGCACAATCAAAACAAAGGTGCTTATCGCAGGAGGAGGGATCTCAGGACTTTCCTCAGGATACTACCTATCCCAATTCGGGATCTCAGATTACTTGATCTTAGATCTGGAGAAGGATATTGGAGGAAATTCCAGATACTCGGAAACAAATTCCTTAAAATATCCTTGGGGTGCGCATTATCTTCCTCAACCAGGGCCCGAGTCAGTATTGGTTCGTAAATTTTTAGAAGAGAATGGACTCGTCCAAGGCAAAGACTCGAGCGGAAATCCAATCTATCCGGAAAAGTATCTATGTTTCGATCCGGAAGAAAGACTTTTTTACCAAGGAAGATGGCAAGCAGGTTTAATTCCGAGAAGAAGTGGAGAACCTGATGCCCAAGAATTATTATTTCGTAAAATTATAAACTCTTGGCAAAACAAGCGAGGAAGAGACGGACAAAAAGCATTTTGCATTCCGATAGATCATTCTTCCAGAGATCCTGAAATCTTAAAATTAGATCGAATCACTTTTTCAGAGTATATAAAATCGTTAGGAATACAATCACCTGAGATCTTATGGTATGCTGACTATTGCACTCGGGATGATTATGGTGGGAATTCCGACAATATCTCTGCTTGGGCGGGACTTCACTATTTCTGTTCTCGTTTGAGAGAAGATGAGGATTCTCCTCCAGTTCTGACCTGGCCGGAAGGAAACGGATTCCTGTTGGAGCTCTTACGAAACCCCTCTAAAGATAAAATCAGGACTTCTACACTCGTAGAAAGAATTCGTAAAAACTCCCGAACCTGGGAAATTAACGCTTATGATGTGAAAGAAAAGAAAGATATTCTCATCCAAGCCGAACAGGTAATTTACTCTTTACCTTCTTTCACCAGAAGATATATTTTAGGAGAGAAGGACCCATTCCTGAATAAATTAGAATATTCTCCATGGTTGGTTGCAAATCTATTCGTGGATGAACTTCCTCAAGGGAAAGGCCATCCGCCTGCTTGGGAGAATGTAATTTATAAAAGTAAATCTCTCGGCTATGTTATATCCACTCACCAAGATTTGAGGGCACTCAGACCCCAATCCGTTCTTACTTATTATCTTGCCTTTGGAGAAAAGGATACTCTTGCTTCAAGAAGATCCATTCTCCCTAAAACCTGGGAAAGTTGGAAAGAAGAGATGCTCTCCGATCTGAAAAGACCCCATCCAAATATAGAAAGTTTGGTTTCACGTATCGATATCATGACTCATGCACACGCAATGATACGCCCTGTTCCGGGTTTTCTTTGGGGAGGAGAAAGAGAAGAACTGGCAAAATCAGGATCAGGAATTCATTTCGCTCATTGTGATCTAAGCGGTATCTCCATTTTCGAAGAAGCTTTGTATAGAGGATTCGAAGCTTCTAAAAAAGTCCAAACCTTAGCCAAGAGAAGTTAATGGAAGAGAAGAAACCCCTTAGTAGCCCATGGATCATTTCTAAAAGATTCGATCTCACTTGGTTTATTGCGCCAGGACTTATTTCCGTAATTATAGTACTTCTCGCGAGTTACTTTGGATTTCCGGAACCTTCTTCCCTGGGATCCTCTAGAACAAGTGGTAACGCTCTGCCTCCTTGGCTTTGGTTACTTCTTATTCCAGGTATAGATGTTTCTCATGTTTATTCTACTTTGTTTAGAGCCTACTTCGATAAAGAAGTTTGGAATCGAAAAAAAGTTCTTCTAAGTTTAGTTCCATTTCTATGTTTTATAATAGCTCTGATCCTTTACTCATTCGGAAAATTATTTTTTTGGGGGGCGATGGCTTATCTTGCAGTATTTCATTTTATCAGACAACAATATGGTTTCCTAAGTTTGTATACGAGGACTGAACCTAAAACTGAAAGCAAGATCCCTTTTTTATTAGATAAGATCTGCTTGTATATGGTGACCGGCTTACCTATTTTATATTGGCATATAGTTCCAGGAGGAAGGCATTTCGAATGGTTTATAGAAGGTGATTTTTATCAATATCCAAATCATTCTATTTCGAATTTCATCCATATACTATTTTGGGTCTCAGTGATAGTATACTCTTTAAGCCAAGTCTACCTTCTTCTTAAAAGAAGAAGGGTTAGTGTCGGAAAACTTCTACTCTTATTAAACACGGCTTCTGTGTGGTATGTAGGTATAATATTATTAAATAATGATTTTGCATTTACTCTAACGAACGTGATCAACCATGGGATTCCCTATATGGCCCTGGTATTCGCATATTCCAATTTCAGAAAGAAACAGCTTTCATCCTTCTTCTATAATAGCTTTCGTAACGGAGCATTGGCCATTCTAAGCTTCTCATTAGTATTATTGGCATTCGCATTTTCTGAAGAATGGCTTTGGGATAGTTTTGTATGGCGGGAACATCCGTATCTATTCGGAAACTCTTCCGTAATAAAAGCAGAACTAGGACTGGGCCTTGAGGGAATCTTAGTGCCTATCTTCTTTCTTCCCCAATTTACTCATTATATCTTGGATGGGTTCCTTTGGAAGGGAGGAAAAAACAACTCAGAGCTGGAAGGCTTTATAGGCCTCCGAAATTTAGGCTCATAAAGTCCATCCGACTTGAAAATCGAGTATCTTACGGTTTTCCGATAGACAAGCCCGGTTTTCATCTCATAATGACGAAAAAGGAAAACAGGATCTACCTCAATGATCATCGTAGAAGGAATCGATTATATTGTAATACCTACCGGGGATATAGAAGCCTCTGTAAAATTCTATTCCGAACTATTTGATTTCGAGACGATCGAGGAAAAAGGAAACGAATTCGCAATCATCGGTTTGGATTCCGTGAACATTAAACTCCTCAATACCAACGGAGTTAAAAGTTCTTTAACCGAAGTTAAATCCCCTGTCCTCAGTTTCGTATTGGATGTGGATGATTTTACCGAAGCGATCGTAGAACTCGAGTCTAAGTCAGTTCAAATCGTAAGAGGACCAGAAACCAGAGACGGGGGAGAGTTCCTTCATTTCTTGGATCCGTCCGGTAATATTTTAGAGATCAATTACAAAGAAGATTAAGACCTAAACAAACGGCCTTAATAAAAAAAAGCCCTCAGTTGAGGGCTTTTTTATTGGGTTTAGACAAATCGGGCCAAAAGAAGTTAGGAGATCTTGTCTACAAATGCTCCCTTAGTTTTATAAATATCGCCCGCATAACTGGGATTCATTGCTTTTTGGTCAAAAACTTCAGCCTGTTTATTTTCATAAGGCTTATTAGGAATTCCTTCCACCTTAGGCATTTTACGTGGATCAGAAGAAGCCTTTTCAGCGAGTCCGAGATATATAGAGGTTATTGTTGACATTCAGTAATCCCTCCATTCCGATCCTAATCTAAATCGATTAATAAACCAAGTATTTTTTTACCCTAAAAATTAGGGAAAAGACACTGTACAGTTCCCCTTTCCTGTAGTAACGAACATCTGGACCGTATAATAGCTGGAGAAGGTCAACGTAGGTTCAAAAACCCAGGTATTTGTATCTGAAAAAGTTCCAACATCCGTCCGGGTACAGGTCTTGGAAAACTTAGAATAGATTAGATAGGTTTCGCAGGCGATCTTAACATTGGTTGGCCCGTCCGGGTTCAAATCGATCCTTAGTGCTTTCGTTCCTGTCTGACCTGAAATTGCAAAAGTTTTAGAATCAGGGTAAGTAACTCCTAATTCTTCACCATACAGATTGTCGAAAGACTTATAACAATCTATGTAGAATTTCCTGCCGTAGCAGTTAGTAGCCGTATCTCCGTTATTCTCATCACAGATAACCGGTCCTTCCTTAGTCACAAATAATGTTCCGCTAGAAGCTCCAGCAGGAACTACAGTGACGATCTCCGTGCTAGTTGCACTCAGAACACTCGCCGAAACCCCATTGAATTTTACAGTTGTTAAGCTTGTACTAGGAGAGAATAAACGGCCCTTAATTGTGACCGTTGTTCCTACTGTTGTTCCAATTGGAGGGGATCCACTAGGAGGATCAATCTCTGTGATCACCGGATTCCCCAAACCTAATTGACTGGCAAGGTCCGAGTCCTTGCTATTAGAACAAGCAAGTCCAAATATAAATAGAGATAAAATAATAGCTAAGATCTGAATCTGAAATCGCATTTTTTCTTTAACCTAGAACCATTCGCACGTAACGCTTTTGCTTGCCGTTTTTAAAAAACCGCAGAATCTACCCAATTATCGGAAAGATTCAGGCTATCCGGGAAAGATTTTTTAGAAGGCAAACATGAGCGAGACTGTTCTTTATTCCATCGAAGATTATACGTGCATAATCAGTTTAAATCGACCCGAAAAACGAAACGCAATTTCTAAAGAATTACTCTATCAACTTATGTCTCATATAGAAAGAGCAAGCAAGGACCCTAAAATCCGCGCTCTAGTACTCAGGGGAGAAGGTTCCGTATTCTGCGCGGGCGCCGACCTGAAAGAAAGAGCGGATATGTCGGAGAAAGAAGTACATAAATTTCTAGACGAAGTAGGCAAATGTTTTCTCGCTTTGGAAAATCTTCCCTTCCCAACAATCGCTGCCTTGGATGGAGATGCGTATGGTGGTGGATTAGAAATGGCTCTCTGCTGCGATTTTATTCTGATGAGCGCAGAAGCAAAAGTTGGTCTTACCGAAACTGGACTTGGTATTATTCCTGGTGCAGGTGGAACTCAAAGGCTTCCACGTAGAGTAGGAAAAACAAAAGCATTAGAACTTATCTTAACCGCTTCCGTAATAGATGCGCAAACCGCATTAGATATACAACTTGCAAATTCGGTATGGCATGATTCAGCATTTATGGCCGGAAAAAAATTGGCGTCCTTACTTTCCGAAAAAGCTCCCATCTCTTTGAAGCTCGCTAAAGAAGCAATTAGAGAAGGAGAAGGAAAAGATATACAAACTGCCTTAAAGATAGAAAGGAAACATTATAATAAAACGTTAAAAACAGAGGATAGGATAGAAGCCTTAAAGGCTTTCCGAGAAAAAAGAAAACCGGAATTTAAAGGAAAATAGAATTCCGAAAAAGGGAGGCGAGAGACAAGGCCGACCCGAAAATAGGCAAAACAAGGAAGCTGGAATACGAATGATTCTAACGGGCAAGGAAATTAAAAAAAGATTAGAGAAGGACATCATTATAGATCCTTACTCCGACAATAGATTAAATCCGAACTCTTATAATCTAAGGCTTCATAACGAATTGGTTCGTTATACAGAGAGCCCGTTAGATATGAAAAAATCCAATCCTTCCGAAAACCTGATCATACCTGATTCAGGACTGCTCTTACAACCAGGAGTTTTATATCTAGGTAGAACCTTAGAATACACTGAAACACATAACCTAGTACCTATGTTAGAAGGTCGTTCCTCCATCGGAAGATTAGGAATGTATGTGCACGTGACCGCGGGGTTCGGAGACGTAGGATTCAAAGGATTCTGGACTCTCGAAATTTCAGTCATCCAACCTTTAGTCATCTATCCGAATGTGGAAATATGCCAGATCTTCTATCACACTGTAGAAGGTGAGATCACGGAATACAAATCAGGCAAATACCAAGGCAATAAAGGTATCCAAACCTCTATGCTTTATAAGGATTTCGAGAGCGGAAAATATTAAACTTCTATCAAGAAGCTTTTCTATCTCTTTCGATCAATCTTACTAATTTCTGAGCGTTCTCGTCTTCCGGGTCCTTCTCCAGAGCTAAACGAGCATATTCTAAAGCTAATTCGAATTGTTCCGTCTGACGATATAAGTCGGAAAGATTGATCAAGTTCATGGGGTTATCCGGTTGGAGTTCCTCCATTCTTTTTGCAGCCAAGATGGCTTCATCCATTCTTCCGATCCTGCGATTCGCCAAAGAAAGATAATACCAGTATTCTACTAAGTCAGGGTCTGATCCCAGATACTTGTTCAGAACTTCTACTGCTTTTCCGTAATTTTTACCTTTAAAGCTTAGAAGTCCAAGTAGTTTGGTTACCTTTGTATTTTGGGGATCTGATTTGTATAAACCTTCAAGCGCACCAAGTGCCTCACTCAAGCGGCCACCCATATAATCTTCTTTGGCTTTTTTATAGATAAATTTCCAATCGAATGGGTCTGAGATCTCATCTTCTTTTCCATTTGTCTCTGCGGAGGCGACAGGAGAATACTCAATTCTAAGAAGGGAAAGGTCGTCAGTTAACTCTCCAACTTTTAGGACTTCTTCTTCGATTCTCTCCAGATCACCTTGTCCTTTTTCCACCATTTGTAAGAATAGCATCTCATCTTCATTGATAGTGCGTACTTCTTTTTCAGGAGTGAGATCTAAGTCGTCCTTACCGTCAGAACCAACGATCAAAATATCACCGGGTTCTAATCTTCCGGAATGGACTTTAAATTCGTATTCAGAATCCAATCCAATCTTTCTAAGAGTAAGTCCTGTTTCCAAGAAACCTGCTCTTCCATCTCTATACATTACGGAGAAAGGGTGCTCTGCATTGAAATACCAAAATTTACCTGTATCGTCTTCTATTACGACAAAGGTTCCTGAGATCACCATAGATCCGTTGAATGATTTGAAAACGGATTGCATCTCTTTATAAATTTCAGTTAAAAATTCGGAAGGAGTAGTATCTAAAACTCGATCATTCGCTGCGGATCTTGCAAGAATAGAGTTAACCACAACCCCCATCACGAGAGAGCCCCCGGCGCCTTGCATGGACTTACCCATCGCATCTCCGTTCATCGCGAAAGTATAACGTTTATAATCGTTCTCTTTTCCAAGACGAAGATTTCCGGTTACACAAAGGTCTCCACCCAAATCCGCATGTTTACCTTTGAACTCAAATTTTTTCTTTTGGCGAAGAATAAAATCAGTACTTACCCTTGGAGATTTGTTCGCATTATAAAAAAGAGGTTTTGCCAATAGAGAAGTTAGGAAGTAATCTCCATCTTGCTGCACCTTAAGACGTTGGAGTTCCTCCATCTTTTCAGAAAGTTCTCTAGTTCTTTCTCTAACCTTAGTTGCCAAATGTTCCGCGTAATCTTGGAGTTCTCCCCTCGCTTTACGTATAGAAGTTACCATACTATTGAATGAGTCGGATAAAAATCCGATCTCATCTTTTAAGTCTACCTTCACTTCAACATCTAAGGCACCTAAGTTTACTTTTTCCACCCCGGAGAGTAATCTATTGAGCGGAGTCACCAAACTTTGGCGGAAGAATAATGGGAATACGAAGAATACTACGACCAAAACCAAACCCAAGATCAGAGTTTGTTTTGCTGCAGTCGGGTGCATAAATTCCCTATACTTGCGGTAAGAATAACCTACTTCGCTGACTACATCCTTATTCACATCGTAATGAATATAAGTTACGAAATGTTGGTGTTCATCTAAACTTTTTCTGTAATGGCGATACAATGCAGGTTGGAATGGACGGAAATATAAAAGTACTTCTGCCTTTAGATGTCCTATCAGTAGGTCCTTTTCGTCAAAGGTGCAAGTTGCGTCCTTCTCCTTCCATTTTTGAAGAAGATGTTCCTTGAACGGAATAACTCCTTTGTTTCCGACACCTTTCAGATAATTTCTACCATCCACGCAGAATTCTTTCGGAAAAATATAATCCAGTTTGTTAGAAGTTACGAAGACTGCTGTATTTAAAGTAATGAGATGATCGAATAATTTTGTTTTTAATTCATTTCCTTCCAGATTCGGATTATCATCCAAAAACTTCAGGATTGCAGCTCTGTATCCGCTGAAATATTCGTGAGTATCTTTAAGAGTTTTTTTAACTGAGCTTCTAAAACCTTCTTCTGCTAAAAGTTTCATATGCTCAAAGATAATCGTATTCTTAAAGTCTATCTCTAATTGAGGAAGTCTCAGATCATATTGATTATCATAACGAGAATAATCCACATTCTTGGATCCGCCTTCCCACTGAACGATATACAACATCTCAGGGATCTGCTTTCCACCCTCGAGAGCTCTAGACATGTTCACGATACTTTTGGTATCATACTCAGCTTCTTTATCTTGATTGGAGATGAAAACCAAGGCTTGCATGATCAACATCAATGTCACAAATGTAATCCCTACAATCTTGACCATGAAAGTGGTTTTTTCTTCACTGAAGTTTAAGAAGATTACCAGGATCAAAAAAATCCCGAGTGTCATTAAAAGAACGATAGAAGTTAAATAAGTGGAACGTTCAATCCATCCGTCTCGGCTGAGAATGTTCGTAAGTGCAGGAACCACACCACCCGCAAGTAGTGCTGCCATAAAACCGCCGATTGCAAATCGAACCCTTCCCTTAGTTTTGGTCATCCTATAGATAGGAAGGATCAAGAATGAGATCAGAACGAATAGCCCGATCAAAACCGCAATTATAGAAGAAGCCTTTTCAGCATTAAAATCCCAATGGTGGGCAGTGAAGTGATACTTTCTAGGAGAGCTAAGAGTAATATAATAAAAATAGGAAATCCCTATTGCTCCAACTGTATACATACCAATCAGAAGATTCCGGTTCATTTTGGGATTTGCATGTCCCGGATAACGTGCCAAGAACTGACCTAAGTGAATGAGGGCTGGAAGAATAAATCCGACGGTCAACCATCTATGATAAGCCGCCATCGGGTTATACAAAAATGCTGCGAAAAAATATCCGGCACAGAAGAAGGAAAAAAACAAAGCGCCTAATGCGAGATGCATCGTACTTGAAGATTTTTCTTTCAAGAAGAGGAAGAATAAGGAAGTACATAGAAACGCTAAAATCGATAGCAAACTTCCGAAAGAATAATAGTTCAGCAGAACATCGTTTTGTAAGATTGAAGAAATTTCCATGCAACCAATAAGGAATCGAATTCGGGACTATAACCCGAGCACCCGGGTTTCAAGAGCTTGGTCCCTTGGACAGGCTCTTATAAATGGATTATATTAAAGCCGGAACCGATCAGATCAAATCAAAAAAGAAATTCGTCTAGAATTCACTGTTTTGTATAACGAATGCAATATAAAAATCAAGCTTAAAGTTTTTCTATGTCTTGGATTTTCATAAAAGAGTTGGGAGTATAAACGCTGTAAGGTCCTGCTTCTACCCAACCTTGTAGGATCTTATTCCAATCTTTTCTCTGAACCTTATTCAAAATCTTGAAAACTAGTTCTGTGTTCAACATTTCAGAAGAAGCAACCTGTTTCAGGAATGATTTATACCCTTCGTACCCCAATTCTTTATGAATGATAAATTGAGTACGCACTGACTTGGAGTAGAACCAAGGCCCCAAAGAAGGATTAGTAAGATGAAAATCCTTAGAAAGAGGAGGATCGTTTTTGGGGATCACTTCTGCAAGACCCCATTCTTCCGTTACTGATTGGAGCTCATCCGCATCCAGTTTCAGATAACCTCTTTTGGACAAAAGATAAGGCAAATATGAAACGATTCCTTCGCTTAACCATGAAGGTTCAGTAAAATAATAATGTCCCAACTCATGTAATAACAATGCAGGATAACCGGGAGGGACTAGGCCCAATTCCATAAATATCCCGAGTTCTTTTCCTAATTCTCCGGATACATTATTGTATCCGCCTACTCTTGCTCCATTTAGAAACACAGTGTCTTTTAAGACCAATCGTATCTTATCTTTTTCAGAAGAGGGTATAGATTTGAATATTGGAGAAGACGCCTGATGAAATGGGATCCCCAAATAAGATTCATAAGCGTCTAATATCTTTTTTGTTTTCTCAAAAGCGTATTTGTCCCATTCTTTCAGTTCAGTTTCATTTCGAACTGCTAATCTAATCTCTCCTCCTTTTAATCTAAAGGAGAAGTTTGATTCGTTTGTTTTAGGGGACTTCTTATTCTGAGAAAAAATAGGAAGAACAGAAATTAAAAATGCGGAAAGTATTCCCATCCGCATCCATAAAGAGAACTTAAGAAAGAAACCGCCTGTCAACGATCTCTCTCTATCAAACGGATCAGTTTATGAGCGTTTTCGTTCCCTGGTTCTTTTTGTAATACTTTACGAGCATATTCTTCTGCTCTATCATACATTTCCATCAAACGATAGATATCAGATAGATTGATCGTATTGGAAATATTATTAGGATCGATTTCCAAAAGTTTCAAACTCGCAGTCAAAGCTTGGTCATACTTGCCCATCTTCTTGTTTGCAATAGAAAGATAGAACCAATACTCATGAAGATCTGGATCTGTTCCAAGATAGTTATTCAAAACTTCTACAGCAGTATTATAATCTTTACCTTTAAAGCTGAGAAGTCCCAAAAGTTTATTCAATCTTTGGTTGGCGCTATCATGCATATAGCCTGTTTTCAGAAGTTCTAATGCCTCGTCCAAACGTCCGGTTTTATACATCTTCTTAGCATCTTCATAAACGGAATCTGTATTTAATGCTTTGTCGATATGATCAGAAGATTCGAAAATTTCTTCGATCTCGTCGCTTTTAGGTTCTCCTTGGAACTCTATCTTGAGAAGAGAAAGGTCATCTGTGAGTTCTCCGGTTTTACGGATCTCGGTTTCAATATCTTCCAGATTTGCTTTTGCAGTTTCTACATGCCGGAGAAACAACATTTCGTCTTCGTTAATAGTACGGATCGTCTCTTCAGGAGTTAGATCCACATCATCTCTACCGTCCGAGCCAAGGATGATAATATCACCTTTTTTAAGTTGGAAACTTCTTACCTTAAATTCGAATTCTGAATCCAGACCTAATTTTCTGAGAGTTAGCCCGTCTTCTATAAAACTTGCCTTTCCATCTCTATACAATACGGAGTAAGGATGCTCAGCGTTAAAATACCAACATACCCCAGTTTCATCTTCTATCAAATAGAGAGAAGCGGAGATCACCATTGAACCGTTGAACGATTTGAATACTGCGTGGATCTCATCGTAAATTTCAGTTAACCACTGCTCGGGAGTTGCATCCAAAATCCTATTGTTTGCCGCTGAACGTGCGAGAATGGAGTTCATAACAACCCCCATTACCAGCGCACCACCCGCACCCTGCATGGATTTACCCATTGCATCACCGTTCATGGAAACTGTATAACGTTTGAATGAATCAGGGCGTCCTAATCTTAAATTTCCAGTTACACAGATATCTCCGCCCAGGTCGGAATGTTTTCCTCTGAACTCGAATTGTTTCTTTTGGCGAATGATAAAATCAGTAGAAACCAATTTGGATTTGTTTGCGTTATAGAAGAGAGGTTTTGCCAATAATGAAGTTAAGAAATAGTCACCATCCTGCTGCACTTTGAGGCGTTGGACTTCTTCCATCTTCTCCTGGACTTCTCTAGTTCTTTCTCGAACTTTTTCTTCCAGGTTTTCTGCATAATCTTGTAGTTCTCTTCTGGCTTGTTTGATAGAAGCCACCATCGCGTTAAATGAGTCAGCTAAGAACCCGATCTCATCTCGGACCTTGACTGGAACCACTACGTCCAGATCTCCCTTGTTTACCTTTTCCACCCCGGAAAGAAGACTATTGAGAGGATCCACTAAACTGTTTTTGAAGAAGAGTGGAAACAATGCTAGAACGATAAAGATTACCGCGAGTAAGATCCCGGTTTGTTTCACAGCAGTCGGGTGCATGAATTCTCTATACAATCTATAAGAGAATCCAACCTCACTCATCTGTTTTTTTTCAGGTTGGAATTTCATAAAGGCAACATAATGCCCTGTTCCATCTTGACTTCTTCTGTAGTGGCGGGTTTCGCTGGGTTTAAAATATCTAAAATATCTTAGAACTTCAGAACGAAGTTGTGCTTGGTCTAAATCCTTTCCATCCCAAAGACAATCTTCTGACCAATGAGAGAAAATTTCTTCTTTAAAGCCGAACTCTGAATCTCCTAAAGCATTTACGAAGTCTCTTCCCTTTTTACAGAAAGATCCTCCTACAATTGCTTCGAGTCTATTCGTAGAAACGAAAGCTCGTTTATTCCATTGCTCTGCACTTTCTAAGATAAGTTTTTTGAGTTCTGCATCAGAGAGATCTTTTTTATCTTCCAATAACTTTTGGATGAAACGTTTATAACCACCGAAATAAGTATGAGTTCGGTCCAAAAGTGAACTTATGGATTTTCTAAATCCTTCTTCTCTTAGATTACGGATCTCTTCGTAAGTAGTGACGTTTTGTAAGTCAGCTTCTATCTCTTTAAGATTTAGTTCTTTATTAGGATCATATTCGGAAGAATTTAAACTTTCCTTGGAATCATCCCAATGGAAGGCGTACTCTATATCTCCGGATTTTACACCATTCTCCAGAGCTCTTTCTATATTCACCATACGCAAACTATCGTATTCTGCGTCTTTTTCTTGGCTGGAGATATAAACTAAAGCCTGCATGATCAAACAAATCGTAAAGAGTGTGATCCCAACGATCTTAACCATGAAGGTAGTACGTTCAGCGCTATTATTAATAAATGCGATTACTAAGAACGAGAACGCAGTTAAGAACAAAATTACGTTCGAAGTCATGTACGTAGAACGTTCCATCACTCCGTCTCGGCTGAGAATATTCGAAATATTCGGATAAATTGCTGCGATCAAAAATCCAATATTGAACATGAGAAGGGCGATCCTTCTCTTGTCCTTGGTGATCACAACTCTCCATGCAGGTACAATTATAAAACCCACGATAGAGAATATTCCAATCACCAATGCAAGATAACGGCTGGCATCAAACGCATTAAAGTCCCAATGATGAGCAGTGAAGTGATAGATCTTCTCTGAAATATAAGTGAAGTATACAAACAAACTTACGGTGATCACTGAAACAGAATGTTCAGCCATCAAAACCCATTTCGCTATACGTTGGTTGCTGTTTCCAGGAAACCTTAGTAAGAATTGGGTGAAGTGAGCAAGAGCAAATAGAATGAATCCGCCAGTCATCCAACGGTGATATGCTGCGATTGGATGATATAAAAATGCTGCTAAGAAGTATCCAGTCTCGAATACACCTAATAGCATAAAGCCAATTCCAAGATGAGTGGTAGCTATTGTCCTATTCTTTAGGGTAAGAAAGAAGATCCCGAGGAATATGGTGGTCAGTGTGACCAATAAACTTCCAAATGAATAATAATTAAAAAGGACCAGGTCCCAAGAAATCGGATTTAACCCCATAAACTCCTGCAAGCAATTCCGGATGCCGGACAATCGAAACTGACTTCAAACCGAATCTTTTATTTTTAGTTTACCGGTTCCGGAATTTAACTTCAGAACAGGTAAAAAATCGGCTAAAGCCTTCACTATCATTTTGAAAAGGGAAAAATCAATAGAAAAATAAGAATGCGACTCCTATTCTGTCGAGTATGTCCGACGACTCGAACCGAAACCTTCCGAATGTTATTAGATTTCTTCCTTTAGAGAAACTCTGGTTTAGAGTTTTGTTAGGTTTGGTATCCGGACTTTTAGCAGGTTTATATCTAAGTCCTGAAAATTCATTGGTTACCCAAGAAATTTCTAAGCCTGTTATTTCTTGGTTAGGGCTTCCCGGGCATTTCTTCCTGATCTTGTTACAGATCATCATGATTCCCTTGGTATTTTGCTCTATCGTTTTGGGAATACATGCAGGCGAGACTTTGGATAATCTGAAAAGTTTCGGATTAAAAGCATTCTTATACTTCGTATTTACCACAATATTAGCCGTATCGATCGGAATGATCTTAGCAAGTACGATCAAACCGGGAAGTTTTGTAGATCCGGCCGGGATCCCAAGAGTGCAGGTCCCGAACAAAGTATCCGAATCCTCTGGCACTGTTTCAGTGGAGAAGGTCCCTGAATTAATACTTTCAGTTCTCCCAAGAAATCCATTCCAAACCTTCGCGAACGGGGATATGTTAGGAGTAGTTTTACTCGCCCTGTTAGTTGGGATCGCGATTCTTTCTATAGAACAACAAAGTGCAGCTTACGTTCTTCCGGTGTTCCAAGCAATATTCAAAACAAGTATGATATTTGTACAATGGGCAATGAAGATCGCACCATTTGCAGTCTTCGGACTTATCGCTCAGATCACTGCTAAGATTGGGCTCAAAGTTTTATTAAGTCTCGGAGTTTATTTTCTCACAGTTATAGGCGGTTTGGTCCTAGTGCTGATCATGTATTCCATCATACTGATTCTTGCCACGAGAAAGAGTCCGATTTGGTTTTTTAAACAAGCAGGAGAAGTACAACTTCTTGCATTCTCCACTTCCAGTTCCGCAGCAGTTCTTCCTTTTTCATTAAAAACAGGAATAGAGAAGATGGGTGTCTCTCGAAAGATCGCAGAGTTCATTCTTCCCTTGGGAGCTACGGTGAATATGGATGGGACTGCACTTTACCAAGCGGTAGCCACTGTATTCTTAGCTCAAGTATACGGAATAGAATTAACAGCGACCAATCTAACATTTGTACTCATAGCAACTGTGGTAGCTTCAATCGGGACTCCAAGCACTCCTGGACTTGGTATCGTGATACTTGCATCTATTTTAGCAGGCGTAGGAGTTCCTACAGAAGGGATCGGAATTATTTTGGGAGTGGATCGTATTTTGGATATGTGCAGAACCACTGTGAATGTCACGGGGGACCTGGTTGCATGTAATGTTTTCCAAAGTATAGAAGATAAAAAACGACTGAGCACCTGAGTCTTCTTTTGGAAAAAAAATTTCTCATTCTTACATTCTATAATATAGTCGCAAACTTAACAGTCCCGCTTACAAGTTTTGCCGACGTTGCAGTGCTCGGCCAATTAGAATCACATACCTATGTAGCGGGAGTCGCTCTATCCAATGTATTATTTGATTATCTATTTTGGGGATTTTCATTCTTAAGAATGAGTACTACAGGTCTTACTGCCCAAGCAGAAGGAAACGAAGACAATAAAGAATCCTTTCAGATACTGTTAAGATCTTTACTGCTAGGTCTTGGGATTGGTGTTTTGATCCTACTTTCTAAAACTTACTTAGAAGAATTTGGATTTTCCGTTTTAGAAGGGGACGAAGAAGTAAAATCCGCAGGTGGGGAATATTTTGAATCCAGGATCATTAGCGCACCTGCGACACTCTGTAATTTTGTACTCACAGGTTGGTTTTTGGGAAGATCCAAAAGTGTTACTGTTTTAGTAGTAACCGTAATTGCAAATCTAGTCAATATAGGACTGAATATTTGGTTTATTCTATTCTTAGATTGGAAAGCTTATGGGGCAGGCATTGCAACTTCCATCAGCCAATATCTAATGTGTGCATTTTTCCTCGTTTTATTAATCAAGGAGAAGGACCATTTCTTCCAAGTTTATCATAAGATACGGATCTTTTCTCTGAAAGGATATATATCTTTGCTCTCTTTGAATTCGGATATAATGATCCGTACATTACTTCTTATCACGACATTCAGTTTATTTAGAAATTACAGCTCCGGTTTGGGATCAGAAACATTAGCTGCGAACGCAATTCTTCACCAACTGATATTGATCGGTGCATTTTGGATAGATGGTGCGGCGATTGCAATGGAAACAGTTGCAGGAAATCTAAAAGGGAATAATAACTTAGAGGGCCTAAGAAAGATCCTAAAAATGGCGATCGTTTCAGGGTTTCTGATCTCTTTACTTTTTTGTATTTTGATCCTTCTTCCTGCCGGGTTCTTGTTCGAATTATTTAGCAAATCCAAACCGGTAGTAGCTCTCGCAAAAGAATATGGTTATTGGATCGCACCGGTTTTGATCTTTGGATCTTTTGCATTCATATTCGATGGTTTCTTCTTAGGAATTTCAGAAGGTAAAATACTTCGAAATTCGATGATTGCAAGCTCCATCATATTCTTCTTCCCTATCGCTTACTTGGGGAAAATACAAAACAGCAATCATATTCTCTGGCTTTCTCTCTCTTCCTATATGTTAGGAAGAGCGATCACACTTGGAATTGTTGCTTATAGAAGATATTTTATAACTCGGCAAAGATCTTTCAGTTAGAAGAAAGATCCGTACCTTTAGGAAGAAGTGTAA
Organism: Leptospira haakeii; assembly: GCF_002812045.1. GTDB lineage: Bacteria > Spirochaetota > Leptospiria > Leptospirales > Leptospiraceae > Leptospira_B > Leptospira_B haakeii. The sequence goes on along the minus strand of NZ_NPEG01000001.1, from coordinate 709,609 downwards.
CTTCTATCTCCGCTGGAAGTGGTTTCCAAATTTCGGAATCCTTTGCTTTGAATAGAATAGGAGAAGGTAAAGCGGCCCATGCTTCACTGCGGAAAAGATCTACCATATCTTCTCCTTTTTGATAAGCACGAGAAGATTCTATCTTTTCCGGTTTTACACTGGCCAGAGGAACCCAACCAAAACTCGGAATATAAATATCCAAGGTATCCTTGAAAGAAGGATTAGAATTTCCCGAAAAAACTAAACTTCTCACAGGTCGGACAGGCAAACCCGAATCTAGTAGAGACTTTTTCAAACTGTCCCAATCGGAACGGAATAACCTCGCATCGAAAATTTTATCTAAGAAAAAATTCCCAGCCTTCTCTTTTACTGAAACCCTATTTTTGGTAAATGCGCTTAAATCAGTAGGAATTTCTTCCTTCTTCTTTAAAAAATCGTCTAGGACGTAATATCTTACGTTAGTTGTTCTTGCTTCAAAATGATATTCTAAGGTCTGGGGTCCTTTCGGATCATCAATGCCCAATTTTTTAGAAAGAGCACGGACTCCCATCACCATATCCCCTTTAAATTTAGGGTCCTTGGTTTTTAGATTTCGGATCCTTTGGTGTTCTGTTGTAGGAGGAGGAAGAAGTCCAAGGACTCCACCGACTAAAGATGCCTCGTCCAAAGAATATTTGATCTTTACATTGATCAGATAAGTAGCTTCACCGGAAGCAAGGAATCTATCAGTTTCTACAAAGGAGATTTTTTTGACCTCTCTAGTAGTTCTATCTACTACGTAGATCCTGCTTCCTAAGATCGCGATCCCTCTAATATCTTTGGAAGGAGAACGAATTGAACCTGTTATCTTTCCACTTGTAGGATCATATCGATACACGTTTCCATCGGAAGAATCGGTGATCCAAAGACTATCTCTTGCAAAGCAAATATCTTTCGGTTCAGATCTATCTGTTAAGAAGCCGCCAAAAAAACTTTGAGTTCCCTTATCATAAACGGAAACCTTTCCCGTATCCGAATCCAAGATATATAAGTAATTTTGGAAGTTCGCAATCCCACCTATTTTGTCTATTGGAACCTGTATCCTTTCTGTCACTCCTCCAGTGTTCGGTTCAACTTTCAGAACGACTCTTTTACTCGCTACGAAAAGTTTGCCTTCTCTTGGATCGAAATTTAAACCTGCGATGAATGGAATTCCAAGATTGAAAGCTTCTTGTCTACCGCTTGGATCTACACGAATAATCGCTCTTCTTTTGCTATCGGCGAACCAGAAATTTGTTCCGTCATAAGAAAGACCGTAAGGACTTTCGGTTAATTGAATGTCTACGTCACCTTCTTCTTGCGAATGGATCGAAATAGAGATGATTAGAAAGAGTAGGATGGAAATTTGAAAGATCAGTTTTCTCATTTTGAAAATACTTCGAGTAGAATATTCCAGAGATCTTCTCCTAAACTGCTCTTTGCTCCGGAAGAGGATACAACAGTGATCGGAGAGATTGGAAAAATAAGCAGGAAGGATAATAACATACCCCAACCAAATATCTTTCTAAATTTACCAATTGGATAAGAAGCATCCGGGACAAAAGGATGTTCCACTCTGATAAAATAATAGATGAGCAATCCCCATAAGATCCACGAATAATTCCAAAGGGAAAGCAAAAGAAATGCAGAAAACAAATAGTAGATCCACTTTCTATAACCTTCTCCCGCTAATGAATAAACAACATGGCCCCCATCTAATTGACCGAAAGGTAATAGATTTAGCGCAGTAATTAAAAGCCCTACCCAACCTGCAAATGCCAAAGGATTGTATTCCACAGTAAAGAGAGAAGAATCAAAAGGTCCTAAAATTTTCTGGGATAAAAGGTAAGTGAGAATACTATCTCCAAAATGAATGTCCATCAGCTCCGGATGAGCTTGTAGCAAAGCGGTTCTTTCTGCTAGAGAAACTAATTGAGAATTATATAATCCGATCACTATGCAAGGAATAGAAAGTACCAGGCTCATTGCGGGTCCCCAAATCCCGATATCGAATAATTGGATTTTATTTCTGATAGGTTCCTTGATACGGATCACTGCACCCATTGTCCCTACTGGTGAAAATGGAACTGGCAAAAAATAAGGAAGAGTTGATTTGATCCCATAATATCTGGCGGCCAAGTAATGCCCCATCTCATGGCAAAAAAGAATTCCAAGAAGTGAGAAAGAATAAGGAGTTCTGATCCGAAATATTTCAGAGATCGTTGCAGAGTTTAGATAAGGAAGCCTGAATATATCATCTTGAAAGGTTAAGGTAAAAAAAGTCAGAACGAAAAGAAGTACGTTCCATCCGTAAGACGATCTGTTCAATTTTTTAGACCGTTTTCCTTTAGATTCCGACTCAAGTCCTCTCTCAAAATGATTCCTCCTTTACATACCGGCACATGGTTTCAGGTTTATTCATAACTAAAGATAACATTATTCTTCTATCGACCGTCAAAGAAGAACCGGGATAAACATTTGTTCGAAAACATCAAAGCAATTAAAAAAAACGATCCGGCAGCCAAGTCCTATTTGGAAGTCATTTTATGTTATCCGGGTTTACATGCGCTTTGGTTCCACTCCCTGGCTCACTTTTTATATAAGATCAAAATCCCATTATTTCCTAGAATCATCAATACTTTCGCACGATTTTTGACTGGGATAGACATTCACCCGGGAGCAAAAATTGAGCCTGGGATTTTTATAGATCATGGCCAAGGTGTTGTTATAGGAGAAACTGCGGAAGTAGCCAAAGGTTGTCTGATCCTACAAGGTGTCACATTGGGTGGAACAGGTAAGGAAAGTGGCAAAAGGCATCCTACCTTAAAAGAGAATGTAGTAGTTGGGGCCGGAGCAAAAATTTTAGGAAATATCGTTATCGAAAATAATGTTCGGATCGGTGCCGGTTCCGTAGTTCTTAGAGATGTCCCTGCAGATTGTACTGTTGTAGGAGTTCCGGGAAAAGTAGTCCGTTCCAAAGTTGATTTTGGAAAAGAAGGAGAAAGAATGCTGGATCACGGAGAACTTCCTGATCCTGTCGCAAGAGTTTTCTCTATTCTAGTCGAAAAGATAGATACTTTGCAAAAAGAAGTGAACGAACTATACGCAAAATCCAACCTTAGAGAGAAAAAATCCGCCACAAAAAACGAAGACGATGAACTAAACGAGTTCATCCACGGCGGTGGGATCTAAATTTAGGAAAGATTTTTTTTGACAAACTGACCTTCTTCCTTATCCTTTGGGCTATATTCGTTAGCCGCTTTTGCGGTAGAGGGTTTATGAAGTCGAAAATAAGAGCGATTTTTCTAATTTGTTTTTCTGCAATTCTACTCTATTCATTTTCAGATTGTGGACTTTTAGTGAGCCATGAGGATCTTTGCGCAGAAGATCTAAAAGATTATGATAATTGTTTTGCAATGTTATTAATAGCCGATCCCGCTTGTGGCCAAGGAACAGGCACATGTCTTCCTGGATACGTTCAACTATCGAAAGCAATTTGTGCTAGCAGAATGAAAGTCAAAGGTTGTAGGGCTCATAGGAATTAAATAAAAAAGCCTCCGAACTGGAGGCTTTTTCTTTCAGAGACCGAATGAGAGTTTTATTTTTTAGGGATAAAACAATCCACTCCGTCTTCTTTCAATTTGGATTTTAGAAGGTCCGCTTTTGCGCGATCCATAAAATCACCCATCTGTAGAACGAACATACCATCTCTTTCGAAAAGATATACTTTCTCACCATATTCTGCAGAAAGATTTTTTCTGTAGTCTTCAGCGAGTCTACTGTTTCTAAAAACCCCTACTTGGACAGTTTGTCCTTTAGGAGCTCCTTTTACTAATGGAGCCGGGGTCACAGCTTTTTTAGGAGTCAATCTTTCCGGTTTGTTTTCCTTTAGAAGAGCTTCTTCGTCTTCCAAACCTTCCATGTCTTCTGACTCTCCAGCCGCTCCACCTTTACTTACTACAGTAAGACCAACTCTTGCAATTCCTACATCTTTGAATTCTAAATTCTCAGCTGCCTTTTCAGAAAGATCTATGATTCTATCTTTTACGAAAGGTCCACGGTCGTTTACTTTTACTAAAACTTCTTTATCGTTTTCCAGATTTTTCACTCGAACCACTGAACCTAATGGAAGGCTTGGGTGAGCTGCAGTCAGTTTTGTTTTGTCGAAAATTTCTCCGCTCGCAGTTGGCTTGCCATGAAATTTAGGACCGTACCAAGAAGAATATCCGACCTCGTCGAATTCTCCATTGGAACCTGATTGTTGTCTGGAAGGGGTTGTGGCTTTTACAGGTTTATTATCCGCAAGAAGATCATCCAATCCTCTGGAAGCGGAAGAGTTCTTAGCCAGAACCAAATCTCTTTTGGACTCTTGGTCCATTGGAACGATTTCTTTTTCAAAAAATATTTCGGAAGGATCTCCGGACGCGCTGATACTTCTTCTTGTTTCTGAAGAAGCGCAAGCTGTGACTGTTATCAACGCGAAGATAGCGGCTATCTGTTTCATTTCGGACCTCTGTCTTTCTATGTTATATTTTCGGAGGTTTTTACATTTTACCTGAAGTTTTTTTCAGGTTGTTTTCTGGGGAAATTTAGTCGATATTCCGGATATGACCGAGGCCGATATCAAACGAAAGTTCAACGAGGCTTTAAAGCTCGAAAAAGACGGGAAAATCTCCCAGGCGGCCAAGGTATATTCTGAAATTTTGGGCATGAACCCCAAGTTCCAAAAAGCCTACTTAAACCTTGGTGCACTTTACTCTCGTACTGGTGACTCTGAGAATGCGATCAAGACCTACCAAAAGGCGCTCGAACTTGGAAAAACCACTGAACTTTATTATAACCTCGGTGTGGAGCTGTATCGACTCGGAAGTTTAGATGCTGCGGTTAAGGCTCTTAAGAGTTCACTTGAGCTGAATAAAAAGTATCTAAACTCTCATCTTCTTCTCGCTTATTGTTATAAACAATTAGATCGTCCGGATAAGTCCGAACTTTATCTGAAGAATGCGATCAAATTAGATCCTAAAAATAAAACAGCTTATGCAGCACTTGCTACCATCTACTTTGATACTGAAAAATGGGAACAAGCTTTTGCGGCTGCTAACATAGCGATCCAGATCAATCCGAATGATCCTAGAATGGAAATCCTGATGACGGAGATCCATGTTAAACTTGGAAATTATAAACAATCGTTCGAAACTCTTAAGAAAGTAACTTCAACCGCTCAAGGATTTGTGCAGTTCAATGACTCTATTAAGCAAGCAAAACAAAAGCCTAAACCTGAAGAGAAAGTATTCTTTGATAATCTAGAAGTTTTAACCCGAAAAAAATTAGATGAATTTAAGAATAAACTCACTCTCTCTAAGGAAAGTCCTCAGGATTTCGAGGCTCCGGAAGCACAGGACGCGCTTGATCTTTCTCTTATGTATTTGTTTCATGGAGATTCAGAGCGGGCCTTAAAGTATCTATTATATGCGCAGAAAAACCTACAGGAAAATCCCACTTCTGAGACCGGTTAATCTTTTTCTTTTACCCTTCCTTTTATTCTTCTCCTGCTTATATCCAGTCAGAAACAACGAACTGATCGAAAACGATCCTATGTTTCTATATCTTCCTTCAACTGATTATACAAGGGAGAAGGTAGATTCAGTAAAAAGTCCATGGGAGGCAAAAACCCATAGGGGAAAAGCGATCCTTGCTCCTGACAAAAATAATCTGGGTATTTTATTCGTAAAATTCTCTCTCATCGATGATGCAGAAGAAGAATTTCTGAGTTCACAAAAACTTCTGTCTAATAATCCTATTCCAGCACTCAATCTATTACGTTTATATTATCTAGTGGATGATATTTCGGAAGCTAAAAAATTCTTGCAAACATTCCTAAAACAATCACCTCCAATTGAACGTAAAAAATTCGAAAACCTTCTAATAGAAACACAAAGAGAAGAAGAACTTGTTATCTTTAGAGATGCACTCTCTACAATTCCCGGCCAAGAAGTATATGCATGGGAAGGATTAGCAGAATATTTTTTCTCCAAACAAGAATGGTCTAAAAGTTATTATTATTTGGAGAGAATCCTACAACAAAGTCCGTTCCATAAAAATGCAAGAGGCCTAATGTTAAAGATGGCCCATATTTTAGAAAAATGGGACGATGTTTTAGTTTTCGGATTGAGCTTGAACGGAACTGGAGAAAGAGTTCCGGAATTAGAATATTATATTGCTCATGCATATTATGAGAAAAGAAGATATGCGGAAGCATTGGATTGGCTTCACAAAGCACCAGAATCCGAAAAAGAATCTTTGGTGTTTTTAGAATTATGGAAACTTTCCCTACTTTCCAAAAATCCTAAGGCTGATGTTTCTCCACTTCTTCCTTATTTTAGAAAACTGAAATCTAAAGGATTACAATTTACCGAAGAAGAATTTTTTCCCACTTTGACTCCGGAAGGAAAAGAAGCAATGGATCGAATTCGTTACGGACTATAGTCGCTTCGCTCCTGAAGCCCGCGTTATGGACTATAGACTCCGTGAGACATCTCCCAAGTTTTCATTGCTAATAAAAAAGATTTAGGAGAATGAGTTCTGATCATAGGAACTCCCTTAGACCAAAGATATGTTTCGGAGATCGCAGTCGGAACAATTCTGTCTTCTACAGGTAAACCGCCCAAAGCATTTCCTAAAAAAGATTTTTTAGTAACCGAAACCATTAGATTCGGAAACTCAGAAAGGATTTCGGTAATTTTAGAAAGAACTGCAAAACTTACCTTATAATCCGGACTTAGAAAAAAGCCCATACCTGGATCCAAGATCAAACGATCCGCCAGTCCTAAAGTTTCAAAAGATTTTGCTCTTTCCCTAAAAAATTCCAAAGCAAGAGGCACTACTGTCTCGGGTTTTAAATCTGAGAATTCAGAAGCCTTGATAGAATGATCCTGGGAAAACATTGCCACATACTTTGTATGCTTATTCTTCGTTTCTTTTAGCAAATCCAAACTTTCCTGATCTACAAAACCTCTGATATTATTGATATAATCTACGCTGGCTTCTAGTGCCTTTCGAATGACATAGGGTCGGAATGTATCTATAGAAATTTTAACCTTCTCCTTTTTAAGCTCGGAGATGATCTCTTTCATTCTATCCCATTCAACCTGTTCGGAAATTGGCTCTGCTTTTATATTGGAAGATTGGGCCCCGATATCGATTACGTCTGCACCTTCTTCTATTAGGGATTTTGCCTTGGCCAATGCCAGGTCCTCGCGCAGATATTTTCCCCCATCTGAAAAAGAGTCACTGGTTATGTTCAAAACCCCGAATAAGATCGGTTTTGGAGGGAAAATTTCTCCCTGGGTTCTGCTTGGAACGTCCGTTTCCATCTTAGTTTCCATCTTGATACTTGGGGTCTTTGTTCCGATACTAATTACAAGATGTTTTTTTACAATCAAGGAAAAGGACTCGTTCTGAAACGAAATCACTTTCTAAGCTCCGTCCTTGCCGGAACTCTTCTGTTTTTTTTATTTTCCTGGGATGGATCCGCCCAACCTGTTCCTACACTTTTGGAAAGAAATTTTGGATCCCCTTTAAACACACAAAACGTAGAATACAATCCGATCATCAGTCCAGACGGAAGATATCTGATCTTTCAATCCAATCGTCCTGGCGGCGAAGGGGAGATGGATATTTGGCTTTCCGAAAACGCAAATTATAAAAAAAGAGATGGGGAAGCAGATTGGAAAAAACCGGTCAACCTGAACCAAGACATTTGGGAGCAGAATAAAAAGGAACTTCCTTCGGGAGAAAGAAAATCCAAACTATTTAATACGGATAAATATGAAGGTGGGATCTCTATTAGATTTGATGAGTCAGGAAACCCTGAGGAAATTTTCCTTACTTCTATCCGAAATGTAAAAGCAGATAGAGAAGGTTTTGACGCATTAGATATTTATTATACAAAACGAGATGAAAAAACAAGGCGTTGGAGCGACTTGATAGGTATCTCCGAAATCAATTCGAATTTTAACGAAAAGATGCCTGCCATTTCTCCGGATGGAAAATATCTGATTTTTTCTTCCGATCGCCCCGGCGGATACGGAGAATATGATCTTTGGGTCAGCTATAGAAATCTTTCGACAGGGGTTTGGTCCAGCCCAATCAATCTAGGCTCGGACATCAATTCCAAAGCCAGTGAAATTCTTCCTTACATTCATCCGGATGGAGAACAATTATACTTCTCCTCCAATAGAGAGAACGATCGCAAAAAATTTTCCCTGTATCGCAGCTTTTTAAATCTTCCAGGAAACTCAGACATAGAAGATGCGGAAGATAAACTTACTATTTCTAAAACAAATCTTCCTCATCCAGTCCCAGAAACCGGAAGTTTGGAAAAACTTCCTCATCCATTCAATTTAGATACTGCGGAAGGGATCGATTCAGAAGGGATTTCTTTTGATCACGAAGGACTTTGGGCTTATATTTCTTCCAATCGAAATGGAGGACAGGGCCAGTACGATATTTATAGATACCAGGTCCCTGAAAATCTGAGAAACTCCTACGATGTATCCTTCCAAGGATTGGTCTTAGACGGCTCAGAAGCCACAATGATAGGGTTAGATGCTACTATCAAAATTTCGGATAGTGTAGGACCTTCTCGCACAATTACCTCCAGAAGAATTGGAGGAGATCTTTCTAAAGGAAACCAAACCAATTTTAAAACAGTTTTAAAAACTGGAAGATTGTATAAGGTAGAAATTTCTTCTCCGGGTTTTTATCCCACTGAGGACAAGTTGGACTTACGTGGAAACGTAGAAAGAAATAAGAAAGTTTATAAAACTTATGTGCTTCTCCCTATCAAAGATGAAGAAAAGGGTAAGATAGTTAACACAGGCGACGGTGATAAAGGAAAGGGACTTAATGTGGTAGTAATAGATGCTACTACTAAAGAGCCAATTGCTGGAGCGACCGCTACAGTTTTTACTCCTAAGAATAGACAGGGAGAAATCTTAAAATACAACAGTTTGTCAAAAAATTTCCATATCGACTTGATCCCTGACACAGATTTCGAGATCTTTGCAAAGGCCGAGAAATATATTTCCGAAAGTGTTAATATCTTGAAGAAAGATATTAAACCCGGTTCCACAATCTCTATAGCATTGAGGAAAGATTCGGAAGTCCCAGTTGTTCTAAGTACTAAACTCTATTTTGAATTCAATAAGACCGAGGTGACTGACGCACATCGCAAACAACTCGATCTGATTGTAGACTATCTCAAGAAGAATCCGTCCGATAAAATAGAGATTGGGGGCCATACAGATAATATAGCTTCCAAAGAATATAATACTCGCTTAAGCGGGAACAGAGCGCGGAAAGTTTTTGACTACGTTCGTAGTAAAGGAATCCAAGCTTCTAGGTTAAAAACCAGAGCTTATTGGTATTCCAGACCTGACGAAGATAACTCTACCGAAGACGGAAGAGCTAAAAACAGGAGGGTCGACTTCCGCAAGCTATAAAGGAGAGCAGATGGAAGTCGAGTACCGATCTTACCTACAATCACCAAGAATATGGGATACTATCAAGGATCCTCAAAAAGTAGGTTATATTCTGAAAGAGTACGTACATAACAACGGACTCTTTCTAAAAGAAAATCCTCTAAAACAAGAATTACAAATCTTACAAACTACTCCCGAAGGAAAAATTTTCCTTAGGATCGATCCTGAATCTATAAATGAAGAAGGTGAGATCACAGTATACAAAACCTTAAGTAAACATATGGAGATCGGCTTTAGAGTAGATTCAGTTAACCATGAAGATGGAGTAGTGATCTGTTCTCCTGAGTATGTAAGGATTGCAAAAGACGGACGCATTCTTCCAAGGATAGAAGGATTACAAGGCAAAGTAGTAGCACATAGATTTCATATGCTAAAGAAAGAACAGGATTCAACCAAAGTCCTGGGAACTTCAGGCCAAATCCTGCTTACGGACTTACATAAGAATATATTATCAGAATATCCTTATTCTAGATTAGTATTTCCGACAGGAAAAGAGCTTAGCTTTGAGCAGGATTTATCCAAACGTACGGGCAAAACCATCTTTGTAAAAGATGCGATCAGCATGGATCCCCTCTCCCAAGAAGAGGCAAGCGGTTTCAATACCTTAGATCTAAAACAAGAATTGGAAGATGAGATGATCCTGGAAGATAGAACCAAAGTTTATCGTTCCGGAAAAATACAATCTTTCGCGATCTATCCTATCTATTACAAAGATCCTTCCGGATCTAAACTCGTTGCTTTAGGCTATGCGGAGACTAAGGATAGAATTCTAGATCCTGCCATTCTGAAAAAATACGCAGAGTTAGAAGACGTGTTTAATGAAAGAATCGAAGACTCCAACACTCTGGATGTTGATATCCGTCAAAACGTGATCAACGCTTCCGAAGGAGGGATTCTTTTAGAAGTAACCGAATCCCAGCTAGTCGAATCTTTTCTCCATAAACCTTTCTTTACTGCGGATATAACTTTCAAGATGCAAGCTCCATTGAGATTTGCATTTAAAATCCGACATATTTCTCAGATAGGGGAAATTTATCTGGTCGGTGCAGAAATAGTTGGCTCCAACGATGCCAAGACGAATATGACTCTATTAAAGAAGAATTTGAGCTTCATTAAGAGCGTCTAAGAGATTTGGAAAAACAGAAAGCCTTTTTACCCACAGCCCCTTACAAGGGGACGAGAGATTTTTATCCCGAAGAAATGAGATTCCGAAATTGGATGTTTTCCGTAATGAGGAAGACTGTCCAATCTTTCGGCTACGAAGAATACGACGGCCCAATCTTAGAATCTTTCGAACTATATCTAGCAAAAAGCGGAGAAGAGATCGTACAAAGACAATTGTATGATTTCACAGACAAAGGAGATCGTCATGTAGCGATCCGACCTGAAATGACTCCAACTCTAGCAAGAATGGTAGCTGGAGAAGTCAGAAATCTTGCCAAACCTATCCGCTGGTTTTCTGTTCCAAACTTATGGAGATACGAACAACCAGGTAAAGGACGTCTCAGAGAACATTGGCAGCTCAACGTAGATTTGTTCGGTGTAAATTCTTATAGAGCAGAAGTAGAGATCATCTTGATCGCTAATGCAATTTTAGAAAATTTTAAAGCCCCGAAAGGAAGTTATCAGATCAAAGTTTCTCATAGAGGAATTTTGGATTCATTTTTAAATCAAACTCTGACTTTAGCTCCTGAAAAAGCTCATGCAGTTTCCAAACTTTTAGATAAAAAATCCAAAATCAGCAAAGAGGCTTTTGAAGAAGAGATCAAACCTCTACTTTCTAATCCAGAAAAACAATTAACTCTCATCTATAAATACTTAGAAACAAATCTACAAACAATCGGAGAATTAGAAGGTATAGATCCTTCTTCCGTTGAATTTATCAGAAACCTTTTTTCGGATCTGGATTCTCTTGGGATCAAGGACCAATTGGAATTCGATCCTTCTATCATTCGTGGTTTTGACTATTATACAGGTTGTATTTTTGAAGTATTCGATACCAATCCGGAAAATAGAAGATCCCTGTACGGTGGAGGAAGATACGATAACCTGATCGGATTATTTTCCAATGAACAACTTTCCGGGATTGGTTTCGGATTGGGTGATGTAACCTTCAAAAACTTTTTAGAAGGACATGGACTCGTCCCTAAAGATCTGAATTCTAAAAACGCAGTTTTAATTCCTTTGATGGATGATAAAGTTTTTCCGGAAGTCCTGAAACTTGCGGAAGAACTTAGGAAAGAAGGAATCGGAGTGGAAACTATGCTCGAGTCTGCAAAACTCGGCAAACAAATCCAGACGGCGGAAAAAAAGGGATATCGTTTCTTGATCTTCTTAGGAGAATCCGAAATCTCCGAAAACAAGGTTCAGTTGAAAGATATCGTCTCGGGAGAGCAATCTTCCGTTTCCAGATCCGATCTAATCTCCATCTTACGGAAATCCTTGCTTGGATAAGAACATATTGGAAAAATTATCCGCTTTCGAAAGAATCGATTACGCAATCGCGATGTTTATTCGCGAAAAAATCCATTCTCCTCTTTTGAACAGAACTCTCTCCAGGATCAATCGTGGAGAGATAATGTTAATTCTTATTCTTCCTTATCTTGCTTACGCTGCATGGCAAGGGAATCTTCCTTATCCTTGGTGGATTGTAATTCCTTATGCTGGGCTTGTTGCTTATGCAAATGATCGTTTTGTTTTAGTATTAAAGAAATTGATCGCTCGTAAGAGACCACTAGTTACAGTCGCTGGTAAAGTAGATCAGAACCCGGATATGAAACATTCATTTCCTTCCGCCCATGCATCTAACTCGATGACGGCAGCATTGATCTTAGTGTTCTTGTTTGGTTTTCCGGAGTGGTTTTTGGTGCTGAGTCTTTTGGCGGGGATCGGAAGATTATTATCTCTTCACCATTTTCCCTCCGATGTGCTCGGAGGGTGGTTGATTGGAACCTGTTTCGGAACCTTAGGCCTTTTTCTTGGCCGCTGGCTTCTTCCCTTCTTTTTTGGAACCACCTAAGGCATCCAAAGTAAGTTTGTGACGGATCTCTCCTTCGTGAGTGATCGTCGTGGAAGCGATAACTTCATCGTTCAAGTCGAAGTTGATCTTCTTCTCTTTAATCAATAGTTTCAGATAATTTAATACGTTCTTAGCGAACATTCTGGAAGCATCTGAAGGAAGAGAACCTGCCAGGTTCTGGTGACCAACTACGGAAACTCCGTTTTTAGTTATGACAACCTTACCATGTTGAGTGTACTCACAGTTTCCTCCGTTTGGAGAAGCAAGGTCCACTACTACGGATCCAGCTTTCATTCTATCCACGATCTTTTTAGTGATGATGATTGGAGCTTTTCTTCCTGGGATTAAAGCTGTAGTGATGATCACGTCTGCTTTCGCTGCAAATTTTTCGATCGCTTCTTGCTGGCGTTTTTTATATTCTTCGGTTTGTTCTACAGCGTAACCACCTGCTGCTGCAGAGTGAGTCGCACCTTCGACCTCGACGAATTTAGCACCAAGAGATTGAACCTGTTCTTTTACTTCAGGACGAGTATCGAATACATCTACTACTGCGCCTAATCTTCTGGAGCTTGCGATTGCTTGTAATCCAGCAACACCAGCTCCGATGATAAGAACAGAAGCAGGAGTGATTGTTCCTGCAGCGGTAGTCAACATCGGGAAGAATCTAGTCAAATGAGTGGAAGCTATAAGAACAGCTTTATATCCAGCAACAGTTGCTTGAGATGAAAGAACGTCCATAGACTGAGCACGAGTAATACGAGCAATCGCATCCAAGCTCAATACCGTAACTTTTCCCGCTGCAAGCTTTTTGATAACCTGAGGATTCACTGCAGGTTGGAACATTCCTAAATAGAAAGCTCCTTTTTTAATTTTTGATAAGCTTGCTCCATCCGCTAAGTGAATACTTACAACTAAGTCGGATTTTTTCAGAACGTCCGCGCGAGATTGAATCGTCGCCCCGGCTTTTTTATAATCTTCGTCGGAGAAATAAGAACCTTCTCCAGCGCCTTTCTCGATGATAACAGAAGCACCGATTTTTTTAAAGGCATCAACTACGTCCGGCGTTACCGCTACTCTAGTCTCTTCCTTAGCTTCTTTTAAAACTCCGATATTCATACAGCCTACTCGAAACTCAATTTTTCGGTTAAATTCCCTTATAGGGGAAAAGTAGGTCCAGATTTTCTTGGCGAACGATTAATCCAAGTGATTTTTGAAATAATCGACCGTTTTCCTGATTCCTTCTAATAAAGGAACCTTAGGTTCATAACCCAGTTTTTGTCTAGCTAAAGTCAGATCCGGCTTTCTGCGGGCAGGATCGTCTTGAGGAAGAGTTTTATAAATGATCTTGGAAGAAGAGCCGGTCTCTTTTAAAACTAACTCCGCTAATTCTTTAACGGTAAACTCTCCATCGTTCCCCAAGTTCACAGGACCATTGAAATCCTGGGTGTTCATCATTTTGATGATACCATCTACAAGATCGTCTACATAACAGAAGGATCTAGTTTGAGAACCATCTCCATAAACTGTGATATCTTTTCCTGCAAGTGCTTGGACCACAAAATTACTTACAACTCTTCCGTCGTCCGGAAGCATACGAGGACCGTAAGTGTTGAAGATACGAATGACTCTTATGTCCACTTTATGATTTCTGTGATAATCGAAACAAAGAGTTTCAGCGACCCTCTTTCCTTCATCATAACAACTTCTTATACCGATCGGATTTACATTTCCCCAATAAGTTTCCTTTTGAGGATGTTCGATCGGGTTTCCATAAACTTCGCTAGTGGAAGCTTGTAAAATCCTAGCTTTTACTCTTTTAGCGAGTCCCAACATATTCGTAGTACCGAGAACGTTGGTCTTAATAGTTTTAATTGCATTGGATTGATAATGGATCGGGCTCGCAGGACAAGCGAAGTTATAAATCTGATCTACTTCGAGTCGGATCGGCTCAGTGATATCATGACGTATTAGTTCGAAGCGTGGGTTGGAGAGAAGTTTTTCAACATTCTTCTTTCTTCCGGTGTGAAAGTTATCAACACAGATAACTTCGTTACCTTCTTGTATCAATCTTTCGCATAAATGAGATCCGATAAATCCGGCTCCGCCGGTCACTAGCACTCTATTAGCCATCAATTCTCTCTATATCCATAAATTCCGGAGGAAGAGGTTTACCGTTCAGATCCAAACCCCTACTTAAAAACCATTCCAATACTTCCGGAGTAACTTCTCCAGGAAACGGATTGTCTAAACCTAGCACCGGCCCTTCATCAAATCCAGGAGCTTCATCCGAAACCGGACGAGGAGCTACTGCTCGCTTCAATGAAAAGAATATGATGGATACGCTAAAAAAGGACCAGAGCAGAGCAATCAAATATCCCAGGAATAAAACCGATTTCGGAACAGTTCCACCCGGAGAAGTTCCGGTCGCCCAATAAGCTAAGATACCTGCATCAGTATTTTGAACATTCTCGGTAAAATCTAAAAGATCGTATAAACTATATAAACTAACGCTAGTCCCTAAAAATACGGTGATCAACCTATCCCAACCGAATGGAAGAAAAGAAGAGACCAAAAGAAAAATTCCCCAAAGTAAGCCTGTTCTTTGAGCAAGCCCTCCGGATGATGTGTATTTTAAAGTGAGTAATAAAACTGCTCCTCCCAAAAGTAATAAGGTGGGACGAACAAGGTTTCCTTTGAACCCTCGATTGATCAAAAAACCTCCGACCAAACAAGAGCCTAGATAACCTGCAGAAACTACGAATATGAAAGGACTTTTACCGGATGTGGGAGATGCAACAGTTTGTCCTGCTTCGTCTCCATTCAGTTCTATCATTTGAACTGAACCACCCGAAATCAAAGTTGCGATCGCATGCCCGGCTTCATGAATAAAAACCACGAAGTCTTTTAGATAAGAAACCCATCCATGATTCCAATAGGAAAGAAGAGTCACTATGATCGCGAGTAAGAGTGCAAGCCTTAGGAAACGATTCTCCATTCTAAAATGAATATCGGCTTTTCAGATGGAATTTTCAGCCGGTTTTTAGAATTCAATCCGTTTTAAAATGGCTCAAAATTCCGCCAAATTTTTGAGAATGTTCCAGAGTATCCTTAACTGAATGTCGTATATTCTCCGAAGTTGCAGCTATGTCTTCTGCGGATTTGGAAATAGCGCTCATTGAGTCTGAAATTTCACCTGCAGAAAGTTTTTGTTGTTCTGAAGTGCCAGACATCATTTTTCCTAAAACCAAAACCTGATCGGAGCTACTACGAATCTCCCCAAGTCTTTTGGATTGTTCTAACAAAAGGCCTTTTACCTTTGAAGATGAATTATGAACTTCTTCTATATAGTTCTGAAGATTTTCAAATACATCTACAGATTGCCCGACCTTGAAAGCACCTTCTTCCACCGAGTTGGATGTACTTTTTACAAGGTGAGTGATATCTTTGATACTTGATTTAGTCTGTTCTGCAAGCTTAGAGATCTCATCTGCAACTACTGAAAATCCTTTTCCAGCTTCTCCAGCTCTTGCAGATTCTATAGATGCATTCAATGCGAGCATATTCGTTCTTTCAGAAATGCTCGTAATAAT
The DNA here is from genome assembly GCF_002812045.1 of Leptospira haakeii. Lineage (GTDB taxonomy): Bacteria > Spirochaetota > Leptospiria > Leptospirales > Leptospiraceae > Leptospira_B > Leptospira_B haakeii. The sequence continues at coordinate 693,440 of NZ_NPEG01000001.1, read as the reverse complement.
ACCTACGATCTTATTAATCTCATTAGAATAAGAACGTATTTGTTCCATAGACTGGATCGCTTCATTAAAGATTTGTTTTGCTTGATCAGCCTTATTTGCAACATTCCCAGCTTGAGACTCCAAGTTGTGCATAGACTTTGAAGTTTCTCCCAAGGAAACATCAATGGAACCTATACTATCATTCACATTGGATAAACTTCTAGTCTGTTCACTGATAGTTAGCACAATCTCATCGATCGTTTTTGAAAGTTCATGAGAAGCCGCCGCGGTTTCCTGTACAGCATGTGCCTGCTTTTGAGAAACTCTTTCGAAAGAACCTACTGATTGAAATAATTCTTCGTATAACTTTAAGTTTCTCTGATAGTTCTCTTTCATTTGGACCAGAAGTCCCCAGAGACTAATGGTCATACATCTGAAGTTAGAATAAATCCTGTCTGCGTCTTCGACCCCTTCTTTTCTAGGAAAATCAGAAGCAAGATTTCCATTTACTACCTTGCCTACGATCTCTAAGGTTTCAGCCATTTTCTTTTTTAGGCTATAAAGAGCTCTTAAACAAAGTGAAAATCCCAAAACGACCGCCAGAAATGATAAGGTTGCGGCAACCTGGTCCGTTAAAAATAATTTCAAACCCAAATAAGAAGAAGGAACGAATATACATGCAAATGTAAAAGCCACAAGGCCCAGATATCCGAATTTCACTCGGAGCGAATTTATAAAAGAGAGGAACGACCTAACGAGCTGAGACTCTCCGTTCATTCTGGCAAAAAGTTTCTCTGCCTTCTCTATTTGTTGTCTGTTTGTCTTTTTACGAACAGACATATAGCCAGTGATCACTCCGTTTTCAAGAACAGGAGTGACAGTAGCATCCACCCAATAATGATCACCATTCTTTGCACGATTTTTAACGATCGCATTCCAAGGACGGCCGGATTGAACAGTGGCCCAAAGGTCTTTATAAACTGCCGGAGGTATATCAGGATGACGGACAATATTATGAGGTTGGCCCAGCATTTCCTGTTCTGAAAAACCGCTTACATCCGCAAAGTCCTGGGAAACGTAAGTGATCTTTCCTTTTGAGTCTGTTCTGGAAATAATTACTGCCGATTCAGCGAACTGAATTTCTCGGCCCGTAATCGGTAGGTTCTTTCTCATATCTTCAGTAATTTTTTGGGGTCAAGTTTGGTATAGCGAATTTAGGATACTTGCTTCTTGATTTTATTAGATAGGATTATCAAAGAGAAATAATCCGGAAAAAAATCACATAATGAATAATACTTTCGGATTATTTTATAAAACAGTGGATCTTAAAACCGACCGCAACCCTATTTTATAAAAACTAGATATGCTTGGATGCATCCGGCGATACCTCCTAGGAATGCACCTAAACTGATTAAGGTGGCCTCATCTTCTTTAAAGACTGAATGCAGAAGATGTTCGAATTCTTCAGGAGGTAGTATACTTAAATTTTCGAAGACTAATTTTTCTATCTCTAATCTCTCTTCGATATAGTCTTTCATCTTGTCGGCAGTTTCAGGCACTAATTCTAAAATAGAATTCGCAATCTTCTCTTTTAATTCTTCTAACTTCTTAGAGCCTAAAATTAAAGAAGCATAAGGGATTTTTTTCTTTAACTTCTCATCCATTAATTCTTTGGACTTTGAAAGAAGTTCCGTAATGATAAGATCCCCTCCTTTTCCTTTAAAGATCACACCTATCAAACTTTCAGGATCTAAAATTTTAGAAGCAACTACGGATGCGAATTCTCTGGAAACATCTATCTGTCTTTTTAAGAAAAGACCTTGGTATTTGAAAAACAAAAAGTTCTTAGGCTGTAAAGGAGAGAAGATCATAAGGATGGCAAGCCAGTTGGTGATATAACCCACAAAAATCCCCATCAACGGCATAGTCCACCATTGGTTCAAGTATGCGATGAACAAGACTTGGACACAACCGATCAGAAAACCGAAATAGATCCCTGAACGAACAATAAATCTAAACTCAGGACCTCCACATCTTCTAAAAATTTCAGAGAGAACATTTGCGTTTTCTCCTGAAAGAGATTCCTTAATTAAATCGCCAATCCCTAATATACTTTCCAAATTCTCACCAAAAGAGGTATAGATCTCTTGTATTTTTTTTGGAATATCCTCTCGGATCTCTTTTTCTAAAATTTGTTTCGCCTCTTCCGGAACCATTTTCCAAATTACCGGGTTGTCCGCAAAAAATATATCTTTGACTATGGAGGAAGATTTTTCACCGATCCTATCTCGGATCAGATCCGAAATTTGCACGGGATCTATTTTTTTATATAGATCATAAGGACGGATCAACCTCTCCATCATTACATCTGAAATGAGCCCTGCCATTTTTTTAGAATGTCTTGGAATAATTCCCTGCCAGCCTAAAACTCCCCACCCTCTAAACTTAACAGGATAGAAGATCATTTGTACTGCTATATAGTTTGTAATCCAACCTACAAAGGAGCAGGTGACCAATATCGAAATGATCTCTATCATTGACCCGTGCATCGGGCCGAGTTTCGTAGGTCCAAAAATTCGATTCAAGAAAAATTCAATATTAATTATACTTGTAAAAACGTATTAATCCAATGGGATCCAGGGTTTCCTTTTTCATTTCTCTCTCCATTCATACAGTCCTATTTTTATCTTACTATCTGATCCGAAGCCTAAACACTCAAAATTTTTCAGAACAGATCAAACTAACTTTGAGTAAAGGCCAAATCCCGAGTTTACATTTTTCACTTCCTAAAAGTTTGGGAGAAGGACCGGACGCTTCTTCCAATTCCGGCCTGGCTGGAACTCCCGAAGCCGAGATTGAAAGATTTAAAAACGAGATCCATTTTCCACCCGAAGCTTTGGAGCAGCGATTAGAATCAGATTGTTCTTGGGAAGTGGTGATAGGGCCTAACGGAGCAGCCAGAAATATTACTACGATCAAACCTTGTAAATATAAGGTTTTTGAGTCACAGTTTAGAAGATCGATTTCTAGCTGGAAATTTCAACTGCCAGAAGGAAATATAATAATTATTCCAGTATCCTTTCGAATTGAATCAGATGAGTGAATCTTCTAAATCATGGTATGCAGTTTATACAAATTCTAGGGCAGAGAAGAAGTTAGCATTAGAACTTTCCAAAAAGGGAATAACCCAATACTTGCCGATTATCTCGACCAAAAAACAATGGTCTGATAGGATCAAAACGGTTCTGGTCCCTGTTTTTCCTTCTTATGTATTCGTAAAAATTGATATAAGAATAGAAAAACTAAGAGTACTTGAAACTGCAGGAGTAGTAAAATTTGTTTCGGTCGGAGAAACTCCTCTCGTAATCGATGAGGAAGATATTGATGCGATCCGCCAACTCGTAACTGAGTATCCGGATAGGATCAAGATCGAAAGGGAAAAGATACTGGCTCCGGGCAAAAAGGTTCTGATCAAAAACGGACCGTTTAAAAATTTAAGAGCTAGAGTGATCCGAAAAGGAAGTAAATCTTCTATTCTTGTTTCCATTTCCGGAATGGATACCACAGTATCCTTGGAATTGGATTCGGAACTATTAGAAACGGACGAGGAGAATTAGAAGTGGGAAATACATTAGATAAAGTTAAAAAAGCTTTAGATACAGAGATCGAAGCAATCCTTCATTTTAGAGAAAACCTAGATCCGAATGTAGAAAAAGCAGTCGAACTCATCTTCCAATCTAAAGGAAAAGTAATCGTAACTGGAGTAGGAAAGTCCGGAGACGTAGGTAAGAAGATCGCTTCAACCTTATCCTCTACAGGAACTCCTTCTTATTTTCTCCATCCATCAGATGCCGCTCATGGTGATGCCGGAATTTTAGCTCAAGGGGATGTAGTCATCGCGATCGGTAAGAGCGGTGAAAGCGAAGAATTACTCAACCTTCTTCCTACGATAAAAAGTATTGGAGCCAAATTGGTAGGTTTAACCGCAAATCCTCAATCTAGATTAGCTTTAGACTGTGATATTGTAATCTTAACTCCTGTATTAAAAGAGGCATGTCCTTTAGAACTTGCACCAACATCCAGCACGACAATCGCCTTGATGTTGGGAGATGCTATCGCAATGGCATTGATGGAACTTAGAAATTTCCAAAAAGAAGATTTTGCATTATATCATCCTGCAGGAAGGCTCGGAAAAAGATTGTCCCTAAAAGTGGACGATGTAATGAGAAAAGGGGACAAACTCTCAAAGGTTAACTCCGATGCAAGTTTAGAAGAAGTTCTTTCCGAAATCACAAAAAAACTCGTGGGTGCAACAGGAGTCGTGGACGCTGCCGGAAAGTTGATCGGATTCGTAACCGACTACGATATTAGAAAATTATTAAATGATGGAAAATTAGATAAATCAATCAAAGCGAAAGATTTGATGAACCCCAAACCAACAGTATTTGAAAGCGGGATCATGGCTTACGACGTTTTACAATCCATGGAAAGAAGAGAAAAACCTATCTCTGTAGCTCCAATTGTTTCGAAAGATGGAGCATTATTAGGTATCGTTTCCATCCACGATCTTTTGCAAAAAGGACTTTGATTTTCGATGAGCCAAAACGATTCTCAAAAAATAAGGATCATTCTAACATTGAATGAGGAAGAGTTTTTTGGATTAAAAACTCTTCCTAAGGCAGATTTTTTAGAGATACGTTTGGACCAATTTCGTTCCGAAAAGGATGCTCCAGAAAAGATCTTACAAAAAATAAAAGACCTAAATGCACCCTGTGTATTCACCTATAGACAACCAGAAGATTCCAGCTTAAAAAGTTTAGGCAATTGGAATATGGAGAATATTGCACCGTTACTTTCCGCATTAGAATCGGGAAAACATTATATAGATCTGGAATTGGATAAAGACAATCCGGTCTTTAATGGAATTGACGAGGATAGATTCGGTATCATCCGATCTGTTCATAGTTTTTCCGGAATTCCTGATTACGAAGAATTACTCTTTTTCCTAAGACCAGTCACAGAAGAATTTTTAGCGACTGTTAAGTCAGGACTTCCTTTTCAAAGAATTTTTAAAATAGCTGCGCTTCCGAAGAACGAGCAAGAATCTAAGGATTTCCAAGATTCTGCACTTAAGCTGTCTAAACTATGTGCTAAACAGAATATTCCAATCGGATTCTGTGGGATTTTAATGGGAGAATCTGGAAAAGAATTCAGGATCTTTCCTGAAAGAATAGGATCTCAATTTACTTATTGTTGTTTGGGAGAACCAAAAGCTCCCGGCCAAGTGGATTTGGAAACGCTTCTATCTAAAAGAAAATAAACAATTAATCCCTATCTTGGGAATCATCGTCGTCTTTATCATCATCCGATTTCTTATGATCTTTAGTTCCAGCACGAGTTTCTAAGAATGTTTTAAAATTCTCATCAGACCTGAACTTCTTGAATGCCTTATCTTTTTCTGCAGAAGTCCAATAAGAAGATTTAATACTTCCTGATTTTTTGATATAGGACATCGTCCTTTCTTGATCATTCTTCTCTGCGTAACATTTTGCTAAAAGATAATAAGCTCCTGCGGAATCCTGCACCTTTTCTAAATGGACAATCGCCTTTTCTACGTATCCAGTATATAGATACGTTTTACCTAAATAGAAATTATATTCTCTAATCTCTTCCTCGTCCGGTTGGACTGCATGGAAATATTTAAGAGCCTTTTCGTAGTTCCCGTTGTTTGTATAATATCTGGCGAGTTTTAAGATACCGTCGTAATACACATCCGGAAGCTCTTTTAACTCAGGATTTTCTTTTTCGATGGCAGTACCGATCTCTTTCAGAAGATCATAACCTTCTTCTTTTTTGCCGATCTGTATCTTGCAGAGTCCGATATACATTCGGATCTCTCTGGTTTTTTCCCCGTATTCGAGAGCTTTTTCGGCGGTTTTGATCGCATTATCACAATCCTTTTGCTGCCATTTAATTTTGGTCAGACCGATCAAAGGAAGAACTGTATGTTTATTTGCGTGAGCCTTTCTATAATACTTCGATGCTTCTTCGAAGTTTTTCTTTTTATGGTAAGCAGCCGCTTGAGTAAGATGTGTATAATAAAGTAATTTTTCCCTTTCGGAAGGGATCTTTGGCTCTATACGATTCAGGACTACAATTGCGTCGTCGTAATTTCCGACTCGCACAAGTAGAGCCCCATATTTGTAGCCATACTCCACATTTTCCGGTTCACTCTTCACTAATCCGGAAAGAATGGATTCAGACTTAACAAATTCTTTTTCATTATAATAAGCTAATGCAAGTCTCCAAAGGATCTCTTTATTATTTGGCTCTTGTTTTAACTTTTTTTCAAGACTAGAAACACTTTCCTGCTCTGGTTCTTCTTCATGATAAACAGGTTTTCGAGGTCCACCGGAAGAATATCTCTCTTCTGCGGCAGCCCTGATCTTTTGGATATGAGAAAGGTCCGGATCGATCTTTAATAATCTATTGGAATAAGAGATCACTTCTCCATAATCTCTCTGATAATTATGATAAAGGATGATCTTTGTAAGAGAGTTAACCAAATCTTTTTTAGGAAGATTTAAACTAACCGCTTTTTTGAAAGCTTGGATTGATTTAGTATAATCTTTTTTGCTCTCATATATATAACCCATGTACATCCAAGCCTCGCCTGAAGAAGGATTGCCATCGTTATATTTTTGGAATTGTTTGAGAGCCTCTGTGTAGTCTTTTCTGGAATACGCTTTTTTACCTTCTTTCATGTCTGCGAAGACAGAATTGGAAAAGAAGAATATACTAAAGCAAATCAGTAGAGAAAAGAACGGTCTACGCATACTAGTGAGACCGATATTTTCCCTCCGAATACTACAAAAGAAGGAAGGCATTTATCCAATTTTGGAAGAGAACGCCACGAATAAAGTGGAATTCTCGCCTTCCCAAAGGAATTATTTATTTCCTAAAACCTCTGCTTTTCTTTGAGCCAAGGCTCTTGCAGCTCTGAGATTCACACTCATTGTCGTAATTTGGGGGTTTACGGATAATCCTGTAGGATATACGGAAGCATCCATTACAAAAATATTCTTATGACCGAAGAGTTGGAAATCCAAATCTACCGCACCTAGGTCGGGTGACTTAGCAGCTTGGATAGAACCGTGAGGGTGAGCAGAACCGATCGCAATCTTTCCTGGCTCTATACTTTTATCCAGGATCCAATCAAACTTGGAATTTTTATCCACAGGAACTGGATCTTCTACATCAGGGAAAGGGAATATGATCGCTTTTGCACCTGCAGCAACTTGTACTTCTGCGAGAGCTTTCAAACCTTTGAGCAAATTTTTACCGTCAGTAGGAGTGATCTCGAAATATACTTTTCTTCTTCCCAAAGACCATTTCACAGAAGCGTTTGCTTCGCCATCTGCTCCATCACGAACAAGCACAATGCCTGCACTCATGTTCGGATACTTCTTCATCGTATCGAATTGTCTCTGCCCATAAAAAGGAATCAATGAACTTGCTAAGGTAGGGCGAAAAGGTGCAACTTCTAACCAGTATCCGTAACCTGTATTGTCTTGGTTATGACCGTCTTTGATCACTGCTGATTGAGGAGGTCCGGAGAACATATTGATTGTCTCTTCAAAGATCGCAAAGTTTGTGCTGGTAGGATGAACTTTTAAATTTCTTCCAACCCAATCATTTCCAAGTCCGGATCTTTGTAATAATGCAGGACCTTCGATCGCACCTGCACTCACGATGACCACAGGGGCTTCAATCACTACTTTTTCTAGAATATTGTTTGGGGCCTTTTCGTAAGGATCAGGAGTGAATTCTGCAACTACAGTTTTTATATCTCCGTCTTGGATGTATTGTGCTCTCATATTCGAGATTACAGTAGCACCCGCTTCGATCGCATCAGGGATCCAAGTCAAAAATGCGGATTGTTTTGCATTGATAGGACAACCTAAGCCGCAACGGCCGAGACCGATACAACCTCTATTATTATTCTTTAATACTTCCGGATGCAGGCCTAATGCTTTTCCACCTTTCATCAAGGTATTATTATTAGCATTGATCAAATTCGGCGGAACTTCGTGGACACCAATCCTTTCGTGGACTTCTGAAATATAAGCGTCCATTTCCTGTCTTCCGTAATCTTTCCAGCCAAAACGGGAATCCCATTCGTTGGTCACGTAATCAGGAGGATAAAGAGAAGTTTGCCAATTTATAGTGGTGGAACCTCCGATAGTCCTTCCTTGTAAAATAGAAAGAGTTTGCTCTTCTGCGATGATAAATCCTGCGTCTCTATATAATCTAGCTTGGGAAAGAAACTCATCTCCAGTGAATTTTGCAGGATTAAAATATCCGCCCTCTTCAATTAGAACTACTTTCCAACCTGCCTTTGCAAGAGTGGCAGCAACCACTGCTCCTCCTGCACCGGAGCCGATGATAACAGCTTCTGCTTGTAATTTCCAAACTCCGTCTTTGATCCCATTCTCTTTGATCAAAGATTCATGTTTTTCCGGAGTGATAATCTTATAATTTGCTTCAGGAATCGCTCCCATAGTTCTTAACCTTTATATCCCACTAGTTCGTTATAATCTCTTTCCATAGAAACTAAGAAGAAGGACAACTGGCGCATAATATTATAAGCGCCTCTTTTCAAAGACAAGGAAGAGTTTTTCCAGGAAAGAAGTCGTTTCTCTCTATCTTCTTTGGAAAGCCCCACCATAGAGGTGAAAGAAAAATCCAAAGCAAGAGAAACAAGAGAAGAGCCAGGCAAGAATGCCAATAATTTCAAAACGGATTCTGTATCGATTGGATAAGGATGGCCGTAGATATATTTATCCGCAGCTACTCCCAAGTCGAATCCTTGGATTGGATTTCCTACCAGGAAAACTTCTTCCAATGATTTGAAAGCGAGATATTCAGAATCACTCAATCCATGCAATTTAGGAATGGATCCAGGTTTGCAGGAAGCCTGAGGAACTAGGATAGCCGAGATGGCGGCCGTTTTGAACAAAAATTTTAGAAAGCGACTACGAGAAACTTTCTCATCCAGAAACGATTCCAATTCTAACTCCTAAACTTTGTTCGAAAAAACAAAGTTTGCCGTAACGAATGTTCTGGAATATGTTCGACTTTGTCTATCCTTTCTTTTGGAATTTTTTCATCTTCACGTAAATTTTGATTTCTTCAAAATCAATTCTATCCAATTCAACAGGGAAGGTTTCACCTAATGAATATTGTTTGGTATATTTTTTAGAATAGAATGTGAAGTCTGTCTCTGCTTGTAACTCACCTTCGTCTGTGAATTCTATTGCAGGGATAATTGCTTCCACCGGAGGATTATTCAGTTCCACAAATGCGACTGCCGCTTTGAATCCTACAAGAGTCGCAGTAAATTCTTTGATCCCTGTTTTTTCCAAAAACCTACAAGCTTTGAGCTTATAATAATCCCTTTCAGAATCAGTTGCTTTTCTTTCTTCGTGAGAAGTATGTAAACCCATTACTTTGATATCTTCTTCAGAATAAGGTTCCTCATCTGAGAGTAGGATACTTTCTAGGACCCTATGACAAACCAAGTCAGGATAGCGACGGATTGGAGAAGTGAAATGACAATAGTCTTTGAAACCCAATCCCCAATGCCCTAAATATTCTCCGGAATAATAGGCCTGCATAAAACTTCTTAAAAGAGAAATATTAAACAAACGCTCAGAAGGACTTCCTTCAATTACTTGTAAAACATGTCGGATAGATTCGTACTTCGTGTCTTGTAGTTGAGCGTTGACCCCGTTCAGGCTTAGGAAAGAATTCAACATTTCCAGTTTTTCAACATCCATTGGTTCGTGGACACGATACAAAGTAGGTCTTTCCTTTTTGCGAATGTACTCTGCTACTTTGATATTTGCAGAAAGCATAAATTCTTCGATCAAGATATGAGCCTGTAATCTATCCACAGGTTTGATCTCTACTACATTATGCTCCGAGTCGGTAACTACCTTTGTCTCTTTTAGATTCAGATCTACTCTTCCGGAGTTTAATCTTCTTTTTCTGAGAGTGTCCGCAAATTTCATCATTTGGAAGATCCAATTACTCGGATCTCCGGCTTTGATCTCTTCTTCTGCTCGATTATAAGTGTATCTTTCCTCTACTTTAATAATCGATTTATAAAACTTAGCATGGAAGATTGTGCCGCTCCAATCCGCTTCCATCTCCACCGTAAATGCCAGTCGGTTCTTCTTAGCCACAAGACTACAAAGATTTTCAGAAAGTTCAGGGGGAAGCATTGGAACAACTCTACTTCCCAAGTAAACGGAAGTTGCTCTAGCATATGCCTCTACATCCAGATCAGAACCCGGTTGAACATAATGAGAAACGTCTGCGATATGAACGTAGAACCGGATCTTCTTACCTTCATCTATAAAGGAGATCGCGTCGTCAAAGTCCTTGGAATATTCTCCATCTATCGTGATGGATTTGAGTTCTCTCAAATCCACCCTCGAGCTCCAATTGTCGACTGTGGATTCGTCCACTTCGTCAGGAAGTTCTTCCAATTTTACTTCTTCCGGATAGAGAATAGTATAATTGTACTTCATTAACATTCTCATCAGATCCGTGTCTTCTTTTGTATCCGACTCGAAGCGGACAAAGTGAGCTTCGTATAGATTCTTTTCGTGATCCGAATCCTGCTTTAAAGTAACGATTAAAACATCTCCGATATTGATCTCATCTTGCAGATCTTGGAGTAATGTTTTGCGGGGAAGAAAACCTTCTTTCAGATCTCCTTCCATATCTAAGAAGGTCCCGACTATAAATTTATAATCCTTCTCAGTGACCTTCATTCTATAAAGTTCACGGCCCCTGCGAAGAACTGAGACAACTTCTCCTTCTAATTTTCCTTTACGCCCGATACCCGTTGGAAGAATTTCCACAAGGTCTCCTTGAATAGCAGAAGATGTATACTGACCCGGAACAAACACTTCTGTTCCTGTAGTCAGTTTAACAAAACCATCTCCCTTCTTACTTAAGGAGATGGTTCCACTTAAGGTTTGATTTGGACGAACTATGATATTCTTTTTTTGGATCTCGATCAGACCTTCTTTTTCAAAGAAGATCAAAACTTCTTCTGCAGAACGTTTTTGTTCTTGGGCTTCCCATTTTTCCCTTCTAAATCCTTTTTTCTGTCCTGCATGAGCGATAAACTTTGAGTAGATCTCTTGCATAGAAAGGACCTTTCCTGCTTTAGAACGGAAAAATTTTAGAAGTTTTCTGCCAGGTTCATTCTCTCTTTCCCAATCATGACTTCCGAATTTTCGATCGTAAAACTTGGGCTTTGATCCTGGAACATGAGAATCTTTTTTGTGGTGTGAAGGTTTAGAAGAATATCCCTGATTCTTATTTTGAGTTTCGTAAGAAGGTTTTCTATGGTTTAATTCTTCTTTTTTCGCGGGAACCTCTTCTCGAAATTCTTTTATCGGTTCTTGTTTAAAAGATTTGTTTTTGTCTTTTTTTATTTTTTTAGAAGAAGGAGCTGAAACTTTTTGTTCGACCGGAAATATTTCCAGTTTCTTGGAGCGAGAAGACTTATGATCTTTTTTCTTTTTTGAAACCTTCTCCTTTGCTTCTCTAATACTTTTTCTTAGATCATTTTCATCCGATTCTTTGGATCTGGATTTTTTAGGTTCTTTGTTTTTCTCACTACTCTGGTTGGTTTTTGACTGTTTCTTTGTTTGTATTTGTTTAACCATTTTCTTTTTTTGTGTCATGTATAATATACCTTAGGCTTATCATCAGCGTAAGTTCCTCGCAAGTAATTCGGAACCAATTGCAAATATGAATGATCTTCCGGCTTTGCTAATGCCTTTTTGATTTCGCTGGACTTTTCCAATATACTTCCTTCCGGCGATGGAAGATTTTCTTTCATATTTGTTCCCGCAAAAAATTCGGGAGAGTCGCTGAACTTAATTCCGGTAAGATAAGAGCCTATCCTATCTTCCGGGATGGTTTCCGGAAGCATATCCGGAGTAATGTCTATAGTGCCCCAATAACCTCTGGAGTCCCTTAGACCGAAATAGACTTTTCCTTGTTTCGCTTCTATTCCTACACAAACGGGTGATTCTGATTCCGCATAATATTGGCAGGAGTACAATTCTAAACTATCAATTCCCAAAACCGGAATATTCCAGATCTGTGAAAAGTTGCGAGCTGTCGCCACCGAGATCCTGATCCCAGTGAAAGACCCCGGACCGGTCGCAGTTACGATTATATCAGGTTTTTCCCAATTTGAAACCTTCAAACAATTAGAAATTTCTTTAATGAGTAACAGAGAAGATTCTCTATTATGCAATTCTCTGTACTCGGAAAGTTTTTCTAGTTTGCCATCATCCGTTTTAAGAAAACATCCCACTAAGATCCAAGAGTTAGTCGCATCGAAGAATAATATTTTTGTCATAGGATTTTCTCCGACTTCAGGAATGATCCGATTTGTAGATCGGATCTTCTCCATTCTTCTCCCGAAAACTCAATTTGCAGATTACGAGTGTCCTCGTCCTCTTCTTCCAAATCGATCTTGATGCGGAATTTTCTGTCTTTAAATTCAGACTCTGCTCTTTCCCACCATTCTATCAGAGATATCCCTTTGCCATTCCAATATTCTTCAAATCCAAGATCAGGAATTTCTTCCGAGGAACCGATCCGATATAGGTCAAAATGAAAGATATCTAATGGATCTCCCGATTGGTTTTGGATCTCAGGAAATGGATACTCATTCATCAAAGTATAAGTAGGGGAATTTACAAATAGTTTGGATGTATCTAATTCAGGTTTTAAATGATCCAATAAAGCTTTTACAAGTTTAGAAACGAATGTGGTTTTGCCCGAACCCATTTTTCCGGAAAGAAGAACTATAGGAAATTTTCCTTCTTTCCAGGCAGCAGCGAGAATTCCTGCAAGTTTTGAGACAGGAATATCTATAGAATCTAAGGTAAGATTTTCAAACCGTCCTAACATTCTATTTCTTAAAATAACTCTAAGACCTCTGCCTTTGGGAATCTATAGATGGAATTACAGAATTCGCAGGTAACCTCGATCTGTCCTTGTTCTTCTGCAATATCCATTGCTTCTTCTTTTCCTAAATTTTGGATTAGCTCTTTGATCTTCTCTTCAGAACAATCACATCTGTATTCAGGTCTTCCTGTCGCCAAGATCTCGAATTTTGTATTCCAAGAAGCTTGCAAAATTTCTAATGCTTGAGAAACAGTTCCTTCATAGACCTTGGATTTTTCCTCTTCCAGCTTTCCGGCTAATTCTCTAACTGCGTCTATATGTTCCGGTCTTGCTTCCGGTAAAGCTTGTAAGAATAAACCTTTGATCCTCCAATGCAAACCTTCTAATTTAATATACGCTACTAAAAAGGAAGGAACCTGCTCAGAGTCTCTCAAATAGTTTTCAATATTTGTTTCGAAACTTTGATTTCTAAAAGGAACAATGGATTGATAAATACACTCTCCATCTTTCCAACGGAATACTTTTAGAATCCCTAAATTTTCTTCAGAGATCTGCCCGGATTCTATATCTTCTTCCGGGCGATGTCTTAAGGTTGCCTTTAGTTTTCCATCACGAGTACTATAAGCTAAAACCGAGTGTATCTCTGTATCATCATAAAAACGGATCTGAACGCTTACCTTTGTATCATCTTTTACTAGATCTGCTAAGAAGAATGCGGCAAGCATTGTCCTCGCCAGAAGTTCCGTACCTGCATCGTCGAAACCGTGTAAGTTAGAAGCTGCGGTTACTGCGTAGGAAATTTCGGCTGAGGAAAAACGAAAGTGAACGTCGGGAAGAATCCCATAATGGTATATATCGTGATTTTCCATGTAATGTTTGGGTTCTCGACCTTGTAGGACGAAGTTCTAATCTATTCTCCCTGAATCGTATCGAAAAGACAGTATTTTTTCCGAATTTCCATGGGATTTACCGGTTTTCTTTCTGGAAAGATCTTCCCTTAAGAGAATCATCGTCTCTACCTTTTTAACATGCGAGGACCGAATGATTTTCGGAGCTGATTATTATCCTGAACAATGGACTCCCAAAGATTGGGAAGAAGATATTCGGATCATGAAAGATATGGGACTGACCAGAGTCCGTCTCGCAGAGTTTTCCTGGGCCTTAGTCGAACCTAAAGAAGGTAAATTCGATTTTTCTTTTTGGAAGAAGATGTTGGATCTCTTTCATAAACATAAAATGGATGTGATCCTAGGAACTCCAACTGCCACATTCCCTCCTTGGCTTGCTAAAAAATATCCTGATGTTCTCCAAGTAAGAGATGGAGTTCTCAGAAATATAGGAACGAGAAGGCAGGCATGTTTTTCTTCTCCGAATTATAGAAAAGCGGTAGTTCGTGTTGTGACTAAGATGGCCCAAACATTAGGAAATCATCCTGCTGTGATCGGTTGGCAGATAGACAATGAGATCGGTCATGAAGGATCGGATATTGATCATTCTGAAACTTCTCTCAAAGCATTTCGCCTTTGGTTGAAATCCAAATATAAAACAATCCAGAACTTAAATGATACTTGGGGAAATATTTTTTGGGGAGTGATCTTCAACGATTGGAATGAGGTCCCCCTTCCAGGTCCTCATGTGAGCGCAGGATTTAATCCTTCTATGATCCAAGACTTTTACAGATTCCATTCGGATACGATTGTGGACTTTGTAAAATTACAGTCAGATATAGTGAGAAAATTTTCTCCCAACAGAAAGCTCACTACAAATTTATATCCAAGTCCTTTTCTTCCAGTAATCGATATGAGTGAATTATTTACTAATTTAGATTACGTTTCTTGGGATAATTATCCTACCTGGGGGGATCAAGAAGAACCATTCCCCCATCCATTCATATCAGCGATGCATCAATACAATCGAGGACTGAAAGATCTTCCTTTTACGGTGATGGAACAAATTTCAGGATTCCAAGGACATGATACTTTAGGTTATCTTCCTGCTCCAGGTCAGATACAACTTTGGATGAAACAAGCAATCGTGCAAGGAGCAGAACAAATCGTATTTTTCAGATATAGAACTGCAAGATTTGGACAAGAACAACTTTGTTATGGGATACTGGACCATGATAAATCCCTCACAGATAGATACCTAGAATTACAAAAAGGGATCTCTGAGATATTACCTGAAGCTAAAGATTTTGCATCTGAGCATTTTCCCGCGGATGTAGCTGTTCTTCATGATATCGAGAATGCCAGAAATTTCAAACACCAACCTACCTCTTCCGGTTTAAAACATAGTCCTGTTTCTTTTGCGCAGGTTGGATACGATATAGAGATGGCAACTTGGTTTGCAGGTCTTAATATTCTAAACGTAAACACTCATTTCTTACCCATCTCTAAAGCTGACTTTTCCAAATATAAAGTATTGGTTCTTCCATTGTATGCAATGGTAGATAATTCTATTATTAAAAAATTGGAGCAATTCGTTAGAGAGGGAGGTGTTTTAGTTTTAGGATATAGATCAGGATTAAAGGACAAAAATTCCTGGATGTTGGATTCTCAGGTTCCTGGTCCATTTTCCGAAATGGCAGGAGTCAAGGTGAGAAAATTCGAAGCAGTGGGAAATCGAAACGTTAAGTTCCGATTCAGGCTGTTACCGGGAACCTGCTCCAAAATTTGCGAGATCCTGGAACCTACCACGGCCAAGGTTTGGGCAAGATATTCTGATAATAAGAAATTTTATAAAGGAAAACCTGTCATAACTTGTAATCGATTCGGAAAAGGATCTGTCGTATACGTTGGAGCGAGCCTGAGTCCGATCTCGTTTATGCTATTATATAGAAGAACCTTAAAAATGGCAGGTATCCCATTTACTTTCTACGGTCCAACCGTAGAGCGTAGTTTTAGAAAGGGAAAGTCCAAAGACTACGAAATTTTTATCAATCATTCCGGTAAGAAGGCTCTTGCAGGTTTCAAGCTACTCAAACCATACGAGGTAAGGATCCTGCCCAAAGCAAAAAAATGAATCTGAATGAAGTTAAAGAATTAAATAAGCTCTTAAAGAATCATTCGAATGGGAGAAACAAGGGATATTCCATTTTTGTGGATAACCTTCATACTTCCTTCGTTGAGTTCGAAGAAAAATTTATTCTACCTTCTACTTCCGTTTTCGAGATAGAGTTTAGCGCAGCAGAAAGTTTTCTGAAATCACTTCTTCAACTAGCTCCCGAATTAGTTACGGATTCACTTGTTCTTCCCGAACCCAGACCAAAAAGGGACATTGATCGTTTATTCTTGATCAAACCTTTTTATACGGAAGGGGAAATGTTTAGAGAAAATTCCCCGGAAATATGGAGAGAGAAACTTCCTCCATTTGCAATCGTTACTAGCTTTCATTTGATGCATCTTGGTGGAGCTCCTAAGGAAGAAATTTATACACAAGCCTCTCAGGGAAAAACTATGTCCGTTTACACAAAGAGAGCTTACTTTTCTTCCAGGGTGATCCCTCTGGATTCGCTCACAGTATTAGAAGATGCTGTTATAGACTTCACTGCTAAAAAATACCAGGAGTCCGATTTCATGGTGCAGATCTCGAGAGATACATTCGAAGGAGTTCGGCATACATATTCCGAAATTTTTGACGAGGTGGATTATTCTAAGCAGGTAAATTTTATCCATGAGTCATTGGGTATCACTCCCGCAGATTGGTCCCTTGGAAAAATTTTCGCTCCTTTAGCAGTGGAATACCTTACATTGACCTCCAGGTTTTTGGATCCTTCCCTAGACAGGATTGCAAAGGATTTTAATTCGTTTCACCAAGTAGTTGATCTTTTGTTAAGACCAGGCAGCATGACCTTAGAAGAATCTGCCCGAAATTCATTCTTCGCTTGGCTCCGATCTCATAAGTCGGAGAGGATCATTTCCCCGTCGGGAAACATGGCTTGGAAAATTTTAAGGGTATAAAGGACATAAGCCCGAACATGGAATCCTTAGCACCTCCCATAGATTTCCCTCTTGAAGAAGTGAAGAAGAGAGTGAAATCAGTCCAGTCCGTATCCGGGCTTATACTGGAATCCGCTCGCAAACTCCAAAAAGAGATCCGAGTTTTCGGGATCGTAAGTGACTCCGAAGAAAAAGACCGCATTCATAAAGCGGACGAATTGATGGGAAAATTCCTGATCGATTTTATCCGGCAAAACTTTCCAAACGACTCAATCATTTCAGAAGATTATTTCAAACACGAAGGGAGTAATTCTTTCCGTTGGGTTTTGGACCCGATCGATGGATCCATGAACTTTGTAAGAGGGATCCCACTTTATTGCGTATCCGTAGGTTTAGAGCATAGAGAAACTCCAGTGGCTGGAGTTGTATTCGCGCCCGAGTTAGACACACGTTACTCTGCAATTTTAAGCCAAGGTGCATTCAAGAATGGACTCAGAATAGACGTCTCTAACACAGATGCACTTGCAAGATCTCTTTTGGTGTCCAGTTTTCCTACAAACAGAAAGGAAATTTTGAATGAGGTGATCTCGGATATCACTGCATTTATCAGCTGCGGTAGGTCCATGAGAAGAACAGGATCTTTCGTTTTAGATACTTGCTGGGTGGCAGAAGGTGTTCTCGACGGAATCTGGGAGAAGGGCGTAAAACTCTGGGATACAGTCGCAAGCTCAGTGATCTTAACTGAAGCAGGCGGGAAACTCACCGACTTTCAAGGAAAACATTTCTTATCGGGTCAGGCAGAAGTAGTAGCTTCTAATGGAAGGATCCATAAGCAGATCATCGACATTCTTAGAAATGTTCGACTCTCCATAGGACGAAATTAAGTAGAAAGGGACGGCGAGTAGAAACCTGCTCGCCGAAGCCAAAAATCTTACTGCTTCAAAAACTCTTCTAAGGATTTTATCTGAGCTTCCGTAAAATTAAAACGGGTCATCGCAGTACTCTGACGCTTGGGAACATATCCTGGCGGATATTCTCCTCTCATTCTCGCTTCCAATAATTCATAAGAAGAATTAGCCACAGAAGGCCCGACAGCTCCGTCCAGTTTAGGATTGGCATTATGACAAGCTAGACAGTTTGCCATGTATAATCCTCTACCGGCTTCTGCTTCCGGAGAAAGCGGTTTGGATTCTTTACATAAAGAGAATACTGCCGCGAAAATTAGTAAGAGTAGAAAGCTAAAAAAAGAAAGGCGGTGATTACCGCCCTTCTCGCTTCCACTCCGATTGGGTTGGAATGGATTCATTCAATATTCCTTAAGCAGTTAAAAGAACTTCCATCAGAAGATAAGTAACTAAAGCAAAGATCACTCCGCTAGTAATTACCGCTTTTACGGTTTTGATCGGCTTAACAGTAGGTCCATTTTGGTCCGCTCTTAAAGCGTTCACTTCGAAGATCACAATCAAAAGTACGATAATTCCGAGGAAAACTCTCAACTTCTCCGGGCTATAATTAATAGGAAGGTTACGAGCCGCTCCCATTGCGAATAACATTGGAATAGAGAAGAAAGTGTTAGTTCTAGAAGCTACGAAAGCGCGGTTAGCGTTAGGAGCAGGATCTACAGTAGTCTCTCCTTTTGCTTTTGCGATCACAACTTTTTGATTAGGCCAGATAACGAACCAAACGTTCGCCCACATAACCGTTCCAAAAAGTGCACCTACTAGAATTACTACTACCCATTGGGAATTATGCGGAATACCTTGTGCTCCGAGTGCGATAGCGATCATCGCAAGACCGGATAAGAAGGTAAACATTGCGCCCCAACGGAACCACCATAATGCGCGTGGAACTAATTTCTGAGTTGCGTTCTTCTTTGTATCCGCATCAGTTTCGTTGAAGAAAGGACCTTGTACAAAGTTGAAGTAGTACAACATTCCAATCCAGGTTACCCCAGATAAAAAGTGAATGTACTTAACTAAGTAATAAAGCCCGTTCGTGGTGGTAAACAGGGTTAATTCCATGATTCCTCCGAACACAGTTCTAAAAATATTATTCGGTCGTTAACCGAATCCGATTAGGATTATTTGTGAAAGAGGTCCAGTCAAGCAGTTTTGGAAAGTTTCTAAATTGGTTTTATGAACTTCAAGTTTACTTGAAGTTTTGAGGATCATTTACCTCTTAAATCTAATACGATATTTTTTCCTAACTCCGTAAAAAAAGAAGGCTCGTCGTCTTCATCGCTCGACTTGAAAGGAAGAAAACGATCTCTGAAAATTTCAGACTGAGTGGTAAGTAGAACCTTGGTTTTATTCCCGTTACGCTTTGTTTTATTTTCGAAACGTGTCCCGCCCGTGCCGTCGGATCCTTCTACTAAAAGTTTAAAACTTCCTTCAGCATATTCGTCCATATTTCCGGGAATGAAGAAGTTCACAGCTCCCGGAGGAAAGATGGAAAGAAATCTTCCTCCTATCGTAGTTTCCGGAATTTTGCTATAGTATCCAGTGACAGTATCGGTATTACCGGAACGACTGAACTTAAGCGTATATCCTAGTCCACGAATATCAATTTTTAATCCGAAAACATTGATGAACAGATACGTTCTAAGATGTAAAGCTTTGGGAGAAGACCAATACCCTTTAGGAGATTCAGGTATACCTAATATAATTTTTTTTCCTTCATTATAAAATTCCCAACCCTTAGTAAAACCTCCAGGTTGGAATAACTGAAATCTAAAAGCAACCTGGCCCAAACGTTTATTCCACTTTTTATAAGCTATAGGGAACTGTTCCTTCATTCTTTCCGAAAGTGTGTACATCAGAAAAAGTTCCCCATCTTCTCTTTTAATCTCACAATCGAATTGATGGCATAAAAATTTTTGAAGAGGGGAATGTTCCAAAACTTGATTCGGTTCCGCTTTGCGCAGATGTTGTACCATCTCTTCTATCAATGGAAACACATCGAATACGCTCACTTCGGGAGAAAGCATTTCAACTGTTCGAGTAATCTTGTATATTGGTTTTGTATAAAACTCTGTAGGTTCCGTTTTTACAAAGATTGAATATGGACTTTCCGGAAATACAGAAAGGGGAGAATCTGATAATTCCTTCCTAAATCGGCCACTGTTCTCGCTCAAACGAAAAGAGAGAGCAAGATAACCATCTTTTTTATAAAACTTCTCCTCCGAATCTGCTTCCGGATTTCCGTATAAAATCCCACGAACCGGATCATCTTTAAATTCAGTTTGGATAAAGTCTTGGTATTTAAAATATCTTTCAAAGTAATCCGCAACATGTGGATTCTTTTTTACACACCCAAAGAAGGGAAGAACTAGCAAAAGTGGAAGATAAGAAGAGATTCTTTTGTTCATTTTACTTTCCACTTCGGACTAATTTATAAAGTTCAGAAACTTTTGCATCATCTACGGATTCAAAATACTCTTTGTGGATGAGTACACCTTTGGAAGAATATATTCTTAAGAAAGACTTTCCTTCTATTAGACCAGCAGATAAAGCTCCTTTCTTATCCAACAAAATACTTTCGTAATCTTTCTCTTTTTCTTGGAGAATATAATCAAAAACTGCAGAAGGCGCGTTTTTTAAATTTAAATAAGCGGAGAAGATAACGCGATCCTCATCTTTCAATAATGTCTGCATCTTCCAATAGATCTTGCGTCCATGTTTTCTGCAAAGGACAATGTCTTTGAAACTACAACCGAGCAAAAAGTAAGTGTTGCCTCTTGCAGTCGATGAACTAAAAACTTTTCCTTTTTGGTCGGCCAATTTGAAATCCGGAAGTTTTTCCTTTTCTTCTGCGTTCAATCCTAAAACAGAGAAAAGTAAAACGATAGAAACAATCCCGACCTTATACTTCATATTTTAGAATTCCCTATTTGACTGAGGTTAAATTCGGATTACAAAACCAGACAAACATCAGACAGGAGAAGGTTTTATACGTTCCCTTAATTTTAGAAGAATAGATTGAAATTGGAAATTATTTTCTGTGAAGCCTAAAAATCCCGTCCCAATCTCCGGGAGGATCCTGGCCTAGGATCATTTTGGTTCTTTTAGCATACAGTTTTACGATATTATCCGTAGGCTTTTCTTTGTATAATTCCTTAAAAATAGAGAATGCATTCTTGAATTGTCCCGCTTTATAGAGAGCAATTCCTTCGTTCAGTTTCATTTTGGAGCCTTCTTTCCAATCCACTGATTCTGGCTCATCCGCTTGGAAGACCTCGTATAAGATTACAGGTTGAGTCTTGCCTTTTACAATGACTGTATCTATCTCTCTTGCCATAACATCCGAAAGCAAATTCAAACGTAAGAATGTATGATGAGTCACTAAAATTTTGCTTTTATAAAAACCGGAAAGACTTTGGACCCGTGAAGATAAGTTAACAGTATCGCCTACGACAGTCGTATCAATTCTTCTTTCGCTTCCTACAGTTCCTAAGATCAAAGGTCCGGTGTTTACTCCGATTCCTAGATCAGCACCAATGCCTATTCCATCATTCAGAGATTCTACGTAACGAACCATATCAATCGCAGACTGAAGAGCGTTATCTGCAGAGTTGAAGTTGTCCTTCTCCGCTCTATCACTATGATCGGAGAATAATGCCATGATCGCATCTCCGATATATTTATCCACGAAACCTGCATTCTTAAATATGATATCTTCAAATGCGGAGAAGTATTTGTTCAGATATTTGATATTCTCGTCCGGGCTTAACTTCTCAGAAACAGTAGTATAACCTCGTAGGTCCGCAAAGAAGACTGACATCGTCTTTTCTTTTGAATCACCTATTTTGATCTCTACCGGGCTTTCTCTATCTAAGATAGAAATAAATTCAGAAGGTACGAATCTGTAGAATGCATCTCTCTGCTTTGCTATCTCCAGGTTGAGAGCTTGAGATTGTTTGTACAAACTTACATATCTGGAAACTAAAAGACTGATGATCACAAGAATGAAAACGGAGAATGAGATCTTAAAGAAAGGGTAATGGAATCCTGCAATCTTAGTCATTGCATCGATCGTATCCCAAAGCCCGAAAAGACCACAAACACCAATGCCAACAGCAAGTTTAATGGAATCAGGCTTTTTTAAACGGATTGCGTTAGCAGAGAAAAAGATCACATACAAGAGCATCAAAAACAGAAGAATTTGAAAAACAGTTAGATTCGGAAGAACGTATTTATAGGGGAGAACCCAATTCGCTAAAAATAGAATTCCACTTAAAACGCAGAAGGTCCGAATGATCCAAAACTTTCCTTCTTTTTGGTAAAAGAAGTCTTTTGCAAAAAGCATAAAGACGGGTACCATTGGAATGAGTGCCGAAATCTCTCCTCTAAAGAAAAATTCAGTATCAGGACCACCAGGAAAGTTTATAAATTTATTATATATATGAAAGGTCGTAAAATAGAAATATACGGAAGAAAATAGTGAGAAAAGTCCAAAATACAGATAATATATATCCTGCTTTCTGGTTACAAAAAACAGAACATGATAGAAGCCGAATATAAAGTAAATCCCGAAGAGGAATATATCGAAGTATTCCGAAGTTGAATTATATATTTCCTCTAAGGAAGAGATCCTGAAATTTTTAGGATGGTAAAATCCAAAATGATCATTTGCTTTTATAGGATTACTATCCGCCATTCCCATAAAGCGTATTTTGAGATCATTTTTGCCTGCCTTTAAGATCCCATGATGAAGCGGAATGATCAGTCCCTTTACGGAACGATTTTTAGTAAGTTGCCCATCTGTAGGCTCATACCATTCTTCTCTTACTAAAATGCCATTCAGGAAAATTTTCCAGTTCTCACCTATATCTGAAATATAGAGACCGGCCGGAATCTTAAGTAAGTCGTCCGTTTTGTCCAAGTTAAATTCAGTTTTGATCTCAACTTGGTGAAGGCCTGAATCCATTGGGATCTGGAAAAGACTATTGAATGTCCAAGGTAAATTCGGAAGAGGAGTCCAATCTTCAGAACTGGTTTCTTGCTTTTTATTTTTTGGTTCTGTTTTCTTTTCGTTTGGAGTTTCAGATATAAGTCTTCCGGTCCATTCCAGTTCAGAAAAGTCTATCTTTCTAACAGGCTTAGTATCGGAAATACAACCAAACTGAAAAACCAGTAGGGTTACACAGATCCAGAATAGAAATCGTTTGTGAGATATATGGTCCAGGTTCGGACCTCACATAACGAGTTCGTCTTCGCCAGCACGTGCGACAACGATGTCTCCGGATTCTTCCAGCTTACGTATAATGTTAACGATTTTTTGCTGAGCGTCTTCCACGTCTTTAATACGAATTGGTCCCATGAAGTCCATATCCTCTCGGAGCAGGTTCGCTGCACGTTTGGACATGTTCTTAAAGATTTTTTCCTGAACTTCTGTGTCCACAGATTTGAGAGCTTTAGCAAGATCTGAGTTGTCTACTTCTCTCAATACTTTTTGGATCGCGCGGTCGTCGAGTAGTACGATATCCTCGAATACGAACATTCTCTTTTTGATCTCTTCCGCGAGTTCCGGATCTTCCTCTTCCAGAGCTTCGATGATTGTTTTCTCAGTTCCCCTGTCCACAAGGTTCAAAATTTCCACTACTGAATCGATACCACCGGCAGAGGTATAATCCTCACTCGCCAATGTAGAAAGTTTTCTTTCTAATACCCTCTCCACTTCTCGAAGAACGTCCGGAGAAACCCGGTCCATGGTAGCGATCCTTTTTGCAACTTCTGCCTGAATGGTATGAGGCAAACCGGATAGAATGCTAGATGCTTTCTGAGGATCTAAATAGGATAAAATTAATGCAATTGTTTGAGGGTGCTCATTCTGGATAAAGTTTAATAAGTGCTGAGGGTCAGTTCTACGAATAAAGTCGAAAGGGCGAACCTGTAAACTCGAAGTAAGTCGATTGATAATATCGATCGCTTTCTGGTTACCAAGAGCTTTCTCTAATAGTCCCCGAGCGAAGTCGATACCTCCGTTCGAGATGAATTCCTGAGCCATCATAAGCTCGTTGAATTCTACGAGGACCTTCTCCTTATCCTCCGGAGTGATCTTATCTAAACGTGCGATCTCAAACGTGATCTGTTCGATCTCGTCTTCACGTAGATGTTTGAAAATTTCCGAAGATACGTCGGACCCTACGGCGATTAGAAAAATGGCCGCTTTTTGTCTTCCGGTTAGAGAGGTCTTTTTATTCAGCACTTTGAGCGCGTCCTAAGGAATACTATCGGCAAAACTTTCCATTTTCAAGGTAAAGTTTTTTTGTCGGTTCCTACTTGCAAAGACGACATAAATTCCGAATTTGGGAAGGGAAAGCTTTGTAGGAGATCCAACCGTGAAACTGAAAGTTTACGAATACAAAAACTGTAGCACATGCAGAAACGCCCTAAAATTCCTGGAAGGAAAAAAGATCGACTTCGACAAGAAAGCAATCCGAGAAACCCCTCCAACCAAAACGGAACTCAAAAAAATGCTTGGGTATGTGGGTGGAGACTCCAAAAGATTATTCAATACTTCCGGTGGAGATTACAAAGAACTAGGTCTTAAGGACAAACTTTCCAAGATGAGCCTGGATGAGCAGTTCGAACTACTTTCCGGGAATGGAAACCTGGTAAAAAGACCTTTTGTCTTAGGGGAAAATTTCGGACTAGTAGGTTTTAAAGAAGAAGAATGGAAGGCCACTTTAAAAACTAAATAGACCTTCCCACCAATTATCTTCCTATAGAACCCATACTAGTGGCCGGATAACGTAGTCCGGCTGCTGCATCTTTAGGTGCGACCGAATTGATCCTGTCCAAATCTTCTTTGGATAATTTGACAGAACTTCCCCCGATATTCTCTTCCAGATATTTACGTCTTTTGGTACCAGCAATCGGGACTATATCCTCTCCTTGAGCAAGAACCCAAGCTAAAGCAAGTTGACCCGCAGTGACAGATTTTTCGTTAGCGATCTCTTTTATCTTAGCTACTAACTCTAAATTTTTTTGGAAATTCTCTCCTTGGAAACGAGGTGAATTTCTTCTAAAATCTGTTGGATCAAGATCTTCAAATTTCTGGATCTGTCCTGTTAAAAATCCACGGCCGAGGGGGCTATAAGCCACGAATCCGATTCCAAGATCTCTACAAGTTTGTAAGATACCATCTTCCGGATCTCTGGTCCAAAGAGAATATTCGGTTTGTAATGCTGAAATAGGATGAACCTTAGCGGCTCTTTTGATTGTATCAATTCCAGCTTCAGAAATTCCTATATACTTTACTTTTCCCTGTTTTACTAAATCCGCCATTGCTCCTATAGTTTCTTCGATAGGAGTATCTGGATCTACTCTGTGTTGATAATATAGATCGATCGTATCTACACCTAAACGTTTCAAACTTCCTTCGCAGGCTTGTTTCACATATTCAGGTTTTCCATTGTATCCTCTTTTATAAGGATCATTAGGATCTCTCACGATCCCGAACTTAGTGGCAATCACTACTCGATCTCTTTTGCCTTTGATCGCTTTTCCTAAAAGTTCTTCATTTATATGAGGGCCATACATATCTGCTGTGTCGAATAATGTAACTCCCAGCTCTATCGCACGATGTATAGTTGCAATGGATTCAGTATCATCTGTCTTTCCGTAAAAATCAGACATTCCCATACACCCCAATCCTTGTTCGGATACGAGTGGGCCTATCTTTCCCAATTGTCTTTTCTGCATGATTGCCTCCAGGGATTATAATGAGTTGATCTTTTCCATTCCCTTGCCTTCTCTTAAGATGGAAATTCCATCTCCTGTGCAATCAAGAATGGTAGATAATTCGAGCTCTAGGATTCCTCCATCTAAGATCCCATCCACTTTGTTACCGTATTCTTTTTCGATCATGTCCACGTCGGTCACGAACTCATCTTTGAAAAATACCGAAGTAGAAGTAAGAGGATTTGGATGGAGCTCCAACAGAGTCTGTAGATATTTTGAATCGGGAATCCTTATCCCTATATTCTTATCTTTTTGATTCGAGAAAGAAACTCTAGGAAGATGTTTATTCGCCTTAACTACGAACGTATACGGTCCAGGAGTAATTCTTTTCATCAAACGGAACGCTTCATTGGAAAGTTGTTCCATATAGTTAGATGCGGTAGAAATATCTGCGCAAAGAAGAGACAGAGGTTGGTTCTTAGAGATATTTTTCAGTTTGTATAATTTTTCGACTCCAGCATGAGATTGAGAGTCTGCAATCAAACCGTAAACTGTATCAGTAGGAAATACATACACCCCTCCCTCGGATAATTTTTTGGAAATTTGTCCGAGGATCCTCTTTTCAGGATTTTGGGGATGTAATTCTAATATCATATACCGGAAGTAACACCTCCGTCCACGACGATGGTCTGACCAGTAACGTAAGCCGCTGCATCGGAAGCTAAGAAGACTGCCGCTCCTGCAAGATCTTCCGGTCTGCCTAATCTAGACATCGGGATCCTTGCTTTCATTTGCTCTAATACTTCGGGTCTTTCTTTGATCATCTCCGTCATGTCCGTATCAATAAATCCCGGACAGATCGCGTTTACTCTGTATCCGGAACCTGCCCATTCTACCGCGAGGGCTTTGGTCATATTAATTACTGCACCTTTTGTTCCGCAATATACGGACGCAAATTTAGTGCCGACCATACCTAGGACTGAGGCGATATTGATAATGTTCCCGCCTTTTTTCTTATGTATTTTATAGTATGCCTGACTCGCACGAAACACTCCCACAAAATTGGTTTGTGTCACATTTTGTATGTCTTCTTCTTTAAAAAAGCCAGCAGGTAGGTTGGTAGCTACTCCTGCATTATTTACAAGCACGTCCAACTTACCGTGTTTTTTGCTCAATGTTTCAATGATAGAATCCATTGCTCCAGGTTGGCGAATATCAGCTGCAAATGCTTCGATGCCGGATCCTTCTAAACGTTTAATGGACTCGGAAGAAGATCCAGTTCCATATACTGTTGCACCTGCGTCCAAAAATCCCTGAGCGATCTGTCTTCCGATCCCCCTAGTTGCTCCCGTTACTAATACTGATTTACCTGTTAAATCGAATACGTTTTTCAAAATTCTCCTCCCTTGTCGGTAGTTTTAGGTTCCGAATAATACACTTTAGGTTTGCTGCCATTTTGTAATACACCGCAAGGATGTTTAGATCTATCTTTGTCGGATCTTCTTCCGGCGGAAATATCATATCTTTCAAATAGTTTTTTGGAATCTATTCTCATGTTATTTCCATAATCCGTATTGGTTGCCTTGATCTTTTCTTTTTTCTTAGGCACTGGCTCTGTTGGATCGTGAGGTTCCTTTTCCAGTTTGGCTTCTTCTTCTATCTTATAATCGTTCTTTAGAACACCACGATCTATATAATGAGAATATCCTTCGTATTCTTCATGAAACGGATCGCAGTCGGAAAGATCTGGATTTACTACAATCTTATCACAGAATATATCGAACCAATCGCATGTGTTTTCAAAAGTATGATTTTTAAAATTTTGTAGATTGAAACCTCTGCAGGAAACTGAAGTAAGAAAGAATAGAAGGAAGATAATTTTAAATAATTTCATATTCTATTCTTATATTCGGAAAGAAAATCCGAAAGGCCCTTACTTTTTACCTTCGCCATTTGCAGGCGGATTTGTTGAAGTGCTAGTATTCTTACCATCTCCCGGTTTTTTACCGGTTCTAGATTGATAGACACTTATAATTGCCTGTTTTTCTTTCTGGCGATTTTTCTCTTCTGATTCGTTCAAAACTTCCAAACAATCGTCCCAGTATTTTACTTCCTCAGGAGTTAAATAGTCCGTTTCCAAAACTTTATTTTTAGTAAGTTTCTCTTCGGATTCCAATTTTCCTTCTTTGGATTTTTCCAGAAGGATTTTTGCCTTATAAAGTTGCAATAAGCCTTGTTTAGCAAAATATAAATTCTGTCCTTGATTTCCTATCTCTCTTTCTAATTTAGCAGCCTGCCAAGTATCCCTATAAATCTGAAGATGTTTTTCCATAACGGGAATATATTGTTTTCCCGGTGCTTCCGTATTCAGTTTCAGATCCACAACCTTAGGTTGGATATCCTTCTCCAATGCATCAGAACGATTGAAGACTTCTTTTGCCTGAGCTTCTGCAAGTTGATCCAATTTAGTTTTTAAAGTTTGGAATTGGTTTCCTGCTGGTTCCCATTCTCCCCTTTGAAAAGAAGATTCTGCCTTTGAATAATCCGCAAGGCAAGTGTCCCAGTCCGACTTCTTTCCAAAATTTAAAAGACTAGTCCTAAGATATCGTAAAGATATCCAAGATTTTTTACGCAAAGAATACGCTCTAGATTTTGGATCTACATTTGAGTTAGTCGGTTTGGTCTCCGGACTATCGTTAGGTGCAACTTTTTTAGCTTCCTGGGAATAAGAAGAAGTGAAAGCCACTAGTGAGACAAGAATTACCGAAACTTGGGTGCGTATAGAGAAGAATGATCTAAAAAATAAATTCATTGGTTCGATCCGTGCGAACATTGATACCGGGAAAAGGAGTGTCTGGCAAGGCTTTTCTTTCAGGATGGATATATGCTTATTCTGAGATCCCAATCTCCTAGAAGAAAAGAGATCTTACAGTCCTTAGGATTACATTTCCAAATCCTACCACTGCCCATAGACGAAACTAGTCTTCATGAAGAAACACCTGTTCGTTATTTGGAAAGAGTGACCTTAGCAAAGCTCGGACCAACACCAGATGATTCGGAAGATGTAATCTTAGCCTCAGATACAATTGTAGTTTTTCAAAATAAGATCCTCCAAAAACCCTCAGATGAATCGGAAGCATTTTACATGATCTCAGAACTTTCCGGAAACACACACCAAGTGTATTCAGGGCTTGGTATCATGACTAAGAACGAAAAAATTTTCGAGTATGATGTTTCTGAAGTGGAATTCTATTCTTGGAAGGAATCTGAAATTTTAGAATATATTAAAATTTGCAAACCTTACGACAAAGCAGGATCATATGGGATCCAAGATTCGAATTCTCCTGCGAAAAATTTCCAAGGATCTTATTCGAATATCTTAGGCTTTCCGATCCGCAAATTTTTCTTATACCACACTCTTTGGAGCAGGTTTCTTTGATTATTGAATGGAAGAGGGGGAATTAAACGTAAAGATCTAGAAATCGACCTTTAGATGTGGAAGATTCCTGGGGTGCAGAACTTCCTTCCGGGCCATAAAGTTTTAGAGATTTTCGTAAGTCAGAGAAGTCCCTTTGGCGAATTGGCTCAATTGCGGGAACCCTAGACTGATTCAAGATCGGCTTGATATAAGTAAGATAATCTTCTTGAGCAGAAATTCTCTGTACGCCGTCGCTGATTCTCATTTAGCCTAAACCTAGCTAAAAGATCGGAAAAATATCGGATTTACTTTAGGAAAAGAATCGGATCATCCGCTTGACTAACTGCGAAATCCTTCCAGGATGATTTCCGTGGCCGATACCAAAGTTGCGAATTCTTATGAGAATCTGATCGATTTTCTACACAAGACCAAACCCAGCCTGGAGTCATTACCCCAGATCCTATTTGTGGTCTCTCAGGATTCTTACGAATTCGGTGTGGTCAGTGATCTGTACAAAGCCGCTTATAAAAAAAGTGCGGATCCTTATGAGATCGTAGTATTCGTTGCAGAGCCGGGAGATTTAGAGAATTTTCAGAACGAAGCCGGAAACCTAGACATGTTCGCGGCCCAGAAATTATTTATAATCAAATCAGGTGTTACATTCTTCAAGCCGTGGCTTGGAAAAACAAAATCCAAAACTTCTCCTAAATCTTTTTCAGTTCCTGAAACGGTAAAAATCCTGATCCATTATGATCATTGGGACCTTCCCAAAGAATTGGTTTCCATATTCGGAGATAAGGTCTCTCATTTTAAATCTTCTAAGATATTCCCTGATAAAAGAAAAGAAGCCTTCTTAAGAGCCTCTAAAGAAGTAGAAGTTAAATTGGACGACGAAGCAGAAGAAGAATTTTTGCTCAAAGTAAATCCAAGTGCAGGTGCTTACTTAAAGAACTTAGAAAAACTGAAATTATACTTAGGCAAAAAAAGTTTCAATCTTGCAGATCTAAAAGAAGTATTATTCCAAAGTTCGGAATTCAGTTCCTCCGAGATTGTGGATTATTTTTTCGAAAAGGATTATGGAAGATTCTCCAGAGAATTTTCAAAATTCAAAATAGGTAAGGACTCACTTCTTATTTTTCTTTCCTTAGTGAAAGACCATTTAGATAAATTAAGGATTTATAAAATTATTCTGAGAATGTATGACAAGGTTCTAAGTGAAAAAGAACAATCTGACTTACTTGGGATCGGAGCTTATTCTCCAGCCAGAAAGAATCATACTTTCAAAAGACTTAGGAAAGAAAGCTCAGCGTTTAACGATCTGGAAATTAAAGAATTGTATGAATTCTTATTGGAAATGAACCAAAAGATCAAAACAGGTTCTGAAAAAGAAGAAACTGTGTACTATTTCTTCAGGAAGATGGAGGATTTTTTCCATCCTCGGAATCGAACAATTCGAACTCGGTGATCTTTCTATAAATTGTTCTTTCGGAAATCCCTAATATTCTAGCTGCCTTTTCCCTGTTTCCATTTACTAAGATCAAATTCCGTCTGATAATTTCTCTTTCATAATCCCTAAGTGGAATTCCAGTACGAACTGTAAGATTATCGTTCTGTTTGTATCCTGTTTCGAATAATTCCGGAGGAAGATGTTTTGTATCCAGAGTCTTCACATTATGCATGGAGACCATTGCTTCCAAAAGATTTTTTAGCTGATGAAGATTACCCGGATAATCATATTCTAATAGAAACTTTCCTAACTTTTCAGAAATTTTAATATTTTTGCGATTATATCTTTTACCAATCAGATCCAGGAAGAAACGAGTCAGTGGAGGAATATCTTCTTTTCTATCTCTTAATGTAGGAATTTTAACCTGAAGGGTTTGTATCTCAGTCAATAGGGATTCTTGTAATCTACCGGACTTCACTTTATCGGTAAGATCGGGCTGATCAGAAAGTAAGTATCTATTCTTCCCTTTTTCATTCCGTATCTTTTGTAAAAGTTGTACCTGAAAACTAGGATTTAGATTTGAAAAGGCTTCTAAAAAGATTATAACTCCAGCTTTTCCGTCTAACTTAGAGAAGATCTCGGAAGTCTCTTCTTCCGACTCGGAAACTGAAAAATCAAAAACTTGGTATTGAGGAAACCTATCTTTACAGAACGAATGGAACAAATATCCTAAGTAACTTTTTCCGGTCCCCGATTCTCCTAAAAACAAAATGGGTAGATCGGAAGAGACCGCTTGTTTCATACGATCCAAGATTTTACGGGTAGTAGGGGATAATGCTATAAAATTAGGTTCTTCCATGACTCTGCTACGGCTGAGAAACTTCCAGGATCTCTCCCTTTACTAAACAATCGAATTTGAATTTTTCCGTATTTATCAAATAATTTCGAGCAACGGAAGGATCACATTCTAAAATTTTAGCAGTAGAGAAAGTATATCGTTCTAACGAATCCGGTATTACTTCGACCCCCTCCGAAGAAAAAGAGGATGAAAGAAACGTAACCGCCCACACTCCTTTTTTTCCTTCTGAAAATCCAGATATGTTTGGAACTCGGATCCAGAATGCCTTAGACCCTGATTTGACTAAAACCTTCGGAAAATTTCCGAAATATTCTGAATTAGCAGCACCGCTTACGGAAGAAGAAAATAAAGATGCAAAATTACTGCGGACAGGCTCAGAAGTGAGGATCTTCTCCTTCTTCACTTCTTCGTAAATACTTCCTAAACTCCATGGATTTAAGAATTCTCCCAGGGAATACTTACCTGCAAATTCCACTTTTTCGAGAGAAACATCCTCCAAATTCATTTTTGGATCTGGAGAAGCGCTGCTGCTATATAATTTTCCCTCTTTGAATACCAAAGTTTTGGAATCTCTAGGAGTTACGATTTTCTGGAAGTAGGAAACTTCTCTGAATTCCGCTCCTCTTTTTGCCGCTTCTTTATGTTCCCTACGTGCTTCCGGCCCTGCATAAGAAGAATATAGAATTGAAACCTTAGCACCGACCTGACTCAAGCCCTCAATCGCGGCGCCGTATCCGCTAATTGAATTGGAAGCCTTTGCATTGGTGAGAATGCTGATCATTCTTTCCTTTTTCTTTCCTGGAGAATCTTCCGAACTTAGAATCCTTCTTAATCGGAGAAGTGCATTCGTAAGATCTTGTGTATTGGATTTCCCTTCAGATTTAAAGTCTTTCCATTGTTTGATAAATTCTGAGCGGCTGGATTCAGGAAAAACTTTAGAACCATTCTCACTAAAGACAACCAAACGAAATTTTGTTTCCGGTTGCCAAGAGATTGCTTCTAATTGCGACATAAATTCTTTTCTTTCAGGTGCGTAAGAATAAGAAGAATCCAAGACAATGATCTGTGATTTCGCAGTTTGGACAGGCTCTCTGGAATATTCTTTTATCTTCTTTTTGGGAACCAAAGGAAAGGAATCCTTGGTCAACTTTTCCAAGGTAGCAAATAGATCTTTTCTACCTATGATAGAGTATTCTTCCATTTTAGAAAGGTTACAATCATATACGGAGCGATCGATCCTAATCTTCTCCTCAATAGACAACTGGTCCCGAACTACATAATCCGGTTTGAGTCTGGAGCAAGTTTGTTTAAATTTTTCTCTGGATACTTGAGGGATTAGAAAATCTTTTATTTCCGGATCGGAATTTGGAGAGAGTTGTTCTTTTATCTGAATAGAATAGATCCTAGTCGCATAGAACTGGCCTAATTTTGCTAACTCGTATGGCTTTTCACCGGTTCCTTCCAGGGAGGCCGGAGCATGTCCTTCCCAATTTCCAGGGAGAAATACAACTGTCGTCGCTATTGCGTCGCTAGCCGCCAGAGTTAGCAGAACAAAAAGATAATTTCGGAAATTTTTTGACAATTGTGCGCTGCGAATAAATATTTTTTTACCAAAAAGTTGGCTGCTTTTAAATTTAAACGTATTCATTAAAAAATGGCTTGCGGAATCCGTTTAATGGATATATTCCTCAATTCCATCTGATCAAGGAGAAAATGATGATCAAGAAAGTAATCGTTATTGCACTATCTGCTGCATTACTTACCTATTGCGGAGCGAACACCGCGCAAAAAGATGCTACTTCCGTTGGCGACGGAGGATGGTCTTTCGAAGGCTGGGGTGGACCACCTGAGCAAAGAAACGACGGTAAAACTCCAAGAGATACCAACCCTAAAGACTATTACTACATGAAGTTTGCTTCTCGCGCATCTGCTAAAGCTGTTGCGAAAAAAAGTCTCGCTATGATGCAGTCTACTTGCCGCGAAGCTTCCCGCTTACAAGGTGCTTCCGACGTTGTTAAAAAAATGGTCGGTGAGACTGTTGAATCCGCATCCGGAGTTTCCGACGGTGAAGCAACTGCTTCCGTTATCGTAGGTACTTCTGCAGGTATCGTTAAAGGAGTAGGAGTTTACGAGTGTAAAGCTACTGGTCCAGGATCTGATCCTAAAGACATCTCTAAAGACAACTGGGAAGAATGCCAGTGTGTTATTTATGCTAAATTCCCAGGTGGACGCGACGCTCTAGTTGCTAAAGCTCAAGAAGTTGGTAAATAATATTAAGTCAGTTTGAGTTTCTACTTTAACTGAAATGGAAACCCCGCCCGTAAAAGGGTGGGGTTTTTTATTTCTTCATAGAAGAATGAAAAAAATTGAGTCACTTGCTGCAATTAAGTGAGTAAACAAATTCCAATAAACTTATGATCAAGAAAGTAATCGTTATTGCGCTATCTGCTGCATTACTTACCTACTGCGGAGCGAACACCGCGCAAAAAGATGCTACTTCCGTTGGCGACGGAGGATGGTCTTTCGAAGGCTGGGGTGGACCACCTGAGCAAAGAAACGACGGTAAAACTCCAAGAGATACCAACCCTAAAGACTATTACTACATGAAGTTTGCTTCTCGCGCATCTGCTAAGGCTATTGCGAAAAAAAATCGCGTGATGATTCAATCCACTTGCCGAGAAACCGCGCGCCTACAGGGCACTCCTGACTTAATTAGGAAAATGCAAAGTGAACATCACACTACAGAGAAGTTCTGCTCTAACGAATCCCGTCAAGGGCTAACTACCGATTGTAACCCCTCGATATCTGCATCACTCGTTCAAAGTGTAAAAATTTACGAGTGTAAAGCTATTGGTCAGGGTTCAGATCCAGCAGATGTTTCAAAAGACAACTGGGAAGAATGCGAGTGCATTATCTATGTTAAATTTCCAGGTGGTCGCGCCGCTTTTCTAGCTAAAGCTCAAGAAGAGTAAACGATAATTTAGTTCGAGTTTTTACTTTAACTGAAATAAAAACCCCACCGAGAAGGTAGAGTTTTTAAGTTTTATTTATTCTGTTGGTTGTTGTTCGGAAAGAGTTAAGCCGAATTCAGTCGCAAGAGAATTCACAGATTCTTGAAAAATATCTCCTTTCTCGAAAACCGTCTTCAATGCAGCGGTTGCTGACTTCTTTAATTCTTCCTGTTTAGCGGGGTCAGCTGTTTTATTGATTTCAATCAATTTTAAACTAGCCGCTTTCAGATTTCGAACGCTATCTCCCAAAAGTGGATCTCTAGAAATATTGGAAGAAACTGGTTGAATCCAAATATCAGACAGATTATTTAACTTCCCACCTTTCAAGATGGAACCGTTACAACGTACTTTGGAGAATTCTCCACTTGCTTCCGACTCGAAACATGACATTCCTTTTTCTAGCTTTCCTTTAGAAGGAGAAGTAAGAGAATTTTTAGCAAATGCAGTATCTCCGTCACCTACCACGAATAGGACCGCATCATAAAAGTTTTTGAGAAGTGCAAAACCTTCTTTCCCGTCTACTGTTCTAAGTTTCAGATATTCTGTGACTGTTTTTTTACCTTTGGTATCCGTTACTTCGAAGGGAACAATTTCTAATCCATTCACTTCTTCAAATTCATAAACCAAAGTGACTTGATCCGATTTTTCTCTGGAGCCGGGACTTTTGTAAACGTGTTGATCAGCACCGGAATATTTTGTTCCTACGATTTGTTCAACCGGAGCTTCTTCTTTCTTTTTATCACATGCGAGTAATACAAGTATGGTAAATATGAGTGCAATGGCTCTCATCAAATTCCTCCTGGAAAGGAATTATCAGCTTACTTTAGAAAATCTTTGTCAATCTCAATCCTGAGGGATCAAGAAACTAGACTCAAACTGTTTTGAGCTTCGTGAAGTATTTGGATCAATTTTTCAGGATCTTCCATCTTGAGAAGTTCCAGTCGTTTAGGCTCTATTTCTTTTCGAGATTGTATATAACGCACTAAATGTTTTCGGAGAAGGATCAATCCATACTTATCTCCAAAAGTTTCCCTCATTAACTGTAAATGACTTAGAGTCGTGGACACTATTTCTTCAAAACTTAGATCTTCTTTTTTGATATTAGAGAATATCCAAGGGTTACCGATGGAATTCCTACCGACCAAAACCCCGTCTACTTTGGATTCCTCTTTTCTACGGACCGCTTCTTCGTAACTGCTTACGTCTCCGTTTCCAAAGATAGGGACTTTTCTTTCCGACTTGATATCTGCGATCGCATCCCAATCTGCTTTTCCGGAGTATCCCATTTCACGAGTTCTTCCATGAACTGAAATTGCCATCACTCCGGATTCTTCTAAGATCCTGGACACTTCCATATAATTTCTAGAAGAATCATCCCAACCTAAGCGGATCTTCGCAGTTACTGGAATGTCCAATGCCTTTCTCATTTCTTCTATTATCTTTCCGGCATATACAGGTTTGCGGAGAAGTCCGACTCCGGATCCTCTCATAGAAACATTTCGAGCAGGGCATCCCATATTCAAATCTATAATATCAGGATTTAATTCACGGATCCTTTTTGCGGCTTCTACTATGATCTCCAGTTTATTACCGAAGATCTGGAAAGTAATCGGTCTTTCTTCTTCACGAAAACGTAATAGAGATAATGCTTTTTTTGATCCGACTGCGAGGCTATCGGTGGAAACAAACTCAGTGTAAGAAAAGGCAGACCCATATCTTCGGGCCATGGTTCTAGTCGGGCTATCACTGATCCCGGCCATCGGCGACATAGCCAACCAACCGGGAATTTCGACAGAACCGATGCGGATCATTTTTCTTTGCTTTCACGAATCACGGTACAATCTTGGACCCTATCATTGTCCTTGATGTCTACGACTCTGACTCCTACTGCAGTTCTTCCCATTTTAGAGATTTGATTTGCTTCAGTTCTAATGACCATTCCTTGCTGGGTGACTAAGATAATCTCGTCTTCTTCGCCCACGGAACTTACTGCTACTGCTGCACCGTTTTTCTCTCCCACTTTCAAGAAGGCCATTCCTTTGCCTCCTCTACCTTTGGTTCCAAACTCTTCGAAGCCCAGACGTTTTCCGTAACCGTTTTCTGAGATCACAAAGATGTCGTCGCCTTCCACTACTTTAGAAAGTCCTACGATCGCATCCTCTTTGGAGAGCCTCATCCCGGTCACACCTTGAGCCGTTCTTCCTTGAGCTCGGATCGTATCCATTTCAACTCTAAGTGCAAGTCCGTTAGCGGAGAAGATCATTACGTTATCACCTTTAATAACGGAAATTACTTCTATGAGTTGGTCACCATCTCTTAGACCGATGGCGATGATACCTGATTTTTTTACATTACCGAATTCGGATAATTCTACTCTTTTGATAAACCCATTCTTGGTTACGAGTAATAGATCTTTTCCTTTATCTTCTTCTTTGAATGTAAAGATAGCGGAAATGGTCTCGTTCTCTCCAAGTCCTATGATTGCTTTTAATGATTTTCCTCTGGCTTCTTTGGAAGCTTGAGGAAGTTCGTAAGCTTTCATCATATAAACTTTTCCGATGTTTGAGAAGAACATCACATTATCGTGAGTCATGGCAGTTTTCATGATCTTGACCACATCTTCTCTTTTCTGAGAAAGTCCTTGGATACCTTTTCCGCCACGTCTCTGTCTTTTGAAAGTATCTAAAGGAAGTCTTTTTATGAATTGATCATAAGTAATTTGTAATACAACTTCTTCGTCTGCAATCAGATCTTCTGCGTTAAAGGTAGAAGACTCTACACTTTCCAAACTAATATCGGTCTTTCTTTTGTTCCCGAATTTTTCAGAAACTTCTGACAATTCAGTACAAACTATATCAGACACTCTTTCAGGTTTAGCGAGAATATCTTTCAGATCCATAATAAGGGCTCGAACTTCTTCTAACTCATCGATTACCTTTTGGACTTCTAAAGAAGTCAATCTTTGGAGTCTCATCTCCAGGATCGCGTCAGCTTGGATATCTGAAAGAACGAATCGAGCCATCAATTGTTCTTTTGCTTCCGCAGCATTTTTAGATGCACGGATTACTTTGATCACTTCTTCTATATTTTCGAGAGCAATCTTCAATCCTTCTAAGATATGGGCACGTTTTTCAGCCTTATCCAGATCGAATTGAGTTCTACGAACAATTACTTCTTTTCTGTGGATTGAGTAAGCAACGAGGATTTCTTTAATGTTAAAAATCTTAGGTTTGTTATCTAAGATCGCAAGCATTGTAATCCCGTAACTTACTTGAAGTTGAGTAAGTTTCAGAAGTTGGTTTAGGATTACTTGCGCATTTGCATCTTTTTTAATATGGATCTCTACTCTAATCCCTTTTCTATCAGATAGATCCAAAATTTCGGAAATTCCTTCGACCTGTTTTTCGTTAACAAGCTCGCCAATTCTTTCTAGAAGAGTCTTTTTGTTTACTTGATAAGGAATTTCAGTAACGACTATTACTTCTCTGCCTTTTTTGTTCTCTTCTATTTCCACTTTGGAACGGATTCGAATTGAACCTTTACCAGAATGATAGGCAGATAATAAACCTTCTCCGCCGATAATCGTACCGCCGGTAGGGAAATCCGGGCCTGGCATTATTTTAAGAATTTCTGATATACTAATATCAGGGTTTTTGATTACAGTGATAACCGCTTCAATCGTTTCTCTCAAGTTATGAGGAGGAATGTTTGTAGCCATCCCGACTGCGATCCCGGAAGAGCCGTTTACTAGTAAGTTAGGAAAATTTGCAGGAAGTACATCCGGCTGTTGTTTGGTATCATCGAAGTTAGGAGAAAAATTAACCGTCTCCTTTTCGATATCTCTTAAAAGTTCTTCTGCAACTTTTGCAAGTCTTGCTTC
Source organism: Leptospira haakeii (assembly GCF_002812045.1). Classification (GTDB taxonomy): domain Bacteria; phylum Spirochaetota; class Leptospiria; order Leptospirales; family Leptospiraceae; genus Leptospira_B; species Leptospira_B haakeii. Next base: position 655,219 of record NZ_NPEG01000001.1, on the reverse strand, counting down.
TGTATATCGATACGCTGCAGGGTTGTCTCCGTCTATTGATCCGTAATTTCCTTGTCCGTCAATGAGAGGAACCCTAAGAGAAAACTCTTGAACCATACGAACTAATGCATCGTATACAGAGCTATCTCCGTGTGGGTGATAATTACCTAATACTTCTCCGACGATTTTTGCACATTTAACGTAAGGGCGATCACTTCTCCAGGCCCTTTCATTCATTGCATGTAAAATACGTCTGTGAACCGGTTTTAAACCATCTCTGACGTCAGGCAAAGCTCTTCCAACAATTACGCTCATCGCATAACCAAGGTAGGCTTCCTTCATTTGGTCTTCGATTTCGACAGGAATTACCCTGACGCCATTCTTCAGTGCATCACCAATATCTGGACGGGAAGAAAGGCTGAATCCCAAAGTTTTTGTTTCGTTCTCTAGCTCTTCGCTCATTTGTATTTAGAATTTCCTATTACCAATATATTAAAGATCAAGGTTCGCAACTTTTGCTGCGTTGACCTCGATAAAGCGACGTCTCGGATTTACTTCGTCGCCCATAAGTATATTAAATGTATCTTCGGCTTCCACGTAATCATCGAGTTTTACTTTTAGAACGACTCGTTTTTCAGGATCCATTGTTGTCTCCCAAAGTTGCTCCGGATTCATCTCACCCAAACCTTTATATCGTTGGATGACTGCCTTTTCTGTTCCTAGAGATTTTAAATATTCATCCTTCTCTTTATCAGAGAATAAATAAGCGGACGTCTTTCCGTGTTTGATCAAATACAGAGGAGGTTGTGCAACATATAGAAACCCTTTTTCAATGATGGGTTTCATATAACGGAAGAAGAATGTAAGAAGTAATGTACGAATATGCGAACCGTCTATATCCGCATCCGTCATAATAAAAATCTTATGATAACGAGCTTTATCCACGTTAAATTCATCTTCACCAATTCCTGTGCCTAATGCAGAAACCAGAGTACGAATTTCTTCATTACCTAGAATTTTATCTAAACGTGCTTTTTCCACGTTCAGAATTTTTCCTTTTAGAGGAAGGATTGCCTGATAATGCCTATCTCTTCCTTGTTTCGCGGAACCGCCTGCAGAATCTCCCTCTACTATATAAAGTTCAGAAGCTGCAGGATCCTTTTCGGAACAGTCTGCTAATTTTCCAGGAAGACCACCACCTTCTAATACAGATTTACGACGAGTTAAATCACGGGCCTTACGAGCAGCCTCTCTAGCTTTAGCTGATAATATACATTTTTCTAATATCTTTTTAGTAATTGCGGGATTCTCTTCAAAGAAAAGGGAGAGGCCTTCTCCAGTTAGAGTTTGCATGATCCCTTTGATTTCTGCATTTACTAGTTTTTCTTTTGTCTGAGAGTTAAACTGAGGTTGAGGAATTTTTACTGAAATCACTGCAGTGATCCCTTCTTTTAAATCCTCTCCAGATAATGCAGTAGGTTGTTTTTTTACAAGCTGCTGATCTTTCTTTAAGAAATCATTAAGAGTTCTAGTTAAAGCAGCACGAAAACCTTCTAAGTGAGTTCCACCCAAGTTATTGTTTATATTATTGGTAAAACAAAAAATATTTTCAGAATACGTATCAGAGTATTGGATCGCTATTTCTGCGACTACGTCATCTTTATTTCTTTCGAAATGAATTGTTTTGTGAAGTGGATGTTTGTTCTCGTTCAAATATTCTACGAATGAAACAATACCACCATCAAATATGAACTCATGCTTTTCGGAATCGGACTTTCTTTTATCCTGAACAATTAGTTTTAAACCCTTATTCAAAAATGCTAACTCTCTAAAACGAGAAGTAAGCACGTCAAAATGAAATTCAGTCGTGGTGAAGATGGTTGCATCCGGCTTGAATCGAACGACAGTACCTCTTTCGGTAGTGTCCCCAATAACATTCACAGGACCTTGGGGCACACCTCTTGAATACTTTTGCTGATGGATCTTTCCATTTTGGTAAACTTCCACTTCTAATGATTCAGAAAGTGCGTTAACGACAGATACCCCAACTCCATGGAGTCCACCGGAAACCTTATAGGCATCATTTTCGAACTTACCACCAGCATGTAGAATGGTCATAACGACTTCGATAGTGGAGATATTTTTTTCAGGGTGGATGGCTACTGGAATTCCACGCCCATTGTCCTTCACTTCTATTATGTTCTCAGGAAGAATGGAGATAGTAATCTCCGTACAATGGCCAGCCATGGCCTCGTCTACAGAGTTATCAACAACCTCATAGACCATCTTATGAAGACCGGTCTCATCTTGGGTCCCGATATACATCCCGGGGCGTTTGCGTACGGCCTCTAATCCTTCTAGGATTTTGATCTGACCTGCGCTATAACTGCTTTCTGGTTGGCTCATCGGTCCTCCGGAATCTAGGAATAGTTTTCCTGAATTCGCTAAGGAGGCAAGGAAATTCGGCTTATTATTTAGAAAGAATGTCCTTCTCAGAGGAATTCAATTAGCTCTAAAAGTCTTTTTTTTGCGATAGGATCTGTTTCTTTTTCGGCAATAGAAATTAAGTTTTGTTTGCCCTCCAATCCGGTTTTATCCGCGGTATATGAGGGGGATTTTTGTCTTTTAGGAGAGAGATTACCGATCCTAATTTCAATTTTTTTTACTACATCTCTTCCTAAGTAACGAGCAGAATAACTAAAGATCCTTTTTCTCATAAAAAGGATCTCCTGTTTGTATGCTGAGTGAACTGTTATAATCACCAACACATCACCGTTTAATGCAAATGGTTCGGAATGATTTGCATATACCGGACCTATTATGTCGACCCAACGTTTTGCTAAAGTTTGGACTGCAATTTTATCCGCTAAACTTTCTTCAGTTAAACCCAAATCTTGAAGAATATTTTTGAATTCCTGAGGAGCAATTTTTTGTATTTTGGATTCTTCTTTCATTGGTAAGGAGTGACTAGGCCATTTTTGACTACAAAGATCTGTTTTTCGTCTTCAAGTCTCCCTATATAGTCTGAGATACCTTCAAGGTCAGTGGTAGTAAAAAAAGCCTGTCCCGAATTCAAAACAAGATCCACAAAATATTCTCTTCTTTTTACATCCAATTCGCGAATTACGTCATCAATTAGAAGAATAGGCGTCCTTCCCAATTTCCTACGATAATACTCGAAAGCGGCCGCTTTAAGCGAAATCACAGTACTTCTCTTTTGACCCTGAGAAGCGAAATCCATAATATCTCTATTATCTTCTCCGATATACAAATCGTCTCTGTGAATTCCTACAGAAGTATAACCTAGTTTTCGATCTCTATTAATATTTCTTTGTAGGGTTTCTTTAAAATTTTCTATATCAAAAAAACTGGGCTTGTATTCAAGAGTTAGATTATCTTTTCCACCGCTTAACTTTTTTAGATTTTCTCTATAGATAGGATCGAATTCTACAATGAATTCTTTTCTTTTATTAAAAATGCTGATCCCTTTTTCGATTAGTCTTTGGTTCCAAATTTCATAAAGACCAGAATCAGAAGATCCACTTTTTAAAAGTGCATTTCTTTGTTTTAAGATACGATTATATTCTATTAGATCATTTAAGTAAGAAGGATCTAATGAAGAAAGTAGACTGTCCAAAAACCTTCTTCTTTCAGAAGGTCCACCTTCTACTATAACTAGATCCAAAGGAGTCATTAAAACACTTAGGAATTTACCTACTAAGTCGGATCTTTTTTTAACTTCTTCTTGATTAAACTTAAGTTTGCGGCGACTGACTGGTTTTTTAGAAAAACCTAATTCATAAATTTCTTTTTTATGATCTCTGTCTACTTCACCTTTGATATAATATCCGTCTGAGTTCCAACGAATCAAATTTCCCTCTTCTGATTCTCTAAAACTTTTTAGCCAAGAGATCATAGAGATTGCTTCGAGTAAGTTTGTTTTTCCTTCTCCGTTTTCTCCCACAAAGAAAATAAGCCTGGAATGGAACTCCAGGCTTATTTGTTCGTGGTTTCTGAAATTGAGAAGCCTTAGGCTTCGTAAAAACACGGATCTTCTCTTTTAAATTTTCATCGGCATGATTACCGATATAAAATCAGGATCGGAAGGATCCTTGAATACCACAGGTGAACTTGAATCGCTGAATTCTATTTTGAATTCATTATCATCGATAGACTTGAACACATCTGATAAATATTCACCTTTGAAAGCTACAGTTACTTCGTCTCCAGAATACTCAATCGGCATATTAATACTAACCTCATTCACTCCTTGTGTTTGAGCGTAGAAGTTAATATTATTTTTAGTGAATGTTAAACGTATCTGACGAGTTGGCTCTTCCGCAGCTATCAATGCTTGTCTAAGATAGATCTGGAATCCTTCTTTCGGAATTACTGCACTGAATTTAGAAGACTTAGGAATTACTTGCTCGTAATTAGGAAAGTTACCTTCGATCAGTTTGCAAAGTAGCTCGATCTGATTTGCATTCACATAGATTTGATTATCTATAATGCCTATCTTACCTGTTTCAGCAGTAGCGATCATTTTAGAAATCTCTCTAATAGCCTTAGAAGGAATGATCACTGAATCTTTGAATTTCAAAGTAGTGGAAAGAGGTCTTTCGATCTTACATAACCTTCGACCGTCAGTAACTGCAAATACAAGTTTATCTCCTTTAGGAACCATGAACAGTCCATTGAAGATATATCTTTGGTCTTCGTGTGCGATAGCATAAGAAGTTTTGCGGATCATCTCTGCAAACATTGCTGTTGGAAAATCGGAGATATTCGATGAGTCCACTTTAGGAATGGTTTTGATCTCTTCTGCATCCATTCCATTCAGTTTGTTTTTATAATCATTCTTCTTAGTAGCATCAGTGATATAAGTAATACTTGAATCAGCATCGCCATCTTCAGTTGAGAGTAAAGCCTCTTCGAAGTGAATGGTTTTAAAAATACTGGATAATTGTTTTGCAGGTAATGAAATATCTCCCGACTTATCTACTTGAGCATTTAATGATGTTTTAATAGATATTTCTAAGTCAGTTGCAGAAATAGATACGGAAGAAGTTTCAGCTTCTAATTTTAAGTTGGAGAGAACAGAACGTATCTCTCTAGCAGAGATTACTCCCTCTACAGCGTGAATCGCTTTTAGGAACTCGGATGTGTTCACTTTGATCTTCAATTTGCATTCTCCATTTATATAGGTGATCTATATATAGATTCTTATATATGTACTGTTGTAGTACTTGTACCTGTGCATATGTAGATAAGAGTCATAACTCTTTAGATAAGGGAAATATGTCGCATATATATTGAAAAGTACAATTTCCAGGACCCGGAAAAAACTCCTGTGTATCTGCTATACTAACCTTCAAAACCAAAGTCTATAAGGGACAATAATTTTGTGTTATGTCTTATTTACTTGTTATGAATAAACTACTAACTAGTTATTTACATGTTATCTATAGATCTATGTCCCTTTAGATAAGAATTGAAACTAAGTTTTTTATTGGAAACGGAACCGGTTCAGAACTTCTTCCACTTTAATGGAAAATTCTTTATCATCTTTTATCTTATTTTCGATGTTACGAACTGCATGGATTACTGTGGTATGTTCCGCAGAAAACATTCTTCCAACCTGACTTTTATTCAGTCGGAAACCTTTGTGCAATACATACATACAAAGATGTCGAGGGATCACATACTCAGGTTTTCTACTCTTACCCATCACCTCATTCGGATCCAAGTTATATAGAGAAGAAATATGTTCTATAACCTTGTTTTGGCTGAGTTGGAAGTTCTTTTTGCGGAAGATACGATTCTTAAGTATCTCTTCTATCATCGATGTTGTGAAGAATAGATGAGAGAATGCCCTCTTATGAAGAGCTAAATCATTCAAAGCTCCCAAAAGAGCACGAGTATCATCTTCGATCAGGTCCGCAATAAACTGAATATGCTCCTGAGAAAGACCCAAATTTAAAATTTGGCAGTTCTTTTCCAAAATTCCGATACGAATATCTCTATCAGGTGGCTGGATATCAGCCTGAACACCGGTCACAAATCTAGATTTTAATCTTTCATGAAGAGGAAGTTCAGAACTAGGACGATCAGATGCGATCACAATCTGTCTTTTTCTTTCGAAAAGAAAGTTGAAGATAGAGAAGAACTCTTCTTGTGTCTTCTCTGCTCCTGTGTTTAGAAGTTGGATATCATCGATCAATAGACAATTATAAGATTGATACTTAATTTTAAAAGATTCGATAGAATCTCTAGACTGAAGAGCGAACAAAAACTCACTCATGAAGGACTTTATATCTACGTAATGTACTGTTTTCCAAGGTTCTTTTTTAAGAATTTCGGAACCTATAGAATGAAGAAGATGGGTTTTACCCACTCCTACTTTTCCGAATAAGTATAAGGGATTGATCTCCGCAGGATTTTTTACACATTCCATTGCCGCGCTGAATGCGAGACGGTTAGTGTTACCTACGATAAAATTATCAAAAGAATAGTCCGGATTAAAAGAATAAGACTTATCTTTGAATTTTTCCTGAAGAACTTCGTTTAGATTAGAAGCACTTTCAAGAACGATTTCAACCGGGACTCTGTTTCCGCTAGCTCTGAAGATCGCTTCTTCGATATGGTTTTGGTATTTTTTCTCAACATGTGTTTTAATATTAGAGGATGGAGCTACGAGGATGCAACGATCGTCTGTTAAACTCTCTAATTGTAAGGTATATATGAACTTATCAAAGTACGTAGGAGGAATTTCCTTGGAAACTTCCTCTAATACACGCTTCCAGCTAGGGTCCAAACAAAACTCCAAAGAAAAAAATCAAGAACACACCGACAACTTTATGAATACGAAACTCGTATTTGTCTCGGAAAAGAAAAAACTGAATTAGGAAACGATCCGAAGGACCATCCGACGAGATTACACTATTTTTCTTCTGTCAGTCGCATACAAATGAAAATTCGGAAATCGAAAAGGAAACCTTAGGAAAAACACAGTGGATTAGTGATAGATAAATCATTATGTCACTTAGTATAATTACTAATATTTTGTTACATTTAATCGTTGTTAAGCGAAGTAACTGGTGAAGAATTTAAAGAAAATATAAAGGAATTTTTATTTTTGTTCTAGTAGCGAGAGTTCGTGAATAAGAAGTGATAACGCAATATTCTCTTGTCCATGTATTCTTTCGTGTAATTTTTCCTTAAAACGAAAGACTGCTTCCATCTTTGGTAGATTAGAATCGAAATCAGATTTGGAAAACTCTTGTAGCAATAATAATCCGATCAGATCTAAGAAGTCCTTAAAGGAAAAATCTTCTTTCCAATTAGAATGTTCTTCTTTGTACTCCAATATCCATTCTTCTAATCTAAGATAATCCAATGGTTGCCTTAGATTTCCGTTGATCTTTTGAGAAATTTGTTCGAGTACTGCTGGTGGACAATCAAAGGATACCATACTTCCACCTTTAGCAGGAAAGTAAGGTATTGAATTTTTATTATGTAATTCTTTGATCACATGCTGAGGAAGATAACCGAAAGGAATACAGACTGCTCTACTCACGATCGTTTCTTTCAGTTGTTCCAAGTCGTTTACTATAAATATAAAACGAGTGAAAAATGGAGCTTCTTCCAAAGATTTTAAAAGAGCAGTCTCTGCTTCGTTACCGATCAAAGATGCATCAGGTATGATAATAAATCTGGTCTTAGAAAGATGAGGTCTATAGTAAAGTCTTGTGCGGATCAGCCAGCGGATTGTGAACTCTTCCGGATTGTCTTCTTTACCAATTGCGATTTGTTTATTCTTCTCTAATGGAAACCACACAATATCCGGATGAGAATGATGCATGAATGCTCTGCAAGAAACGCAGTGCCCACAAGAAGTCCCTTCTAAACAAAGTATATGTCTGATAAATCTTTCGACTGCAGATTCTTTTCCAGTTCCTTCCGGTCCATGAAAGATGAGTAAGGGAGGAAGAAGGTCAGGTTGAGCTGAGTATTTTTTTAGGAATACTAGAGCCCTTTCCTGACCTTGGATTTCCTCGATACCGAATGCAGAAGACATGTTCTTCTTATTAAAGATTAATAAACAGGAGTCAACCAGTGTTTGTAGTTTTGGTTTTTTCCAACGACTAGATCAAAGAATGTGGACTGTAGTTTTTTAGTGATAGGTCCCATCTCTCCGGTTCCGATTTTTCTCTTATCCACTTCGCTAACCCAAGCAATCTGCACTCCAGTTCCGGAGAAGAAGATCTCATCGGCGATATAAAGTTCACTTCTTGTGATATCTCTTTCGATGACTTCGAATCCTGAGTCTTTTGCAAGTTGTAGAACTGAACGTCTTGTAATTCCTTCTAACAAAGAAGAAGAGATAGAAGGTGTGATGATCTTTCCATCTCTCACTAAGAAGATATTCTCTGCAGAACCTTCGCTTACAAAACCTCTACTGTCTAAGAAAATCGCCTCGTCGTATCCATTCTGAACTGCTTCTGATTTTGCAAGAGCAGAGTTCACATATCCACCGGAAACTTTAGAGAGAGTAGGGATGACTGTATCGTCGAACCTTCTCCAGCTTGATACCATAGTAGTGAGTCCACGCTTGGTATCTAAGTAATCATCCAACTCTAAAACATAAATTGCAAGTTCGGTAGGAACATCATGAAATCTAGGAGAAAGTTGAAGAGCAGAAGTGTAGATGAAAGGTCTAAGATACACATTCCTTCTGTATCCGGATTGTTTAAGTAGATCTAAGGTTATGTCACGGAGTTCTTCCGGAGTCTTTGTGAATTGTAACTGCATGATCCTAGTAGAATTCACAAGACGTTTATAATGATCTAAGATTCTGAAAACATATAAGTTATCAGAATTAGAATCATAATATCCTCGGATCCCTCCGAAGACAGTGGTTCCATATTGTAAGGCGTGAGTTTTGATATTTATATTTGCTTCTGACTCCGGGACTATTTTTCCTTCGAAGTAAGAGAGTTTCTTGATGGATTCGGGCATGTACAGGGAACCTGAAAGTGATACTATTGATTACATGATTCTAAGCATAGGCTCTACTGTCGACTAATGATCGATCTTAAGAATTGCTTATGCAGGAGTGCTAGGTCTTAAATGAATTCTTCTTTTTTTCCCAATCGATTTGATTGTGTTGTGGTCGGTGCGGGTCACGCAGGCTCTGAGGCTGCCTATGTCTCATCTATTGGTGGTGCTAGAACTTTACTTATTACAATGAACTTAGATACGATCGGACAAATGTCGTGTAACCCTGCTATCGGTGGGATTGCAAAAGGACATATGGTTCGAGAAGTAGATGCACTTGGTGGCTTAATGGGGAAGGTCATTGATGCAACCGGTATCCAATTTAAAATGTTGAATACATCAAAAGGCCCTAGTGTCTGGGCTCCTCGTGCTCAAGCGGAGAAGAAAGAATACCAACTCAAAGTAAAACATACACTTGAATCTATTCAAAACTTATCCATCAGACAAGATACGGTCGAAGATCTTTTGATAGAAGAAGATCGTATTATTGGAGTTCGGACAGGAAGAGGTTTCGAAATTTTCACTAATCATGTGATCTTAACTACGGGAACATTCTTATCTTCTATTGTTCATATAGGAACTTACCAAAAAGAGAACGGAAGATTCGGAGAACCTACAGTCAAAGGTCTTTCTCATTCACTTGCTAAGTATAATTTGAAATTAGGAAGATTGAAGACTGGAACTCCACCGCGAATTCATAAAAATTCAGTCGATCTTTCTGTGATGAGTGTGCAAGAAGGTGATCCGGATCCTTCTCCTTTTTCTTTTTCTACAACTAAGATCACTCGCAGACAGATCCCCTGTTATATCACTTACACAAATGAAAAAACACATGCACTGATTAATGAGAACATTCATCTTTCTCCAATGTATTCAGGTCAGATCAAATCGACCGGGCCGAGATACTGTCCTTCTATAGAAGATAAAGTCGTTCGTTTTGCTGATAGGGAAAGGCATCAGATTTTTTTAGAGCCAGAAGGTTATGATACGCAAGAGATTTATCTAAACGGAGTCTCTACTAGTCTTCCGGAAGAAGTGCAGTGGAAACTTGTACGTTCGATTGCTGGTCTAGAAGAAGCAGAGATCTTGAGACCTGGATATGCAATTGAGTATGACTATGTTGATCCTACAGAATTAAAACCAACCTTAGAAACGAAAAAGATCAAAGGTCTTTATCATGCGGGACAGATTAATGGTACTACAGGTTATGAAGAAGCTGCTGCCCAAGGTTTAGTTGCTGCTTATAGTGTACTTTCTTCCTTAAGAGGGGAGGAGCCGATGTTGTTCTCTAGAGGAGAATCATATATCGGAGTTCTTGTGGATGATCTAGTTCATAAGGGTGTTGAAGATCCATATAGGATGTTCACTTCACGTGCGGAACATAGACTTCTTTTGAGACAGGACAATGCTGACCAAAGACTGATGAAGTACGGATATAAGATGGGTCTTGTATCTGAAGAAACTTTCAGTGAGATGACTAACAGATATAAAAAGATCTCTGATGTTAAGGAAAAGATACAATCTACTCCGCTCAAACCTCTACCTGAGTTCGAAGCTTTATTAGAAAGAAAAGGAATCCAGAGTTTAAAGTACGGCGCAAAACTGGATTCGTTTTTGAAAAGACCTGAAATTGCTTTTGAAGATGTTAAGTTCCTGGTGCCTGAGTCTGAAGAGCTAAGTGCTCAAGACAGAAAGGTCATCGAAATGGAAATTAAGTATGAAGGTTATATCAAAAGAGAACAAGATACTATCGATTGGAAGAATAGATATCTTACTACTCCGATACCTGAAACAATCGATTACTCCTTGGTGCCAGGTATTAAGAAAGAAGCCATCCAGAAACTTACGAAACATCGCCCTTTAAATTTAGAAAAGGCGGCTCAAATCTCTGGTGTAGATCCAAGCGACATTGATATGCTTCTTTTTTATATCAAAGGAAGAAAGCCGAGTCCGGTTTAAACTTCTCTAAAGACTAATAATGAATCTAAAAAACCCCGGAGTAATCTGGGGTTTTTTATTCTCTTTTACAGATTGTTGTATTTGGTATCCTAACCTGGAACCATGTGTTGGAATTCCAACGTTTCACATGAAACGTTTTTCTTAAAAAACACTGTCGCTCTATATGATCTCTTCTAATTTTTCATCAAGTCTCATGAATCCGGATCAAGTAAAAGGTACAGAAGGATATTCAAACTATCTAGAAGAGTTTATCAAAGCTACAGTTGATATTGATTTTTTTGATCTTCATAAAGACTTCCTTCCTTATATTCCGAAAGAAAAAGGTTTCGTCTTAGATCTTGGCGGCGGAATAGGAAGAGATGCTTTTATCTTTTCTAAGATGGGTCATTCAGTCATAACTGTTGAGCCACTTGAAGAGTTTAGATCGTCGGGATCTAAACTTTATTCTTCGGATAAGATCATTTGGATCGATGACTCCTTGCCTGATCTTATAAAACTTTCAGACTATAATAACCATTTCGATTTCATTCTAGCGTCCGGAGTATGGCACCACTTGAATGAAGAAGAGCAGTTATATTCCATCAAGAGAGTATCTGAGCTTCTGAAATCAAATGCTATCTTTGCTCTTTCACTTCGTAATGGGCCAGTAGGTGTGGGGACTTATGTGTTTCCAACAAATGCAAAGATAAATATTGATCAGGCTTTAAAGTTTGGCCTGAACAATTTGTTAATTATAGAGAACCAACCTAGCTTAATGAAGAACAAAAAAGATGTTACTTGGACTAGGTTAGTCTTTCAGAAAATTTAAGAATCTGTCTATTCAAGTAGGCAATAAAAAAGGGAGAGCAAATCGCCCTCCCTCTCTCCGTTTCACGTGAAACGCGAGTGGTTATTTTCCGTAAACAAGCTCGTGAGTTTTTTCCACGGCCCATTTATCTCCTTGTTTGATCAAGAAAGTGAATTGTTGTAAACGATTCTCTTTATCCCATATTAGTCGGTTCATTCTTTCAATCGTTCCTTGAACATTCATACGGCTCAAAAGTTTTCCATTTGAATCAAAAGTTAAAACAGTAGATGCAGCTTGTTGTTTATCTTCGTTATAAATGTTTTGTTGGAATAGTCCCGGCTTGTTCGGGTCTTTAACTATAGCAAATCTTTCAGTAAGTTTTGCATCAGCCCATTCAGTCTGAGCTTCCTTTATTAAACCATTTTCACCCCAAGAGATAATAGTACATGTAAGTATATTCTTTCCGTCTTTATCTACTAATTCTATGGAAGAAAGAACTCCTGATTTATTATATCCGAAGTTTTTGGACTCAAGATTTAGTCCGTCCTTATTATAGAGTTCTTCTTTTAGGATTTTTCCATCCTTGTATATAAACTTAGTAAAGCCGTCTGGCTTCCCATCTTGTCCTATATAGTTTTCTTTTACTAATTTTCCAGAAGCATCATATTCATACTTTGCAGTATAGATTATATTACCTTTGGAATCTCTTACTAGCTCTTGGCTAGGGCCGCCCTTTTCAAAACCTAAAATGATCCTATCAGTATGAGACCATTTTCCAGGGGTGAAAGAATAGATAGGGGCGATGCAGGAGATGAAAACGAAAGAGAAGAATACTCTTTTTAACATGGAGATTACCTCCCTCTAGACATCGACTATTTGTGTAAAATGTTAAGAGTCTTTTTAGGAAATTTGAATGGGTTTCTTTCGTAATGATACCGGATCAAGATCAGATATTGGGGTCTTTTCTTTTTGTAGTACCTGTAAGACTCTTGGAATCTCATTTTATTTAAGTAGGAAGTCCTACAGAAAATTATAACATTCCATTCATAGAATCAAAGGAAAACTCCTTGCAGAGGCGCAGTGACGTAATAATTTTTTACGGGCTTCTAGACCGAAAACATTAGAAGCCAATAAAGAAAGATTAGTGGAGAGGAAATATGTCCCTCAAAAAAATCGGGATCACGGTCCTTGCTCTTATTGCGATCTTCTTAATTTATACGATCGCATTCACTGAAAAAGGGATCAAACCCATCCAACCGGAAGCGACTATTCCAAACTTAGATTATTCTGCTTTAAGTGAAGAGGCCGCAAAAGATCTTCAAGCTTATATCAGGATTGCAACTATTAGAGGTAGAGAGAAAGAAGGGGCACTGTTTCTGAAATCTATCTTAGACAAGAGAGGAATTCCTTCTCGCATCATAGAGTATCCTGGCAAGCCAGACAGAGCATCACTTCTTGCCGAGTTAAAAGGTAAAGATACAACTAAAGAAGGTTTAATACTTACAAGTCATATCGATGTTGTAGAAGCAGATGCAAAAGACTGGGATGTTCCACCATTCTCTGGAGTGAGAAAAGGAGCTAGAATTCATGGAAGAGGAGCAGTGGATGTTAAGGGTCTTGGCATCATGCAACTACATGCATTCTTACTTATTCATGAGAAGAAGATCCCTCTAGAAAGAAACTTAATGTTCCTTGCTATCGCAGATGAAGAAAGTCGCTCAGAACATGGAGCTAGATTCTTAGTTGATAAGCATAAAGAAATATTCAACGGATATGAATATGTTTGGAACGAAGGTGGAACCGGATCCAAAGACATAGCAATCAAAGGTTCAAAAGTATTCAATATACAACTCGCAGAAAAAGGTGCAGTGTGGTTGGACTTAAAAGCTAAATCTATTCCAGGGCATGGAAGTACTCCGCCAGTTAGTTATGCTGCAAAGTCCATGGTGGATTTTTTACAAGAAGTGCAGAACATCGGAAACAAAACGATGATCAAGGATGAGACTGCTGCATTTTTCTATTCATTAGGAGGAATCAGTAATTTCCCTGATTCATTTGTCTTAAAAAGATCTAGAAACCCTTTACTCTTTTTGATCTTAAAAGGTGTGATTAACTCTAATAGACATCTTAGAGCAATGACTAGAAACACAGTAAGTCTAACTGGTATAGATAGTCATCCGATCGGAATGAATGTAATCACTTCCGAGACAACTGGATCTATAGACATTCGTATTCTTCCAGGACAGGATGAGAAAAAGATTTTTGAAGAAGTAAAAGCACTCGGAGAAAAATACGGAGTGGAAGTCAGTGCTCGTCACTTAGAGTCAGGAAGTATTTCTCCTATGGACGGATTATTATTTAGAGTTCTTGCTGGTACTGTGACTGCAGTTGAGCCTGGATCAATCGCTACTCCTTTCTTATCACCTGGAACCACTGATAGTTCTTATCTCAGACAGATTGGATTAAAATGTTACGGACTTATTCCTGCATTACTTTCCTCGGAAGAGATAGATGGTATTCATGGTAAGAATGAGAGCATGAGTGTTCCTCAGCTTAAGATGGGAATTGAAATTTTATTCAAGTCCATCATAGAATACAATCACCAAGTCGCAAAGTAGAATGACAGAAACTGAGACAAGCCATCCGGACTTCAACCATGATCCGGATGGGATCCAAGCCGCGATAAAATATAGATTCCCAAAAGACGCAGAGCAGATTCTTCCCTTATTTGATTGGGAACTTGTCTCTTTATTCTTAACCTTCCTAAAAGATAAGAACCAAGCAGGTGGCTTTTTTTCTAAAAGAGATACGAATGAGATCTTAGATCGTCATGTTCTCGAATCAATCTTTCATATTTATAAGATACAGAGTATACTAGGATCGTTTAACAAGATGAAGGTGGGAGATGCAGGGACAGGTCCAGGGATACCAGGCTTCTTCTTTCGTTGTTTAGTAGAAAAAGAAAGGCCTAAGCTAGTTCTATTAGATTCACAAAGAAGAAAACTCTCTCATACAGAAACGTTTGTGAAAGAAAACAAAATCTCAGACGTGGAATTCCTTTTTGCAAGGGCGGAGGACTGGAAAACTGACTGGAATTTAGGTGTTTCTAGGGGGTTTGTGCCCTATCCTTGGAGCGCAGAAGTCCTAAGTAGATGTATTATAAAAGAAGGATATTATGTCCCTTTTATCGGAAAAGACGAGTTTGATGCAAAGATTGAAAAGAAGATCTTAACTGATAGCGGCTTTGATATTATTAAGACCGTACTTTTACCTGAACTCGAATTTTTAGGCATGCGACATATTAAAGTCTTGAAAAAGGTCGGATCGGCAAGGCAAGGTATTCCTAGAGCTTGGAAGCTTCTCGAGAAGGAGAGCAAAGAATTCTATGGGAAAGATCGTATCCATCAGTAATCAAAAAGGCGGCGTAGGAAAGACTACTACCTCCATTAATCTCGCAGCAAATCTAGCAGCGATTGGTAAAAAAGTTTTAATCGTAGATTTTGATCCGCAAGGTAACTCAGGATCCGGTTTAGGGTTCGAGATCAATACTCTCCAAAATACTTCTTATGAACTTTTGATCGGAGAATCTTCCGCAGCAGAATGTATCAAAAGAACTGATATCGAAAATCTTCATATCATTCCTTCTAATATCAATTTGTCTGGTGCAGAAGCTGACTTATTGGGCGAGGAAAATCGTGAGTATCGTTTAAAAGATGCGATCGGTCATTTAAGAACCGAGTATGATTATATTCTGATCGATTGCCCTCCTTCTCTTGGCGTGCTAACTATTAATGCATTGTCTGCGGCCGACAGTGTGATGATCACTCTTCAAACTGAATACTTCGCTTTGGAGGGACTGACTCAGCTTATGAAGATCATTTCTTTGGTTCAGGGAAAATTAAATCCTTCTCTCGAGCTTGAAGGAGTGTTGCTTACTATGTTCGACAAGAGAACCAATCTTGCTCAGCAAGTAGCAGAAGATGTTAAGTCTTATTTTAAAGAAAAGGTATATACTACCGTTATCCCTAGAAACATCAAACTTTCCGAAGCTCCATCTTTCGGTAAGTCCATTCTTTCTTATGATCCGGATGGGATCGGCGCCCAAAGTTACAGAAGTCTAGCATTAGAAGTAGCCGGTAAAAATTAATGAGTGCTAGCGCAAAACCGAAAGCATTAGGTAGGGGACTCGGGAATTTAATTCCTGTTTCGGAGGAAAAATCTTTTAAAGAAGCAGGAGGAGAAGGTTCGCTCAAAGAAGTAAAACTTTCCGAGATCCGCCCGAATCCTGACCAACCAAGAAGAACTTTTAATGAAGAATCTTTGCGTGAACTTGCTGAGACGATCAAAGCTCATGGAGTGATCCAACCGATTGTAGTAAAAGATACTGGTTCCGGATATGAGATTATCTCCGGAGAAAGAAGATACCGTGCATGTAAAATTGCGGGCTTCATAAAAATTCCGGTAGTAGTTAAGAAAGCAAATGTCCAACAAACTTTGGAAATGGCTCTCATTGAAAATATCCAAAGAGAGAATCTAAATCCGATTGAAGAAGCTTTAGCCTACAAAACTCTTTCTGAAAAATCCGGGCTAAAGATTACTGATATTGCATCAAGAGTTGGCAAGAACAGAGCGACTGTTTCGAACTTAATCCGTCTTTTACAATTGCCTAATTCAGTTATGGATCTTGTAAAGAATGGTAGAATATCCGAAGGTCATGCAAGACCACTTCTATCTATTGCGGATCGCAAAAAATCGGAACAACTCGCTTACCAAATTGCGGAAAAAGGTCTAACCGTCCGCCAGGTGGAAGACATTGTTGCAAACTTGACTGAGGAAGCTCCGGTTAGAGAGAAGAAAAAATCCAAACGTAAAGAAGTGGATATCGTAGAGCTTGAAAACAAGTTCCGCAAAAAGTATTCTATGAAAGTAGACATTACTCACAATTCTTCTTCCGGAAAAGGTAAACTCAGCATTGCATATCCAAGTTTGGATGCATTGCAGAAGGTTTTAGACGCTTTAGGTTTATAATACCTTTGCAGAACTTTGGTTATCAAAAAAGTTCATGAGCTCGAATGATTCTGAATTCTATCATACTCTAAGAGTACGTTATTCTGAGATCGACGCACAAGCTGTAGTATTCAACGCACATTATCTTACGTACTTTGATACCGCTTTGAATGAATACATGAGATTTCTTAAGTACGACTATAAAGGCGAATTAGAGAAAAACGGTTTGGACTTTGTAGTTACTCGCTCGCTCATTGAATACAAATCACCTGCAAGATTTGATGAAGAACTGAAAATTTATGTGAAAGCTGGGGAGATTAAACCTGCCAGTATTCTTTGGAATATTCAGGTTAGAAAAGTATCAGATGATACTTTAGTTTGTAATGGTGAGTTGACTTGGGCCTTTTTGTTATTAGAATCTAGAAAGCCTGCAAAACTTCCAGACGTGTTTAAAAGTTTAGGATCTAAGACCTAATCTTAATTCATTAGATCTACTAATAGACCACGAATATCTTCCATCCTTTTCATTAGGTCAAAAGTAGAATTTTCAGGGTGTATGATAAAGTCCGCTAGAGTCTGGATCTTATCATCTACTATCTGAACTACTTGATAAACCTTCTCCGATCCGCCTCTCGCTCTAGTGCGTAAAGTTTCTAAACTTGTATTTCTATCTAGGACTTCTTTTAGGATCCCTTGAACGATCCTCTTATAAACTTCCAGGTTTGCATACGTAGGAGATTTTAAAAAATTTCTCTCTGCGTCCGGAAGATCTCTAAGTAATGAATTTAGATCTCTTGTTCTTTCTTGGTTATAAGGAAGTAGATGTTCTACTAAATCAAAAAATTCACTTTTAGAATCAGGTATCTGGGAATCGGATACTGAACTAGGAACAGGTTGGTATATAGAAGCATTTAGAGAAAGACCGAAGTCTCTTTTTTTACGTGATTCTGTGCGAGGGTCTTTTTGCTGAGATTGGATCTTCAATGAGTGGTCGGGTTAATCTTACAATTTCCCTCGAATTGTACTCCCTCTTCCATAACTACCTTTGGAGTGATGATATCACCTTTCATACGGCAGCTTGCGAGTAGAGTCACTCGTTCCGAAGCGAATATATTCCCATTAATTTCACCACCGGCGACGACAATACGAGCTTTAATATCCGTATCGACGATTCCGGTCTTTCCGATTAGGACTTTTCCGTCGGTTTTTATGGTTCCCCTAAAAATACCGTCAATACGTAGAAGCCCGGAAAGTTTGAAGTCTCCGCTGAATTCGGCGCCTTCGCCGATGATACTATTTACTGCTAATTGCTCTTCTGTATGGGCCATCAGTCTTGGATCTGGTTCAAGAATGCAAAAGGATCGATCGCTCTGGTGCCCACATGAATTTCATAATGAAGACTGTACTGAGGACTGTTTTCCGATTTTCCAACGAAGCCTAATACTTCGTTTTTGGAAATTTGCTGGTTCGCTTTCACTTTTACACGATCCAGATTAGAGTAAATCGTTTTCCAACCGAACTTGTGAGCTACTTTCACAAAGTATCCGGTATTACGTGTGTATCCGATTTCATAAACTGTGCCAGGTGCAGTTGCCACTACTTCTGATCCAGGGAAAGCTCCAATATCCAATCCATTATTAAAGTCTCTACGAGCAGTAACTGGATTTAGATATTCTCCGTAAGGATAAAGTACATATCCTTTTACAGGCCAAATGGAAGGAGTTTGGCGGATTAGATTTTTACGTTTTTTTAATATACTGATGATTTCTTGGGTAAGTTCGTTCGCTACTTTTAGATTATGAACGTCTTCTTTGAGTCGGAAAACTTCTGCACCTGGTGCTAAGTTTTTATCGGAACTAAAAGAAAGTTTTTCCGCTCCTCCGATTCCTTTTGCAACTTTAGAATTGTCACCTGTCAATCTTCCGTAAAGTGCTCCCACATGGTTGTGATAGTATTCAACGTGTTCGTGAAGACCGTTGATCTCTTCTTTCATTTTTGCAGACTGACGAATGAAGTCCTGGTTGGATAAGTTCAATTCTGTAAGTTGGTGAATAGATCCAGAATGGCTGAGAACGTTAATAGAACTAATAAGAAGAAGGACCAAAATTGTCCCGATGAAGATGGTGATCGCTCTGTAAGAGATATGAAAGTTGATCGTCTTTTGTTCGGAGTGAGGGATCACCATGACGGTGAGACGTTCTTTACCCTTCTTATTCCAATTTGCTATTTTGATATCTAGCTTAAGCTTCAGATCTTGGTATTTATATCTGAGCCTATAATAAAGTAATGCAAGATAGGATTTAAGATTCAAGCTATTATGTCCCAAACCAACGAGTTTCCCCGTTCCGTCGTTATGCTGTAAGGATTCTAAAAAATTCTCTTTTCAGTCAATACAAATCGCGAAAACTGCCTTTTAAAAGCCGTTTTCACATGTACTCAATCATAGACACTCACTGCCACTTAGATATAATACAAGAGCAAGGGCAGGATATTGCAGAATCTTTAAAAAAAGCAAAAGAATCAGGTATAAAAAAGATCGTCCAGATCGGTATCGACCTTGAGAGTTCAATTAGAGCGAAAGGTTTATCTGAAAAATTTTCAGATGAAGAGATAGAAATATTTTATTCGATCGGTTGCCATCCAACTGAAACTCATGAATTCCCAAAAAAAGAAGAAATTTTGACACTAGTCAAAGAAAACGTTACGGATAAAAAGTTATCTGCAATTGGAGAGATCGGATTAGATTATTATCACGATGCTTCAACTAAGGCGTATCAGGCGGACGTGTTACATTCTTTCTTAGAAGCTTCTGGACAATATTCTCTTCCGGTAGTGATCCATTCCAGAGATGCAGCAGAAGACACGGTTTCTATTCTAAAAGAACATAGAGACAAAGCATTTGGAGTGATCCATTGTTTTACTTATGATTATCCAACAGCGAAGAAGTTAGTGGATCTAGGATACTATATTTCTTTTTCGGGAATCGTTGCTTTTAAGAATGCAAGAGATATCCAAGAGGCAGCTGAAAAACTTCCCCTGGAAAGTATGTTGATCGAGACGGATGCTCCGTTCCTTGCTCCTCCACCTTTCCGTGGAAAAAGAAACGAACCATCTTATACTAAATTCGTTTTAGAGAAGATGTTTTCACTTAGAAAAGAATCTAATTCAGAAGTAGAAAAAACTTTGTATAATAATTCCTTAAAATTCACGCAAAGAAAGGCGTATCATCATGATTGATCTGAAATATATCACCGATAACACTGAAGAACTAAAATCTAATTTAGAATTAAGAGGTTTTAAAGATCTCGCCGTTCTGGACCAGCTTGCCGAGATTATTCAAAAAAGAAAGACCCTTCAGAAAGAAGCGGATGTATTCCGTGAAGAAAGGAATAAAGCGAGTAAAGAGATCGGAAAAGTGAAACAAGCAGGTGGCGATATTGCAGCTGCTTCAGCTGCCGTAAAAGAGATAGGAGATAAGATCAAAAAGATTGAAGACGATCTAGAATCTCTAGAATCTAAACTTCTTGAGATCAATTTAGGCCTTCCTAATATCCTAGATAAAGATGTTCCTGTAGGTAAGAACGAACACGATAATAAAGTTTTGTACGAAGTAGGAGAAGTCCGAGACTATAAGTTCACTCCAAAACCTCACTTCGAATTGGGAGAGGCATTGGGTTGGTTCAATTTTGAGAAGGGAACGAAACTCGCTGGTGCAAGAGCTTACACTTATTTCGGTCTTGGAGCTAAATTAGAAAGAGCACTTGCGAACTTAATGCTTGAAACTCATACTACTGAGCATGGTTATACAGAAGTTTGGGTGCCGGTCATGGTGAACGATGAATGTATGACTACGACAGGACAGTATCCTAAGTTCAAAGACGAATACTATAGATTAGAAAGGGATGAACTCAATCTAATCCCTACTGCAGAAGTTCCTTTAACGAATTTATACAGAGACGAGATTATTCCGGAAGCCTCACTTCCTATCTCTATCACCGCTCATACCTCTTGTTTTAGAAGAGAAGCAGGCTCTTATGGAAAAGATACTAGAGGTCTGGTGCGAGTTCACCAATTCCAAAAAGTAGAACTTGTGAAATTTGCTAGACCGGAAGATTCTGAAGAAGAGCATAAAAAGATGCTCTCTCATGCAGAGAATATACTGAAAAAATTAGGTATTCGATACAGAGTGATGTTATTATGCAGCGGGGATATTTCAGCTGCTTCTTCCAAAACATACGATCTGGAAGTTTGGATGCCTGGTTTAAATCGTTGGATGGAAATCTCTTCTGTTTCTAACTTTAAAGATTTTCAAGCAAGACGTGGAAAGATTCGTTACAAATCCAAAGATGGCAAAAATCAATTGGTTCATACTTTGAACGGTTCAGGTTTGGCCATCGGCAGGACTTTGGCAGCAGTTATAGAAACTTATCAAAAAGAAGACGGAACTATAGAGTTTCCTGAAGCTCTAAAAAAATATCTCTGATTTTTTCTCCGAAAAAGTATCAGGTTTTTCTCCAAAAGACAGATAGTTAGAGTATGGCTTCTAAAATCCATACTCTAACTTTTCGTTCTTTCAAGTTCGTTTCAGTCTTACTTTTATATTTCATATTTGCAGGATTTTCCGTTTCGGGTGCAGAAGATTCCTCTTCGAAAGGAAAAGTTGCCCCTTTAAAAGGAGAGATTAACACTTCCTTAAACGAATTCGGGATTAGTTTGTCGGAAGATGGAAATACTCTTTATTATTATTCCAAACGTAAAAATTCAAATTACTCAGATCTTTTCAAATCCGTAAAAACCAAAGATGTTTGGAGTTCAGGTGTAGAAGTCTCCGATTTGAATTCACAATTCGACGATCAAAGCCCTTTCATCATAGAAAATGAGAAGGCAATCATCTTCTCATCTAATCGAGACGGAAGTATAGAATTCAAATTGAGCAGTGGTAAGATTGGAGTATCGAGAGATCTATATTTCGCCACATTGAAGGATGGAAGTTGGGATAAAGCAACTAGGCTTCCTTTGGAAGTGAATAGCCCGGCGATTGAGGAAAATCCATTTTTAGCAGGAAGCTATTTATTCTTCACTCGTTATCCGTTCGGAAAAGTTGCTGAATCAGACATTTACATTTCGGAATATAAAGACGGCTCATGGAGAAAGGCGATCCGTATGGAAAGCCCTGTGAATACGGAGCATGCTGAGATAGCAGCTACTTTAAGTAGAGACAGTAAGTATCTGTATTTTTCTTCAAATCGTCCAGGCGGTTACGGCGGATTAGATATTTATAAAGTAGAGATCAAGGAAGACGGAACCTTCTCCCCTGCAGTAAATCTAGGGCCGGTCATTAATTCGCCAGGTGATGAAGCATTTTATACTGAAACTCCTGATGGAAAAAACGCTTATTTTTGTAGGTTAGAGAAAGAAGGTGGGAATTACGACGTCTACGAATTTTCCGCAAATGAATGGGAAGAATTGAAGAAGAATAAAAAAATCTCTTTGGAATCTATTCATTTCAAAACCGGTTCATTCGAGATCGAAGAAGAATCCTTTGAAATTTTAGACAAATTGGTCACCTTCTTAAATGAGAACCCTTCTATAAAATTAAAAATTACTGGGCATACTGATTTACATGGGGACCCGAATGACAATTTGGAATTAAGTCGTAATCGGGCGGGAGCAGTGAAGGATTACTTGGTCAAAAATGGAATTTCTAAGAGCAGATTTTCCACTGACGGAAAGGGAAGTAAGGAGCCGATTTATCCGGAAAAAAACCCGGAAACGGACCGCAAAAATCGAAGAACCGAATTTCAAATTTTAGAATAGACTAAAAACTCCTTTAACATCCGGAAGATGCCGATAACATAGGTATCATGAAAATGCGGAAGCAGTTTCAGTCGGCATTCCTTTCGGTTTTTGTCCTTTTTATCTCTCTAGACTTATATTCTCAAACCAAAGCTATGCCTTCCAGATTGGACTCGATCCTTTCCAAAAAGGAATTGGTGGTCGGAGTCAATCGAGTCTACGAACCATTTTATGTCCAAGATCCGAAAGATGGTTATCCAGGTTTCGATATGGAACTTGCAAAACTTTATGCGGATTATTTGGGCGTTGCTCTTAAAGTAAAACCTCTCAAAACTTTCCGCCAATTTTCGGATGAGATCGCAGCGGGTACTATCGACATTGCGATGGCTGGAATGTCGACAGATCTAAGCAGGGGAAAGACTGTTACTTTTTCAGACCCTTATCTTCTGACAACTCCTGCTGGACTTGTTAATAAACGTTCACTTCCCCCTGAACCGGAAGGAAGTATTGTAACTACTAGAACTTTTAAATCTCTGGAAGACCTGTCGGTTTTAAATGCTCTTTCCTTTTCTGTTAGATCCAATACTACGAACCATAATTATCTTTTGAGAAGGTTTGGTAAGAACCAAATTTACAGTTATCTTTCAGATTCTATTGCGATAGATGCATTAACAAAAGGGAATGTAATTTGTTATGTAGCGGATAGTTTGTACATTCTATCCTTGTTGCAAAAACAACCTAGTTTAAAAGCAAACTATGTAGCCCTTATAAATCCTGTTATGGATGAATATATCAGCGCGGCGTTACCTTTAAATGATCTAGTCTTTGCGGATAATTTTAATTTTTTTATCAAAGAATTAAAAAGAACGGGAGTGATAGAAAGTCTTCGTTCTAAATATTTTCTAGGAAGCGGTTGGGTAAAATAATTCGTGTTGGACTCTCCGTTTCAAAAGATTCGAATTTTTGCTCTAGTAATATTAATTCTTGCTGGAGTTTCTATTTCCGCTCAGGAAGTAGAAGAAAAGACAAAGATAGATTTTCAAGGAAACTATAGGGTGCGTGGTTTTAATTTAGGAAGGGATATATATACTTCCAGACAGACCCCCGTAACTCCTTATAACCGCTCTGCTTTTTTACAACAATACAACCAAGACACTCTTACAAAATATCAGAACGAGTTGGCCGCTAGAGAAAAGGGTTATCCAAGTACTCTCAGTCCTCAAAAAGAAGATACAACTTACTATGATACAAGGATGACCTTGAATATGAACTTCTCCACTTCGAAATATTTCGAAGCTTTGGTAGGTGTTCAGATAGGTGACGTTATCTTTGGGGGAAGAGGGGTTAATCAGAGTTCTAGTGTAGGTCCAGGGCAAGGTGGAGAAGCAACATTCAGTTCTGCGGTAAATATGCAGACAAACTTTCTATATCTTAACTTCAAATTGCCTGAGAAAAGTTTTACGGCAAGAGTTGGTCTTCAGCTTTTCACTTCTGCACAAGGTAGAGTTGTATTCATTCCGGGAACCGGAGTCAATTTGACCAAGGATATCAGAGATTGGAATACAACCATAGAAGGCGGTTGGTTTGTAGCAAAACAAAACAACCTCACAGATTTAGATAAGAATACTTACGCAGATAAAAATTACCAAGGTTCTAACGTTTACTTTTATAAGATTAAAACTAGCTTCTTCAATAATGCTAAACATGAATTGTACAGCTTTTACTTGGATGATAACCTGAGAGATGTTCAAGATGTGAATGGTGTTTATGGATTAGTCTCCAGGACAAGTGACACGAATCAATTATTCTGGCATGGCCTATTTAATGAATTTAACTTTTCTGATTTTACATTAACGGTTCATGGGATCTATAACCATGGAACTGTAAAAGCTTTGAATCCATATAGAGATTCAGATGGTAACGAGATCCAACAAAAGTACGATCGTTATAAGATTAAAGGCGGATTTTTCGATATGCAATTGTCTTATAGATATGATGAATCTATAAGAATTACCGCTATGGGTTCAGGTTCTACCGGAAGGCCCGGTTATGAAAAAGACGGGACCAGATCTAACTTACATGGGAATGGTTATAGAACTTTATTCCCAGGATATTCACTTTCGAACATCGCGAACGACTTTACGGGAGGTTATGCATTATTCTCCGGTAGAGATATGAGCGGTCTGTATGAATATGGGATTTTTACGGATATAGTTCTATCTGGCCCTTTGGTCTTAACTTTAGGTTATTATAGATTGTATGGGACTAAGTCCCCTCTTATGGATAATAATAGATTTTATAATGAGGAAAACTTCTATCATACATCCGCATACTTCGGCCAGGAATATAACCTGAATTTAAGATGGAGTGCGTTCAGAGATATGCAGATCCTTTTGCGTTCGGGCTACTTTATAGCAGGCAATGGTTTGAAAGCCTATCTAGATACGACTCAAGGAACAATATTAAGAGAATTGTTTGTCACTGCAGAGCATAGGTTCTAAAGTTTAAGTCTAGAACGGATAGCTCTTCCTAAAGTATATTGGTCTGCAAGTTCTATGGAACCACCGACAGTGATACCGTAAGCGATCCTAGTAACGGACACGTTGAAATTCTTTAATTGATGATTTAGATAATCAGCAGTTGCATCCCCTTCCAATGTTGGGTTTGTAGCAACTAAAACTTCTTTTAGATCTTCCGGTTCTATTCTGCTCAAAAGTTCTCTGATACGAAGATCCTGAGGTCCAACACCTTCTAAAGGAGAGATTACACCGTTGAGAACATGGTATCTTCCTTTAAATTCTCCAGTGTTCTCTATAAAGAATACATCTTCAGGTTGTTCTACTACACAAACAGTGTGGCTATCTCTTTTTTCCGAAAGGCAAAGATTACAAATTTCTTCTTCAGAGTAGGAGCCGCATCTAGAGCAGAAACGGATCCTTCCTTTTACTTCTGATAAACTTTGGATAAATCCGTTAAAAACCGCTGGGTCCTGTCTTAATAAATGAAAACTAATACGATATGCACTCTTTCTTCCAATCCCAGGAAGAGAAGAAAGCGCATTTACCATTCCTTCGATTAAATGTTCAGCCAAGGTTGCCGCCGAATAATTTAGAAATTTCGGAAAGATCCAGTCCGCCTGTAATAGATTTTAATTCGTACTCTGCGGCTTGTTTAGCTTTTTGGATGGCATCGTTTGTAGCCGCCATGACTAGGTCTTCTAACATTTTATTATCTTCTGAATCGAATAATGCACGATTGATCTTTACATCCACTATCAATCCGTCTCCGGTAGATGTTACTTGCACCATTCCAGCGCCTGCATCGCCCATTACTCTTAGGCTGGAGATCCTTTTTTTGATCTCTTCCATTTTGCCGCGCATTTCTCCCATTTTGGAAAAAATTTCGGATGCGTTCTTTAGATTTTCAAACATGACTATACCCTAGAGTCCCAGCTTAGGCACTTTGGAAGGATCTACATCCGTTCCTAAAAATTCGTTTTTAAAAGATTTTTCCCATTCTGCATCTTCGGAAGAAACATCTTTTGCTAGGTCTTCTAGAGAAGATAGAGGCCCCGCTTTTTTTTCCTGAGAAATTTCTTTCTTCTCATTAGACACAACGGGAGAAGGAGTCGGGACTGGAGTTTGTATTTCTTTAGGTGGAGTAGGAGCCTGTTTTTTAGGAATCTCGAATGTAGCAGCTGTAGAATTAGAATCCTGGTCTTGGATCATCAGTATGAGATGATTGATCCTATCTACGAGTCCAGCAAGGCTAGGTTTAGCAAGATCTTCCGTAAGCTTTTTAATTTGTATTTCTATAAAAATTTTAATCTCAAAAGAGTTTCTCAAACGAAGAGTTTTAACTCTTTCGAATAATTCAAAAAGACGGAAAGAAAGTTTGTTCAATGCGATCGGATCTACGGATTCGAAATCCTTTCTCATTTTGATCAGATCTTCTCTGGGATAGTTAACGGATTCGGAATCTGCAGCAGAATCTTTCACTAAACATAACGTATGAGTGAATTCTATTGAATCCCAAAGGAACTTGTATATGTCCTGTCCTTCTTGGTATAAGTTCTCGATGATCTGCAATGACTTAGAAGAATTTTCGGCATCAACCAGACTTTTAATGAAGTCTGCTAAGAAGTCGATCCCATGATAGCCGATCATTTTTCGGATCTCTGCTCCTAAGAGTCGATTATCTGTGAACACAAGAGCCTGTTCCATAAAGGAAAGCATGTCTCTCACGGAACCGTCACCCTTCTTCGCTATCCAAAACAATCCTTCTGAATCGTATTTAGTATTTTCTTCCTTACATAAATTCTCCGCATAATCTTGGAGAACGGATAAAGGAACTTTTTTAAAAATGAAATCTTGGCAACGAGATAGAATGGTCTCCGGAATTTTGTGATATTCAGTAGTAGCTAAGACAAAAACCACATGAGATGGAGGCTCTTCCAAAGTTTTTAAAAGTGCGTTAAAGGATTGGTCGGTAAGCATATGTACCTCATCTATGATGTACACTTTATACTTCCCACCCATCGGAGTGAATTTTACGTTATCTCTAAGTTCTCTGATATTTTCGATACCACGGTTACTCGCAGCATCAATCTCAAGAACATCTCCTGAAATTCCTTTAGTGATCTCTTGGCAAGAATCGCATTGATTGCATGGCTCGTTATCGACAGGATTTTGACAGTTTAGTCTTTTCGCAAAAATCCTAGCGATTGTCGTTTTTCCTACACCTCTCGGTCCGAAAAAAATATACGCATGACCTATCTTTCCGGATTTAACCGCGTTTTGTAATGCACCGATCGCAAGATTCTGATGGATCACATCTTGGAATCTTTGGGGGCGATATTTGCGGGAGAGAACTTCGTGATTTCCGGCCATAGGGTTGTAATTTTACCAGATAGCATTGGACAAGAAAGAAGGAAAAGCCTAAAAGTCCGTCTAATTTCTCTTATCTTTGAAGAAAGTTTTGAATAACTCTGTGGTCGTTTCTGACTTAATTAGTACAAGTTCTGGAAAAAAATTTCTACTATAGATCGTTTCTAAAGGAAGAGATGATATTCCTTCTCCTAATTTTGCAGGAACCAGATATGCTACTTTAGGGATTCTAGAAAGAAGAATGGAACCGCCACACATCAAGCAGGGTTCTAGTGTTGTAAGTAGAATACAATCAGTAAGATATCTTTCCTTGCAGATCCGTTTTGCTTCGGAAATTGCGAGAACTTCGCTATGTAAGGAAGAATCTTCGGAAATTTCCACTGAGTTGTAAGCTTCACAGACAAGATTTCCGTTTTTGTAAATTTGTGTGAAACTAGGGATCTCTTCCGAATTTTGAGTTCGAATTTCCGTAAATCGGTCTAAAAAAACTTTAAGTAATGGCTCTATAATTTCTTGGCTCATTTTCGGTTTCTATTTCCGTTTCTCTTTTAAATTCTTCTTGCTCTTAGCGTATGTAAATGGTTTTTTCAAGCGCATGATTCTTTCGGCCAAATTGATGAGACCGGCCGGTTCTTCCGCAAAGTCCAATACTCTACTTATACGTTTAAATTCTCCTACGGGACCTGTTTCTACTCAAAGGCAACCTTTAGTTTTAGGTCTGGCTTTGGACAGAAGTTGGTCCATGAAGGGAAACAAGATGGATTCAGTGATCCAGGCTTCTTCTTCCCTGGTCAATTGGTTGACCCGTCGCGATTTTTTAACCGCTGTTGCTTACGCAGAAGACGTTCAGGTCATCCAACCTCTTGTTCCCTTGGCTGAAAAAAATTCTGTAATTCACAGATTGAATTCTATCCAAGTGGGTACTTCTACCAACCTGAGCGGTGGTTGGCTTCATGTTCTGCGAACATTGGAATTACATCCGATTGCAGATGGTTATAAGAGGGTCATTCTACTTACCGATGGAAATCCAACTTTAGGTATCAAGGATCCGGTGCAGCTTATCCAGATAGCGGCTGACGCTTATAAAAAAGGGATTAGCACGACGGTGATCGGTTTTGGTAACGACTTCAACGAAATACTTCTAAAAGAGATCGCAGAATCAGGTGGAGGAAATTTCTACTACGTAGAAACTCCAGAAGAAACCGGTGATATATTCTTCAAAGAATTCGGAGATATCGGGACCTTATACGCTCAATCCATAGAGCTCAAAGTAGATTTTCCGAAAGGACTGGATTATCTGGATTTAGTCTCAGAAGTTTCTTCTTACCAAGAACCTGATCCTGAGGAAACAGGACGTACTAAAACATTAGTTTTAGAAGTTGGTGATATGAGAGCGGACGATGTAAAAAGTCTAGTAGTTCAACTTCGCCCGACCAAAAAAGATACACCTCCAAATATTCATATTTCTGCAAGTTATTACGAATTAACCGATGGCGCAAAACTCGAACAAAAGACTATTGATATTCCTTTAGATTGGAATGATGACTCCGCTAAGGAAGACGCGGATGTAGTTGTCGAGGCTACAATCGCTAAAACCGGAAAAGGTTTAAGAAAAGCCGGAACACTTTTGAAAGAAGGTTATACGGAAGAATCTATTTCTCTTCTGAATGATCTGATCAAAGAGATTAATGAGAAGGAAGAACTTGCTCCTGAAGTTCTGCAAACTCTTGGTTTTAGAGTAAGTTCTTTAAAGAATCGGATCTTGGAAAATTCTCCAACTGCTGCGAAACATTTGGTAGCTTCTGCTTCCGAACTTCAGTACGGGGCAATGGAGAATTTCCCGGACGATGGAGTAGAATACCACGATCAGATCTTTGCATATCGTACGAATGAAGATATAGATCTTTATAGATGTCCTGAGATCAAAACAGCGATCCAAGAAAAGATGAAAGAAGGATATAGATACATCGTATTCAATCTTGCCAAATCTTCTTATATAGACTCTTCTGCGATAGGTATGTTGATACAGATCGCAGGCTGGCTCAGAAAAAGAGGTGGAGAATTGATCGTAAGTAATCTAAGATCTTCCGTTAAAAAAGTATTCTCGATCACTCGATTAGAATCTCATATTCGTGCTTCTGAAACGGAAGAAGAGGCCCAAAGTTTATTAAAGGCCTGGATAGAAAGTAAGGCGGTTTAGCTTAAAGAGCTTTCCGCCGCAAGTATTGCATCCTTTACTTCTGAGTATAATCCAACCGGTATTGCGATACCTTTTTGAGTAGGTTTGTATTCACCTTCACTGTCTGTGTACCAAACTCTTAAGTTCAGATATTTGTTACCTTTAAATTCTGAAATTTCGACTCGGATGATTTCACCTTTGCCTTTATCGATATCTCGGATTACGCTCATAGTTTTCCCTTCCTGACGGCAAAAGACTAAATTCCCGGTTTTGGATTTCCAGTCGTTTTCCATAAAAAAAGGCCCCCGATTGGGAGCCTTTTACTTAGAAAAATTTTAGAAAATCGATCAGTAGGTTTCCACGAATAATTGGTGGGCGCCTTCCAGATGATGTTTGTATTCTTCGTAAGTTCCGGAATTTCCGTCGATCTTTTGGATCTCTTCGATTACTCCTTTTTCCATTCCTTTCGGACCACCGCAGATATAGAAACGTCCACCAGAAGAGAGAACTTTTTTCACTTCTGCTTCTAACATTTTAACTCTGTGAGAGATATACATTCTTCCGCCGTCGAAAGGATTGTTTTCTTCTCTGGAGATGGCAGTAACTAATTTGAAATTAGGGAACTTCTTCTCTAAACCTCTTAGGTAATCCATCAATACTAATTCGTCAGAGTAAGGTGCTCCATATACAAGAGTTACGTTGCCTGTGAAGTTGATAAGTTTGTGTTCAAGGAGTTCCTCGCTCATTCCAACAAATGGAGCGATACCGGTTCCGGTTGCGAGGAACATGATGTCTCCGGAGAAATCAGTACTTGGAAGAAGGAATTTTTTTCCGGAAGGTCCAGTCATTACTACTTCGTCACCTTCTTTGAGGTCACAAACGTAGTTAGAGCAAACTCCTTTGAATTGAACATTTCCATCTGCATCGTAAACATTATCTCTTTTGATAATGAATTCGATTGTGTCTTCTTTCATTCCGAAAGAGTAGCTAGGAGAAGCAATTGAATACAAACGAACTGTATAAGCTGCGTCTGCAAGTCCCTTTGCTTTTTTCTCAGGGTCTTCTCCAGGAGGAATGATACCACCGGATTGTCCGATTAAATAAGGATACTGGCTATGATCGATAGCTAAAGTAATTCTATGAATTAATGATTCGCCTTCCTTCTTAGGCCTTTTACCTTTTCCAGTTTCTGGAGTAAGAAGTACATTGCTGATAACCTTCGCTTTCAGCGGGCTTGATTTTTTGAATATATTGATTTGCGGCTCTCTAACGGGCTTCATAGGCGGGCTGGATCCTGGTGTCGATTTCTAATGTATTACAGATTTTTTTCAGAAGCTAATTCGTCAAACGGGATATTTCTAAAGGAAGAAGCACCATTCTTCCGTATTATGTCTTCTTTATCTTTAATCCTTTGATAACTTCTTCTCTTGGCCATTCGTAGGTTTATATGAGTAATTCATTCTGAAATTTCGGATAGATCCGAATTCGATCTGCGAATACGTTGGCAGATACTAAAAGACTAGAAAAGAGGGTCTTAATGGCTAGATATACCTTGGAAGAACTGGCTTCCAAAATTTCCGGAGCAAAAATAGAAAATTGCGCGGACCCCAAAAAAGTTCAGGTGGAATCTGTTTCTCCGGTCAACCCGGGAGTTACGAACAGCATTAGTTTTCTCGCTAATAAGAAGATGTTAAATGAGGCAAAGAAGACCGCCTCTAGCATTGTAATGACTACTTCCGAGTTCGCAAAGGAATTAGAAGTTCCATGTCTGGTTGTAGATAAACCGGATTTGATACTAGCTCAGGTATTGGATCTGATCTATCCTCCCCATACATTTGAAAACAAAGTAGAAGCAAACGCATTCGTTCATCCTAAAGCAAAGATAGGTAAAAATTGTTATGTAGGAAATTTTGCTTCCGTTGCCGAAGATGCTGAGATTGGAGATAATGTAATCTTGGAAGACGGAGTTCGTATCGGAAGAGGAGCGAAAGTCGGAGAAGGTTCTCATATAGGACCAAATAATGTGATCCACCACGGAGTCATTATAGGAAAAAGATTCAGGTCTTTTGGAAATTGTACTGTAGGTGGAGACGGATTCAGATTCGTATTCGCAAACGGTAAACATAATAAGATCCCTCAAGTCGGAACAGTGATTGTGGGAGATGATGTGGAGATGGGTTCCAATAGTGCCATCGATAGAGGCGGTTTGGAAAATACGATCATAGGTGATGGATGTAAATTCGATAATCTAGTTCACATCGGCCATAATTGTGTATTAGGAAAAAATGTTGTAATTGCTGGTTACACAGGTGTTGCAGGTTCCACTACGATAGGAGATAATTGTACTATCGGTGGCGGATGTGGTATTGCCGATCACCTTAGCATTGCAAGCGGAACAATCGTGGGTGGAGGAACTTCTGTTCGAAACACTCTTTCCAAGCCAGATATTTATGTGGGTTGGGATTATGGACTGACTTTCCCTGAATTCCAAAAGCTCAGAGTGAATATCAAAAACGTGGTTAATTTCCAAAAATGGGCCAGAAGAATAAAGGCTATCGAATCTAAACTCGGCCTTAACGCTGAAGAGTAGTTTTAATCGGCCGACAGTCCTAGCTTAGAATCGCCTAAATCAGGGATCCTAAGCTAGGTCCAAAATCTTTCCGAATTATGTCCAATAGGCTTGACATGCTCCGGAGAAGGTTGAATTCTTCGCCTTATCCCAATTCGGAGGCTAGCCTTGAATACCCGACCCAATACTGAGGTCTTGGACCATATTCCAAACTCCCAGATTTCCGGGCGGGACTTTCCTCAAATAAATAGATTAGGAAAGTTGTTGGACTTATATGCGGATAACTTGCTAGAGCCACATTCCGAAAAAGTGGTGCTTATTAGCGAGTTGAGATATACCCGCAGCTAAATAAAAAAACAGATCTTTGATAAGACCCGAATTCTCGGGTCCGTCATTCCTTCCCTCTACTCTATAATAAATAATATTAAGATTCCTTAATTTTCTTATGGGTCTTGCCTAAGAAAAACAAACAAGCCAAAGACATTATACCAGACATGGACATTACTGTGATCATTGGATAAGCGCTTCCGTCATGAAGAAGGCTGACTGCTGCTGTAGAAACCGCACCGAATACCATCTGCAATGCCCCCATCAAAGCGGATGCACTTCCTGCATTTTTAGAAAAAGGAGCCATGGCAAGCGCAGAAGCATTCGGAACAATTAATCCGAATGCACTTACTAAAAAGAAAATTAAAACAAGCATCGGAATAAAGCCTAAGCCGAAAATTTCGAAGATAATAAGCAAAGAACAAAGTATTAGATATGAATATCCTACATACTTCACAATAGTTGCTGCTTCGAATTTTTTGAGAAGAATACGATTGATCTGACTAGAAAGGATCAAACCGAAAGCGTTAAATCCAAAAAGATAACTGTACTCAGTTTGAGAGAGTCCATTCAAAACCATAAATACGAATGGAGAACCAGCGATATATGCAAACATCACAGATGCGGAAAATCCGGAACTAAGCACATATGTTTTGAAGATTGGATTTGAAAATACTTCGACATATTCTTTGATAACTGGAGCTATCTTAAGAGAGATAGAAGAATCACCACCTTTGGTATCTTGGAAAACCAATAAAGATCCAAAAAGCATTAAGGTAGAAATACCTGTGAGAGTGAAAAAGATCCAATTCCAACTAGCAAACTGAAGTAAAAGTCCTCCCACGGTAGGAGCAAGTATAGGCGCGATTCCCATTACTAATATAATCTGAGAAAAAACTTTGGCTCCTTCATGAGGAGAAAATACATCTCTTACAACTGCTCTTGGGATTACCATTCCGGCACAAGCACCCAAAGATTGTAAAAAGCGGAAGAATATTAATGAATTAACTGAATTCGAAAATCCACAAGCCAAGGAACTTACTATGTATAACGTAAGACCTACGAGCAAAGGAATTTTACGGCCGAAACGATCTACGATTGGCCCGTAAAATAATTGTCCGAAAGAAATTCCAAAAAAGAAACTAGTTAACGTTAATTGCACATCTGAGATCGGAGTTCCAAGATCTTTTGCGATCTCATTCATACCTGGAAGGTACATATCGATCGAGAAAGGTGCAATTGCAGTCAATGCCCCAAGTATTAGGATTAAAGTGCCGTTAGATTTACTCACTCTCCTAGAATTGGATGCGAAGATTAGAGGTCTATTCTTCTAATTCTTTTCTTAGAATTTTCTTATCGAACTTACCCACACTAGTTTTTGGAATCGCGGAAACCGACCGAATATCATCTAGCTTAGGTAATTGCCAGTGAGCAAAATTTTCTTTGAGTCGATCATGGATCTTTTTCGGATCCACTTCTTTACCTTCAATAGGAACTACAAAGATAACAGGGGCCTCGTCTCTGACAGGATCCTTTCTTCCTACAACTGCAGCTTCTAAAACATCCGGATCTGCCATGACTAGATTTTCCATATCAACAGAAGAGATCCATTCTCCCCTGGTCTTGATCAGATCTTTCTTACGATCTGTGATCTGCATGTAACCATACTCATCCAAGACCACAACATCTCCAGTTCGGAACCAACCATCGGAGGTGAATGATTCGGGAGATTCTCCACTTTTATAAGAAGCAGCGATCCAAGGTCCTCGTACTAAAAGTTCTCCAGGAGTTTTTCCATCCTTAGGAACATCTTTGCCATTATCGTCGATTGCTCTGATCTCTACACCTGGCACAGGGACACCTTGTTTGGCTCTATAGGAATATCTTTTATTATCATCTAAGTTTTTCATAAAACCGCGAAGATGAGATACGGTTCCAACCGGGGAAGTTTCAGTCATTCCCCAAGCATGAAGAATGGAGATCCCGAAATCTTTTTCGAAACCTTCGATCAAACCTCGAGGAGCCGCAGACCCACCTACCACCATAGTATGAAGTTTCAGATTATATTTAGTTTTCTTTAAGTGTTGGTAGAGAACATTCCAAACGGTAGGGACACCTGCTGTTAGAGTAACTTCTTCCGATTCCAATAGTTCGGCAAGTGCGGCTCCCAAGAGATGTTTTCCAGGAAACACTAACTTACATCCGGTCATTACGGAAGCGAAAGGAATTCCCCAAGAGTTAACATGGAACATTGGAACTACCGGAAGAACAGTTTCAACTTCTCTGATACCTAATGCATCTCCCATGCAGATGGACATCGAATGTAAATAGGTGGATCTATGAGAATAAACAACTCCCTTCGGATTTCCAGTTGTTCCAGAAGTATAACAGATTCCCGCTGCTTCGAACTCATCTATAGGTTCGAAATTTTCTATATCATCTCCTGTTTTCAAAAAATCTTCATATGAAATCGCATTAGGAAGATTTGGAAATGGAACATTCTCTTTATCGTCTATGATAATAAATTTTTGTACACCATGGATTTGACTTAGATTCTTTTCGATCGCAGGGGCTAAAGATTTATCTACAAAAATAAATTTATCCTTAGCTTCGTTGATGATATATATAAGTTGTTCCGGAAACAATCGGATATTGATCGTATGAAGAACCGCTCGAATACTTGGGATCGCAAAATACAATTCCAAGTGAACAGAATGATTTAAACAAAAAGTGGCGATTGCTTCTCCAGGTTTTACACCGGCGTTTCTTAAAGCGTTCATCAAACGGATCGTTCTTTTGTAAAATTCTCCGTAAGTAAGTCTTTGGATGGAATTATCATGCCATTTGGTTACGATTTCTTTATGAGGATGAACCTCTTTTGCTCTTTTTAGAATGGAAGGCAAAACTAATGGATAATCCATCATTGTGGAACGCATAAACTTCTCCGCTTAAATTGTCGGGCCAAGATTATTGCATCGAATTAGTTACGGTCAAGAAGAATCGAAAGAATTCTAAATTGTTTTATCTCAAAACGGATAAACAGAGTTAGTCGAGTATTTACTTACAATATCCGGCCATTGTAAATCCCAACTCATAACCTGTAAAAATTTGTATATTGGCTGCCCAAGCAAGTTTAGAATCTGGATCAGTTAGGTCCGATGTAGCGATCGTGATTGGATTTAATATTTTTTGAGTGAATTCACAAGGAGAAACGGGGAGACCTTGGTCCCCTTTCATATATTTTCCAAGGGAGAAGAATAAGAAATTCCGTACGATTTGTGACTTGCCCTGAGCTGCAGTAGAAAATTTTAGATAAGATTCCAGATTAGTTTCGAGTTCCTGTCTCGCTTTTAGATCCAATGGATTCTTTTTCAATTTCGCAGACGTTGACTGAAATTTTTTCTCCAATTCCAAACGAAGTCTTTCTGCACAAAAGAATTCTGTTCCTTCTTTTGCGGTTAAGGCCTCATATTTGATCCTATAATATTCTAGCTTTCCGTCTTTGTTTAGATGGAGATGTTTTCCTTCTCCTACTTCCGAAACATAAACGATCTGGCCGATTAGATAGGTTTCTCTGATATTCTGTTCGGATATTTTATATAAAGTATCCAACATGATTTTTTCATTTTCACTTGTAGCAGATTTTTCAGAGGTTAGGAATTGAAAACAGGCTTTGTTAATATCCGGATGATCTATATAAACCTGCTGCATTTTTTGGGCGGAACCAACGCAGGAAATTAAGAATATAAAACAAAGGTTAAAAACATTCTTCATTTAGATAGAAGATCTATTGATTGGATGCGCAATCCATCCTTTTTTATTGTAAGAATGTGCGGATTAAAGATAGGTTTCGCGATAATCCTTGACATCCGGATATACCATACAGGGTATAGGTTATGGAATTAGATGAAATAAGAAAACAACTTACTCATAGGCTGCACAGAATTAAAGGCCAGTTGGATGCACTTGAAAAGAGTTTACATAATAAGGACGAAGATTGTGAAAAAACCATAATTTTGCTCAAAGCTTCAAGCCAGGCTCTTAAAAAATTCGGAGAGGCATATGTCCAAGAGTATATGGATAGATGTTTTTCCGAAAAAAAGTCCTCCGCGACTATCCAGAAAAATCTAAAAAAAGCAATTAAAGCTGCATTTTCTCTATAATCCCTCCTTTTTAATCATTTTTTCTACAAACGCGTTCAGAACTATTTTTTGGGCGCCTAAATTTATTTAGCCCAAAGATTTTTTGTTGATCAATTATATACCCCCACGGGTATATGGAATTATTACATACCTAGGGGGGTATATAATATGGAGAATACAAACAATCAAAGCTGGTATTTGGAAAGGGTTTTATTCCTGATTGCAGGCTCGTTCTCTTTAGTCGGGTTACTTATCGCCAACTATTTCAGTCATTGGGGCCTTGTTTTGAATCTATTGGTTGGGGTAAATATGATCTTATTTTCTCTAACAGGATTTTGTCCGATGGGATTGATCCTTACTCGATTAGGCATTCCTAAAAAATGCGGATCAGATAGGTAAATTCGATGCATTCTAAATCCGCTTTATCGCTGATACTCGGTGGGGTATTGTTCTTGATACCCCTTTCCATCAAAGCCTCGGACTCCAGTATGGATTTTTTCTCCGTATGGGAAAAGGTAGCCGGGAATTCTCCTTCTTTACAAACGAAAAGTTTGGAAATAGAAGCCGCGAAATCCGCAAGCGCTAGAGCGGGTTTGCATTGGTTTCCTAAATTATATACTGATGTTCGTACATATCAAACGAACGATCCTATCTTAAATTTTACTGGAAAACTGGGACAAAGATCCGCTACACAATCGGATTTTTCGACTGCGAGCAATCGATCTAATCTTTCCAATTTTTTAGATTCAAATAACCAACTTTATCAAAATATAAATCCGAATTCCGCAAATATTTTTGCGAAAGATACCTTAAATCATCCAGGTAGTAATATGTATTCCCGGGGGACTTTGGGCCTTGAATTTCCGGTATATGAAGGAGGGTCTGGAAAGGCTTTTAAGGAAATTAAAGATAAAGAACTTCAATCTTATATTCTTGAATCGGAATATTTTAGAAAAACTTTATATATCCAAACTGCTGTCGCGTTCCATTCCTCCTTAGTATTTTCAAGTGGAGTTAAGGAAAGGGAGAAAATACTCCGTCAATTGGATTTCTTCGTGAACTCGTATAGATTAGATACTGTTGGGAATCCGATTGGTCATTCCGGTTCTCTCGCTTTAAGATCCATTCAACTTAGAGTGTCTTCTGAGATAAAAGAGAAAGAACTATATCGGAAAGAATCCTTAGAATCGATCAGGATACTTTCGGGTGGACTACTCGAAAATTTTAGATTAGCTGAAACTTCTTCATCACATTTTTATGAAGAGGTTTTGCCTTTGCCACCTTCTGAATCTGAGAGGCACACTGCGATTTCCAAAATTCTGGAATCTCATTCAAACATATCCAAACAAAAGGTAACAATGGAAAATTCTAAATTTCTGCCCAAGGTAGGCGTTTATGCGGAAGCATATGGCTATAATGGAGATAGGAATTTTGCAAACTCTTATAACGCAGGAGTTTTCCTGCAAATGAATCTTCTTAATCCTACTGATATAGGCTCCAAAAAGGAAGCGTCGATCCAAGCGGAAGCGGCAGAAACAAAAGCTAAAGAAGCAAGGTTAAAAGAAAACTCCGAGTTCAAGATCCTTTTAGAAAAGGAAAGAGTATTGTCTGAGAATAGAAAAGATTCCGAACAATCCTACCGGATACAATATGAACAACTCCTTCTTTCCCAAACATTATTCAAAAGGGGGAATATTCCCGCCTCAAGTTTAGCTGAAAGTTTCTCACGAACTTCAGACGCATTGTCCAGGAAAGAGTTTATAGATTTAGAATATTTAAGAACTAGAGCTCAGCTCATCCTTTATTCCGAGGAAAACGATGAACGAAAATAACAAACAAACGCAGTCGGAAGGTTTCGCAGGAATACTAGCGGGAAAATTTATCAGTTCTAAACTTACTCCTATTTTTGCGGTAGTAAGTATACTTGCGGGAATTTTATCAGTATATCTAACTCCGAAGGAAGAAGAGCCGCAGATTTCGGTTCCTATGGTGGATATTTCATTCTTTTCTCCTCAATACTCAGCGAATGAGATGGAAAGAAAAATTACAGAGCCAGTGGAAAGATCTGTATGGGGATTGGAGGGAGTGGAATACGTTTATTCCGCAACCAGAGATCATCAATCATTGATCACTGTCCGCTTTAAGGTGGGAGAACCTTTAGAGCCCTCTTTAGTTAAGATCCATCATAAAATTTTAGAGATTAGAAATCAACTTCCTCCAAATACTTCTGATCCATCAGTAAATTCTTATACGATTGATGATGTTCCTTTTTTGGCTCTTACTTTTAGTTCAAAGGAAACGGACGATTATTCTCTTCGTACTTTGGTTTCTCCTTTAGCGAGAGAGCTATCTTCTACTCCTGATCTTTCCAAAGTGGAATTATTAGGAGGAAGAAAAAGATCGGTTAGAGTAATTGCGAATCCACTTCGAATGAAAGAGTTTGGTGTGGACTTTATCCAACTGGCCGAAAGTCTTCAGGCAAACTCCTCAGACTTTCCTGCAGGAAAAAACTGGGGAACAAAAAATATATATGATATAGAGATCGGTTCTTCGATCCGAACTATAGAAGATCTCAAAAAGATCCCAATCAAACAAAGTTGGGGTAGAGTTATTAAGCTAGAAGATATAGCTCAAATATACGAAGGTCCTCAAGAAAGAACCAGGCAATCCTTCTTTTTTCAAAAAGAAAATCCGGATATTCGAGAAAACGCAGTCACGATCGTATTTTCTAAAAGAAAAGGAACGAATGTAGAAGAATTAGCACAAATCATCCGAGAGCGTGCAGACGAATTTAGAAAAGATCTTCCGAGCGGAATAAAACTTAGTGTAATACGCGATTATGGTAGAACAGCAGGAATAAAATCAAAGGAACTGATCGAACATCTTCTTATAGCAACTATTTCCGTTTCTGTTTTGATCGCTTTATGGATGGGGATCCGAGCCTCTTTCGTAGTATTTGTAGCG
The DNA here is from genome assembly GCF_002812045.1 of Leptospira haakeii. Taxonomy (GTDB): domain Bacteria; phylum Spirochaetota; class Leptospiria; order Leptospirales; family Leptospiraceae; genus Leptospira_B; species Leptospira_B haakeii. The sequence goes on along the minus strand of NZ_NPEG01000001.1, from coordinate 615,567 downwards.
ATCCCGGTCACCTTAGCTCTTACATTAGCAATTTATTATTTTCTAGATTATACTCTTAATCGTGTTACCTTATTCGCTTTGATTTTTTCAATAGGTATACTCGTAGACGATGCGATTGTCGTGGTCGAGAATATTGAAAGGCATCTTGCGTTCCCCGGAAATAAAGGAAAGATCAGATCCATTTTAGACGCAGTTTCAGAAGTAGGAAATCCGACGATATTGGCTACCTTTACTGTGATCGCTGCGATATTACCCATGGCATTCGTGCGAGGTTTGATGGGACCTTATATGAAGCCGATCCCAGTCGGAGCCAGTCTCGCCATGCTTCTTTCCTTATTCGTAGCTTTTTCAGTCATTCCTTGGATTAGTTTAAGAATTTTCAAAGAACATGTTGGAGCGACAACGAAACAGAAAATTTCACGTTTAGATAATATCTATCTAAAGGTTGCAGGATGGCTTTTAGAATCTAGATCGAACCTTCTAAAAATGATACTTTTGATCATTGCGTTGTTTGCGATTTCTGTTTCCTTGGTGGCATTTAAAGCGGTGAAAGTTAAGATGTTACCTTTTGATGATAAGGATGAATTCCAGATCATATTAGATTTTGATCCAAGGACCCCACTTTCGAAAACCGTTGAATTAAGTTCGGAACTTGCAAAATCGATCCTTAAAGAAGAAAATATAGAAAAAGTCCAGATATTTGCGGGGGAGCCCGCGCCCTTCTCCTTTTCAGGAATGGTAAAACATACTTTTTTACGAAGAGAGGAATGGAAATCTGATCTTCATATCGTTTTAAAAGACAAAGATTCCAGAAAGAAAAAGAGCCACGAAATTATAGAATCCATTCGCCCTATTTTAGAAAAATATAATAAGGAAAATTCTGTACTTAGCAAAGTGTTAGAAATCCCACCTGGGCCTCCGGTTCTTTCTACCTTAGTTATAGAAATATACGGGCCTACAGAAAAGGAAAGAATCAAAGTCGCTCAAGAAATCCGTTCAATCGCTGAAGCGCAGGAAGGAGTTGTAGATCTTGATTCTAGTCTTTCCGAGGTCAGGCCTAAGATAAAATATCCCTTCAAATTTGATAAGGGAGGACTTGTTGGAATTCCTTCTTCTACGATGGCAAAAAATGCGGGATTGTTCTTCGGAGAAACTCCAGTGTTCATTCTATCCGAATCGGAACATTCGGAAGATATTTCAGTGGATTTGTCCGTTCCGAATGAATTCAGATCTTCACATTCTCCTTTTTCCAGTTGGGATTTATCTTCTCAATTTTCCGGATCTGTTTCTCCTAAAAATTTAGTTGGGGAAGGAGGAAGAATTTCTTCAAAAGTACTTCATCGAAAAAATCTAAAACCTTTAGAATATGTGACTGCTGAGTTTTCGGGAAAAGAAGAAGCTCCGGTTTACGGAATTCTTTCCTTGAGCCCTAAAATCCAATATCCAATTTATACTTCGGAGGTGCCATGGAATACAAAACATCCGGTTATAAAATGGGACGGAGAATGGTTCATAACGTATGAGGTCTTTCGCGATCTAGGTGGAGCGTTTGCAGTTGTGATGATCTTGATTTATGTTTTGGTACTCGGCTGGTTTCAGGATTATAAACTTCCGATTATCATAATGGCACCGATACCGATTTCTCTTATCGGGATTATCCCGGGGCATTTGGTGTCTGGAGCTTATTTTACTGCGACCTCTATGATTGGATTCATCGCCGGTGCCGGGATCATAGTTCGAAACTCAATCATCTTAGTGGATTTTATTCAGGCTGAGATCGAAGCAGGAAAGGATTTAAAAAGAGCAGTATTAGATGCGGGAGTGGTTCGTTTCCGACCTATGTTTTTGACTGCTGCGGCGGTAATAGTTGGCTCCTCAGTCATGTTATTTGATCCGATTTTTCAAGGCCTGGCAGTGTCTTTAATTTTCGGGGAGATTGCGGCGACAGTGCTAAGTCGGTTCGTCGTTCCTGCGTTTTACTTTTGGTTTTCTGAAAGAAGAGCATGATTTTGCCGAAGAAGGGACTCGCCCGCTACACAGTTTCGCATCCTGCAAAACTTAGTTCCGCGGCGTGTCTCACTGGCCTCAGCACGTCCTGTGCTTCGGTCGCGAAAATGTACGCTCCCTATGGGTCGCTTTTTCGCTTACCAGTTCGACCGTTCGAGTCTTTAGTTTTCTGTATTACTTGATTTGCCGAAGAAGGGACTCGAACCCCCACGGTGTTACCCGCTGGTACCTGAAACCAGTGCGTCTACCAATTCCGCCACTTCGGCTAGTGGTTGGAGGGATTTGTTTCCCTACGGATAATTTTGCCTTTAAGGACTTTCCGTCAGCTTATTTTTGGAATTCATTGACACGATAATTAAGAGGAAAGTAGGGTCAGGATAGAATGAAAGAAGAACGCAAAACTTCGGAGACGGACATCAAGCTCTCCCTGAATATTCGGGGTACAGGTAATTATAAATTCGATACTCAAATTCCGTTTTTCGAGCATATGCTTTCCCATGTTTCTAAACATGGGCTTCTGGATATTGATCTATGGTTGCGAGGTGACATAGAAATCGATTGTCATCATAGCGTTGAGGACACTGCGATTCTTCTCGGCGCGACTCTTCACAAACAGTTGGGAGACAAGGCAGGCATCAGAAGATACGGTCATTATACTCTTCCGATGGACGAAGTTCTTACGACTGTAGCGGTGGACTTAGGTGGTAGATATTATTATAAATATACCGGTCCTGAACTTGTAGGTAAGTTTGGAATTTATGATGCAGAGCTATCGTTGGAATTCCTACAGAAGTTCGCTTTGAATGCTAAGATGAATCTTCACATTCATGTTCATTACGGAGAAAATCGTCATCATATCCATGAATCCATTTTTAAAGCTTTCGGTAAGGCTTTGAGAATGGCGATTGAGCTAGACCCTGCTGCAGGCGGAGCAATTCCTTCTACCAAAGGTGTTTTGGAATGATAGCCGTTCTTGATTATGGAATGGGGAATATTCACTCCTGCTTAAAGGCGATCTCACTCTTCACAAAAGATTTTTCTTATACCAAGGAGCCATCCGTTTTGAAACAGGCGGATGCGATCATTCTTCCAGGCGATGGCCACTTCGATAAGGCCATGAAAAATCTGAATGAGTCTGGTTTGAGAACTTTTGTAGATGATCACGTAAAGGCAGAAAAACCGCTGTTCGGGATCTGCATAGGTTTTCAAATTTTGTTCGAAGATTCGGATGAGGTTATTTCCGGAAATAAAAACGCGACTGTCCCTGGACTAGGTTATATTAAAGGTAAGATTCGCAAGTTTAAGGGAAAAAACTATAAGGTTCCGCATATCGGTTGGAATAAATTATATAAAAGAAATCCTTCTAAAAGTAATTTATTGAAAAATTTAGAAGACGAATCCTTCGCATATTTTATACACTCTTACCGTCCCGTTGGAGTGGAGAGTTCCGCAATCACTGGCTTCTGCGATTATTATGGGGAGAAGTTCCCGGCAGTGGTTGAGAAAGGAAATGTTTTCGGAACACAATTCCATCCTGAAAAATCCTATTCCTTCGGCCTAAAGATTCTGGAGAACTTTATTCAATCCTTATGATTTTAATTCCTGCCATTGATTTGTTGGATAATTGCGCTGTTAGATTATTCAAAGGCAATTACGACGAAAAGACAATCTACTCAACTGAGCCTTGGAAACTAGCAGAAGGTTTCGAAAGAAATGGTGCTACTCTCTTACATCTTGTTGATTTGAACGGTGCAAGAAACCAGATTGGGATCAACACAGAAGCTATTTCAAAAATTCGTAAATCTTCAAAGTTGAAGATCCAATTAGGTGGTGGGATCAGAGATAAGGAGAAGTTGGAATATTACGATTCAATCGGTATCGATCGTTTTATTCTTGGAACTGCTGCGGTTAAGAATCCGGAACTTTTGGACTTCGCTTTGAAAAAGTACGGAGATGATAGGATCGTCGTGGCAGTGGACGCCAGAGACGGCATAGTCAAAATTGCAGGCTGGGAAGTAGACTCTGGTGTGAAGTATTTGGACCTTCTTGAAAAAATGCAACAAGCAGGTATTCGTAATATTATTTTCACGGATATCGCCCAAGACGGAACTTTGGCGGGTCCAAACCTTAATGCATATAAGGAAATTTTAAGCAGATATAATTTTCAAGTAATTGCGTCCGGCGGTATTTCTTCTTTAAAAGATATAATGGCGCTATCCGCATTAGGGACTTCCGTTCCGATGTATGGAGTAATCACTGGAAAAGCTTTATATGAAGGTAAAATAGATCTGGCCGAAGCAATTACAAGCTTAGGTTCCGATTAATTTTTAATTCCCTTTTATAAGTACAGATCAGCATATTTTTTCTTTCCTTGTGCCTTCCAGGTACGTATAAAGGTATTTTGTAATCGGAGTCCCGAATGAAAAAATTGTCCCCTAGCTCTATTCTTGCCGTAATTTCCGGTATCGCGGCGTTTATCTCGTTCTTATTGATCAGAAAATATTTCGGCGGAGAAACTGCGGACGGACTTGCACAATCTCTTTGTGACGCAGTAAGCGAATCAGGTTCTTGTTCCAAGGTTTCCGAAAGTAGCATCTCAGCTATCAGGAATGTTCCTTGGTTAGGGGACCTTCCGATCGCACTTTTCGGATTTACATTTTACGGATTTGTTACATACCTTTTTATCCGATCTGAAAAAAGTCCTGAAAACAAAGAAGGGTACCTTCTTCTTTCCTTTTACGTTTTGCTTATAGCATTAGTGATTGATCTTGGATTATTCTCCGCGTCCGTATTTTATATAGATGCGATCTGCGGGCTTTGTGCAGTTACTTGGATTTCCACTTTGATCTTGGTTGCAGGAACCTTCTTCCAAATTAAAGACTATAAGGACAAATCCTTGAAAAAAGCATTCGGCATCTTCCAATTGGAAGGTTTAAATACTTATATAGTTGTTTTGTTGTTCTTAGCTGCTGGTCAGATCGGAGGAAAATCCTTCCATGATTCTTTAGTAGATGGAGAACATACTGGTGTCGCTCAGATCCAAAAACAATTATCGGATTACGAAAAAGCACAACCAGTTTCAATTGATCTGCAAGGCTCTTCTATACAAGGAGATCCTAATGCTCCGATCACTATCGTAAAATTTGCGGACTTCAATTGTGGTCACTGTATGGATACTTCTCATATCTTAAAAAGGGTTTTGAGAGATTATCCAGGACTAGTAAAGATCGTTTATAAAAATTTCCCGTTGGATGCAAATTGTAACCGATTGGTCCAATCTCCTCGTCCGGACGCGAGTTCTTGCGTGGCTGCTTCTGCTGCGATCTGCGCGGATAAACAGAATAAATTCCCGGCAGTTTACGAAGGGCTTTATAGAAATACTGAAAATAGGATAGCACACTCACCTGCATCCGTATTGAGTTTAGCTCAACAGGAAGGGTTAGATATGAACCAGTTCCGTGCTTGTTTGTCTTCTCCTGCTGTCCGCAATCAGATCAATAAAGAAGTGGATGATGCTGAGAAAGTAGAGATCCACAGTACACCTAGTTTATTTATTAATAATAAACCGATCCAAAGTGGAACACCAAAAGAGGCTTTCTTAAGAGCTTTGATTGAAAGTTTAATTAAGAAGGTTTGAGGTTTTAAGTGTCGGAAGCAGCCGAAGTATCCAAAAAGAATTTCTATTGTAGGAACTGCGGCTCTTCCATTCTTTCTGATTCGGAAAAATGTTTGTTTTGCGGTTCTTATCAGTTACCTGGAAGAATTCCGTTTTTCAAATTTTTATCCGAAAGTAGGTTATTTCGCACTGCTTTCTTTTTTCCTTTTTCGGCTTTGATAGCTTTTGCGCTCCCGATCATTCACGCATTGAATCCAATTCCGTCCTTAGATTGGTCTTGGGTACTTCTTATTTCCTTCTTCTTTTTTACATTCTCCGTTTTCGGATTCGTTTCAGAATGGATCTTTTTGAATAAGTTCAAAGGAGATGCAAAGGATTTTAGAGAAGGATTTTTCGAATGGCAGAAGACTCTCTATCTTCGCAATCCGTATCTTTCTTATTTCGGAATGTTTTTATTCGTATGCGTTCCTCTATTGAATTGGGAAAATCATTTTTCTTTTGCGGCTTCATCTTCCGCAATCTGGACATTATTACTAGTATTTTTATCCAAAATTCTTATTCCACTTTTCTAAACATCGGAGTACTCATCCATGCTGAAGAAGATCCTGATCATTTCTTTATCTGCCATTACGATAATTGCTATTTCCTTCGGAATTCTTATTTGGCATACAATCAATTTTAGGCCGATCACATTAGGTTTATATTATGAAAAAATTTTTTGGGAGAATGTTCTGGATGATCCTGAAACTTTGACTTCTCTTAGGATTTTGGATTCTTGGGGAATTACTTCTCATAATTACAAATGGTCCGACTCTTCTCCGGAAAAGGAAATGGAAAGAGCAGATAAAGCTAAAAGAGATTTAGAAATTCTTAAGACATACGATTCTTCCAGACTAAGTGGAGAAGATAGGATCTATTATAAAGCTTTAGAATGGGATCTTGAGCTTGCGGCCGATTACGAAAAATATATTTATAATTCTTATCCGGTAAATCAACTATTCGGTGTTCAAAATCATATTCCCTCTTTCTTAGCTACTTCTCATATGATAGAAGATTATGAAGATGTGGAATCTTATATTGCAAGATTAAAGGGGATTTCCGAAAAGTTGGATCAAGTAATCCGAGGTTTGGAGATCAGACAATCGAATGGTGTGATCCCACCGGATTTTATTTTGAGAAGAGTCCTGGATGAATTAAAAAATTTCAGGGTCAAAAATCCGGAAGATAATATTTTATATGTAAGCCTTCGAAAAAAATTAGAGAAGAACGATGAGATACTTTCTAATCAAAAAACTTCTTCTTTAGCAGACGTGAAAAAAATACTAGAATCTTCCGTTTATCCAGCGTATTCTAAGCTTCAGAATTTTATAGAACAACAACTTAAGTTAGCAGATAATAAGGCTGGAGTTTGGAAACTTCCAAACGGTGAAAAGTTTTACGCACATACTTTAAAATATCATACCACTACTAATCTTTCTCCCGAGGAAGTCCACTCAATCGGGCTTTCGGAAGTAGCAAGGATCCAAACCGAGATGAAATCGATTTTGGAAAGTTCAGGGATTAACGTTTCAAATTTGCAAACTACTATGAGGCAACTAAGAGAAAAGCCTGAGTTCCAATTTCCAAATACTCCGGAAGGAAAAGAGAAAGTTATAGAGGTTTATAAAGAGATCTTAAAAGAATCTATCGAAAGATCTAAACCTATCTTTCCTTCTTGGCCTAAAGCGAAAGTCCAGGTAGAAAGAATTCCCGAATTTAAAGAAGCGGGAGCGCCCGGAGCCTATTACGAAGAACCCAGTCTGGATGGAAAACGTCCTGGTGTATTCTATGCAAACCTTCGTGACTTAAAAGAAATCCCTAAATTCGGGATGAATACATTAACGTATCATGAAACAATTCCAGGACATCATTTACAAATTGCTTGGTCTCAAGAATTAACTTCTGCCCCAAGAAAATTAAGAACCACACATTTTACTGCATTCGTAGAAGGTTGGGCTTTGTACGCGGAAAGACTTGCAAAAGATTATAATTTTTACTCCGACCCTTATGTGGATTTAGGAAGGCTTCAAGCAGAATTGTTTAGAGCAGTTCGCTTGGTTGTGGATACAGGGATCCATTATAAACGTTGGAGTAGAGAAGACGCAATTCGTTATATGTCAGATAATACTGGCATGGCTCCTAAGGAAGTCTCTGCAGAGATTGAAAGATATATTGTATATCCTGGACAGGCATGCTCTTACAAGATCGGAATGATCTCCTTTTTAAAAATGAGAGAGGATTGGAAGTCGGTCAAAGGAGAAGCTTTCGATATCAAAGAATATCACGGCTTCGTTTTAGGAAAAGGTTCTCTTCCTTTGGAAATTTTGGAAAAAGCTTCTAAAGAAGAATTAGGACTAGCTGCTAAAAACTAAATTAATCCGGATTATGATTTAATGTTTTTGTCTTTCCTGCCGGGAAAGACTGTAAGATAGCAGAGTGTAAGAATTCCCTAGCCTTGGCTATAGAGTCAGAAAGCGGAAATCCTTGAGCTAGATAAGAAGCTATCGCAGAAGAATAAGTACATCCTGTTCCATGTGGATTGAAGTCCTCCACAAAAGGTTTTGCGTATTTAAAAGTTTCTCCATTCGGAAGTCCTAATACGTCCAATGCTTCTTTGGAATTTTTGATATGGCCGCCTTTTAATAAAATAGGAACTCCTAGTTTTTTAGAAAGAGAAACTGCTTCCGATTCCATGGATTCGATTTTGGAAATTTCGCCTGAACCTAAAATTTTTGCCTCATCCAAATTCGGTGTAACTATGGCGGCCATGGGTATTAATTCAGAGATTAAGGATTGTATTGCTTCGTCTTGTAAAAGTTTTGCGCCGCTCGTAGCTACCATTACTGGATCTAAAACTAATTCGAAGTTTTGTCCTTTAGCTTTATATTCTTTTAAAATTTTGGAAATTCTTAGGATCAGACTTTCAGAGAATAACATCCCTGTCTTGATTGCTTTTACAGGAAAATAGGAAAGTACAGCTATAAGTTGTTTTTCTAAAAAGTCCGGATCTACTTCTAAAATTCCTGTGACACCGTCCGGATTTTGAGCAGTCAAACAAGTAATGACAGATGTACCGAAAGATCCGGTGGAGTTGAAAGTTTTTAGGTCCGCTTGGATTCCTGCCCCACCTCCGGAATCTGAACCTGCGATTGTTAATACTACCGGCTTTTGCATTCGGAACCTTATAGATAATTAATTAGGCCAGCCGAATCGTTTCCAATCCACGACCTCTTCTCTAGAAAATTTGATACCTTCTGATTCTAAAAGTTTTTTTTGTATGATCGCTCTAGGAGTATCACCTCTATGAGAAATTTTTCCCATACTATTAATGACTCTTTGCCAAGGTATCCTCTGCTCTTGGCCTTTTTTTAAGGCGTTTAAAGCGTAACCTACGGCTCTAGCTGCTCTAGGTTTTCCGATTAAGACAGCAATCCTGCCGTAACTAGTCACTCTTCCTTTTGGGACTTTCTTTACGATTTTATAAACAAGGTCGTAAAAGTTTTCCGGCTTTAGTTCTATCTTTTTCTTTTTAGGTTTTGCGATCATACAGCAGGTTTTTCTAAACTTGTTTCTGCATTCGGCTGAGGTGGCCTAAGAGGCAATTCTACCTTGAATACAGTTTTTCCGGGCATAGATTCCACTGTAATCTTGCCCTTATGTTTTTCTACGATACCTTTTACAATACCAAGGCCGAGTCCGGAACCTTCTCCCTGATCTTTTGTAGTGAAAAACGGGTCCCAAATCCTGTCTTTGATAGAAGGATTAATTCCCGGGCCGTCGTCTTGTACTTCTATTGTAACAGTATCTCCGACAGAATAAACTGATAATTCAATCGTGCCCTGTCCTCGGATTGCTTGGTTCGCATTTTGGATCAAGTTCGTCCAAACTTGGTTTAACTCGTCCGGATTACATACAACCTTAGGAATAGTGGAAAAGTTCGTCTTAACCTCGACTCCATATTTCAGTTGGTTGTTCATGATCACTAAAGTATTTTCGATACCTTCTATCAAGTCGGCACTGGTGAAAGATTTACTTTGGTCCAAATGAGAATAATATTTTAAAGCTTTTACGATCCGAACAATATTTTTGATAGAATATTTGATATTTTTAATGTTTCTGTTCGTATTAGATGCGTGTTTGAGCATCTCATATCCCGGCTTTGCGCCTTGCGCCAAAATTTCCAGAATATACTTTTTCACTTCCATGACATCGTTTTCAATAATGAAAGAGGCCACTTCTCCCGCTAAAGAAACGTCTATCCCCATTTCGACCATTTCTTCTTTCATTTCTCTTTTGATCCGGAACTTGTCCTTGGACTCCATGGCCTGACTTTTTCTTCGGTCTCTTAGGATATGAAGAAGTGCAACTTCGAATGATTTTCTTAATTTTTTGTTCCTTGCGAATCGTACGATTTCGAATACATTCTTTACGATATAATTCATATTCGATTCTAGATTGTCTGCGGAACCGTTGATAACTCCTGCAGGAGTATTGATCTCGTGTGCGATTCCGGCAACCATGGTTCCTAAAGAAGCCATCTTTTCTGACATGATCAATTGGGATTGGGCACTCTCCAGTTCTTGGGTCCTATGTCGTACTTTTTCTTCTAGTGTTTCAGTTAACTCTATTAGCCTTTCGTAAAAAATAGAATTAGAAAGTGACATTACGGAAACGGAACGCATCTCGTTTAGTCTTTCCAGTTCGGAAGCAGTGTACCTTCTTCCGTCGTTTTTAGGCCCTAAAACCAACATCCCTAACAGACTTTTGTTTAAGATGAAAGGAACGAGTAGATCCGCTTTCGTTTTTGCCGCGAATGAAAGTGCATGTTCTCTAATCTGATGTAATTTTGCGTTTTCTACAAATTCTTCTGAATAAAAAATTTTATCGTGTTCAGTGATCCATAAAAGAAAAGGATCGAAGATATAAAAATGATCTTCTCCTGTTTCCGTAGGATACGGGGAGAATTTTCCAAGATCCTCTCTCCATAAGTAAATTTTGGCCCTACTCGCATTTATGATACTTGGGAGAAATTTTAGGATTTTATCGCATACACTTTCCGTGATGTTGGTTGCAATTAGGTCACTTTTGAATTTATCTAACGAAGAAAGGTATTTTACATATTCTTGGTCCGTCAGTTTAGAAAGTGCGGATGATAAATTCCATGCAGGTCCGAATTCATTGAACCATATCCAAACAAAAACAGCAGCCAATGTAGTAAAAGGCAAACTGATCAAGAGCACAATTGTACGATCCGGATCCAAGGATCTAAAATCCAAACCGAATATAAGCGCCGATTGCAGAAGGAATGCGGCTAAAACAAGACCGAATATTGGCCCGAATTTGCGTATGATTTTCATCGCGTGCCTGTAAAATTAGGCTTAAGAATGTCTAGTTCCACGATTCCAGTAAAGGAGTTTTTTACGATAGCAAGGGTCTTCGGAGCCTTCTATGATTTATATTCTCCAGAAAGAGGAAGAGTAAGAGCCGTACTTAGAGGAAGGCTCAGAAATATTTCCGCAAAAGAAAGACACCCCTTTGTTGTAGGCGACAGGGTCTGTGCCATGGAATCCGGCGGAGAATGGGCAATCGAAGAAAGATTATCCCGCAAAAATGAACTTTTACGTAAAAGTAAAGAGGGAGATGCACAGGTACTTTGTGCTAATGTAGATCAAATTGCAGTACTTGCCTCTTTGAAAGATCCTGAAACGAAAGATGGATTTTTGGATCGTTGTTTGGCGGCCGCGTATCTTTCCCAGGTCCCTCCCCTGATCATATTCACAAAATCGGATTTAGTGGACCAAGAAACTGCGATTAAACGTTCTTCCGTATATAAAGATTTAGGCTATGATATAATTATTGTTTCTTGCCAGACCGGCCAAGGTCTAGAAGAACTATGCGCAAAGTTTTCTTCAAAAACTACCTACTTAGTTGGGAATTCGGGAGTAGGAAAATCTAGCTTAGTAAACGTCTTATCGGATAGGGAATTGCAAAAAACTTCTCAGGTCAGTCTTTCCACTAAGAAGGGTAAACATACGACTACAAACTCAAACTTTCTAGTATTGGATGATGATATCGTATTAATCGATTCTCCAGGTATCAAAGAATGGGGGATCTTACACTTAACCAAAGGTGAGATCTTGGAAAGTTACCCGGAATTGAGAAAGTATAAAGAAGAATGTGATATTTCCGACTGTTGTGACGCGGGTCCCGGATGCAAAATGTTATTTTCTATGGGAGAAGCGACCGATATAAGTACGGAAAGAAGAAAGAGCTTGGAATCTATGCTTGCAAGCCTGGAAAACCCGTTTAGAATCACACGTAGAGATCACTTAAAGAATGAAAGTAAATCCTAAATCGGTAGAATACAACTCGATCGACGAGGTTTTAAACTTCGTACGCGATTATAACGCCGGGAATATGTTACGTTTCCTAAATGCGATCGAGGACAATAGCGGTAATATTCTAGTAAAGGAGGAGGTTCAGGTAAAAGAATCTGCTCTTACCCGATTAAAGGAAATTAAGGGTCAGTATAATCCGGAATTTAAGATAAAATTAACCAAAGAATTAATCGGTCAGATCCAGGACAAGATGGCCGAGAAGATCGTTTTACAACTTAAGAATACGGATAAGAAATTCTTAAAGTTCATGTACGAAGAGAATAAATTCAATTTTAAGGGAATTATTCGTAACGGGATCAATAATAAGAAACATTTACTCGCGCTCTTTAAAGTTTACGAAACAAATCCTCATTTTTTCAAACATATCTGCGAATTAGGATTATTGGCTTTGGGAATCGTTCTGATCCCTGATGCGCTCAAATATAAAATGTTACGTAGATATTCTTTTCTTGGCGGGATCTTTATGGATATCGCTCGGGTTACCGGAGACCAATGGAATAAACCATTCCCGGATGATACTGAAAAAACAAGGATTGCAAAACAGTGCGCTAATTTCATGCAGAAGTTGGATCTTCCCGAATTTGTATGTTCCGCTGCTTCTAACCACGTTCCGCTTGGGCTTCAAGACAATGTAGAAGTTGTAGCCTCAGGTTCTAAAAAAACTGAAAGAGAAAATCCAGACGAAACGTTCTTTGCAGAGATGATGGTGGATGATGGAGAAAGTGATTCTACTCCCGACGACGAAGAAGACGCTGGGCTTCCCGATAAATCGGAAGATTTGTTACGAGAACTTCTCACTGATTCCTTAAAGATCGCTAGATATATTCATACAGTTAGCTCCTTCTCCCATGATAAAGAATATGTAATGGAAGAATTGGTATACTTCCTAGCGTATAACACTTCCAGAGGTTACTTTAACGAAGTGCTTGCTAACCCTTTGGTGAACTTATTCAAACAATTTGAAGAAAATGTAAAGCGTATGCGTAAGTTGGCAGAGGTGGAGATGCAATGTCTTCATCCTCCTGCTGCTTGGGCTTATCCAAAACCAAAGGCGAGCCAGGTATTATGTAAGAATAAGGTCTGGGATTGTCCGAATATAGTGCAAGGTTGGGATATTCATGTTATCTCATCTCAAGAAGCATTCGGTTGGGTAGGCTCAAGTCTAAGCGCTGATCATTATCCGAAGTGCAAATTGGAAGAAGAACTGGATTCTTTACCTGAAGTAGAGCCTAAAAAGGCTGAGAAAAAATAGAATCAGTTCTCATATTGCTAACCCTTAAGGGTTAGTTTTTATACTTTCTAGTAGAATCTGCCAAAGGGGCATTTTTAGGAAATTTTTTTCCAAACCAAATCTTTTGCTTTTTGTAAAATGGTTTAAACATAAGTATTGGTAAAAAGTCCTTGTTAGTTTGTTATATCTAGAGGATTCTTAAGCTTAAAAAGCGGGGGAGAATATATGTTAAAAAGTAAAAACACCCTAATTCTAATGACTCTATTGGCAATCAGCTATCTGATCGCCTGTAGTCCTAAAACAAGCAGTGGCCAAATAAAATCAGAAGCAGCATCTTCAAGTGCTAAGATTGTTTGGTTGAACGGAGACGTAAAAGTCCAGTCCGCCGAAGGTGAGAAAAAAGCCGAATTCGGTCAGACAGTAACTGCTGCAGACACTATCCTTACCGGTAAAAATGGATCCGTGGAGATCATGGTTGCCGAAAGTGGTATCATCAAAGTTTCCAAAGAAAGTGAAGTATCCGTTGCTACACTAGTCGGAGACGAAGGAACTAACGTTAAGGTCAATCTGAACTACGGAAGGATCGTAACTCTGGTTCGTAAAGAGAACAAAAACTCTGATTTCAATGTTGTAACTCCTACTGCTCTTGCGGGAGTTCGTGGAACTACCTTCTTAACTTCTGTTGAAAACCCAACAGGCAAAAAAGTAAACTGCGCAGAAGACCATTGTGATGTTAAATTCGCAGTATTAGAAGGTTCTGTTGCTGTATCTAAAGTTGGAGAAGAGTCTGAAGTCATCTTGGAAAGAAACAGAGAGATTACTCTGAAGAAAAACCAGAAATTGACTGAAAAACTTATCCTTTCTCTAAGACCTGAGTCAGTAAAGGAACTGAAAGGATTGATCGTTCTTAAGAAAAACGACGTTTTAGAATATAATAACCTGGTGGATGAGCTAAAAGCATCCAGCGAAGAACTTCGCATTTTGAGCCAGGCTTCCACAGTGGAAGAAGTTCGTACCCAATTGCAGAAACGTGAGGCTACTAGAGCGAATGCAGACGAAGTAGCAAGAACTGCTCAGCAAGTGAACGAAACTAAGTACGTTCAACAAGACGTTCAAAAAGAAAAGTTGAAACTTAATCCGAAAGAAACTTTCTAATCTAGTTTCTTTCTTCTTTTCCGCTTTTCTAATTCTATAGGACCCCGCTTTACAGCGGGGTTTCTCTTCTTATACGCATTCTTGCGTAAACGATTCGTAATTTTCTAATACTCCAGAAAGACCAACCGAGGTCGGATAATTCTTTGCAAAAAAGCCCTCATTTTTTCCAGAACTAGGAAAAGATTTGCTAAATCAGTCCCTGGGAAATTTTTTTACGGGATGGGGAACAATTCATTTCGTAATCTTATTATATTCTCTCTTATTACGAGTTTTGGGCTTACTTGCTCCTCGGTACAGAAGTTAAATGAACCTTCTAAACTGATACAAGAACCGTATTACAAGCCGATAGGCGATTCCGAGAGTGTATTCATTTTTAGAGAATCCGAAACCGACTTTCGGGTTCGTAAAGCGGGACATGAGGTCCCAATCTTAGCATTCTCTCCTATAGAATATCCTAAATCGGTGGATAAAAAATTGGCCTCTTACTTCGAGCAAGAGATCAGTTTAATCTGGAAAGATGTAAAGTATTCGAATGCAAAAATTTCTCCGGATGTTTGGAAGAATAAGGCCGGATTAACCCAGGAATTAAAATCCAAGGATGTGGATGTTTTGGTTTTGGGTTCGGTAACTGAATCTGATGCAGGTTGGACTTTTAAATTCGAATTAAAAGATTCAGTGGATGCAACATCTTATGGAGACTTTGGACTTTCTTTCAAACGCCCGGTTTCAAGTGAAGAAGTAGGAGCTTGGAACCAAGCAATCTTCTGGAAATCTTCTGATAGAGTAATTTCACTCGAATCTAAACAAACCACGGTTCCGGTTTGGGATAGAAAGCCCGATTTAACTAGAATTAAAGAAATCGTAAGTTCTTCCATCAAAGGCACCTTAACAGTAAGAGCTTCTTCCGGGGATACCGAGATTCTTTGGAAAGGAAAGTCATTAGGAAATACTCCACTGACTGAGGTCCCAATCCAAGAAGGAATCCAAGATATTCAAGTAATCTTAAAAGGAAAAAAACCGATCACTAAGACCATCCAAGTAAGAGCAGGCAAAAAAAGTTTCCTCTTCCAAGAATGGGAAGAAGATCGTACATTAGGATCTGCTAAAGTAATCACTGTGCCTAATGGACTTTCGGTTTCTTTGGACGGTTATAAGCAGGGAGAGACTCCTTTCTTTCGTAGTAATTTAACTCCAGGTGCTTATCAGTTGGAACTTCTAAAAGAAAGCGCTGACGGTGCTTATGTATATTACGAAGGAATCTTGGATGTAAAACCCGATCGTTTGGTAGAATTGGCACTTCCTTATTTCGGATATGGATTATTGTCAGAGTTAGAGTTCTGGAAACCATCCGGAGAATTTGGATTTTCTCCTTTCGGGCCGACCGGTTTGGAATTTGCGAAAAAGAAAAACTTATCCAACGGTTGGAACGGAGTGTATTCTCTTCCATTCATTCCGGAAGAGGTAGAGATCGAAGGTTATTTCTTACTTCCTGTGGATCATGGAGATGGTTCGGTTGCGGTTACATTCCATTTGAATGGCCTTTCTTTGGGAGTTATTGCAGGAAAGGAGAAGGTCTCTATCTTCCAATTTCCTTCCGATGGAAAGACGCTTAGCACTTATAAATATTTGGATGTGGATAAGGATATAGGCCGTCCATTCCTATTCAAAACGGATTTAAAAAACAAAAAATTGTCTCTATACTTAGGAAGAGACGTGGTTTGGCAGGGAGACTTGCCTGCAGGAGGACTCTGGACTGTTTCCGTTTTGACCAGAGGAGAAGAGTTTAGGGAAAAAACTCCCATCAAAGATCTGAAGATTCTCTATAAGGGATATAAGTGATGAATCGTTTACTTTCTCGTTTTATAATATTTTCTATTGTTTCCGTTTTTGCGGTTCAATGTATTTCTAAAGATTTCAGAAAATCAAACTCTCAAGATGCTATCTTAGAAAAAGACATCATTGCCGCTCAAAAATTAAAACAAGCATCAAGACTGATCAACGAAGGAAACTCCGCTTTTCAAAAAGGGAAATTCGAAGTCTCTCTTTCTAAAGGTAGAGAGGCCGTAAAAGCATACCCTACTGCCGAAGGTTATTATCTCATCGGTTCTTCCGAATATCGTTTAGGTAAAACGGAAGATTCTTTGAACTCTTTGAAAAAAGGAACGGAGTTAGATCCGGAGAATGAGCAAATTCTTTTGACTCTTGGGATCTTATACACTTCTCAAGGGGCAAATAAGGATGCTTTAGAAATTTATTCCAAATTAGAAAAACTTCCTAAGGTAGATGGAAGCTCTTATACATTCAAAAAAGCAGTATTATTAAAAACGATCGGAAGATATGACGAGGCGTACTCCGCTCTCAAGTCAATTCCGGAAGATAAGTTTAAATTTAAAGCTCAATTGTACATGCAGTTGGGAGACACTGCAGTTCAAGTAAAAGATTACGAAGCAGCAGAGTCTTATTTTGAGAAGGCTAGAAATGCGGATCCGGATCTGGCATCTGCTAAACAATCTGCTTCCGCTACTAAAGTGGCTGGTCTATTAGAAAAAGGGAATGCCGCCCTCAAAGCAAAAAGTTACAGAGAAGCGGTCCAATATTTTACTTCTGCTACCCAATTAGATCCTAAGAACCCTTCCCCATTTGTATTTTTAGGAAATGCAAAGATACTTTCTAATGATACAGACGGTGCGATTAAAGCATTCGAAACTTCGCTAAGATTAAAGGCAGATTACTTAGAAGGATATTCTGGTCTCGCATCCGCTTATAGCAAGTCAGGGAATAATCCGAAAGCAATTTCCGTTTTAGAAAAGGCCATTCCATTCTTCCCTAAAAACGCAACTATCTATAACCAAATCGGCTTGAACCAAAAGTCTTTGGGCGAAAATGCAAAGGCGATGGTTTCTTTTAGCAAGGCTCGCGAGCTGGATCCGAATTATAAGGAACCTGTTTTGAACCTTGTCTATCTTCTGGCTTCTGAGCATAGATACAAAACCGCTAAGAACGAATTGGAAACTTTAAAATCGGATGAAGAAACCAAAAAGGTTGCCGCCTTCTTAGAATCTTCAGAGTTGATCCATGAAGGAGATCTACGTCTTCGTAAAGGAGATACTAAATCCGCAAAGACCTACTTTGATCGTGCGAAAGCGAAGGACCAGGATGATCCTGGAGTTTATACTGCTTATGGTCGTTTATATCAGATCAGTGGAGATGTAAAACTTTCGGAGCAGAATTACCTAAAAGCTCTGAGTCTACAGAAAGGAAACCTTCCTGCCCTCCAAGGTTTAATCCGTCTTTATTCTGCTCAAAAAAACCAATCTAAAGTGGTTCAGTACACTAAAGAATTGGAAGCAATTACTGGAAATGATCCACTTTCCGGAATAGTGCTCGCTAGAACTTACGAAGACAAAAAGGAATTCGATAAGGCTGAAAATACTTATAAAAATTTAATGAAGAAGTATCCGGATAATGAATCTATCCAATTCCGTTTGGCATTTCTTTATTATAAGATCGCGTTAGAAGAGAACGAAAAAGCAAATTATGATTCTGCAAGTTCTTGGTTGGCAAAGGCTGAAAAACTAACTAAAGATCTTCCCGAAATCGCAGAAGCGAAACAAACTATCGATCAGAACAGAAAGTTCTCTGAAGTAGTTCCTACAATCCAAAAGGCAAATCGTCTATTCGATAATAAATCTTACGAAAAAGCGGTTCCTCTTTACCAATCTGCGTATGATAAGACTAAAAAGCTGACCCTGTATATTAAGGTCGCTGAATGTTATCTTGCGATGGGAATGGAAGAAAAAGGGATTTCTCTTTTAGAAAATTCTCCCGATGGATCTAAAAATCTGGCTGCTCAAGAAGCAATCTATGCCTTCTTACTTAGAAAGGGAGAAGTGGATAATGCAGAGAAAGGATTCCAAAAGGTTTTAGAGAAAAAACAGGATTCTTACTATAGCCATTATCAGCTTGGGATCATTGCTCTTCAAAAGAAAAATTATGATACTGCGATCGAATCGTTTAATCGCTCTTGGCTGTTAAATCCTGAATTCACCGCTTCTAGAATTGGTAAAGGGATCGCTTATTATAATCAGAATAAGAGTAAAGAAGCCAAAGAAGAATTCGAAAGTGCTATGAAAGCGGATTCTGAAAATGAATTAGCTCCTTATAATATTGGTATCGTTCTTTTTAATGATAATCTTCTAGAGCAATCAGTTGAAATATTTAAAGAAATCATAAAGAAGAATCCAGACTTCCCGGATGCACATTTCCAACTTTCCTATATTTATTTTAAGAAAGGAGATTTGGAAGCTGCAGATGCTGAGATCGTAAAAGCTCTCGAGCTTGAAAGAGATGAAAAGTTTTTACATGCACGTATCAGAATTCTTTCTGAATTAAAAATTAAAAATCCTGCAAATGCAGAATATAAAAAATTAGCTATAGAATTAGGAAGGGAACTCGCAGAAAAATATCCGAATTCTCCTTATTCCGGCCAGGCAGAAAGATTGGTTCTTTCTGATTCAGATACTCCTGTAATCTTACAGCCATTCCCGAATCGTGGATCTTTGATCGGAGTTCCAGTCATCATCAACGATCTGTTATTGATGAATTACGGGACTTCTATTGAAGCGTTAGATAAAAATAGAGCAATCCGTCTTTGGAGAATAACAAGTACTAAATCTTTCCGTAATGTTCTGGCAGATCGTAGAGTGTACGCATTCACAGATAGAAGTTTAGAAGTCAGAGATCAAAACTCTGGTTCTATTTTTCAAACAATCAACCTACCGGGAATGTTCAAGAAGGCATTGGTCTCAGGAGATAGAATTTTAGTAGAAACTGAAAACTCCGGAAAAAGAACCTTAACCAGCTACTCGGATACTTTTGAAGAAAATAAATCCATCCCACTGGACTCTAAAACTTGGTCAGCATCTAAAAAAGGACAAGTGTTCTTAGTCCAATCTTCTTCTAAAGAAGATAAGATTTTATATGCAGATGCAAAACTGAGCAAAGATGTGGACTCTGCATGGACCGGAACTACGAATCCAAGATTGCTTGGGGCTACCGAGGATGGAACATTTTTCCGAACCGATAAAGAGATCGTATATGTTTCGGGAAAAGGGAAAGCAACTAAAACTGAAATTTTAGACAAGTCTGCTAATCTTTTTAGTGTAAGAGGAAACTCTCTCTGGTTTGCAGGTAACGATAAAATTTATCGTGTAGACGCAGATTCCTCCAGTCTGAAGGAAATCAAAATTTCCAGTAAAGAAGTAGAAGGTCTGTTACCTGGCAAAAAGAAAGATGTAATAGTATTATATAAAGATAATACTGCCGTCAGATATGATGAAAAGGGAGAAGCTGTCTGGACTTACAAATTAGTCCAAGATTCAGACAATGTTTACTCCTTATTGTATCACTAAAAATTGTTTTAGATTTTGATCCGATCCAAATAGTAAATACGGGAGCCAATCTCCCGTTTTTCCTGCTCGAAATGGGAGATTGGGAAATTTGCTCTTTGGAGAGAAAACTCAGAATTGATAGGTTTATATCTAAGATCGTCCCGAAAAAGACGAATTCCTTTACGCGCATAAGGGCCGTAATCGGTCGCAAAATGGAATACGCCGTTGTTTTTCAGAAGAATATGAATCGTATCTAGAAATCTAGGATTTAAAGTTCTGTGTTTATGGTGTCTACGTTTAGGCCAAGGATCGGGAAAGTTCAGAAGTATCTCATCGAAAATACCTGATTCGAAAATTTCTTCTAAAAACCAATTAAAGTTCACTGAAAGAAGTTTAACGTTCTGGATATCTTGCTCTTTCAGATCGCGGATTGTTTTGCGTAAACGATCCGCCTTCTTCTCCATAAGGATAAAACCGGTCTTTGGATTGTCTTTGGCCAAGGACACAGCGACTTCTCCCCAGCCAGAACCTAACTCTAGATAATATGTCCCGAATTCTTCGGAAAACAAATCGTTTTTTTTTAATTTACTTCCGGGGTTTAATTTTAAGAAATAATCAGAGGTAAAGGGGATTCTAGTAGCGATCTTCCATTGTTTTTCACGAAAATTCGATGTCATCGCTGAATACCTGCAAATACCAAATCTCTTAGTTGTCTAATTTAATACAGTGAAAATAAAATTATACGGAGTAAGAGGATCACTTCCTACTCCGCTTTCCGGTTCAGAATATAGAGAAAAATTAGAAAAGATCCTAGAGTCCGCTCATAGGGAATTTAAATATAAGAACGGAACCTTTTCCGTTCCTACATTCTTACAATCATTGAGCCCGGAATTGTTACGTCCTGTGGGTGGAAACACCACTTGTGTATATGTCGAATCAACAAAAGGCCAGAAATTAATTATAGATTGTGGTTCCGGAATGAGAGAACTGGGCAATGATCTTCTGAAAGAAGGTATAGCTCAAGGCGGCACTATCAAAATTTTAGTGACACATACTCATTGGGATCATATACAAGGTTGGCCTTTTTTTAAACCTGGATACATTCCAAGCGTTCAAGTAGATTTTTATTCCACCATTTCCAATCTGAAAGAAAGATTCGATCGCCAACAAAATCCTGAAAACTTCCCGATCACATTGGATGAGATGATGTCTAAAAAAACATTCACTCTTCTTCAAAGACAACAGACAGTTGAGATAGGTGATTTTAAAGTAACTCCTTTCCTTTTGAAGCATCCTGGTAATTGTACAGGGTATCATATAGAAGAGAATGGAAAAAGTTTCTTGTTCTGCACAGATGTAGAAGTTAGAGAAGAGGATCTTTCCGAATTCGAACATTTACGCGCTAAATTCGGAAGTCCTAACATGCTGATCATAGATGCTCAATATAGCTCCGAAGAAGCGGATCGTAAGATCGGTTGGGGCCATACCTCCGGTAGATTGGCTGTTCGTTGTGGAGAAGTTCTGGGTGTAAATAAACTGGTTTTAACTCATCATGAACCAGATCATCCGGATGAAGAAATCATACGAATGTTCAATCAAGAAAACCAATCTACTACCCTAGCAGAGATTGTATTAGCTAGGGAAGCCGATATATTTAATTTATAGTCTTTTTTTTAAAAGAATCTTATGCTTATAAGAAATCTTCTTTGAAATTTTTTCTTAGTACTGTATCCTCTTCCGCCTATGCAAGAACTAGAGATCGGGATGAATCCTTCTCGCAAGGTAGTGCCCGATTCGCTGACGGATAAAAGATTTTATACAAGATTCCGTAAAGACAATCGGGTTAAACTTTTCGAGGGAGGAAATTGGAGCGAAGGTATTCTGGTAGATATATCTATGATAGGAGCATCCATTCTTTCGAATGAGGATTGGAGTCCTGGCAAAAAGATAACAATTATGTCACCAATGTTTACCTGCGAGATACCAGGAGAGGTTATTCGTAAAACTGTTAGCGATATGGGACAAAGATATGCGATTGTATTCCATGATCTTTGTGACTCAAGTATACTTGAGATACTCAATAAGATAGCGAATTGCAGATAACGTTTTTCTATTAAGTAAAGGGAATTTTTTTCCCAAACTCTAAACTCAAGGCTTGCCAGGCCGACATTTATAATAGGATGAACCTGGGAGTTATACAATCTTCTTCCATGATGGAAAGACCGAAAGATAGTTCGGTTAAGTACATTGGCCATGGGCAACTGGAAAGTGCGCCTCAGGTTAGTTCTGTACTCCATGTCATTTCTCATGAACTTGCACATGTCGCAGAGTTTCGCAATGAAGCAATACGAGATAATGCTGAGCTTCGATCCATTGACGTATCGATCGAATATGAACTTAGAGACGGAAAATTAGTGGCAGTTGCTGGGGAAACCAAAGCAACAACAATCAAAAAGACCGAAGAAAAGAAATCCAATCTTTTAGCTTTAGATGAAGCAGAAGGTGAAAATTCCAGCAAACAGGCTGATTCTACTAAGAAAAACGAAGCGGCTTCTCATTCTGATCTCATATCTGATAAAGAATGGGAACTTATGTCTGAACTAAGAGATATCGATCTGGAATTGAATCGATTGGATAAGAATCAGGTTTCTTCTCATGAGGATCCGGAAAGAAAGTCGGAAGACGAAGCTCGTCGTCACATGGAACTTATCGAAAGAAAACGTAAGTTGGAGATGGCTTTAAGCCAGGAAAAACTGAAAGCTCTTTTGGAAGAGACTTTAAAAACAATCCAAGAACTAAATCAAAAACAGATCCAATTTGCTGGACAAGTATATTACGGTGATGCGATTAACGCAGCCGGCAATCTTTTAGAAACTCACGCTTAATTTTAACCTTGTTCATTGATCTCTTGAGGGATCGTGTCTTCTTCCATAGGAGGAATTATCAAGGATTTCATCATATTCTCTATTATCTTTCTGAGCTCGGGTAGACCTTTTCCATACTTAGGAGAAACAAAAACAATTTCTAACATAGGATATAATCCTTGGATGTTTTTCATTTTTTTTCTAAGTTTGGAAAGTTCAGACTGATTGAGCTTATCTACTTTAGTACGGATTAAAACAGGTTTAGTTCCTTTTTCGAAACAGGTACCAATTAATTCTAATTCTTCGTCAGGCAATTCTCTTTGAGCATCTGACAATAAGAACAGACATTTTAGATCTTTGGCCGAGTTTAGATAGTTCATCAAAAGATCCATCATCTGCTCATGATCTTTATGAGAATTTGCGGAATAACCGAAACCAGGAGTATCAACTAAGAATAAAGATTTTGAAACTAAGAAAAAGTTAAGAAGTTTAGTTTTACCAGGGGTTGCAGAAACCTTTGCCAAAGATTTTCTTTCTACGATTGCGTTTAATAATCTGGACTTTCCGGAGTTGGAACGACCTGCAAATGCGATATGAGGAATACCTTTGGAAGGAACTTTAGAAGCATCTGCATAAGAAGATAGAAATCTAACTTCTCTAAAGAATGGGTCCGGCTTTAATTCTTGGAGTTCTTCCATAAACCTCTGGACTCTCTAATCTTGTTGGAAATCATCCGATCGAATATCATCCAAACGGGCATCCCACATACGAAGACAAACCAATACAGTTTTCCCTTCCCGTTTTAGAATGGGTAGCATTTTTCTGACCGGAACCGGAATCTCTTTCTCTCTAAGGATTTCGGAAACGTCTCGATGGATTCCTCCAAGCAGGATTTTTTCTCCTTCTCCGTCGTTAGACGGCTCGCAATTTTTCGGGATCTTCTTTGTTTTACCGTTCCATTTCAAAAAGAAAGAGTCAGAGTTATAGCTGAACGGTTTCAAATAAGAAGCGGTTTTGGGTAAGATGTACAAATCTGACGAAACACTTTTCCAAAACCAAACTTCTTTGTTTTCGAGAGAAAAGGAAACTTTTCTATCTAGGTTATGAAGGAGGTCCGCAAGAAATTGAGAATTCAGGGGATGAAGGCTTAAACTTTTCAAATGTAAATCCAAAACTTGTTTGCAAATGGAGGCGGGCTCTTCTTCCAAAATACGTCTGGATACTGTTCTAATCTCATCTTCGTTTATTTTGCGGTTTGTTGTTCCACTTCTAGGCGTATCTGAATCGTGAAAATTACGAAAAATTTTATCCGGATCAGCTCCTTCTTTTAAAAATACGGGAAGAAGTTCGGATCTGATCCTATTTCTGAGATAACGTGAAGAATGATTAGATTCATCTTCGAATACGGGCCACTCTGCCATTGCCAATGCAGTCTTACGATCCTGTTCTCCGAATAATAATAACGGTCTGAGCCTATTATTCTCTAAAAGTCCCAATGTCCTTAGAGAATTCCAGCCACCACCTCTGATTAGTTGTAAAAGTACTGTTTCTAAATAATCTTCCGCATGATGTCCGGTTGCAATATAACCGTTTATCTTTTCGGAAATTTTTTCTAGGTCTCTAAATCGAAGGACTCTTCCTGCTTCTTCTAAGCTTAATTTTGCCTTAGCTGAAAACTTCGGAACGTTTTTTTTTTAAAGATCGAATTAGGGGTTATAGAGCGGATATATTTTAAGATATCGGATTCTTGTTCTGCATTATCACGAATAGAATGATCCAAATGATAAATTATAGGAAAATGAGAAATTAGATTTTTATTATGAAGCCAAAGGTAGAATTGAAGAAGTAAGGAAGAATCTTTTCCACCGGAAAAAGCTATAACTGCAGGTTTGTTTTTCATAAAGTCTTGGTAATTTTCTAATTGAGACCAAGCAGATTGAAAAATGGATTCTAAGGTTTCGTTCATTTTTATTTTAAACGTTTTACGCCTATTAAAGTAATATCATCTGTCTGTTCCCTTTCCCCGGTAAAGTTTTTTATCTTTTTTAGGACAGTTTCTAAAAGAAGAGGAAGACTTTCTTTTCTTGCCTCAAAGACAGATTTATGTAGACGATCCATTTCGAAAAAGTCTTCAGAAGGGTCCATGGCTTCCCACACTCCATCTGTAAACATCAGGAAAAAATCTCCGGGTTCTAAGTAAAATTCCCCACTATTCTCAAAATGGTCTATATCGGGATCTATCCCTAAAACTACTCCGCCTGTAGGAATTTCTTCCAAACGATTTTCCTTTTTACGATAAACCAGAATATTCCCCTGACCTCCACCACTGAAAACAAAACGATTTTCATTTTGATCCCAATGAATAATGGTTAAAGACATGAAACGCGGAGATACAATATCCTTAAAATAGTTCTGATATAGGTAAGTGTTTACCGTTTGTAAAATCTCCCAGGGACTTGGATTTTTTCTGACTAAAGAATGGATCACTGTTCTAACGGTCGCCATCACTATACCGGCCGGAACTCCTTTACCGCTTACATCACCTATACATACATAAGTTTCTTTATTGGCGGGATGAGTTATAAAATCGTAATAATCTCCACCAACTCCTATTGCTGGTACCATTATTCCGCCGAATTCGTAATTTGGATGATCCGGCATTTTTCTAGGAAGTAATGACCTTTGTAAGTCTCTCGCGATCTCAATTTCCTTATCTAATCTTTCTTTTTCGGCTCTTTGGTGGAATAGATGAAAGTTTTGGACTGAGATCCCTGCTTGGACTGCAAATGCGTTTAATACATCTATTTCTTCTGGGCTCCAGTGTAGTTCTTCTTCCTTAGCGAGAAGTATCCAGATCTCGGAATTTTCAGAGCGTAGTACTGGTAAGATAGCTAAGTGTTTTTTCTTTCCGTTACTACCTAAAGTTTTCCATTCTTTTAGATCTGTAGAGTCCATTAGTATTCCAGATTCTGTAGGCTTTTTGAGAATACTCCATTCTCCCTTTAATTGAATATTCAGTTTAATCTCGGGAGCTCTCGGACTTCCCGTAAGTATATGTCCTTCGGTAGAAATTGTATTTCCTTCTCCGTCAATTTTTCTTTCTATTAAAACGAATAGATTGCTTTCCGAAAACTCAGTTAAGGAAAGAAGAATGACCCGGAAAATTTCAGTCCTATACTTGAATCCCAAACTACTGAGTTTTAAAGCAGCAGAGTGAAGGTTTCTAAAATTTCTGGATTGAGTTTGAGAAACTTCGAAAAGAATTCTGTTTTTTAGCGTAGTTGCAAATTGACTAGCGATCAATTCTAAAAAGTAACGATCCTTTTCCGCTTGAACGGGATCGTCTTTTTCATAATCTACATTAATTAATCCTAATACTTCTTTTTTTAGATGGATAGGGACTGAAAGTTCTGATTCTACCTTATTTACTCGGCCATATTGTCTGATCTGTTTATGAGGTTGTTCATCAAATCGATAATACACCGATTTACAAGTTTCGATTGCTTGTCCTAAAGGGCCGTTCTGTTCTCCCTTCTTGATCTCCATTCTAAATGCTAATTTCTCTAAAGCGGGACCTTTTTTGTTTTTGCACGATTTTACTAAGATACGATCCAATCTCGGCTCATACACCATGACGGAGATCCCGGGAAGATTCAATTTTCTGAATGCTAAGTTTGTAAAATTTTGGAGAAGGTCATCCAAATTCGGACTAGTATTAAATAGGGAGAGAAATTCTAATAAGATCTCATTCGATAATGCGTGAACTTCTGGAGGTTTGATCCTATTTCGTTTTCTTTTTTCTAAGATCCACTCTCTTCCACAGGAATTACAAAGAAATTTCCCATCTTTGAGTTTCCCATCCGGAAGATAATACTCTCCGCAAAATACGCAGGACATCCGGAGAAAAATAGTAAAGAAAATGTTTACTAGAGGAAAGACGTTTTCACCTCATTTTAAATAAAATCATCGAATAACGAGAATTCGTTCTAAATTTTGGAGTTTATCTTATTCTAAAATTCGAAGGTATATCGATCATTTGTAATATTATGTCATTTGAAATAGTGAGCATGAAGCGATTCTGATGCAAATTTTGCAGTCCTTCCTCGAAACAAAGCGAGTTGCTTGGATTTTAAGTTTTTTTCCTTGACCGCAAAATCATCAATCAGCACCTTTTTTAAGCAGATGTCCGGTTACATAAAACCCAGCCCTCTCCGCCATATACAAGAAGTGGCAACCGCTATGAATTCGACTTTGGATCCAGATCGTCTTCTGGATCTGATTTTGGAGAGATGTATCCAAATTTGTGAGGTTGGGTCTGGTTCCCTCATGCTGATCAGCAGGGGAGATGAGGTTTTAGATATCGTTACTTTCAGAGGAATGAACCCTTCTGTTCGTACAAAAGTTAAGCTTAGGGTTGGAGAAGGTATTACCGGTATTGTTGCGGCCTCCGGCGAAGGGATGATCGTTAACGATGTTACCCAAAACCCACATTATATTTCTATTAAGGACGATATTCTTTCAGAGCTTGCAGTTCCGATGATCGTAGAAGATGAGGTGATCGGAGTTATTTCTCTCGACTCTAGCAGAAAGCAAGCTTTCTCTGAAGAGTATCTTGAGCTCGTTTCCACTCTCGCCAATATGGCGGCTCAGATCTTTAAAAACCTTCAAACTTTCAGACAGTTGGAACAGAAGAATAAGATCCAACAAGTACTCATAGATATTTCTAGAACTGTAACTTCTACCTTAGTTCTCCAAGAAATTTTTGATGATGTGATGGATCGATTGGATAAATCTCTCAACCTTGAAAGAGGTTCAATCGTTCTATTTGATTCTGAGAAGAATATACTAAAACTCAGTGCGGCATCAGGACTCACCGCAGAAGAAATGGAAAAAGGAGTCTACCTTCCTGGAGAAGGAGTCACCGGAAAAGTTTACGAATCCGGAGAAGCAGTTATTGTTGAATCAATCGTAAGCGATGAAAATTTCCTGAATAGATTAGGAAATGCCAGCCATTTTAAAAACAATCCTGAGAACGTTAGTTTCCTTGCGGCACCTATCAAATCTGATACGGATGTATTGGGTGTAGTTAGCGTATTCTTCGTTCATAAAAAATACGTGGACCTTAAAACGTATTTAGACTTCCTTCAAGTAGTCGCCTCCGTAATTTACCAAGCGATCCGTATCCAAAAACTGATCGATGAAGAAAAGCGGGAAATCTCTAGAGAGAACATCTTATTAAAACGAGAACTTAAGAATAAGTATAAATTCGGTTCTTTGATCGGAAAGTCCAAGTCTATGGAAAAACTTTTCGAGATGATCCAACTTGTTTCCGATTCTCGCGCCTCTATATTGATCACTGGAGAATCCGGAACAGGAAAAGAGATGATCGCATCTGCGATCCATTATAACTCTTCCAGAGGAGATAAACCTTTTATCAAGATCAACTGTGCTGCTATTCCTGAAAATCTTTTGGAGTCTGAATTATTCGGCCATAAAAAAGGATCATTCACCGGTGCCGTCGCTGATAAAAAAGGAAAGTTTGAGATGGCCGATACAGGTACCATCTTCTTGGATGAGATCGGAGAGATGGATCTCAATCTTCAATCCAAACTTTTGAGAGTTCTTCAAGAAAAGGAAATAGAGGCAGTAGGTTCAGTTAAACCTAAGAAAATCGACGTTAGGATCATAGCTGCGACTAACGCAGATCTGGAAGAACTCATCTCTCAAAAACTCTTTAGAGCTGATTTATATTATCGTTTGAACGTGGTCAATATGTTGACCCCACCTCTTCGTGAAAGACCGGAAGATATTCCTCTTCTGATCAATCATTTCATCACCAAGTACACTTCTGAAAATGTTAAGAAGATCAAAGGTATCACTAGAGAAGCTCACAAACTTCTTATGAGCTATAGCTGGCCTGGTAACGTTCGTGAATTAGAGAACGTGATTGAAAGAGCAGTGGTTCTTTCTCAATTAGAAATGTTGGATATCCAAGACTTCTCAGAAATCAGCGGACGTATACTTTACGGCGACGAGGGAGAAGATGTGGAAGTTGGTGTAGATCCGGAAGCTTCTTCCGAAGTAGCAAGTTCCAAGTTCTCTCCTGCTCATTTAGATGCGTTGGATGGAAGAGCTATGGAAGTAGTTGTCGGAGAAGTTGAAGCAAGACTGATCAAGTATGCAATGAAGAAATTCAAATACACCAAGACCAGGGTTGCCAAGTTCTTAGGAATCAACAGGAACACTCTAGATAAAAAGATCAAAGATCTTAAGATAGATTATTAAGAAGGAAGTTTTTCCTTCCAGTTTTGATCAAATTGTTTATAGTTACAGGTTAATTCTTCATCCTTTAGGATCTTACGGACAGCTCTGTCTTTTCCTAAAGGATTACTTTCTCCCTGAACCCCACTTTTATCTTCCAAAGTGTTTGCTTGATCGCTATGGTTCATGAAGCGGGAATTATCCACACAGAAATACCATTGTCCTTCAAACAAATATGAATATGTATAGATCAGATTTTGGAGTCTTTCAGGAAGAGCTTGGACTTCTTCTTCTGTTAGGGTCCAAACAGTTTTAGGATGGAATTCCCACACGAGTTCGCCTTCTTCTATATCTCTACCCGCGAAAACTCCAAGGCCTCCAATTGGAGACTCGGAAACGTAAGTCGGTACTTTCAGCATATTTCTATAATCCGATTGCGGCCGCGGAAAGTGAATCATTTTCTGGAGAAGGATAAGGTTCCAGACTTCCATTTTTTAAGATCACTACTTGGTCCGCAGCGTGCAAACCTGTCAGTCTATGGGTCACAGAAACGATTGTTCTTCCTTCTCTCAATTTTTGGAGAGTTTTTAAGATCCTTGCTTCAGTGATCGGGTCCAAAGCAGAGGTCGCTTCATCCAAGAGAAGAATTTGAGGATTACGTACTAAGGCTCTTGCGAGAGCGATCCTTTGTTTTTCTCCACCTGAAAGTTTAGAACCTTTATCTCCAGCTATCGTCTCGTATCCATCTGGAAGTGCGGAAATGAATTCGTGGATCTCTGCAAGTTTTGCTGCTTCGATCGCTTCTTCAGGAGTTGCGTCAGGACGTCCCATACGAATATTTTCAAGAATGCTAGTATGGAATAAGAAAGTATCTTGGAATACGATTCCAATCATGGAGTGAAGAGCATCTAAACGGATCTTCTCCATTGCGATTCCATCTAAAGAAACTTTTCCTTGGTTCGGCTCCATCATTCCTAAAATGAATTTTAGAATGGTACTTTTTCCGGAACCACTTTGACCAAGGATAACCGTATATGTTCCTTTTTTGATCTCTAGGTTTACGCCGCTAAGATTTTTAGTTCTACCTTTATAACGGAAATGTAAATCTTCTAGTTTGATGGAATTTTGTAATTCAGAAGGTGCAAATGGACGTTCTCCTTCTGATTCGAAAGTAGGAGTCCTTAAGATCTCTAATATTCTTCTAGCGGAACCGCTTGCTTGGTTCATAGTTGGGAAATACTGGGACACATAAAGAAGAGAATAAGACAAATTCAAGAATGGGGGAAGAAAAGCCGCCAAAGCTCCCACGCTTACCATTCCATGGAATGCAAACCATGCACCCGAAATCAAAAGTACTGCTTGTAAAAGTAGAATTCCACCGGAAGCAGAACGTTCCAAATAAGAATTGGTCAGTCCTAATCTTAAGGAAACATGAAATAGTTTTTCGCAGTTTCCTTTAAATTTATCCCAGAAAGCTCCATCTAAATCGTAAACTCGAATCAGATTCTGAGCAGAAATAGATTCCTCGACAGCGGTGAGTACCTTGGCTTCTTCTATCTTTCTTTCGTAACTTGCAGCAGTAGATCTAGTGGAGAAGAATACCGGCCCTAAGAAAGTGATTGGCCAGATCAAGGTAGCAATTGCGCCTAATTTCCAATCCAAAGCGAATAGTAATGCAGTCCCAAAGATTGCTTCGAGTAATGGAGAGATTCCCCAAGGAATCAATGCAAGTACTGCGTTTTCTAAAGCAGAAAGGTCGGTGGAAAATCTTGAGAGAACATCTCCCAAACGAGTATTTGCATAAAAGTCCAGATTCACTCTTTGTAAGTGAATGAATAACTCTTCTCTCATGTCTCTTATGGCACGAGCGGAGACCCAATTATACAGATAATCCCTAACTGTTCCAGCAGCTGTGATTAAGATCGTGCCTCCGACTAGAAGAGCTCCAGTGATATAAAGAACTGTTTCGTTCTTCCCTATTAAAGCTTCGTCGATCAAAAACTTAAAAGAGAAAGGAATCGCAGAATAAACGATGATTTCAGTAAAAAGAAGGCCTAAAACGATTCCCAATCGTACTTTATAATTTTTAAAATATCTGCCTAACCCAAGAAGAATAAGAAAAGGAGATTCGGAAGAAGACTGATTTCCCCCAAAACTTGGTCCTAAAGAAGAAGAATAAGAACCTCTCGCAGCCTGGCTTCCTTGAGGAACCTTCGGTCCGGCCGCTTTTGAGTTAGAATACGTCGCTTGTGGTTTTCCGAATTTAAATCCTTCGGTAAATTTCTGTTTATTTGTCATATATGTATCCCCAGCGGGAAGAAGGGCGTATCGGTTAGTAAAAAAATTTCTCCGATTTCCCCAGTATATTCGGGAGGGCTTTCCGCGTATATCCGGTAGCAGCGGATTTTCTTCTAACTTCTGTCTCATTGATGAAAAATTTTAGGAGACAGAATATTGAAAAAGGAGCTACTACTCATTTAGACTTTGAAAACATTCCTCAAAAACTCGGGTTTTTGAGTGTTATTTTTTAGAGAATATGCAGGCTTTGTAGGAAAGCGGAAATTATGATAGAATTTAACTACAAAGAAGAATACGGAGTCTATAGAGTTACTCTCAAGACTTCTGAGACTGCCCCAGGAACACTTCATAAAATGGTGAAGGCAATGTTCTTTATGGGATTCGAGATCCTTTCGGGAGACATTCGCACGATCAAAGACGGCGACTCCATGATCAGTTACGATGAATTTATTCTAAGATCCCCTGAAACAGATTCTAAAATTAAGGCATCTAAACTAGGTATCTTAATGTCTTCCGTCTTTTCCGATGATAATGCGCTGGAAGAGATGATCCAAACCTCAAGTGAAATAGATATTCGAAATACATTTTATTTAGGACAAGATTCTCAATTGGAGTTTGAAGATCTACCTGGCAATTCTGCTACAAAGTTCTATTTAGAAGCTCCGGATAGAAAAGGATTATTATACTTTGTGACCGGAGTTTTGAAGGATCTGGGGATCAATATTCTCTCCGGTGAAGTTAGAACTGATGGTAAGTCCTTAAAAGCACAGGACACATTCATACTAACCGACTCTCGTACAGGAATTGGGTTCGCAGGTAGCACCACAGAAGAAAGGATCCGTAGATATATTCTGCAAAGTAGCCTAAATCAAGTTTGATCGGGCGTATTTGAAACGTCCAAATTATTAAACCAATAAAGAGACGTATTATGGTATCGGAATGATTCGATTCATTGGATCGATTTGCCGATATTATTATGCAGGAGTTCCTTCCACCTAACGATGGACGCAGCCAGAGATTTACAAAAATTCGATTTTACGGAAGAAGTGATCCAACACTTTCGAGAGAATAGAATTATACCTGTCGACTTTTATAATAAACACGGACAGATCCTAATTCATAAAAAGGATATGGCCACCGGAGACGATATTAGTCGTCTTCAAAAATTCGAAAAACAAGGGATTTATTTTTTAACTGCTGAGATCGCTAAGATCCATCCAGGTTCCGGTAAAAAAAGTTCCTTAGATCCTTCTTTCGATAAACTAATTAATCCTACACTCACTTTGGATATGTCCAGAGGAGCAACAGATCTATTATCCGATATCAAAAAGTTTCCATTAAATGGAGACCATGTTAAAGAGATCAATAAGTCTATTAACGCCGTCCTAGATGATTTTAAATCTTCTCCGAATATGGAGACTGGCCTAGTCAATATTATAGAAGTTATGAAGAATGCAGGAATGCCCGTGGATTCAGAAGTTCTTACTAAAAGAACTGTGATTGCAATGGCATTGAAGGTAAGAGCCGCAAAGGTTTTTACCAAAGTAGATATGGATCAGAAGAAGACAGAGCAGATGAATCTGATGATGGCTTCATATCTCGCGGACATCGGCTATACTCAGATGAAGATCCCTACTCATGCGAATCTAAAGCCGGAAGAGTTGGAATATATCAAGAATCATCCAATCATCAGTTATTTGATGATCGCTAATCTTCCTGAGATCGAGGATCCGGTCAAATCGGTAGTTCTAAACCACCATAGACCTCATCGTGGAGAAGGGATGAATAATAATTATCCCCAAACCAAACCTTTAGTTCAAAAGCTCCAGGGTTATAGAGAAAAATACAAAGACGATTTTCGCAAAAACCTTTTAGCTACCGATATCCAAAGACAAGTAAAATCCATTCTTACCAATGCTATCTCTTACGAAGATATCGGAATTCTTTCGATCGCAGGTGAGTTCGCTTCCTTAACCACTCCTCAGCCTTGGAGAGAACCGATGGATGGCCTTAAGGCAATGAAACTAATCTTGAATAATAGTTTCTTTGCTTATAACGAAAAAACTTTGAAGGACTTTTTCGATCATGTGGGCCTGTCCTTATGTGATAATCAGCCGTTCGTGAAAATCGGAGATTACGTTATTGTAGCTTCTCAGGATTCAAATCGTAAGGTATTCTTCGAGATCTGCATTATTAAGGATTCTCACAAAAATTCAATCCGGCCGATGTTAGAAAGGATCGGAACCATCCGACCGAAGTTTGCAAATAACGGAAAGGTCAGGATCTCAGGCTTCGAAATGGGGAGCTTGACCGTGGATAAAAGAAGAGCAATATTTAATTTGGAACGTAATGCTGACCCTAGAAGGATCATCTATTTGGTGGATCCTGAAATCGATCCTGAGTTTTTTGACTCGTTGGATCGGAAAGTAAGGGAAACTTATCCCTCTAGGACTTCTTCTGATTCAGATTCTGCCTCTAAAGCGCCTGTTTCTTAAGTGATTGACACAATTTCGGAAATTTATTCTTGCCTACTCACAAGGTTAAATCATTTCTTTGTTACTAAACATATATCTTACTTAAACGTTATATACTTCGGGTTTATATTTTCAACCCTCCGTAATGCGTATGGATTTTACCTATGACTCAATTTCAAAGTGGCCCAATCGATCCTCTCAGGCTTGAAAGATTTGAGTTTAATGCTGAGGTAATTAGGCAGTTTAAGGAAAGTCAGTCCATCCCGGTCGACTTTTACAATAAGAACGGACAGATCTTAATTCATCGCAAAGACAGCGCTAGCGAAGCGGATATTAACAAACTACAAAAGTTTGAACTTCAGGGAATTTACTACCTTCTATCCGAAAGACATAAAGTAGGAATCCAAGTAGAACAACCGGACTCAGTAAACGGTAAAAAAGTTTCCTTTATCAAATTAGTGAATCCTGATCTTACCTTGCAGATGGCAAGACAGGCTTCCGATCTTCTCAAAGAATTGAGAGATTATCCTTTAAACGGAAATCATGTGAAGAATGTTGCGAAGGCTATTGATGGGATCTTAGATGATTTTGCGAATAGCCAAGACGTTGAGTTAGGTTTAGTCAACGTAATAGAAGTTATGAAATCCGCTGGAGTTGAAACTGACTCCGAAGTTCTGACTAAAAGAACAGTTATTTCTATGGCAATGAAACTTCGTAGTTTGAAAGCCATCTCCATTAAGGATAACGAGAATTCTAAAGCACAACAATTGAATCTGATGATGGCGGCTTATATGGTAGATATAGGCAAGGTCAGGATGAAATTTCCAGTACATGGAAACCTAAGCACCGAAGAATTCGAATATGTAAAAAACCACCCTATCATTAGCTACTTGATGATAGGGAATATGGCTTCTATTCAAAGTCCGGTAAAAACCGCAGTATTAAACAGTCATAGACCATACAGAGGAGAAGGATTAAATAATAATTATCCTTCTACAACATTCCTACAGAAACGACTGGGGGAATATTACGAAAAGTATAAGAACGATCTTTCTAGAAGTGTACTTGTAGAAGATATGCAGAGACAATTGTATATTCTGCAAAATAATTCTTATAGTGAAGATGACCCTGCGATTATTTCTATCGCAGGAGAATTTGCATCACTCAGCAGCGAACAACATTGGAGGTCTGCATATT
Source organism: Leptospira haakeii (assembly GCF_002812045.1). Lineage (GTDB taxonomy): Bacteria > Spirochaetota > Leptospiria > Leptospirales > Leptospiraceae > Leptospira_B > Leptospira_B haakeii. The sequence goes on along the minus strand of NZ_NPEG01000001.1, from coordinate 580,637 downwards.
CTCCTATTACTGCGATGAAGTTGATCTTGAATAATAGCTTTTTCTCATATAATGAAAGAGTGGTTAAAGAATTTTTCGATTTTATGGCTCTGAGTTTATGTGAAAACAAAAGTGTTCTGAATGTTGGCGACTATGTGATCGTAGTATCTACTGATTCCCAGCATAAGATCCACTTTGAGACTTGTGTTATTCGAGAGATTAACAAAAATCAAACTCGCCCTCTTCTAGAAAGAGTTGGAACAATCAGGCCTGTTTTCTCGAATAAAGGAAAACTTAAGATTGTAGGTTACGATCGCAAAACTTTCCGTCCTGATATTAGAAAGGCGGTCTTCAATCTAGCCAACGCAGTGGACCCAAGAAGGGTGATTTATTCGATCGATCCTGAATTGGATCCACCTTTGTTCGATCTGATTGACAGAAGTTATCGCAAAACAGCTCCGAAATCTGTCGCGTAAACGATTCTCTTTTCCTCTCCACGTTGGAATCCTACTTTCTTCCGTTGGTGGTCTCCTGTTTTCTGGTACTGTATGCCTTCCAGTTGGGGTAAAATATTCAAAGTTAGTACGTTCGGAGAATCTCATGGCGAGGCTGTGGGAGTTGTTGTTGAAGGAGTTCCTGCAGGAATTCCAATCCGACTGGATGAGATCCAAAAGGATTTAAACAGAAGAAGACCCGGACAAAGTAAACTCACCACTCCAAGGGACGAATCTGATACTGTTCGGGTTCTCTCCGGGGTTTTTGAAGGAAAAACGATCGGAAGTCCGATCGCATTGATCGTAAATAATCAGAACACGATCTCCAAAGATTACGAAAATTTAAGGGAAACTTTCCGCCCTTCTCACGCAGATTATACTTACCAAACCAAGTACGGATTCCGTGCTCATGTCGGAGGAGGAAGATCCTCCGTGCGTGAAACAATTGCAAGAGTGGCCGCAGGTGCGATTGCCAGAATGATCTTAGAAGATGATCTGGGAGTTAAAACAGTGGCTTGGGTGGACACAATCGGCACCATCTCTTCTGAAATTGCAGAGAACAAATATCCGGCGACCAGAGAAGAAGTAGATGTAAACGAGGTCCGTTGTCCTGATACTCAGGCTGCGGACAAAATGCGTTCTCTCATTCTTCAAATGAAAGAAGCTGGGGACAGCGTGGGTGGAATTATCCGTTCTGCTTCTTATAATCTTCCACCTGGTTTAGGAGATCCGGTATACGATAAACTGGATGGGGACATAGCAAAGGCTATTTTATCTATTCCGGCCTGCAAAGGTTTCGAAGTTGGTTCCGGGTTTTCTGGAACTCTTCTAACCGGAAGCACTCATAACGATGAGTTTTATGTAGAAGAAGGAAGTGGAAGAGTCCGCACTCGCACAAATAATTCCGGAGGACTCCAAGGTGGGATCTCCAACGGGGAAACTTTAGTGGTTCGAGCTGCGTTTAAACCTACTTCTACCATTTTCAAAAAACAAAATACTGTAAATATTGATGGAAAAGAAACTACATTGGAAGCGAAAGGCAGGCATGATCCATGCGTTCTACCTAGAGCGGTCCCGATCGTAGAAGCAGCCATAAACCTGGTTCTAGTAGACGCATATCTCTACCAAAGAGCGATGAATCCTCATTGGTTCCAAAAATGGGCCAAAGTTCCGGATTATTACAAGGATTTAAAACTCTGAATTTGTCTCTTAGTCTGCTGTGCGGACTTCAAGAATCTGAGACAGGCTCTCATATCCTTACGATCTAGAAACGGGTTGCCAACTTAGAATAGTACGTTTCAAATGAAATTTGGCGCCCTGGTTTGTTTAGAAAAACGGAGGTTCGAGTGGTCAAGATAAAGATAGACGGGATCGAATACGAGGTCGACGAGAAAAAAAATCTGATATCCGCAGCTAAAGATGTCGGAGTGGATATTCCGTTTTTCTGTTATCATCCTAAATTATCAGTGGTGGGCATGTGTCGCATGTGTCTCATCGAGATAGAAGGGATTCCCCGTTTACAAGTAGCTTGTAATACTAAAGTTACCGAAGGACTTTCTATCGTCACCAAGAGTGATAGAGTTATCGAAGCAAGAGAAGGAACGATGGAGTTCCTACTTGCGAACCACCCATTAGATTGTCCCGTGTGCGATAAAGCGGGCGAATGCCAACTCCAAGACAATTCTTTCAAAGAAGGAAAAGGAAATTCTAGATTCACATTAGAAAAAAGGAATATTCCTCAAGAAGAGATCGGTTCCAACCTGATCATTAACCATAATCGTTGTATCGTATGTTATCGTTGTGTCCGTTTTGAAGAAGAAATGGTAGGAGAATCCAACCTTGGACTCTTCGAGAGAGGATATCATTCCATTATAGGTCTCGCAAAAGAAGAACCCATCAATCATAACTACCAGGGTGCGCTTGCAGATATCTGTCCAGTCGGAGCATTATTAAATCATAAAACATTATTCAAGTCCAGGGTTTGGTGGTATAAATCCGAAGAGTCCGTTTGTCCTGGATGCAGTACAGGTTGCAAAACTTATACAAACGTAAGAGATAACAAAATGTTCCGCTATATGCCTCGTATAGACGAGGAGAAGGACCAGTATTTCCTTTGTGATAAAGGCAGATTCAATGTGGATTGGTTGAATACAAATAGATTGTTCTCCTTCTACAAAAATGGAGAAACAAGTACTAGTTCTGTTGTTTTGGATGAGATCTCCGAAAAAATTTCGAAGTCCAAAAAAATCGCGGTGATCGGGGGAGCCCACGAGTCTGATCAGAACTTGAAATTTATCAAAGAAACTTTATCTAAGCTTGGAGTTTCGTTCGTGACAGAAGCAAGAGTAAGTTCTGAACAATACAAAGAACCTGAACAAGTGGATTTCCAGTACACTACGGATAAAAGACCGAACACTAAAGGTGCAATAGATGCTGGTTTTGTTTCTGCTGAGGGAATTGATTCTATTCGTTCTTCTGCTGCTAAAGGTGAATTCGATCTGATCTTTGTAATTAAAGAAAATGTTTCTGAGATCTTGGCTGGAGTTCCTTCCGAATCTATAGTAGTCTTAGAAACAAATCTTACGGACGATGTGACTAAAGCGAAATATTCAGTACCGATTAAAGCATATTCAGAACAAAGCGGAAGTTTTACTAATAAGAAGGGATGGACCCAGAACTTTAATAAATCTATGGAAGCACCAAAAGGTTTATCAAGCACCGCGGAAATTTTCTCCTTATTAGAAAAGAAAACCTTAGAATTACGTTCTAACACTAGAGAGGCAGCCGTTGGGAACCGTTAATGTAATTAATGTAGCGGCAAAACATAAGCCCGCTTGGTACCAAAGATTATATTCCTATTCGATCGCGAACGGGCTTTGGATCACTCTAAAACATTTTATCAAAGCAGCTTTTCTAAAAGGTGCAGTCACACTAGAATTCCCTGAAAAGAAACGAAAGTTCTCTCCTCGTTTCCGCGGAATGCATACGATGAAACGGGATGAGATTGGCAGAGAAAGATGTACCAGCTGTTTCTGTTGTATGTGGATCTGCCCTGCGGACGCTATCAAGATTGAAGCAGGACATGTAACTCCTGAAATTCAACATCTTCATCCGGAAGATAAGTTTGCTAAGAAGTTCGAGATAGATCTTTTACGTTGTATATTCTGTGGAATGTGCGAAGAAGCATGCCCTAAAGGTGCAATCTATTTGGATGGCCCTGCAGAGATGGCTGCGGACAATAGAGAAGATCTAATCTTAACTAAAGAAAGAATGATGCAAAAAGTCGGAGGACCGATCTTAGGAGAAAGGCTCTAATCCCCCGCCTTTCTATTTAAGAAACTCTACGGTTAGCATCTCTCAATTCTGAAGCAAATTCTCGAGGAAGTTCTCGATTTGCTTTATCAAGAATCGGAGAATGTAATCTTTTGGAAGCGTATTCCAAACATGCTTCAATATCCAAAACCTTAATATTCGGGTATTCGTTTAGAATTTCACGATATCCGAATCCTAAAAAAATCATATCTAGTATTTCTAAAACTCGGATAGAGGTTCCCCGGATGACTGGTTTGCCCCCGCAGATGGAAGGATGAGAGATAATACGGTCTAGTTCTTTTGTATCTGTTTCCATTCTAATTATACAACAAAGCTCCAAACCAAATTTTGAATCTTAAATTCTGGAGTCTGAAATTTTTCCCAGGAAAGAAATAATCCGTAAGATTTAGGGAACGAACAACTTGTCGAAAAAATCTTAAAGTAATATAGAGAATAAAAAATTTAAAAAAGTAACTAAAATACTATTAGAATAAAAAATTCGGTATAAATCGAGCTAAGTCAATCCAGAGAAAAGAATTCGATTCGAAGCAGAGCCGCTTTGCAGATCATATTCTATTCTAAACGTTTTTAAGACGTTCAAAATATGGAAAACGGCTCCATCGAATCAATTTACGTCAAAATAGGTGATGTCTTCCGATATTGCCGGATGGAGAAAGGTCTCTCTTTAAAGGAACTTGCAGATGCTCTTAAAAAAGAATACGGAGTTCCATTCAATCCTAATCTTTTAGGGAAAATAGAGAGGGGAGAATCCAGACTACTCACTCACGATTTTATCAATCTTTGTTTATTCTTTCGTTTGGAACTAAAAGCATTTCTCGACAAAGATAAGAAGAATATTCATGAAACTGCACTTGGTGATCTAACGGAAGATCCTGCAATTCGTAGGATATTGATATTCTTAAGCGAGAACAGAGGTTCTAAAGGATTCGTTACCTTCTTAGAAGAATTCCTAAAATTTATGGGACCTCAATTGATCCGGATGAGCAAAGAAACGGATCCTAAAAATTTAAAAGCTGCTTCTCCAAAAAAGAAGGGCCGCAAGCCTTAATCATCCCTTTAGTAATCTCTTCTTTCTTTTCCATAAAATATAGAACAAACTTTACTCGTTGAATTCGAACGAACCTTATAAATAAAAATTTTATTTATTTCAGAAATTATATTATCTCGTTTCGAAAATAAGTGAGAATTAAGACGCTTATATTACCTTGTCGTTTAAATACATAAAACCTCCACATTAAAACTAAAGAGGGATCATAATGAAGAGAATCATCATCCGGGGTGTATATACTCTGGTTATCATAGGACTTCTCGGCGGGTCATTCATGGCTTGTAACGATAAGTCTTCGTCGAACGGAGCAGAGTTAGGAGTGCTATCTAGCCTTCTTCCTTCTAAAAGCGGAAATGGATCTAAGTTATTTGCAGCCAGCACTTATTTTCATAACGAGATTTTTCCACCACATTGGTTGAATTGGACCACTGATGGTGCAAACCCAATTGAAACAGGACCTACTTTCTTAACTCGCGGTTTGAAATGTAGCGGTCGTTATTGCGATGATGTAAACCTTCTCGCAAGCGAATCCGGATACACTCAAACCAATAGCTGGTGGACAGATTGGTTTTCTGAAGAAGGTACCAACTACCGTGTTTGCGATAATAATGCATTCGTAACTGGTATTAAATGTTCAGGAAGTTATTGTGATAACGTTTCCTTAAAATGTTCTCAATTGAACAATAATGGTGTAAGAACAGGATGTTATTGGACTTCCGGTATTTCTGAAGAAGACGGTGGAAAATTCGTAGCTCCTGAATCTATGTATATCGCTGGTGCAAGCTGTAATGGTCGCTATTGCGATAACATGAGCTTATATCTTTGCCAAGCTGATAACGGTGGACCAAACGTTGATCAAGATGCTCTTGCACAACAATTCGCACCTCGTTTGAGATTCGATCAAGAGACTACTACAGGTTCCGGAGATTCTGGAAAATGTTTCACTAGCGATCCTCAAACTTATTATACTCAAAGAGCTGCAGGAGTTGCTCCTCAAGATCTTTGTAATAAAGATTATTCTACGATTTCAAATAACCAAGTTCCTATTTTCTATGAAACTTCCCTTGTTGGAACGAATGCAGTTCTTATTAGATACTGGTTCTTCTACGCTTGGCAAAGTACTTGTTTCTTAAGCTTTGGAAGCCACGCTGCTGACTGGGAAGGAATGAGCGTCCTAGTAGTAAACGGACAAATGAAACGAGTTGCTTGGTCTCAACACTCTGGATGGTATTCCAAAGAACCTGGTAGCTTTGAAGTAGCTAACGGAACTCACCCGGTTGCATATGTTGGAAAAAATGCGCATGGATCATTCCATGATAGCGGTGGATCCGGCGGATGTTTATATTTCGAAGATTTCAGAAATCCTGGTGGCAATGATTATCACCAAGACACTTGGAACAATCTAGTTCGATTGAGAAGAGGTGGAGACGCTCCTAGCTGGATGAATTGCCAAGGAAGCGGATGTTTTGACGGAATCGGTCACCCAATGGAAAGAGGGGACTGGCGTTCCAACGCAGGTTGCGGATCTGACGGTTGTGGAAAATCTTCTGTAGGAGGAAACATTCCTTTCGTGAACGATCCTACAGGTTTGGAGTATTCAGCGATCTCGGCGAAACATAGTGGAAAGGTACTAGATGTTTCCGGTGTGAGCACTAGCGACAATGTCAATATCTGGCAATGGACGAATGTAGGCCAAGACAACCAAAAATGGGCACTAGAGTCTACAGGTGATGGATATTTCAGATTTATTGCAAAACATAGTGGCAAATGTATGAATGTGAAGGGTGGATCTACTGCAGCAGGAATGAATGTAATCCAATATTCTTGCGGCGGAGGAAACAATGAAAGATTCCAATTACTCTCCTATGGAGACGGATTCTTTGCTCTTCAAGCAAAACATAGCAGCCAGTGTTTGGATATTGCAGGCGGTGCGACCGGAGACGGTGGTCTCTTGATCCAATGGCCTTGTGCTTGGACTGATAACGAAAAGTTCCAGTTTTTGCGCTAAAATTTACGGGGCGGGAAAACCGCCGCGTTATCTAGAAGGTAAGGCTCTCGATTTCCGGGGGCCTTATTTTTTCTGCTTCCGCAGAATCGGAATATCCCAAAAATTAGCAGAAATCCTTTTTTTCGGTCCAATTGAACTAAAAATGCAAGGTCTTTCTCAACCGGAATTTATCAATCTATACGAATCTTGCAAGAATACAGTGTATCATTTCCTGCTCAAACTCTCAGGAAATCCCGAAATTGCCGAAGATTTGACCCAAGAGACATTTTTAAAAGCCTTTGAAGTCATGGATCGTTTTGATCCAGAGAGGGGAAGTTTCTCCTCTTGGTCTTGTACGATCGCTAAAAATCTTTATTTTAAACATTTCAATCGTACAAAGAAGGAAACGGGGAACGTCTCAATTAATGTAGAGAACTTTCCTGAACTTTCAGGCGGGAATCACGAAGATCCTCTGGAACTAGAAAAAAATTCTCTCAATTTAGCTTTAAAAGATGGGGTTTCCCGTCTTCCTGAGCCTGAAAAGAGTATAATACTACTGAAGGAAATCCAAAAGAAAACTCTCAAAGAGACTGCGGACGCTCTCGGGATATCTGAGAGAACCGTTAGTCGTCGCTTGCTTAGCGCGTTCAGAATATTGAGAACGCATCTTGAAGCGGAAGGGATCGGACTATAAGATGGCATTACATATCCAACAGTCAAATAGTTTCGAAGACCTACTAGAGTCATATCTTTCTGGCAAACTTGATGGCGCCGGGAAGAAACAACTTTTAGAGATCGTATTAAACGACTCTGAAAAAGCAGCCGAATACCGAAAGATCACTCAAATCCAATCTCAACTAAGAACTCCTAGTGCATCCCAAGAGTTAGGGGAGCTTTCTCCACAGGCTTCTTCTAAAAAAATCCTACCTTTTCCTAAACCTGTGATCTATTTCGCAGCTGCAGCTTTGGTATTTGTATCCTTTGGAATATACTTCTATCAAAATTCTTCGATTAAAAAAGGAGAAGCCACTTTAGATAAGTTCACTTATTCTTATGGTGATTGTTCTATCGAAGGTAAAACTTCCCAAGCGGGAGAAGATGTTGCAGGTAAAAGGATCGTTTCCGGAAAATCTTCTATATGTGATGTTCAGTTAGAAGGAGAAAAGAGTGTAGCTGTTAGAGCTCTCCCTGACACAGACTTCACTGCTGAACGTAAAGAAAATGCGATCCATGTTTCGCTTGGATACGGAACAATTCTTTTGGATAGCCAAGGCCCTAAAGATGCGGAGAATATCTCTATTGGATCAAATGATTTCAGATTGATCTTAGAAGGTACTAAGGTTTCGGTCAACAAAGGACGTACAGATTCTTCTCTTTCCGTAAAAGTATTAGAAGGAAAAGTCAGATTAGAATCTGGAGATACTATCTTCTTGGAATCGGTATCAAGTTGGTTAACCAAAGAAGAAATTGCACTACTTGCAAAAGAATACCCTATCTTATTCGATAAACAGGAACTAACGATAGAATCGGGACAACAGCTTGCATGGAAAGGATTGTCTCCTGCAAGAATGAAAGGTCTTAAAAAGATCGAAGATTCGATCAAAGCTAGTAAAAAATCCCAATCTAGCGCTCAATTGGACGAGACTTTGATTAAGAGTTTAAAACCTCATGTGGATTCTCTACCTAAAGATCCATTCCTGATCTCTCCAAAAGAGCTTAAGAACTCCCTTAAAAAAATACTTCCGGACGAAAAAGCGGACCTGGAAAGAAAGTTTGCGAGTATGGTCCGTTTCCCTCCAAAAGATCTGAAAGAAAGGGAACGATTAATGGAGATGGTCAAGAAAGTGGACAAGGCATCCATTACGGATATCTTAAATAGCAAAGTTCCAGGGACTCCACCTCAGGCAATCTCTCAAGAAGTTCGCATTATTTATCTGAAAGACGGATCTACGGAAAGAGGGATTGTTTACCAACAAGATAGCTTCTATGTGGTATTAAGACCTGACGGAAACTTGATTATCCCGGTAGACGCCGTAGAAAAAATTGAATCCGAATAATCAGCGATTTAAATTCTTCTTCCAAAATGGAAGATATAATATAGTAAATAGGATCATTCCGAGCGCTTGCATCCAAAAAATGTAAATCGGCCAAGGACCTAAATAATCCATCAAAGAACCTGCAGCGGATTTTTCTCTCATATATCCGTAGTTTGCATCTAGAGCAAAATCTATAACCAAAGCAACAACGACGTAAATTTGACTATAAAGAACGGATCGGATCACAGCTCCCTTTCTAGGAGTCAATTCCAGACCGAATACAACGTAAAGAGCAGAAATCACTAGACCTGAATGTGCAATAAAGAATATGAAAAAGTAAATATGAGGGAATGTAACAGATAGATCAGGAGTGATCACTCCTTGCATAGAACCTGCAATCACCCAAAAATAAGACAGTTCGGCAAGAGTTCTGTTTCGAGTAAATAGGGCCAGAGAAGTTACGATTGCTGACCAATTACAAAACTCCATAGGTAGATCATAACGTATTTGCCAATAACCTGAATCAATTCTGTATATTACATAAACTAAATAGTTTAAAAGAAGAATTACTCCAAGAGTATATCCGATCGTATTTTTGACTCTGGTAGAAGCGAATTTTTTGGCAAAATAAGGTAGGCCGAATCCAAGCAGCGCAGTAAGAGAAAGTATAATAAAATGGAGAGGGCTCCAATGTTCGAATCTCATCGAGAATACCCTCTCCTTACGTTAGTGAAATTTCAAATCATAAATTCAATCAAAGAGTGGCTTATTTTTTACACTAAAGATCATTTTCATTTCTTCTTCAGTGAACTGATGAGGTCTTTTCCTTTTTAGATCCATAAATAAACCGTGCACTGTGGAAGTCAGGATTAACTTTTTGGTCTTTTTAGAGAATACATCATGTCGGAAAGCTAATCTATTCTTCTCCGCTTTTTGATAAACCGTAACGATCACAAAATCATCCGGAAAACCCATAGAGCCGAAATATTTCAACTCAGCCTTGTAAACCACCGGGCCGATCCCTTTTGCCTGCAATGAATGCAAATCCAGTCCACACTGGTAAGAAGAGCGGATCCTCGCATCATCCAAATAGTATTGGATTGTTTCTAGATTTACTTTACCTTCCGGATCCATCTCGGCCCAGCCTACGCTGATTGGATGATAGAATGCATAGGGATAATCATCTTCGGAGTAAAAGACTTCTTCCGTATCATCAAAAAGACTTAATACAAATCTTGCTTTACATACTAATACAGAATCGGAGGCACGAAAAATTTCCTGCATGATCTCAGTCGATTCCGGATCGGAGTGAAGGATGTCCGTAGTAATGACAGCATCTTCCGGATATTTTAGCTCTGCTTTGTATTCTATTTCGCATTGGCGGACTACTAAGCGGTCTGAACTTAGGATTGTTTCCCCTTCTTCTTTTAAAAGTTGAAAGGTTTTGATCCTTGCTTCTTCAAAATAACTTTGGTAGGTCCCGTTGTTTACATGTCCGTTTACATCTATATCCGATTTACGGACAGGAACAGCGAAGGATGTAATAATCTTATCCGTTTTTTCCATGAGCCTCATAAAAGCCTCCGGTAGACAAAGTGTTCTACTTGATAAAGTCCAGAATAAATTGTGGTAGACAGATCAGTCTACCACAATTATAATCAAAGTTGAAAAAAGATGAGAATCCAAAAGGACTTAATTCGGGCGGAAGACGCTGCAAAGGACAGGATCTTAAAGGCAGCTTTCAAATTGTTCTATTCCAAGGGTTATCCCAATACAGGAATAAATGAAATTTTGGAAGAAGCGGGAGCCTTTAAGAAGAGCTTGTATATCCATTTTCCTTCAAAAAAGGATCTGGGTAAGGCTTATCTTTTGGAACAAGAAGAAGCAATATTAGGTTTTGTTAAAAGGATTGCTAAAAAGGAAAAAAAATATTCCGACTTCATTAAATCTTGGATGAGGATGTTGAGAAGGGGACTGAAAAATACTTATATTTATGGTTGTCCTTACGCGAATTTGTCCAACCAAACTCATGATGAACCCGAGATATCGGATTTTGTAAAAGTTGCATTAAACCGTTGGGTCCAAGATTTCGAAATTTGTTTAAATGATATTACTTGGAGTTCTAAAAAGACTAAAACCGAATCTGAGCTAAAAGAAATCTCGGAAAGTATTCTTTTTTATTACCAAGGTGCTTTACAGTTATATGGGATGTCCGGAGATTTCAAACATATACATCGATTGGAAAAAGCACTTTTGTCTTTAGATAAATAATTTTTTTTAGAATATACTAATCCCAAATAGAGTTAGCGCATTCAACCAGATCACCCGCGAAATAATGAGGGAAAGAATATGCTAATTTTCCCGTGATCGGACTCAAATCTTTATAAGAAACGGAATCTATTCTTAAGGTGTCTGATTCGTCCCTGTAAATTTTGAATTTCAAATGAAGTTTGAATTTATCCTTTCCAAATTTGAAACTTGTATTGTCTCTACACGATTTAAAACAACTATCGTAAACTTCTTCAGTGTTTCGGTTTGAACGGAGACTGAGTGATTGTTCTTTACAATTGAAAGAGCATTCGTCCGGATCGGAAGGTTCATATGGAAATTCGACAAGTACTTCTTTATTTCCTTCTGTTTTGTAAGATCCATGTATGATCGGCACTAATTCTCCTGGCCTTCTGCTTCTCATTATAGCAGTTGAAGGAGGACTAAGGATCAATTCTAAGCCGCTGATTTCTAAATATAGTTTGGAATCAATTTTGGGAAAATTTTTTTCCCAGTTTAAACATATTTTCTTACTTTCCGGCTGAGCTCCCAGGAAAAAAGGAAAACTGATAGCGAAACAAAGTAAAATGGAGAATGAGAACAACTTAACTTTCATTTGTCTGAAAGATATTTTATAATGGGTTAGGATAGTCTGCCAGCAGAAAAACCTGCCTTTCATTACGGATTTAGCATTACTTATTGCTCTTTGTTTCCAATTTTTGGATGTCTTTTGCAAATTCTTTCAAAAGAGAAGGGTTGAATTTTTTACTACCTGCTCTATCTCGAACCTTCCCCCATAGGAATGCAGCTATATTCAGTTTATTTTTGAGCGGAGAAGTTTTCGGATCAGAATGAAAATCTTTTACGAAACGATTCCATCTTAGAACGCGATCGTCTGGCCTTTCTTCCTTAGGTGGATTTTCATATACTTTCAAAAGATCTTGGACGGAGAGTTTTAGATTCCCGATTTTCTCCGCATCTCGAACTGCTTCCGCCATAGCTTTGGTAAAACTGAATTTTTTGAGATCATAATACTCTCTACAAAATTCTCTAAATTTGGAATCAAATCGAATTCCTTCGGGAATAATTTTGGATTTGAGAGTGATCTCTTTTTCACTTTTAGTTTTTCTAGGAACGGATACAGGACCTTTAGTGGAGTTTTCCTTTTTGAGAAACTTCTCTCTGCCTAATGTAATAAAGGATTTTAATCTTTCTTCGAGTTCTGCTTTAGCACCTTTAGAAGAGATCTTTAAGTTCACACAAATATCTTGTAATTCTTCTCTATACCAATAATGAGATTCGAATTCGGATGCAGTTTTGATTTTTTCGAAAGAAGGGCGAGATTTCATTTTTATATAAAGTTCTATTTTTTCTTTTTAGAATTCCAAGCAGGTTTGGACTTTAACGCTTTTTTATAAATTGGACAACCAGGTCCGTGAGCACCTTCTAAATAACCTGTGCTCATCAAAAATTCATTCACTATCTCTCCGCCTACGAATACAAAAGTTTTTTTGAATAGTTTGGTCCATTCTTCCAATGATTTGGGATGATGAAAATGTAGCCAATCTTGGAAACTTCCGAATTCTTTTTGAAGACTGGTAATCACATTCGCATTATGAATGGCAGCATTTATCTTAAGTCTGTTACGAATAATCCCAGCATCGTTCATAAGCCGATCAAAATCTTTTTCAGAAAATTTTGAGATCTTTTTGATAGAGAAATCTTTGTAAGCTTTGCGGAAGTTTTCCTTTTTTCTTAAGATCGTGGTCCAGGAAAGGCCGGCTTGGTTGATCTCTAAGATAAGCCTGCCGAATAGTTCATCGTCCGATTTTAAGGTGAAACCATACTCAGTGTCATGATAGATTTTATTTTCAGGATCTTGGTCCTTCTCTAAAGAAAGAACGTAATGACAATATTTTGTAAGTGAATTCATATGATAAGAAGAAGGTAATCTTAAGAATTAAGTGCTTCTTACAAAAGAACAGGCAAGAAATTTTTGGGATTCTTCTCTTACCTGTTCGTAAAACTTATAATTAAGTATTCGGTCTAAAAACCGATCAGCATTCCCCCATCCACTCTAAGAGTTGCTCCTGTTATCCAATCTGCTTCCTCGGAAGAAAGAAAAGTAACGGCAGAAGCAACTGCTTCTTCCGGATTTCTTTTAATCTTTAATGGAATAGAATCCAAGATAGAATTTCTGATTTCTTCCGGAACATGCTCGGCAAATCGATTATTTATAAAACCGGAAGCAACACAGTTCACTGTGATATTTCTGGATGCAAGTTCCCTAGCCGCAGATTTAGTAAGAGCAAATAGTCCTGCCTTTGCAGAAGAATAGTTTGCCTGTCCTGCATTGCCATAAAATCCGGAAACTGATCCAATGTTAACGATTCTGCCTGAACTTTTCTTTAGCATGAACTTTGCGGCGGTCTGGATACCGAAGAAGGCAGCTTTCAAATTTACAGAGTGTACCTTCTCCCATTTTTCCTCGGACATTCTTAATAGAAGATCGTCTTGGACTACTCCAGCATTATTGATCCAAATATCCAAGGTTCCAGTCTTCTCAATTGCAAACTCTGCTAATTCCTTATTCTGATTTTTGAAAGTTACATCGCAAGTTTTCCAAAAAACTCCTTCCGGATTGTATTTTGCTAACTCTTCGGCTGTTTCCTTACAATTGGAATTTTCTAGATCAGAAAGGATAACTTTTGAACCTCTTTCTAAAAACATTTTTGCGATCTCTTTACCGATTCCCCTTGCTGATCCTGTGATTACCGCGGTTTTACCTTCTAACATAGATGTTCTCCTATTTATTTCGATATCGAAATATTAATGCAAAAAAATTTACGTTATATATCGAAATTCGAATGGATTTTAGTTAAAATTCGCATGAACTCTTCTTTTTCTCCCTGTTCTAAATTCTGACTGAGTTTTGTAAGTGTAGCCTTGGAAGCTCTTTGCACTTTCTCTAAGGTTTGTTTTCCCTTATCCGTTAATTCTGCGGAAGTTACTCTTTCGTCTTCGTAAGGTTTGGATCTTTTAACATAACCGAATTCTTCCATTTTGTCCAGAAGAGCGGTCACAGTAGAGTTGGTCCTATCTAATAACTTTGCTAATTCACTCATTATAAGCGGGCCTTCTTTACCTAGTATAAAAAGTACACCTCCGTGAGCTGGAACCAAATCTTGAATACCTTGCTTCAGGAATTCTTCGGACAAATGTTTTTGGATCCGATCTCTGGTTCTGGACAATAAATGAATTACATACTCTGGCTTCATTTATTTAGACATCGAAATAGTTTGGAAGTTTTGTCAAGTCGAAAAATAGGCAGGGGGTTTTAATACTTATGCTGTATTATTTTTGTGCAGGAGAAAAAAATTTCCAAATAGCTAAACGAGTGTATATAAATCTTTATTATTAGCCGGCGTATTTATTTGTCAGAAATTTCTTTCCAAAATGAGTTTTCTTCGAAAATTCTGAAAAAAACTTCGTCCTTTCATGTTAAGATTATTTAGATATGGGACTTTCGTTTAGACATTTCTTTTACGCCCTATTGTTCGTGCTCTCTTTTATAGTGAGTTCGAATTGTGAGGGCGATCTATACGAAGTTCTAGATCCTTCCTTAGGAATGGTGAAAGACGCCGCCTATTATGTAGAATCTCACAAGTTGGAAGATACTCGGAATTTGAGAATTTTTGCCGAGCCTTCAGATCAAAATGTATATGTTCATTTTAATTTGAAAGTTTCTCCGGAACTTTTTTTGAAAGAAGGTTGGAAGAAGGGCAATTCAGTCGACGAAAGTTTTTGGAAAGAAGAATTGGTATGGGACATTCTTCATTTCGGATTGGAAGCTCCGATAGAACTTGGGGATGCTCAAGTTTATATTAGAGAAGATTTGTCCGGAAATTTTTCAGGTAATCTAGAAGTGCTTGTTCTAACTGGAAACGGAAGTGAAGGTTATTTAGTTTGCAGACAATTTACTTCGGATTCTAAATCTTATTTAAGCAATTTTAGTTTTTAGGTCTTTCTTGAGCGCCCGCAGGTTCTCTAAAATTAATCTCGAATATATCGTAATGCGATTCTCTGACGCCGGTTACGTAAGCCACTGAGACACCTAGATAATATCGACCGGTATACTTCATAGCCTTCCAGGCAAATTCCGCCATTTCTTCTGAGGTAATGGAGAATGGATGTATCCTTCCCCTAGACTCATCCATATAAAGACCTTCATAAGTTCCTAGAATCGTACCTTTGTATTCTAAACTTACGATCCTTCCCGTTACGGAGAAGTTCCTTTTTCCACCTGTCTTGCTAGTTGCCATCTTTTCGATTGGGTGAGAAGTATCATGGGCCTGGACCCATACGGTAATCCTTCCGCTTGGATCTTTTACGGGAGTACTATGAGGTATTACATTTTCTTGATATTGTGCATTGATGACCTCTATACTGCTAGAAAGTGCAATAGGTTGGATCCTGTGGATATTGAATTGGATCAATATCGTTTGATTCAGATTTTTCATCAGGAAATTCACTACATCTGCATTTTCCGGACGAACGCTCACGTTCGCTTTTTTACGCACAGGGGTATAACATTCGTCCCTGGTTTCCTCACATTCTTCTGCCGGATCGAAAGTTAGGACTTCTATCACACCTTCATAGGATTCGTATACGATCCCTCGGCTCTCAAATTGGGTCAATTTAGCGACCGTCCACCCCTCAGAATAGGTTCCCAAGGCAAACATGGGGGTCTGGGAGAATAAAACCGAAATATAGAAGAAGACCGAGTACTTTCTAAGGATCATAAATCTCTATTGGACGAGGTTTTTAGGCTCTTACTACCTATCGGCATTCTCAATCCTGGGGTATAAGTATTTTCAAGTTATAAGCCGATTCAAAGCAAAATATTGAAATTTTTTCTTTCCAAATTATCACAATCTGGTTTCAAAATTCCTTCCATTTGTGGTTTTCGGGGAGAAGTTTCCTCGGTTGAAAATGGACTTTCGCTATCTCAAAAATCCGAAGGTGTTTAATTCGTTTCCTGGGTGACTACTATTCTGGCAGTAACGTTATCCGACACGCAACAAGTTCGTATCCAATTTGAGGTATGGCCGCTTGAAAAAGATCACTCAATTATAGGATAACTTTTCGTATACTGTGCGGTTTTTAGAAAAAAAACAGGTTAAACAAGTGCATAGACACATTTTTGATAATTTTTTGGGAACCTTTGTCTGAGTTGTATACAATTTTGGCTAACGTAGGAAGAAGGCATTCCAACCCATTTGGGAGTTGGTGCTTAATAAAATTGGAAACAGAGAGGTCGAAAAGTTCCGATATGAAACGGTCTACGACATTTTTTTTCAAGAGTGTTTTAGCTCTTGTTATTCTTTTCTCCTTCGTAAATTGCCCGAAGGGTGGAGGAAAGGGGCCTTTACTTTTACCGCCTGGTGAAACTGCAGAAACTCCTAATCCTGATCCTACCATTCGAGTTTATAGAGGAAGTGGTATAGTAACTTCTGTACCAGATAGTTCTACGGAAAATTTGGGAAGTGTAAAAATTACTCAAAGCAGCACTGCTAGAGTTTTCACGATCCAAAATAATGGTGAGCAAACTTTAAATCTGACTAGCACTCCTATCATTGCAAAAACAGGAGCGGAGGCAGCACAATTTACTGTGGATCAATCAGGTACCGATAATGTTTTGGATCCCGGAGAAACTACTGAGTTCACAGTGACTTTCTCTCCATCTGGATCAACCGGTACTAAATCGGCTCAGTTGCAAATAGCATCCAATGATCCGAACACTCCTTCATTCATTTTGAATTTGAGTGGAACTGCAAATCCAGCTCCTGCTCCAGATATTCAAGTAAAAAGAGGATCTACTACTTTCACTAGCGGATCTAGCGTTCATACTTTTACAAGTGTTCAGGAGAATACGAGTGGAACTGCAGTATCTTTTACGATCAATAATATCGGAGATGCTACTTTAAATTTAAGTACAATCACTCTGACTGGAACGAATGCGAACCAATATACTTTGGATACAACTGGGACAAGCAACACCGTTGCGGTTTCCGGTTCTACAACATTCTCAGTTACATTCTCTCCTACTTCTACCGGGGTTAAGACCGCTACGATTACTATCCCAAGTGATGATGCAGGAACTCCGAATTATACTTTCGGTCTTTCCGGGACTGGAAATCCAACACCTGTTCCTGAGATAAATGTACAAAAAGTTTCAGGTTCCGTAAATATCGCGGATGGAAGTGGTTCTTCTGATTTCGGAAGCCAAGTGGAGAACGTAGCGGGTTCTGCTGTCCAATTTAGGATCCAGAACTTAGGAACTGCTTCGCTAAGTTTAACCGGAACTCCGATTGTTGATATTACTGGAACGAATGCGAATCAATTCGAAGTTACCGTTCAACCTAGCACCACGAGCGTAGCTAGTGCTGGAAATACAACTTTCTCAGTTCGATTTGTTCCTACTTCTACAGGTGCAAAAACAGCATCTATCTCAATCGCAAATAACGACTCGGACGAGAATCCTTATGATTTCACGATCACAGGCACTGGAACTCCAACACCTGCTCCTGAAATTAATTTGAAACAAGCTTCTACAAGTATCGCAAGTTCCGGAACATATTCAGGTATTGCGGATACGAGAATCGGTACTACTAGTGCAACTACAACATTTACTGTAGAAAACACTGGAACCGCAACTCTGAACTTAAGTGGAACCCCTCGTGTGGTTGTGGGAGGAACTGATTCGTCACTGTTTACTGTTGCTTCTCAACCTTCCGCTACTGTGTCAGCGAGTGGAACATCTACTTTCACGGTTACATTCTCTCCTACTTCTACAGGGACTAAGACTGCGACCTTAACCATCGCAAATAATGACTCGGATGAAAGTAGTTATGTGATCAACTTGTCAGCCAATGGTGTTGAACCAAGTGCTCCTTGTTTCGATATTAGCACCCAATCGGTTACGTCAAACCTTGGTACTATTGCGAATTACGGAGGTAGCGGGCAGACACTGTATTATTCAAGCACGAAGCCGATAACCATCGGACCGTCTTTCCCTGCGGCGATTTATTATATTAATCAACCGCATAGCTTGACTTCTACATTGTTCGGAATGTTCAGCGGTATCTACAATTCAACTCAATCTGCTCTTTATGAGACGAGAGATGGAGTGGGACTCACGAATTTCTCCGGGTTGTTACCTTATGGAACAACTTCTTCACAATTCTTAAATCTGCTGGGAGGCTCTGGCGCGATCACAATCACTCCGAATGTATCTCAAACGATTTATTTCGACATGAACTCTCCTGTTAGCTTTAGCGCGACTAATGCAAGCTACTCTATCATCAGAGGATGTAATGCAAGATTGAATGAAGAAAGAACATTTACTACTACATCTGGTACTACCAACACCAGTGGTTTGTCTAAGGTTTGGACTTACAGAAAGAAACTGAATATTCGGTTTATATTCGTCCAAGACTCTTACCCGACTTATACTGTTGCAGGTTTACAAGATGCGGTTGATAGAATTACTAGCATCTATGCTCAGGATTCTGTGAAAATAGATGTCCAATTCTCTGCCACAAGCGTATCTGCTTCCGAATTTTTAGATCTGACTGATTTCGAAGATGAGACCGGAACTCTTGCAAGTTCATTAACTAAGTTGTACACTACAACTGGTTCTGCGCAAAATGCAAATTCCTTGAATATCTTCCTAACATCGGATACATCCAATTCGAATTATGCAGGATTACTTGGAATGGCTGCCGGTATCCCGGGAGTTCCTGGAATAGTAGCAACGAAGAAGGCGGGAATGATCGTGTTGATCGAACCTCATAGGACTTCTGGATCTGCTGCAACTGCTCTGAGTGCAGGTGATCAACAGTTCTTGGGAGATACTATCGCTCACGAAGCAGGCCACTTCTTAGGGCTTTTCCATACGAACGAAAGAGGGGGAGCAAGCTCTACATTGAGTATGTTCGGTCTAAATGCAAGAGACGCATTGATTGAAACTCCTTACTGCTTGAGTTCTCAGGATACTAATACAGACGGATTTGTATCTATCTCAGAATGTTCCGGAAGCTTATTCACCAATTCAGGCGCATTAAACCTGATGTTCTGGGCCGGAGATGGTGTAACATCTCAGACTCAACTTACTGGAGAACAAGGTTGGATTCTGAGAAGCAACCCGTTAGCATATTAATGGAGTCGAAAATGTATATTAAGAAAATATTACTTATTCTTTTACTGGCAGCGTTTGCGCTGCCGGTAACTGCTCAATCGATTGATCCTTCTGTTTACTCTAAGGTAAAATCGGATCTAACGATTAGCAGGCATAAATCTAAGGCGGAGTTTAAAACTTCTTTGGATAGGATTGTTTCTGATCCGGTTCCTTACTTGAAAGCGATTACAGAAGATTCTTCTATTAGGATCTATGTGAAAGAAAAAGCGATCGCTCTTCTGGAGTATTATCCTACGGAAGAATCCGAATCAGTTTTAAAGAGTAAGATCGAAGATGGAAATCAGCATAAATCTTTGCGTAATCTATCGGTAAAAAGTTACTCTTCTGCCTTTTACGGAAAGGATCCTCAGAAGGCCGAAATTTTCTTGGGAACTTTCAAAAATGATAAATCTATCGGTAAAACCGTAGATTCTACTTTGCAAGAAGCCAGATATTCCGCTTTTAAAAAGAAAACTCTTCCGTCCAAAGAGGATTTCGAAAAATATAGAAGGAATAAAACTCTGGAAAAGAAATAAACTTATCTACTAGCTAAGTTTGAAAAGCCGCTGGGTGTAAATCCTGCGGCTTTTTTTATTTAAGGGAGAGACCATGCTAATTTTTCACTTATAAGTTCCCTTTTTTCACCGTTTTTTAGAATTATTCTGCCAATTCTTCCTGATCTTAAGGTCGTATTTTTCTGGACGTACCTTTCCAAACATTCGGCAATAGAATGGGAGAAACGTAGTCTCCAGTTGTTTATAATATCATACCGATATTGGGTTCCACGTAGGAATTCCAACATATTAAGGATTAGAGATTGGGCTCAGGTTATTATCGTTTTATTTTTATCTTAAGTGTTTTAGCGGGATTCCTTCCTCAACTGAATTGTGGAGGAGGGGGCGGAGGAATGAAATTATTTCCAATTTTTCCTTCTTCCGGTATTACGGGGCTGCATGTTTCAGATTCGGCAGGTAATCGATATTCTTCCGGTTCTACACTTTCCTTAGGTTCCGTGCTAATTAGTTCTTCCTCTTCTAATACTTTGAAGATCGAGAATAATGGGAACTTCACTGTTACTCTTACTGGAAATCCGGATGCGGTCTCTAAAGGTGGGATCCATTCTTCTCAATATGTGATCAATTCCCAACCTTCGAGTACTAGTTTGGCGGATGGAGATTCCAGCTCTTTTCAGATCAGTTTTCAACCGAGTTCGGCCGGTGTAAAAGCCGCATATCTGATTATTAATTCGGATGATCCGAATATAGGCACATATATTCTATATTTAAAAGGAACAGGTACGGAGGCTCCAGCCCCTGCTATCCAGGTTTCGGAAGATAGTTTTAATTTTATTCCGAATTCACAGACTAACTTTTACGCGGCGTCTGGAGGAACTTCTTCTAAAACGATTACCGTTAAAAATAGCGGAGAGCAAGATTTAGTAATTTCTAATATTTCGTTAAGTGGACCGGATGCAAGTTCGTTCAGCGAAAACGGTATTCCTGTTACAATTTCCCCTAAAAAGACTTATACATTTACGATTTCGTTTAACCCGTCTTCTGCTTCTACATTCTCCGCTTCGATTTCAATCGATAGTAATGATCCGAATACAGCAAGTTATGTTATTGGTCTTTCCGGAGTAGGGACTTCTGGAAATGCCCCTCAAATTTCGGTGTTTTACTCTGATAATAATAATATTTCGAGAGATATTACAAGTAGCACAGGATTCTCTTATTCTTTTGGGAGTGTTTTCCCTGGAGAAATATCTTCGAGTAAAACAATTACGATCCGTAATTTAGGAAGTTCTAATTTAGATCTTACTACTCCAGTGTCCTTAAGTGGAACAGATCCGGGAGAGTTTACGATTACCCAACCTACTTCTACGAGCCTTGCTCCAAATGCTTCTGCTACCTTCTTGGTCAAGTTCAGTCCTACAAGTGTTGGTTCCAAATCTGCTACTGTTACCTTGAGTACTAGCAATGGAAAGGGAGGAAATTCTTCCAGTTCCGTTCTGGCTGTTTCCGGTGCGGGGGGAAGAAGGGATGTTATAGTAACTTGGGCACATTCTAAAGAGCATGCAGTTCATATGGCTTCGGGTGCTTACAGAGTTTGTTATAAAAAAGGTTCGGACTTTAGTGCACAAGGAGATTCGGGCGTAGTCTGCGATGCTGACGTAATGTATGCGGGAGATCCATATACTCCGAATTATAAAACGATTACAGTAAGTTCTGCTGGAACTTGGTATATTCGAGTGAAATCATTTTCTCAATTTAATGCAACAGGATCGGCATTTTCGAAATCGATCCAAGCTACAGTAAGTTCTCCAGGATATTAAATAAATCTTATGAAGAATAAATTCACCTTATTTACTTTTATTTTTTCGATTTTATCTATCGGTTATCTTTTTGCCGAAAAACAAACGAATGTTGCTCCGACCTTGTCCAAACTTTTGGATCCGTCGGGAAATACTGATAATAAAAAGTATTATAAAAGAAACTCCAAAATAAAATTCAAATCTTCCGAAGTTTTGGTTAAGTTCAAAGATAAAGCAGGCGACTCGATAAAATCGTATGCAGTCAGTTCTTTTAATGGAAAAGTTTTAAACGATTTAGGTGAGACAGGAATTTCTCAAGTAGAATTGAGAGAAGGCCAAACTGTAGAAGAGGCAATTACTGAATATTCTACTCATCCCGATGTGGAATATGTGCAGCCGAATTACATCTACCATGCAAACACTTCCCCGAACGATCCGATTTACAATCAATTATGGGGAATGAATAATACTGGTCAGAGCGTTATAACTTATACTTATCCCACAAATAATCCTGGAACAAGCAACAGTGATATGAGAATGGAAAGTGCTTGGGATGTGAATACAGATTGTGCGAATACTATTGTAGCTGTTGTGGATTCCGGTGTGAATTATAATCACCAAGACCTAAGCGCGAATATGTGGAGTTCAGGCTCTTGTGTTTCTGATAAAGGAGTTTCTTTAGGTTCCTGCTCTAACGGTTGGAATTATGTGAATAATAATTCTGATCCTATGGATTTGAATGGCCATGGAACTCATGTGGCGGGTACAATTGGAGCCAAAGGAAATAATGCAACTGGGGTTGCAGGAGTTTGTTGGACTGCTAAAATTATGGCGGTCCGAGTTTTAGATCAATCAGGTTCTGGAGATACCGCTACTATTATTAAAGGGATTAACTTTGCAGTACGAAATGGTGCAAAGGTCTTGAACTTAAGCTTAGGCGGTCCGGATTATGATTCTGCTATGCGTTCTGCAATCGCAAGTGCAGGGAGCAACTACGACGCGTTATTTGTAGTTGCTGCTGGAAACGATGGGAGTGATCTAAATTCTGATAACTCTTACCCTTGCGAATATGATGAGGCTAATATTCTTTGTGTGGCTGCTTTGGATCAAAAATTTCAGTTAGCGAGTTTTTCTAATTATGATTCTTCTAAAAGAAATGTTGATATAGGTGCCCCAGGCACAAATATACGAAGTACTTGGGCGGGGGCAGAGGGTACTTATAACCTTCCATTTACTAGTTGGATAACGGATAATATACTGGGAACTGGCTGGAATACGGCGGGTTGTTCTATTTATTCGCTGGTCCTGTATCTATCCAATAGTTGTTCTACTGCAATCAATGGAATTTCAAATTCAGGTTATTTATCGAACTCCTATGCTCTGGCTTACGCTCCGATTACAATTACTTCAGGTGCGGAAGCTGTCACGGCTAGAATGAACATATTTATGGATACAGAAGCGGGTTACGATGGAATTAATATGTACGCATCTAGTTCAACATCCGAATCGATAGTGTTCAATTCGACTAATCTGGTAGGAAGCCTTTCAGGAGAACGCGATGGGCTGATAATTTCTAACTTCGAAGTTGCTGCGCCGAATTGTGCCCACTCTTCTAATTGTACTTTCGGCTTCGAATTTGTTTCGGATTCCACTATTAATAAGGCGGGTATTGCAATTACCGTTTTTAATTTAATAACATTAGATGTTGATAATATAGCTCAATACAATACGATCAACGGAACTTCTATGGCAACTCCCCATGTGGCGGGCCTTGCTACTTTATTGAGATCATTTAATCCAAAATTTACGTATGCAGACACGATTAACGCAATTGTCGCAGGTGGTACCGCCACTAGCTCGATCCAAAATATTACTAAATATGGTAAAGTTGCTAATGGAAATGGAGCGATCCGAAATTTAGAAGCTCCTATTAATTTGAGTGTAGATGTTCCTTAAGAATTTTTTAAAAACAATTTCGGTCTTTATTTTTATATCGATATCTGCGTTTTCTATATTCGCACAAGGATTTCCTAAGGATCTTCCTCATGGAAAAGGTAAATATGTGAAGCCTGGGCGAGTTGTCCCGAACGAGTATATTTTTATATTGGTTCCCGGAACTAATTCGGAGAGGATAAAAGAATTAGCTCCTAATTTTTCTATTCTAGATATAGAACTGATTATGGAAAATACTTATAAGGTTAAATATAAATCTGATCCAGGTTTGGATATTCTTAAGAGCGCTTCTTCCAAATCTGGTTTTGTGGAATCAGTCCAACATAATTTGGTATACAGGGCTTTTTAAAAAAACCCTGTAGGAAATTTATAAAAAATTAATATTATTTTCCCGAAAATCCTGTCTGGATCCATTTTGCGATTTGGTTTAGTGCATTTTTAGCTTCCGGAACACTTCTTCCTAAATTAAAAAAACCATGGATCAAAGTGTCGTAGGTTTTGACCTCCAGCTTTACTTTCGCTTTCTGAAGAAGGTCCGCATATGCGAGTCCTTCGTCCTGCAACGGATCAAACCCTGCAATTAACAGGTAGGTTTTAGGCGTATGAGAAAAGTTCGTTTGTTGGAAAGGAGTGACTCTTGGGTCCTTCCAATCTTTTGAATTTGGAACGCTATGATATTTGAAATAGCGAATTAGATCTCGAGTGAGTGCGTATCCATTTGCAAATTCTTCTACACTTTTTCTTTCCTGGATTAGATCGATCCAAGGATAGATTAATATTTGGAATTGTGGAAGAGTGAATTTTTCTTTTTTAGCGCGAGTAGAGATGGAAATCGCTAAATTTCCTCCCGCAGAGTCGCCGGCCACTGCAATCTTTTTCGGATCAATGCCAAGCGACTTTCCATTCTCTTTTACCCATTTATAAGCAGAATATGCATCATCCCAAGAAGAAGGATAAATATGTTCGGGGCCTAGTCTATAATCGACTGCGAGTATTGCTCTACCTGAAGTTTTTGCTAAATATCTAAGCGGCGCATCATGGGATTCCAGATCCCCGATCACAAACCCTCCTCCATGGAAATAAAGTAAACAAGGTTCCAGATCTTTATTTATATTAGAAGAATATAATCTGACCTTGATCCTCGGGCCGGTTCCGGGTATGGAAAAGTTCTCCACCCTGGGGATTTCTTCTTTTTCTAAATCGAAAAAGCCCATTATATTTTTGAAAAGTTCTCTCGCTTTAGGTGGAGGAAGATTTTCCGGTTTCGGTTTAATTTTAGCTAAAAGTAATGCGGTTCGGACCTTGGGATCCAAGGTCCTTGTTCTTTTGATATCCTTTCCGAAAATTTTAAGTACAGAATTTGGGAGGGAAAGTAGGGCTCTGGCCGCTAGGGTCTCAAACTTTTGCCAGAGCACTTTTTTTCCTTGGTTCCGTTTTTCCGTTAGAAGGACTTTGTTTTCCGGATTGTTTATACTTTGCTTTTGATGGAACAGGTAATGTTTGTAAACTTTTAGAAGCTCTTTTCTTACCTGCTTTTAGCTCCTTCTGCATATAATACAAAAAGTCTTCGTAATCCACCTGCATCGTATGCCTTACAGAATTTACGTATCTCTTCTTCATCTTCTGTTCATAATCTTGGATCTGCTTTTGCATTTCTGGTACTGTTGGCAGGCTATAATTTCCGGTTAGATATTCTGCCAGCCATTTTCCTTGGAACTCGGCAAGAGGCATGATTGCACCTAAAGGTTGGTATAACCCTACAAAGAATAAATTATTCAGATCAGGTTTAAAAGTCCTATGGAACAAAGGTAGATGATTATCAGGAGCTGAAATAAATTCAGGTTTGAAAAACGGAAACTTAACGTTATATCCTGTGCAATAGATGATCGCATCGATCTCTTCTTCGGAGCCGTCTGCAAACTTTACCTTGTTTCCATTATATTCTTGGATCACAGGTTTGTATTTGATATCTCCTCTTCCAAGTCTTACTAAAATATCTTGGGAGATCGTTGGATGTGCTTCTCCAGGTTTATGATCCGGCTTAGGGAGACCAAAATCTTCCATCTTACCGACACCAATTTTTAGCATGGTTCCAAATAGGAATTGTTTTAACCAAAAAGGTGTTCCAGGTGGCAGTAATTCTGTTTGTTTGTCTAAAGGTTTTCCAAAAAGATAATTCGGAATTACCCAAGCGCCTCTTCGAGAGCTTAAGAAAACTTTTTTAGCAACTCCAGGACGGCTTAACTCTACGGAAATATCCATGGCACTGTTTCCCATACCAAGTACTATCACCCTTTTGCCTGTTAATTGGATAGGATGTTCAGGATCCACATAGTCGTGAGAATGTATTATCTTTCCATTAAATTTACCGGGGAAGTCGGGTTCAGGCCAACGTGGAGACCAATGATGGCCATTAGCAACGATGACTGCATCATAAAATATTTTTTCTCCCTTCTCGCTAGTAACTAGATAAGTTCCGTCGTCTTGGGGTTCTATTTTTGCGACACCGTTCTTGAATTTAATATGTTTGCGAAGTCCGAAATGCTCCACGTAATCCATAAAATATTTTTGGATAGGTTCATGATTAGGATAATCCGCATACCAATCCGGCATCGGATAATCTCTATACTCCATTCTATCTCTATGAGTATTAATATGTAACGACTTATAAATATTACTCAGACCGTTGTCGTTTTTATATCTCCAGTTACCTCCTACATCGCTTCCTTTTTCGTAACAGTCATAGGGGATTCCTTTGTCCTGCAATGATTTACAAACAGTGATTCCACTAGAGCCTGCGCCAATAACGCAGACTTTCGGCAACTCTTGCATATAGTTCTCCGATCTTTTTATGAGGTTGATAAAACGAATTAGTAGTAGAAGTTTTTCGAACGCATAGTCAAGTCCGAAAATGGATTGAGTTAATAAATCGATATGTTTAGGTCGGACTTATGAAGACAGAAGAGAAAACAAACGTTCATTTTGATTACGACTACATTATAGTAGGCTCTGGCTTTGGCGGAAGTGTTTCCGCTATGAGATTAAGCCAAAAAGGGTATTCTGTCTTGGTAATCGAGTCCGGTAAAAGATGGACTGCAAAAGAATTTCCTAAAACGAATTGGTCCGTTCACAAATATTTGTGGATGCCTAGATTAGGTTTTTACGGGATCCAAAGGCTTAATCTTCTAAAAGATTTTTTTCTAGTTAGTGGTGCAGGAGTGGGCGGAGGTTCTTTAGTATATGCAAACACACTTTATGTTCCTTCCGATAAAACGTTAAATCATCCTACATATAAAAAGATTGGCGGTAAGGATGGAATGCTTCCTTTCTATAAGGTTGCTTCCAGAATGTTGGGAGTCGTTCAAAATCCACACTTGGATAGATCTGATGAGATCTTGAAAGAGATCGCGCAAGAAATGGGAAGAGGAGAAACTTTTTCAGCAACCCCTGTAGGAGTATTCTTCGGAGAAAAACAAGGACAAACAGTAAAAGATCCCTTCTTTCTAGGCGATGGTCCGGAGAGAACCACTTGCAATCTTTGTGGAGGTTGTATGGTAGGATGTCGTTTTAATTCCAAAAACACATTAGATAAAAATTATTTATTTTTTGCGGAGAAATTAGGAGCGAAAGTACTTCCTGAAACAAAAGTAACTGATCTAGTTCCTTTAAACGAATATGGAGAACCCGATCCGAATGCGAGTGGGGAATTCGGCTATCAACTTTCTACAAGATCCACAACCGGTTGGTTCGGTTCTCCAAAACGAAAATTTAAAGCTAAGTCTGTTGTACTTTCCGCAGCAGTGATGGGAACTGTCGGTTTACTCTTGCGTTCTCGGGAAGCGGGGCATATGAAACGTCTTTCTATTCGTTTAGGAGATGATGTTCGTACAAATAGCGAAACGGTTTTAGGAGTTACTAAATTCGGAAAGGATATAGATTTTTCTAGAGGAGTTGCAATTACTTCTTCTATTCATCCGGATGAACATACACATATAGAACCGGTTCGCTATTCTAAAGGCTCTGACTTTTTTGGAACTCTTGCGAGTGTACTGACTGACGGTGGAGGCTTTTTCCCTAGGCCTCTTAAATATTTTTTTACAATGTTTACTCAGCCTATTTATTTTTTGAAAGCATCTTGGCCTTTCGGCTTTGCTAAAAATTCCCTTATTCTTCTAGTCATGCAGACTCTGGATAATAAGGTAAAGTTAGTGAGAAATAGAAGGATGTCCTGGCCTTTCGAAAAGTCTATGACCTCTGCTATCAGTTCAGGAGAGAAGGTACCTTCTTATATTCCGATTGCAAACCAAACAGCTAGAAAGGTTGCCAAGAAGATCGGAGGTATTCCCAGAAGTTCATTGAATGATGTTCTTTTGAATGCACCGATTACTGGGCATATCATGGGCGGTTGTGTAATGGGTTCCGATCCGGAAGAAGGTGTGATCGATTTTGAAAATAAGGTCTATGGTTATAAAAACCTAAGAGTTTGTGATAGCTCTATGATCCCCGTGAATCTTGGAGTAAATCCTTCTCTGTCCATCACTGCAATGACAGAAAGAGCGATGTCCATGATCCCTCCTAAAGAGAATAATTCGGTCTCTAGTTTCGAATTCGAAAAACAATTCGGGATCACGTCTGTAGTCTTTCCTAAAATCTGATCCGAAAACGATAGACCTAGACTCAGCTAAAAGAAATTCTTTCCGTATCGGATATCTTCGATTCGGAGAAGGATTTTGGCCTTATTAAAAGAAAGTTTAAAGGACTTTTTTCAAACGAAAAAGGATTGGATCTCTTTCGGGGGAGTGTTCCTTTTATTTTTAATTTTTTGGTCTTATAACTATTCGTTTCGATTTGCGCCACTTTTTACGCAGGCTTTAAAGGATAACCAGATCGGTTTAAGCCTATTTTACTTTTTATTTTTTGCTGCAGGCGCATTGGTTATCTATCCGATTGTCCTTGCATTTTATGGAAAACTAAACGAATTCAAATCTTCTATTCCTTTGATCTTAGGTTATGTAGTTGTTCTTGCGATTGTTTGTTCTGCAAGGATCAGGGACTCAGAGTTATTCCATTGGGCTGGTTCTTCTTCCGTGGAAATTGCGATGCTTACAGTGAACTATGTAGGAACAATTCTTGCGTATGTTGCTTTACCTCTGGCTTGGATCATTCTACGCAAAAATTCTCCAGATAGATTTTTAGGTTTAAGTAAATCTCCCAAATTCGGTGAGGTATTATTCTTATTAGGATTAATGCTTCCTTTAATAGCGATTGCTTCCTTCTCCCTTTCTTTTCTTTCAGTATACCCTAGATTTGCAGGAAGAATGTCCGATGGATATTTGATCTATCCACCTGCTATATGGATCATCCTATTCGAAATTTCTTATGCTGCGGACTTTGCAGTTTTGGAAACTTTCTTTAGAGGATTTATGGTTTTTCCTCTCGCTTCCAGAGCGGGAAGTAAACCTGCAGTTTTAGGCATGGCATTCATGTATGGCTTATTACATTTTACAAAACCTCAATTCGAAGCATTGGGTTCCTTTTTCGGTGGGTTTATCTTGGGAATGATCTCCTATAGAACCAAATCAGTATATGCAGGAATTTTGATACATATAGGGGTTGCTTTGGCAATGGAACTTGCCGCTACTTTACAATTTTTATATTTTATGGAGTAAATATATCTCCGGTTCAGGTAGAACCGGAGACAGGGATTTCAAATACGGATCGTGTATCCGATATTATAGAAAAAGATCACATGAACTATATGCTGTTGCTGGTAATGATCTACCAAGGCTCTCTTTACTGCCGGATCATCCGATAAGGAAGAAAGATAGTTTACGATCAGTTCGTTCTTATATCCGTAAGCTTTAGCAGGATCGATAGTCAGCCCATCATTTGCATTGCTGTCGGGATAGGCACCAATATTCGGTGTATAAGTCGCATTATCTACTAATGCAGGCGTTGCCCTATACATCATATTTGCAGCAAAGAAAAACTTTCCGTAATCGAATTGGAGTCTAGGACTGATATCGCTAATTCCTTTTTTTCGATCTGTGTTATCGTTTACTTCCGCGTAACCTACTACCAAACTTGGAGTGACCCTGAAAGTTTCACCTTTAAAAAATTCATGAGAAAGAGTGAGACGATAGTTATGAGTTCCTTGGAAAGTCCCACCGTAATCGTTTAACATTTTATTATTAATCGAGAACTGAGGATTGAGCCATTCCCAGAAAGGAGCCTTCCATCCGATCACCCAATATCCTCTCATTACGTAGCTAGGATCGTTTTGATTGATGAATAAAAATCCGGCGGAGAATGTACCAAGTCTAGTCTCATGATCATACATTGCTCTAGTGAAAACATAATCAAAGAGTCCATTTTTTTCTTTTCTGGTCTTTACTTCATTCGGATCGAATTGTAAAGTTCCTGTAGCAAGCGACTTATCTAAAAGATAAGTTTGATCAGGACCTCCAGGTGTGGATTGCAATCTTAGGTCAGAGTCTGTATTACTTCTGTCCACCAAAGGGTTCATAACGGTAAGCCCAAGTTTAAATTGTTTAGGCAAACCTAATATTTCCACGCTAGTAGTTAAGAAATATGCTTCGTAAAAATCTTTGTAAGAAGTACCATTACGTCTCGCCTGTCTTTCTCCGAATAGGTCGGAACCTTGGAAAGCACCGTCATTGGACAAAGATTGAGAAAGTAAGATAGAATGTTCCGGAAGTGAATCCTTGGGAGAAGGTGTCTTGACCGCTCCAGTTGGAACACTTTCGTCGGAAGCAAATTCCGGAATACTATCCGGAGCATCTTCTGTGATTTGTTTTATTTTATCCTTTCGGATTCTATATATGACTCCGTCTGGATCGACCACCTCTATCTCGGTTTCCGATTCTTTTTGAATGGAAACTTTTTTGAAAATACGACCCGCATTCATTTGGATCGTTACTGCTAGAATTGTTTCGAGAGGAAAAGTGAGGATCAGTAGGAGGATTGAGGAAATACCTAAAATTCTTCCCATATAACCATTATTCAAAATTGGGGGAGTTTCTTCAATACACATACATTTGTAATCATTTATTTGCTTATCCCCTTACTGATGTATAACATTCTTTATTTTCAGAAATGCCATGAACCTTTTCTATTCTTAAGAGTCCCACGAAGATTTGACCCTTAAACTATTTTGTATTTCCGGCCTATAGAAATTCGGTTTTCAGTATCATAACAAAGATGTATCTTTGGAGAAAGAGCTTCTTTCAGGCAAAAATATGATCCAACTCAATCGACCTTCTTTATTCAAAAATTCTAATTTTTATTCAGGAGAATGGAGAACCTTCTCTAAAACTATTCCGGTATTTGATCCTGCAACAGGTGATAAAATAGGTGAAGTTCCCGATCTTCCTCGAGAAGAAATAAGAAAAGCCTTAGAGTTTGCTGAGAAGTCCCAAAAGGATTGGGCTAAGACTATCGCAAAACAAAGAGCCAGATTTCTTAGAAACTGGGCGGATCTAATGATCCAAAACAAAGAAGATTTAGCAAAAATTATGACCTGGGAACAGGGAAAACCTTTGGCAGAATCCAGAGCAGAGATTGATTACGCTGCTTCATATTTGGAATGGTTTTCAGAAGAAGCAAAACGTGCGTATGGGGATTTGATCCCCACTCATAGAAAAGAACTTAGATTGATGGCTTGGAAAGAACCGGTGGGTGTTACTGGAATACTAACTCCTTGGAATTTTCCTTCTTCCATGATCACTCGAAAGATAGGACCTGCACTCGCAGCAGGATGTGTCGTGATCTCTAAACCTTCCGAACTTACTCCTTATTCAGCAATTGCGTTAGCGGTACTTGCAGAAGAAGCCGGGATTCCTTCTGGAGTTTTCCAAGTAGTAACCGGACAACCTGAACCGATCGCTAATGAATTTTTAGAAAATAAAATTGTTCGTAAGATAAGTTTTACAGGTTCTACAAGAGTAGGAAAAATACTTTTAGAAAAATCAGCGAACCAAGTGAAAAGAATTTCTTTGGAATTAGGAGGGAATGCTCCTTTTATAGTTTTCGCGGACGCAAATATTAAAGAAGCAATTCGAGGAGGAATTGTTTCAAAATTTCGTAATGCAGGACAAACCTGCGTTTGTACAAACAGATTTTTGGTAGAGGAAAAAATCGCAGAGGAATTCGCTCATGGTCTAGCAGAAGAAGTTTCTAAGTTTAAAGTTGGGAACGGTTTTGAAGAAGGAGTGAATATTGGCCCATTGATTCATTCTGCCGCAGTCAAAAAAGTGGATTCACATCTGAAAGACGCCATTGAAAGAGGAGGAAAACTTTTGATAGGAGGTAAGCCTCATTCTTTGGGAGGAAACTTCTACGAACCGAGCGTTCTCTCGGGAATTTCCGAAAAATCATTATGTTTCCAAGAAGAAACATTCGGTCCTCTTGCACCTATCAAAAGTTTCAAAACGGAAGAAGAGGCATTACGAATTGCAAACTCAAGCGACGTTGGTTTGGCATCTTACGTGTATACAAACGATCCTGCTAGGATCTGGAGAATTTCAGAAGCCTTAGAAGCTGGAATGGTTTCCGTAAATGAAGGCATTTTATCCACTGAACAGGTTCCATTTGGAGGAGTAAAAGAGTCAGGCATGGGCAGAGAAGGCTCCAAATACGGAATAGAAGAATATCAGGAAATAAAATATATCTGTTGGGGCGGACAAGGTTAATCGTAAAAACTTCGAATTCTCATCGTTAGTTTTGTAAAAAAATTTTCGTCTTTAGAGTTCGGACTTCTTTTCGCATTTTTCTTGACGAAGTGGTCCTTCGGATCAATTTCTTAGGCTGCCCTTTTTATGGACCCTTTTTATTTTAACTTTTACTTCTTCGGATCCTTACTTGCTTCCTTATTTTCTTTGTACGTATCTTTTTTCTTTCTGACAATCAAGGAAAGAAGTAAGGCAGCATTTCACTTAGGTCTTTCTAGTTTATCAACTACCATTTTTCATTTCGGGTACTTGGTAGCATTCTGTTCGCCTGATGACTGGACGATCTTTCATAGATGGATCGTGATCCCATTCCCGATGGTGGGTTATACTCAACTTTTTATATTCTTTTTTTATTTCCCAACACCAAAAAGAGAAAAGTTAGGACTGGCTCTGTATGCGATCTTGTATGCAGGCGTTATAACTTTGGCGATTTTTTATATTATTCTTTCTTTAAAGTCCACTCGAACTTTCGTGATGGGAAGCCATTATTGGGATTTCGAAACTCATTTATTTTATAAAATTTTTTCTCTAATAGTTTTCCTTTATAATTTTATTTTTTTGATCGCAGCGATTTGGAGAGCGATCGTAGAAAAAGGGGGAGAGAGAAGGTCCGTAATTTATATTACTCTCGCTTATCTTACCATTACACTTTTACCGGGTATTACTAATGCGTTAAGTAGAGAAGGTACGGTATCTAGGGCAGTCTATCAGCAAACGGCGGATATCCTGCTTGTTGCCGGATTATTTCTAATACTGATCGTTTATGTAAATGCAACTAAGGAAAGGACAACGATCTTAAGTAGGATCGTGGGCGTAAGTATGGCGACCTTCCTTCTCGCGTTCCAGTTGGTGGGATTTGCGATATTAAACGGATATGATTCTTCTTTCGACCTAATTAAAAAAGAAGAAGCTAAGCTAGTCGTTTTACAGGGAGAAACCCCTGGTGGATTTGCATATTTAACTTCGTATGATCCGAGCGAAAATCGTTTTCAAACCGAAAAAGGTTTTAAAGATCCAAGATTCGATTCTGAAGACAGATTAGAAATACGGTTCTTTTATATTTCTAAAAATCTTACAAATTTGGGAAGTCTTCCTGCTAATACTAGATGGGAAAGATCCAAAACAATTTTAGAAAATTCTCCTAAAGAGTTTTATGCTTACCAAGAGGGACTGAAACAATTTTTAGAATCTAAGGGAAGTGATCCGGTTTCAGACGAAGATATACGTGAATTTTTCAGACATCTGAATAAACGGCTAAAAGTAGTACGAAGCAAATATTCTCACCTGCCTTCAAAATCAGACGCTCCTGCAATTTATAAACTTTTAAAATCAGAAGAAGTTGGCCTTTCGGAAATTTTAGAAAAGGTGAAGATAAAAGCAGAAGCTGATCTTAAGGCAGATATATCGGAATCAGACTTGGATAAAACGGTCCTTCTGCCCTTAACCCCGATTAGAGAAGTTGGTGAAAGGATCTATAGAGGGACGAAATATTATAAGGTAGGAGATGAGAAACCTCAGTACTATGTTTCATACCTGGTCGTACATCCTACAAATGGAAATGTGTACGAAGTAGGTTTCACATATAGATCATTCAGAACATTCATACATGAACCTGCATTGATCTTAGTGGTATGTTTGCTCGCCATTATGCTGGTGATCAGTTTAGGATTCAGATTTTTCTTTCAAAATGCACTTATCAAACCTATGGACGAAGTAGTTGTAGGTTTAACGGAGGTAAATTCAGGAAATTTGGATTATCGCCTCGAACCAAGAGTAGAAGATGAGATTGGATTTATCGCTAGATCGTTTAATAGAATGGCAAGGTCCATCCAATCGGCTAGAAAAAGATTAGAACAATACGCTAACGAATTAGAAGAAAAAGTAAAAGAACGTACCAAAGAATTAGAACAAACCTTAGGAGAAGTACAGGAGCTTAAACAGCAACAAGATGGAGACTATTTCTTAACTTCTCTTTTGATCAAACCTTTAGGTGCGAACAAAGCAGTTCATGAAAATGTAAAGGTAGATTTTTTACTAGAACAGAAGAAAAAATTTACCTTCAGAAGATATCATGATGAGATCGGTGGGGACTTAAACATCTCCAATCATATAGACTTAATTGGTAGATCTTATACAGTATTCTTAAATGCGGATGCAATGGGAAAATCTATGCAAGGTGCAGGCGGTGCTCTGGTTTTAGGATCTGTTTTCGAATCGATTATAGAAAGAACTAGACTAGCTGATAATATGAAAAATCAGTCTCCGGAACGATGGCTGAAGAACGCATTTACAGAACTTCATAAAGTTTTTGAGAGTTTTGACGGGTCTATGCTGGTTTCTTCCGTAATGGGACTCGTGGACGATGAGGTTGGTATTTTATATTTTATTAATGCTGAACATCCTTGGACAGTATTGTATAGAGATGGGATTGCAAGTTTTATTGAAGACGAGTTGATGTTCCGTAAACTGGGAACTACCGGAATGGAAGGTCGTATTTATATCAAAACATTCCAATTAGAACCTGGAGATGTGATCATTGCGGGCTCTGACGGTAGGGACGATATTTTGATCGGAACGGACGCAGATGGGGGAAGGATCATCAATGATGACGAAAAACTTTTCCTCAGGATCGTGGAAGAAGGTAGAGGTGACCTGGGCGGAATTTATAATTGTATTACCGGAAAAGGTCCGTTAACGGATGACCTTTCTCTTATCAGGTTATCGTTTAAAGAAGATGATTCCGATCAGAAACTTCATGATGAGCAGAAACAAAAGATAAAAGAATTATTAAATAGAGCTAAGGAAACTTCTCAAAATAAAGATGTGGCAGAAGCCATTACTTACTTAGAAGAAGCGGAGAATCTAGACAGTCGCATTCCTGAGGTGAAGAAAAATTTTGTAAAATTATTCTTAAAACTCAAAGACTATTCCAAAGCAGCACATTATGCAGAAGACTATCTGAATATTAAACCTGTTGATAAGGAAATTTTATATGTCGCTTCCTTTGCTGCAAGAAAGGCGGGACAATTGAAAAAAGCTTTGGACTTTGGGGAAAGGTTAAGACTGAGGGAGCCGGATCATTTTAAAAACCTAATGAACCTAGCCCAAGTATATATCGCTTTAAAAAATTATGAAAGAGCAATGTATATGGTCCAATCTGCTCTACATATAGAGCCTGAAAATGAAGCAGTACTTAGGATCAGGGACGTTCTAAGGAAAAATTGGCGTCAGTAGATTTAGACTTCTGACTAATATCAACTTTTGAAGATATAGTCCCTATAGTATGTAATTAAAATGTGAGTTTTTACTCACTTTATAAAAAATAAGATCGATTCTGTGCGCCTTCGGTTTGAATTTAGAATATTCTTCGAAGAAAATGAGACATTATTGGAGGCGCCAATGAATGACGAACGAACTACGGAAAAGATCGCTGCTTTAGGTCCTTTGACTATCAATCGGATCCGTATCGGCCTAGTTTTTTTGATCCTAGCTTCCCTCGGTGCCTCTTGGGAACAAAGTTCCTTTGCGCAAAATATGGCTTACCTAGGTGGAACGATCTCTATGGCGATCGTTTCCTTGGTGAATTTGTTTTTTTCTTATCGAAACGGACGGATCCCCAAATCTCTCGGGATGATTTCAGTTCTTTTAGATGTAATAATACTTGCGAGCGTTATGTTTTTCGCTGCATCTACCGAAAAAAACATGTCTTCGGGGATCATTAGACAGATCATATTA
The DNA here is from genome assembly GCF_002812045.1 of Leptospira haakeii. Taxonomy (GTDB): domain Bacteria; phylum Spirochaetota; class Leptospiria; order Leptospirales; family Leptospiraceae; genus Leptospira_B; species Leptospira_B haakeii. Next base: position 544,504 of record NZ_NPEG01000001.1, on the reverse strand, counting down.
TATGCAATTAATGTAATATTAATAGTATATTCTGGATTGCTCCTGATACCAAAATTTGTAGTTATTACCGGGATTGTATCTGCGATCGCACAAGGTGCGGTAATATTAAATTGTTATCTCCACGGAGTGGTATTTTCTGAGGAACCGTTAGAAGTCCTTTCTCCGGGATTCGCTTCTATTTCCGAACAAATTTTAAAATTAATTTTTCTAATCGTGATAGCTTTCATAGTAAGAAGTGTGATCAACATATTCGGGCTTATGCGCGACGCAGAAGAGGAAAAGTTAAACACTATCATCGTTTCCGGAAACGAATTGAAAAAAAGTAAGGAAAGGATGGATTCTGCCGCAGTTTCATTAAAGGAAAAATCTAGATCTTTAAGGAACTTTTCTAATGAATTTTTTGATGTGATCAATAATCACGCTGCTTCTTTCGATGAAATAGGAAGTACTTTAACCGAATTTCTGTCCCAAATTGAAAGTGCTGCCTCTAGCGTTAAGGATCAATTTGGAAGGATAGAATTACTCGTAAAGGAAAGCCAAAATTTAAGATCTTTGATCGATAAAATTTCAGGTTATTCTTCCGAGTTGAACGGACGTATTCATTCCGTTTTGAATACGGGTAAAGAAGTGACTGAATTTGTTTCAGGTCTTTCCGAATCATTGGAATCTCTAGGGGAGTCTTTCCGTTCAGTGGGAGAGGTGACTGTAATCATGGCTGATGTTGCAGATCGTACCAATCTACTTTCTTTAAATGCTTCTATAGAAGCTGCAAGAGCGGGAGTTGCAGGAAGAGGTTTCGCAGTGGTTGCTACCGAAGTTTCTAAACTTGCAGAAAGCAGCGGACAAAATGCTGCAAGGATCTCTAAAATTATCGGTGAATCCAATGACTATGTCGACAAGGGCAGAAATAGAGCCTCAGTAACATCGGAGAAGGTCAGGAATCAAGAGGATCAATTTGCTACGTTCTTAGGTAGATTTAATGAATTGAATGGGCTTCTTGAGGACCAGATGAAAATAAACGATCAATTCTTGGCTAGCTTATCGGAATTACGTAAACTTTCGGCAGGAATCGAGACTTCTTCGAACGAACAAAATACTGGAGCTTCTATGATCATGGGAGCTATATCCGAATTACAAGGCTCGATGGATTCTTTATTGAGAAAGAGCGAACTTTTATCAGACACAATAAAGGTACTTGAGGAAGAAGCAGAACTCCTCGGAAAAGAATATTGATCTATATCAGCTAAATGATCAGATATATTAGGGACTTATTAAATAAAGGGCAACGTTAACTTTCTTTTGCAATAAATTTTCCACGAATAAAACCTGAAAAAAGATCGATTTATTCGCTACTTTCCCGTCTTGGATATTAGTTAATAAAAATGTTCCAAAGGCGGGTTTTCTTATATGGTAGCACGTTCCGAAACGGAAAAAATTCTCGCTCAAGGTCCGATTACGATCAATCGAATCAGATTCGGACTAACATTACTCTATTTTGCCTCCATTGCGATGGGTTACAAAAGAAGTACACTATTTCAAAACTCGCTCTATATTCTAGGGACCTCTGTGATGGTGATGTATGTCACATACTCCTTCCTGAAAACCAGATTTGGAAGTGGAGTATCTCCATTTTTAGGGAAAGTTTTTATAGCAACTGATGTAATCGTTCTTTGTTTGGTGATGATTGGCGCGACCACCGAAGACGCAAAGCTTGCTTCGAACGTAATCAAACAAGTTGTACTCTACACGATTAACGTTATATACATCGTATATGCCGGCCTTTTGCTTTCTCCTAGATTCGTATACTTAACCGGTTTTTTAACAATCCTATGCCAAAGTTTAGTAACCGTGAATGCAGCTCATACTGGAGTCATTTTTACAGAAGATAGTATCGTTTCTATAACTCCCGGTTATGCTGCAATGTCTGAACAGATTACAAAGATGTTATTCTTAATGACCACTGCATTCATTGTAGTAGCGGTGATTCGGATCTTTCTACAGTTAAAGAGTGTAGAAGAGGAAAAATCCCAGGCTATTGAAAAGTCTAAAGAAGATCTGGAACACGGTAGGATTAGAATGACTGAATCCGCTGTTTCTTTAAGAGAGAATTCCAAAAAGTTAAAAGACTTCTCGGACGATTTTTCAGAAGTAATAAGCAATCATGCAGCTTCTTTCGAAGAGATCAGTTCTACAATGGAAGAATTTTTAGCTCAGACAGAACAATCTGCAGAAACAGTAAAAGACCAATTTTCAAAGATCGAAGGTTTATTGGGAGAAAGTAGAAATCTAAATACTTTGATTGATCGTATCTCCGGACATTCAAGTGACTTAAATAGGAATATGGATGTAGTCTTGGAGGCCGGAAAAGCAGTAAGTGAATTCGTAGATGGTCTTAGAACTTCTTTGGAGTCATTAGGAAGTTCGTTCCGTTCCGTGGGAGAAGTGAATCAAATCATGTCTGATGTTGCGGATAGAACCAACCTTCTATCTTTGAACGCATCTATTGAAGCAGCAAGAGCGGGGGTCGCAGGAAGAGGGTTTGCAGTGGTTGCAACCGAAGTTTCCAAACTTGCAGAAAGTAGTTCTGAGAACGCAGATCGTATTTCTAAAATTATAAACGAAAGTACAAAGTATGTCCAAGACGGACAAAAATCCGCTCATACCGCGAATGAAAAAGTGAAAGAACAGGATACTTTGTTCACAAACTTTTTAGATAGTTTTAAACAGTTGAATCAATTATTGAGCGAGCAGAAAACAGTGAACGAACGTTTTCTGAACAGTCTTTCAGTTTTAAGGAATTTATCATCTGATATTGAAACTGGTTCAAAAGAACAGTCACTTGGAGCAAATGCGATCATGACTTCTGTATCTTCTTTACAAAGTTCTATGGATTCTTTGTTAAGAAAGAGTGAAATGTTAGCGGAAACCATTAAAATTCTGGAAACTGAAGCCCAAACATTGGCTTCGAAAGGTTAGTTATCGTTCTGTTAAAATTTCCGAACTAGTTCGTATAGAAAAATCTTGAATTCTAAACACTAGGGATTAGAAAAGTCGCTCCATGGTTTATTTTAACTCATGGGCGATCTCTTCGCTCATCTGTTCCATCTTTACCTTTATCATTTTTGCTTTCTTAGCCGCGCTAAAGAAGAAGGCGAATTATACGAGCGCGTTCTCTTATCTATTTCTTTTCGTTTTCTTGATTAACTTCGGATTTTTCTTCTCGGCGATTCTTCCGTTTCCGGAGGCATCTTATCACAGGCTAGTTACTGGTCCGGCAGCTGTATTCGGCACGATCTTCCTCTGTATATTCGCTTACTTATATCCTAGAAATGATCATCCAAAAGAAGCAAAGTATGTGATCGGATCGCTACTTGGGATTTCCTTAATTACGATCTCTTATTCATATTATCAAATATTTACGAATAAGCCGCTATTTGATTTTACGGGGCAGATATACAATTACCATCAAAAAGTGGGCAACCTGCTCGCGGTTTCCTTACTTGCTTTCCTTTTGGTTATGATACTTATCCAGGTCCGAAAAATTATCAGAGCGGAAAAAGAAGAAAGAAAAGCCTTAATACAAATGTCCCTGGGAATGGATGTCACCTATTTAGTCCCAGTAGTTTCAAATCTTTTGTTTAGATCTGGAGTAATCACTTTTAACGCATTCCAGCAGTTGTACGTTGGTTTTATGATCTTAGGATATTTTACCCTCACTATATTATTTATTAATAATACTGTAGATAAAACTTCTTTTATGACAAAGATTATCGGGATTACCGTAGCTACTTGTTTGGTTTTTGCTCAGGCATTTTCTACGGTAGTAAATCTTAAAAATGAATCCTTATTTGACGAGATCAGTATTAAGGAAGCCCAGACATTTTTGAATACTGGTAAATCAGAAGGTTCTTCCATCGCATATGCTGTTTCTTTGGGAGATTCTTCTACTAAACCCAAGGTTTTAATAAAATCAGATGGTATTGAGCCAAATTTAAACTTAGCCCAAAAGGAAATTTTAGAAAATAGAAAATCAGGGAATTTCTTAAAAAGAACTCCAACTACTAATCTGCCTAAAACAAGTTCGGATGATTATGTACCTTCTCCTAATAATCTGTTTTATTCTTATTATCTGAGGGATGAAGTTGGAGAAAGAACTCTTCTAGTCGCGTTTCCTTATCTACATTACAGAAAATTTTTGGATGAAACGAATAGTTGGTTAGTGTTCTTAACTCTTTCTCTTGTGTTTGTGATCTTAGTTCTGTTCCCATTTTTCTTTAATCGAAGTTTGGTACGACCTTTGAACACTTTGATCCGAGGAGTAGGAGAAGTAAATTTAGGAAATCTTACGATCCGAATTCCGGTGCTTGTTCAAGATGAGATAGGTTATCTTTCCGAATCTTTCAACAAGATGGTGGGAAGTATTCTAGAAGGAAGAACTAAGTTAGAAGAATATGCAGATACTTTGGAAGAGAAAGTAGATGCTCGCACAAAAGAAGTTACCGAAAAAATGGAAGAGATCCATTCGCTCAAGGTGCAGCAGGATGGAGATTATTTTTTAACTTCTCTTTTAAGTAAGCCATTGATGACGAACTGGAATAGAGCTAGTTCGGTTACGACTAACTTCTATATTGAACAAAAGAAAAAATTCGTTTTTAAGAATAAAGAATCGGAGATTGGCGGAGATATTTGTATCAGCGGAAATCTTCTATTCGGTTCTGAAAAGGAAAGATGGTCCGTGTTTTTAAATGGAGACGCGATGGGAAAATCCATGCAAGGAGCAGGAGGAGCTATCGTACTCGGAACAGCTATGAACAATATCATGGCTAGATCTGCAAGCCAAGGAAAGGTCTTAAATATCTCTCCGGAGGATTGGGTGAAGGAATCTTACCGAGAGTTGGATGATATTTTCAGAACATTCGACGGAGTGATGATGGCCTCGGCTATCCTTGGTCTTATCAATGAAAAGACCGGAAAAATGTACTACTTTAACGCGGAACATCCTTGGGCAGTACTTCTACGAGATGGAAAGGCATCTTTCTTAGAAAGAGAATTAACCTTACGTAAACTAGGTTCTCCTTCCGAGATGAGCTTTAGGATTTTGGAATTCGATCTGAAACCCGGAGATATTCTTTATGTAGGCTCCGACGGACGAGATGATATCAATTTAACTGAAGATGGTGTGAATTGGATCATGAACTCTGACGAGAATATGTTCCTTAAAACGGTAGAGGAATCCAAAGGAGATCTTGATAATTTAGTGGATCGTATCCATAGTTTAGGTGCATTATCTGATGACCTTTCTTTGATCCGCATTGGATTTCATGAAAAACTTTCTCCAAATATAACAGAGTCTAAAACTAGTATCCCTGAATCCGTACTCAGAAAATATACGGAAGCAAAGGCTCTATTACAACAAAGAGAGATTGGTACTGCCGTTGTGTTATTGGAAGAAGCATTACATTCTGTCCCTTCTTTTAAAGCGGCTGCAAGATTATTGGGACAAGTTTATTATGATCGAAAGGAATATGATCCTTCTTCTCGTTGGTTTGAAAAGTATCTAGAGTTTGATTCAGATTCTCCTAATATCTGGTTCTTACTTTCAGTATGTTATAAACATTTAAAAGAATACTCAAAGTCTAGCCAAGCTGCTGAGAAGGTCCGTATCTCCCAACCTCATCGTCTTGCGAACCTGATCAACCTTACGGACAATTATAGATTATTAGGTCGCTTTAACGAGGCGCGTTCAATCTTAGAAGCAGCAGAGTCTATAGATGGAGAAAGCCCTGGAGTCCGAAAGTTGGACGAACTATTGAAATCGAAGGGCTACTAAAACAAATTTAGATTGTGGAATCGGCCATTTCACAATGTTTTGTAAAAAAGACGCCTTTTTAGAACTCCAAAGGTGGAACTCGAGGTGCCACAATGGCTAATTTATACTATGATAAAGATACGGACCTTTCCGTATTAAAAGGAAAGACCATCGCCGTAATCGGATACGGAAGCCAAGGTCACGCACAAGCTCAGAACATGAAAGATTCCGGACTGAAAGTTATCATCGGTCTAAAAGAGGGATCCAAATCCAAGAAAGAAGCTGAAGAAGCAGGTTTCGAAGTATTCTCCGTTTCTGAAGCGGCTAAAAAAGCAGACATTATCCAAATCCTTGCTCCGGACGAGATCCAAGGTGATATCTACAAAGCGGATATCGAGCCTAACCTGAAAGATGGAGATGCATTAGTTTTCTCTCATGGATTTAATATCCATTTCGAATTCATCCAACCTCCTAAAACTGTAGACGTTTACATGGTAGCTCCAAAAGGACCAGGACACTTGGTTCGTAGAGTATACGTAGAAGGTGGTGGAGTTCCTTGTTTGATCGCTGTAAACCAAGATGCAACTGGAACAGCAAAACAAAGAGCACTTGCTCACGCGGCTGGAGTAGGTGGGGGAAGAGCAGGGATCCTCGAAACTACTTTCAGAGAAGAGACTGAAACAGATCTTTTTGGAGAGCAAGTAGTTCTTTGCGGTGGTCTTTCTAACTTGATCATGGCAGGATTTGAAACTCTTACTGAAGCTGGTTACGATCCTGAGATCGCTTACTTCGAATGTCTACACGAAGTTAAACTTATTACTGACTTGATCTACGAAGGTGGATTAGCTCGTATGCGTTATTCTATCTCCGGAACTGCAGAATACGGAGACTATGTTTCCGGACCTCGTATCATCGACGCTGGTGTTAAGGCTCGTATGAAAGATGTTCTTGCTGATATCCAAAAGGCAAACGGTTCCAAGTTTGCAAAAGCTTGGATCGCAGAAACCAAAGCTGGTTATCCTGAGTTCAATAAGATGAGAGAGAAAAACGCAGGACATCCGATCGAAGAAGTGGGTAAAAAATTACGCAGCATGATGAAATGGCTGAGTAAATAATAAAACCCTAATACTTGGATGTTAAAAGGCCGGAATTTTCCGGCCTTTTTTATTTGGCAGCCTCAGTACCTTTTTCTCGTCCTTTACGTAACTAAAAAGATCCCTAAAATCCTGTAAACGTTCTAAAACCCCGGGGACTGCTCGGAACATAAGTTGGAAATTTCTTGCCTCGAACCCTAAAATCGTTCTAAGTTTGGAAAAAAAATCGGAAAATCGTAGGTCCTAAGTCTGGTACTTGCTCTTAGAAGGTATCTATCCTTAGGGCAAAAAAATAATGACAAAGCCTAGCTTTTTGCTATTTTGAGACACCCAAGCCAGGAGGCTCTGATTGAAATCCTTAATTTCCATAATCGGAATTTCCCTCTTTTTGTTTTCTACTGATGTGTTCGCACAGAAAAGGTTAGGCCTTATCTTCGGATCCAACTATAAAGGAAACAAAGCCGGAATCCCAGAATTAAATCTTTGTGAGGCGGATGCCAAGTATCTACACGATGAGATCAAACGTGTAGGAAAATTCGATGAGATCAAAATTGTTTTGGGTAAAGATGTAACCAAAGACAATATACAGAAAGAAATTAAGGCTCTTGCTTCCAAAGCAAAAGCGGACGATACTGTATTTCTTTATTTCTCAGGCCACGGTGCTTTTCAAAGAGATGAAAAAGCAAAGAACGGAATGAGAAACCTGATCATTTGTTATGATAGACCTCACCTTTCCGACGATGAGTTGAACGATTATTTAGAAGGAATCAAATCTCCTAAGACTGTTTTCGTTTTTGACTGCTGCTTCTCCGGAGGTATTGCTAAAAAAGGAAAGGCGACCAGGGGTTCTGCTAATGTTCCAATTCCGGAAGGAAGTGATGGAACGGTAAAACAAGATTCTCAGGACTTCTTCTTCCAAGACAAGGCGATCATTTCGAGTGCGGATGATAACCAAACCGCGATCGAAGTCGGCGGAACAATCAATCACGGGATTTTTACGTATAATTTTGGCAAGGCTCTTTCTAGCGGGGACTTAAATCAGGATAACGTAATCACTGCACTCGAAGCATTCTTCGCTTCTAAAGACGAAACAGTGAATATGGCTAAAAAGTACGATCACGAACAAGTGCCTCAGATTTCGGGTAACGCGTCCGGTATCTTTTTAGCGGGAGAAAAAAAACCAGATCCACCAAAACCTATTGAGCCGGTTAAACCTCCTGTAAATCCTACTCCAGTTCCGGATGTTCAACCTCCTAAGCCTGAGCCTGAAACTCCAGTGGTTACTAACGAAGAACCTCCGGTTGTTCCGACAAACTTGAAAGGCGATTTGGTAATCAAAACCACTATTATCCAAGATAGAGCTTATGCAGTTTCTGATCTTCCTCCAGAGATTCGTATAACTTCTGGTAAGAAAAGAGTGGGAAATCGTTCTATCAGAGTACTCATAGACGATAAGGAAGTTGATAAAACAATCACAACCGAATCTTCCAATTATTGGGGAGCGGTCAAAAGAATGGGTAAACTCACTCCAGGTGCGACTTATACTTTAACAGTTAAGGGTGTTCCAGCTGGAGTTCATAAGGTAACCATCCAGGCGGATGATTATCCTGAAGTTCAAAAAACCCAGGCAGTTCTTCCTAATAAGAGAAACGATCTGGAAGTTGTAACTTCTATGACAGGCTACGGAGCGATACGAGGAAAAGTGTTCTATAGAACCTTGGATAACCCAGTGATCAATCAGCCGATCTTCATGCCTACGGTTACAAGCGTAACCGGTATCAATAAATTAAATACTGACCAAAATGGTAACTTCTGGTTTACGAACCTAAAACCTGGAGAGTATGAGATAAAGGCTACCTTCGCAGAAGATCTGAACTTGAATAATGCTGATATTAAGGTGAGGGAGGGAGAAGTAACTGAAGTGGATATTATCCTGAATGTGAAGCTTCCTTCTACCAAGACCAAATATTAAGAACAGAATATTTAGTTTTCAAGAAGAGCCTCTCGAGAGATCGAGGGGCTTTTTTGTTCCTGGTTTGGGTTTTAATCTTTTTGGAAACTATTCCATTGTTTGGAATTGATCCTTCTTTTTCGAATTTCGATTAAGATCTTCATTTGTTTTCTATCTAGCAAATTCCCAGCTTTTAGACCGTATTCCGGTAAAGCAGTGTCGTTTGTAAGATTGGCAAAGGTTTTTCCGATTTTTGCGAAGGAACTCCGTAGATCCGGATCCATTTCGGGATATATCATAAATCGCCTCCGTGCGACCCCATTCGGGAAAAAAGGGAGAAAGTTCCGGGTTTTCCATCCTTGGAAAGGAAGCTTTCTCCCAAACTGTACTTCGGGACTTTGCGAAAATACTTGAGATATTTTTTTTCTTGTACGAAAAGAAAGTGCGGAGTAAATTCGGTAAAATGCAGATTCGTCTGGAAAATAAAACTGGGAAAAGATCGGGAAGATTCGTCGTGTACGAATACGGAACCGACCTATTTGGCTACGTTTACGTAGACAAAATCCTGGGCCGCGAAAGAGGCAAAATGGTTTCCAGATGGTTGATGCAAGACGTCGGTTCCTTGGTTCGTCTTTTGGACCATGAAATATACAAAAGAGAGACCGAAAACTACGAGAACGTTACTCTAGTGGTATGAACGCCCTAAACAGGGTCCGTCGACTTGGATCCGAAATTTCCCGCTTAAACAGGATCATCCAAAAGGAAGAATCCACTCTTTCTTTATTATCCACTTTCAGAATACTTTCCTTTTTATTTTTTATCGGATGGATCGTTGGAGTTTATCTTCTTCGAACTGTTTCTGATCTATATTATCTGCCTTCGATTGTCATCTTGGCTGTTTTCTATCATTTATTGTCTGCGTACCAAAAGAGAAGGGAAAAGATCAGAAGGTTACATGTCTGGTCCGATTTTTTGACGGCTCAGATTTCAAGGATCCAATTGGATGGAAAACATTATCCAAAGTCCAAAAGAGAATATTATAAAAATCTTGTATTAGAGGCGGGGCTTCCTCCTTGGACCAAAGATTTGGATTTTTTGGGGGAGAAGGGTATCTTTTCCAGAATAGACACCACTGTTATCCAAAAAGGAACTTCCAGATTTTTAGAATATTTTTTAGAAACTCCTGAAGAAGCAAAAGTAGTAGCGAGACAAACCGCAGTCATGGGTCTTTCTAAAAAAGCGAAAGTATTCCAAAAGCTACTCAGACAATTTAGATTATACGAAGCTTCTTTTCCGGCAAGAAGAGAAGGAGAAGATGAAAAACTTCCTTCTTATATTCCTAAGATCGGTAATTTCCAACCCGAACGTTCCGAAAAAAATAAGATAGATTTTCCATTTAATCTATTTGAAGAAGAGCCGAATGATTTTTGGAAATCTTCTTTTGGAAAAGTTTCAGGTGTGCTTAGAGTTTTATTTCCAGTTTGGATCGCTCTTGTTTGGCTTTTAGTATTAGGAAGTTTCCTATTCGGGCAGACCTGGGGATTCGGGATCTTTATTCTTCACTCCGCTTTTTTCGGATCTTATAGAAATAGATCCTTAAAGATGTTACAACCAATCGCAGAAGATTCGGAAACATTGGAGGAATTAGGAAAACTTCTACTCTATATTCGTTCTTCTAATCTTTCGGGAACAAAAGGAGAAGTCTTTCTTTCCAATTGGAATAAGAAGGAACTCAAAAACTCTTGGAAACAATTTCTTAAAATTTCCAATCTAGCTGCTTATACCCAATCTCCTCTAGCTCATGCATTATTGAATATTTTGTTTTTCTTCGATCTTTGGATTTGGAGAAGGTATACTTCTTGGTGGAATAAAGATGGTGCTTCTCTAAAGGCATCCATGTCGGATCTTGCCGAGCTGGATTCTTTACTTCCACTTGCGAACTTGAGCTGGATAGAACCAGAATTTACTTTTCCTATATTAGAAAAATCAAATGCAACTATCCATGCAAAAAATTTGATACATCCGTTAATACCCGCGGAGAAAAGAGTGGCGAACGATCTGGAGCCTATGCAACCAGGGAAACTTCTTCTTTTAACCGGATCGAATATGTCCGGAAAAACCACTTATCTGAGAGCATTAGGAATTTCGGGAATATTTGCAATGGCAGGGGGGCCTGTACCTGCTTCTGAATTTATAACTCCTATCTTAGACGTCCATTCCAGTATCCGAAATGAAGACTCCGTGGAGGAAGGGATCTCTTTCTTTTATGCGGAAGTCAGACGTTTAGGAAGAATATTACAAGATATTAAAAATTCGCAAAAGGGTAGATTAGTACTGTTAGATGAAATCCTAAAAGGTACGAATTCAAGAGAAAGGACAATCGCCTGTAAAGGGATCTTAAAAAAGTTAAGACAGTATGGTGTGTTCGGAATTATTACAACCCATGATTTGGAATTAGCGGATTTACCTGAACTTTCTTTATTTCATTTTAGAGAAGAAATTGAGAACGGTAAAATGACTTTCGATTATAAGATTAGATCGGGAATTGTCCAGTCCAGCAATGCTTTGGAAGTTCTAAGATTGGAAGGTTTAGATCTGGACTAAAATCAGACTTTGGTTGGTAGCCGGTATATCTCTTTTTTGTCTTGCCCGACAGGCTCTCTAAAATTCTAATCAATTGGAAAAGATGAAACGTTTACCAAGCAATCTTAAATTGATCGGCGGATATGCCATCTACTTTGTTCTCATTCTAATTCTTTATAAAGCAGCTTTTCTTTGGGTGTATTCCTATAGATTAGAAGGTGCAGAAACCAAGGATGTTTTATGGGCGATCTTGGTAGGACTTAGGTTCGATATCTCTGTGATCGGAATGATCTTAGGACCATTCGCTTTTCTTTCTTGCCTTCCATATATAAATCGGTTTAAGTTTTTCAATTTTTTCTGGGGTTACTTTCCTATCTTGATCAGCGTTTGGATGCTTTCACATTTGATCGCCGATATAGTTTATTTCGAAAATGCGAACAAACATATAGGTTACGAAGGATTCGTATTTATAGGAAAAGACATGGGTGTGATCTTAAAGTCCGCCTTTGAACAGAATCCTTTCTTAGCGGTGGTCGCTTCTCTTTTAGTTTTGGTATTCTTACCTTTATCCACATATCTTTTCTTAAAATTTAATCCATACAAACACGAACCTGAGTCATGGAAAAGAGACTCTATTATTTCCTTTGTTGTTTTAGTGATTGTTGTCTTTGCGATCCGAGGAGGAGTTCAGGAAACTCCTTTAAGAGCTAGTAATGCGATTGTTTCGGGACATTCTTTTGTGAATAATATTGCATTAAATGGTGTATTCACTTCTATCATGGATTTGAAAAGCCAATCCATTCCGAATTACCTAAAGTTAGAAACAAAAGAATCAGTTCGTATCGTTAGAGAGGAGATCTCTTATGAAGGCGCTGATTTTATCGGAAAAAAATATCCCTTATTAAGAAAACAGAAACAAACTAATAACGGAAAACCTCCTAATATAGTTTTAATCCTTCTGGAAAACTGGACCGGAAAATTTATAGATCCGATAAGCGATGGAAAAGTTTTCGGAAAAGAACTCACTCCCAACTTTAATAAACTTTTAAGAAAAGGAAGATTTTATACCAGGTTTTTTGCCTCAGGTGGAAGAACTACTAATGGTATGATGTCTATTCTTACCGGATTGCCGGATAGACCTGGACTAACGGTTGTTAGAACTCACCAAGTACTAGGAAATTTTTCCGGAATAGGGAATATTTTTAAAGGTTTAGGATATGATACATTTTTCGTAACCGGTGGAGATTTAAGTTTTGATAATAAAGCAACTTTAATGCCTCATTGGGGATTTGATTCCGTTCTGGGTGAAAAAGAGATCGCTAAGTTGAATCGATTCAAGATCGGAGCCTGGGGTTATGATGATGCAGACGTACTTCAGGTACTTCACGAAAAAATTTCCGAATCTAAAAAACCTTTCTTGGGAGTTTCTCTTACATTATCTACACATTATCCGTACCGCGCTCCAGATCCTAAATTCAGGATCTTTACGGAAGATGAGAGAGATTTTGAATATCTAAATGTGTATCATTATGCGGATTGGGCTCTTAAGGATTTTATGGATCGAGCGGAAAAATCCAAGTACTTTGATAATACGATCTTTGTATTTGTAGCAGATCATACTCACCATCGTTATTTGGATTACTACGAAGATAGAAATATTCCGTTTTTGATATATTCTCCGGGAAAAATTTTGCCTGCAATAGATGATAAAGACGCCTCTCAATTAGATGTGATCCCTACTATTTTGGGCCTTGTAGGTAAAGAAGCATACTTTTCCGCTATGGGAAGGAATCTGCTTGCCCCTAAAAAGACGGAGTCTGCATATTTTGCTTATGGAAATTTAATCGGTTGGATAGAGTCGAATCTATTCTATATCCACTTCGTGGACGGAAATCGTAATTTGAAATATTCTGCAAAAGGTCAAAGAGAAGAAGTAAGTCTTTGCGACACTCAACCGAAGATCTGTGATTCTCATTTTAATAAGGCGAGAGCATTCTTGAATCTTAGCCATGAATTGATGAATCAGAATTTAGTATTTCCAACTAAGGAAGAGTTGGAAAGAAAAGAGTATTAATTATTTCTCTTTTTGTTTTTTATCAGACTCGGAACTACTTCCGCCGAATAGGCCGGTAACACCATCCCAAAGGTCTCGGACATATTCTCCGATCACGGACCCTGCGACTCCACCTGCGTAAGGTCCGCCTAAAGGAATAAGATAAGGCCCTAATAAAGTCATACCCGTATATACACTTCCAAGCCATATAGGATCTACATAAGGTATACTTTTCCCGAAGGTTCCTGCATAGATAATTGGGATCTGCAAACCTTTGCCGATATACTTTCCACCAAGGCGAAGATGTAATCTCATATCTATCTTTTGGTCAAAACCCACGGTCCCTTTTCCATCCACATCCATTCCACTGTTCTCAATTTCCAGTTTCATGTTAGGGAAATACATCTCATTCCCTCCAACTTTAACATCGGATCTAAGGGCCTCGAATTTTAACTGTCTCCCATCCACTCCTTTGAATGTGATAATTTTACCAACCGTATTCAAGACCGGGACCATGAAGTTTGCGTAACCTACTAACTCTCCATTTTTAATCGTGATATTTCCGATCCCTTTCATGTTTGCGAAAAGTTCCGTAACAGAATCCCTAGAATGATTTCGGATCTGTGTTTCGAAAGAGAACCAACTGGAAAGTTCACCTTCCATAATTTTTTCGGATACATAAGGGAGAAGGACCTTATCTACTTGGAGTCTATGTGCATCTCCTTCCACTTCTATCTTAGGAATATCAGGATATATTTTAGCTTTTCCTAATATTTCTCCGTTATAGATATATGCATGGAAATTCGGAATAGAAAGAAGTGGATCTACATACTTCGCTTCCATTTTGATATGAGCGAATCTATGTTTGAACGCGAAAATATTATTCAATTCTCCGGTAAAATAGAAGATACCTGGAGGAGAATTCGGATCGAAAAGATCTTCTCTTACTTTGAATAGTTTTCCTAACTTTAAAAGATTATGATAGTCTCCATAATCCGCTTTGATATCGAACTGGCCTAAACTTCTGTTCTTCCAGTTTACACTTCCCTTTGCGGTCGCTTTTGCCACCCCTTCCCAGATAGCTTCTATAAAAGGAAAGGCGACCTTTTTATTGATCAGGTCCAGATCGAAGTCTACATTCAGTCTGATATTTCCGAAAGGTAATCCTCCTTTATATGCAAGATCCTTAATTTGGTTTCGGACCTTGAATTTGAAGATTGTACCTTCTTCCTTTATGACTTCAGTTCTCCCTGAAATTTTCGTTTTGGAGAAGTCGCTTGCAGGAAAAATATTAAATATTTCTCTGAGCAATGAAAGAGAAAGTTCTTCCGTCTTTAGAACTGCACTGAATTGTAATTTTTCCCAATCCACTGGAAAACTTTGCAGGCCGCCTGTCATTTCCAGATCTATAGGTTGATCGTCTATTCTTCCTTGAAATAATAGATCTACATCCTTTCCGTAAAAAGAAACGGAGACCTGAGACTTTTTAAAATATACTACGTATTTTTTATCGTGATTTTGTTCGTTATATACTAATGTGAAATTATCTATTTCGATATTCTTTAAACTGACTGCAAAAAAGTCCTCGGTAGAAAACCCGATCCGAGAGTTTACATCATCTAGAAGTTCTTTTACGTTGCTCTTCTTTTCTATATCCTTCTTCTTTCCATTTAAATATTCTACTATATCGAAAGATCCATCCTTTCTTCTCTCCAGATGAAGGGATCCTCCGTTAATGGAAATATCTCGTATCTCTATCATTCTTTTGATGAGACCAAACCAAGAAATATCTATATCTACTTTATCGCTGACTGCAATGAGAACATTGTCTTTTCGGATCTCAATTTGATTTAGTTCGATACCTGGAAAAGGAAGAAGGTATAGATCCGAATCCGCAACCCTGATATCTAAATCAGTCGAACTTCTGAGACGATCTAATATAAATTCTTTATATACATCTTTCTTTTGAACGAAAGGGATATAAACGATCAGTACGAATAATAATACGAAGAACCCGAGAATAGAGATGTAGCGGATCTTGTTCTCTTCTAAATACCGATTGAGCACATCCCATGAGCGCATTTTATTTTCCGTCCGGAAAATGGCAATAGGACTTGTGGCCTTCGCCCAGATCTTTCCATTCTGGAGTTTTTTCGGAACAAATCTCTTTAGCGATAGGACAACGAGTATGGAAATGACAACCTTTCGGTTTTTTTAATATACTTGGCACCTCTCCTTGTAGAGGGGTTTTTCGGATTTTTCGATTTTCTACTTCGAATATTGCTCCGAATAAAGCCTTTGTATACGGATGAGAAGGTTTTTCTGCAATCTGGGATTTAGTACCGAACTCTACGATTTTCCCTAAATACATGACAGCGATCTTATCGGAGATAGATTTTACGATTCCCAAATCATGAGAGATGAATAAATAAGAAAGTCCGAAATCAGTTTTCAATTTTTGTAATAGAAGAAGTACCTGAGCCTGATTAGATACATCTAAAGCGGAAACTGCTTCGTCAAAAAGTATAAATTCGGGCTTTAGGATAAGCGCTCTTGCGATTGCGATCCTTTGTCTTTGTCCTCCGGAAAACTCATGAGGATATCTGTTTAGAATTTCTGGGGACAGTCCTACTTTTTCTAAAATATCGGCAGCTTCCTTCTCCGCTTGCTCATCGGTATAATTTGCATGGATAAACAATCCTTCCGTTAAGATATCTTTAATATTTCTTCTAGGGTTTAAGGAAGAGTATGGATCTTGAAATACGATCTGGATCTGTTTCCTGAGAGGCAAAAACTCTTTTTCTTTTAGGTTTAAGATCTCTTTTCCTTTGAAAAATATAGAACCTGAATCCGATTTAAGAAGTCTGAGTATGGCCCTGCCTAACGTGGATTTTCCGCATCCGGATTCTCCAACTAGGCTAAAGGTTTCTCCTTCTTCCATTTCTAAATTTACATTTTCTACGGCTTTGATTACTGATTTTCTAACGCCAAAAAAGCCTTCTTTTCCGTAGCTTACATTCAGATCTTTAATCTCTAAAAGTTTCATCCAGCAAGCTCCTTCTTCTCATTTAAGAAGCAGGCAGATAGATGCCCAGACTCATTCGTATTTTTTAATATAGGTTTCACCGTATTACAGTGAGAAAATACAAAATCACATCTGTCCGAATAATGACAACCTTTAGGGTAATTTCCTGGAGAAGGTAGTCTTCCTTCTATCGGTTTAAAAATACCGGTCTGAGAAAAATGAGAAGGTAAAGAATCCAGAAGATCTTTTGTATAAGGATGATTCGGTTCATCCAATACTTGGTCTACGGTTCCAAGTTCGGCAATTCGCCCTGCATACAGTACGCAGATACGATCTGCTATATGACTGACCAAACCAAAATCATGAGAGATGAATAATACGGATAAGTTCATCTTTTCTTTGAGCCTTAGTAGGAGTTCCACCAATTGGGCCTGGACTGTAACATCCAAAGCGGAGGTAGGCTCGTCTGCGATTAAAAGTTCAGGATCACACATCAATGCCATCCCTATCCCGACCCTTTGTAAGATTCCACCACTCAACTGATGAGGATAACAATTCATCCTTAATTTTATGTCGGTAATTCCTACTGCTCCAAGAAGATATTCGGCCTTATCTTCTGCTTCTTTACGGGTCCCGAGCCCATGTTCTAAAAATCCTTCCGTCATTTGGTCTTTTATTTTACTTAAGGGATTCAAGGCGGAGAAGGGTTCCTGGAATACGTATGAGATTTTTTTTCCTCTGATCTTCCTTAAAGTTTCAGAGTCGGTTTGAAGAAGGTCTGTTCCTTCGAATAGTGCCTTTCCATTCGAGTATCTAAAAGATTCATGAGGAAGTAATTTTGTGATCGCGGCGGAGCATACTGATTTTCCACAACCTGATTCTCCTACAAGAGCAAGAACTTCTCCTTTACGGATCTCGAAATTTATATCTTCCAATAATGGCACGAACCTTCCTTCTTTTGAAAGTTCTAGATTTAAGTTGGACACTTGGAGGATGGCTTCCGAATTCATTCGTACGTTACCTTCTCCTTAGAATCAAAAGAATCACGTATCCCTTCTCCTATAAAAGAAGAAAGAAGAATGGTCGCAGCCAAAGACAGAGAAGGAAAAGCAATCAACCACCAAGCCCTTAGATTATCTCTTCCTTGGCTGATCATTTCTCCCCAAGAAGGATTTGGTGCTGGAATTCCGTAACCTAAAAAGTCGAGAGCGCTTAGAATGGAGATCGAGCTAATGAGTGCAAAAGGTAAGAAGGTTACAAGCGGGGTAATCGCATTCGGGAGAATATGATTTTTCATAATACTCCAAGAGCTAGCGCCTAACGCTTTTGCTGCATCTACATAAGTGAGAGCCTTAGATCTATAAAATTCTCCCCTCATATACATGCTGATCCCTATCCAACTTAATGTGGAGTAAGTGATCCCCAATACAATAAACCCTCTGCCAAAAAAGGAACCCATGATCAGTATCAAATATAAGAAAGGAATGGCGGATAAAATTTCAATAATCCTTTGTAGGATAATATCAGTCCTCTTTCCGTAATATCCTTGGATCCCACCTATAATAGTTCCAAAAAGGAATTCTATAATTACTAATATGAGTCCGAAACTCATAGAATTTCTATACGCGTAAAAGATCCGAGTGAATACATCTCTTCCCCTATCATCAGTTCCAAGCCAATGTTTTAGGCTCGGAGAAGAAGGAGGATTTTCGTTATCGTCGATTGTTTCTAAATTGTCTTCGTTGTATCCGTATGGAACCGGAGGAAATAAAATCCAGTTATCATCGTCATCTTCGAAATCTTCTCTCAATTTCAATTTTTTATAATTTATAGGAGAATATTCGGACCCGCCGAAATCCTTATCAGTATAGCGGAAGAAGATAGGGAATTTCCAAGAATCATCATAAGAAACGATCCAGGGTTGATTATTTGCAAGTATAGGTGCAAATAGAGAAATAATATAAGAAGTCCCTAAGATCCAAAGAGAGATCCAAGCTTTTGTATTGGATCTAAATTTTTCGAATCTTCTTTTGGCTAAAGAGTTCATGCTTCGAAATTGATCCTAGGGTCGATGATAACATAACAAAGATCTGAGAGAATATTTCCGATCAGTGAAAGAAAACTTTGGACCAATAATAATCCCATCATCAGGTTTGTATCTCTTTCAGTAACTGCTTGGAAACCAAGCAGTCCGATCCCATCGATACTGAATACCAACTCAATGATTAAAGATCCTGCTAAGACCAAACTAAGATTAGAACCAAAACCGGTCGCTATCGGAATCAGACTGTTCCTAAAAGCGTGTTTATAAATCGCATCTTTAAAAGATAAACCTTTGGAGATCGCAGTTCTAACATACTCCTTAGAGATCTGATCTAATAAAGAATTTTTCATTAAAAGAGTAAGCATCGCAAAAGATCCGGAAACGTAACAAAGCACCGGCAAGAACATATGCTCGGCTCTATCTATGATCTTTTCGAAAAAATCCAGGTCGTCGTAGTTATCAGAATATTCATGACCTAGAGGAAATACCGAAAATACTTCGCCAGAAGAAAACAAATATAATAGCAACATAGAAAGTGCGAATACAGGAATCGAGTAAGCAATCAGAATGATGATACTTGTTCCACTATCGAATGCCTGCCCACTTTGGATTGCTTTACGAATTCCTAATGGGATACAAATTAGATAAGAAAGTAAAAATCCGGAAAGTCCGAATGTAAGGGAGACCGGTATCTTTTCGAAAATGAGTTCGTTTACGGGGCGAGAATGTAATCTAGATTCTCCCAGATCTAAACTAGCAACATCCCATAACCAGTATAGATAAGCGACTGGGAGGGGTTTATCCAAACGTAGTTTTTGTTTTAGGATCTCTATCTCTTCGTTGTTGATCAAAGAAGATCTTGCCCCATCCTCGTTGCCGTATCCTCTTAATTTTGCGATCTCCCTTTCCAAGGGCCCACCTGGGGCCAGGTGAGATAAAATAAATACTAGGAAAGTGATTCCGAGGATTGTAGGAATGATCAGAAAGATCCTTTTTAAAAAATAATTTCTCATTCTGATTAAAGTCCGCTAAAAATCATAACCCGCTTCGGACATCGAACAATTTTCCAAACCGTTTGCAAGGGATAAAGGTTTTTTCTCAGGCCTAAATCGGCAATTAACGGAAAGGTTTTAGTTCCAGATAACCTTTTCCTTTTACGGATTTTCCTTCGACTTCTCCGCCGACTTTAATCGCACCTTCCCAATAAATTAGTCCAGTGCTAGATCTTGCGTCGAATTCTTGCTCTTCGAATTTGGGCGAGATATTCAAATTAAATCTTTCGGAAATTAATTTCCATCGTAATTTATAGGTATTTCCTGTTTGGTCACTTTTCCAGGTTTTATCTTCAGGAACAAATTTCAGATCGTTTTCATTTTCTAAAGAGATTACCTTTCCGTCGGGAGAACGGTAAGTCCCGAAAGTTTCCACATCTCCGGCTTTGTTCTTAAAATTGAATGCCATGATATCGGAGCCGTCTTCCATTTGTATACAGATCCAATCCCAGGAAATATCCTTGGAAGAAAGGTCGAATGCAGCCTCGGTTCCTTCCGGACTACTCCACTCATGATCCATCCAGCTTGTGCCCGATTTGACATGATACTCTTTCCCTTCTAAATAAAGAGAGCCCTTAGTCTCCAAACGAGGGATGCTATAATAATAAGAGAAAAATTTGGGATTCTTTCTGCTCTTGAGAGACTTCCCGTTTTTGCCATGGATAAGAATATTTTTTTGTTTGGTGCTTAGCTCCAGTTCTAAACCGAAGCCAGAGTCTGTTCTTGGAAAAGCAGAGATCCGGAAGTCTGCAGGGCCAGTAACTTCCATACGGTAGTCTCCGCTCCATAAGTTGCTCTTATCTTGCCCGGCGACCCCACCTAATTCTCTTTCGATTGTTTGAGAGATCTTATGTTTTTCATCTTCCAGATCAGAGATTGCAAAGTGAACAGGATATAACGCAACTTTTGGTCCAAGGTAAGCTCGGAAGAAGCTTAACTCATACCCCAATTCTTTACCTTCTTCCGTATCCAAGATACCGATAAAATAACACCATTCTACTCTGTATCCTTTATGGAAAAAATGGTCTTGGGGAAATTTAAAGCCGTCGGTTTTCGGGGCAGCGAATCCGTTTCCGCTCGATAGGAAGAACAAAGATGAGAACAGAACTGAAGTTAGGATCCCGGAGGTTCTATTTGGTCTTACGACTCTATTTGTTAAAAATTGGAAGGGCATATATCGTCCTTATTATTCTGGGGGACAAAGTCCTGAGAAATTAGACCCGACCATGGTTTCTTTTTCTTTTTAAGTATTCAATCGATTCGTTTTTTTTATTTTTAGATTTGGAGAAGGTCCTAAAATTTAAGAATAATTCGTGTGGTCCTGGATCTGTTTTTAAACTCGGGATTGATATTATGGCGAATCCTAAACCCAGAAGTGAAAGACAAAAAGTCAAAAAATTCCTGCAGTACGTATTTGCGAGGATACTGGTAGGAACTCTTTCCATTTTCCCATATATTCTTAGAGGAAAGATCCTATTCCATATCATTCGGTTCTTGGCAAAAACGACAGGGGCCACTAAAAAAAGGATCGAAAGGCATATACGAACCGCTTTTCCTCAAACATCTGAATCTGAGATACAAAAGTATATTCTTCATAATCTTAGAAATTTATCTCATATGGCTAATGAGTTCTGTGAAGAACCCAGAATGAATAAAAAGTTTATAGATAAATGGGTGACCTTCTTACCGGATAAAGAAACTCATACTCGTTTATTTGGGAAGGGCGGGATCTTGGTTTTAGGCCATTTGGGGAACTGGGAAACTATGGGAGTTTCAATTTGTTACACTGCTCCTAAAAATGATCTATATGTATTCGCTAAAAGACAATCCAATCCTTGGTCCAACGCTTGGATCGAAAAGAACAGAGCTTCCCAAAGAATTAAATTAGTCTACACGGATGAAAGTCCAAGAAAGGCGCTGACTTTATTGAAACAAGGAAAGTTAGTCGCCTTTATATCGGATCAGGATGCAGGTACTACAGGCTCCTTCTTTCCTTTTTTAGGAAATATGGCTTCTACATTTTTAGGACCTGCAACATTTTCTAGAATGACTGATGTTCCCATCTTATTCTGCAGCAGTTGGTACGATGAAACCGGAAAATTATATTTTCATGTAGAAGAATTCGAAAGACCTGATCTGGACCCTCGAAAGGACCCGGAACTATGGGAGAGAGAATTCACTTACAAATGGGTAAAACGTTTAGAAGAAGAAGTGTATAAACATCCAGGTGATTATTTCTGGTTGCATAGACGTTGGCATACCAAACCTGAAAATAGAGAAGAACTAGACAAGTTCTGGAAAGAATTTAAATCTTCTTCCGAAAAATCTAAGGTTTGATCAGAAAGCTGTCGGCTTCAGAGAATTTCTTTTTAGTTCTGCAGTTTCCAGATTTTCTTTCGATGTTTGGTAAGGTAGACCTTGGGACGTAAATAATTCCACACAGACACCGCAATCTTTTACTAATTCTCTAAAATGGATCTTATTCTCTTCACTTACATCTGTCCAAAGATCTTTTAACTCTTTCGGATCTTTAGAAAGGTCAAATAGGCGTTCTTTAGAAGGATTAGAATTTAGATTCATTATATAATGATAATTTCCCTTAATATAGCTGATCCCAACCTTATACAAAGAGATTTCATTATTATTGGTGATGATGATTCTACGGTCTCCGTAAATATCTCTGAGTAAGGATTTACCTTCCAGATTTGTAGAATACCTTTTGATTGCAGGATTGTTCTCTAGATTTAAAATATCTATGAACGTTGGGATTAGATCTGTATTTGCAACAGGTCTATCCGTGTTTCTTCTGATCGCTTGTAGATTCACGGATTCTTTAAGAGAATTCGGAATATAAACCAACATAGGGATAGCAATTGTTTCCACATAGTTGCTGTCAATATGCCCTAGGTAATCATGCTCAAAAAGAGATTCCCCATGATCGGAAGTGAAAATCACCACAGTATTCTCTAAGAATCCTTCTTTTTTCAGGTAAGTGTAAACTTCTTCCAAAAGACTGTCCATGTGACGAACAGAATTATCGTACTGATCTGGAACTGAATCCACTGCGAAAAATTTGGATTCTTCCGGTACTATATAAGGGAAATGATTCGTATTGAAGTGTAAAACTCCCGCGAATCTTTTGCCTGAGGTCTTAAATCCAGTAAGATAACTTTTGAATTCTTTTACGGTTTCTCTATCATCGATCCCGATATCATTGAATACTTTTAGACCGCTTTTTTCTTTATCCCAAAGAAAATCAATCCCTGAGTTTTTGAAAAATCCTTCGAAGTTATTCCACTGCAAATTATGGCTAGTGATATAGAATGTAGAAAGTCCTGCAGATTTTCCATACTCCCAGAATAACGGATAAGTATGAGTCATCGGAACAGGTTGAGAAGGAGAAACACCGGTTAGTATACTCGGAAAAGAAAGAAGAGTAGAACTTGAATTTGAATACGCTTTTTTGAATAAGAAATACTGACTGCGATCCGCTGTTTGAGCAAATTTAGACATGAAAGGGGTAGTGTTTCTTTCGTAACCGTATACTCCTAAACTTCCTTTTCTCAAACTTTCCGTTATTACAAATAGAACATTGAATCCAGGATTGGAATTAATCTGAGGAAGCCTAGGTTTGTTCCTGGATTGTAATCCTGCGGAACCTAAACTATCTCCTGTTAGATGATTATATAGGTTTCTCCAAACGAATGCGATCGTGTTGGTATCTGAAACATATACTTGGTCATTAAATCTAGTATTATTATGTAAGAACCCGCTGATCGCTAAAAATACGATCACTACTCCGATTCTTACCGGAGTTTGGAATCTGTATTTTATAGGTTCTTTGATTGTAGTGAACCAGAGAGATATTCCTAATATACTAAAGGAAAGAAGTCCGAAAACTAAAGAGGATTTAGTAAATCCGCCTTCTACGATTGTCCAACTATTCAAAGGTTCATGAAATATAAAAGAGAACACGAAGAAGTTGGGCATGATCCCGGTATACGCATAGTATCCATAAGAACCTAGTAATGTTCCTGTATAAAAAGATAAGATCAGAAAGAATACGATATAGTATGCTATCTTAGATTTTTGCAGGTATAATATTCTCAGTAGAATGATCACTGCAGAATATAAAATCAGTGAATAAATGAATGAGAGAAAATAAAACATCCATTGTAAGGGTTTGAATGTTGGTAATATTTCATCTCTGACAATGATGTCTGAAATTAGTATTACTGCTGGCAGAACCCAAACGGAATAACGGGAGAATGTCTCTAGTATATTTTTTTTATTTATAGTTCCCATCTTTATCCAAAATTCCTAAGGATATGTAATCCGTCAATTACACCAAATATGTTATACTTTCTCAACGACTAAACAGAAAGTTATAAAAAATGAATATTAGACCGATGTTCAGTCGTGATTAAGATTGATTCTAATTCATTCTTCTAAGTTTTAAATTGAACAAATCCTATAAAAAGACAAGCGACTCAGTCTCAATCGAATACGAGGAGTTAGACGTGCTTTGTAAATCGATCGTTAAGTTTTTTGAAAGAGTATACAATGTCCGATTATAAGTTTTTGAATTTTGGAAATAAATTATTTCAAGATGCGATTGTAGCTGAATTGAATTCGTTAGGGATGGTCATAGTTTTTGCGACATAACTGAAAGTTGGATCCTCTATCATTTAAAATAGGCAGTAAATTCGGCAGAGATATAAGATTCTCGAAGTAAATCGGAGAATTTCTATATTCTTTAAAAATTCTCTATTCTGTACCGGCTTTGGTGGGATCCTTGTAATATAGCATCAACTATACTTTACAAATAGTCCAATATATAAAACTTTGGTACATTATATTGGTCAGCCTTAATTCGGGCACGTCCAATATAAAAAGGTTCGATTTCGATGAGTCCATCCGATCTGGAAGCAAAATTAAAAGGCCTGAGCTTAGAAGATTCTTTGGCGAAAATCTCCCAGGATTTTCCTGATCAGGCGGTGTTCTCCACAAGCTTTGGCTTAGAAGATCAGGTAATCACTCACGCAATCTATTCCCAAAATTTGGACATTCGTATCTTTACATTGGATACTGGCAGATTGTTCACTGAAACTTACGAACTTCATAAACGTACGAATGGAATGTATGGTAAACGAATCCAAACATTCTTCCCGGATGCACAAGCGGTAGAAGATCTGATCAATGAGAAGGGCCCCGATTCCTTCTACGATTCTATAGAAAATAGAAAAGAATGTTGTCATATTCGCAAAGTTATCCCTTTGAACAGAGCTTTAGAGGGAGCTAAAATTTGGATCACCGGAATTCGTAACGATCAATCCGGTTCCAGAGAAAATTTAACCAAAGTGGAGTTGGATACCGGAAGGGATATTTTGAAATTCCATCCTATCCTGGATTGGTCTTGGGAGAAAGTACAACAGTACGTCCAAGATAAACATATTCCGTACAATCCTCTCCATGATAAGGGATATCCCAGCATCGGATGCGCTCCTTGTACAAGAGCGGTCATGGCAGGCGAAGATTTTAGGGCCGGCCGTTGGTGGTGGGAAAATGAATCCACGAAAGAATGCGGATTGCATTGGGTGGATGGAAAACTGGTAAGAAAAAAAGGATCAGAAGTATGACGACTAGAACTCGATTGTCGCATCTCCAACAACTAGAGGCGGAATCCATTTATATACTTAGGGAAGTTGCCGCCCAATTTGAAAGACCTGCGCTTTTATTTTCAGGAGGAAAGGATTCAATCACTTTGGTGCATCTCGCACTAAAAGCTTTCCGTCCGGGAAAATTCCCATTTCCTTTAGTGCATATTGATACGGGCCATAACTTTCCGGAAGCATTACAATTTCGTGATGATCTTGCGAACCGTATCGGGGAAAAACTGATCGTTAGATACGTTCAGGATTCCATCGACCAAGGAAAAGCCGTAGAAGAAAAAGGGAAATTCCCAAGCAGGAATGCAATCCAAACAGTTACACTATTAGATACGATCGAAGAATTCAAATTTGATGCTTGTATAGGCGGAGCAAGAAGGGACGAAGAAAAGGCACGTGCTAAGGAAAGAGTGTTTTCCGTGCGTGACGAATTCGGAAGCTGGGATCCTAAACTGCAAAGACCGGAACTTTGGAATATTTATAACGGAAAGATCCATGTAGGGGAGAACGTAAGAGTCTTTCCTATCAGTAACTGGACCGAGCTGGATGTTTGGGAATATATTAAGTCCGAAAATATCCCGCTTCCTTCATTATATTTTTCTCATAGAAGACAAATCGTCTGGAGAGAGAATGTGGTATTCCCTGTTTCAGAATTCGTGACTTTGGATTCTTCCGACAAGGTAGAAGAGAAAACTGTACGATTTAGGACTGTGGGTGATATGACTTGCACTGCAGCAGTTGAATCTGAAGCAAATTCCTTAGATGATATTATTCGTGAGATCCAAACTTCTAGAACTACGGAAAGAGGATCCAGATTAGATGATAAACGTTCTGAAGCTGCAATGGAAGAACGTAAAAGAGGTGGTTACTTCTGATGGACTTATTACGTTTTATTACTGCGGGAAGTGTAGACGACGGGAAATCCACGTTGATCGGTCGTCTTTTGTACGATAGCAAATCCGTATTCCAAGACCAGTTAGAAGCTATAGAAAAAACAGGCCAAGTGAACGGTCAGATCAATTTGGCTCTTCTTACGGATGGGCTAAAAGCGGAGAGAGAGCAAGGGATCACGATCGACGTTGCTTATAAGTATTTCTCCACACCTAAAAGAAAGTTTATCATTGCGGATGCCCCGGGACATATCCAATACACTCGAAATATGGTAACCGGTGCTTCCAATTCCGAGCTTGCGATCATTTTGATCGATTCTCGTAAGGGAGTGATCGAACAAACTTACAGACATTCTTATATAGCTTCTCTATTAAAAATCCCTCATGTAGTTATCTGCGTGAATAAAATGGACTTAGTGGATTTTTCCAAAGAACGTTTTGAAGAGATTGTAGAAGATTATAAAAACTTCGCTTCTGATCTGGATTTTAAAGGGTTGGAATTCATACCGATTTCCGCTTTAAATGGAGACAATGTTGTAGATGCTTCTCCAAACATGACTTGGTGGAAAGGCAAAACTCTTCTGGGTTATCTAGAGGATCTGGAAATTGAGGTGGATGAGACCAAACATGAGCCTAGATTTCCGGTTCAATATGTGATCCGTCCTCAAACAGAAGAGCACCATGATTACAGGGGATATGCAGGCCAGGTCAGAAGTGGCGTTTTCAAAAAGGGAGACGATATAGTAGTTCTTCCTAGCGGATTACGTTCAAAGATCAAATCGATCAATACATATGAAAGCGAAGTAGAAGAGGCTTTTGCCCCAATGTCCGTTACTATCCTTTTGGAAGACGAAATCGATATTAGTCGCGGGGATATGATCGTAATTGATAAACACCAACCTACCGTTTCCCAAGATCTGGAAGCGGAACTTTGTTGGATGGATGCAAAGTCTTTGGTACCAGGAAATAAATATCTTTTAAGACAAACCACAGGTTCCGTAAAATCCGCAGTTAAGGAAATTTCCTTTAGGATTGATATCCAAACCCACGAAAAATTAGAATCTTCTCAGCTTGCTTTGAATGAGATCGGAAGGATCAAGATCAGAACCGCGAAACCTATCGCATTTGATGGTTATTCCGAAAATCGCGGAACGGGAAGTTTTGTTTTGGTGGATGAGGGTACGAACAATACCGTAGGTGCCGGAATGATCGTAGGAGCTTACTGATCTAATTTGATGAATACCGAAGTGGGAAAAGTATATTTGGTGGGTGCAGGTCCCGGAAACCCGGAACTAATGACTTTAAAAGCCCTGAGAATATTAGAAAAAGCGGAAGTAATTCTGTACGACGCTTTATTAGATTCTTCCTTTTTGGAATTTTTTCCTTCTTCTTCGATCGTTCATTATGTGGGTAAAAGGGCAGGACAACATTCCGCAACCCAAGAAGAGATCCAAGATCTGATCGTTCGATATTCTCTACAAGGTAAAACCGTAGTACGTTTGAAAGGAGGAGATCCTTTCGTATTCGGTAGAGGTGGAGAAGAATTACTCACTTTAAGAAAACATAAAATTCCATATGAAATCATTCCTGGAGTAAGCGCATTAAGTGCCGGGTCTTCAGGTGCAGGTTTTCCTTTAACTCATAGAGGATTGTCCAGACAAGTCCTGATCATGGATGGTCACACTGTCTTACAAGAAGATACTGATTGGAAATGGTTCGCTGAGTTTAAGGGAACAATCGCTCTATTTATGGGAACTTCTTCCATTGTGCAGATCTCTAAAAATTTGATCGATAACGGAGCTTCTTCTCTTGTTCCGGTGGCTCTCGTGGAGAATGCGAGTTTAAAAAATCAGAAGACGACTATAACTAGCCTGGGCAGAATTATAGAAGAAGGTTTATCCAAACAAAGTTCCGGACCTGGGATTATTTATATAGGGCCTGTTGTACATCTGATCGGCGAAAACCCTGAACTAGACTTTCAAGGATTCGCTTCTCAAGGAGAAGGAGTATGAACCAACTTCTTCCAGTTTTTATAAAATTAGAAAATAAAAAAGTGTTAGTAGTAGGCGGGGGAAATGTCGCCCTCGAAAAATTACAACATCTGAAAGATACCGGCTGCGCACTCACAGTTATTTCTAAAGAGTTTAAATCTGAAACTGTTCGTTTGCTTTCGTCCATTAAAGATGCAAAGATAGAAACGAGAGAAGTTCAGATTTCCGATTTAAATGGTTTTGATTTGGTGTATTCTGCTACTAACGATAGGCAGACAAATCGTGATTTGGTTGAATATGCTAAACAAAAAAAGATTTGGATCAATTGTGCGGATGATCCTTCTCTTTGTGATTTTTATTCATCCGCATATTTTGATAGGGGGCCGATCCGTGTGGCGGTTTCCACTCAAGGAGGGTTCGCTGGACTTGCAGGAACCATCCGCACCATTCTAGAAGAAATCCTCCCTAAGGATCATGATCCGGAATTAGAAAATTTATTAGAAATCCGTAATTTAAGTAAGAGTAAACTGGGAGATCCTGAAAAAAGAAAAGCGGCTCTCAAATTTCTTCTTGGAGAGTTCAAAGAAAAATATCTCTCCACAGATGCGAAATCATAGGAAAGCTATAATCCAAAAGGACGAATACGATCGATGTCAGAACAAAAAGAACTTAGCGAAGTCGAGCATATAAAAACCGCCTCTAGGGGACTAAGAGGAAAAATCGGTACTGCTATCGAAACGGGTGCAGATGGATTCGAGGAAGATGATAAACAATTGATCAAATTCCACGGAATGTACCAGCAAAAGGACAGGGATCGTAGAAAAGACGATGCTGGCGAATTTATAGAGAACCCAACTTCTTTTATGATCCGAGGAAGGATTCCGGGTGGAAGACTTACTTCTGACCAATATATGGTTTGGGATGACCTGGCAGATAAATTTGGTGGTGGTGCATTACGTTTAACTACTAGACAATCCATCCAAATGCATACGATCCTTCTTAAGGATCTGAAACCGATCATGCAAGCAGTCCATAAGGTAAATCTTTCCACTATGGGAGCATGCGGTGATGTTGTGCGTAACGTGACTCAAGCCTTGAACCCTTGGGGAAATAAAGAGCTTACTCAGTTGGATCCGATCGCTCAATTATTATCCGATCATTTTAAATACAAGAGTAACGCATACGCAGAACTATGGCTAGGTGAGAACCAACTCAATAAAGAGGATGAGCCAGATCCAATTTACGGAACTACTTATCTTCCTAGAAAGTTCAAGATAGCGGTTACTCTTGCAGGAAATAACTCAGTAGATCTTTATACAAATGATATGGGATTCGCAGCTACTTTAGATGCGAATGGTAAGATAGACGGTTATTTCGCTTTTGCTGGTGGCGGACTCGGAATGACTCATAATAAAGCTGAGACTTATCCTAGAGCCGCTGATTTGCTCGGTTGGATCCCTGAAAAGGATCTGATTCCAGTTGCAGAAGGTATAGTAACTTCTCATAGAGATTTCGGAGATCGTACTAATCGTAAACATGCTCGTTTGAAATATGTTTTAGCGGAGAAGGGTGTAGAATGGTTCCGCTCAGAGGTAGAACGTAGATCTGGTGCAAAATTCGATATTGATCGTAAACTTCCGAAATGGGAAACTCCAAACTATCTTGGCTGGACAGAAAGAGCAGACGGAACTCTTGCATTAGGATTTCACACTCTTTCCGGAAGGATCAAAGATTTCCCTGAAAAGCCGTTAAAGACCGCTTTAAAAGATATCATTTCTGGTTTTAACCTGAACGTGCAGGTAACTGCGGATCAGGACTTAGTTTTGATGGGAATTAAAAAAGAAGATAAAGAGAAGTTAGAAGCTAAATTAAAAGAATATAATATTAATCCTGCTTCTCCTAAACCTTTATATGATCGTGCACTTGCTTGTCCTGCACTTCCTACTTGTGGATTAGCATTAACAGAATCCGAAAGGACTTTCCCTCAACTATTGGAATCCATCCAAAAAGTGATCGATAAACTAGATCTGAACGATAGAGCTCCTATCGTGAGAATGACTGGATGTCCTAACGGTTGTGCAAGACCTTATTCTGCGGAAATTGGTATCGTTGGTCAACAAGCAGGTGGAAAATATTCCTTATTCTTTGGAGGAAATCCGGAAGGAACTAAAGTGGGCGACTATGTTGCTAAGAAGGTTCCATTCGCAGACATTGCTGTCCAACTGGAGAAAGCTTTCGAAGTTTGGAAAAAAGAAGGAAATCCGGACGAAAGGTTCGGAGACTTTGCTGCTCGATATTCCTTAGATAAGTTCAGGGAATTATTGGGAGCAATGTAATTCCCGTCTTTTCAAAAGCGCTCCAATCGGGGCGCTTTTTTGTTTAGAAAAACATTTCTAAAGTTTCAAACTTCCACTTCCATACTTTTTGAGTGGAAAATCCTGCAAGTAAAACTCCCGATCCATATTGCAAAGCAGAAGTAATCGATCCCAATTTATCCGAAGTATTATCGATTAAAGAAAGACTAATATCTCCTTCTTCATTCATGGAAAGGATATAAGCTAATTCTCCTTCTAAAGGTTTAAAGAAGAATGGCAGTGATGCGATTGCCTTTTTTAAAAGTGGAAAGTTTTGTATCTTATCGATCGCTATATGTCTCGGAGAAGATAGAGCGATCCAAAAGTTTCTCTGAGAATCGGAGCTGATCAACGCAGGGCTTCCAGGAAGATGTGTGATAAAGAACTGATCTTTACCGGCCTTCTTCCCTTTTAGCCAAAAACGAGAAACACGATGCCTATACTTTTCTCCAAAAACCAAAAAGTCTTCAGAAGAAGATAAACTGATCCCGGTTGGTTGGTATAGATCTTCTAAAACTGTTTTTACTTCTTGGGTCCTTGGATTATAAGAAAGAATTCTACCGTTCGGTTTGGATTCTAATTCTTCCAAATAGGAATCTTCGTAAGAAAACTTTCTACTAACTTCCGTAAAATAAACGGTTCCATCGGATGCGATATCCAAGCCGTACAGATTTGTTAACGGGTTTCCTTCTGAATCTTCTCTGAGTAGAACATTCTCATTTCCTTTAGAATCATAAAATGCGAGTCCTAGTCCTGAAACACAGGCGACTAAATTTTCTTTTCCATCGAAAGCGATTCCCAATACTCTCCCGGAAGTTTTGGCAAATAATTCCGTTTGTCCATCGGTCTTGATCTTATAAATATTTCCATCTGAAGAACCTGTATAAATGGATCCCCTCGAATCAATTGCAAGACCGAAAGGTTTTTCTATAGGTGATTTTTCGTTTACTACATTAGATATAAATAATATATCTCTTTCTTCTTGGCGAATAATATCATCCGGATCATGTTCTGTAGGGTCGGTTTTGGTCCAACCGAATAGAATAAAGCTCCCGAAAATTAGGAATAGAAAAATGGAAGGAATAAGTATCCTAATACCTGGATTAGAAAGAGATCGGAACATCAGACATGACCCTTAAAAATGGGCCTCTGTCTCAAACTATTTCTCAATACTTCAAAATGTAAATGAAATCCGGTGGCTCTTCCGCTCATTCCGACTTCTCCGATCAATTGTCCTTTTTTGACCCTTGTACCCGGAGAGACCAATAATTTACTTAAATGTCCATACTTGGTTTCGTAACCCAATCCATGTTTTAGAACGATCAGGCTTCCGTATCCACCTCTTGTTCCTGAAAAAGAAACCTCCCCATCTGCAGATGCATATACAGGAGTTCCTTCTTCTGCAGCTAGATCGATTCCGCCATGAAATGTGTCCTTTTTAGTGAAAGGGTCTCTTCTTCTTCCGAACTTGGAACTTAGTCTTCCTTCTTCCGCTAATGGATCTGAGAATACTAATCCATAAAAAAAGTTTTTCTCTTCTTTAGGTAATCCTCTTCCTGGAACGAACCAGGATTTTCTGAGGTCATCATAGTATAAGAATTTGGGAGAGATCCGAAAACGGGCCGCGACTTTTTTGCGCGAGGATTCGTCCGGAGAATGTTCTTCCGAGTCGTAAACTCCTCTCATGTTCGGGATTAAAAGTTCCATCCCAGGAAATATGTCTTGGGGAGAAGCTAATTCGTTCACTGAAGAAAGAGTGTCCAAGTCCATTCCGGTCCTGGCCATGATCTTAAAAAAAGTATCCTTGGCTCCAACTTTGTAGACTAGGAATCTAAGATGGACCAGATCTTTTTGGTCCAAGTTGGAAACTGAAATTTGAAGGTTATATTTTATTTCTTCTCTGACTCGGATGATCTTAGTATCCGAATATTCTAAACTTTTTAAGGGAAGACGATCGTAGACCGCTTGGACCTCGCTCAGAGAGATTAGTGTGAGTGCAGATAACAAAATTATGAGATGTCTTTTGAAGGAAGGCATATCTTTTCTATAGTCGGCAGATTATAAAAAAACAATGACGCAAAAAATCCCTCATAAATGATTGGAAGGGCCCTTTGGAATGGATTTAGAAAAGGAAGATCAAAAACTTGCACCCGGCAGAGACGTTTTGCTTATGGGTCTGATCCAGGTTTTCGTACTGTTCATCGGTATGTATTCCTATATGAGGGTAACCCGCTTCCAAGTGGAGAGCACCTTATCTCTCAAAACTCCTAAACAAAACTTCGTTAAAACAAAAGAAGTAGTAAACACGGTATCTTCCGAAGTGGCTTGGAATGAACCTGCCTCTGCCGAAAAAGCTATTCGAGAATACACAGAGTTTGTAGTTACTAAACGCCCTTGGTTATTGTCCTTGGACAGGATCATCTGGGGATTATGCTTTTTAGTACCTTCTTACTTTTTTATCCGAAAGATCGCAAGGATAGAAACTGCAGAATTCACCGATTCGGCAAATGGAAGAGATATACTTGCGGGTATTGCAACTGGATTTGCCACATTCTGTTTTGTGAATGTAGCAAGTAGTTTGATCTTTTTTATCATAGGCAAACCTCAATCCAATTATTTAGAGATCATTCTCACTAAAAACCTTTACATGAATTGGAAGCTATTAGGATGGACCGTGCTTGCGATCGCTTTCGGGGCCGGGATTTTTGAAGAATTTTTCTTTAGAGGATTTTTATTAAAATACTTTGAGGAAAAAAACATAGGTTCCATCGGACTTATCATTACTTCCGTCATATTCGGAGTGGTACATTTTAATGGAGGATCTTACGTGGCTCCGATCCTTCTTATATTTGTGGGACTTTCATTCGGAATTTCTTATTTAAAAACCGGTAATATATGGGTGCCTGTGACTGCACATATCACTTATAATGCATCCATGCTTTTGGCCGGATTTCTGCTCGGGGATCGGATCTCTTAATGAACATGCAAAAAAGATTTAAACATAAAATCCTAAAGACCTTATTTCTATTTTTCTTTTTGTCTTCTATCTCTTCTACATACGCTGGAGAAGTTTTCGAATTAGAAGGTGATCCAGGGGAAAACGATACAAGGCTTCTATCCGCATTGAATCGACTGACTTATGATAGAGTATTATCTAATCAAAACACGAAAGGTTTTGCATTTAGATATACTTCAAAATGGTATTCTCCCTTGCAGCTGGATGTATTCGTTTTAGGGCTAGCAAAAAGAGAGAAGATGAGTTTAATCCGAATTGAATCTTCTAAAAAGGGGACCGAAAGAATTTTTAGAAATTTTCTACAAGAAGAACTTACTAAAAAAGAATTAACGGGAGGACTTACGAATTATACCGATGTTTCGGAAGACGCAAAGTTCGAACCT
The DNA here is from genome assembly GCF_002812045.1 of Leptospira haakeii. Lineage (GTDB taxonomy): Bacteria > Spirochaetota > Leptospiria > Leptospirales > Leptospiraceae > Leptospira_B > Leptospira_B haakeii. The sequence goes on along the minus strand of NZ_NPEG01000001.1, from coordinate 510,590 downwards.
TATCGTAAGAGTTATTTTTGGAGTGAGTCCTTGGCGATAGTCCATCCTGCTGCCTCTGTTTTTTATAATTCTTATAAATCTCCGGTCTATGGGGGTTCAGATAGACTCAAAAGTATGTTCGGCTATATCGGATTAGATCTTTTACTTGCAGGTATCGGATATTATTATGCGACCACTACGATGGAAAAGAATAGTGCTCTTGAATCTTATTTCCTTAAGCCTACTGCTTCTGGAAACGTAATGGATTCGCCAGGAGCACCTGTGTTTATAGGTTTATTAATCCTTCCTAGATTATATAGAATGATCGGCGGTTGGCAGGATACTTATACCCACAATCGGATCATGGAAATTTCGGTTTCCAAATCATTTTAAAGATCCTTTATGTTCGGAAATATCTACGCTGAATTCCGGCAAAGGCCAATCTCATCTTATTTCACAATTAAGGGCAGAAGGTCCTTATATTTATATTGTGTTCTGACAGGGATCGTTTCCGGCTTAGGAGCCCTGCTATTTTCTAGGGCGCTTGCCTGGGCGGAATACATTTCTTTAGAATCTATATCAGGTTTACATAATACACATTCAGGTGGAGAGTATTTTGTTTCTCTCGAGCCGATCACGTATATCTTTTTAGGAAGATGGGCACTTCTGGTTCTTCCCATTTTGGGAGGTTTGATCGCAGGTTTAGTTATCTGGAAATTTTCTCCTGATTCAGCCGGCACTGGAACAGATTCGCTGATCGATTCTTTTCATAATAAAGAAGGTAAAGTAGATCCTAAGGTCCCTTTAATCAAGTCAGTCGCGACTATATTCACATTATCTTCCGGAGGAAGCGGAGGTAAAGAAGGTCCTATCTCTCTAATTGGTGCAGGATTCGGTTCCTTGGTCGCAAACTTGACTAAGGCAGGAGCAAGAGCAAGACGCACCTTATTACTCGCGGGAACTGCAGGTGGGCTTGGTGCAATCTTTCATGCTCCTTTAGGAGGTGCGTTAACTTCCGTTGAGATGGTATACAGGGAAGATATAGAAAGTGATACATTGGTTCCATGTATCATTTCTTCCGTGACAGCATTCTTAACATATTCTTCTTTTAATGGGTTCGGTTCCGTGTATAAGGTTCCTGAGATAGGATTTATAGAGTATAAGGAACTTATCTTTTATTTGTTTTTAGGGATTGTTTGTTATTTGAACGGAGCCTTTTTAATTAAGGTATTTCAATTCATACAAGAATGGTCTAAGTCTTTGAAACTTCCAATGTGGCTAAAACCTGCATTAGGTGGAATCCCTGTAGGTATCATCGGTTATTTTCTGCCGGAAGTACTCGGGACTGGAGCAGGCGTTTTACAAGATGTATTGGAAGGCAGTTTTCAATTTCCAAATTACACTTCTTATCTAACTCAGGATTTGCAGATCATAATCTTCTTCCTACTACTCGCTTTTTTAAAAATTATTACTACTTCATTTACGATCGGTAGTGGTGGATCTGCCGGAATGTTCGGTCCTTCTTTATTTATAGGCGGGATGTTAGGAGGAGCTCTTGGAACATTTGCAAAATTAGTCTTGGGCTACCAAGTATCTGTCGCTTCTTTCGTGCTTGTGGGGATGGGGGCATTTTATGCGGGAATAGCGAGTGCTCCAATTGCTGGAATGGTGATGATCTGCGAGATAATAGGGAGTTATTCTCTTCTTCCACCTTTGATGATTGTTTCGATCACCACTTTTGTCCTTTCTCATAAATTGAATTTGTATAAAAGCCAGAAGAACACTCGCTTCCAATCTCCAGCTCATGACTGGGATATGAATCGTGATTTATTAGAAGGTATCCTCATCCAAGATATCCGGGGCAAACTTAGAAATATTGCAGAGGTTAAAACTTCTACCCTCCTTTCTCAGTTGGAAGAAGAAGCGTTGAAGATCAATGCAAGCGACTATATCGTTCTGGAAGAAAATGGAAACTACTTCGGAATGATTTCCTTACGTACAAGCCGCTTATTTTTAGAAGGCAGGGATCTCACTCAGAATCTGATCCTTGTGAAAGATGTGACTGACACATCAATTCTGCCGATTTCCGTTCGAACAAACCTAGCAACTGCATTTAAAACTCTCTTGGATATGGGGATGGATAAGATTCCTGTGGGAGAGAATGGAAAATATTTGGGTTATTTACGTTACGCTGACATTATTTCGATATATTTTGAAAAGACTCGGTCCACTAAGCCGGTTTCAGGCGCTTAAATTGGATTTTTGGTCCTTCTTTAAAACCTAAAAATATATGTAGCGTTCATTCTTTTACAATAATCAATATTTATCTTCTTTTTTTGGCTATTTTTACTATTTTATGGATAAAAATGACCAAGGGCTCTTTTTTTGATTTTAGTGGACAATTTTGACCTTTCCGCTAAGATACGGAAAATTTTTAAAAAATAACTGATGTGTAATAAAGAGATCAGCCAATTCTAGATGGGCTAGGATAAGTTATGGAATTGGTTCAAAGCAGGAAGGAAAATGCGAAACAGAGTTTCTAGTCAAAAAATTATCTCCGGGTCGAGGATTATTCTCGCAGTTTTGGGGATATTAGGAGTCGGCACATCTGAGCTGACTGCCGGTAGTTACGGGGATATTTATGGCGCCCATGCGGGTGCAGCCGGGATGGCGGGTGCAGTTACCGCTACGGTTAATAACTCATCTGCGGTTTTCTATAACGTTGCCGGTTTAGGAAGATTGAACGAAGCAGATTTGTTCATCGCTCAATGGGAACAGAAAGAAAAAGATAAAGAAGCGGCAGCTAACGGAGAAGTTCCTAAGGATGCAAATGGGAATCCTATTCCTCAGGAAGGTCCTTTGCTTAACACAGAGCCTCAAACCGAAGCCGGTGCACCTCCGGATAAATGGTACAAAAGAGCTTGGTTTAATTTCAGAGACGGCTTTGCGAATATGGGAAAGGGGATGTTCACTTATCAACCTCTTCTCCGCCCGAACCGTCCTTATCATGAAGTGTCTTTTTTAGGGACTTACGCGAATCCTACATTAAAGAACAACGCTCCTAAGAACGAGAACACTAAGAACCCTGACGATAGTTATGTTGGTTTGGGTTTTACAATGAACCTAAACGAAATTTTCGATATAGGTAGAACCATCCGTTTCGGATTGAATGCAATCGTTCCTGCTTCCGGAAACTTGATGGTGGTGAACGATCAAAACCCGACAGTTCCTAGATACCTTCAATCAGGAAAAAGTAATGAACGTCCTACCATCATGGCTGGGGTCGGTGTTGAACTTTGGAAAGATCGTCTTTTTGCCGGAGTTGGTATCACTGCACTTGCAGGTGGTTCCGGTGCGATCTTATTAAAAGATGTTCCGATCTCTCCAGATCCTGTACAAGCAAATTCGCAAGTAGTTCTAACTTTAAAACCGATTATTAACCCTACTTATGGACTTCAATTCACTTATGGTAAGTGGAGTGCAGGGGTTTCGTATAAAAGAGAAACATATTTGTCTGCGGACCCGATTCCTGCTCGTGCCCAGACTACTCTTTTAGGGATCCAATTAGATTTCGATCTGGCTTTGTTGGATCAGTACAACCCAAGAGTTTGGTCTTACGGTATCGGATTCAGACCTACAGAAAAACTTTTATTAAACGTGGATGTGAACAGAGAGATTTGGAGTTTATATAAACTTTCTAGAATTAAGGAAAAATATTCCGAGCCTCTAAATTTCAATGATACAACCAACGTTCGTTTGGGAGCAGAGTATGCTTTCCGCCCTTTCTTGAAGTTCAGAGGAGGTATCGGAAAACGACCTAGTCCTGTTCCTCATTACACTGGAGAAAACAACTGGATGGATAATGATCGTATGATCTATTCCGTCGGGGTTTCCTATATCTTCAATGGAAGGAACTTTGCATTCTTGAAAGACAGATTGAAAAATCCGGTAATTTTTGATTTAGCAATCACGAACCAACAGTTGAAAAGTGTGGAGATCAATAAAACTTTCCCTACAGAAAGGAATCCAAGCTATAATTACGGCGGATATATCTGGTCCGTAAACTTCTCCGTAAGCTTATTCTTCTAATCATTTCTCCTTTCTGGGGAAATAAAATAACATCTGTTATCTAATAGCTCCATCTGAGGCGGAATTCAAAAACCGCCTCGGTTCTTTTTCTTGACCGAATGATCGCTACAGAGATAGTCGAAACTCGGTAATAGAGATGGAAAAGAATATAATTGAACTGATCACTCCCGTATTTTTCGTTTTGGTAGTCGTTGAACTACTTTATTCTGTGTTTGGCGACAAACCATTCTATCGTTTTAAGGATTCTATCAATAATCTTTCAGCTGGGATCTTTATGCAGATCTTTACAGTGTTTATCACTCTAGGATTGATGGCAGTGTATTCCTGGGTATATGCAAAATTTGGAATATTGAATATTTCAAACGATTCTTGGGTAGGTTGGGTGTTCTGTTTCGTTCTGGCGGATTTTTTCTATTATTGGTATCATAGATTCGGGCATGAGATCAATATTTTCTGGGCTTCTCATGTGGCTCACCACCAAAGTGAAGATTATAATTTTACAGTGGCTTTAAGACAAGGGGTCACTCAAAATACATTCTCCCTTCCTTTTTATCTTCCTTTAGCATTGATGGGGTTTCCACCTATCATGTTCCTACTTTGTATCCAGATCAATTTTGCTTATCAGTTCTGGCTTCATACTAGGGCGATCCCTAAATTGGGAATTTTCGAATGGGTGTTCAACACTCCTTCTCAACATAGAGTACACCACGGAAGAGATCCTAAATATATAGATAAAAATTACGCAGGAACATTTGCGATCTGGGACAGAATGTTCGGCTCCTATAAAGAGGAAGAAGAAGAGCCTATTTTCGGGATTGTAAAACCTATGCAAACTTGGAGTCCAGTTTGGACACAGTTCCATTATTTCGAAGAGTTATTTCAACTTTCTTGGAAAACCAAAAATTGGAAGGATAAATTTTTAGTTTGGATAAAACCTCCAGGTTGGAAGCCAAAAGATCTGGGAGAATCAGTAGTTCCTCCGGAGATAGATCGCGCTACTTATCAAAAATTTAATACACATATTCCTTATACATTATTAGCATATTCCATCACTCAGTTCTTCTTCGGGTTGGGAGCTTCTATGGTTTATCTAGAATTCAAAAAAGAATTACCTTTATTCGAAATGTGTGTCTTAGGTTTTTATGTGCTTTGGACTCTTTGGAATATAGGTGCCATTTTCGAACTAAAAACTTCAGGGATTGTTTCTGAGCTGATTCGTCTGGCTTCTATCGCTACGCTGACCTATGTGTATCCTTTCGATTTTACTCATGTGGAAAAATTGACTGCTGTTCTTCCTGTAGCGACTTTACAATATCTTCCTGAGCTAATGAAGCAGGTTGCATTGATCTCATTCTTTGTGTTGGGAGGCTTTTTGGTTTCTCAAAAAAGGTTTTTTAGCATCAAAGGATACACGCCTAAAACAGTTTAGTTCCGGATTTTTGAGCTAGTTTTTAGAGCCAAAAGCGCCTTTTCAACGAAGGCGCTTTTTTTATGGCCGTGAAAATAAATTGACGAACTATGTTTCGGCAAGTATCCACATAGAACCTATGATTTCCCGTTTTTCTTCCTCGGTTCTTGCAGCATCTTTTCTGATTTTGCTGGGGACTAATTTTTACGCCCAAGAATCCGACCCTTCTGCAAGTGATACTCCTACAGCCATTACGGAAGAGGAGAGGGCCTCTAAATCCCCTGTCTCCGTCTCTTATGCAAGAATTGATTCCGTTCTATTGTATTCTGATCTGGTTTACGTTACAAGGCAATCGGAGGTCAAACTTCCCGCAGGAGTTTCGGAAGTTTTACTAGGAGAAGTTCCAATCGCTTCTTTGGACAAGAGTGTGATCATCACATTTACTGATCCGAATAAAAAATTTAAGATCAAAGGGATACGTGTCTCGGAAAAAGCTTCTAGAAGAAAAAAATCCCAAGAAGCAGAAGAGTTAGAAAAAAGGAAAGAAGGTCTGCTCTTAGCTTTAAGTACAAAGTCTAGAGAAGTTCAGGACCTTTTGGATTGGGAAGCTTCTATCAAGTCCATTAAACCTGCGATCAGAGAGCAAGACGGAGTAGTGGAGAAGATCGATTCAGAAAATTTTTCTTCTTTCCGTAAAACATATGCTGAACTAGCGGAAGACAATACAAAACTTAGATTAGCAAAATTAGAAGAGTTAGATCGTATCCGAGAAGAATTTTATATAGTTACCACTAAGATCTCTCATCTTGCAGAGGGTGATACACTCCGCAGGAAAGAAATTCGATTAGATGTGGAATCGGATTCTCCGAATATTTTTCCTTTTGAATATAAATATCTGATTCGAGGCGCAAACTGGTTTCCTCGTTATACATTAGAATTGAATTCGAACGGACAAGAGGCAGAGTTAGGTTGGCATGCATTAGTCCGGAATGAAACGGGAGAAGATTGGAAAAACGTTCGATTAGAATTTTCCACAGCCAATCCAAACCAAGATATAGATTTACCTGAATATAGAGAATACAGGATCGCTTCTAAAGAAGTAGCGGTATATTCCGAAGACGAGGATTATTCTCCAGCTGATAAGGAATATAACGCTCCTTCTAAACCTTCTGCAAACGCTGGCGCTATGATTCAGACTAAAAAGGAATCCAAGAAAAAAGCGCCTGCGCCTAAGATATCTCAGAGAAGTAAAGCGGAAGAGAGAATCGACGATGTCCAATACCAAGAAAAGAATGATAGTCCTTTGCTACAATCTCGGCAATTGATAGAAGGAAATTATAAAGATAGATCCAATTCACTTCGTGTAGAAGAGAATATGAACAGACTGCAAGGAGAACTTGCGAGCCAAAAATATTCTTTCGACCAAGGATCTTACGAAGAATCTATTCGATATGGTAAGGAAGCACTTCGTAGATTTTCGGGTCTAAGAGAAAGTTCCAGAAAAGAACTAAAAGATCTAGAAAACGAAGTGCAAAATCTTTTAAATAGATCTTCTCAATTAAGTTCGGACAAAAAATATTCCAACCAATTGATTGCTCCAGGAATTTCTTCCGAAGGATTTGATTTCAGATATATTGCTCAGTCTAGAGAAAAAATTCCCTCTGATCGCACATTGAATCGAGTCTTTCTTCGCAAAAGGAATATCACTGTTCGCCCAGGCTACGAAACTTCTCCGCTTACAAACGATGGGGTTTTTCTAAATGTGGTTTCTTCGAATACGGAAAGGGAACCTTTGCTTGCAGGTCCTCTGGAAATTTACTCTGGGGAAAATCTTCTTGGAACAACTACTGTCTCCACTCTGAAACCTGGACAAGAAATCAAAATGGAACTCGGACCAGATCGGGATATCAAGGTGGAAAGAAAGCAAGAAAAACTGGATGATAAGTCCGGGATCATTTCGCGCAAAAAAAATATCCGTTATAGAGTAACGATCTCTATCAAAAACAATAAGCGTAGAGCAGTTCCTGTCCGCCTGATCGATCGTATTCCTTACACAAACGATGATAGTGTAAAAGTGGAATGGTCCGTGGGTGCTGATACGCCAAAATCCAAAACAGACGATGGAATTTTGACTTACGAGTTTGAGATCGGTGCAAACTCACGTAAAACAGTTCAATTCGAATACACTGTCTCTTACCCTGCAGACAATATCCTAAGAGAAACTTCAGGTTCTGATTCTTATTGAGGTTTATTATGAAAAATTATAAAAATTTAATGTATTCATCAGTCGCGAAATTCGCATTTATTTTTCTTTTGGCTTCTTTTCCAATATTAGGAAAAGAATTTAGTCTTCCTATTAAAGAGGTGACTGTCCATCAGGGAACGGCTCAAATTTTGAGATCCGGAAGAATACAATTAGAACCTGGAACGAATAAGATCGAAATCTCCTACCTTCCGGTTTCTCTTTTAGAAGAAACCTTAACGGCAGCGGTAACCTCTCCTCAAGTAGAGGTCACAGGTTCTAGGACTTGGAAAGAAGAAGGTACTGCCGCTTCTAATCCGGAGGTTGCGCAACTCCAGAAAAAAGTGCAACAGCTAGAGAAGGAGCAGGAAAGTATATTAGCCAAAGAGAATGATCTAAAAGCAGAAAAGGACCTATTATCCGAGATGCGAAAAAAGGTCTCGGATGTTGTGGGCCGTAACCTTTTATACGGAAGGGTAGAAGGAGATGGAAAAAATTGGGGAACGTATCTTAAAAAAACCAGAGATGAGGCTGTTTCTATTTTTGCTTCTTGGGAGAAATTAGAAAAGTCAAAACGTAAGGTCCAAACCGAGTTGGAAGAAGCAAGAGCGCAACTTTCACTCTTATTATCCCAAGCGGAAAAAAGTACGCGCACAACTTGGGTCCAGATCGTAAACACAAGTTCAGAGGCTAAAAGTGTAGAACTTCGTTTGAGTTATTTGGTTCCAAGCGCTGATTGGAAACCTACTTATATTTTAACTGCGGATGATTCTTTGAGTAAAGCAAAGTTGGAATATATAGTAGAGATCCGACAAGAATCTGGAGAAGATTGGAAGGGAGTGCAACTTTTACTTTCTACCACCAGACCGGATCTATCTCTTAGGAGAGACAGGCTTCGTCCATTAAGATTATTTGATGTAGAAGTGGACTCCAAGCAGGAAATCCTCACTAACCAGACTCAAGCGGTCGGCGCCGCTCAAATGCCTAATGAGGAATCCAATATCCCTGCCACGGAAGAGCCTTCTCCTTCTAGCGAAAGAGGAAGCGGATTTTTGTTCAGGCTTCCTAAAACGATTACTTTAGCTTCACAAAAAGAATCCAGAAAATTCGAAATGTTATCGTTTAATGCGCCTATCCAAGTGAAAACTGTGGCTTCTCCTAGATACAAACCATTTCCTTTGCTGGAAGCCGAATTTCAAAACATGGGAGAATTTCCGATTCTTCCTGGGGAAGTTTCTTTGTTCAGAAGTTCAGGGCTTGTAGGAAGAACGAAAGTTTCTTATGTTTCTCCGAAAGAAAATCTTTCTGTCTCTCTTGGAACAGAGGGCAGTTTAAGACTTTCTTATAGAAAGGATTGGAACCAAACAAAAGAAGGACTTATCTCTACTCAAAAAGTGATGGAGAAGAAAGTTTATCTAAGTTTGGAAAATTTCGGCAAAGAAAGTAAAACCGTGATCGTAAGAGAGCAGATCCCTATTTCCGAATCGGCAAGCGTAAAGGTAGAAGTGAATCAGGAGACAAGTACTCCAGGTTCCAAGGAATATCGTGCTAACTCTGGGATTATTGAATGGAACTTAGTGATCCCGCCTTCCGGGAAAAAAGAGATCAAGTTAGAATATAAGGTAACTTATCCGAATCACCAAAACTTGGATTTTCTAAGATCCTTTTAAGATTTTAGTCGGTTAGATTTTTTTCTCCACTCTTGTCTACTGGACTTGGGATACTTTTTGTGTCCCAAAGTTCCAGTTCCAAGTTTAACGGAAGATGTGCTGGAGCATAGATCTGAAATTCTCCTTCTCCCTTTCTAGTTTGGAAACAGATTTGTTCTGTTCGTTCAACTCTTTCCGGTTCAGAAGCTCTTTGGGGATTCCAGTTTTGTATTTTAGAAGAACTAGAACTTTTTCTTTTCAAGTTTAAGAGTACACATTGATTATCAGAATCTGAGTTCTCAAAAACAAACTTTACTCTATAAAAATTCTCTTCGGAATCTGTTTGATTTTTTTCGATTCCTATGATCCTAATCTTAGGTTTGCGCTTTTCTTGCTCTGGTTCTATTCTTTTAGGCAGAGGTTCTTGTTTTAAAAGATCTTCCATCGCGAGAAAGAAATCACTATCTTCTCCTACGTTATAATACTTTCCATTTCCTGTTTTGGCCAAAGATTGCATGACTCTTTTTTCTTCGGGTTTCAATCCCAGACCGAAGATGTGCATTTTGAAATTTATACCTTTTTGTTGAAGAACCTGGAGCTCTTTTTCCGGATTTCCGTAACAGCTTTCTATCCCATCAGTCACTAAGATCAAATCAGTTGGAGATTTTCTACGAACAATATAATCTCCAGCAATCCTGATAGATTCTGCAAGCGGGGTGGCGCCGGAAGGAGTCAGACCAAAAAGTTTATTTTGAAAACCGGGACGATTTCCTTTTTCTAATGGCTGATAAAGCCTGGAAGATTGGCAACCAGGGAGGCGATTTCCATAAGCGATAAAACCTACTTCAGTTTCCTCCGGAAGTTTATCCACATAATGACGAACATACTTTTTTGCCAGATGAACCTTTTGATAAATTCCAAGATATTCGTTCATGGAACCACTTGCATCTAGAATGAATAGTTTTGCTGTTTCAGGCTGCCCTGGTACTGCGAGCTCAGGCGATGTGTCAGAAATAAGAAAAGAAGGACCGAGGAGTAAAGATATGATAAGAATATACTTTAATATTTCATTATAAAGAATGGATCTGTATCTGAAATTTCTGAAAATGAACATGAGAGATTCGAATACTATATTCCTTATCGGATAAAAATAAAAACACCTTAGTGATCTAGCTACTTAGTTTATGTCTTATTAGTTCTAAGAGGGTTTACTTCTTATTCCAATAAACAAGCTGGGGATAAGATTCGATTTCTCCAAATCGTATCTTGATACAAGAAACGGATCCATATTCTAAAACTAATCGGAACGAATTCTCTAGGGGAAAACCTAACACGATAGATGACAAACATCGGATTGGTCCGCCGTGGCTGACCCAGATTGTTTTATATTCGGATGATTCCCCTTCTTCCTTTTTCAGATTTTCCCAAGACCTTGCTTCTTGAAGACATTCTTCCCAAGATTTTAAGATTCTGGTCTTTAATTCAGAGTAGGTCTCTCCTCCTGGAGGTCTTCTGTTTACAAAATCTTCCATCCATGAATCGGTTTCCGATCTTGGTAAGTCTTCCCATAAACGTCCTTCCCAATCGCCAAAATCTAATTCTTGGATGTTCGAGTCCACTTTCCAAGCGGGATTGTTCGATTTTGATTCCAGATGTTTGCTTATATACTCTGCCAGACTATAACATCTGAATAAAGGACTTGTTCGGATTGAATGTACTTTTTCGGGAAGAAGTTTCAAAACATTCTCCGCTTCTTTTTCAAAACTGAAAGGAAGTCCTAGATCCGATTTACCGTAACAAGTTCCTGGCTCTACTTCAGGAGTGGTATGTCTGACTAAAAAGATTTCCATGCGGCGACGATCCCAATCAGATATAATAGTTCGGTAACCTGTTGGACTGCACCCAAACAATCTCCAGTATATCCCCCCAACCATTTTTTGTAAAAACTTCTGAGATATACATATCCGAATGTTTGTAAAAGGAAGGGGTATAATAAAAACCCAAAAACTCTATCCGAAGGAAGATACTCGTTATGAAAGAATGCGAGCCAAGGAGCTAATCCCCAAATTCCGGCAATAATTACATTAGAAGTTTTTAAAGTTTGGATAATAGGTTTTGCTTTCGAGAGTTGGTCTTCTCTTACATAAGAAAGAGTTTTTGCGGTGAATAATGCCCAAAACCTACTGGAAGAATGCGAGGATAGTATGGTGATGAATAATACCTCTATAGAAAATTCTTCTAAAGATTTATAACATACAAATTTAAGAAGAAGAACGAGTATGATTCCGATCGTTCCGAAGGCACCGATCCTACTGTCCTTCATGATCTCTAGGATCTTCTCCTTAGTCCATCCTCCGCCGAATCCGTCGCATACGTCAGTAAATCCGTCTTCATGAAAGGCCCCGGTAACTAAAACGGAAACTGCCATTGCTAAAACGATGCTAATCTCCCAGGTCAAAGAAAGATCGGCGACCCATAGAACGAACCATGTTGTAGCTCCAACAATCCATCCTACTAAAGGAAAATATCTGGAAGAAGAATTGAGATATTCGTCCGAATGTTCCACCCAAGACGGAACAATGATACGAGTATTATAACGTACGGAGGAAAGAAAAATGATCAGTTCTTTGCGGATAAATCCAAACATACAAAGACGAACTTATTCATTCCTCCGAATCAGGCAGCGAGAATTTGATCCGCGATTAGTCTTTTTTTTCGGAAACACCTGCGGATTCAAAACTTGCCATTTCTCTTAAAAATGCTAATGCGGATTCTAAGATAGGATAAGCGAGCGCACATCCAGTCCCTTCTCCTAATCGAAGCCCAAGATCTAAGATAGGATTTGCGTCAAAAAATTCTAGGATCAATCTATGACCTTGTTCGGAAGATTTATGAGCAAAGACAGCATTGCGAACAATTTTAGGTTCAATTCTAGAAGCGGTTAAGAATGCAGAACTTGCTATAAAACCATCAACCAGGATCAAACGATTTTCTTTATAAGAAGAAAGCATTGCTCCGCAGATCATCGCAATCTCGAAACCTCCAAACTTGGAGAGAACTTCAATAGGATCTTTTGGATTTACTTGGTGTTTTGCTCTACATTCGGCCAGGATCTTTTTCTTACGTTCTAAAGACTGGTCATCTAAGCCCGTTCCTCTTCCTGTAAGATCTTCTGCGGAACGATCCAAAAATACGGAAGCGAGTAGAGAGGCACTGGAAGTATTTCCGATCCCCATCTCTCCAAATCCGATTATATTACAATCTTTTGGGACTTTGGTAGTTCCAATCTCTTCACCGATACGAATCGCTTCTTCACATTCTTCTCTTGTCATTGCCGGTTCGTTCAGAATGTTTCTAGTTCCGGCAGCTATTTTTGCAGATATAAAATCCGGATGAGACTGTTCAAAGTCGCCGGAAACTCCTGAATCTATAACCAGCAATTTGATCCCATGTTGTTTACAGAACACATTGATTGCCGCTCCTCCATTCAAAAAGTTTAATACCATTTGGTAAGTAACTTCTTTCGGAAATGCGGAAACTCCTGAATCTGCGAGTCCATGGTCCCCAGCGAATACTAATAAATGAGGATTGGATAATACGGGATCTACTGTGTTTTGGATCGTGCCGATTCGATAGGCAAGATCTTCTAATTTTCCCAAGGCGCCTAATGGCTTGGTTTTGGTATCAATTTTATTACGTAATAATTTATCTAAGTTCAATTGGTGTACATCTTTTGGGCGGATCATTTGTTTTCACTTGTTAAAATTTTAATATTAAACTGAAAAAGACCAGAAGATCCCGTTCAGTTTTAGGTCAAGGAGTTACGGATTTTGCAATGACTCCGTCGATATCGGGGCCTCCGTCAAAACTTCCTGTAGGAGTAGGAAAGGTTGATTGTCCTTTCGCATTCAATAGTTTAATAAATTTGAACCCATTTGTTTGTATATTGGAAAGCACTGTAGAATCGCATCCGTTTGCAAATCGAGCATCCACTGCTAGATCATCCAGGTCGAACGAGTCTCCACCTGCGGTTGCAACGAACGGATCTGGAAAAATTTCTTCAGGAGTGAGGGGATTCGTAAGCATATTCCAGAGTACAGGATTTGCTCCTCCGAATCGTATCCAATCCGCAGGGTTTAAACTAGCAGGGCTTGCGGCTCCGGTATATTGAGGATTGAATCCGCAATAATCTGTCCCGTCCAAACTCACTTCTACAATTATCGGTTCTATAAAATAATTGATCGAAGCTTGTTGTTGGAAACCATTTTCGAAAACAATAAAGTCTACGCCTGCACCGTTAGTCACGGTTGCTCCATTCCAAGAAAGGATCAGAAAATTATTCGGATCGGTCGAACCTATTGTATAAACATCTATACCACCTGAGTTCTGTCCTCCTCCACAAACGCCGTTGATCGCTTTTTCAGGATCTTTATATCGAATGCTAGGATTACTACCAGGAGCATTAACCACAGTATTTGCTAAAAGATATCCCGGGTCTATTGTTCCTGGTGGACAACTTTCTGAATTCGAGATCGAATTTTGACCGGTCAATAATAATCCAGTTAGATCAGTGCTACTTCCGGAGCCGTCACAGCTAATGAGAAAGAATAAAATAGGCATTCCAAAAAACGCAAATTTACTTATTTGTTTCATACGCTGTGACTCTCCTTTAGTTATCAAGATCTGATTATGGAATCATATAATTATAGCCGAATCCGTTGCAACCGTTCGTCTTAATTGCAGAAGGATTGCTTGTAGCCGGGTCACTTTTTGCCTCTGCTAAAGTATTTTTTCCATAAACGATTTGGCAATATTCGAAACAGCGACTTGCACTCGAAGGACAAGAATTGCTATGAATGGCAGTCCAGTCTATTCTTCCGTATTTGCTAGGGTTGGAAGAATCGTCAGCTGATGCTTGATAATAAAGTTTTCTATTAGCATTATCTATCTCAACGATAGTTAATTTCTGCATTCCCTGCTCGATCCAAGACTGAGCCGTTATAGCAGCAGTACCGAAAACTCCTCCATCAGATCCACCAGAATAATAGCCTATTTGCCAAGAACCACCGACTTCGATGTAATTTGCTTGGATCAATGCAGCGATGATCGCACTATTATCGGACTCTGATTTTTCCGTTTCGAAACAAGCTGTGTTGATTAATGATAAAGCGAATAGTAGGATTATCGCTTTTGTCCTGAATTTTCTCATTTTTCTCTCCTGATGTCTGCCGGATATCGCAGAAAAAGAAAACAATAGCAAAACAACGTTAGTCGATCATCGACCATAAAAAGATCAGAACGATTTCGTATTTGCAGTGGTTTTCTTTTTCCGTTCGAGAGCCCCGACATTTTAGCTTTCGGGGCCCCATCGCAGAAAGCGCGGATGCGCTAAAGAGCGAGATTTACGATACCCCCCAACCTCGAGGTTAAAGTATCGCGGGGAAGATCTGGCTTATTCCGTTTAAAACGGACATCACAGTTGCGGGTCAGCGCGGGAATTTCACCCGACTTCCTCCCTGAAAGCGTAATTCCAGGTTTTGGTTTAGCACTTCCGCTGGCAAGGGAAAAACTATAAGGATACGGAGACCGTCTATTCTTTGCATTATTAGGATAAATCGACTATATTCAAAGTATAAGAACGATTAGAAAGGATTCGATACATAATTTCACATCGATGAGATATTCTAGTCCGCAAAAAATTCGGGAAAGATCTTTCATAAACCGAAAATAGAAGAGAGAGTTCTAATAAAACTTCCAAGAGGAATCCAATGAAAATTACCCGATCCACTTTTCTGAAAGCCGGAATTTTAACTACCGCAGCTTTGTTGGGAAGTCGTAAGGGAAATTTATCCGCTCAGAATACAAACTCTGGAAAAAAAGTAATCATACTTGGCGGCGGGCTCTCCGGACTTTATTCTGCATACATCCTAGGAAAAACGGGAAGTAAGGTAACTCTGATAGAAGCCACAGATAGAGTAGGAGGAAGAGTTAGATCCATACAAGATCCTTCCGGCCATGTTGTGGACTTAGGAGCTGAATGGGTTTCTTCCGAAGATAAAACTGTTCGCAGTTTAGTTAGAGAATTAGGATTAAAATTACAACCTTCTCCTTTGGTTCCGGATCTATTTTTAGGAATTTATAAGAAGGCCGGCAGCTGGGAACTTTCTTCTAAATCCCAAGAGATCTTAAGCAAATTAGTATCACAAAATTCTAAATTAGATACTGCACAGCAGCAGGCATTAGATCGTATTAGCATTTATAATTATTTGGCGTATCAAGGAGTTAGCCAGGAAGACCTGACTCTACTCGGTCATAAACTTTCTCTTCATTATGGAGATAGTATCCGAGTTCTATCTGCTGAAAAAGTTTTGAGCGATCTTGCACAATTCCCTCAAAGGAATAGCAAAATAGAAGGTGGAATGGAAAACATCGCCAAAACCTTGGTGATGAATATAGAAAACACAGAGTTTGTTTTTTCAGATCCGGTTCTTTCTGTAGACCAAGATTCTACTGGAGTTACTGTAACTACTGCTTCTGGAAGAAAATTTAACGGTTCTACTTGTATCTGCACTTTACCTGCAAACCAAATCTCTAATGTAAAATGGAATCCGGGTCTGGATAAAGAAAAACTTCTGGCAGCATTAAGAGTTCGTTATTCTCAAATTTATAAATTGTTTTTGGTATTAAAAGAATCCCCTTGGGAATCTTCTCCTTTTGCAGTTCACTCCGATGCAGCGGCTCAATTTTTATATGATGCAGGTACCAAGCCTGATACTTCAGATAAGGTTTTAGGAGTGATCGCGAGCGGGGACAGATTTTCCGTATTCGATTCTGCCAATCAAGACCAAAAGGTAGAATATATTCGTCTTACTCTGGAACGTCTTGGTTTGAAGAAGGATTTGCAAATCCAAAGATTCTATTTTACGGAACCTAAAAAAGATTACGTTCCGAATGGGGTTGCAGAATTTCCACCAGGAAGTTTTGGATCGGAGATCATCCTAAGAAAACCATTTGATCGTATCTTCTTTGCGGGAGAACATACCGGAGAAATTACCGGCACAGTAGAAGCCGCATTGAGTTCTGCGATTAAGGCTGTAAATTTAGTATAGTAAGAAAGTTTTCCGAATTTTAATCATTTACTGTCTGTTCTAACTTTTCCTAGGCATTTGTGTTTCCTCTTGGACCCAACTGGTTGCATCGAGTAGAATTTTTTCGATTCCGTCTTCCGTAATAGCCCAATGAGAAAGCTTCGGATAAAGTTTCAGTTTAGAATTAGAATATTTAGATGCGATCTTACGACCAATCTTCGGCGGGGTAACTCTATCTTTTCCTGTAGTTGCTACAAATACTGGGCATTGGACTTTCTTGAAATCCATCCAGGTAGGTCTAGACAAGGTAAGAAACGGTAAAAATGTTTGGAATGCTATCTTTCCTGACTCGGAAACGTAACTTGGATACAGATCGTTTTGTTTTGATTCACTTAAAGTATTATAAATTCCGTATGCAAATTTATTTTTACTTAAAAGATTCGTTCTTCTCCAAAAGAAAGGAGTTCTTAGAATTTCCCAAACCGTTTTTAGACCCGTCCAGGATAGTCCGCTAATTTGTCCTGGTTGTACTGGTGTGATCAATATTAAAGCTTTTGTTTTGATTCGAGTCGCTAGAAGTTGTGCGAGTAATCCTCCTAAAGAATGACCTAATAAAATAGGCTCTTTCCAACCTAATCGATTTACGGTATTCTCTAGATAATCTATATAATCTGAAATTCCTAATTTGGAAAGTTTTCGCAAATCCGCATTCGATTCGTGTAAAGGTAAATCTATAGATTTGCAAGTATAACCTTCTTTTTCTAAGATCTCTTGCACTTGCGATAAATGTAATCCTCTACACCACATTCCGTGTATAAGAAGTACGTTTCCTTTGGACTTAAGAGTTTCGGATAAGTTGGCTTGTAGCAAATTTGTATCTTCTATCTTCTGTGACATTTTCTTTCTCCTAAGAAAGAAATATAACTGAGAAGTGAAGAGGGCTCGACCCGATTCTTGCGATTTAAATCTATTTTTTTGTAGAGGCTGTTCTGCGATCAAGGCAGGCGATAGTTAAAATTTTCGCAGGGAAAAGATTATTGTTCATAAAGAATGTTCCGTAAAACAAAAATAACCCTCAGATTCTAAAATTAATTTTTCAGAATATTTACATTCGGAGTATTTTTCAAAAGAACATTTGGATTTATTGATTTTCCATCCATTAGAAGTCATATCTTGAGCGAAATTTTCAGTTACGAAACCATCTAAGACCGGATCATAATACAATATTAAATCTCCTTTTATTTTAGAGATAGTTAATAAACGTTTCTCTAACTCTTGAATGCTAGTCTTATTGTCATCAAAAGAAGGGCAGTGATCTTTTAAGCCCATTCCTTTTAGACCTGAGATTACCAATGCATTTTGTCGGAAAGTATATTTTCCTCTTAGTAAGCCGGTAGAGCAGCTGCCACCTTCTTCTTGCTGATCGATATATAGATCGACTGTATTTGCATACAATGTCATTCTTTGTTTGTTATATAATGCACATCTATCCCCGTAAAATTTGTACAAAACCGCTTTTTTCTTTCCCAAAGCGGGTTCCGTTTCCGATAAAAAATCGCTGAACACATATCCGTTTATTTCCGGAAAATAGTACCAATAGATTTTTGCTCCATTTTGTATTTCGAAGGTTTGAGCTCTCTCTACTTGTATTTTACTACCGAACGGAAGAATTCCGATTTTATCTG
This sequence comes from Leptospira haakeii, assembly GCF_002812045.1. GTDB lineage: Bacteria > Spirochaetota > Leptospiria > Leptospirales > Leptospiraceae > Leptospira_B > Leptospira_B haakeii. The sequence goes on along the minus strand of NZ_NPEG01000001.1, from coordinate 492,450 downwards.
ATTTTTTATCTGGGCGAATCCTAACGTTTAGAACATCTGCTGTTACGAATAAAGTTTGTAATTTTCTTTCTGGTTCAGATGAGACAGGGTAATGCGTTATAAAAAAGTAAAATAATAAAGCAATTGCAAGAGGCTTAGGTAATCTTACATGAAAAAACCCGGAAATCATTTTCATTCTAAAATAATATCCGGGTTTTTCGAGGAAAAGACAATTATTGTAAATTAATCTTCGATAACGCTCATTGCATATTCGGAGATCGCATCCCTTCTTTGTTCTGCAAAGTCTTTGTGAAACCAAAGGTTTTGGATCTTAGAAGCTTCTTTTTTATTGCCGATGGTAATCTTCGTCATACACTCATCTACCGCAAACTTCATTGCTTCTTTTCCGGTCTCTCCAAGTCCTTTATTCCTTTTTTTACGGACGATCTGACCGCCGGATTTTTCCACTCGTTTAACAAGAGCATCATAATCTTTATCGTCTATACAGAATATAGTCTCTGTCTTTTTGGAATCTCCACCTTTAATATCCACCTCATAAAGCGGAGCGCTGGATATATGAATAAGTCCTAATTCAAAAAGTTCAGGCCAATACTCGTAAAAGAAGGAAAGCATCAGGGAACGAATTGCGTATCCGTCAAAGTCTGCATCTGTAATGATACTTACTTTATCATAATTCAATTCTTCGATAGATTTTACTTTTTGATCTAACGGTAGACCGAGTATCGCAACGATGTTTTTTAACTCTTCGTTTGCGATTGCTTTCGCAAGAGAAACTCCCTTACAGTTCATAGGTTTTCCTCTTAAAGGGAACAAACCGTGAAGTTTAGGATTTCTTGCAGGGCGAAGACCCGCGATCGCAGAGTCTCCTTCTGCAACAAATAATACTCTGCCCGGATCGTTTGGTTTTCCGGTCGGAGGCATGAGTTTAGGAATATTCATCTTACTTGCTTTTTTAAGTCCGCGTTGTGCGTCTTCAAAAGCTTTTAGCTGAGTTCTTTTCTCCATTTGGAGTTTCACTTCTTCTAATAAGCCGGTTTTTTTAATAAACTTATCTAAGTGTTTGTCTACCGCATTACGAATGTCTTCATTCAAATCATTGATCAGATAAGACTTATCCTGAGATTTAAAACGAGGATTTAATAACCTCATGTTCACATACATGTGAAAGCAGTTTCTTACGTCGTTACGAGTACAGCTTGTTTTGAGTTTTTTCTCTAAAGAAACAATCTGGCTTTTTTTACGGACTTCGTCGCAAAGCCTGTTTTCCAGATACTCAATAGCGGAACCACCTTGAGGAGCAAAGATTGAGTTTACCCAAGTTAGGTTTTTGTTCTGACCGATTACTAAGTAAGCTTCCAGATGTAATTGGGATCCGGCAGCAGGAGCATTATAATCCATTTTATAATAAGTCAGATCTGAATGGGAGAATATCTCATCCAAACCTTTTTTGAACTTATATTTTTCCTTCTTACCCTTATGAACAAACTGAACTTCCAATCCAGGATTGGTCATTGCGATATCCTGCAGATACTGTTTCATCAGATCTACATTGAAGGAAGTATCCAAGTTATTAAAATATTTTGGATTGAGTTCGAATTCGACGGCGGTTCCATGATCTTCTTTAGGAGCTTTTTCGATCGCTTCTATCATGTTTGTTTTTTTGCTGATCGGAACTAACTTTTCGATCTGATCTTTTGTCAGAAGAGGACAATCGTCGAATTTTCCATGCTCATCGAAATATAAGAAAGCTCTTTCGGTATCTTCTTTAGAAAGTTTATAAGAACGGATTTGTTTCTTTGCGTCTTCGTGAATAGTGAATAGTTTTTTGAAAGTGCTACCATCGTTAGTAGTTTTTACTTTAAAATAAGAAGAAACCATTCTTACTAAAGAAATACCCACACCATTCTGACCCGCAACGTGATCTTGTTTTACGTGGTCGTCAAAGTTCTCTCCATACATTAAATGCAGATATACACCTTCCGCATTTTTTGCAGGGATTCCTCTTCCATTATCAGCAACTGTTACGGTCTTTTTGTCGGAAGAAAGTTGGATGATCAGTTTGGACATCTTATCCTTTTCAGGAATGGCCTTGTCCTTTTGGTTTTTGCGGTACTCATCTACCGCGTTCATACAAGCCTCGTCCAGACATTTCAATTTAGCAGGAACATCCTCTAATTCTTCGTGTACGATCTCGTATAAATTGCCGCTGTTCTTACGGAAAAAATGCTGCTCGAATGTGGACGCAGAGTTTTGCCCCAACCACATTCCGGTCCTCATCCTTACGTGTTCTACGTTGGAGAGTTTTTTGAAGTTCCGTTCCCCTCCGGTCGCGGGCTTCTTTTCGGTTTTGGTTTTAGCAGTGCTCATTCCTTGTCCCATTTATCCTTCAGCTCGGCTAATTCTCCGACCATGAATTCTGTTAATTTTTTATCTTCTTTCACAAGCCCTTGGTATCTGGAAAGGGCGGTTTTTGCTTCTACGATTGCTTCTTCACATTTGCGAACTTCTTCCAAAGTCATTCTATAGATTGGAATAGAAGCTAACCATTCGTAGTACACGAATTTCGATTTTTGAAGTTTATCTTCGAAATCCTTTTTGGATTTGATGCCGATTACTTTTTCGTTCCACTTTTCCTTGATGAAACGGATCAATTCAGAGTTTCTTTCGATCTTCTCTTGTTCCAAACCTGCAAGACGTTTGAATCTTCGGATCAAGTGGGTCTTTCTAAAATCACAGAAACGTTTGATGATCTCTTCAGGTCCGAAATTTTTAAGACGACCGTCATAAGTGATCACGTTGTTTGCTAGAGTCTGAGTATCTTCTTTGGAGATTACTGCTGAGATCTCTTTCGCGCTAGGTTTTTCACCTTTTTTATAATTCAGCTCTATACGGAATGTTTGGCTGGAATGATCCACATAGTCTTTCAGCCAAGAATCTTTTCTTTCTAGAATATCATCTAAAAGATTGATTACCTTCTCTCTATTCCAGTTCATTGGAGCGTCTGTAAGATAGAGAGTGTCTCCTTCCCAAGTAAAACCGAAGGTAGTGGTCATTGTGATATTGCCCGCTTCGGTCTTAGCCATTTTCACTTCACCTTTGTAATCCTTGTACCAAGGTTTTAAAGGAAGAGGCTTTTTGGTTTTGAGATAATTGATCTGCGAGTTGATGATTGCAGAAAGTTTATGGCCTGGGATAAAACAACGGAAACCGGTTGCAATTCCCATAATATTGTTCAGAAGAACGATAGGAACTTTTCCTACGAAGTGAATTGGTTCGTCTTCTGTTTCGTCATAATTTTTAACATAATCTATATCAGGTAAACTTTCGAAAAATCCTAGATCTTTTACGAAGTCAGAAAGTTTTACCTCAGTGTATCGAGGAGAAGCGATTGCACTCGGATCCAAAACGTCTCCGAAAGTACCTTCTCCTGAAACTAAAGGTCGGTTGTTTGCGAATGTAAAATCTTGGGCCATCTGAGAAAGGGCATCTTGGATGGATCTATCTCCATGAGGGTGATATCCCATCGCAAGTCCCGCTACTTTTACAGTCTTAGTGTAACGGTTACGAGCGTCTGAATTCCACATTGCCCAAAGAATTCTTCTCTGGACGGGCTTTAAACCATCGATTTCGTGAGGAATTGCCCGGGAGTCGCAGACATATCGAGAGTATTTTCTCTGATCGTCATTAACTTGGTCCTCAAATGGTACTTTAGGGAAGTTTTCTTTGCCTGATTTATTGGAATCTTTCATGGGACTTTTATTGCCAAAGGATTTTAGGACGGTTTTACTGTCAACCTTTTAACGTACTACCTGAATTCGTACATACTTTTTAGGAAGAAATCGACTTAAGTTGCAGTAATTCTTACTTTCTCGTTGGGAAACACCGATAAGGAAAGAAAATTTCCCGGTTTTTCCTTGAAGATTCGGATGAAAACGGGAAGTTTTTCAAGAAATCCTCTTTTTCCGGCTGTATTTTTTTGGAACCGAAGTCTCGATCTTATCTCACAGCAACATTCTTCTCACTAGGTCTGACCTATTTGTTTTTTTTAATGTCCTGTTCTCTTTTGACGGAATGGACGGAAGAAAAACCGTTAGTTTCTGATCTTCCCGGTATTCGGATCTATACTAATATCAGTTCGATCCCTGCAAGTTCTGAATCTTTTCGGAACCAACCCGGCCATCTCAGATATCTAGTACTGCAGACTCAATCTTCTAAGGAAAAAATTTGGACTGGAGAAGTGGATCTTTGGGAAACGAAAGAAGATTTTCATATTACTCTTCCTAAAGGAATCGTTTTTCCTAAATTGAGTTTTAAGGCTTCCTTATTCTCAGGTTCAGCTAGATTAGAAGAAGGAGAGTCTTCTAATCCTAAACATATTTCCTTTCATCCGCAAGGTGTTCTTTCATGGAATTGGGAAGGAGAAGGTTTTAAATCCGGTATACAGATTCCTCCTCCTAAACAACTCAGTGTTTCCGATTGGGGTATCCTATATAATTTTTCCCAATCAGGGATCGTATGGGTTGCTAAAGAATACAGAAGTTTAGGCAAGAATGTAGAATTACATTGGGAGAATGTTCGCAATAGTCGTACTAGTTTGAGCACTGATTATACGAGCCCGGGTGGAAGAAGTTTTCCTTACGCAGACTACGATTATAAGAACCAAATATTCCAACACATAAACATGGTAGAAGGTAGACTTCCGGTTTGGACATTCCGAGAAGAAGGTGAATATCGTTGGGCTTGGGGAATTCTTCCCGAAGATCTATTATCTTCAAAGAACGTATCCCAATGGAAACAAAAGAGAAAGGAAGAATTCGTATCCTTACATTTTTATGATGCTGCGAATAATATTCCGTTTACTGCTTCGGCCGATTTGAAGAACTATCCAATCATCCTCTTAAAAGATTACGACAATGCCAGAAAATAAGGAAGTTAGAACCAGGTTTGCACCGTCACCTACCGGTTTCCTTCATGTGGGCGGAGCTAGAACCGCTTTATTCAATTACTTATACGCCAAAGCCCAAGGCGGAAAATTTTTATTAAGGGTAGAAGATACGGATCAAGCCAGATCCACCGAAGAATCTTTTAAAACCATCCTTGAATCATTAAAATGGTTAGGGATAGAATGGGATGAAGGTCCTCATGTAGGGGGCCCTTACGGTCCTTACGTACAATCCGAAAGGATCTCTATTTATAAAGAATATACTGAAAAGTTGATCTCCGAAGGAAAAGCTTACCGCTGCTTCTGCACTCAAGAAGAATTAGAAGCAAAGAAAAAACAGGCGGAGGCAATGGGAGTTCCATACGTTTATGATGGACTTCATGCGAACATGAGTGAAGCAGAAGTTCAGGAAAAACTGAAAGCAGGAACTCCTTATTCAGTTCGTTTCAAAACTCCTTCTAAAACTCTGATCTTTGACGATATCATCCAGGGAAAAGTGAAGTTCGAAACAAAACTGATCGGTGACTTCATCATCGTAAAATCAGATGGTTTTCCTTCTTATAATTACGCCGTGGTTGTGGATGACGGACTCATGAAAATTTCTCATGTGATCCGTGGAGTGGGGCACCTTTCTAATACACCTCGTCAGATCCTGATCTATGAGGCATTGGGTTTCCCGGTTCCTGAGTTTGCTCATGCTTCCGAAATCGTAGGAATGGACGGTAAAAAATTGTCCAAACGTGCTGGAGCTACTTCTATATTAGCATTTCGTGATTTAGGATATTTACCTGAGACATTCCTGAATTATATGGCTTTGCTTGGTTGGACCTCGCCTGATGGTCAGGAATATCTACCTGGGGATATTCTTCCTAAAACATTCGATGTACATCGTTGTTCCAAATCACCTTCTACCTTTGACGTATTCAAAAAGCCGAAAGGTGGAGATGAAGAAGTTGCGACTAATTTCTCCAGTCTGGACCAGATCGCAGAAGCGATGAACCCGAAATCTAAATTGAATTGGCTTTCTAATAAATATATTAGAGAACTTCCGATCCAAAAGGTGGCGGATAGTCTGGCTCCATTTTTAGAAAACAGAACGGATATTCCGGCGGAATATAGAGATCCAAAAAACAAAGAATTACATTCTCTAGTAGATAGCGTTAGAGTGTATCTGGATAATTTACGCCAGGCACCTGATTATATTGCGGAATTTTTCGTATCCGACCTGAAAGTTGAGGATGGAGAAGCGAAAGAAATTCTTTCCCAAGAATTTTCTCCGAAAGTTGTCTCAACATTCTACGAATTATTAAAAAAATCGGATCCTAAAACCGATGAGGATTATAAGGCTTTAATGACCCAAACGGGAGAGCAGACCGGCCAAAAGGGAAAGACCCTATTCATGCCGATCCGAGTCTCCGCTACAGGAAAAGCTCACGGACTGGAGTTACCTATCCTATTTCCCCTCTTAGGGAAGGAAAAGCTACTCAAACGAATAGAGAAAATCTCGGTACAAGTAGGAATTTCTTTACCTTAGGATTTTTTCGGGGGATTTTTGTTGCAAAACCCCCCTTTCGGTCTGTATTAATATACAAGAGGACTTCTCAGACAAGAAATGAGGGATACGGCCGATTCACTTTTGGTTAGGCATCATTCGGGTTCGTACGTTATGTTCCTGCCTCCTGACTTAGCTAGCATTCGGGAGTTCAGAAGAGCACTTCGTCAATCCTTAGAAGAGAATACTTTTATCTCTAAAGATATCCAGCAGATTGAGCTCGCAGCGGATGAGGCACTTACCAACTCAATCTCAGCAAATTATAACTCTAGTTCGGAAGAAACGATCATTTGTAGATGGATCGTAGATAATTCTAAATTCACTTTATGGATTGTGGACTATGGTTCCGGTCTTAAAAAAGAAAAGATAGAAGAGCAGGTGATGGAAGCTAAACCTTCTTCTCTCCAAGAGTTCTTAAAAAAAGTAAAAACTTACCAAGAAGGAAAATGTGAGGTGCTTCCTAATAGAGGAAAGCTTACCCAACATAGAAACTTAGGTAAAGGTTTACTTATCATGCAATCCTTAATGGACTCCGTAAAGATCATGTATCATTGTAAAGAAGGAAGAATTTCCTCAGACCCAACTGATTCCAGTATTCGTGGGTCCATTATCGAATTAGCATTCGATTCCAAAAAACACTGACTTTGACCCTTAACGAATACGCTCAATTTCTTTTAAGTTCCCCCAATTTAGAGGATAAGTTATATTCTCCGAACAAAATGCCGGAAGATGTTCTTTGGCTAAATTTTGTTCCGAAAGATAGACCGGAAAGATCATCTAAAATAATTTTCTCAGACAAAAAATCAAAAATGCCTCGGGTAGAACATTTGAATTCCGAGGAGAACAGAATACTTTCTCTTCATCATTTTGCAAATCATGAACTGATGGCTGTAGAGATATTCGCATGGGCCATATTAAAATTTCAGAATGCTCCTTCTTCTGTTCGTAAAAGTTTGTACAAAACAATTTTGGAAGAACAAAAACATCTGAAACTTTATTTAAATTCGATCCGAGAATGGGGAATGGATCTGGGAGATCGTCCTCTTAATTATATCTTCTGGAAACAAACCCCTAATATGCAATCATTGCAAAAGTTCTTTGCGATCATGGCTCTTTCTTTCGAAGGAGCCAATTTAGATTTTTCTATGATCTACCAAAAGGCTTTCGAAAAATTTGGGGACCAAAAGAGAGCAGATATCATGCAGATCGTTCATGATGATGAGATCAGACATGTCAAGAGGGGAGTCAAGGTAGTGTTTTCGGATGGAATTTCTGAAGACCAACAATGGGAGAAATATCTGGACCTTTTGACTCATCCATTCACTCCCAGAAGGGCAAAGGGATTTTTATATTTTCCGGAGCTAAGGACCAAGGCGGGATTATCGACTGAGTTTGCTGAGGCTTTAGGAGCTTATACGGACGAATACGACGGCACTACAAATGCTAGGATCGTGAAAAATGTATTCGGTATGGGGGCTGGTTAGAACCCAGGAAATCGATAGACATCTGCTTTTCTTGGAAAGAAGCTGTAGTTCAGAATATGTTTCGTTTCATTTCTTTTTTCCGAGTACTGATCCTTTTTTCAGTATTCATTTTTCTCATTGCTTGTAATTCAAAAACACCATCTGATTCCAAGATCATTTCCCTAACCATTCCAGAGTCCGAAGAAAAAAGCCCTGATGTGGTACTCAAAAAATTAGGAAACCTGGACGAGGATCCTGATCTAGAAGTCTTTTCTTTGGTTCGTAATGGAACCGAAGAGATTCTTGCAGTTTTCAAAAAAGAAAACGGAGAATGGGCTCTTAAATCTAAGATAGGTTTTAATCTTCTAAATATAGGCCCTTTTGTCCATGATCCCAAAACTTCTACTTGGAAAGCGGGAGAAGATGAGAATACAAAAGAATCCGGCTATGTAGTTAAAAGAATTCTAATGGAAGAACTTCCCGGAGATTCTTTCAATTCTCTCTTTTTAGAAGTTTTAAGTGAAGAACCTCCTTTAGGTCTTTTTTCAGTTCCTTATGTGATCCGTAAGGGTGAGAAAATTTTGGACGGACTCGCTTCTTTAAAAGATCATCAATTTTTAGCAAAATCAAAACGTATCGATTTCTCTTATAATAAAGAAGAGAAGAATCTTACCATTTTTCCGAACAATCGCACTTATGCTCAGAATTTTAATTTTAATGGATGGGAATTAGTTCCTGATGTTCCGAGTGTAGCTGCTCCAGGCCTATTAAGTATCGAAGCTCCCGCCGAATGGAAAAAGGATGTAGCATCCGAAGTAGTGATCTGGTTCAAGAACAGAGGATCTTATTCGGGAACTACATATATTAGTCTTTCATTTCCTCAAGGTGGAAAAGTAGAGATTGATTCCGGTAAAGAAGGGTTGAGATATTATTCTCCCGGATCTTCCGTATATTCTTTCGAAAAAAAATATATCAATTCTAAGTTTCCTTTATTAGAAATTACGAAAGAAGGTTGGGCAAGGAACCATAAGTACGGAGTTCGTTTCAAATACACTCCTGCAGAAGATGGTGTTCCGAATTTATTGATTCGCTCAAGTTCCAAGTCTTATAGAGATACGATCAATCTTCCAACAGATTTCAGTTCTGTAAAAACGGAGATAGACCAGCAAGGTTTTAAAAGTTATCCTCTACCTTTGGTATCTAGAGGAAAGTCCAAATAATAGCCGGATAGTATCGTGAGTAGTTTCGAAGAACATAAATTTAAACATGCCAAGGTAGAAGTGGTTCGGGCTCAGGTGGAAAGATTCCGCAAATTTTATTCGGATTATTTTCATTTAGAAGAAACGATCTCCATGGTGGAGTATTTTTTTGAAACTATCTATAACCTAGATGGCAAAGAAGCTTGGATGCATCTTGCCTTAGATACATACCAAAAAGTAAAGGGTATGATGAAGGAGACCACCAGGGCTAATCTAGAAACTCTGATCGAATTAAATAATCTAACGGATCATTTAGATTCTGAAATGGCTCAGTTACTCATCCAAAGAGATTGGGACGGCAAAAAACTTTCTAGAGAAGAATACGACGACCTATACAAAGCTTATGGTCATAAAGAAGAAAGAGAAAAGCAGTTAGAGATCGTTCTGCACAATCTTAGGACATTCTACGAATTAGCACATAAACCCATCTCGGCATATTTAATACGACCTGCTAGATTTATGGCAGGTTTGTTAGGAGTTTCTCTTTTATTCGATTCAGTGGAGAAGGCATATAATGCAGTTTTACCGGTGTCTCCTGAAATTTTTGTTTCTTTTATTGAGCAAGTAGAGAGAAGAGAGTCGGAATATCTAGAGGCTGCTTTCTTAAATGGAAAGCAACCTAAGGAGCCGCCTGCTTGAACGGAAGATCACGTTTTTCGAGATACAGAAAGCCTGTCGAAGCCGGAGATGAGAACCGAGACAGATGGCTTTTGACGTACGCGGATATGATCACACTCCTTCTTGGACTTTTTATTATTTTATATTCTATTTCCCAAGTAGACCAAAACAAATTAAAACAAGTTGCCGACTTGGTCAGAGGTGGATTTGGTTTAGGAGAATCTTTTTTTGAAGGTTCTAATATAACATTAGAAGAGGATCCTTTATTACAACCGAGAACCCAAATGTATCGCTTTTGGGAAAGGATCTCTTACGCATTAAAAAAGCTAAAAGAGAAAACGAAACTGTTCATCGGCATCAACGAAACGGAAGAGATCCGCATCCAAGTATTTGCACCATCCTTGGGCGAAGGTGAATTTCATCCTGATGAGGACACCGACTTCACGTTCAAAAAAGTAGCAGAGGTCGCGCAAGGTATGGATGTGGACATCACTTTAAGAGTCCAAGTCCCTTATGCAGAACAAGCCGGCCAAGGATTCAGAAATATCTGGGAGTATAATGCTCATCGTGCAGGTTTGATCGCAGAAACATTATCAGAAAAATACGGAATCTCTAGAGAAAGACTTTCTGTACAAGCGTATCACGGATTTAGAAAATTAGGTCCGGAAGAAGGTCCTAGCCCGGAAGTAAAAGCTTCCCAAGAAAGAATAGAAATCATCATTCGTAAACGAGGTAAGGAAGAATAAGGAATGATCTCTAAAATAAATAAAACTGTAATTCCTTTTGGATTGGTCCTCGTATTATTGGGAGTTGCCTTCTCATTTGGTTGTTCCAAAAAGAAAAAAGTTCCGGCTGCAGTAGAATCGGTTTGGAAAGCGGATCAGGAAGGAATGGAGAACTCCAATGGATTCGCATGGGTCTCCAAATATTGTGAAAAGGTCAGACAATGTGCGGATAGGGACATGAAAACCTTGGACCAAGACTCCGAAGCGATTCTGGAAAAAAGATTAAGAAAGGATTTTTGTTTAGAAAAATTTAAAGAATCCAAAGTGTATACATTAGCTGCGCAAGAACCTAAATTGGTTATAAATAGGACTATATCCTGTTTGAAAGTAGCAACGGAAGCAGATTGCTCTTTGATAAAAAAAGGAGTTTCTGAACTTTCTGAAGATTGTAAATGGTTACAAACTCTTCAAAACTCTAAAGAGTAAAAAAATATAAAGGTCAAAAGACCCGGGTTATAAACCCAACCGTGGACTAAAGATACGATCTGAATTTTCGGAGGCAAACCTTGCTCAGAGGTATCAAAAGACTGAATCGATACGAGAAAAGATTACTCAGGATCGCAAAACTGGGTGGCAAACTCGTAAAAATCAACCAGGCGGGTTTTTCCAGAAGGACCGACGAAGGTTTCCGATTTCCGATCTATAGTTTGGAGATAGGAACTAAAGAAGGTTTGGAAAAACATCCTGTTGGGATCACGGCAGGTGTACATGGATTGGAAACGATCGGCATCCAGATCCTGATCGATTTTTTAGAATATATTATTAGCCCTAAATCCACTGGTTTCCTTCCTGAATTAAAAAAAGGTAAATTAGGATTAATTGTTATTCCTATCGTGAATCCAGGGGGAGTGGCAGCAAAGACCAGATCAAATCCGGGCGGAGTTGATCTGATGAGAAACTCCGGGATAGATGCAGAGAAACCACTTCCTTTTTTTGGAGGCCAAAAGTTCTCTAATAAACTTCCTTATTTTAGAGGACATGGATTAGAGCCCGAGTCCAGAACACTTTCCAGAACTGTATTCGAAAAATTTTTCCATGTGCAGGATTCAATTCTACCTGTTTTAGATCTACACTCAGGTTTTGGAACAGTGGATAATGTTTGGTGGCCTTATGCGTATACTCATAGGGCTTGCACGGATACTGCTTTGTACGAAAAGATTGCTTCTCACTTTAAAGACCATTGTGGGCATATCAATTTTGCTTATGGTCCTCAAAGTGCGAGTTATACAACTCATGGAGATCTTTGGGATAAGTTTTACGATCATTACCAAGAATTGTATTCGGAACAAGAGAGTTGGAGTTCCAAATTTCTTCCATTAACATTGGAAGTAGGGACTTGGTCGGATATTAAAGAAGAGCCTATGAAGTTATTCTCCAAAAAAGGGATATTTAGACCCGCCGAGCATAATAAGAGTGAAATTTTGACTAGATACAGAGGTTTTTTAAGAGACTTTGTACGATTAGCTTTAACAAAACCAAAGGATTGGACTGAAACTCAATAATCTTTTTAGTAATTTAAGGATGTTAAGAAGAAGGTTCCAGTTTTTCTAAAATCTCCTTGGGAGTTTCATAAATTCCTTGGCTTTTATAGATCCAAGCAAGTCGATCCAGTTCTTTTAAATGTTCTAATACTTTAGAATCTTCTAAAGTAGGAGTTTTCCTTTTTAGTTTTTTGAGTTCCGTAAAAAAGGAAACATTATCCCTGTTCCGATTTAAAAGATGTCCTGATAATCCTATACAAGGACAAGCTTTATTATTATCGATCCACATCCCACATTCTTTTGATAAAAACTCGGACAGTTTCTTTTTGGAACGAGAAAGTTTTTGGCGGAAGTTTTCAGAACTGATACTTAAAATTTCGGCTCCTTCTTCGCTACTCATACCGTAGACTGAAGATAGAACGAATACTATCCTATCCGCAGAATTTAATTTTAATAAAACTGCATGTACACAACCGAAGCGGATCTCTTCTTCTAGAATTTTATCTTCTACCTGATCTTCCAAAGAGATAGAGTTCGGTTTAGATAAATATTCTTGGCGTATTCTACTCAAATATACGATGTTCTTTGGTCTTTTGATAGTCAGAAGATGATTGCTGGCGATAGAATATACCCAGGTAGTAAATTTACTCTCGAACCTAAATCCTGAAAGTTTATTGGAAATTTTAAATAAAATCTCTTGGGTCGCGTCCTCTGCTTCTTGGGGATCCCATAACATTCTTAAGGAAAGATTAAAGATATAGTCTTGTATCTTTTCCAAAAGAATTTCCATCGCTCTAGGTCTTCCCTCTAGAGCGATTCGGATTGTATCCGTAAACTCGTCTTGTATCGTTACGGATTTTTCCATTCTAAGCTTTGATCCCTTTTTTCCTAAGATAATGTTCCAGATTTCTGGCGGCTTCCGATCTTACCTTTCCTTGGACTAAAGGTGACCATCCCAAAAGAACTCCAGGAGCGCCTAAAGCCATTCTGGTCCATTTCCAGAGAGGAAATCTATCCTTTTGTTTAACCACTTTTCCGTTTTTAAATTGGAATTCCGATCTGATATGGTTTTGGACCTTTCTTCCTGTTTTTGAAAATAGATAAGTTGCTACCCAGTAAGCAGTTCCTGTTTCAGCGCCGGCGTTTGCTTCTACCAATTCTATTGTCGCATTTGGATCCATTCTTTCTAAGAGCATTGACCACATTCCGGTCACTGCTCCACCTTTTAATTTAGGAAAAACAGGATCTGAAAATTCAACGTCTTGTGAATAGAAGTCTGCAATACTTGCAGAGTTTCTAGAATGAAAACTTTTATAAAAGTCTCTGATTTTGGCTTCGTTTGGATGCATATAGGTATCCTTTTTTGATTTCGCGTAATAGGATCGAATTTGCAGATCTACTGTGACTGGATTTTGGAAGAATTTTTAGAAAAAGATAAAAAAAGGCCCGCAGATGCGGGCCTGAAAATTATTCGGACAAGCGGATTAAACTCGTCCGAGGCAAGGCGAATAGAAAACGCCAGAATGGCGTTGGTTTAAACTCCAGTTAACGTATATGAGTTAAGTAATAACTCATTCTGGAGAGTAACAATTCGATAATATACTAAATAGAATCGAAAATCGTTCGGAATTATATACACGAACGTTTTTTGTTTGCACCTAATTGAATTACGAAAAAAGGTTTTTTAACACATGATCCGAATTTCGTTTTTTCTTCTCGTTCTTATTTCGAGTTTCGGTTCCATCCTTGCTAAAGAACTTCCGTTCACCCTAAAAACAAACGAACATAATAAAAACATTACGCCCGAACTTTATCTTTGGGAAAAAACCTATACCGAAAATATTCCTCCTCCATCGAATCAAAACGATGGTTGGAAAAAAATTAGATCAAACGCTCTAAATTTCAATTTTTCCAAAAGATCGTATTGGTTAAAATTCAGAATTCGATTTCGCGAAGAAATTCGCGAAAATCTTTACTTCGTAATTCGTTGGAAGGCTCACGATTTAGCTGAATTATATACCCCAAATGGGGTAACTCCTATACAAAGAGTTGGAGATACATTATCAAAAAGTAATTGGCCAGTTAAAAATGTTCTCTATCCAACCTTACTCTTACAAGGAGAGCCTGGAGAAGAAAAAGAATTTATCGTTCGGATCAAATCAGAATCCATTATGTCATTTCCTATCGATATCATGGATGAAGCTGGTGTCCGGGCCAATCTAGCTATTGAAACTGGAGTATTTTCACTTTCTGCCTGCTTATACGGGATGCTTATCCTTGTCGCTTTATTATACTATAGAGCAACAGAATATAAGGAATTTCTACTATATACTTGCTATGCTTTCTGTATGGGAGCTTCCTACGACGTAAATTACGGAAATGCAATAGAGTTTTTTTGGGAAGATTCCCCTCTTTGGGCCGAAAAAGTGAATTACTTTTTCTTTAATTTGGGTGGAATTTTCGGATTCCAATTCATTCGAAAGTTTTTGGAAACAGAGACATTTTTACCGTGGGTGGATCGGACCCTATTCTTTTTTTCCGTTATTCTGGGTCTGACACTTCCACTTATTTTTACAATGGATAGGATTGTATATCTTACCACGACCATTGTGATTATATATTCTATTTCTATTCCTTTAATAATGATCTCAGGGATTTATTTGAGAGGACGAGGAAATCGGAAATTAAATCTGTTCTTGGTTTCCTGGGGAATATACCTCACTTTCGGATATATCAGTATTTTTTACTATATGGGATTTTTGGAATACGGGTTTTTTACGGTGTATTCAGTGCCCCTTTTCTTTCCAGCGGACCTTCTCATTCTTCTTTATAATATTATTCAAAAATATTCCCAAAATCTGGAGGAGAAGAATAGTCTTCTTGAGACATTGAGAGGTTTTATAAATAAGCCAAGATATGCACGTTCTAAGATTGCTGGTCTGGATGTGGATGAATCCCTGAGTGCTTTGGAATATCTGATGAGCACAGAGAAATTATTCGCAGAGGAAGAAGTTACCATCCAGATGCTGGCTTCTAAGATAGGATTAAGTACTCATCAATTGTCAGAGCTTCTGAATTCCAGGCTTGGGATGGGATTTGCCGCTTATTTGAATTCCAAAAGGATAGAAGAAGCTAAACTTCTTCTAAAAAACGATACTGAGGACAATATTTTGAACATCGCGTTTGCAGTAGGATTTGGCTCTAAAACTTCTTTTAATGTTGAGTTTAAGAAGGCGACAGGTCTTACTCCGAAACAGTATAAAAGTTTCGTGCAGAAAGCTGTTTCATAAGAGCGTTGATATTCTTTCAAGTCCTGACTGAAACAATTCTGTTTCATAGATCAAGCTGATCACTATACTTCCTGAATCTTCTTCGAATCCGAACATAGAACCCGGGTGAACCAGCACTTTTTCTTTTTCTAATAATCTATAGGAGAATTCTTCATCGTTTAAGAAGGACTTGGATTGTAATACTGCGTACCATCCGCCTTGAGGAGATGTATAAACAATTCCAGGATGAGAAGAATGAAAACTTTCCAGAACCTGAAGATTTCTGCTTATTCTTCTAAGCACCTGGCTCTGGATCATATTTCTCCATTGGAATAGTTCTGGAAGAGCAAGTTGGATTGGAGTTCCTACAGAAAGATAAGTATCTGCAATGATCTCTAATCTTTCCTTACATTCTTTTTTCCAGTTTGTGGGACCTCCTACATGGATCCAGGAAAGTTTCATTTGGGGAAGCGCAAGTATCTTAGAAACTCCATTTACTACAAACACAGGAAAATCAGTATGAAAGAAATCGATTTGGTTCGGATTTTTTTCATGTAAATAATCAGAGAAAACCTCATCTAAAACCAAGGCTATCTTTTTGGTTTTAGAAATGGCTTTTAGTTTTTCAAATTCTTCCGAAGTAAGCGAATTTCCTGTCGGATTATTCGGAGATACTAAGAATAAGATCTTAGTCTTAGTTGTGATCTTAGAATTTAAATCTTCAAAATCTATTTTCCAATTTTCTTTTTGATCTAACTTATAAGAATTAAATTCTACTCCGTCCAGTAAGGATAAAAATTCGAAGAGTGGATACCCAGGAGAAGGGATGAGAACCTCCTCTCCCGGATTACATAATAATTTTATTAAATAAGAATATGCTTCGGAGGAAGAAGATGTTAAAAATAGATCTTCTTCGGATATATTATGACCTTTTTCTTTATAATAGCCAGTGATGGATTTTCTGGCATTCGGAGTCCCTTTAGGATTCGGATCATATTCTATACTTTCTTGTTTTTCCAGAGAATGTAGTATGGCTTCTCTTGGATAAACAAGTCCTACTTTTGTAGGGTTAGAAATTGTGAGGTCGATCCAATCCTCTCCTGATTTTTTAAAAGATTCCAAAAGGGAATATAGATCATTCTCTCCCGAGATGAATTCAAATCTATCGCTAAAACGAGGAGTGTTTTCCTGATCCATGCAGTTTATTTAATGTATAATTCTGTTCCAAAGATACAGAAGCAGTGAAAGTCCGATACTAATCAGAATGGAAGTTGCGAAAGGAAAGTAGAATCTGAAATTTTCTCTTTCGATCTTGAAGTCTCCCGGTAAATTTCCGAGAGAAGAGATAAATGGAAGTTTGGAGCCGAAAACGATTATGGCCCCAATAATCAGGAAGAATGCCCCGATCCAAAGAAATGTTTTACCTAGCGGTTCCATATTAGATCCACTGGAAACAAGAACTGGCGGAGAGGGGGGGATTCGAACCCCCGGTAGGTGTTACCCTACGCTTGCTTTCCAAGCAAGTACCATAAACCGCTCGGACACCTCTCCGGTTCTTGGTTGCGATTACGATGTTTTTCCAAGGAGCGGTCCGGTCAAGGAGATTCGATCCAAAAGTTCCAAGCGGATATTCAAGACTTCTTCTCAGAAATAAATTGGGCGGCTCTTTTGGAGAATGCCATAATCGTATAGCTCGGATCCACAGAAACCGCAGTAGGGAACACACTGGAATCACTCACATACAAATTCGAAATTCCATGCACCTTATGTTTCCAATCTACGACTGAAGTTTTTGGATCCAATCCCATTCTACATCCACCTGCAGGATGAGGAGCGGCCATAGCCATAGATGCAGGAGTTAATGGAAGCGAACCCACAACACCTATTTCTTCAGGTTTAGTTAAGACTGTTCTTTTTAGATCCGGAAGGATGACCTTGTATGCACCTGCTTTAAAGTTTAGGATGACTTGTTTACGAATACAATCTTTAAGTATCTCTTTAGTGAGTGGTCCGAAACTGTATTGAACTTCTCTTTTCCCACCTGATTTGATCTCTATTCTTCCTAACTCTGAATCCGGATCGTCAATCCAACCTATTGTCCCTCCGAGTCTAGGAAGCTCTTTCATGATCTCGAAATGTTCTTCTCCGAATCCTGGAACAAGAGCGCCTATCGCTCCAGGTTGTAATTGATTCGCCATAATGAGATAGCCACCTTCTCTATAGGCACCGCCTGCATAACGTGCCAATCTGAATTCTTCCACCCCGTACGCAGACGGAATGTTTCTCCATTGTATGATCGATTCTTTGTAAAGTGCATGAACGAACGGAGAAGGATTGATCGCTAAAAATTCTCCTAATGCAGGTAACTTTTTCTTAAGACCGTTTTTTAGAAGAAGTGTAGAACTTCCGAATCCTCCTGCTGCGACAACAATTGTATCGGCTTTAAAACGTAATTTCACTTCAGACTCTTTTTGAGAAGGTCTGTCGATCACAACTGCTTCTAATCCTACTATTTTATCTCCTTCAAATTCCAGTTCTAACGCTTTAGTATCTGCATAAAGATCCGCGCCTAAAGCCATTGCCATCGGAATATGAGTGATTAATTGACTTTGTTTTGCTCCGAACATACAACCTTGCATGCAGTGTCCGGATTTTTGGCAGTTTTTACGCGCTTGTGGAACAGGATTTCCTTCCCATCCTAATTCTTTGGAGGCTTTGCGAACCAGTTGGTTCATTCTATTATAATTTTCTTCTTTGGCAGGATGGACATTCAGTGTGTCGTCTAACTCTTTCCAGAAAGGTTCTAGATCCTCCGGACTGTGACCTAATACTCCGAATTTATCTTTCCATAGTTCTAGTCTGTCTTTAGGAGTTCTATAACTGTCAGCCCAATAATGAACTGAGGCGCCTCCTACGTTCTTCCCATAAACTATATTCACTGTTCCATCTGCGGTTGTAGCCATATTTCTTTCCGCAGAAACTTTGCCGGCCATGTTCAATTCATGATTGTCGAATGATCCAGTATGGTAGTAACCTCCTTCTTCAATTAAGGTTACCTTCTTTCCTGCCTTTGCTAGTTCGTAAGCAACAGTTGCACCGCCACAACCGGTTCCTATCACTAAAACTTCAGTGCGGATCTCTTTGGATTCGCCCAAATTTTTCCATTCGTAAATTTTACCCGACATCGGAACCTCCTACTAGTTTGCGATAATAGATCCTGGATTCGCTTAATTTCTCAGGAGGGTTTAGAAAAGGTCCGTCATACGAAATTGTTTTGAAAGTGGATTCATGCCCATAGTACATTAGAAAAATCGGCATTCGTAAATTTGCCCAAACAGCTCTTACGGTGTCTGAGTCCGAATGATTTAATTCTGATAAAAACTTTTTTCTGGATTCTAAAGAAAGTTTGGAGAATCTAGAAAACTTCCAGTGAAAGAAGGGAAGATATTCTAAAACCATTATTAAGGTTTTGAAGTCGTCGGATAAAAATGGATCTACGAAATAAAATTCTTCATCTAATCTTTCTAAGACTTTTGCTTCTTTATAAGTAGGAACATTAGCAGCTTCAGGTAAGATAGCTTCTGATAATGCAGCTAGGGTTTCTAATTCTGATTCGGTGAAGAACAGTACCTTAGGTAATTGTCTGGAAGATCTGTTTAAGATACAGATGGATCCCCCAAGTACTAAAGCTCCCGAACCGGCGAGTCCCAGTCTCAAGAATGTTCTGCGGGAAAAACGCGGGGCTGAATTTGCCATTGCAGTGTTTTCCTTCGATTCTTGGACTTGTCAATCCTATCCTACCCGTTTCTATATAGAAAACCAACTTGACGTTCCAAACGTTCGATAATCCTTAGTATTCATGGCAGATAAGAATGACAAAGTTCCGGAAAATGTTCCGGGCAAATTCTATATTGATAATAGCTGTGTGCCTTGTAATGACTGCTTGGAAGAGGCTCCTCAACTTTTGAAATATACCGACGATGAGTCTAAGGTGTATTTCCACAAACAGCCTGCCAGTCCGGAAGAAGCGATTGCCGCTCGCAAAGCTATGGAAATCTGTCCAGTGGAAGCGATCGGAGACGATGGAGAATAATTAGGCCAGAAGTTTTCGGTTTTATTCGGGTTCGAAAACTTCTCCTAAAAATCAAATTACGTATTTCTAATTTACTTTCCCTCTTTTTGATTCTTCCAAAAGAGATAAATTCACGCGAAAAATGGTTCTTTCTTCGGAACCGATCCTCAAAAGCAGATCACTCGTTCTAGGCAAAAAGTTTAGCTCCGAGTGAAATTTGAAATCTTAGAGCAGTTTATTTTGCCGCAATAAATCCCTTAGATTTTGGGATTTTACCCCTTTTTTGTTCGCAATGTACTCGTCTAAGTCGTCTTTATATGTATTAGCTAATAGAGCAAGTTCTTACAATTTATGGAAGAAAGAACAGGTCAGGAAAAAATCAAATTGGATCAAAACCAAGATTTGTACCAGATCTTGATCGAAACAAGCCGAGAACTAATCTGCCTACATGACCCGGAAGGGATCTATCTTTATGTAAACCCCATCATCGAAACTCTTACCGGTTTTAAACCGGAAGAAATGTTGGGTCGTAACCCTTATGATTTTATACATCCCGATGATAGGGAACGCATTCTCATTGATTCCCATAATCCCGCGAAAGAAGGAAAACCTACAGTTGCTACTCAATATCGGTTTTTAAAGAAGGATGGGGACTATGTTTGGTTTCAAACCTTGACCCAACCGATTAAAAATAAAGAAGGTAAGGTCACTTATTTAAATACAACTTCTAGAGATGTTACGGATCAAGTGCAACTAACGGAGAGTTTGCAGCAGGAAAAAAAATTTTCTTCTATTATGGCCGAACTCGCAAAAGTGGGGGCATGGGAATCCAATATAGAAACAGGCGATCTGTATTGGTCTTCCGAAGTATATAAAATCCTGGAAAGGGATCCTTCTCTCGGTATAGATAGAGATACCGTATACAAAAAATATTCTTATCCGGAAGATATGGAAAAGTTAAGAGAGAATAACTTAAGAGTATATCAAAAAGGTGAGACTTACTCTGTAGAACATCGAATGATCACTGAGACTGGAAGAGTCATTTGGGTACGCACCCAGGGGAAACCTGCATATTCTGATGGAAGAATCGTCGGTGTATACGGTGCGATGCAAGATATCACTCTTTCTAAATTGGTAGAAGAAGAAATCCGATTGAGTGAGAAAAAATTTTCGGAAGCATTTCATAGTTCAGGTAACGGGATCATTCTACTGGATAAGAACGGACATTTTTTGGAACTCAATCAATCCTTTGCTAAAATGATAGGATATGAACCTGACGAACTTCTTTTCAAATCATTCCAAGATATTACTCATCCCGAAGACCTGGCTATAGGTGGAGAAGCATTTCGTAAAATTATCAAGGGAGAAAGAAACGGGGCTCAATTTGCAAAAAGATACCTCCATAAAAAAGGACATATAGTCTGGGTGTTTATCACTGGAGTTGCAGTTAGAAAGGATTCAGGAGAACTGATGTTCATCGTTGCTCAGATCCAGGACATCTCCCGCAAACGGATCTTAGAAAATATCCTTAGAGAAAAAAATGCAAGACTTAGATCTGTAGGAACTCACTTAAAAGAAAGAATCTCTCAGTTAGAAGAATTTAACCAGATAGTGTCTCATAACATGAGATCTCCGATCGGAAATATCTCCACACTAGTAAAGTTTTTAGAAGAAGCGGAAACGGAAGAAGAGAAGGTCGAATATATGGACTATCTCAAGACCACCTCTGACCAATTACTTACTACATTAAACGAAATCGTAGAAGTAATTAAAATAAGACAAAGTCCAAAGATTGTTTCAGAAGAAATACTTTTCGAATCGGTATTTTCCAGAGTAAAGGCAATGTTTTTGGGCCAAATATTAGAATATGAAGCCGAAATCATCGCTGATTTTTCGGATTCCCCTTCTATAGTCTACCCTCCGGTCTATTTAGAGAGTATATTCTTAAATCTACTTTCCAATTCATTAAAATATAGATGTGAATCCCCTCATCCGGTGATCCGATTTAAGACATATTGGTCGCACGGAAATCATATTTTAGAAGTGCAGGATAACGGTTTAGGAATTGACTTAAATAAACATGGGGATCAGATTTTTAAATTACACAAAAGATTTCACCGAAACACGGACGGAAGAGGTTTAGGTCTGTTTATGACCAAAAACCAAATCGAATCCTTAGGGGGAGAAATCCATGTGGAGAGTACCCCCGGACAGGGCACAAAATTTATAATCCAACTTTCTAAAGCAAATGAATTCGCTATCTAAAAAACAGAAACTATTACTTGTGGATGATGATGCGATCTTTGTTGAGATCGCTAAAAGAACCATTGAAAAGACAGGCGCAGTCGAAAGTTTAAAAGTATTTTTAGACGGAGAAGGTGCGATCAGTTTTTTGAAAGAACACCAGAGTGAGCCTGATATCATTCCTGATTTTATATTTTTAGATATTAATATGCCTTTTATGGACGGCTGGCAATTTTTGGACGAGTATGCAAACTTTGTAAACTTACTCAGCAAAAAACCTGAAATTTATATGGTCAGCTCTTCCGTAGATGATTCGGATCTAAGAAGAGCTAAAGAAATTCCATTAGTAAAAGATTATATAATTAAGCCTGTGTCTTTGGATTCTTTTAAAAAAATCCTAACGAACCAAGCTTAATTTACTCTCCTCCACCTAAGGAGAATGCTCTTTTTCCTTGGAACTTATACAAATTATCCGTTTGGATACTGTCCAATCCAGCTTCTGAAATTCTTAGTAACAATTTTGCGATTTGCTCAGATTGTATTTTTATAAAACCGTCTCCTGATTCTGTGTCTGGAGTTTCAGGGTTAACGAATCTACATCTCCAATGATCCGTTAAAAAAGTTTCAGGAGCACCATTCGGATAAACTTTAACTCCTCTATTAGTGATCATTCTGAGTTTTAAGTCTCCGGAGATTGCACTTAGTTTTTTAGCAAGCTCCTCCGAAGTTCCAGGTTCCCAATCTAAGAATACGTCTACACCTACTAGTTCTTTTTGTAAGGTTTTTCTTTTGTATTCCGGAATATGGATCGCCTTTGCTTTTCCGAAAGAAATAGGTTTAAATTTTTCAGGAAGATGTCCTAGGTTCCCTATGACTGCTTCTCCGAATTCCTTTGTGCCAACTTTGATACGGCTTACACCTGCTTTGTAAATATCTCCGGTGTGAATTCCTTCTTCGATGGTGAGTAACCAAGCGTTTTGGATTTTTGCCGCAATATCTGGTTGTCCTAAGTGAACTAACATCATTACAGCTGCGTTGATAAGTCCGCTTGGGTTTGCGATATTTTTTCCTGCTATGTCAGGAGCAGATCCGTGGATAGCTTCAAACATAGAGACAACCTCTCCGATGTTTGAAGATCCTGCCATACCCACCGAGCCTGCGACCTGAGCTACTATATCTGAAATAATATCTCCGTATAAGTTTAAGGTAACCACTACATCGTAAGTCTGAGGTCTTTCTGCTAAGTGAGCGGCACCAATATCGATGATCTCGCTTGCTGCTTCAATATCAGGATATTCTATTGCGATTTCTTTGAACACATCATGGAACAATCCATCAGACTGTTTCATGATATTGTCTTTGACCATTGCGGTTACTTTTTTTCTTCCATATGCTTTGGCGTATTCGAAAGCATAACGGATGATCTTTTCCGATCCTGGTCTTGAGATCAATTTTAAACATTGGACAGTATCCGAAGTTTGTTTGTGTTCTATTCCGGTATAAAGATCTTCTTCGTTCTCTCTTACGATAACTACATCCAATTTAGGATGTTTTGTATCTACATAAGGATAAAGTGAAATACAAGGTCTAACGTTAGCAAAAAGTCCTAAGGTGGTTCGAACGGTTACATTCAAACTTTTGTAACCGCCTCCTTGAGGAGTAGTGATTGGAGCTTTAAAAAATACTTTTGTGTCGCGGAGAATGTCCCAAGACGCAGGTTCGATTCCTGCGCTATGGCCTTTTTTATAGACTTGTTCTCCGATATCTATAAAGACCGGTTCGATGCTCGCACCCGCCGCTTCTAAGATTTTAAGAGTGGCGTCCATAATTTCCGGACCGATTCCATCTCCCTTAGCAACGGCGATTTTTTTCTTCGAGCTCATACTGACCCTCCGATGTAGGAGTCCCTACAAAACGTTTTTGAGATAATTTACAGTCTTATTTCAATCGATGAGCTACCCTGCGTCAATCTGGATTAGGCCCAAGGATAGAATTCCAACAAATCTCCTTCATGCAGATTCTCTGTTTCCGAAAATTGGACTCCTAGTCCGTCTGAAAAAATTCCCGCTCGAATATCTCCGCTTCCGTTAAACTTCTTTTCAGATAAAAAAGTTTGGACTTTGGTCTCATAAGAAACCGGGAAGAACTCGGTCAGTTTGTTTTTCTTTTTTCTTTCTCCAGCAAAAGGCAGATAGATAGCTTTCTCTGAAGAAAGTCCTAAAAACTTTCGTATATATGCTTCTACAAAAATCCGGAAACAAACCTGGACGCTGAACGGATTCCCAGGTAGACCAAAGACTGCCTGTTCATTCTTCTTACCAAACCAAATCGGTTTTCCAGGTTTGATCCTGACTTTATGAAAGATTTCTTTTATACCGGAAGCATCCAGAATTTTAGGAACCAGATCTAGATTCCCCATAGAAACTCCACCGGAGAGAATGAGAAGATCGGAATCCAAACCTTCCAATACCGCTTTTTCTAAAATAATTGGATCGTCGCCCGCTCGAGTAACAGACAACGGAGTTATACCATATTTTTGTAATAAAGATCGGATAGAATAAGAATTGGAATCCCTGATCTGCCAAGGTTTTGGAATTTCTCCAGGGCCTACGATTTCATTTCCAGTGGAGATCACTCTTACTCTAGGCAGTTTAGAAGTTTGAACCGAATATTTTCCCAAAGAAGAAAGTAAAGAAAGAACAGAAGCGCTGATTAAAGTTCCTTCATTTAAGATTTCTTGATTTTCTTTTAGATCTTCTCCTTGGATTGCTATATTGGAGAAGGAACCGGATTTTTCGGTACGAAATCGAACCTGTTTCTTTCCATTGGAGATGCCTAAATCTTCGGAATCTTCTATCTTGATGACTAGGTCGAAACCTTCTGGGACTGGGGCGCCTGTCATGATGCGGATGGCTTCTTCTCCGCTTTCTAATTGGAAAGATTCTCCTGCATGTAATTCTCTTGTGTAAGAATAAATTCGATCTTCAGAAAAACCTTCCGATTTCAATGCAAATCCATCCATAGTTGCCCTATGAAAAGGGGGATAATCTCTATCCGCATAGATCTTTTCTCTCAGCACTCTACCAAGAGAATTTTCCAAATTCGTATTTTCGGGAGAAGATTCGCTCGCAGAAGATTCTACGAGTTTTAGCGCCTCTTGGACGGAGATCAATGTCCTTCTCCTCTCATCATTTTTTTAGCGTGAAATACCGCAGGAAGAATGGCCTGTAAACTTTCGGTAGCACCATTCGTACTTCCTGGAACAGATACCACTAACGTTTTGCCAATCCTACCTGCTATAGATCTGGATAACATCGCAAAAGGAGTTCTATCTTGGCCGAAAGATCTCATTGCTTCTGCGATGCCTGGGATTTCTTGTTCTAAAATTTCTTTAATCGCTTCGGGAGTATTGTCTCTTGGGCCGAGTCCTGTTCCGCCAGTGGTGACAATTAGATCCAACCCTAGTTTAGACCATTCTAATATTGTATTTCGTATTTGTTCAGGTTCGTCAGGAAGAATTTCCGATTTAATAGTTTCTACATCATGTTCTTTTAATAGATTTAATATAGCCTTTCCTGAACCATCTTCTCTTTTTCCTTGGAAAGTTGAATCAGAGCAAACCAGGATTCCGGCTTTGGAACCTGCCGCAAACTTCGTAATCTGAGAATCTGTTTTTCCACCCTTCTTCTCCAAAAGGCGAATAGAGGAAATTTCCAGTTCTTTATCTATAGGTTTTAATAAATCATAAATCACTAATGAAGCTACGCTTACACCAGTTAAAGCTTCCATTTCTATGCCTGTTTTTCCGATGGATTTGGCGGTTGTTAAGATCCTGACAGCGTTTTTGTCGGAAAGAACTTCGAATTCTATTTGGAATGAATCAATGGAAACAGGATGGCAATGAGGTATAAGTTCCGAAGTTTTTTTAGAGCCTAGAAGAGCGGCTGCTTTTGCCACTCCGAAAAGGTCCCCCTTAGGAAGAGTATTTTCTTTGATCCTAATAATGGTTTCCGGTTTGCAAAATACAAAACCTTCTGCTTGGGCAGTTCTGAGAGTTGTTTTCTTTCCGGTAATATCGTTCATGCTTCCTCTTAGCGGGAATCCGCAGGAATCAATATAATTCCGCTTAAGAAAACTGCGAGTAAATTAACTGTTTGTCGGAGATCCTACCTTCTACTTTTAAACTTTGCAATTCCGTATAAAAACTCACGATTTCCCCAAAGATCAATAATGCTGGCGTCTTGATCTGAAACTCTTCTGCTTTATCCAAACAGGTATCCAGATTTGCTAGCACTAATCTTTGGTTGGGAAGAGTGGCGTTTTCTATGAATGCCATCGGAGTAGAGCCGGAGTTTCCGGATTCTAACAAATTTTCTCGGATACTTTCCAAACTGTTCAGCCCCATATAAACCAAAACAGTTTTACCTTCTAAATTCAGATCCTCGAAACTTTCCGGATTTTTACCTGTTTTTTTATGACCTGATAAGAAAAGTATCTCTCTCGCATACTCTCTATGAGTGAGTGGAATTCCCAAGCTAGAAGCGGCTCCGGAAGCAGTTGTAACTCCCGCTAAAATTTCACAATCAATTCCTAAGGAAGCAAGATATTCAATTTCTTCTCCAGCTCTTCCGTAAATCGAAGGATCACCACCTTTCAAACGAACTATATTAGAATATTGTTTAGCATACTCTCCTAATTTTCGATTAATCTCGGTTTGAGGGCAACTATGTTGCCCGATCCTTTTACCCACGTATTCTAGGACAGCAGACTTTTTGCAATATTTTAAAACTCCTGCGGAAACCAGATCATCGTATAAAACGATATCTGCTTTTCTTAAAAGTTTTACTGCACGAATTGTAAGAAGGTCCGGATTTCCCGGACCAGCACCTACCAAATATACTTTTCCCACGGAAGAATTCATGATCTTAACCCTGAGTCCCTGGAGTTTCTATCCCGATATAAACGGTTCCATCCTCAATATGAACTGGATATGTTTTTATGGAATATTCATCTCCGCTAATACAAGCACCGCTCCTAAGAGAGAAAGATTTTTTATGCATAGGACATGCAACCTTAGGTTCTCCCTGAGAATCACCAATCATTCCTCTTGCTAAAACCATGTCTCCAGTATGAGGGCATTTATTCTCACATGCGAACCATTCGTTTCTAGAACTGAAATGAAAGATCGCGATTTGTTCTCCGTAAACTTTGGCGCAGACTCCACCATCTTCCGGAAATTCACTTACTGTGCTAACAGGTATCCAAACAGGTTCTTTTGCGGCTGTGTTCATTTTTATCTCCTAGTTCGAAACCAATTCTTTTTTAGGCCAATCAACTGGACGTTTTTGTCCTCTTTCTTCGATGAAACGAACCGTAGGATCGGCATCTTCGCTGTTTACGAAATGTTTATATTTCTTTTGTTTTTCAGGATCATCTACTACGTCTTTCCATTCACAAACATAGGTTCCAACAAGATGGTTCATCTCTTCTTCCAAGTCTTTGTTGATGCCAAGTCTATCGTTAATGATTACATCTTTCAGATATTCTATTCCACCTTCTAATTGTTCTAACCAGGCGGAAGTTCTAACAAGTTTGTCAGCGGTTCTGATATAGAACATCATGAACCTGTCTATGTATTTAACGCAGGTCTCTTCGTCTAAATCGGCTGCGAGAAGGATTGCATGTTTAGGATTCACTCCTCCGTTTCCACCGACATAAAGGTTCCAGCCTTTTTCAGTGGCGATGATACCAAAGTCTTTACCTCTTGCTTCTGCACATTCTCTGATACAACCTGAGACTGCTGATTTCAATTTATGAGGAGCTCTGATGCCTCTATATCTTTCTTCGATACGGATTGCGAACGCAGTACTGTCCTGTACTCCGTATCTACACCAAGTAGAACCCACGCAACTTTTAACGGTTCGCATCGCTTTGCCGTATGCATGTCCGCTTTCGAAACCTTCTTCCACTAGATCTTTCCAGATGTCGGGAAGTTGTTCCATTCTTGCACCGAGTAGATCGATCCTTTGGCCACCTGTGATCTTACAGTAAAGATCATACTTCTTTGCGATCTGACCGATCACGATCAATTTATCAGGAGTGATTTCTCCACCAGGAATACGAGGAACAACGGAATAAGTTCCACCTCTTTGGATGTTTGCAAGATACTTATCGTTGGTATCTTGGATCTCTCTATACTTTTGGATCGGTTCGTTGTAAATACTTGCGATGATAGAAGCCACAGCAGGTTTACAAACTTCGCAACCGTTTCCCATTCCATGAGTACGGATCATTTCTTCGAAGCTGCGGATCCCTTTTACTTTTGCGATCTGGAACAACTCTTGTCTTGAATACTTAAAATGTTCACATACATGTTCAGTGACTACTTTACCTTGTGCGCGAAGTTCTTCCTTCAAGATAGAATTCATCTGAGGAATACAACCACCACAGCCTGTTCCAGACTTAGTACATTCTTTCAAACCTTTAAGATCAGAACAAGCACCTGAACGTATCGCCCCTAAAAGATCTCCTTTAGAAACGTTATTACAAGAACAGATTTTTGCATCGTCTGGAAGAGAGCCGAATGCGGAACCTTCTTCTGATGGAGTTCCAACAATTAAGGATTCAGGTTCTGCAGGAAGTTCTACGTTATTTAAGTAGAGAGTCAGAAGATTAGAATATGCATCCGCATCTCCTACAAGTATTCCTCCTTTCAGTTTTTTACCGTCAGTAGATAGTACTAATTTTT
Organism: Leptospira haakeii; assembly: GCF_002812045.1. Taxonomy (GTDB): domain Bacteria; phylum Spirochaetota; class Leptospiria; order Leptospirales; family Leptospiraceae; genus Leptospira_B; species Leptospira_B haakeii. Next base: position 464,017 of record NZ_NPEG01000001.1, on the reverse strand, counting down.
TATACACACCTGTACGAGGATTTGTATAAGCGATGGGAAGATGTTCAGTTTGGCCTAAAGCATCTCCGAAAGAAGCGACATCCACTCCGATCAGTTTTAGTTTTGTAGAAAGATCGGAACCTGCATAGGATTTCGTTTTTTGTCCAGGACTGCAAAGATTATAAGCTAGTATCTCTGCCATTTCATAACCTGGAGCCACAAGTCCGTAGATCATTCCTTTATGAAGTGCCACTTCTCCGATTGCATAAACTCCGTAGACATTAGTTCTTAACTCATCGTCTACGATGATCCCGCCTCTTTGTCCGACCTCTATTCCAGAATTTTTTGCCAGTTCATCTCTGGGCCGGATACCAGCGGATACGATCAACATCTCCACTTCTAAAACGGAACCATCTACGAATTCCAGTCCTTGAAAACTAGATTCACCTAATGCTTGTTTGGTTTCTTTATTTAAATGAATACGAACGCCCAAGGATTCGATCTTGGATTTTAGAACGGAAGAAGCTGCTTCATCTAATTGTCTAGGCATCAAACGAGATGCGAATTCGACTACATGGCTTTCTTTTCCCATGTCTAAAACTGCTTTAGCTGCTTCTAAACCTAATAAACCGCCGCCAAGTACCGCTACTTTGGAAACTTGTTTAGCATAAGACATGATCTTTTCTAGATCTTCAATTGTGCGATAAACGAAAACTCCTTGTTTATCTACACCTTCGAAATTCGGAACAAAAGCAGAAGAACCTGTTGCGACTACCAATTCATCAAAAGGTAATTCTGTTCCGGCAGAAGTAGTTATCTTTCTGGAAACTGTATCCACTGAGATAGCAGGCTCGGAAAGTAATAAGCGGATCCCGTTGGCTCTATACCAATCGGAAGGAGAAAGATAAAGTGAATCCGCGGATCTATTTGTAAAGTATTCGGAAAGATGAACTCGATCGTAGGCTCTTCTAGGTTCTTCACCTAAAATTGTTACTTCAAATTTTTCCGTTCCACCGTACTCGGCAATTTTTTCGGCGAATCTATGACCCACCATCCCATTTCCAAGAATAACTAACTTCCGTTTCATTTTATCTATCTCCTTTCCCTTTTAAGGAGCCGGCTTAAGCCGACTCCAATTCTAAGGATTCGTTTTTTCTATTTTTTTCCCAAACGTAAGTGTTCATTAGGAATAGAAGGAAGGCGGATAAAGCTACTACTACAGATAACACTACAAAACCGACAGAGAAGGTTCCAGAGATCGCTTTCAAACTTCCTAATAGATTCGGAACGAAGAATCCTCCCAAACCTCCAAATGCTCCGATAAACCCAGTGATGATCCCGATCTCTTTGCTGAATCTCACAGGAACGAGTTGGAATACGGAGCCATTCCCTAAGCCTAAGAAGATCATTAAAGTGATGAATGTAGGAAGAATGATCCCTACGGAAGGCAACCAAGAAACCGCGACCAGACAAGAAGCAACTCCAGCGAATACTCCAAGTAGAACCGTTACTCCGCCAAATTTGTCGGAAAGATATCCGCCGATTGGGCGAACTAAACTTGCACCTAATATACAATAAGATGTATAAAATCCAGTGGTGACTTTATCTACACCGTATTGATCATGGAAGAAGATAGGAAGGAAGCTTGCTATACCTACGAATCCTCCGAACGTTACGCTATATAATAAACAGAAGAATAAAGCGTCTCTTGATTTGATAGGTACCAAATATTGTTTTAAAGGTTTTTTAGAAATTGTTCCAGGACAATCTTTAGCAAAGAATAAGAAGAATACGAAAGCGAAAGCTAAAGGAATAAGAGCAAGACCGAAAACTGCATGCCATCCGAAGTTTCTTGCAAGATCAGGAGCGAAGAATGTTGCGATTACTGATCCGCTGTTTCCAGCACCTGCGATTCCCATTACTAAGCCTTGGTATTCTTTAGGATACCATCTACTCGCTAAAGGAAGGGCAACTGCAAAGCTTGCTCCTGCGGTTCCTAATAATAAGCCTACAAGGATCACTTCAGGAAGAGTATGGGCAAATTTCCAACCCAGTAATAGGGTTAACATTGTAACTCCCATTCCGCAAAGACCGACAATCTTAGATCCGTAACGATCTGAAAGTAAACCTAAAGGGATCCTTAATAATGTTCCTCCTAGTAAAGGAACAGAAACCAGCATACCCTTTTGAGCAGGGCCTAATTTGAATTCTTCTGAAATAAAGACGCCTAAAGCGGCAAGCAGCATCCATACCATGAAGCTGAAGTCAAAGTATAGAAATGAGCTCACGAGTGATGGAAAGTGACCTATGGATAGAAATTCACGAAATTTTTTCATTTAAAGCTCTCCGTTAACGAGCAGAAACGCTCACATAGAGCTTATAGCAAAAGTCGTGCCAAGTTTTTGGATGAGTTTTTGAAAAATCTTATATTATGATAGAATGATATAAAAATTTAGATTAAGACCTTCTTTTTAGAACATATACATAAATTCTATTGCGGACGAATCTAATAATATAGGATAAAATTGCTAGAAATTACGCATATTTTGTACATGATGCTTAATTTAAATGCGCATAAATTGGAATCGCTCATTTTCTATTCGGAAATGCTACAAGTATAGAGGGATCGATTATAAAATTTATTAGTTGGCATGAAAATTGCTGTAAATCGTTTGTGAATACAGAAAATGGATTTCGAAGTACCTGTTCCTATTGTGGGGTCGGATGCGGTGTATTGATTCAAAAAGAGAGTGAGACTAGTTTTACTGTCCAAGGGGATCCGGATCATCCTGCGAATAAAGGAATGCTCTGCTCCAAAGGAATGAATCTACATCATACTGTTTTGGATAAAAGCGACAGGCTTTTACATCCGATGGTAAGAAGTCCTAAAACAGGAGAATTACAAAAGACAGACTGGGATTCTGCACTGGGAGAAATTGCTTCTCGTTTTAAAAATCTGATCAAAGAATACGGACCCGATTCAGTAGGATTTTATGTTTCCGGACAATTATTGACGGAAGAATATTATGTGGTGAACAAACTCACCAAAGGTTTTTTAAATACGAATAATATAGATACTAACTCCAGGCTATGTATGAGTTCTGCAGTTGTAGGTTATAAAATGTCCTTGGGTGAGGACAGTGTTCCTGTCTCTTATGATGATATTGAAATTGCAGATTGTTTTTTGATTGCGGGCGCTAATCCGGCTTGGTGTCATCCGATTCTTTTTAGAAGAATAGAAGACAGAAAAAATTCGGACCCAAACGTTAAGATCATCGTGGTTGATCCTAGGAAAACCGAGAGTTGTGAGAATGCAGACTTACATCTTCAGATCATACCCGGAACCGATATATTATTATTCAATGCAATTGCAAGAAGTCTGATAGAGACAAACTCCTTAGATCCCGATTTTATCAAATCACATACAGAAGGTTTCGAAGAATTAAAAGAAAAAGTATTTTCGATCAGCATGAAAGAATACGCGGACTCTTGTGGAGTTTCAGAGGAGTCGATTCGAGAAGCGGCAAGTTTAATCTCTAATTCAAAAGGATTTTTAACTCTTTGGGCAATGGGCCTTAACCAAAGTGTGGTGGGCGTAAATAAAAATTTAGCATTAATCAATTTGAATTTGATCACAGGTAAGATAGGCAAACCTGGTTCAGGTCCATTCTCCTTAACAGGACAACCTAATGCAATGGGAGGAAGAGAAGTAGGTGGTCTATGTAACCTTCTTCCTGCTCATAGAAATCTTGCAGATGAAAATCATAGAAAGGAAGTAGCAGATTTTTGGGGAGTGGAATCCATTCGGGACAAGCCGGGTTACTCTGCCACTGAGATGTTTGAAAATCTCAAAAACGGAAAGATGAAAGCCATCTGGATTATTTGTACAAATCCAACAGTAAGTCTTCCGGATGCAAGGACCGTGGAGGCTGGACTTAGGAATGCTGAGTTAGTAGTTGTCCAAGATATTTCAAATCGCCATGAGTCGATTCCATTTGCTCATTATGTTCTTCCTGCTGCAGGTTGGACAGAAAAGCAAGGCACCATGACAAACTCAGATAGAAGGATAACATATCTACCTAAAATTTTCAATCCTCCAGGAGACGCAAAGGCAGATACTTGGATACTAACAGAGTTTGCGGAGAAGATGGGATTTGGTCCTTCTTTCAATTATAAAAATGAAGAAGAAGTTTTTTTAGAACATTGTCTTCTTACTAAAGGTACAAATCTAGATATCGGAGGCTTGGATTATTCTATCTTACAAGATAGAAGATCGGTGCAGTGGCCTTTCCCTTCGAGGGATCATGAGGGAACTCCAAGATTATTTTCTGACGGAAGGTTTTATCGTCCTGGTGGAAAAGCAAAAATACATTCAGTGGAGCCGGAAGATAACTCTGAAAAGACAAATGAGAACTTTCCTTTAATTCTTACCACAGGCAGGATCAGAGATCAATGGCATACAATGACTCGGACAGGAAAGGTAAGAAAACTCAAAGAGCATAAGAGAGAACCTTATCTTGAGATCCATCCGATTGATGCGGAAGAAAGAGATATTATAGAATCCCAGATCGTAGAAGTCAAAAACGAAAGAGGAAGTGTTAGAGTCAGAGCAACGATCACAGAAAGTATCCGACAGGGCACCGTATTCTTACCTATGCATTGGGGAAGAAAGAACGGAAACGATGAAGCAAGAGCGAATAATCTTACAAGTTCGAAGTTTGACCCGTTTTCCAAGCAGCCTGGTTTTAAAATTTCAGCAGTAGAAGTTCTTCCTTATAAAAAACCTAAGGAAAAAATACTGATCATAGGCGGAGGCAATGGAACTCTTGCTTTCCTTAGGAAGTTCAGAGCGATCTCTCCCGAGGATGAGATCACTGTATTATGTAAAGAAGAACATCCATTTTATAACCGTATCCTATTGCCGGATCTGATCAGCGGAGAAAAACAGTTCTCCCAATTGTCCGCTGTCAGCAAAGAAGAGATAGAATCCTGGAATATAGAAGTAAAATCATCCATTTCCGTTTCAGAGATACTTCCGGAAGGGAAGAAGGTCCGAGATTCCCAAGGCAATTTATATTCTTATAATAAACTGATTATTGCAACTGGGAGTAGGCCTTCTATCCCCAAATATATTCCAGAGAAGATGTTGGGTGTTTTTAGCCTCCGTTCCAAAAACGATGCAGATCGGATCAAGGGATTTTTTGTTCCGAATACTCATGCGCTGATAGTAGGAGGAGGTTTGCTTGGTTTGGAACTTGCTGCTGCATTAAGATCTTTGCATGTAAATGTAACTGTTCTTGTGAGAACGGATCGATTGATGTCTAAACAGTTGGATGAGATCTCAGGAGAAATTTTAAGAAAAGAAGTAGAAGCCAGAGGAATCCAGATCCTATTCGATACTGAAATCTCAAAAGTATATGGAACTGAAAGACTGGAAAGTATTAAGTTCAGAGATGGCTCTAGCATTCGCCCGGATGGGATTGTATTTGCTGTAGGAACGGTTCCGAATTTGGAATTGGCAAAAGAAGCTGGGATCAATTGTAAGTCTGGAATTTTAGTGAATGACTTCTTGCAATCAAGTGATCCGGATATTTACGCAATTGGAGAAGTAGCCGAACATTCAACTGGAATGTATGGAACGGTTGCCGCTACAGAAGAGCAGGCTGAGTTTGCAGCTTGGCATTTGTATGGATATAAGATCGGTTCTTACTCAGGATCAATGCATTCAAATCTTCTTAAAATTCCAGGTTTAGAATTGGTGTCTTTAAGATTGCCTGATGTTCCGATGGACGAGGCAGGTTCAGAATACGAAGAAATTGTATTCTTTGATAAAAGAAAGGGTCGCTATAAAAAATGTATCATCAAGGGAGATCGTTTAGTAGGAGCGATCTTGGTCGGAGACAAGTCTGAGTTTTCAGAATTTAAGGCGATGATCTCTTCCGGTATCGAGTTAGGAGATAAGAGAGATAGGCTTTTGACCGGATCTTCTCCACTTAAGCCTCCGATAGGTGCACTGGTCTGTTCCTGTAATGGAGTAGGAAAAGGTAATATAGAAGAAGAGATACGAAATGGGGTTTGTGATCTTAAAACTATTTCGGAAAAAACAGGAGCGGGAACAGGTTGTGGAAGTTGTAAACCTGAGATAATGAAAATTTTAAGAGAGTCCGGAGCGGTTGCTCCGGCCTAATAACTTTCAAATGATAGGTGAAGGATTAGATTACTCTATATCCAAATCTATATCGGGTTTTTCCGCTATAAAATCGTCTTGGGAGTAGATCACTTCCAAAACATCGTCCATCCAATCCGGGGAGCCGTCGAACAAAGTATCCTTTGCTCTGTATTTTTCTATGATACGGCTATGCTTGATGATCTGCTCTTTGGTCACTGCGTTCATGTTATTAGCTTCGGTCGAAACGGTGGTTTTATTTCGCCTACGTAGGAAAAATAGAGAAAGATATTTCCAAAAAGTACAAGAAAAATTCGTTATAATCCGGATTTTTTTCTCCGACAAGAACATCGATCAAGAAGGCCTTTATATAGAACGAATGTTAGGTTGTTGTATATTAGAAGATGATAATAAAAAACCCGGTGGTCTTTTCAGGGACACCGGGTCTATAAAAGGAAAGATCCGCTAGCTTAGAACAGTTCGTTTCCTTTGAAGAAGAAGCTGATCTCTAATGCAGCGTTATCATCCGAGTCAGAACCGTGCACCGCGTTTGCTTCTTTGCTTTCTGCAAATAAGGCTCTGATAGTTCCTGCAGCAGCTTCTTTTGGATCGGTTGCTCCGATCACATCTCTCCAATGTTGAACTGCATTGTCTCTTTCTAAAGCAGCTGCAACGATCGGTCCGGAAGACATATAGCTGCAAAGGTCATTATAAAAAGGACGAGCAGAATGCACTTTATAGAATTGTTTTGCATCTTCCAGGGAAAGTTTAAGATATTTAAGTCCTAAAATTTTGAATCCTTCTTTTTCGATTCTTTGTAGGATATCGCCGACATGTTTGTTTTTCACTCCGTCGGGTTTGATCATGATAAATGTTCTAGCCATTTTTATTCCTTAGTTACTTGTGGTATAATTTTTTAAGTAATGCTTTGCTAACGTGATCCGGCACTTGAGCGGATACATCCCTTCCATGTCTTGCCACTTCTTTTACGATTGTGGATGAAACGAAAGAGTAGTCGTTAGAGGACATTAAGAAGATTGTCTCCACATCCGGAGCAAGTTTTCTGTTCATTAGAGAAATCGCATATTCGTAATCAAAATCAGTGACTGCTCTTAGTCCTCTGATGATACTTTTTGCTCCTCTCTTTTTGCAATAGTCCACCGTCAGTCCTTCGAAAGTGTCTATTTCCAGATTGTCCCAACCTTTGGTTGCTTCTCTGATGAATTCTATTCTTTCTTCGATGGAAAAAAGTAGACTCTTATTGGAGTTTACCGCGACACCTATGATCACTTTATCGAATAGACCTACGGACCTATGGAGAATGTCCAAATGCCCTCTAGTTAAAGGATCGAAGGAGCCAGGATAAACAGCAATTCTTGTCATTTTTTTCTCAGCCTTGCAGCTTCTTTTGCAGGTAATCCGTATAGGTTGATAAAACCTTCTGCATCTTTTTGGTTGTATAACTCTTCTTTTTCGAAAGTTGCCATTTCCGGATTATAAAGTGAAACTGAGGATTTTCTTCCTACGATGATGCAGTTTCCTTTATATAGTTTCACTTTTACCGTTCCGGTTACGAATCTTTGAGTTTCAGAAATGAATGCTCTAACTGCAGCCATTCTGGAAGAGAACCAATGTCCATTATAGATCAACTCTGCAAATTCTGCGGATAATTTATCTTTATGATGCTGTGTGTCTCTGTCTATGGTGATGGATTCCAAGTCTCTATGTGCATGGAATAGGATTGTTCCGCCTGGAGTTTCATATACTCCTCTGGATTTGATCCCTACTAGCCTGTTTTCTACTATATCCACCCTTCCGATCCCGTGTTTTCCACCGATCGTATTTAGAGTGTCTACTACTTCGTAAGGATCCATTTTTTTGCCGTTCACCGCAACGCAATTTCCCTCAACAAAGTCGAGTTCTACGTATTCGGGAGAATCCGGCGCCTTCTCCGGAGAAACGGTAAGAAGGAACATATCCTCGTTCGGTTCTCTATAAGGATCTTCTAATATTCCACCTTCATAGGAAATATGCATTAGGTTCCTATCCATGGAATACGGTTTGGAAGCCGTTACAGGTACCGGGATACCTTTTGATTTTGCGTATTCTATTAGGTCTGCTCTTCCTCCGAAGGACCAGGTCCTCCAAGGAGCTATAATTTCTTTTTCCGGGGCTAATGATTTGAATGCCAACTCGAAACGAACTTGGTCGTTTCCTTTTCCTGTCGCACCGTGAGCAAATGCATCCGCTCCTTCTTTTTTGCCAACCTCTGCCATTGCTTTTGCGATCAATGGTCTTGCTAAAGAAGTTCCGAGTAAGTATCTCATTTCGTAGATCGCGTTTCCCTGGATGGCAGGATAGATAAAGTCCCTTGCGAATTCTAAACGAAGATCTTCTATATAAACTTTGGAGGCTCCGGTTTTGATCCCTTTTTCTTCCAAGCCTGTGAGCTCTTCTTTTTGGCCCACGTCAGCGGTAAATGCTACCACTTCACAACCGTAGGTTTCCTTAAGCCAGGTAAGAATTACAGACGTGTCCAATCCGCCGGAATATGCTAATACGATTTTCTTTATGTTCTTTTGAGCCGCCATTCTAAGGATAGGGAAATCGCTGGACCCCTCCCGACAAGTCCGATTTTGGTTGGAATTCCTACGGAAGATTCGATCCGGAAGGATTTATTATAATTTTCCGGTCCAGTTTAACTTCTCCGCTAAAGCCCTAAGTATTAGGATCAAAGCATAGGTATCCATTTTACAATAAGCGATCAGATCGGCCTCAACTCTTCTTCTTTCCTGATCCGAAACGTTCTCAGTTTTGATCCTTAAAAATTCGGAGTTAGCGATATGACCCGCGTTGATTGTAAGTTCTTTGTAATTCGCACCGGTAAGAACAGGAAGAACAACCTTTAAAGAAGTGGTTCCTTCTTGGGCGGGATGATAATAATCGTAATCCCAAAACGGTTTTGCTAGATCCGAGAAATCAGGTTCTATGGATTGGAACCATTCCTTATATTTTGGATAGGCTTGGACTGATTCTTTCAAACAACGTTTTTCGAAACTATCATTGAATGCTAGGATAGTCCCTCCCGGTTTGATCTGGGAAGAAAGTGATTCTAAGATCCCAAGTCTAGGGTCCTTATCGTGGTCGTCTATGTAAGTATATTCTTCCGGTTTTTCTGTCAGATCTTTTCGGATCACATGCAAAGAATATAAAAAAGGCACATGTTGGAATGGATGTGTGTCTTTATAAACAGGAACAGGAGGATTGATCGTTTCAAAATCCAAACAATATAAAGGAAATTTTAACTTATTAAGAAAAGCCAAAAGTGATTCTTTATCTATATATTCCTTTCCGGTTTTTACAGCTTCTACTTGTATTTTTTGCCGATGAGTAAATTCAGAATCAGGTTCTACTTCGGATAGATTTCGGATTCCTTGGTTCCAAAGAGTTAGAGTAAGTTCTTTTCCTTCTCTTAGAGTAAATAGATCTCCCGGGGGTGAATCCGAATAACAGGATTCCGGATGGATACAATTTCTGGGATGATCACAATGTTTGGAAGAGGTGATAGAAGGGATTTTATCTTTTTCTAATACTTCTAGAAGATTATATGCTTTTTCTTTGGTATCTTCCAAGTTTGCCAAAGTCTCCTTGCTACAATCCTTTTTGTGAAATAGTCGATTCGGATCTATTTCGGTTCCGGTATAAGAATATTCCGAATTTACGGTCCATACTTGGGTAGAACTTACCTTATATCCCGCTTCTTCCAAAACCATTCTGATAAAAGAAAGTTCGGAGATATGAGTTCTTTTAGCGGAGGAAGATGCCTTGATAATAATTACCTGCCAACCTTCTTCATTCGGAATTAAAAAGTCCGCTCTTGTATCAAAAAATTTTGTTCTAACGCAAGCACCTTTGACAGGTTGGTTTGAATCTAGATAAGATCTAGTTTTAGAATCTTTGTATCCTGCATGTTTTGCATCCGGGAAAAGATTACCTGCAATATCTTTGAGTAAGGATTTTTGCTTGGGAGAAATGAACTGATTGGAAATATCGAATTCATAATTCGGTTCTTTTAGAAATTTCCAAAATTGTAATTCACAATACTGGCCTGTTTGGAATGCGGATCTTCCTAAAAGAGGAAGTTCTTTTTCTCTATAGGGAGCAAGAACATCGAATAGAAGTTTTCGTCTGAGTGTTTCCGGAAAGAGAAAAGACAACCGCCGAATCGAGGTTCTTAGTAATTTAGGAACCGAATCCATGGCGGAGTCTTTTCTTGTCCGAAGGGAGAATTCCCTAGATCGGAAAGTTTAAGCCAAAAGTACCTTAATGTCTTTCGGGCTGGATGCGCTGTAAATTTTGTTCTCAGAAGTTCCCAAGTTTGCTTGGGTCAGTTTTTGAGAAACAACGCTCGGTCCAAAATCGATACCGACTAACTTAGGAGTTTTAACAAAGCTAGTGATCGCTTTGTCCCAGTAAAGAGCTTTGATCAGAACTTCTTTGAATAGAGGTAAGCTGATATCTGCTTCGTTTTGGTAATTTCTTCCGTCAAAGATAGAATATACCGGGATCTTTAGATCGGAACCTTTATAGCTGAATCCGATTCTTTCCATATCTTTTGGAACGGTCTTTTCAGATTCATCCATAATAGGACAATGGAAAGGTGCAGTAGTTCTTAAGTAGACGAATTTTACTTTTTTCTCATCCATCTCCGCTTTGAACTTTTTGCGGAAAGCAAGAAGAGCTTCCGGATTCCCTGAAACGATATTTGAATCAGGAGTATTAAATAGAGAAACATAAATTGCTTTAGTTCCGCTGAGTCCGAGTTCTGCATTTGTCTTCTGAACTCTTTCGGAAAGTTCAGCAGCGCTATAACCGATGACTGCAACCATTGGAGCAGGTTGTTTGTCGCCGATCTCTTCGTTACCTTTTAAAACTTCTTCAGAAGGATTGAAAATTCCATAAAGTTCCTGAGCTCTATATCCAAGATACAGAACGAATTTCAAAAATTTAGTATATTCTTTGTAGAAGTCAGCGCCTTCTTTTCCTAATGCAATTAATACCGCAGGAATAATCCCTTGGCTATGACCAGTTGCTCCGGAAGCGTTTGCGATAAGTTCGGAAGTGGTGAAACCTTTATTAACTAAAGAGACGTAATTTGCTGTTTGAGTGAGGAAGATACCTACGATAGAAACCGTGGCACTGCAGAGATAGTTTTCATCCGGAGCAGATTCTGGGTTTTTGATCCAGGATTCGAAATCATATCCTTGAGAGATGATATCTTTTCTTAAACTCGGAACTTCTTCTGCGAGAGCCTTGAAAGCTGTATCAAACAATTCTTTTAAAGAAGGATCTGTTTCGTAAAGTTTAGAAAGTTCCTTCAACCAAGGAGAACCCTGGCCCCCAAATTGCAAAAATAGTTTATTGCCTTGAGCTTTTGCTTCGTTCAAAAAGTTTGCTACTGCCATACAATGCCTTGTTATAAGTCGTTAGAAGATGCTTTTCTTTCCAGCCTTGGGTTCGCAATTCTTTTTTAAAGAGCTTTTTCGTCCGTTAGCGTTCGTAAAGAACGACCGTTCCATTAAACAGTCGTTTATTCCCTTGAAATCTCTCAAAACCTTATGGTTCGGTCTTTATCCGGGAAAATGATTGACCTAGTCGGGTCCGCATGAGGTTATTCTTTCCAAAACCCTTCTAATTAGAAATATCTTCTAATCTCCGGTAGGACCGGACAGAAAACAATATGATTAAAGTAAGGAACCTTTCCAAATTTTACGGAGAGAAATTAGCCATTGATCGCCTGAATTTCGAACTCAAAGAGGGAGAAATTGTAGGCTTACTTGGCCTTAATGGTGCAGGAAAAACAACTACGATCCGGATACTCACCGGTTACCTAATGGCAACCGATGGATTATGCGAGTTCAACGGACTTAACACATTCGAACATCCCATCGATGTAAAGAAGAAGATCGGTTATCTTCCGGAAACTCCTCCTCTTTATCCTGAATTGACTGTAAGTGAGTATCTTACTTTCGCTGCTAGGATCAAACAGATCTCTGAAGAAGATATTTCTTCCGAACTGAATCGAGTTCTAGGTCTTACGGATCTTACTCAAGTAAAGGAGAAGGTGATCGAAACTCTTTCTTTAGGATTTAGAAAAAGAGTAGGGATCGCCCAGGCTATTTTAGGAAATCCTGAAATTATCATCATGGACGAACCTATCTCAGGCTTGGACCCGAAACAAATAGTAGAAATTCGTAATCTAATTCACGGTTTGAAAGAAAAACATACCATTCTTCTTTCCAGCCATATCCTTCCTGAAGTTTACAAGACATGTAATCGATTCCTTTTCTTACATAAAGGAAGATTGGTGTACCAATGTAACCGCCAGGAATTAGAAAGAGAGATGGAAAATCTTTCCGGTCTTGAAGTAACCTTATCAGGAAAATCTAGATCTGAAACTGAGATCTATCTGAATGGGATCGCGAGCAAGTCCGGCGCAACATTCAAATTCGTGGGAGAAGATTCAGTAGGTTCTACTTTTCTGATCAATACTTCCTCCGAAAGGAAGTTTAAAGAAGAATTATATTCTGGAATTTCTTCTTCCGGTATCCTGCCTGAATTTATTCGCAAGCAGGATGTGACCTTAGAACAAATCTTTATGAACAAGGTTTAATTCATGTTTCGAAATATTAAATGGATCTTCTGGAAAGAAGTCAGGGTATTTTTTGGTACCTATTTGGCCCCTCTGGTTTTAGGCGGAACTGCGTTCTTAAATTCATTATTCGTATTGATCCTGAATTTTAACTCGGGAACGAATTACACTGAAACCACAATTATTACTTTTATCTCCTTCATGAGCACAATGTTGATCGCGATGTTGATCGTTGCGATGGGTTCGATCACGGAAGAAAAAAATAGAGGAACGTTGGAGTTCCTATTTACTGCTCCTATTTCGGATATGGAAATAGTAGTAGGTAAGTTTTTATTCGGAACATTTGTATGTGCGATTATCTCTATCGCAGTAGATGGGCTCTTTCCTTTGTTCCTTTATTTCTTTTGGAAGGCTCCTTTATACATAGTTGCTTCCGGAACTATCGGAGTATTCTTACTCGGGCTATTCACTTTTGCGGTAGGATTGTTCGGATCCAGTTTGGGAAAAAACCAAATGATCTCTCTTTTGATTTCGATCGCGGTCTTGTTGACTCTTTGGGTGATCGGATACTTCTCCCATTTATTCGATGCTGCAACAAGAAGTGTCTTGTTCCACTTACATATATTCACTCACTTTATCAGTTTTTCGAAAGGAGTGCTCCCTTTGAGCAGTACCGTTTTCTTTATCAGCGGAACGATCTTCTTTTTGTATCTCACCGTAAAAGTTTTGGAATCTAGGAGATGGAGAGGATGAAATCAAATCTAATTTCCAGAATTCTTTCCTGGGCATCGATCGTATTATTATTACTCTTCTTCCCGATTTATGAATCTTTTTCAAGTGCGGGACTAAGATGGGCGACCTCGATCATCGTGTTATCTGTCATTGCTGGATCAGGATTTTTATCTTATATAGGTTCCAAAAAAGAAGATAAAGAGATCAACTTGCTCATCTCTTCCGGACTTGGGATTATTTCTTTAGGGATTTATTTCCTAAGAGTTTATTTAGAAGATCTTTCTTTGCAAAAAGGAGGAACTGCTCCTGTTTGGATCGCAAACTTGCGAGAATTCCTTTTGGTCTTCTTGGTGCTCTTCGTATTAGGAAGCGTATTCTTAGGAATATTAAGAGAATGGGAAAGAAGTTCTTTTGAGAACCAATCTAGTCTCAAAGGAAGAAAACAAAGCCTGGTTAGGGACTTTTTCCTGGGGACAGGTATACTTCTTCTTATCTTGATATTGGCAAATTATATTTCCGTAATGAGAAATCATAATTTCGATCTAAGCTCGAAAGGAGTTCATTCTTTCTCTATCGAAGCCAAAAAGATCTTAAAAGAAATTCCGGAAGGGGCAGAAGTGGACGTAATCGCTTTTTATCCTCGCCCTCTGGATAGTACTGCCAGAAATGCGGACGGAAGTTCTTCTCTGGCTCTAAAAAGAATTCGCCCTGATCTGGAAATTTTACTTAGCCAATTGGTTTCTGTTCATCCTGGATTCAAAGTAAAGTTTATCAACGCTGATGTTGAATTGGATGAGATCGCTGAATTCGGACAAGTTTCTAATGGGAATGTTTTGATACGCTATCGTAAAGCTGGCGCAACAGCAGGGCCGTATCCTGAACAAAAGGTCGGAGTTAAAGATAAGTCTGAACTAGAGGATTTGGAAAGAAGATTGGTCCAGGCATTCATGAATGTTACCACTAAAGAAAGAAAGGTATACTTCACGGAAGCGAATGGAGAAAGATATTCTCAGACTTTCCAAAATCTTCCGAACGAAAAATTAGTTCGTTTCACGGATGCATTATCCTTTTTGAATTTTAAATCCACAGGGATCGGTTTCCAAAATAATTGGCCATCTAAGATACCGGATGACGCCGAGTTTTTGGTTATCGCAGGACCTACTGTTCCATTCTCTCAGGAAGCAAGGGCTTCTATATTGGATTTTGTTTTTAAGAAGAAGGGAAAACTTTTCATTACGATCGAACAAAGAGGTAACGAAAGTTTCGATTGGCTTTTAGAAGCAGCAGGATATTCTTATACGAAAGGAAATCTTTCCCAAAGTCCAAGTAGGGCCCCCGGTCTGATCTTGACTAAATCATTTAGAGATCATGCGATCGAAGAATCTCTTTCCAAAAAGGATACAGGGATTGTTTTCCCTTATGGAGGATATTTTGAACAAAAACCTCCAAAAGATCCTACAGATGTAAAATTAGATGCTTCTATCCTTTTGGAAACCGGCGGAGATGTTTATTTAGATAAGAATGGAAATGGAAAACAAGAGAAGGAAGAAGAGAAAAAAAATCTTCCGATCGCTTTAGTTTTAAAAACTAAATCTGCGGTTCCGGTAATTCCACCTACAGATCCAAACACACCTCCTACAACCTTGCCTGAAACAAAATCAGAAGACGAAGGAAGGATAGTGATCTATTCCGGAACTTCATGGATCACAAACCAATACATTCCATACGAAGCAAACTACGAACTTGCAGGCGCTTCCGTGACTTGGATGTATCAAGACGTTAGTCTTCCTGCGATCGCTCCTAAAAAAGAAGAGATTGAGACCGTTTCCTTAACAGAAGGACAGAAAAGAGCAGTTTGGATCTTGGGAATGTTCTTATTCCCTGGACTCATTGCGGGTCTTGGCTCCATCTATGTGATTAAACGCAAAAAGGCCGGGCAGAAAGATGCGAAATAAACTCTATCTACTCGGCTTAGTTGTCGTTTTACTATTTCTGGCCTTCTTCCTTTTGGAAAAAACAAAAGAAGATGCGACTGAAATAGAATATTGGAAACTTTCTTTAGATCGGATAGAATACTACCCTCCTAGCGAACAATGGGTAGAAAGAACCGGAGACAAATTTTATTCTAAACCTTTTACTATCTCAGTGAAAGAAGGGATCAAGAAGGGAGAGAAATTTTTCGCAGTATTAAACAAAGATACTGAAACCGGGAAAGATATAGAATACGAAGGCGGTTATAATTCTGAAAATACCGTCAGGGATTTCGGGACTTACCGAGTTAAAGGAACAGAAGAGATCCTAGAAGGGATCCAAATCAAAGAATCTTTACAACTTGGAGAAGATTCTCCTAAATTAGTTTTTTATTCCGGAAATATTTCTAAAACTTTAAGGATAGGAAAAAAACATTCTTTAGGTTCAACTCGAGTGATCCTACATGAAGGGCCGATCCGTAATATTCTAACTTCTTCTTCTTATCTATTTGATAGATTCCAAAAAGGTCCTCAGGATTTCCGTCAAAAAAGTATTTTGACATTGAATAAGGAATATGTGAAAGAAATTTCTTATATAGATGAGAATGGGACTTCTATACGTATAGATAATACTCCATATGAATCCAACAGCGTTAAAAAGAATTTTTGGCGAAGGCTTTCCGGAGAGATTATATTACTCGAACCAAAGCTGGGAGAAGATCTGTATCGATTCATGACCGGTCTGAAGGTAGAAACTTTTCCGGATGATGAGAATGGTGCAGGTTTTGGTATAGGAAATATCCTGGCTCCTAATGCGGAGAGGTCTGAATTTTCTTTAGCGAGCGTGAAGGTTTTGATTTCCGACGGAAACGAGATCGTATATCGTTTTCATAAGGAAACTACCATAGGAGATAAAAAACTAACTCCTGTGATCCGAATTATAAATTCTAATTTTAAAGAACCTCCGGTTTATGTAATAGCAAACGCGTTTACGCAGATCCAAGCTGCCGCTAAGGCAATTAAGGAAGCGAAAGCGATTGTAAAGCCCGATAAATCGAAATTAGGAAACACTTCTCGGAAAAAATAATGTTTTTGATTACACCGAACTCAGAACTTACTGAAGCAGAAAAATCCAAACTTTCACTTTTAGAGAAAATTTTTAAGGCCCCTACGGAAGCTTTTGATCTGTATCTTAGAAATGTTTCTCTAGGTAGAAAAGAATTATTAAGATTACATTATGCGCTTTGGGTTCTTGCTCCTATTTCCAAGATCGCAGGCAATCTGATCAAAATTATTTTGGATCTTGTTTTCGGGAATGAAGTGGATTTTAATCCGTTCTCCGGAGTGATCACTTCTCTTATCATCTATCCTGTTTTACTTTTGGTAGTTTCTCAGTATGATGTTGTTCGGGTGTTTTATAGAAAAGTGGATCGTACAAAAGGGGAGAATTATCCTGCTGCGGACGTTTTGACTCTTGCATTTTTGGCATTTTCTTCCTCTTCCGTGTTTTGGATCTTACCAAGTCCGATCAACTTAGGATTGATTGGAATTTCCTTTTTGTATTCGGTTTATCTTTCCTATATAGGGATGAAACGAGTCAGCGGAGTAGATTCTAAAGAAATTCTAATATTCTTCCTTTTTGGAACTGCTTATCTTTTAAGTATTTCTTTAGTATTTGTATTTATCTATAATATCATTAGGACATTATTAAATTGAAAATCCATCTGATAGGGATAGGCGGGATCGCAATGGGAAACCTGGCTTCTATGTTAAGAAGCCTAGGTCATGAAGTTTCCGGCTCTGATGCTGGAGTATATCCTCCAATGTCTGATAAATTAAAAGAGTGGGGAATTCCTTACTCCGAAGGTTTTGATGCAGAGAGAGTTAAGGGTAAAGATCTAATTGTAGTCGGAAACGCAATCTCCAGAGGAAATGTAGAAGTAGAAGAAGTCCTAAACTCAGGCTTGGAATATATTTCCATGTCTGCCGCTTTAGAAAGATATATTCTTGCGGGAAAAAAAGTAGTGGTGGTCGCTGGGACACACGGAAAAACCACGACTACTTTTTTAATCCATCATTTGTTGAAAGAAACAGGATTGAATCCTGGATTATTCGTTGGTGGAATCCGTAAGGATGGATTTCCAGGATTTGAATTCACAAACGGAAACTATTTTGTGATCGAAGGCGACGAGTATGATACGGCATTCTTCGATAAGGCATCTAAATTTCTACATTATAGACCTACCTATGCAGTGCTAAATGCATTAGATTTTGATCATGCAGATATCTTCAAAGATATCGGAGAGATTGAAACGATGTTTTCCAGATTGCTTAGACTTGTTCCTGGGAATGGAAAAGTGTATTACTGGGCAGGAGCTGCAAATCTAAAAAGGATTTGTGGAGAAGCTTCCAAATTTGTGAAGTCGGAAGCCTTCGAATTTAATAAAAAAGATTCAATTCTCAGTTGGAAGAAGGGAGAATTATATTCCGGGCAAAGACTTCTTCGCCCAGGATTTTTCGGAAATCATAATTATAGAAACGCGGAAGTTGCTCTCAGGGTCTGCGAAGAGATATTAAAAAAAGAAAATATTCCTAAGGCAAAAGAAAAGTTACTAGATGCGTTGGAATCCTTCCCTGGTGTAAAACGTAGACAAGAGATCTTATTCGATTCTGCCAGAAGTATTCTGATCGAGGATTTTGCACATCATCCTGTGGCAGTTGAAGAAACGATCCGATCTGTTAAGCAAAGATTTCCAGGTTTTAAAATTATCAGTTTGTTTGAACCTAGAAGTGCTACTTCTCACCGAAACGTTTTCCAGAAAGAATATTCTTTTGCGTTTAAGGGCTCCGCGGTGACCATGATTACCGAAATTTATAATCTCAAGAAAGTCTCCAAGGATAGCCGTTTGGACGTCAAAAAGCTGATCTTGAAACTTCCAAAACATTCAGGCACCCTTCCATTTTATTGCAAGGACCCCAAGGATCTGGTCCAGAAAGTTCGGAAAATTCTTCCCCAATTTGAGAAGGATAAAATCCTGATCCTAGCCATGTCCAATGGGGCTTTCGGCGGAATTTATCCTTCTTTGAAGGAATTGGTCGGATCTAGAAAATGAATCTATCGGAAGAATTAGACAAAATTTTTGAAGAAGCGAATCGTTTGATCGGATCTTCCGTCGACGAAGCGGATCTGGACAAAAACAAAAATGAGTATCTAGGTAAAAAAGGCAAACTTACCTCTGTACTTAAAAATCTTGCTTCTTTATCTATCGAAGAAAAGAAAACCGTAGGCCAAAAGGCAAACGACTTGTCTAAAAGTTTAGAAGAGATCGTTTCGAAAACCAGGGAAAATCTAAAGACCAAAGGTTTTAGAGAACAATCCGAAAAGGAATGGTTCGATGTTCTTCGTCCTTTGGGTGAGACCGAGCCAGGCACACTACATCCTATTACAAAAATTCAATATGAGATCGAGGACATTTTCACCTCGATGGGTTTCGAGATCTGGGATGGACCGGAAGTAGAAACAGATTTCAATAATTTTGGGGCCCTGAACTTTACGGATGATCACCCTGCAAGAGATATGCAGGATACCTTCTATTTGGAAAACGGGAATCTTCTCCGTACTCATACTTCTGCGATCCAAGTCCGTGCATTAAGAAAATTGAAACCTCCCTTTAAGATCATAGGACCTGGGCGAGTATTTCGTTATGAAGAAGTGGATGCTTCTCACGAAACATCCTTTTATCAGATAGAGGGAATGGTAGTAGGAAAGGATATCTCTGCGGGCAATATGCTCTATACGATGGAAGTCCTACTTTCTAAAGTTTTTGAGAAGGAAGTAAAGACCAGACTTAGACCTGGATTTTTTCCTTTCGTAGAACCTGCATTTGAATTAGATATTAACTGCCAAGTCTGCGGAGGAAGTGGTTGCTCCGTTTGTAAACAATCAGGTTGGTTGGAGTTAATGCCTTGCGGTTTGGTTCACCCGAACGTTTTCAAACTGAACGGTTTAGATCCTAAAGAATGGACAGGATTTGCATTCGGGCTCGGACTTGATAGATTGGTCATGATGAAATACGGGATCCATGATATTCGCTATCTGCATTCAGGGAATCTAAGGTTCTTAAAACAATTCTAATATGATTATTACTCCGATCCAAACCAGATGGAACGATTTGGATCCCTTCGCTCATGTAAATAATGCGAGATACATGTCCTATTTTGAAATAGGAAGAGTGGATTATTGTTCTAAGAAGTTCAATACGAGAGATATCTATGATGTTCCGTTTTTGCTCGCAAGAATGGAAGTGGACATGCTTAAGGCTGTTGAACTATTTCATTCAATAGAAGTTTGGACCTGTGTTTCTAAAATAGGGAATAAATCTTGGGATTTTACTTCCTTGATACGACATACTGAAACCAAGGAAATTTTTACTAAGGCAAAAACAGTCCAAGTATCTTACGATCATAGAAACAAAACTTCGATTCCGATTCCTGATTGGATCCGCAAAATTTTGGAAGAAGATTTGGAGAAATTCAAAACTACTTTTGAAAAAGTGGATTGAATTCCCCATTTTTATAATCCTGTCCAAACCTAGTTCATTAATCTTCTCCCATTGGAAGTTCTAAAGGTTTTCCAGTTTCCGCTAAACTTTTGATAGAAGATAAAACTCTCGCCCATCCTCCATCTGCAGAGCGTTCATAAGAAGGATCACCTTCTTTGATTTGATCATTCACTAGCTTCAATCTGGTTAATTTACCAAAAGGTTCCAAAGTATAAACCGTTCTGGACTCAAAGTTTTTATAATGTTCTCCATATACTGAGCCCACCAAAAGAGTCATGGATAGAATTTTGTTTGGAATAATTTCCAGAATTTTTCCTTCTACATGAACTGTTTTGTCCCCGGAAGGTCCCGGGCCTATGTATGCGTAATTACTTCCCGTTTTGAAATCGGATTCGATCCCACATCCATGAAAAATTTTGCTACTTTCTTCTTTTGAAACTAGAATATTCCAAACAAGTTCCGGTTTGGCCGCTATATAAATTTCATATTTGATTTCCATATTGTCTCCTAAGTTTGATCCGATCGATCTTCCTTTCGTTTTTGTAATTAGAACAATAGCAGAGCACTAAACAAAAAGATTGTAAAAACGCGACAAATGCGGAGAATTTGGAAGAAATAAATCCAGGGTTCGATTTTGAAAACAGACTTAAACAAACCTAAAGGTATCATCAAATCCGTAACTGGGGAGAATTGGAGTTTAACTAGAACTGCTCCTTCTAAGGGTTTAAGTTTTTTTGTGGAACATTATTGGTCGGTTCGATGGGACATGAGAGAAGCAGGACCTATGGTCCAAGAAAATCTTCCTCATCCTTCTGTTCATTTGGTTTTTGAAATGAATAACACCAAAATTTTCGGAGTGGTTAGCGGCAGATTTGCGCAAAGATTAGAAGGAGAAGGTAGAGTATTCGGGATCAAGTTTAAACCTGGTGCATTCTACCCATTTTATAAAAGATCATTATCAGAAATCACCGATAAGACAATTCGAATTGAAGAAGTGTTTGGAATTCCAACAGAACCGTTAGAAAGAGAAGTATTTGAATTAGATTCAGAATCCGAACTTGTACAATTTGCGGAAAACTTTTTATATGAAAGACTTCCTGAAGAAGATGAAACAATCACATGGATCAATGAACTGACCGAAAAAGTTTCCAATGATAGATCTATCTTGAAAGTAGAGGATATGGTCCAATATTCCGGGATGAATAAACGATCTTTACAAAGGATATTCAATCAATATGTGGGAGTCGGTCCTAAATGGGTAATCAATCGATTCAGAATGTTCGAGATCTTAGATCGAATTACCAAAGACACAGACTGGGTTGAGCTAGCATTGGAGTTGGGATATTTTGACCAGGCGCATTTTATAAAAGATTTCAAAAGAATGGTGGGTAAAAGTCCGGAAGAGTATTCTAAAAGTATTCCGGAATCTTGAATAGATATATAACCTGGGGGATATCTAGGAATTCCTGCAGAGGCAATAAATTCTTTACAAAATCTGAAAATTCTCTATCTTTTGCTTCCTCTTGGATGGCCCGATGAAACGACATTTCTTCTTAATGATTTTATTATCCTTCTTCTCTTTTCCTATCTGGTCTCAAACTGCAAACCTTTGGCAGACGATTGTGGGAGGAGAACAATTCAGCGGCATGGTAGCTAAAGATTGTCCTGAAGATCTGCCGGGACATTTCGTGATGCTCAAAGATGGAAGTTCCGTTATCATTGGATCTGCAAATGATTGCAGCAGGCTTGATACCAATTCTCTCGCAGAGAATAGAAAATATTCTAATGCTTGGGCAACTAAAATTGATGGAAACGGAAGCCCTGTTTGGTGGAGATATTTGTTCACCACTAAACCAATCGACTTAGGTGGATACACTCAATTCGTTTTGAACCATGAAAGTGTACTTTCTAAACTTACTCGCGAAACTTCCGACGGTGGATTTGTAACGATAGGAACTATGGGTTCCGTTGAGAAGAAACAACTCATATTTATGAAATACGATTCAGACGGTAAGCTAGTTTGGGACAAATATATCTTACCAAAAGATTTTTGTGATTCATTCTGTGGAGAAACAGATGTAGGGATCTATCATCTACACGAATTATCCAATGGAAAATGGACTGCTATTGTTTCCGTTCAATCTCGTATCGAAAAAGAAACGAAAGTAGGGAATACTACTTCAATCTCTAGCACTATAGAGACAGCATATTTATTCGTTCGATTCTCCAAAGATGGGGACTTAAAGTTTGCAAAACAGCTTAAAGATATCAAAAACTTTCCCGAAACTAGTTTAGGATTTTCTGATGGAGGGGTTTTACTTTCCGAAAATACAAGCATTCAATCGGGGAAGGAATCTCAAAAAGATGTGATCCTACATAGGATCGATGAGGATGGTAAACCCGTTTGGAAAAAGTTGTATGGCAAATCAGGGATAGAAGAATGGGCGTCCAGGATCATTCCACTTTCCGATGGGAATCTACTTCTTGCTGGGGCAGTAACTCCAAGTCCAAGAAACACTCAGACTTGGCTTATGAAGCTAAATCAGAATGGAGATGTAATCTGGGAAACCGTCCAGAAAATAGAAGGACTTGGGTTCTTAACTGATATTATAGAAACTCCTGACAAAGATTTTATGGCACTTTCTGCAGATGGAGAAGGCCCTTTACGATTGGTGAAATTCTCCACCGAAGGAAAAAAGATTTGGGAGAAAAAACAAACCAAAAGGCTTTATTTGGCACATCGTATCTTAAATGTCCCGGATGGATTTATCATAGTAGCTTATACAAAAGGAAAGCCTGCAATCTATATCGATGCACTATTGATCAGGACGGATAAGGAAGGAAATCTTTCTAAGGATGCGGTTCGAAAAAATTTTCCGAATTAGGAAATGAAAAGAATCAATGAAAGTAATTTTAGCGAAGATTAATTCTCTTCTTTGACTTTTAATTTCATCTTCCCTAAATCCAAACTTCCATCTTCCGTTTTAAGTTCTGCTTCGATCCTATCTCCTACCTTAAGATACTTAGGGCTCGAGAGTTGTTTTCTAACAAAAATTTCCATAAGTTTCTTTTCTGAAAAAAGGAAGGAAGCGATCCTTTTTATGAATCCACCAGGAGCATTCAATGCAACTCCGGAAGGAGTCCCGGTAAGGATGATATCTCCCGGAAAAAGATCCATGATCTCCGAAAGCTCCGTTAAAGTTTCTTCCGGAGGAAAGATCATTTTATCTAAAGTGGAATTTTGTCGTAACTCTCCATTCACATTTAAGGAAATCCTTAATTTCGGGATTTTAGTTACATCTTCTTTTCCCACAAGTTGAACAAAGGGGCCGATAGGGCAGAAGGTTCGGTAACTTTTTCCTTTAAACCATTGGCCTTGAGGAATTTGTATATCTCTTGCAGATACGTCGTTTGCTAGAGTGATTGCCCCTACATACTCGTGAAGATTCTCTTTCGTGATTATCGTTTTTTTGAGGATTTCCTTTTTCAATACCAAGACCATCTCAGCTTCGTAATCCAGAAGTTTTACGAAAGAAGGTTTTATAATATCTCCTATAGCACTTGTCAAACTTGAGGAAGCCTTGGTGAAAAAAAGGTTATAATCCTTATCCTTAGGATTCATTCCGGTTTCTATGATATGTTGCGCGTAATTTTTTCCCTGACAGATGATATTACAAGGAGAAGTAATCGGAGAAAGAATTTCAACTTTTGAGATTTCGATCGGATTTCCGTTAGTTTCTGGAGACTTTCCTCCTAAATTTAAGAAATCTATAATATGATTTCCCTGGATCGGAACGAGATGATCGTTTCGGACGATTCCCCAAAGGATTTTATTTTCGAAACGAAATCTACAAATACGCATATTCTACTCCACGCAGTTAACCTGGCATTCCGCTCCTGCTTTTTTCAGGATCTTCACTATATTCGGGTTTTCATACCGATTTTTTTGGACTGCCCAGTCCATAGGAGTCCAACCAATATTATCTTTTTCGTTTACTTTTGCACCTGCTTGGATCAAAAGTTTTAAAGACTCGGGATCTCCGCTTTCCGCTGCTTTATGAACGGGAGTCCAGCCCTCGTCATTCTTTAAGTTCAGATCGGACCCTCTTTGCAAAAGTAATCTTGTAATATCAGGAAATTGAACAGCTAAATGTAAAGGAGTCATTCCGTCATTTCGAGTTACATTTGGGTCAGCTCCGGATCTTAAAAACAAAACACATAGTTCGTAAAATCCATGTAGAACCGCTCTATGCAGAGGAGTTTCCCCTTCTCCATTTTTGGAATTTAGTTCTGCTCCAATCTGTAAAAGAAATGAAGATACTTCGTAATAGCCAAAACCAGCGGACTTATGCAAAGGGGTATTGTCTAAATAATCTTTTGTATTTGGGTCTGATCCTTTTAATACAAATCGATTGATATCATCTATTTTTCTTTGGCGAACTGATTCGAAAAAGTCCGAATCTAAACTTGAATTGGTTTTGATGGAATTTCTTAAAATTTTCAAAGAGTCGGGACTGATTAGGATAGTATCACTTTCCGCTAATCTT
Source organism: Leptospira haakeii (assembly GCF_002812045.1). Classification (GTDB taxonomy): domain Bacteria; phylum Spirochaetota; class Leptospiria; order Leptospirales; family Leptospiraceae; genus Leptospira_B; species Leptospira_B haakeii. Next base: position 439,409 of record NZ_NPEG01000001.1, on the reverse strand, counting down.
TGTGCCGCGTTTTTACCCGAATCAGAATTTATAGAATTCGGATTTGCTCCTAACTTAATACAGGTATCCACCTGTGTTTTGGATTTTTTATCAATCCCTTCATGCAGAAGAAGGTTTGCAGTTTCTTGATCGAATAGGTTTTTACCCACCTGGGGTGCCGCCTTGGTCCGGAAATGATTGAAATATTTGATCTGTTCTTCTGAGACAAATTCGGATCTTGCTAAAATTTCAAGGATCTGTTTGAAACCTTCTCCTATCTTTTCTATATAATTTTTTTGACGATCCGGATCCGATTCTAATGCTTCAGCAAGAAAGGATTTTTCCAAATTTTGATACAACCCGGCAAGTTTGCTTTGTAAATAAGATCTTCCTGTAGTTTCGGAAGTTAAGATCTTTCTTTCTACTCTTGATTTGAATGCGGAAGATTCTGGTCCGGATTTTAATTTGATGAGTTCACTTCTAACGGATCTATAATTTAAGATAGCGCCTGTAAAATCAAAATCAGCATAAAGTCTGTCTCCTTCTTTTTCTTGGAGTCCGAAGATCAGAAAATTCAGTTTTTCGATTCGATCATCCAACGCTTTTTCAAATTCAGATATTCTAAAGGAAGAAGGTGTTTTGGTGGTATATTCTTTCTTTAGATCCTTATATTGTTCATTTAATTTTTTCAAAAAGGAAATCTCCCCTCCTTTCTGAGCAGATAAGTCTATTTCGGAAAACTTATCCTTATATATTAGAAAATAAGAATTAGATATTTTGCCTCGGATATTCTTTAGATAGTCCGACATTTCCGTTTTGGATCTATCTGAAAGCCTTTGCTCCAAAGCGTTTAAAGTATCCACATATTCTGGGATGGATTTTTCATAGAGCTTTTCTTTTACTAGATCATCCGCTTTGGAAAGTTTCGGCCGGATAGTTTCGATAAAACTTTTAGCACCTTGGTCTTCTATTTTGAAATTTAGAACATTGATCTCTCCAGTTTTATCGTTTTGGACCTTAAAACTGGGAAATTCTACCTTCTCCACAGCTCCTGGAAACGCGGCTGCAAAATTGATCGCATATCTTGGATCGATTAGTTTGCGTCCTGCCTCCGAAGAATAATAATCGATTTGATATTCCGGAAATTCGAGATCGAAAGAAGTTTTGATCGTATAAGTTAATGCAACCGAATCTCTTTTTTGAGATCTTAAGTTGATCTTATAACCTTTGCTCGAAGGGAAGATTGTACCGGAAATTAACTCATCTGCGTCTATCGCGTCTGCGATCTGTTTCATACAGATCTCGTCGCTGCAGTTTAACTTTTGATTTAGTTCTACTTGTTTTAAAAGAGCCGCCAATGAATCATCATCGGCGATATTGAATTTTCCTTCAAAGTTTTTTAATATAGAATTAATGATCCCGTTCCTAAATCTGCTTTCTAAATATTTTGGGACTCCGTTTTCTAATTTGATCTTATGAATATAGATTTTCTGGACTGAGTTTTCTTTAGAGAAAAGTTCCTGTTTAGCTCCTGATAAAAAAAGAAGAAGGAAAAAGACTGAAATGACTTTTAAAAATATGTAACTGCTTGTAGGAGTTCCGACAACCCGATATTGCCTAGTGACATTCTCGTTATAGTCAACCTTTATATTGGTCCGCGGCATTACAGAAATCTTTTCCAAAAGATTATCTCCTATTTTCCAGAACGGAAATTAGTTTGGACCAGTTTTCTTTGGTGTATCCATATTCTTTGAATAGGATCTTTTTCTTTTGGACCACCATGGTTGTAGGAGTCCCAGGGAATTCTAAAATTCTCATGCTGGTTTGCAGACTATCGAAGTATAAAGAAGTTTGTTTTTTGATGCCTAATTCGTTCGCTAATTTAGAAACGGAACTCGGATCATCTCCCACAAAAACGATCCAAAGATGTAGTTTTATTTTTGGATGAGAACCGTTCCATTTTTTAGAATATTCTAATAGATTTGGGACTTCTTCTTTGCAAGGAGGGCAGTCTGAACTCGTGAAATTCAGAATGACCAGATCTTCGTCAGGGATTTGGCTAAGTTCTTGGTATAATGTTTTTCTTTCTAGATCTAAGGAATATAGGGGAATATTTTGAATTTCGTTTTGATCTTTTGGACCCGCGGAAAGGTTTACAAAAATAAACAATGAGATTAGAGCCCAAAGGATCGTTTTCATACAAAAACCGAAAAGGTTTCCCTTTTGGAAATTGGACCCGGGTTAGACCCAATTTACTCCCAGTGTTTTTGGATTTGGGCAAAGTTCTGGAAATTCAGAACTGATTTTTGGATCAGTTAATCTTCTTCGCTTGTGAATGTGAAAACGAAAGAAGCTAATATACTTAGAACGGATTGGTAGAATACCCAAAGCCAAATCAATTTTACGGGAAAGGCTCCTGTAAACTGAGAGATTGCTAAAGCGGGCGCTACAAAAGCAGCGATTGAAAAACAAATCCCAGTAAGTAACCCACCTAAAAGTCCGTAAGGTAATGCAGGTCTAACAAGAGATGCTAATATTCCAATGAAGAATACTTCCAAAATATCCGCAACGATAGGTCCGATCCAAAACACTTGGGACATTGGAACGAAGAAGTTCTTTAAATTTGGATCAAAATAAAAAGTGGAGAATAATAAAGTTCGAAGGGAAACAGAGGCTACTTCCCAAATTCCAAGAGCTACGAAGAACCTAAGTAAGAATTGATTCCAATCTTTTGCCGTGCGTAAACCCATATAAACGAAAAGCCCGGGGATACCGGGCTTTTCCATTCTTTTTTGTAGAAAGAATTTATTTTCCGACTACGAACACGTAATTGGTGGTTGCTGATCCGCCAATATTGAGCATCAGTCCGTTTTTAGCGCCTTCTACTTGGTAATCACCAGCAGTTCCGGTAACTTGTTTGTAGATGTCTAACATCATTCTCACACCGGAAGCTCCTACTGGGTGTCCCGCTCCGATAAGTCCACCGGATGGGTTGATCGGTTTTTTACCGTGGAAGTCGATTACTCCGTCTTCGATTGCTTCGTGTTCCTTACCTGGTTGAGTTATCCCGAAAGCGGAGATCGCTGCATACTCGGAAGAAGTGAAACAGTCATGAGTTTCGAATACATCGATGTCCTTAGTGTTCAGACCGGAACGATCGAATGCATCTTTAACGGTTTGGCGAGTCCAAGGAAGAACCCATTTGTCACCTTTAGATTCAGCAACTTTTGCTTCGAAAGTGATCGGAGCAACTCTGTGTCCCCATCCTTTGATCTTAGGATAAGCAGAAAGTTTAGTTCCTTTTTTCTTAGCGAACTCTTCTGCGTAATTCTTATTAGCAAGAACTACTAACGCAGCACCGTCAGTTACTTGAGAACAGTCGGTGATTGCAAGGCGTCCACCCACTGCCATATTGAACTCTCCACCTCTTGAATTTGCATGTTCATTGTTCATGAACCAAGAGCGAGTTTGAGCTTTAGGGTTACGTTTAGCGTTTGCGTAATTAATCCTGGAAATTTCCGCAAGAGCTCCCATATAACGTTTTTCATCTAACTTATAACGCTCTAAAAGAACGTCTGCGAGTTTTCCGAAAAGTTTAGGGAATGGGAATTGAACTCCCTTAGCTTCTTTGTCGTAATAAGCTGCTGTTCCTAGGAAGTCTCCTCCAACAGAAGAAGAAACTGTCTTCATGATTTCCATACCAACAACAATCGCTACATCATAATCTTTAGAGCGAAGTTTGGTTTGAGCTGCATCAAGAGCAACAGATCCGGAAGCACAAGCCGCTTCATAACGAGCGCCTGGAACTCCGAAGAAACAAGGATCAACTTCAGTTAAGAAAGCTCCCAAGTGTCCTTGGACTGCATATTGTTCCGCGTCAAAGTTTCCTACGAAAACTCCGATACGATTTTGTTTGTTTAACTTTTTGATTTCGTCAGGAGTAAGACCGACTTTTTCTAGTCCGTCTTGAACGGCTTCCCTGAACAAGGACATGAAGGTTTTTCCTTCTTTAGTCCAGTTACGTTGGAAGTCTGTTTGCTCTCCGCCGAGTACGTAAACTGCATCTTTCATGTAATCTTTCCTCCCTTATTATCCTTTAAAAAGAGAACGAGCGTCTAAAATATCTTTCAATTGATAGAAAGGTTTTCCCGCTTTCGCTTTTGCCAATACTTCCGGAACAGGAAGTTTTGCTTTAGTGATTAGACTGATTGTTTCCTTAGGTCCGCCTAAGAAGTCTACGAATGCAGATGCAGGAGCCCAGTTAAATCCGGTTCCCATCGCAAGGTCAGTCATCTCTTTAGTATCTACAACTTCTCCTACGAGAGAGAGAGAGTAGCTTACATAACGAGCGATGAAGTAACGAGCGATGTCCGCTTCCAAACCTTTCGCTTCTTTTACGATATTCATTGCACCGATATAATCAGCTTCGCCGATCCTGCGGTTCGCTTCTTTGATAAAAGGAATATCAAATTTAGGGACCGGAACATACAGGTCACCTTTTACATCGTAATATAATTTTTCTTTCTTACCGTCAGGAGTTTTGGTCATTTTGTAAAGACCTTGTCCGGACTTTCTTCCTAAATCTCCGCGATCGATTAACTTTTGGAAATAACCAGGAAGTTTGAATGTAGAATGTGCAGCATCTTTAGTCATCTCATAGAGGTTGTCTACGATTGCTTTGTGAACATCTAAACCGACAAAGTCAGCAGTATCCAAAGGAGCCATTGCTCTTCCGGTGTACCCGCTCATGATTGCGTCGATAAGTGCGATACCACCTTTGTCTGAATATTCTTCCGCTTTGATAGCAGCTTCGTTGATCAACTGGAATCCGATCCTGTTACCTGCGAATGCTGGAGTATCATTCGTATAAACTACAGCGCGTCCTAGAGTTTTATCCAGATATTCACCTAGTTTTTTAGTAACTTTCTTATCGTTTCCTGCATGAGTTACTAATTCACAAAGGATCATTTTATACGGAGGGTTGAAGAAGTGAGTTCCGTAATAATGTTTTTTACCGTCTTCGTCGAAAGCATCTGCTAGACGAGCGATAGAGAGACCGGAAGAAACAGTGGATACGATTGTGCCCGGTTTACGAGCTTTCGCGATCCTTTTATTGATCGGTTCTTTTACTTCATAACTTTCTGCAACAAGCTCGAAAACCCAATCGGATTCAGAGACTGCTTTTTCCAGGTCTTGGTCATAAGAACCAGGAATTAATCTAGGACGGATAGTGTCCGTTTTGATGGAAGAAATTGCTTTTTCGATCCCTTCTTTAGCCTTGTTTACGTCACGAGCCAACATATGGACTTTCGCTTTGCCGAAGGCTGCTACGATAGCTGCGGATCCGGCGCCCATTGTCCCATTTGCGCCAAGAACGGTTACGGTTTTGATTTCCCTCATGGAATTATACCAACATCTCGGTTTTTTAGAGTTAAGTCCTTGTTTAAAACAGGCTTTTTAGAGGGAAAGGCTTTTTTCTCCTTCGAAGCGCCTGCTTTAGCCGTTATCTATAAGACTTTGTAGAACGGTCGTTACGTTCGAAATAAACACCGTTCTTCAAAAAAATCGAATTTTCTCTCAAATCATAGGAAGTTTAGGGGTCTGGAGAAGTAGCCGGAATCCCTTTAGTGATTAGAACCCACTCAAGCAGGTGATGGTCTTTTAGGGCATTTATCATTCTTCTTTGTTACAATATTATAAGGTTTCCCGCTTGCCTCTTGTTAGATTAGAATAGAATTATTCCGATAATTTACATTAATAAGCGAAACATATTTAGCAGGAATCATTCGGGGGAACCTTTTCTATGATCTTAGAAAAGAGCTTATTAGATATACTTTGGGTCTTGGTTTGTTCAGGACTAGTACTCATCATGCAGGGTGGTTTCCTTGTATTAGAATCCGGACTTACCAGAGCCAAGAACTCCATTAACGTTGCCATAAAGAATGTGGCGGACTTCGGAGTAGCCACTCTTCTTTTTTATACATTCGGATTCGGACTCATGTTCGGTGTCACATGGAATGGTATAGCAGGAACTTCTTTATTTGTCCCTGTGTTTCCGGAAGGTAAGGCTTGGCCTCCGACCTTCTTCTTATTCCAATTGGTTTTCTGCGGAACTTCTGCAACAATCGTCTCTGGAGCAGTTGCAGAAAGATTAAAGTTCCATTCTTACTTGTTCGCTACTGCATTGATCTCAGGTGTGATCTATCCGATCGCAGGCCATTGGTGTTGGGGAGGAAGTTTAACTGACGAGAATCATGGCTGGCTGGCAGCAAGAGGATTTCATGATTTTGCAGGCTCCACTTTAGTCCACAGTGTGGGTGGTTGGGTATCACTTTCACTTCTTCTTGTCGTAGGGGCAAGGATAGGAAGATTTCCTGAGAACGAACCGCCTAAAACTGTGACCGGAAGTAATTTGCCTATGGCGATGTTAGGCGGAATTCTTCTTTGGTTCGGATGGATGGGATTCAACGGAGGAAGTACTCTGGGCTTTAATGAAAAAGTTCCCGGTATTATTCTAAACACGATCATTTCCTCCGGGTTCTCTCTCATGGTTGCGATGTTGGCTGCATGGTTGATCAAAGGTTTTCCGGAAGCAACTGCACCTTTGAACGGATCTTTAGCGGGACTAGTAGCCATCACTGCAGGAGCAGATTGTTTTACTCCAGTCCAATCTGCAATCATCGGTAGTATCGCGGGCTTATTCGTTCTTCCTGCGGAAAAACTTTTAGAAAAACTGAAGATTGACGATGCAGTTGGAGCAATTCCGGTCCATTTGATCGGAGGAATTTGGGGAACGATCGCAGTCGGAATTTTCGGAGATCTGAATTTGATCGGTCATAATGTTACTAGATCTTCTCTTCTTCTCACCCAAATTATCGGAATATTGGCCGTAGGAGGATTTGCGTTCGGACTTTCTTTACTGATCTTCTATATGATTAATAAATTTTTCCCTCTCCGGGTAGATGGAGACGAAGAAAGAATGGGCTTAAATATCTCGGAGCATAAGGCAACTACTGAGCTGATCGACCTATTCTTAGCGATGGATTACCAGAGGAAGACTGGGGACCTGGCGGTAGATGTTCCAGTGGAACCATTCACCGAAGTGGGTCAAATTGCAGAACGTTACAATTTGGTTCTTGGAACAGTTCGTTCTACACTTGCAGACAATGAAAAAGCAAGGGCTGAAATTGCAGATGCGTACGAAAAGGTGCGTGTTGAGCAGGATAAGGCGGAAAAATTACTTCTGAACATTCTACCGGACTCTATTGCTCAAGAATTGAAGTCGAATACCGGGCTCATTGCAGATAGTTATCCGAATGTTTCTATTCTTTTTGCGGATATAGTCGGATTTACCAGAATTTCGGCAGCGATGAAGCCTGAGTCCGTAGTACGCATCTTAAACGAAGTATTCTCTCATTTCGATATTTTAGCCGAAAAGTACGGTCTGGAGAAAATAAAGACCATAGGGGATTCATATATGGCAGTAGGAGGCCTTCCTTTACCGAATGAGGCACATCCTTTGCTTGTAGCTCATATGGCATGGGACATGAAGGAGCTTCTTTCCAAATTCAAACTTAAAAAAATGGGTACTAAACTGCGTATGAGAATAGGGATTAATACTGGTCCGGTAGTCGCAGGAGTCATTGGAACAAAAAAATTCATCTACGATATCTGGGGAGATGCGGTAAATCTTGCTAGTCGTATGGAATCTCATGGTGTTCCGGGAGAAATTCAGGTCACAGAATCCACTGCAGAACTAATTAAAACCGATTTTGCATTAACAGAAAGAGGAGAGATCAAGGTGAAAGGAAAAGGTTTAGTCAAAACCTTCTTAATTAGCCATCGACTACGTTCTCCTGAAGAGAGTTTTACCGATCTAGGATACTCATTCAGCGCAACTTAAGATAGAAATGAAACATTATGAAATGTTTTACATTGCTTTCATGAAAGAAAATGAAAAAAGGTTTTACTCTTTTTGCTCTAAGTCTTACGAGTGGAAATTTACTCTAGGAATAACGGAAAGATTCCCCAGATACAAGGAGTATCTACCATGGTAGCTAAGAAGAAAGCAAAGAAAAAAGCCGCACCTAAGAAGAAAGCGGCAAAGAAGAAAGTAGCGAAAAAAAAGGTCGTTAAAGCCACTAAGAAGAAAGCAGTTAAGAAGAAGTCTGCGCCTAAAAAGAAAGTAGTTAAGAAAAAAGCTGCTCCAAAGAAACCGGCGCCTCGTCCTGCTGCTCCAGTTGCGACCCCAGAACCTACGCCTGCACCAAGCCTGTTCCCAACTGGCGGTTCCAGCGAAGGAGAGAGCAACATCTAATTGCTCTTTTTTCTGAGAAAACTGGTCCCGCTCCCTTTTGGGAGCGGGATATTACTCTACCTTCTACTCTTCTCCACCTCCCTATTTAGCCAAAGCTCTCCTGCGGTTTATGCAAAAGTACTCTGCATTAACTCTCCGGAAGGTTGTGAATGTAAGTTTCCTGAAAAGGAACATGGCATCCGTGTATTTCACGGAGAAGCTGTCATTTTAGAAGATCCATATAATAAGTCCGAAACTTCTAAGATACGTCGTTCTAAAGAGTCCTGCACCTATCCAAGGATCAATTTGAAACCTTTGGCATACCAACATACGTTTCGACCCATGCAGACGTCTCTAGATCATTCTCCTAAGCCTTTAGAAAGATTCCTCTCCCAAGATGACCTGGAACGTTTGTCGGAATTCCAACCATCGAGTTTAGGAGTCTATTATCCTACTTATTATCATTTAGCATTGGAAGAAGCATTTCCAGGAACGGAAGTGGCCGCATATTCTCCTTCCGGAAAAGAAATCGGCAGAGCATCCGCTACATTCTTAGAACAAGTACGTTGGGAAGGTTCTGGAATTGCAAAGGATGGGAAGAAGTATCATTTTGCAGGAGAAGGAAAATACGAACTCTATGATCTGGAATGGGGTTGGGGTGCTGGATATAATTACCAAGTGTTTCCATATCGCACCTTGGCTGTGAGTTTTAAGGATTTATGTGAGAAGATTGGGTCTAGAATTTCTTCCTGCAATAAATCCAAGGTAATTGGTACTTTAGCTTTTATCTCCAAGATCAAAGAGAAGAAGATCAAAATGCAAAATGGAAAGTACCATGACGGGTACTTTTGCCTAAACGATACGGGATCACCTTTGTACATCCGAGACGATCGAGTGGATATGTTCGTAGGCGTTCACGGAGGAGGAAGCCCCTACCAACCTCATGAGCTTTCCAGGAACTTGTTTTTAGATGCAGGGATCCATCCTCTCTATCCCTCCGATTGGAAATTGTACAGCTCCGAAAAAGAAAGATTCTGGTGCCCTAAGGAAAAACTTCCCCGAAATCCTTTCTCCCCTTCTGAATCCGAATGCAAATTGGATTATCATGCCCAGGCTCCAGAAAAGGGAATGGAGATGAAGATCTTCTTCCGCAAGGATGGAAGTTTGGTTCGTTGCAGGACTTGATCCTAAATCTCTAATCTAACAAGCATATTCAATATTATAAAATCCAGCTCATTCGTTTAACAAAACGTTCTATCTTGAATTGACAGTCGCTATATAGATAATTATATAGCGAATATGAGTTCTCTAAAATTGGGTGTATCTCCAAAAGTTTATCTTTGGCTGATCATCTTTTTGAGCTCTTATTCGATCTGGTCCTTCGATATAGTCACCGAAGATAAAAAGTTATCAGTTCCTTCTAAGTTTACAGTGAATGGAACTCTATGGGTTTCCTATGGGCTGAATGATAAAAAGCCTAATGGTGCACCCGACTATTCCGGACCAAATAGCCAGAGCACAGGTTTTAGAGTAGCGAGAGCCTTGGTAAATATCCAAGGAGATATTGAAGAAGGAGAATATAAGGGTTACGGATTTAGGATCACGCCTGATGTTTATTCTACTTATTCTCAAGAAGCAAATGGTTGTACGAATTTTGACGGAAGCCAAGTCTGTCAGGGATTTAACGACTACGCCTTTAGCTTAAGATTCGCTTATTTTAATATGCCTTTGTTCGATCGATTCCTTACCTTAAGGGTCGGACAACAACCTGCTGCAGTTACAATTAGTCCAGTATTCAATCTCACTGAGATGATGGCTCACCGTTATATTGATGGAGATCCAACTGGAAGAATGGGAGCATCTGCTGCATTCCAAAACTTCGGATTTTCCACAGGTGTAGAAAGAGGGATCAGTGTTTTTCATAAAGATGAATATTATGGATTTCATTTTATGCTTGGGAATGAATCCACTCATCGTAGAAATAATGCACAAGATTTAGAGATACTCACTGTCACAGGTTCCAGTGATAAATTAAATTCATTAGCAAACGGTTCCGGAGATTCATATGGACTGGATCTACAAGGTATCTTGAATTTTTTACCAACTGGAGACTCCAAAAAGTTTCTAGCAGGTTTAAGTTCTCCTTTCATTTTCAAAAATATAACAGGCATCGATCGAGACGAAGTAGAATATAATTCTGCGAATTTTGTATGCACTGCTGATTGCCAAAACCATCCAAGAGTCCGGATGTTTAGAGGAGAAAAAAGAGCAAAGCAGGATATATACTTTGGATTGCAGACAGATATAGCATATAACGAGGATAACTTCTCCTTTGCGATGGGAGGTGGGCCTTATTATTTTTTAGATAGGAGAGGAAAGTCTTCTCTTATCAACGAGCAGATCCTATTTCCGGAAGATTTTTTCAATCAAGGTTTGGATACCACAGTTGCTTCCAACGAATTTCGCAAATTGTATGCTACCAATACTAGAGACGAAAGGGATTCCTTGGCAAAAGGTCTCTATTTTTATACTCATGTGAGATATAAAAAATTCGGTGCATTCTTGATGTACACAACCGGAACAGGAAACGGCATGGGAAGAGCTCAGGATCCTGTAACAGGTGTGATGTCTGCTCCTTCTAATGTTCCTTGGATGGATCAAGTCGTTCGATACGATCTACAAACGGATGGAGTATTAGGTAACGTTAATATTCGAGATATATTCGATCTTAGGAATCATGTGGATCATGGTAAGGCAAGATTTTATAAAACTGTAGCTTCCCTGAATTATTTCCCGATGGAAAGACTAAAAATTTCATTAGCCGTGATCCAAATTGTATCCGTTGATCAAACGGGAAGACCTACCAGAGTAAATTCCTTGGAACGGATCAGAGGAGATGAAAGAACAACGGGGATAGAATCTCAAAATGTATCTGATCAATTTTCTCAAGTGGTTCTGACCTCACTTGGATTTCCAAATGGTGTGACTGTAAACGATCTGATAGGTAGACCTTTGGTAGAAACCCAAACTTTAATCGCTACCGAATATATATTTTAAAAGAACATGAAACGTTTGGGAAATTCCAGGAATTATATCTTATTCTTCTTAATTACTTTTTGTACGGCTTGCAGCCCTAAACTTGCCGGCTCTTCCGATGGATTGGCTGTATTTGCATTTTTGGATATAGAAACAGAAGATGATCGTTTGAGAAGGATTCTTATATCAAACCAAGTCGGCCCATTGGACAAACATACTTCTCCATCTCCTCCAATCTTAAAATTGGGAGAAGCATTATTTTTTGATAAAATACTTTCAGGGAATAAAAACATTTCCTGTGCTACTTGTCATAATCCAGGACTTGTTTCAGGAGACACACTTGCATTATCTATCGGAGAAGGCGGGGAAGGATCCGGACAAACTAGGAGTCTGAATACTGGAGTGTTCATCCATCGAAATTCTATGGAATTACATAACCGTTCTTCGCTGGAGTGGAAAAGTTTTTTCTGGGACGGAAGAATATCCATAGATGAAAATTCAAATTTCGTTTCTCCGTCTGGAATTACTTTACCCTCTGGGCTCAAAAGTTTATTGGCAGCTCAGGCAATGATCCCAGTTCTTTCTAGAACAGAAATGCTTGGCCAAAGCGGAAGCAATTCTATCGCTAATATTCCAGATACAAACCCTCAAGCGATATGGAACAGTCTTTTGCAAAGATTATTGGATATTCCTGAATATGTAAGCTTATCCCAAGAGGCATATCCAGAGTTAGATGTATCTGAATTAGGTTTTGAAAATGTAGCGAATGCATTAGGAGATTTTACAGGCCATCTTTGGGATACTACTGATTCGAGTAATTGGGACCTTTCTCCTTGGAATCGATATTTAGATGGTGATAATAGTGCTTTAAATAGTAAGGCAAAATCCGGAGCATTTTTATTTTATGGAAAGGCAGGATGCTCAAGATGCCATTCGGGATCCTTGATGACGGATCAAAAATTTCATAATCTAGCCATTCCACAATTTGGTCCGGGCTTCGGCGCAGACTCTCCTTTAGATAAAGGGCGATTTGGTGTGAGTGGAAATACAAATGATAGTTTTGCATTTAGGACACCTTCTTTAAGAGAAGTTTCTTATACTTCTCCTTATTTTCATAACGGCGCCTATACTTCTTTAAGAGATGTGATCCGACATCATTTAAGGCCCAGAGATTCTTTACTAAATTACGATCCGAATAATATTCCAGTGGCTCTGAGAAGTTCTTATTTATCTAGTTTTGCGATAAAGAACGAAATTTTAGCGACTTTAGATCCATTATTAAATGTGAATATAGTAGTATCAGAGAATGAAATGGATCAGCTGCTGGAATTTCTGAGTTCATTATCTTCTCCCACTACTTTGAGTTTGGGGAATAAAATTCCAGCTACTGTTCCAAGTGGACTCTCAGTTAGCGATTAAGTTATTCTGCTTTTTTGAGAATAATCGTATTCAGCCAACTCATCTTACGAGGTCCTAAGTTGATCCCGCCAGCTACATCTCCTCCATAAGGAGCAGTATCTTCACTTGAAATGGTAGCAATATAATCTGTATCACAAACATTACCTGTACCTGAACAAGAAGTATAATCCGTTAAAGAAGCTGGAGGAGTGTAATAATTCCCTCCCAAACCTTTTTTGAATTCTGTAATCACTACTACACCTGGAGAAGGTAAAGATCCGCTTCCTGAACCTATAATCGTATTAGAAAGTTCCGCGTACGAATGTGTGATCCTATATTTGTCAGTAGCTTCTAAAATAACATAATAACTTTGGAAATCGTTCGGGCTTCTTAAAGTAGATTTGGAAAGGACTTCTAAAAGAGAGACACCTTTTCCTAAAATATAATGTTTACTATTTGATATGGGACCAATCGCACTAAAATTGATAGACGTAAAGTTTGAAGTATTCTGCAGATCAGAAATAGAATAATTGAGAGGAGTAATCACATCTCCTGCGACACTGAAGGAGGCGGTTGTCCCGGTCCCACTTTGAGTTAACCATTCATTGATCACAGTGATCTTAGTTAAAAATTTAACGTAGCGAGTACCTTGGTTTATATCGCCTTTAGAAACGAATGCCATACTTCCTGAATTGGAATCCAATAGGCCGCCATTCTTTTCATAAGCGATGATCATCTCAGCGCCTAAAGAAGTTCTCATTAGCTCTGTATAAGATACTACAGCTTTATAACCGTCCTTTCCCTCTAACACTACCACTGTGGCTCTGCCGTCTTTACCCTTATCCAAAGGTTTGAACTTACCGCCAATATTAATCAGATCTCGTAAAAGAACTCCGTTAAAACTGCTTACCGTTTCGATCAGATTTCCGCTTTTATCTTTGATCGAGATATTATTAAGGATCACCTTCTGAGGAAATTTAGAATCATCTTGCAGAGAAGCCACAGTATATAACCCGGATTCGAAATAAGGAGCAACTGTTAGATCGGTATTTCCGTTATTATCGGGACCGATCAAAGAGAATGAATTACTATAGAATGTATTATCCGAAGAACGTAAGGCAAAAGCAGCCAAACCCGATCCGTCCGTCCCAGAATTCGGCGAACAAAAAACAATAAGCGAATACGTAACATAAAAGAAGGTTAATTTAGAGAAAATAGATGGGAACCTACTTTGCGGGAAAATCATATAAATCAGCATCCTTAATATTGGTAAGGACTCACTAATTCGCTATATAGTCAACTATATAGCGAATGGATAAACCCACATAGTTGCAAAAAACGGGACTCACAGTTTTTTTTGAGGAAATTTTTGATACTCCTAAGAGAAGGTTTTTTGTAACTTAGAGCTGGAGAAACGATGAAGGATAAGTTGCAGATTGATGGGGCACTTTGGCTAAAGTCCAATAAAGAAAATAAGCTGGGCCGGGAGAAGATAGAGTTGCTCCGAGCGATCGAAAAATGCGGCTCCATATCCAAGGCAGCAAAGGAAGTCGGGATTAGTTATAAAACAGCATGGGACTCCATCGATTTACTGAATAATTTATACAAAGAAATTCTAGTCGAAAAAAGTGTAGGAGGGACCAGTGGCGGAGGAGCAAAACTCACCGATAAAGCCAAGGAAATGATCCAGCTCTATCAGATTGTAGAAGATGAGCACAGAAAATTTCTGACCAGAATAAGTGAAAGAATGGACAATCCATTCGAACTCTTGAATTTTCTAAATCGTATCTCGATGAAAACCAGTGCCAGAAATCAATTTTATGGAAAGATCAAAAATATCCAAAAGGGAGCGGTAAATTCAGAGATCATTATTTCTCTAAAAGGGGAACAAGAGATTACTGCAGTTATTACAAACCAAAGTGTGATCAATCTAGGTTTGAAAGTTGGTAAAGACATATACGCATTGATCAAGGCTTCTTTCATTTTTCTTTCTAAGGATACAGATCCTACTATCAGTTCCGAAAATAAATTGAACGGAAAAATTTTCTCTATCGTAAAAGGTAGCGTAAACGACGAAATCATAATAGAATTGAATGGTGGAAACAAGCTCACATCAATAATCACAAGCCAAGCCACAGAACAGCTCAAGCTAAAGGAAGGAGAAGAGATCTGCGCATTCTTCAATGCTTCTTCCGTAATTTTAGCAGCAGAGTGACTAATTAAAAAATGGCTACAATATTCTCGCATCCGGCAGTTCCAATCTCTCTCTTCTTCTTTTTCGGGAAAAAGAAAATCCCTGTATTACTTGCAGTTTTTGGAATATTCTTCTCTATACTTCCGGATTTTGACGTAGTGGCTTTCAAATTTGGAATCCCGTACGAAAGCGATTGGGGTCATAGAGGATTTACTCATTCTATCTTATTTGCTTTGATAATGTCCTGTATTGTGGCATTCTTCCGGACAAAACTTAAAGCTAGTTGGCTTATTATCTTTTTATTTCTTTTTGTATCTGCGATCTCTCATGGAGTGTTGGATGCGATGACCACAGGTGGTTTAGGAGTTGGATTCTTTATCCCTTGGAGTTCTGAAAGGATCTTTTTTGAATATAGACCGATCAGAGTTTCTCCTATCGGTCCTAAAAACTTTTTTACGGAAAGAGGTTGGGTTGTGATCCAATCAGAACTTTTGAATGTTTGGGCCCCGGCTATTTTTGTTTCCGGGACCGGTATTTTAGCTAGAAGATTTTTCTTTAAGGATAGTTCACTGAACCACTAAAAGATCTATCTTTCCGTGTTTATTATATTTCACGAAAGCTTTTCCTTTTTCGTAGTAGTCGTGATACTCGCCTTGCTTTCTAAATTTAGAACCTAAAAGTTTCTCAGCAGCCGGTTTGGAAGACCCAACTGTGATCCCTTGTCCTAAACCTGGGCTATTATCTCCGACTACATTCACTTGAACTACAGTTCCCATATCTAAGATGAACGCAGTCTCTTTGTTATCGTATTCGAAATATTCCAAACCGCTTTTTTTATCCGTTTTGATGCGAGTAGGTTTTCCCCAGTTTTTCAAAAGGTCCTCTAGTTTATCTCCAGGACCAACTCCACCAACTTTAAATGCATTCACTTCGTTTGCTGGAGTAGGAGCGGTCAATTCAATCGAATGGATCTTTGCTAGAACTTTTGCCCAGCCCGAAGTAGAATCGTAATTAGTTAAATAATAACTTGCGAGCCCTTTTGATTTTGGATCTACTGCGGAATAAGATTCAACCAATGCGATGTTTAAGATAGGAGTGAAATTCTCATAAATATAATCAGGATCCACTTGTTGTTTTTGAGCGGTAGATTGGCCGATCGTTTTTAGATACTGAGCGATCTGAGGATTGTTTCCACTTTGATTCGCAAGAGTTCTGATTTTCTGATCGATCGATAGAGCAAGACGATTGAAAAGTTCTTTCGCTTCTTCTTTTTTATCGGTCCAGAATAGAACTACACCTAAGTTGTTTGCCAAAGCGACGGTTCCTTCTGCTTGGAAAGCTTGGTTAGCTACATTAACCGCTACATCTAGATCTTTTTCGTCTGCAGAATAAGAAAGTAGTACTGCATAATTAGAAAGAAAGTAAGGATCATCCGTTTTTACGATCACTTCTCTGTACGCTTTAAGTGCACGATTATATGCCGCTTCGTTTCCGGGAACGATCCGCATGACAGCACGTTTACTTTTATCCGGAGGAAACACCATTGTGTCCCTGAAAGAAGGCATATCTAAAACCGGTTTTAATTTTAATTCTTCGTTGGATGCGGTTGCCATCCAGATCTTGTGCATACAAACTGCAAGAGCTTTGCTTAAGTAAGTATTCTCGGGAAATTTTTTGATCCCGTCTTCTAAGTTGGATCTTGCTTCATCTAAATTTCTACCTAGTTGAATATCATCAAAAGTTTTTTCCATCTTAGCTAAGAAGCTATAAAGTTCCTGCTTATCCGTCTTAAGTCTGGATAATCTTTCATTTGGAGAAGGATGGCTGGAGAAATAATGAGAGCCTATTAGCTCAGGTCTGGTTTTATCCGCTTTAGAAGAAGCTAATGCTTCCTTATAAGATTGCTCAACCTCGTTTAAAGTTTGGAGAGTGATGAGCATGAAGTCACCACCGTAACCTGCTTTGTCCAATAAGAACAACCCGGTTTGATCTGCATCCAGCTCTTGCTCTTGGGAAAATTTGCTATTTTCCAAAAATGCTTTTCCGGACGGTTCATCTTTGAGTGCGTAAAACTTTTTAACACTATTGAAAACATGTCTGTTATAAAAATGAGCTAACTCGTGAGATAATACTCCCGCAATGTATCTTTCTCGATGGAAGTCCAACTTTTGAGCCGCATCTGCTTCTTTTTGTTTGATGATCTCATCTAAAGAATCTAAAGCTCCTGAATGAATACAAAACTGTCCGCCCGCCATTGCGAATGCGTTGAAGCTAGCTTCCTTTACGATTTTATAAACTAGAGGGAAGGGAGGGTTTCCGGAATTTTTGGAAAGTTTACCAAATGCTTTGTCTATTGGCTTCTTCCAGCCTTTATGATCAGCAAGCACAGTCTTTGACTTGATCAGATTTGTGAACTGTACATTACTTTGTCTCACTAACTGCGCATACAATTCCGAGTCGAATTCTCCCGGTTTGTTTTGAGAAAAAATCGGAGAGCCAGAGAATGATATTAAGCCTAAAACCACCAATAATTTCAGGACATAAGGGCGAACCGAATTCGAAAGATCGATCATGAGAAAACCTCTTGAGGAGAGAAAACTATCCACTATTAAGCGAATGTCAACTCTGAAAGGTTTAAAAAGTGAAATGAAATTTTTTGATCGAAAAAACCGGATCGGTGAACTTTTAGTCAGGCAGCGATGGAATGATCGATTAGAATTAAAATATTGATTAAAAACAAGTGAAGAATGCTAAAGAAGAAAAATCCTCTGGCGAACTTAGGCTCGGGATTTTGGAATAATTTTACAGAAAGATAAAGTATAGATATACTCAATACTACGGAAGAGATCATATACAACCAACCCATGGAAGGTTCTGCCCAATAGAACGCGATCACAGATCCCACATAAAGAATTGTATAAAACAAAATCGAACGTCCGGTTTCCTTTACACCTTTTACGACTGGAAGCATTGGGAAATTCGCGTCGCTATAATCTTCTTTCAAGAAGATTGCAAGCGCCCAGAAGTGAGCCGGGGTCCAGAGAAAGATCATCAGGAATAATATCCAAGCAGGCAAAGGTAAGGAATTACTTACAGCCGCATAACCGATCAAAGGTCCAACGCAGCCCGCCACTCCACCTATTACGATATTCTGATGCGTTCTTGGTTTTAATAGAATTGTATAAAGAAAAACATAAGCAAGTAGTGCAGCAAAAGCGCATAATGCAGTTAGCAAATTCGCAAAATAGTATAAGACCCCAAATGCTGCGAAAGTCATCGCAAATCCAACGATCCAAGCCTGGGCAATGCTGATCCTTCCTGCAGGAAGCGGACGATTTGCGGTCCGTTTCATTTTAGAATCTCTATCTATTTCTATAATCTGGTTGAAGATAAAAGATGCGGAAGACATTAAAAAAGTCCCAAGCATAGTCATAAAAACCAGAAGTGTACTAGGTGCAACCGGGCCACCAAGATATAAACCAGGCACAGCAGTAGCTAAAACAAGGGAACTTACCCTTGGTTTGATCATTTGGTTCCAGTCGGAAAGAAAACTATTCATTCTATTTAAGAAACCTTACTCTTAGAAAGTTCAGAAGCCCTCTGTATCCAAACTGCATACATGGACAAGAAAAGAAGAATAGCTACTCCGGTATGAGCAGCAGTAACTAATTTTGGAAGTTTCATATATACGTTCACAACTCCTAATCCTATCTGTATGAGAAGAAGGATAATAGCAGCTCTTACGTATTTTTTGGTTTCCTGGGAGAATCCTTTGAATATTCCATAAAGGTTTATTAGAAGAATATAAAATGCCACTAAATAGGCGCCCAATCTATGCTGCACCTGGATCTGTATCTTAGGCTCAGGAACAGAAGGAATCCATTCTCCGTTACAAGTCGGGAATTCCAAACAAGCAAGTCCTGCGTAATTGGAACTTACCCTTCCTCCTAAAATAATTTGGAAGAAGATCAACAATACTCCGATCAAGAGAGGGATCTGGTCCTTCTGCAATAAACTTTGTTTTGTTAAAAACTCATTTGAATTTGTAGAATTTGCAAGATTGCGCGCTTTGAAAGTCGCTGTAACTATACAAAGTAAAAACAAAATAGCATTTAATAAGTGAAGATTAACAGTAGCAGGATCTAAAGACAGAAGAACAGTTAAACCTCCCAAAGTAACTTGAGAAGCTATAAGTAATATTCCTAAAATAAAATAACCTAAGAAAGGTTTTCTTAATTCTGGAACGATTGCTGTCCAAACAGTGCCTGCGATCAGAACAATTCCTAAAAATCCGGAATAATATCTATGTCCTACTTCCATAAAAATATTAAAATCGAAGTCTGGAAAAATTTTACCGAAACAAAAAGGCCAATCAGGACAAGCGAGTCCGGAGTCAGTGGCTCGGACAAGTGGTCCATATAATAAATTTAGAAAAATTAAAACTGAATAGAGGACCAGAAAGAGAGAAAACTTTCTGAAATGAGAATAAGTAGAAGCGATCATTCTGTTTTTTCGGAGAATCCGAGCTCTTCTTTACCATACTTGAGCGAGATTGATTTGGGGCAAGAGATTTGATGTTCGAAAATCGAAAGCTTACATTTTGATCTGAGACTTATTCTCATGGAAAAAACATTTTAAGATTCTAAAGAACGAACGTTCTAGTGCCCGACCTAAGGATAGAAGCTTTTTATGTCGGTTCTAAACGTATGAAAACAATGAAAAGCAAAAACGCTTTCAAAAAAAAGACAGGTCTCCAAAACTGGCTGGTATCTTTCGCTTTTTACAAAAGTGAAACGTTTTTTTCTGATACTTTAGGAGTCATTCCATGAGCCAAAACGGAGACCATTACAACAAGGCAGGTTTTTGGACATTCGTGGTCGTGTTGACCGCTAACATTCTTTATTTCGTTTATCTTTCTGCATTCCACAAAGGTGTTAAAGATTATAATGAAGTAGTTCCTTCCCACACTTCGGCAGCGAAGTAAGGAAAGAACCGGGGATAGAACGTTGTTCTCCTCCAATCATCCGTGGCGATTTTCTAAAATAGCTGCGGCTCTTATTATTTTTCTGCCATTCTTATCAGTTCTATCCTTCGATACCGAAAGAGAACTACCTGCTCACGCAGTTCCTCCAGAACTTGAGGGTGTAGGTCTGGAAGAAAAATTAGGAAATCATATAGATATCAATTTATCTTTCATAGATGAGCAAGGTAAACAAGTTCGCATAGGCGACTATCTGAAAGACGGAAAACCGCTTCTTCTTACCTTAGTGTATTATAGATGCCCCACACTTTGCAGTCTTTATCTGAATGAGATCTCAACCGCACTCAAAGAATTGAATTTAGAAGTAGGAAAAGAATTCAATTACGTTGCGGTAAGCTTTGATCCGAAAGAAAAACCTGATCTAGCAAAGGCAAAAAAAGAAGTATATGTGAAAGATTATGGAAGGGGAGACGGGTCCGGCTGGAGTTTTTTAACCGGAAATGATCCTGAAATAAAGGCATTGTCTTCCAGCTTGGGCTTTTCCTACAAATGGAATCCTTATAATGATCAATGGGTACATGTTTCCGTAGCTTATGTGATTACCCCAGAAGGACAAATTTCCAGGTATTTAAAAGGAATACCGATGGATGAAAGGACCCTGAGATTATCTCTTGTAGAGGCTGGAAACGGTAAAATCGGCGATTTGACTGACAGTGTTGCCCTTTTTTGCTTCCAATTTGATCCATCCAAAAATAGGTATACATTATACGCGTTCAATATCATGCGAATCGGTGGTTTTCTCACCGTCGTTATCCTTGCAGCGTTCTTATTCCGCTTTTGGAAGAAACAAAACTCGTCTAGTACAGTATAAATAAAGGAAGGAGTGATTTCGATCCGATGAACTGGTTCTCTCTTATTACGGCGACAAGCTTCATGCCGGTTCCAGCGACTAAAGAATCGGGAGATGTAGATAGCCTCTATATCTTTCTTCTTGTTTCGGGCCTTATCTCTTTTATCATTCTCATTGGGGGAATGGTAATATTCATATTCAAGTATAGAAGAAAAACTGAAGACCAGAAAAGTGCGTATATCACGCACAATACTCTTGCTGAGTTCCTTTGGTCCTTCATACCTTTCGTGATCATGATGATCATCTTCGCTTGGGGATGGAGTGTATTTCATGATCTTCGCAGAGTCGGAGAGAAAGGTGATGTTGAAGTTCACGTAACTGCTCGTCAGTGGGCTTGGACTTTCAAATACGCGAATGATATCGAGATCAATAGCCCTACCGACAAAAAGTTGTTGGACGATCCGGACTCTACTCTTCTCAAGCCTGAGATCGTAGTAGTTCCTGTTGGCAAAACCATTCGTTTCATTCTTACATCTGATGACGTTCTACATAGCTTCTATGTTCCTGCATTCAGGAACAAAATGGATGCGGTTCCTGGCAGAAGAACAACTTTCACTTTCACGCCGATTGAGAAAGGGGACTTCACAGTATTCTGTACTGAGTATTGCGGAACTAAACACTCCAATATGATGGCTACGATTCGTGTGGTGGACGGAGAACAATTTGCTGCTTGGCAGGCTGAAAAAATCGCTGCTAACGCGGGCGCTAGCAACAAAGGACCTGCAGAAAGAGGTGAAGCTCTTTTCAAAGGAAGCCTTGGATGTAGCGGGTGTCACTCCATCGACGGATCCAGGATTGTTGGACCAAGCTTCAAAGGTCTTTATGGTAATAAGAGAGATTTCGCAGACGGATCTTCTGTAACTGCGGATGATGCTTATATCAAACAATCTATCCTTGTTCCTACAGCTAAAATCGTAGCTGGATTCCCTCCTGCAATGTCTTCCTTCCAAGGAAGAATCAAAGAGGACGAGATCAAGGACATCATCGAATTCATTAAGACGCTTAAATAGGATTACGGACAATGGCCCACGAGCAACATAATTACCTGAATCACCAAAAGGGGATTTGGTCCTGGCTTACTACCTTAGATCATAAGCGTATCGGGATCATGTACTTTGTCGCGATCATGAGCTTCTTCTTTTTAGGAGGAGTTTTCGCTCTATTAGTTCGCGCAGAATTATTCACACCGGGAAAAACCCTTTTTTCCGCAGACGTTTATAACAGAATGATGACCTATCATGGAGCCATTATGGTGTTCATGGTGATCGTTCCTGGTATCCCTGCAATTTTCGGAAACTTTGTTCTTCCGATCATGATAGGGGCAAAAGACGTAGCTTTCCCAAGATTGAACTTAATGAGCTGGTACATGCTGATGATCGGTGCTACGATCACTGGTTCCACTCTATTCTTGGAAAACGTAGACACTGGTTGGACCTTCTACACTCCGTATTCTTCCATTAAAACTGGATTGGGAGTGATCCCGATGGTTCTTGGAGTATTCATCATCGGATTCTCCTCCATTCTAACTGGATTGAACTTCATCGTTACCACTCATAAACTGAGAGCACCTGGAATGACCATGAACAGAATTCCTCTGATGGTTTGGGCGCTTTACTCAACTGCGATCCTGCAAGTATTGGCAACTCCAGTTCTTGCGATCACTCTGCTTCTTCTTATTGCAGAGAAAACTCTCGGAGTGGGGATTTTTGATCCTCAATTGGGAGGAGATCCGGTCCTATTCCAGCACTTCTTCTGGTTCTATTCTCACCCTGCGGTTTATATCATGATCCTTCCGGCAATGGGAGTGATCTCCGAGTTGGTTGCTACTTACTCTCGTAAAGTAATCTTCGGATATACTGCAATCGCTTACTCTTCGTTAGCGATCGCTGGGGTTTCCTTCTTAGTATGGGGACACCACATGTTCGTTTCCGGACAATCTGAGTTTGCGGGGGTTTTGTTCTCCTTCATCACAATGCTTGTAGGAGTTCCTACAGCGATCAAATTGTTCAACTGGATCGCAACCATGTATAAAGGAAGTATCCGTCTGGATGCTCCGATGTTATTTGCGATCGGGTTCATGTTCTTATTCACCATCGGTGGTTTGACTGGAGTGTATCTGGCTTCTACCGGTATGGACATTCACTTCCACGATACTTACTTCGTGGTAGCTCACTTCCATTACGTGATGGTTGGTGGAACTTTGATGGCTCTTATGGGAGCGTTGATCTATTGGTTCCCTAAAGTTACCGGTAAGATCTATAGCGATCTAGCAGGAAGGATTTCCTGGGTATTCATCTTCACAGGATTTAACGTTACCTTCTTCCCTCAGTTCATCTTAGGGAATATGGGAATGCCTCGTAGATACTACGACTATCTTCCTACATTCACCGAATTAAACCAAATGTCCACTTTCGGATCTTGGTTGATTGGAACTGGATTCTTGATTGGACTTTACGGAGTGATCTATGCACTTCTGAAAGGAAAAGAAGCAGGAAACAATCCATTCGGAGGAAAAACTTTGGAGTGGACTATTCCTTCTCCTCCTCCACACGAAAACTTTGAAAAGACCCCAGTACTAACCGGAGGGCCATATGAGTACCGCTAATCACACAGGTGGTTTTCATCACGCACATCATTTCGATAGCGCAGAGCATCAATACGAATCTTCTAAACAAGGGATCTGGTTATTCCTTGTTACAGAAATTCTAATGTTCGGTGGATTATTCGTAGGATATTCGATCTACCATTCTCTATACCCTCAAGTTTTCCATGCGGGGAGTAAGCAACTTTCCGTTGTCCTGGGAGCTTTGAACACAGTGGTTCTTTTATTCAGCTCCTTCACTATGGCGCTTGGAATTAACTATGTGCAAAGAGGTATGAGAAATAAAGCGATCATCGCTCTTGCAGTGACTATCGCTTGTGCTGCGATCTTCATGGTCGTTAAGTTTTTCGAATATACTCACAAGTTCCATGTAGGTACTGTTCCCGGAAAATACGCTTACACTGAAGAGTTAAGCGCTTCCGGTGAGAAGGTAACCAAAGTGGGTGCTCTACTTGCAGAAGCTAATAAACTTAGCGTAGTAGAAAGAGAACACAAACTTCACCTAGACGAAACCGAATACGAGCATCTGACTCTTTTGGAAAAAACCAAAAATTGGCCTTTGTTCTTTGGATTCTATTTCGTAATGTCAGGTATTCACGGTTTACACGTTCTTGCGGGTGCGTTTCTTATCTTCTGGGTACTTTTGAAAGTGATCAAAAACCAAGTTGGTCCTGAATATTACACTCCTGTAGAAGGTGTGGGTTTATTCTGGCACGTGGTAGACTTGATCTGGATTTACCTTTTCCCTCTTCTTTATTTGGTGGGATAAGTCCGTATCACAAGCAAGCGACCGAAAGGTTTGTTTGAGAAAAAGCCGGGGGTTTTTACTCCGGCTTTTTTATTTTCTGCCTGAATGCTGCGGGTAAAAAAACTGCGAAGAAACGGCGAATCCTGCCGATATTTGAAGAGAGACAAGTTTTCCCGGACGCAATATGCAAAATATAGATTATTCCAGAAGACTGAGACAATCCGGAACTAGAGGTCCGGCTCCACGTCAGGGAGAGTCTTTTCCAACCGTGCAAACAATCCAGCATGTGAGGGGAGGAAATTCTCCAATCCGTTCTTTCCCAAGTTCCAGATCTATCTTTCTGGTTTTGGTAGGAGCCATTTCCCTTTTTACAGGTGGCGTTGTCGTCGGTCTTAGATTGGATCAGAAAGAGCAGGCATTTGCTCAGAATGAAACCCAGTCTTTTTATAATGCGGGAAAAAATGTAAGAACGGAACAATCTGTAGAAGAAAGAGAAAATTCTTCTTCTGAATCAGTAAGTTCTGCTGAAACTTCTTCTTCCTCTAATTCCAATAAGAATCCTGGACTTAAATTCCCGGCAAGATCGGATAAGGAAAATTATTTCCTATCAATTCCGACCGAAGATTCGGTTGAAGCGATGGAAATTGGAAAAAAATTGCTAAGAGCAAAACCTGAGTTCCAAGGAAGATTTTTCCGATCCAAAGACGGAGAATTATTCCTAGGATATTTTTACGGAAAAGAAGAAGCTACCAAGGCTTTAGAATCAATTCGTCCTCTGAACGATCCGATTTTTCACAAAACTTCCATTCACAAACTTCAATTTTGATCTGAATTTTCGAACTAAGTTCAGTCTAGAACGATTCCTCATTTTTTCCTTGACTTTGCCTCAAAATTTGCTATATTTTTGGGCAGAGTTTTAACGGAAGTCTTAATACTAATTGGCTGGCAAAAAGAAACAATCTGGCTACGATCATGGCGTAGGTGACTACGTCGTATATCCGATCCACGGGGTAGGTGAAATCACCGAAATCGCTAAAAAGGTTATCCTGGGAAAGAAAAAAGAGTGCTACGTAATGGAAATCCAGGGTAGCAAGATGAAGGTGATGATCCCGGTCGAAAAAGCAAAGCAGGTCGGAATTCGACCGATTATCGACAAGAAGGATATCAAAAAAGTTATCAATCTACTCAAGAAAGACGAGGTCGATACTGAAGAGGACTGGAAGATCAGGTATCAAAACAACCTGAACAAAATAAAGTCCGGATCGATCTTCGAAGTGGCGGATGTGTGCAGGAATTTATTCCGCAGGGCAAACGGTAAAGAACTGTCCATCATGGAACGTAAATTGTACGAAAGTGCGTACAATCTAGTGAAGATGGAAGTCGCCCTAAGCAAAGGAGTTTCCCAAGAAGAAGCTGGGAACCTTGTGTCAGATGTTTTAGCTAGTACATTTGCTCCGGGAGAAAGAGTTCCCGTAGCTGCAGTCGACATAGACGAAGAATAGTTTCCGATAAAACTCGAATCTTATTTAAAAGGATTTGAGTTATGGCGTATTTTTATAAAGGTCTAACGGCCGTCCTACTCTCCTTAGTGTCGTTCTTTGTAACGCAAAAACAAACTCAAGAGTTTGTATTTTCAGGCTCTAGTGCAGGGCTTGTACTCGTAATTTCTCTCGTACTTTTGTTCGGTGAAACTAAACTATTCCCAAAACTTCGCGGAGACGTTATTTTTTGTGTAGGCGTGGGTGCGTTATTAGGATTCGCCCTGGCATGGTTTATCGGAACGATTATCCGTTTTGAGGAATTGAATCTTGCATTGTACCTGATCCTAGGTCTTTTCGGAGCTAGAGCAGGTAAATCATTCGCAAAAGAACCTGGCCTTTCCGTATTCGGAGGCGGCGGTGGAGGACCTACTTCTCTAGTCGATCCATTCGGCGTTGCTTCTATCGGTAAAGATGAAGTCAGAGATAAAATTCTAGATACTTCTGTTGTTATCGACGGAAGAATATTAGATATTGCTGACACACATTTTATCGATGGCCCTCTTATTCTACCTAACTTCGTGTTAAGAGAGATCCAGCTTATTAGTGATTCTTCTGACCCGATCAAAAGAGCAAGAGGACGCCGAGGTTTGGAGATGTTGAACAAACTCCAAAGAAAAGGTTCCATCGAAGTTAAGATCACTTACAAAGATTATTCTGACACTAGGGAAGTTGACGCTAAGTTGATCAAACTTGCTCGCGACACCGGTGGAAAGATCGTAACTAACGACTTCAACTTGAACAAAGTTGCGGAACTCCAAGGGGTAAAAGTTCTTAACCTGAACACCTTGGCAAACGCACTAAAACCTGTAGTTCTTCCTGGTGAAGAATTGGCTATCCAAGTCATCAAAGAAGGAAAAGACGAAAACCAAGGTATCGGCTATCTAGAAGATGGAACCATGGTAGTGATAGAGAACGGCGGACATTTAGTCGGTAAAGAAGTGAAAGTTACTGTTACTTCTATCATCCAAACTGCTGCCGGAAAAATGATATTCACCAAAGCTAACGGAAACAGTGGTTTTGATAAAGGTGAACGCGCCCCTGAAAAAGAAAACAGAGGTGGTAAGGGCGGAGAACGCGGAGAAGATCGTGGAAATAGATACGATCGTGGTGACCGAGGAAACGAGGAAAGAGGCAATCGTAAAGATTACCAAAACAAAAACCAGAACCGTGGCAATTACCAGGACAGAGGCGACAAAAACGAGAATAAGGGTGATGATTTCGGAAATCGCAAAGACTTCCAAGATCAGCAGCAACAACAACAATAACCCCCTCTAAAGAGACAGAATACGGGTCGGATAAGGAATTGCCTTCAAATTCGACCCGGTTCCGAATTGACGGTATCCTAACCCGAAAAAAAATTGAAATACGATCTCAATAAGGAGAGCCAAATGCAGGCCCAAGCGCAAGTGAAGGGACTGAAGGAGCTCGGTATAGAGCCCTCCGAAGTCTTCCATAACCTTTCATACGACGAAATTTTCGAACACGAAAAGAATAACGGGGAAACCGTTCTTTCTTCTAACGGAACCATGATGGTGGATACCGGTATCTTTACCGGACGTTCTCCAAAAGATAAATACTTCGTAGACGAACCTTCTTCTAATAAGAATATCTGGTGGTCTCATATTAACTTTAAAGCTTCCGAAGCAGTTTTCGAAGAGCTTTATCAAAAATGTGTAAACTATCTTAGCGGAAAAAAACTCTACGTATTCGACGGATACGCAGGAGCAAACCCTGAGACCAGAATTGGTCTTCGTGTAGTTTCCGAAAAAGCATGGCAGCACCATTTCTGCACCAACATGTTCCTTCGCCCTAGCAAGGAAGAGTTGGCCAACCTTCTTCCTGAATTCACTATCATCAACGCTTGCGGAGTGAAGAACGAAAAATACAAAGAGCATGGCCTGAACTCAGAAGTATTCGTGATCTTCAACCTTGCAAAAAAACTCTGCATTATCGGTGGAACCGAATACGGCGGAGAAATGAAGAAGGGTATTTTCTCCGTAATGAACTACAAGTTACCATTACAGGGAATCGTTTCTATGCACTGTTCCGCAAATATCGGGAACAAAGACGGAGACACTGCACTTTTCTTCGGACTTTCTGGAACAGGTAAGACAACTCTTTCCACTGACCCGAACAGAAAACTTATCGGAGACGATGAGCACGGTTGGGATGATAACGGAATTTTCAATATCGAGGGCGGTTGTTACGCGAAAGTGATCAACCTAGATCCTAAAACGGAGCCT
Source organism: Leptospira haakeii (assembly GCF_002812045.1). Lineage (GTDB taxonomy): Bacteria > Spirochaetota > Leptospiria > Leptospirales > Leptospiraceae > Leptospira_B > Leptospira_B haakeii. Next base: position 411,481 of record NZ_NPEG01000001.1, on the reverse strand, counting down.
GAAATTTTCGAAGCAATTAAAAGAGACGCTCTTTTAGAGAACGTAGTTTATGACGAAAAAACGAAAGTTGTAGATTATACTTCCGCTGCTAAAACCGAAAACACCAGAGTTTCCTACCCGATCTACCATATCAAAAACATCCAAGTTCCTTCCAAAGGTGGCCACCCTAAAGTGATCATCTTCTTGACTTACGATGCATTCGGAGTTCTTCCTCCAGTGTCTCGTCTGTCTATCGAACAAGCGATGTATCACTTCCTTTCTGGTTATACTGCGAAAGTTGCGGGAACTGAAAGAGGTGTTAAAGAACCTACCGCTACATTCTCCGCTTGTTTCGGAGCTGCGTTCATGACACTTCACCCAACTGTTTATGCTCAGTTATTAGGTGAGAAGATGCGTAAACATAATGTTCGCGCATACATGATGAACACAGGACTTGTTGGTGGAGCTTACGGAACTGGTAAGAGGATGAATCTTCCTTCTACTCGTAAAATTATCGACGAGATCATGAACGGAAACATCGACAAAGCTGAATTTACTAAGCATCCGATCTTCCAAGTAGAATATCCTAAAACCGTAGAAGGTGTGGATAGCTCTATCCTGGATCCTCGCGAGGCTTGGACTGATAAGGCTGCTTATGATGAGTCTTCTAAAAAGCTTGCCGGCATGTTTATTGAGAACTTCAAAAAATATGTAGAAGGTTCTAAAGACTTCGACTTCACAGCGTTCGGACCTCAGATATAGGCTGATCTCTAAAAAGTCGGATCATCTCCGAAGGAGTAAGCGGGATTTCCCCTTGCTCCTTTTTTATGCCCTTGTGGTTTCGGTAAGTTGTTGACAATCCGTTGTGCGGCGCATAATCATCATACAATACATAGGGATCAAAAGTATGGAAAAGGAAATCAAAGAAGCACTGAATTTCGCGATCGGAGCGGCAAAAACCCTGAGGGAACAAGCGGACAGTATTCTTTTAAAAGTGGAAAAAGAATTTAAAGAGCTCTCCGCAAAAGGTTCTCAAGACCAAAGCGAAGTTGCAAATAATCTGAGAAAGTATATCGAAGACGCATTACGTTCTGTGGAAGGCCTTGCAGGCCAAGTTAATTCCAAAGTAGAAGAAGCTAAAAAAGAATTCGGTAAAAAAAACTCTAACGACTGAGATCTTTTATCTTCTCGTTTATCCTTCCCCACTAATCCAAATCGATTTTCAAAATTAACTCAAAGCCTGGGATCATCCGATTCCAGGCCCAACCATTTCGCCAATCTTTCTTTCCACGAGATAGGAGGTGGGCTTTCCATATCTAGTTCGAAAGAAGTATTCCATAAGGAGATATTCTGTTCGAATTTGATTTTTAGAATTTGAAGAATCGTTTCTCTTGAGCCGGTAAACCAATCGGTAGAAGGAATCCCTTTTTCCGTCAGATAACCTTCTAACAAATCTATACTTCTATAATCAGAAGAAAGAGAAGAATAAGAAAAAGAATCATCTGCAAATTCTGAAAATACATTCTCCCATTCATCCGCAAAATTTCTTTCTTTGTTCCTACAATCGTAAGCTTGGCAGATGGATGCCCCGTAAAAGGAATAATTCTGGCTACGAGGATCTCCTGTGTAAACAGGATGGATCATACATCCAATTCTACTCCTGACTTTGGTCTCCGAAGATATTCCACTTACTTCTTCGGTAAGCATTCCTAAGAAGGGGCAATTATAGGTGAGTGAATCTTTCTTAACGTAATTTTTTTCTGCTTCTTCTCTTACCTTTCTGAATTCAGCCATCGTATAAGGTTTGGAGAAGTCTACGGACTTTTTGAAAGTTTCCGTTCTATCTTTTAATAGAGTTCTGAATTGATCCGGTTTTAATTCTAGATTGAATAATCCGCAGCAGGCTCCGCAAGAAAACGGAACATCTGCAGAAGGTTGGCAAAGACCCACTTATAAACCGCCGTGAGGCAGATTCCCAGGCTTAGAAGGAAGAAATCCCAAGAACGCGAGTTCTAATTCCTTGGTTTCAGGATTTTCTACTATATTACAGTTTAAAGGGAAGATCTGCATTCTATCTTCGTGGAAAACGATTACCTTTCCTCTATACTTCTCGATTTGCTCTCCTATAAAATCCTGTTTGATCATTGGAGCAGCAACTAAAGAAGATTCGGATTTTATTCCACGGAAGAATAGATGATTATTAGAGTTTGTAGAAACTAAGAAGATACTGATCCTCTCTAATTCTTCTAACTCAGTCAGAAGATTTTCAAAATAATACTGGAATGTGATCAGATATCCGTCAGCGGATTCCGGTTGGATCTGACCTTTTGAATACAGATCGATCCAATTGATCATCTTGGAAATCGTATCTTTGTTCGCGAAAAGTATTTCAGGTAGATCCGTAACAACTGGAGTGATCTCTAATTTTCTGAAATCATGAAGGCACTGGAACATCAGTTCCCACCATCTTTCCGTATTATATGCATCGTCTGGATTATTTGGGATATATTTTCCTAAAGAGTGATTCTGGTGATCGCTGAATAAGATTCCACCTATCACTTTTGAAAATTCCTCGAAAGCAAAAATCAAATGTTCCATCAATTGATAGGAAGTAAGTGATTCTTCTTTTTGCTTTTCAGTGAACTTATAATAAGATGCTGCGATTGGGTTCGGATAAAATTTGAATATTAAAGAAGGATTAATGATCTTATGGACCGGTTTACCTTTTGTAGGATCGGAAACTACTCTAATGACCGGTTGTCCATGTAAACTATAGTTAGTCCAAGTAAGATCGCTTGGATCGTAATTCCTTCTGGCATGTTCCTTTGCAAGATACAAGGATTCGCCAATACTTCTATCCGCGAATAAGTTCGTATAAAACTGGATCGTAAAATCGATCGTATTCTGATTGTCTGCGATTTCCCAATTGGTGCCGATAAAACTTTTGATACCGGACATCAAAAATGATCCTGCAAAATTGTTCATCAGATCAGCATTCAGATTTCTAGTAGCACTCTTGTTGGATTGGCAAGAGTTGGAGAACACCATGTCGGTGTTAAATCCGGAGTTTTTGATCTCTCTTGCTTTTAAGATCTTTCCTTCCGAGATCAACCATCCATTTTCTAAAGGATCATCGGAGAAGTAAAGATGTCCTGAGTAATGGATAATATTCTTTCCTTTGATAAGAGAAAGAAGTTTTAATTTAGTAACTTGGCGTCCGCCTATGAATTCGATCTCTAATCTGGAACTTGGTACCTTCTCACTTAGTACACGGAAGATCTGCTCTCCCTCTTTTTGAGCCCATTCTAGATCCTCGGTTGGATCCGCGATAATGAGCATTCGTAATTTCTCCTTCTCTTTGAAGGCACCGCTACTGGATTCTCCTCTTACAGTTTTTCCTATATAGAATTTGTCTGAGAGAAAACAAGTGCCGTCATGTAGGAGCTCCCACGGGATCACTCCTAACTTAGGATCTATATTAAAATGAAGGTATTTTTCAGTAGTAAGTCTGAGTTTTTCTTGGATGGCGGCAGGAAAGAACTGATCATAAAAAGTTTCTCCCAGGATCTTTAGATCATGAAGTATATCGGTTTCTAAAGTTGGGGTTTGTGCTGATTTTTGGTGGATTGCGACGGAAACCCGAACTAAGTTTTCGATTTCCTTAATGTACTCTAGAATTAGATCTTCGTCCATAGTGGACTGAAGATGTGATTCTGATCCGCTGCCGGAACTATCCAGAATATTGAATACGTTTACGGCACCGACTCTGTCTATGATTAGGTTCAGCATTGGATCTACAAACTGCGCCTAAGAAGTTTCCTTGCCGTGACATAAGAGTCAGGAAGGAAACTGGTTACAACGCTCTTAATCCAAAAGGATAAAGAGATCTATGGATTTAGACAAGTCTTTTCCCTGAAACTCTACTGTGTACTTTCCTTCTCTCAATCCGGAGAAATTAGTGATCCCCTCGGAGTTGAATTGATTGGAAAGTATGAATCTTCCGTCCTTAGAAAGATTTACTCTTTGGAAATCTTCCGGTCTTGGACATTCGATTTTGACACTTAAGTAAGCAGTTTCGTCGGTTTCTTGTACGACTTGGTAAGTGAACTTGCAGTCCTTATCCATTTTTTCTTCAAATACGATGAACTCGGAAGAAGAAGGCGATTTTGCTACTGCAGAACGCATAGCAGGCGCATAATCCACACGAGTGTTGATTTGAAGAGTTTCAATCAGGCTTCCGAAAAGTTGTGCTCCGGATTTTCCTAATTTAACTACGATGGATTCTTTTCCTTGTGCCTTACGGGCTAATTCCATTTCCACATATCTTTTTAGATATTCTGGAAAAGGTTTAACCTGCCAGCCTTCGTTTAGTTCGGCCTTATTCAGATCCAAATCCTCTTGGAAGGTTTGGAAAGAATGTGTACGTGAAGCTGAATCGAAGTAGGACTCACCGGCAGCTTTTAGACTAGCCTGGAGAGCTTCTTCCATTCTAATGAGTTCGTTTTGTAGTTCGGTGTCTTTTTCTAGTTTAGTCAGAACTTCAGGTTTCCCTTCAAATAGTGACTGGATTATTTCTGGCACCGAGTTTTCGCGGTTGGATTCCATTTGAGTAAGATTCTCCAATAGGTTTTAAGACGATTGTTTCTACTCAGACAATTCGGAAAATTTGAGTTTTTTTTGTATTTTTTCGATCAATCTGAGTAATGTAACGCTAACATTTCCCTCGGTTATCCCTAAAAGGTCAGCAACCTCTCTGTAGGGAGTCCTCGCCAGGAAATGGCCTTTTTTGCGCTTTTCTAAGAGTTTTTTCCGTTGTTCGTATTTCTTCTTTAATGCTTGGGAAGTTTTATCTATTTCTTGAGGGAGTAAGGGGGCTTTCTTAACAGTTACGGTCTGCTTTTCTTTCAGCTCTAGAATATTTAAATATAGAGACGTAATCTTGTCTTCCATACGGATATTCTCTTCTTCCCGCTTGGAAAGTTCGGATCGAAGGCCCAAAATTTTCTTTTTAATTTCGTCTACGCTCAGATTTGTTTTTTCGATCAGGAATTGGATCTCTTCCTCGTCTAGGTTGAGATAGTATATATAAGAAAGTTTGAAAATTACTCTCTTCTCTACACCTATTTCTCCTAATACTTGGTGGAAATGTTTGGTTAGCTCTTGTGCCTCTTCCACTAAGTCAGGACGAAGGTCCGGCTCGTCTTCAATCGTTGCGTATTCTTTTCCTTCCTTGTTGATCTTTCCAAGGTTGGTCATCTTCAGCTCTCGCTTGGTTCTTTGCCAATCGATAAGCATATTACGTAGAACGGAGTAGAACCATGTTCTAAAACTTGATTTACCTTTGAAGCTAGAGAATCTTGCTCCGGTTTTCAGTCTTTCGAACGCGTATAAGAAGAAGTCTCCGGCATCATCTTCACTAAGGTGAAAGATTTTCATCGGAAAATTGTAAATATCTTCGGAATAGGATTCGAAGAATAACTTGAGAGCCGCCTCGTCTCCTTCCCCGCAACGGGTAACTAGGTCGAGGGTTTTATCCTTTGACAAATTCATTCTTTATGTAACCTTGCACCTGAGAGCCAACGATATGAGACGTAGTATATCCCTCGGAATTATCTTGGCCGCGTTCCATCTAAGCACCTTTGCGCAAAACGATAAAGTAATAAATTTTCTTTTCCCTGTGAAAACCGACGGAATCGAGAATAAGGTTACATCCGTGTTCGGAGAATCCAGGGGGGACCATTTTCATAACGGAATGGACATCGCTTCCACTGGAGAACCGGTTTTGGCGATGGCAGAGGGAAAGATCCTTTATTCACGGTTTGGCGAAGATGATCCTTTTGGAGAAGAATTCGGAACCGGGAATTCTGTTTGGCTGGATCACGGAAATGGGACGTATTCTTCCTATTACCATTTGAAAGATGGTCGCCTCCCTGGGCTTTTAGAAGAACGTCTAGTCGCCGGTGGAGAAAAAATCGCTTACACAGGAAACACAGGCCACTCCAGTGGAGCCCACCTCCATTTCGTCTTACTTAAAGATTTCGGAAAGACCATCCAGGATCCGATGAAGGTTTTGCCTATCGTGGAAGATGAAAGTCCTCCGGTGATCGGAAATTTACTTATTCATCAGGATGAATATAAATACAGCCAGGTAAATGACGGAGACAATATTAATATTTCTAGAGCTTTTCCGGTTACTGTCGGGATCCAAGATGCGGGGAAAAAATCGGGCCAGAGAAGAGGTGTTTCTCAGATCCAAGTTTCCTTGAACGGACAATTATTGAAGAAAGCTAGTTTCTCCAATCTACATTACGAAAAAGGAGAATGGAAAAACTCGGAAGGTTTCCCATTTTCAGATCTCTATTTTAAGGACCAATATTTGGTAGGTAATTTGGATTTTCGTAATGGAGAGAATGTGATCAAGGTATTGGCCTGGGACTTTCGTCAAAATCTTACCGAAAAAACATTTACTTTCTATGTAAACCGCATTCGTTAGTTGCGGATTAAAAGCTTAATACGTCCAATAGGTCATCCTTCCGGTCTTTCGGAAATTAGGGTGCTATTATGTTTGAAGTCTTAGATATCCCGGGCGTGCCTCGTAAAAAATATCTTTTCGGGATTGCGATAGTGGTCGGCTTAATGTCTGCAGGGATCTTGAGCTTTGAATATCTAACAGGTAATCATACATTCAGACCTGGATATACGGTTGCTGGGATCACTTCTATCCTTTGTTGTTTTTTATTATATAAATCTAAATATAAAGAAGCTGTTTATCTTTCTTGCTTTTTGTTCGCTTTAGCTTTGGGGCTTGGAGTTATATATGGTCCGGGTGTTAAGAATGCAGCGGTTTGGTTCCCGGTTTTGGTTTTTTTCCAACTCTACTTTTTCAACCGTAAGATGGCAGTCGTAGCTATGTTCTATTGTTTGGGTCTTCTGCTTTGGAGGACTGGGATTCCAATCGGATCAACCGGTAATGAAATTTATACTGATTCAATTGCATCTCTCTGTGTCCTTACGTTATTCGCAGTTTTAATCGGTGCGAATATGGACAAATTGATCCTGGATAAGGATGTTCTTTTAAAAGAACTTTCTCATAGGGTCAGAAATAATATGCAAGTCATCTTGGAGATGGTTTCTTTTCTGAAAGATTCCGAAAATTCCATGGAGACTCGAAATGTTTTGCAGATTTTAGAAAGAAGAATATTGGCCCTTGCTTCTGTCCATACTGTCTCCCAAGATGCGGAACATGTGCAAAGTGTTTCTATTGGAGAAGTAATAGAGAATTATCTGAATCGTATTGTTTCCAAATACAAGGCTCTTCCGAATTTGGATCCGGTTTCAAAACATTATCAACTAGACGTGAAAGAAGCGAATCTTCTTCTTTTAGTTTTAGGAGAGATAGTTTCCGCAACTTCAGAATCTGTTACGAATCACGTAGAAGATCTAAAGATCAGTTTTAGGAATCCTACGATCAAAACTTTAGAACTTCAAGTAGAAGGTGCAAGTTTGGTAGAGGGGGATTGGAGTCGCTTTTCTAGGGATCTTCTCAGTCATTCGGGTGGGGATTTAAAAGTGGATCCAAGTGGTAGCGGAAAAGTTTCGGCTAGTTTAGTAACATTGAAAAGATAGACTTTAAATTCTTTTTTTCCAATCTTCTGAGTTGATCCTGTAAAGAACATGTGTTCTTAGTGAAGATCCTAACTTGACTCTTGGATGTTCAAATTCTCCTGAGTAATGTAATCCTATACTATTCATTACTCCTCTTGAAGCATGATTGATTCTGGAAGTGAAAGAAACAATTTCTCTTGAAAGAGAATTTTCAAATCCGAATTTTAATGCTGCGATTGCAGCTTCTTTAGCATATCCTTTCGCCCAAAAGTTTTGGTCCAATCTCCAGCCTATTTCTAAAGCAGGTGTGAAGAACGAATTAAAATTAGCGTACATTAGCCCGGTGAATCCAAAAAATTTTCCGGAAGATCTTTCTTCTAAGGCAAATAATCCGAATCCGAATTTTTCCCAATGTTCATTTATCCTCAGAATGAGTTTTTCTGTTTCGGATTTATTGAGTAATTTAGGGAAAAATCTCATCACGCTTGGATGAGAATTCATTCTGGAAAAAGGTTCCAGATCTTCCGGTTTCCATTTTCTTAATACTAGGCGGGAAGTTTCCAGCATTGTTGTTTGGGAATATACGAATGAGGGGCGAGAAGAATTAAATCTTAACCGCTTGTTTGGTTCCGTTTGTTCCGTAGAGTCTTACATTATCTCCGAAACTTTCAAAAACCGTATCTTCTCCGAGTAAGGTAACCAATCGATTCATCAATTCCGGATTTGGTTGTACGGAGTAATGATTATGAGCTCGGATTACCTTCTTCTCTTCGTCTCCAGAGATTAGATGGAAATATACTTGGGAATTTCCTTGGTAAGCAGCGAGTAAAGTATGCAGTTGGCCAATGATATCCGGCATTTTTCTATGTCGGTCTCCGAGTTTGATATGAAGTGCCTTTTCCATTTTGTCTTCAATGGTGGCATCGTTCAAGATCTCGAAACTATTTACTTTGATCTGTCCCCTTAGTTCAGATTCTCCTGCTTCTATCCTATCCAGATCTCCTTTTAGGAATACTGCCTGGTCTTCTTTGATGATTTCTTTGAATTTTTGATACACTTTAGGGAAAGCCACACATTCGATTTCTCCTGTGCGATCTTCCAATTTGAAGTTTACGAATTCTTCTTTTTTCTTGGTGAACTTAATCTTTAAGGAAGTAAGGATTCCGACTACTTCTACCTTATTTCCTGCTTTAATATTATCTAATGTTTCAATTGGGACCGAGTTTAGACTTTTTAAGTGCCCCTTGTATTTATCCAATGGGTGGCCGGAAAGGAAAAGTCCTGTGACAGATTTTTCTCTCTTAAGTCTGTCTTCCATTTCCCATTCGTCTGCGTCTTTAGGCAGTTTTAATTCGTAACTGAGTCCGCTTTCACCGAAAAGTGAGAATTGGCCTTCTCTGGATCTTTCCTGCTCTTTTTGTGCGAAAGAAACCAAACTATCCATGGACTCAAATAAACATTTTCGAGTGTATCCGAAAGAATCTAAGGCACCACCTTGCACCAAAGCTTCCAGGATTTTTTTGTTCAATACTCGAGTGTCTATATTTGTCATGAACTCGGTGATTTCTTTAAAACCTCCGAGGTTCTTTCTGGCTTTGATGATATTTTCTGCAGCGCCTTCTCCCACACCTTTCATTGCGGAAATGCCGAATCGAATTGTTTGGTCATCAATTACGGAAAAGGATACGTCGGACTCGTTTACGTCGGGAGTCAAAACGTTGATCCCCATTTCACGAGCATTATTAATATATTTTGTAATGTCGGTAGTTTTAGAATGATCTCCCGCAAGTAATGCAGCCATATACTCTGTTGGGTAATTGGCCTTCATATAAGCGGTTTGATAGGTGACTAACGCGTAAGCCACGGAGTGGGATTTGTTGAATCCATAACCTCCGAATTTTTCCAATTGATCGAAAAGTTCTTCTGCGAATTTTTTAGCGTGGCCTTGTGCTTGTGCACCGTCGATGAACTTGACCCGAAGTGGATCCATAAGTTCTTTTTTCTTCTTGGCCATAGCTTTTCGGAGCATATCCGATTCGCCCATGGTGTATCCACCCACAACTCGGGAGATACTCATTACTTGTTCTTGGTAAACTGTCAGACCGAATGTTTCTTTTAAGATGGATTCGGTGGAGGAATGCGGATAAGTAACGGGCTTTTTGCCGCTCTTACGTTCCAAGTATTCTTCTAACATCCCTGATTCCATTGGACCAGGGCGATAAAGTGCGATCAAGGCTACGATCTCATCAAAGTTGGAGACTTGGCTTCGAGCCACAAGATCAGTAATACCGGTGGATTCTAACTGGAAGATACCGAGTGTATTCGCTTTTCTTAATAATGCGTAAGTGTTTGCGTTATCCAGAGGAATTTTATCTAAATCTAATTCGATCCCTCTTCTTTCTCTTACAAGTTTGATTGCATAGTTCAGGGTCGTTAAGTTCTTAAGACCCAAGATATCCATCTTGATGAGACCGATGGCTTCTAAATTATTCTTTTCATATTGAGTTACGATAGAACGAAAGCCTGGTCTTTCCTTCTCAGCTACTGTAGAAAGAGGAACCACTTCTTCCAACGGAAAAGGAGAAATTACTACACCCGCGGCATGGCGGCCCGGCTGCCTATGGTTTCCCTCTAGACGTTTTGCGATCGCGAATATCTTTTTGTTTAAGTCGTCTTTTTCACTGGCTTGTTTTAAGTCACCGGACATAGCCAAAGCTTCGTCGATTGTGATACCAGGTTTACTTGGACAATAACTTGTGAGTTTATTAGATTCTTCGAATGGAAGATTCATCACTCGAGCAACGTCTTTGAGAGCTGCTTTTGCACCCAAAGATCCGAATGTGATGATCTGGCCGACTCTATCTTCTCCGTACTTTTGGCGGATATAATTGATTACTTCTTCTCGGCGTTCCACGCAGAAGTCCGTATCTATATCCGGCATGTCCTTCCTGTCAGGATTCAAAAATCTTTCGAAGAGTAGATTGAACTGCAAAGGTTCTACGTTCGTAATTCCAAGTGCATAAGCTACGATGGAACCGGCCGCGGATCCTCTTCCTGGACCTACAGGTATCCCGGTTTTTTTAGCAAAGTTAATATAATCCTGAACGATCAAGAAGTAACCTGCGAAGTGCATGCTCTTGATCGTGTTTAGCTCGAATTCTACCCTTTCTTTGATCTCAGAAGTAACCTGAGGGTAACGTTGCTGAATTCCTTCCCAAACCAGTTTTTCCATAAAACCGTATTCATCGAAACCATCCGGAACGTTAAATTCAGGTAGAAGATAATTCCCAAATTTTAATTTGAGATCTACTTTATCACGAACTTCTAAAGTAGAATAATATGCTTGAGGAAGTTCAGGGAACAGTGCCTTCATTTCTGCAGGACTTTTGACGTAGAAGTGCTGGTTGAACCCGAACTCCATTTCGTCTTCGATGTTTTTTCTCATTCCGATACGAAGAAGAATGTCTTGGGCTTCTTTATCGTCCTTTTTTAAGAAGTGAGAATCGTTCGTGACTACTAATTTAATCCCAGTTTTTTGGGCGAGATCGTACACACCTTTTGCAACGATATCTTGTTCAGGGATTCCGTGGTTTTGGATCTCTAAATAGAAGTCTTCTTTATTAAAAATTTCGTTTAGTTTGCCTGCAAGTTGGAAGGACTCAGGTGCTTTACCTTCTAAAATTTTGCGGTTCACTTCTCCTGCGAGACAAGCAGTCAAACAGACTAGGCCTTCGCTATGCCTATCTAAAAGATCGTAATCGATCCTTGCTTTTTTATAAAAACCTTCGGTATAGGATTTGCTAGCGAGCTTTATTAGGTTTTTGTAACCTACTTCGTTTTTAGCCAGAAGAATTAGATGGTATGCATTTCCGTCGGCAATCTTAAATTCTTCCGTTTCCGCTTTTCTGTTCGGAGAAACGTAAAATTCGCAGCCTATGATCGGTTTTACTCCGGCTTTGGTTGCTTCATTATAAAATTCAATGGCGCCGAACATGTTTCCATGGTCCGTCATTGCCACGGAGCTCATACCAAGCTCCTTAACATGCTGCATTAGCTCTTTGATCCGGATCGCCCCGTCGAGCATAGAGTAGGTTGTGTGGAGATGAAGGTGGGCGAAGTCTTCCATACCAAGGGACATAATAGAAATTGGGTCCTGCCTCCGTCAAGCGGAGTAGCCGGAAATCTCAAAAACCGATTCCAGATTTCCGTATCGAAATGCCAGAATTTCCCGAAGGGTTTCCTTGAGAATCATAATGGGAAAAAATAATAAAATCTATCTTTTCTAGACTGCTTCTCTATGGCAATTCACCCAAGTCTAATCCGACTTATTAAAAAGACCCGCTTGTAATGGTTTTTGCTACTTATGGATCTGAAAATATTTCAAAAATAAGAGAAAGCAGATGAAAGATTCCGAAATCTACAAACTAGAACGTATAATTTAGAAAATCGAAATAGACTTTAAAACGTTAAAATTGTTTTTATTCCCTTCAAAACAAATATGCAAAAAGAAAATTCAATCAACGTAAGAATCGCCAGCCGTTCCGATTTAGAAGAACTTTCGGAATTGTTCGACCTTTATCGTAAATTTTACGAACTCCCTTCAAATCTTGCAGGAGCTAAAAAGTTTTTAGAAGATAGACTCTTACACAAGGATTCCGTTTTGATCGTTGCAGAAGATGGAGGAAGATTACTCGGTTTCGCCCAACTTTACCCGATCTTTTCTTCTTTGTCCATGAGAAGGGATTATATACTCAACGATCTCTATATTAGAGAAACAGAACGTAGAAGAGGAACGGCAAAAAAGATCCTAGCTGGAGCGGCGAATCATGTAATGGAACATGGTGGAAAAGGAATGGGATTAGAAACTCATCCGGACAATCGCCACGCAAGACATCTATATGAACGTTTCGGATTTAAATTAAATGAGGAGTATTTGCACTATTATTGGGCAGTACCCAAGGAGAAGTAATCTTTCGAATACTTCTCCTTAAATATTCTTAACCTTTAGGAGGCAAGGGTCCTAATTTATCCAATAACATCTGGTTCACTAAATTCGGATCCGCTTTTCCTTTGGAAACCTTCATTACATAACCAACTATCGCTCCGAGGGCTCTGTCTTTCCCAGATTTGTATTTTTGGACAGCATCTTCGTTTGCAGCAATTGCTTCGTCTACGATCCTTTCGATCTCTTTATCGTCTCGAACAACGATCAGATTTTTTTCGGTTACGATTGTTTCCGGATCTTTGTCCGTTCCGAGCATTTCTTCGAAGACGGTTTTACCGATTTTACCTGAAATTTTTCCGTCAGCGATCAGTTTTACTAAGCCGCCTATTCTTTCAGGACTTACTTTGAACTCGGAGATGGTAATGCTCTCTTTATTAACGATTCCTAATACTTCGTCTTTTACCCAGTTGGAGGTCTTTTTTGCATCTCCTGAAACCTTAAGAGCGCTTTCATAATAGTCTGCGATCTCTCTTTCTGCAGTTAGAACTTCTGCATCATATTTAGGAAGTCCCAGTTTCTCCACAAATCTGTCTCTTCTTGCATCAGGAAGTTCCGGAAGAGTTTTGCGGATATCTTCGACAGTCTCTTTAGTAAGAATTACAGGAGGAAGGTCCGGATCCGGGAAATATCTATAGTCATGGCTCATCTCTTTGGTTCTCATTGTGAGAGTCACATTAGATGCTGAGTCCCAAAGTTTAGTTTGTTGAGGGAAAGTTTTTCCCTGAGTATACATATCTCTTTGCCATTCTACTTCGTAATCGATGGCTGCCTTAACTGCTTTAAATGAGTTTAGATTTTTGATCTCTACTCTTGTTCCGAATTTGTCAGAACCTTTTGGGCGAATAGAAACGTTCGCGTCACAGCGGAGTGAGCCTTCTTCCATATTACAGTCGGAAACTCTAATATATCTAAGAACTGATTTGAGAGCTAAAAGATAATAATATGCCTCGTCGGAAGAACGCATATCAGGCTCGGAAACAATCTCTATTAAAGGGGTTCCTGCACGGTTCAAGTCAACATAAGACTGAGGAATTTTAGGATCTGCAGAGTGTATTAATTTTCCGGCGTCTTCTTCTATATGAATACGTGTAAGGTTTACGAATCTAGGTTTATCTTCTCCCTTTACCGTAAAATGGATTTTTCCACCTTCGCAGATCGGTCTGTCGAATTGTGAAATTTGATAACCTTTTGGAAGATCAGGATAAAAATAATTTTTCCGATCGAACTTAGTATGAAGAGTGATATTGGAGCCGAATGCAAGGCCAGCCATGATTGCCTTGGTCAAAGCTTCTTCGTTTAATACAGGCAAAGAACCTGGAAGTCCCAAACAGACTGAGGAAACCTGGGAATTAGGAGCGGCTCCGAACTTGGAAGGGCTATCGGAGAAAACTTTGGAATCCGTATTTAATTGAGCATGCACTTCCAAACCGATGATTACTTCGTATTCCATTAGGGCTCCCTTGCCTCAGTTTCCGGAAGAACAGGAAATTTTTCCTTATTCTTGAAATTTTAGAGGCCTATGTAGTTATTCTTCTAAGAGGACCAGTACCGGCAACGGATTTTTGAATGAAACAAACTCTTTGTATAGCCAATCAAAAAGGGGGAGTGGGCAAAACCACTACTTCCGTCCATCTTGCTGTTGGTCTCGCCAGAAAGGGAGAAAGGGTTTTGCTCATAGACCTGGATGCCCAAAGTAATGCGAGCTCCGTGTTTACGGAGCCTTCTTCTAAAAATGGTAAGGACTCTTTTTTACTTTTTAGCGAGAAGGTCCCAATTCGTGAACTGATCACTCCTACCAGGATTCCCGGTTTAAGTTTACTGCCCGCATCTTCTAAACTTTCTCAAATTGATGTTTTACTTTCCGGGAAGATAGACGGCTTTTTTGTTCTGAAAGAGGCCCTGGAAACTGTCACAAATGATTTTGATTGGGTGGTGATCGATTGTCCCCCTAGTCTTTCTTTGATCACTATGAATGCGTTTGTGGCTGCAACTGGACTTATTGTTCCATTACAGATTTCTAAGTTTTCTTTGGATGGGATAGAGGCGATCCTCGAAGCCAAAAATCATACAGTAAAAAGGTTTAATCCTGATCTGAAAATTTTGGGAGCATTATTGACCTTATTCCAACAAAGGACCACGATGTCTCAAACGGTGGTTCCGATGATTGAAGAACATCTTCGTCTATTTGAATCAAAAATTCCTCCTTCTGTTGCTGTAGAAGAGGCTCATCTTTTGAATCAATCTTTGTACGAATACCAACCCAAAAACAAAACGACCAAGGCCTACCAACAATTCACAGATGAGGTCTATTCTTTTGGCGGGTAAGAAGGACTTATTAAAAAAAGCGGCAGGAGCAGCCGTCAAAAAAACATTGGGGGGAGAAGTTTCTCCGGAATCGAAAACGGATCCTAAAACCCAGGAAAAACAATTGCCCAAAAAAGAGCCCATTTTCAAGCTAAACAACGGTATGAGGATAGAAGAATACACACAAACGGGACTCCGTGATTCTAACGGAAATAAAAAATGGATCCGCATTCTCGGTGTCTTCTTGGTATTGATTTTTGTTTGGTGGATCTGGCCTTCTAAACACGAGATCTATATGGACGTGGATAAAATGACTCCGGATAAAGTTTCCGGAATGGGTTCGGAAAAAGAATACCATTTCACTCACGGACAGGACTTTTTCATTTATTATAAAAGAGGTGGTTGGTTCTCCCCTGATAAGATCAAACTTACTATCTATAAAGTGGATGAATCCAAGGAAGAGATCAGCGTTCAAGAAAAAGAATTCAAACGCAGATTCGATAAATTCCAAACCTATTATGATGATTCTTTCTTCGATGACGAAGGTTCATACGAAGCGGAGATCAAAGACGAGAATGGAGAAATTCTCGTATCTAAAAAGTTCACCATCGACTAGATGAAATTTTCAAAATTTATAATATTCTTCGTTTGCTCCTTTGTTTTCTTTTGCGAATCTGCGGAAAGACCTCAAGGTCTGCCTGCAGATGCAAAATACGACAAAAACATGAACGCTTATATCTTGAATGAGCCTGGTCTCGCTAGAATATATTACGATAATGGAAAGTTGTATTTTGAATGTCCTTTAGATGAGAATAAACTCTATCACGGGCAATGTAAATCCTATCTTAGAACGGAAGAGGGTCTCGCTTCCCAAGGAAAATATGAGCACGGTTCGAAGATCGGAGATTGGGTTTGGTATTTTTCAGACGGCAAACCTTATATCAAACAAAGATTCGGCAGCCAGGCCAAAGATGAATTTGCACAATTTAACGGAGACGAAGGAAACGAAGAAGGTCCGTACGAAAGATATTATCCGGAAGGTTCTCTGGAAGTAAAAGGTAATTATAAAAACGGGCAAAAGTCCGATTTCTGGCAGAAATACTTCAAAGACGGAGAACTGGAATATTCAGGTTATTATTCCAAGGGAAAAAAGATCCGCACTTGGTTCTATTATTTCCCTAACAGACAAACTGAATCTGTCGAAGTTTTTGATGAGGGTGGTAACTTCTTATCTAGAACTATCTTTTCCCCTAGTGGAAAAGTTCTCTGCGAAGTTCAGAAAAAAGAATCTAGTTGCGGATAATCCCTAATGGATCCTAGGCATCTCAAACTGGAGAAGTTTGCTGCCTACGGATTCTTCATCGTCACAGTCTACTTAAGTGTTTATCTCACGTTAAATCATTATGCTGGCGAAGGTTTTATACTTTCCTTGATTGTGACTCATCTTGGGATATTTATCGCGTTTAGAAGAGTGCTAGACAGATTAAGTTATTCCGGTCTAGCTTTTTCTCATATTGTTCTTTGTTATTGGTTAGGAAAGAACGCTTTAGAGATTCTGTCTGCTATCGATGGATGGAAACAGGGATTCTAAGATCCCGAAGTTGATTGTAAGTAGATTAAATAAGAAAAGAATAAATACAATCACCAAAACCAGGACCAATAAGATCATCAGAGCTATCCGTATAAATCGAACTTGCAGATAACTGATCCCTAAAGCTAAATTTTGGTAAGTGCTTAACTCAGGACTTCTTCCGAATTTAAGATAATTTCTGATATAAAATGCAGAAACAGCAATGACTGCACCTGCTATTAAGATCCCGAAAGGTTCAGAATAATTTTTTTGGAGAACAAATAGCGGTATATAAACTATATTTCCGATCAAGGTCCCCAATGCTACAATTCCTAAAAAGTGTAGAAGCGCAGTCGCAAAAGAATTATTCCGATTACTCTCAGATCTAAATTCTGATTCATCTTCTCTCAGATTTTTAAGAGAATGGAAACGATCAGCATCTTCTTTAGAGAAAAGTTTTCCAATTGTGATCATCAGATAAACCATACCTATGATCCAAGCAAATGCTAAGAACAGAGAAGGTATCACCCAAAAAAGATCTTCCGCTCTTCCTGAGCTTGCTCCTGCCAAAGCGATATTCGGCATACTGAAAAGCCCATGAATAAAACCGAAAAAGTACAGGATCCTATTTAAGAACGCGTAGAAGAATGCTCTGAAATAAAGAGAAAGAAAAGAAGTCAGAGAAAGAACCGCTAAAAATACGTAAAAGAAGATCTGCAGTCTCTGCCCTAGTAAAACTCTTCCTAATCTATTTTTGATCTCTTCCGGTTGAGAATCATTCGGAAGACTTGGATCTTCTATTTCTTTTAATATCTTTTGGGTCAGAAACATTTGAGAAATCGCACCACCCTGGAAATAAAATCCGGAGATTGGTTCTCTTGCTGTTCCATCTAACAAAGCTTCCATAGTAGAAGTGTCATTTGTATTCAGAAATGTAGGTTGTAGGAAAAGTTGAAACCCACTGACCAATAGAAGAACGAACGGGATAATGTAAGTAATGGTCAATTTAATGCGAGATTTCATATCGTAATCCGTCTACAGGAGCTATGATTTTACTAAGCTGGATTCTCTCCATCCAAAAAGTTGTGATAGAAAGAGCTGATTTAAAATAAGAATACAAAAATCGCGATCATTCCAATTCCTACAACTCCCAAAGCAATGAGTACAGTCAGAAGTAGACTGGATTCTCCCGCTTCTAAAGAAGCGTTGGAGGCTGTAGATGTGTTTGAGCCGCTCGATTTAGAAACTGGTTTTTCCCCGGTGTAAAGGCGAACCTTGATGGAATTTTCTTCTTCGTAAATTTTACCGAAGACATCATTGCCAATTTTGACTACGGTTTCATTCTCCACACCTTTGTTTTCTGTAGCTACAACCGTGGCTGGAATCGGTTTAATGCTTCCGTCTTCCGTTTTGAGTTTCATAGAATCTATGATGCCCATAGTAGTAGGATCACTTCCAATGAGTTGTACTACAATTTGATCACCAGGTTTGAGTTGGTTGACCGGAATTCCGGAAACCGGAGAAAGAATAAATTTGAACTGAACTCTTGCCGCAGTCGGCGGAATAGAGGCATCTATTCCAGTGGGAACTCCAATAGGAATTATAGGAGCTTCTTCCTGTGCGGAATTTTCCTGTGTTTCTTCAGAATCCAAAGATTCAAAGGAAGATTTTCCGGAACCTGCCTCATCAATTTTGTCACGATCGATCAAAGAATACCAAAGACTGATATCAGGTTTGGAATTTCCCATCGCTTGGTTTTGGATCTGATTGATCAGGTACTTGATCTTATCGTCTTCACGTTTATTGATATAATGAATGAGCTGCTCCATAAAATCGTCGGAGCGTCCGCTGTTTTGGAATAATTCCTGAAGTTTATTAGTGAGATTTTTAAGTTGTTTGCCTTCGTACTTGATCTTTTGGCAGACATTGGTGATGTCTTTGTAGGTGGTTCCGGATAACGGAATATTGATCAATTCGCTGTTTCCTACTGCGACTACTTCGAATCTATCGATCCGACTGGAAACCGGATCTACGATTCCCCCAAATAGGATGTAAAGAGAGGAAGCCCCGTCCCTAGACTGAAATAATAAGGAATATACTTGTTCGGCTGGCATAAAATTTCGAATGAAACACCGATACTACAATGAGGCCAAATCGGTATCGACTTTTTTTTGACATCCTGCATCGGAATCTGATAATTGTCAAACTAAGGAAATTTGCGGATTTGTTTAATTTCCACCGCCCAACTGATGAATTTCTTCTTTCATAGATCCCCCCTAATCCTACTTCTCACTTCCCGCTATATTCGAGGATCCAGAGTCACGGGATTACTTTCGATTAAGTCCAGGATTTCGTTTATCGTTATGGCTGTCGGAGTTGCCCTTCTGATTGTAGTACTTTCTATCTTTAATGGATTCCAAAGGCAACTTAAGGAATCCCTGTGGCAGGGTGGGGAACATATTACAATTGAAAGCAGTTCCAATGGCGGAGAGATCCGAGATTACCAAAAGATCATCAAATATATACAAAACGATCCGGATCTAAAGGATAGGATCATCTCTGTCGAAGGTGGTATCCAAAGTCACGGACTTATACAAAGATATAATGTATTTTATCCAGTTCTCATCAAGGCGGTCGCTGTTCCAAGTGTGGATGCATTGATAGAACACAAACTTCATAATTTCCCCAGAATCGTTCATTATGATAGAGAAGAGTTAGGCCATCTAAACCGAGAAAGTTATATCATTCTTGGAAAAGAAATGGAGGACCTTTACAATTTCAGTTTGGGAAAACAACTTACTTTGGCTGTTCCTGGAGGAAGGTTTTCCCTTGGCAAAGGTGTCGAAGTAAGCGTTCAAAATTTCAGAGTATCCGGATTTTTTAAAACAGGGAACTATAAGTTCGATTCCAGTTTTGTTTATATGTCCTTACCTGTTGCACAGAAATTTTTCAAAATGAAAGATTCTGTAAATCAGATCACAATCAAAGCAAAATCTTTGGATGATCTTTCGATCAGCAAACGTAAACTTTATAGATTATTTAATAGCCTGGAGTTTGAACAAGAAATAGATGCAGCTTCTTCTTTATCCGTTAGGACGATTGCAGAAGAGCAAGAAAATCTTTTAGCAGCATTGCAATTGGAAAAGACGATCATATCTATTATTGTTTTCTTATTTATCATCTTGGCAGCGCTTGGAATGGTCGCTTCCGTATATTCTCTTGTTAGAGCAAAACGTAAGTCGATCGGAGTACTAAAAGCTCTTGGGCTTCCTGCTTCCGATATTCTTCTCATCTTCACGTTGAACGCAATGCTTGTCGGGATTTTAGCTTCTTTGACTGGCGGAGTTGGAGGAGTATTCTTAGCAAACTCGCTAGATACCATTATTGGTTATATAGAAGAGATCATTAATCTTTTAGGGCCTTCTTTCACTGGTTCCGATTGGACACCTGTAGAATTGGTTCCAAAACGAATATATTATTTTGATAAACTGCCTGTGGATATCAATATACCTTTCATTTTTATGGTAACTACCGCAGCTACGATACTTTCCGGGATTGCAGGATATTTCCCAGCGAGATGGGCCGCAAGTTTGAATCCTGTCGATACCATAAGGAACGACTAACGTGAGTATTATTAAGATCCGAAATCTGGTTAAAAAGTATCATATCCTGGAAAAAGAATTTTCCGTGCTAGATGGATTGGATATGGATGTGGAAGAAGGTGAGATCTTCTCCATCGAAGGAAAATCCGGGATCGGAAAATCCACTCTTCTCAATATTCTAGGCGCAATGGATAGTTTCGATTCAGGTGAAGTTGAAATTTGCGGAATCAATCTAAACAATCTGGATGAGAAAGGAAAAGAAAATTTCCGCGCAGAAAAAATCGCATTCATCTTTCAGCACCATCTTCTTCTTCCGGATTTTTCCGCTCTGGAGAATGTGAGCATTCCACTTTTAATCAAAGGTTATTCTACCTATAAAGCGGAGAAGGAAGCTATCTCCATGTTGGAAAAAGTGGGACTGAAAGAAAGGATACATTCTCATCCTTCTCAATTGTCCGGAGGAGAAAGTGCAAGAGTAGGTGTGGCAAGAGCCTTAGTTGCCGGAAAAAAACTCATACTTGCAGACGAACCTACAGGGAACCTGGACAGAGAAAATTCCAGGAATCTAATGAACTTGATCCAAGAACTGCAAAAGGATCTAAGATTCAGTCTAATACTAGTGACCCACGATATGGAATTGGCAGCGCTCGCTCATAAAAGAAACCAGATCTTCCAAGGAAAACTCAAACCCGCAGTGGTCCCACAAACGGTATAAATATCTATGGATAGCTGTATTTATTGCGGCTTATCCCTTCTCGACTGGAAAAATCGGGGAAAGATAGGATGTGCTCATTGCATCCAATTTTTAGGCGAAGAATATACCAAGTTTATTCCAATCCAGGCTGCTTCCGATTGGGAACCTCCTTCTCATTTCCCTGCAATTGACACTTGGGAAAAATTCAGAAAAACAAACTGGGAAGAAGGTTTGTACTATATAGATTCCCATAGCTTGCCTTTCACCTATAGGTTCCGCATCGCTAGAAATCCGAAACATTCTACTTATTCCAAACGCACCGAAATGACGGACCAGTTCCTAAATTTGTTTTTAGAAGAGAATGATTCCCAAACCGAAGATCTAAATTCGGGAAAAAAACATCCGATCCTAGAATTAAAACAAAGAATTCCCTGGAATTCGGGGACATTAGTGATGGGAGACGAGGATCATATTCGTTGGGAATATGTGACTGATTCTCTACTTGAGTTAAACTCTGTCCTAAAATCCGATTTTTTAACGAAATTCGAGGCGGAAGACAAGTTTGATTTTCAAAAAGGGATCGGATTCATCAATTCCTGTCCTACTAACTCCGGTTTTGGAGACAAACTTTCTGTTTCCATACCGGCAAGACTTGCGGACTCGGGAGAGTTAAGGGATTTCAGGCTGCCTACAGACTGGGGCTTCTATCGGGAAGAATTGAAGGGTAGATTGGTCTTTTTCCGAAAAAATTTCGGCCCAAATAGAAAAAATTCCTTTTTCAATTTGGTTTCGTATTTAGCCTTACTGGTAATAAGCGGAAAAGAAGGGACAAAAGCCTCATTTGCCCCGTAATCCTTTTTGGTTAACTAGTCCGATATATTCTTTAAGGGAGATTCCGGCTCCCAGTTGGAAATTGGATGCGAATACAGTCTAACCTACAGAACCCATCAGGAAGGGCGTGCAATTATGTTGGAATTTACTAAAAGAGCAAAACGAGTAATCAACGAGATCGCGCAAGACGAAGCAAAACGTCTTGGTAGTGAATTTATCGGCCCTGAACATATCTTATTAGGATTGTTAAAGGAAGAAGATTCAGTCGCGATAAAAATACTGAATAACCTGAACATTAACCTGAACGAACTTCGTAAAGAAGTAGAGCGCAGGACCAGGGAGAACTCCGGCACATTGTTGATGGACATGGCCCAAGGACAGGATCGATACCAAAAAATTATCGAACTCTCCAAGGAAGAAGCCAAACGTCTTAAACACAATTATGTTGGAACTGAACATATTCTTCTAGCATTATTGCGGGATAATAATAATATCGCAGGCGGAGCGTTATACTCCTTTAGCGTGAATTATAATGTTATCAAAGGAGAGATCTTACGTCTATTAGGCGCTCCTCCTACAAGCACAGTCGGAGTATCCAGCCAGCCAACTGCTCAACCTGGAACTCCTCGCGCTGAAAAAACTAAAACTCCAATCTTGGATGAGTTCGCGAGAGATCTTACTCAACTAGCCAGAGATAAAAAACTGGATCCAGTTGTTGGTAGATCTAACGAGATCCAAAGGGTGATCCAAATCCTTTCTCGTAAGACCAAGAACAATCCAGTATTAGTTGGAGAGTCCGGAGTAGGTAAAACAGCCATCGTAGAGGGTCTCGCACTTGCGATCGTAGAGAAGAATGTTCCGGATCTTCTATTCGAAAAACGTGTACTTTCCCTGGATCTAGCAAGCCTGATCGCAGGAACCAAGTATCGCGGAGAATTCGAAGAAAGATTGAAGAAGATCATGAAAGAAATTTCTTCTTCTAATAATATCATCATCTTTATCGACGAGTTGCATACTCTGATCGGAGCAGGTGCTGCAGAAGGAGCGGTAGATGCCGCAAATATCCTGAAACCTGCACTTGCAAGGGGAGAATTGCAATGTATTGGAGCTACTACCAGCACAGAATATCGCAAGTATATCGAGCGTGATTCTGCGTTGGAAAGAAGGTTCCAAGTAGTAAAAGTTGCGGAACCTTCCGTAGACGATGCTATCCAAATCCTTACTGGACTCAAAAAAGCATACGAAGCTCACCACAAGGTGCGTTATTCGGATCGTGCTTTGGAACAATCAGTTAAGTTATCACATAGATATATCAATGATAGATATCTACCTGACAAGGCGATCGACATCATCGACGAAGCGGGCGCAAAAGCAAGACTTGCAAACTGTGCTCGCCCTCAAGCAGTAAAGGACTTGGAAGAAGAGATCAAATCACTTTCTCAAAAGAAAGAGGATCTAGTTCGTTCTCAAGAGTATGAAAAAGCTGCTGGAGTTCGCGACGAAGTAAATCGTAAGAAACAAGTTCTGGAAGAAAAGATCAGATCTTGGCAGGAGAAACTGGATGATTTTGCGGTTTCTATCGACGAAGACGATATTCTTTCAGTGGTTTCTCAGTGGACCGGAATTCCATTACAAAGAATGGAAGAGAACGAATCCTCTAGACTACTTCGTTTGGAAGAAGAACTTAAACTAAGAGTTGTCGGGCAGGACGAAGCGATCCAAAAAATCGCAAAATCCGTTCGTAGAGCACGCACAGGATTTAAAGCAGAGCGCAGACCTACTGGATCCTTCATTTTCTTAGGGCCTACTGGTGTGGGTAAAACCGAGCTTGCTAAAGCCTTGGCTGAGTTCTTATTCGGAGACCAAGACGCGATGCTTCGTGTGGACATGTCCGAGTATATGGAACCACATGCAGTCAGCAGATTGATCGGTGCTCCTCCAGGTTATGTTGGTTACGATGATGGCGGACAATTGACTGAGTTTGTTCGTAAAAAACCGTATTCAATCATTCTATTGGATGAGATCGAAAAAGCTCACCATGATATATTCAATGTTCTTCTCCAAGTAATGGAAGAGGGAAACCTGACAGACACTAAAGGTCGCAAGGTAAACTTCAGAGACGCGATTATCATCATGACTTCGAATATTGGAGCCAAAGAAATTTCGAGCAGTGTAAGGCTCGGATTCGAGGACCGTTCCGGAGAAGAGGATAAATACAAGTCAGACCAAGCTCGCGAGCAGTTGAAAAAACATTTCAACCCAGAGTTCTTAAACAGGGTGGATGAGGTTGTTTACTTCAAACCTCTCAGAAAAGAAGAGCTTATGGCGATTATGGATATCATGATCCGCGACACCAATAAGAGATTATTGGATAAGAAGATCAAGATCGACCTTACTCAAGAAGCGAAGGATCACTTCATGGATATCGGTTACGACGAGAAGTTCGGAGCACGTCCATTACGCAGAGTATTCCAACGCGAGTTAGAAGATTATATGGCTGTTCAAACCTTGAAAGGCGCTTACAAAGAGCCTACCAAGATCACAGTTGCTTTCAAAGAGGGTAAACTGGATTTCTTAGAAGAGGCTTGGACAGATTATAAACCTGCAGATCAAGGTTCAGACGGAGGAAGTTCTCCGAATAATCCGGAGCGTTCCGAAGAACCTGCGCTAGTGTAAAAGATTTTTGCCCCCTGAAGGAAACGGAAAGGGGGCTTTTGATCTAAAAAGGGAGACTTTATTGGAGAGGGTCTATGCCGTACCTGATTCCCATTATATTTGTGCTCCTTTACCTTCTGGTCCGTAAGGTATGGTTCCATTTACGTAAGATCAGAACCGTAGCAGGGATCGAAAAAATTTCCCTATGTGTTTTCCAGCCTGATTTATTTCTTCCCGAGGTACGCGTCCTCTACAAATACTACTTCCAAGGCGGGGTCTACTTCGGATCCGGTTATATGCTGTTGACTGATTTCCTTGACCAAGAGGAATACGAGATCTACAGAAACTTGGACGGTTTGCCTGTTTTGGAAACCGGGGATTTCCAGATCGTATCTGAGGAAAGAATAGAACATTTCCTTTCTATACGATATCCGAGTATAATCGTTTTCATCGACCCGGTGGAGCCATTTCATTCCTTAATTGATTGTCTAAATACAAAATCAATGGGGGTCCCCACCTAAAATTTTTCCCGCCAATAAAAAGTGACCAAAAGATGCACAAAGGAAAAATACTCCTACTTACACTGATACTATTTGTTTTTTCCGCGGGGAATAGTTTCGCTCAGAGCGAACCGGATTATCAAACAGCATTAGCAGAATTCCAAAAAGGAAATTCAGAAAAAGCTTTAGAGATCATTCGTGTGCTTCACGAACAAGGAAAAAGATCTTACGATACTCATTATTTAGCGGCCTTCTGTCATTATAATGCAGGAAGAAATAAATCCGCTGCTACTCATTGGTCCGAAGCATTAAAATTAAAACCTGGGGATCCCGCTGTAAGTGTGGATTTTGCCAGATATTTGATCCAAGCGGGTAGGAATTCCGACGCATTGGAGATCATCTACAATTCTTATCAAATTAATCCTAAAAATAGAGAAGTAAGATTATTATACGCTACCGCTCTATTATATAATAATAAAGCTAGAGAAGCGTTATATATCATAGAAAAACTAAAAGCGGAAGACGGAAACGATTACCGTCCTTTAGTTTTAGAAGCTCAGGTTTACTTTTATTTAGGAAGTGCTGAAAAAGCGGAAGTCAGTTTGAAATGGGCTCAATCCTTAGTTCCTAATAATCCGAATGTATTGAATAATCTAGGATTAGTTTACGAAAAAGTAGGAAACCAAGAAGCAAAAAGAGGGAATATTAAGAAGGCCCTCGAACAATTAAGAAATGCTAAAGAACAATTGGAATCCGCACTTAAGTTAAAACCTGATGACGAAAAAATAAAAGGTAATATCAGAAGAATAGAGGCAAGGATCAATGCCCTTTCCGCCGGGTGAAAAAAAGGTACTATTTCATACCTTAGGTTGTAGGCTCAATTTTTTTGAGTCGGACGGTTTATTCTCTTCTTTGAGTAAACATGGATATTCTGTGGCCGCTGGAGAAGATGTCCCGGATGTGGTCGTAGTTAATACCTGTACTGTCACCAACAAGGCAGATTCAAGAAATCGTAATATTATTCGAAACGCGATCAAAAGATATCCCGGGGCTCAAGTTTGGGTAACCGGATGTTACGCGCAAACCGATAAAGAATCTATAGAATCGATCCCTGGTATCGCAGGTGTGATCGGTAATGAAAACAAATCTGATCTTCCTAGGTTGATCCTAGAAAGAGAAGGCGCGGATTATTCTCATATCCAAACAGTTTCGGATAGATTTGCATATTCTGATGTTCTACCGAATGGACATACCAGGGCTTATCTGAAGATCCAAGACGGTTGCGATCGCCAATGTTCTTATTGTAAAATTCCTCAAGCAAGAGGTAAGGGTGTTTCCAGAAATTGGAAAGATGTGTTAGATCAGGTTTCCTTCTTACAGGACAATGGAGTAGGGGAGATTATACTTACAGGTGTAAACTTGGGATGGTATAGAGATGGTGAAGGCAGAAAAGCATTTCCTAAAATGCTCGAAGCCATTTTAAATAAGTTGGAATATTCCAGACTTAGACTTTCTTCCATCGAACCGCCTGATGTAGGTGTGGAACTCACAGAACTTCTTACTCATCCTAGATTTACTCCATTTTTACATGTTCCATTACAAAGTGGAAGTAAAGAGATCCTAAAAAGGATGAAACGCAGTTATAATCCTGAAACTTTCCGTAAAAGGATAGAACTTGCTAAATCTAAAATACCGGATCTATTCTTGGGAACGGACGTGATCGTAGGTTTTCCTGGCGAGACGGAACAAGATTTTCAAGATTCTTCTTCTATCCTGGAAGAATTAGGTTTTTCTAAAATACATGCGTTTCCTTTCTCCGTTAGGAAAAACACTTCTGCGGAGCAGTTCCCTGAAACAGTTTCTAAGGAAACTAAAAAAGAAAGAGTTCATTCTCTTATGGATCTCTCCCAAAGGTTGCATCGCAAATATGCAGAAAGCCAATTCTCTAAAAAGAGGGAAGCTGTTTTGGAAAGAGGCGGAATTGCAGTTACTGATAATTATCTAAAAGCGGTTATTCCTGAAAGCGACCTAAAAAGTTTAAGCCCAGGACAATTTTTGACCGTAGAGATCGGAGAGTATATCCCCGATGCTACCGATAAAGAAGGTAAGGTCTCTGCTCGGATCTTAGCTGCAATCGGTTGATTTTTATAAAATACATTTCGATTTTATAAAATTCTAAAATTTATATTTATAATGTGTCAAAATTCCCGATAATTGGGAATTTTTATTGCCTTAGCAGTCCGGTATAAAAACAATTCTCAAACGTTAGTTTGCCTTTTTCGGGCAGGTCTCTATCCCCTAAATGAGTTGGGTTTTTATTCGGATGAAATTAAAATTCTTAGCATTCCTTTTCTTTCTAACGCTGGTTTCCTGTATTACTATCCCAGTTCAGGTTTCTTTGAATGATCCGCCGGATCAGAAACAAGCTCTTCCTTTGGCAATTTTTATAGAAAGAGTAAGTCTACCTTCCGGGATTAATTCAGTACAAACTAAGGAAGATAATTTAACCCTCGCGGTTATAGAATATGCTCGAAAAGCTAATTACTTTCAAAAGGTATCTTATATTAATTTCAAAGAACCTTCTGATAAGAATTATAAAATTTTTAGTATTGCCTGTTCTAACTTCGAGGAAATTAGAAAACCTCATCCTGCATATTTCCCTTTAGCGATCTTGACTTTCACAATTTATATATGGGCTGGAGGTGCGATTGCTACGGATTCGGCTGCTTATGATTGTGATTTAACCGTTAAAAACCCTAACAATAAGGTTCTTTTTAGAAATGTTAAAAAATTATTCAATACTCGTGATGTGAATTTTTATAGCAAATATTATCTGTTCCCGAGCGGGATCGAAGACAGGACTGAGGTTTTGTCCTCGTTGATCGACTCATACTATAATGCCCATCGATTCATATTAAAACATTCTAATGGAGACAGAATACATGAAAAAAATTGAGTTAATTATAGCAACTTGTGCAGTAATCGGACTGTTCAATTGTGCTACTTTTACAAGTTACCCAGAAGGGTTTCAAGGCCCGACTTACCAAAAGCCTGAAAAAGTTTCTAATAAAACTATTTCAGTAACTTATACACAGAAGTCCTTTTCTCCAGGTGGGGAATCACTTGAGGTAAATGCTAACGCTCTTGAGGCAATGCAGAAAGAGTTTGAAAAGCATATTTCGGAATCAGGCTACTTTAAGGGTACCACAACTGCGTTACAACCTTCTGACTTGAAATTACAGATTGAAGGTGTTGACCAAGGCGGTGGCGGAGGACAAGCTCTTGCTTTTATTAGTGGTTTAACTTTAACCATTTTACCTGCTTGGGCAAAAGATGATTTTACGATTACTTATACCTTTAAAGATAAAAAGGATAAAGTAGTAAAACAGTACATTAGAAATGTTACCTACAATACTTGGATCCAACTTTTACTTATTTTTGCGCTTCCGTTTAAATCTCCTGCTTCGGAAATTCCAGCGGGCTTCAAAACTACTACTTATTCAGTATTAGAAGAAGCTGCTAAAGACGGAATTTATAATTTAAAATAAAGAATATGAGCGATTTTAAGGGATATCTCTTAAAATCGCTTCTTTAAGACCTGATCAATTCTTCAGAATAAGTTTCTTCTTCTCTTAGATCATAATAACCATATTCGAATTCAGGTCCGGATTGGATCTCTAAACCGTATACGTTTTCACTAATACGAACAGTTTTAACTATTTCTAATTTATATTGCTCTGCTAAGAATTTCATCTTATCTAAGGAGATCTTATCATTGATCCTAGGACCGACAGGGTATTCGTTTTTGACCCAATCTAAAACGATCAATTTACCACCCTTCTTCATGGAACGAACTAAACCGTCCATTGCTTGGCCTGGATCTGCAAAAGTAGAAAGTACTAAAGAAGCGAAGACGATTTCAGGGACAGGGATCCATTCCGGCAATAAAGGGCGATCCGCCTTTTCCATATAAAATGGAGTAAATCTTTGGATATCTTCCCTATTTTTCCAATGTAATACTTCGTCCAAGAAGTCTTGATTACATTCTGCGCCCCAAACCCATCCCTCTTTATGGATCGATTTTAGAAGAGTTTCCGTCCAGAAACCCAAGCCCATTCCGAAATCCACGATATTCTGCACATCCTTCAGGGAAAAATGTTTCAAAACGGTTTCCGGAGGAGTAAGCTCACGTCTCTTGCTAGAAAGGAGAAAATTCTGATATTCTGGGTCGTAATAATATTCTATATCGATCATTTATATGCCGGAAGTCGTATTATGTCTTATGAATGCGCCGATTAGTCAAGATCAAACCGAAAGGAGAAGTTTCCATATCTTGTGCATTTTATATTATTTTCCCCACATTCTCCTAAAAACCGAAGTAAAAATTTGCGTTGTAGCAACCGATAATCTAGTTCGGAACCTTATTTCCAGATGAAAATTCGACTCCGGATCCTATCTATATTCTTCCTGATGGCATTGGGAAATTCTATCTATGCCCAGGATACCTTTCGTCTGGACAATGACAATGCAAGTGTCGCAAATTCTATCAATGTAGAAGTCCTTAAAGACGGTAGATCCGTTCGTATCTCTTGGGAAGCTCCTAGAGAGACAGGTGAGATCATAGTTGCTCGATCTTCTTCCATTATTGATAACCCTGAAAAATGTTATATCTCTGATTCTTTAGGAAAATTCCCGAGCGGTGTTGCTAATGGAGTGAATCAGATCTACGATTATAACCTGAAACCTGGAACTTATTATTACGCAGTTGTATTAGCAAATCATGTAAGGAAAAAGGATGCAAGATTAGTAGCGAATCGTAACTATACTACGATCCCGATCGTGATCGAAAATAATCCGCCGCCTCAGACAAATAATCATCCTCCATCTAATACACAGAATAATTATCCTCCTTCTACAAATACAAATCAACCTCCTCCCGAAGAGCAGAAGTATCTTTCGGATAACGCTAGAGTTACTGATATATCCGTAAAAAGAGAAGGTCAATTCTTACGTGTTTCTTGGGAACCTTATCCGAAAGGGATCCAAGGTGAGACTATCTATACTATTTATAAATCCGCGGAACCGATGTCCAGTATGACACTGATGAGAAAAGCGGAGAAGTTAGCGGAAGTTTCTCATCCGGAAAATACTTTCTTAGATCAGGATCTGACCAAGTCTCAAACTCTTTATTATGGTGTTTCGGTAAAACAAGGTTTGAAAGAAGTTTTACCTTTAGTTCAGAACCAATCTTTCATTCGTCAGTTTTATGTTTACGATCAAGATAAAAGAAAACCTCCTAAAGAAGATGATGTAGTTACCAATCCTCAATTCGCGTACGACGAAATGCACGTGAAGGATCTAAAGGCGAATGTCGTTGATGGAGGAGTTCGTTTAGATTGGAAATCTCCTGATCGCGCAGACGAAAATACTGTCTACTCCATCTACCAAGCCGGCAAACCTTTGTCAGGCGGAGTTTCTACTTTTCTTGGTGGTAATGTTAGAAAGCTGGGGGAAGTTTCTCATCCGGATACTAACGTTATGGTTAAGATGAAGCCGTATTCCGGAACCATGTATTTTGGTATTACGGTAAAACGAGGGGATATAGAAGATTTCACTTTGACCCAAGATCAATCTTATGTTGCGATTGGTGGTCCAGGTGCTGCAGATAATACACAAACTGCTGAAAACGATAAGCCTAATAAAAACGAGCCAAAAGAAGAAGAGCAAGGTCCTCAGGATAATCAGAACAACCAAAATGTTCAGAATAATGAAAAACAACCTTTAATCGTTGAGCAAGAAGAACCTAGTGATGAAGAGGTCGATCGGGTTCTGAGAGCAACGTATTGGAAAAACGAATACGGAGAAGCGGTTAAACAATTGGCTCCTTATGCGGGTTCGAATGATATTGATATAAGAGGAAAGGCTAAGTTTTTCCTTGGAATGTCTTTTTATAAAAAGGGTGAATATAATAAAGCTCTAAAGTTCTTCGTACAAAAAGATACAAAGAACTATAATCCGGAACGAACCGAGTTCTGGACCAAACAATGTCTGGCCCGGATCGGCGGAGGAAGAAGATGAACCGTTCCATCATTTTAGTTACTGGATTTTTATTCGTATGTGCAGGTCTTCTTACAGGGATTTATACTGCGGTGATCCAAGATACGGATTCCACAAATAAAGGGATCATCGAAAAAGTTAGGGAAGGGGAGGAATTCCTAAAACATTCCAATCCTAAATCCTCAGAAAAGGCTCTGGATATTTTTGCGGAACTATCCTCCAAGGATGTGGGTTCTGATCTTTCTTTCCGGATCCAATACGATCTGGCAACTGCTCTGGATAAAACCGGAGATAAGATGAGAGCCCTTGGTATTTTCAGAGAGCTGAATCAGAAAGAAGGTTTAGCTCGTGAAGAAAAAGCTAAGGTCGCTTATGGCCTCGGGAACCTTCTTCTTTTATTAAATAGAGACGAAGAAGGAAAAGGGCATTTAGAGGAAGTTCTTAGAACTTCCGGTGATAATAAACTCAGATCTAATGCGTTATCCGCTATTGCCGATTACTACATGAAAAAAGGCAATTACGATCAGTCTAGAAAGAACTACGTATTGGCATTACAAGAAGATCCTGAAAACGTAAAAGCTAGAGTAAGATGGGGAAAATCTTTGCGCAGAATGGGCAAAGACTGGTCCGCTTACGATGTGTATGAAGATTACGTTCAATCGGATGCTTACTTCGATCCAGACAAAGTCGCTGTGGATAAGGAATTCCGCTCCGGACTCTTGGAGAAAGGAAGAGAATTATACGTACGTAAGGAATATTACTCGGCGATCGAAACTTTGAAAAAAGCTTTGGATATAGGCGTCAGCGAAAGAGCAAGGGAACAAGCTTGGTATTATATTGCAGAAAGTTACGATGCTCTTGGAAAATCAGAACAAGCAATCCAATATCTGAACAAAATGTTAGAGAACTCAGATGGAACTATGGATCAGGCTGCTATGTTTAGAAAGGGAACTATCTATTTCAGAGGTGGAAAGTATGAGAAAGCCGCCGCGGTTTTCCAAGAATCTGCTGATCGAAATCCAGACAGTCCTGTAGGTAAAAAATCCGCTACTTGGAAAAAGGAAGCTTTGGATCAGATCGAAGACGATCTTAGATACAAGGACGGAGAAGGTGGCGGAAAAGCGAAACCTTCCGACGATGATCGCCAAGACGACGACTGGAAATATTAAAATATCTTAATTAGAAGAAGTCTGAACAAATTCCTGTTCAGACATTTGGATCTGTATCCCTAAACAATCGTAAATTGCGTGTGGGATATCTTTCAAAGCGTGGATCTTGTCTTTCATTTGATCCGTGTATTTACCGTATAGAATGGTTGGTACCGGGTTTACGGTATGAACATCCACAGTCAGATCTTCTAGGTTTCCGTGGTCGGATGTTATGATGAGTTGGTCTTGTTCCGGATCCATTGCATCCAAAACTCCGAGTAAAAAGTTCTCCAAGTCGGAGATACATTTTTCGGCACCTTTCCAATTCATCTTATGACCTACCTTATCCGTGATAAAGTATTCATAGATGCATAATGTATGGCCCTTCATTGCAGGAATGATGTCTTTCCCGGTTTTGTACGGATCTTGAATCTCTAAAACCGGATCATCTTTATCTATAAAATCTCTTCCGAACTTTCTAAGAAAGTCGCGGCTGATATCCATATAAAGTCCCTTACCATCTCTCAGATCATCCATATCTTTTAAAGGTTTGTCCGCAGCCATTTGGATGAGAGTAGAAGCGGATACATGTCGTGGATTTTTTTTTATATGTTCCGCAAATCCAGGGGTATAACAGTTCAATAGATCAGCTTTAAATCCGTTCTCTTCTAGGATTCGAATGATAGAATACTTAGCGATAATACGTTTTAAGGTGAATGTAGGAAATCCGCTCATGTGGCGGTTTAGGACCTGACAAGCATTGATCCCAGTCCAAAGAGAGGTCTGCCCGGTAGCACTTTGGGGAAGTCCCTTGATTCCCATACTCGCGTCCGTTTTGAGATACGTGAGTTCTTGTAGGCGGGAAGGAGAATCTAACGGGATCGATTTGCCGCCCAAAGGTAGAAAAATCCCCTTTGAATACTTAGAAAACGGATTTTTATCCGGATCGTTTTCCCCAAAGCCTATCCCGTCTATAAAAACATAAAATATCATTTTATTGGTCCGAGAAGTATCGATTATCCTATTGAATTAGACTGATTCTTTATAATGGAATCGCCGATACTAGAAAGGTGAACCCGCGCAAACATAGCAAAAGATCTCGAATTCTAACTCTGATACTGCTATGTATCGTATTGATTTCCATCCCTTTTTTTCCGGGAGCTTGGAAGGATGCGGTTTTCTTCTCTCCTGTCCAAATTCTTAGTTTGTACCCTAAACTGAAAAAGGAATCTTTCCTAGACTCTATCCTAGAAAGATTTCAAAACAAGTACTATGATCTGGGCTATAGATTTGAATATTTGATGAGAGAGTTTCCTAAACCTGAAACCGACAAGGAGGCAGAAGTTTTAGGAAAACATTTCACCTCTTCTATCAAATTGAAACAAATTCGAATTTATGATTATAATTACAGGACAATGTATTCTTCCGATCCAAAGGGACCTGGGTTTCATAAAGGGCTTAGGCTACTCGGAATGCAGGTATCTAAAGCGAGTTGGATAGAAGATACGGATGGATTTTTATTATACAGAAATTCTTCCGGAGATCTATATTTTCAGATCTTAAAGGAAGACGGAGATAGGATCGTTCACGAAGCAAGTGATTCTAAAAAATCATTTTTACCTCGGGATTTTTCGGAAGGGATCTTATATTGGGTATATAAGAAGAAGGAAGAAGATTCAGAACTTTTAGAAACCAATTTGAATCCGGACAGTACATTACTTCCGGATGCTGAAGTTTTGAATTCGGAAGAATCCAAGGTAATGATACATGCGTTGCTAGATAAAAATTCCAAGTCCCAAAAAATTCTAGTTCGTCCCGTTTGGGAAAAAATAATCGCTAATGATCTAGAAATTTATCTATCACAGCCTAGAAAAACAAGAGCGGAAGAGTTATTATTGATCTTAAGTGCTTTTGGGATTTCGTTAATCGCTTTGATTTGTGGAATACTCGCTTCTAGAATTTTATTCACGATCCGAATGGAGCACCGTTTTTCAGAGAGAGAAGAAGTGGTCCAAATGAAAACCGAGCTGATTCGTTTACTCGGACAATTTAGGGAAAAGACAAAATGATCGGCTTTAAATTCAGACTTATACTCGCTTTATCTTTTATATTTTCCGTTTCAGTACTTCTTTTAGAACCGTATTTTCCTTCTGGAATTTTTTATAAATCCAGATTGGAGTCGGTATTTTCCTCGTTTAATAAAGAGATCCTAGAGTTAGAAAAAAAGATCCGTGAATCAGATCCGGAAGAATTGGATACAAATAATCTATTCCTTCCAGTTAGAAACTTCTTATTCTGGGATCCGAATGTGAAAAATACTCCGAACCTCGAATTTTCCGGAGATAAAGAAAGATATCTATTGTCCCAAGCTTGGGAAGGAAAGACTAGTCGCTTTCTTTCCTTAGAGAATGAGCCTGTATTATTCGTTCCATTATATTCGAAATCAGTAGCGGTTCTTGCAGTGTTGGATAAGGAAAAATTCAAAATTTCCTTGGACGATAAGATAGAATATTTTGTTCCCGAGCCAAGACTTGGGATCTTCCAAGATTGGGAAGAAAAAGGGGACAAGACCGATCCGCGAAAAATTTCAGAAGAAGTTTTGAAATCCATGAAGGATGGAGGAAATGACTTCAAAGAGATCCGGTTAGGAGATAAATTATACAGAGCTTATTACGCATTCTATCCGGAAGAAAAAATAGGTTTTATCCAAGGGATCTTGCTTTTAGTTCCTTTTGAACGTAATATTTTCTTAATATTGTTCCCTGTATTTTTCGGATTATTGTTTTTACTGGATGCGTGCATTTTACTTGTTAGAAAGAATAAATCCACTTCTGCCTATGCAAAATCGGATGTGTCCAAACTCATCCAAACTCTTTCTCAGCGAATAGAAGAAAGTAATTTTAAACAGGTAGAAGCGGCAAAATTGCCAGAATTAACCGATATTCCTGAGATTGTAACCGTTCCTCCTGTTTTAGAAACTAAACCGAATGCAAGTGGCACATTTTATGTTCTACCTTTTGATCTTCCTGGAGATTCATTCTTAACTCCGAAGTTTTTAAGAGAGAAGAAGGAGCCAATTCATGTAGAAAGAGAAGTAACATCTGCTCCTTCTACCGTATCCGTAGTAGAAATGCCGGAAGCTCTACAGAAAAAAAGAGATTCTATCTTTACGGATGAACTGGCAAGGCTTGTGGAGAAGGTAAAATCTACTTCGCCTGAAATCCCTGAGATCCAAATTTTAGATCGTCCTAAGGATTCAGGTCTTTTGGCGAAAGCGCTTAGAGTCACGGGACTCGCTGAGATCGGACTTAAGGCTGCGAGAGGGCTTGCTCCTCAACATAAATCCAGATTTTTCCTATGGGCAAGAGCATGGTGGGGAATTCGCAAAACAGATCCAAATGAAGAACTTCCTCTTTCTGAAAAATTCAGAGGTTGGTTGGATAAACAGCCTATCCGTGAAAAAAGAAAGATCCTAGAAGTTTTAGATGAGATCCACCAAGGTTTGGATACTCCTATATCTTCATTATTAAAATATTATCTTACAATTTTTTCTTCTCTTCACTTAAAATCTTTTAGTATTCATTTTTATGATAGAAGAAGAGGCGCTTATCTTCCTGTGGTATCCTACGGTTTACAACCTTATAGCCGTCAGAACATGATCTTCTTATATGGGGATCAATTCTTAGGAAAAGAAGTAGGAGATGTTTCTATCATAGACGTTACGGAAGAACGACGTAACGATCATTTCTTCCGTAAAAAATTCGATTCTGCGGATTTGGATGGAGTGATGAGGATAGTTTCCTTCCCACTTTTTAGATCCGGTCTAGATTTTAGGTTCTTTCTGATGTTCCCGGACCCACCTAATAATGATTTGGCGGAGCAAATAAGGGAAAATGTAGAAAATTCTATAGAACCAGTAGAAGATGCATTTTTACAATTAGAGATAGAACAGGCTTCTCATGCCATCCAGGACAAAAGGGATTTGGTTCAAATTCAATTCTTACTTCTTCGTTGGGCAACACATGGTGAAAGAAGCAGATGTAATTTATACAAGATCAAATGTACGGGTGACTTGGAGTATTCTTCCATAGACAAATGGAGAAAGGATGTTCTGGAGGAGATCCAACCTAGACTCGGATCGGAAGATTACGGATTTGGAGTTTCACCTTCGGAAATTTTTGTTTTATCCAGAGAAGAAAGAGAATCCGAATTAAAAATGATCTTGGATTCTATAGGCAAAGAGTATAAGATCACTCCATTACCTTATCCGGAAAACGGAAAAAACTTATACACTTATATTTGATATTTTCCTTTCGGTTAAGATCTAATCTAACATGCGCATTCTCTGTTGTATCATTTTGTTTTGTGCAAGTTTATCTTCTTCTTATCCTCAAGAAGAAAATAGAAGGGAATGGAATAAGGCAGCAAAACAAAAAGTTTTACTTCTTCACCAAAGCGGAAAAGAAGTGGAGAGTCTTCCCTTCTTAGAAGAATATGTTAAAAAAAATCCGAACGAGTTGATCTATAAACTCTATCTGGCTCGAGCACTTTTTTGGAGAGCTGACTTGGAATTGCCGGGTCATTCAGAAGATGTATTTTCTAGAATGGAGAAGGTCCGAAAAATCAGAGACAATTACCTCCGAGCTGCGAGTCTTTTCGAAGAAAATGTCGGTTATTTAGGAAAGGTAAGCCCAAGAGATCCAGATTTGGGAAAGTGGACCTTTTTATGGGCAATGTCGGAGTGGTATGCTGGCAGAGAAGATCGGGCCATTCAGCTATTTAAAAAGTCTTTTAAGCATGATTTTCGTCTGAATCAGGCAAATTATAATATAGCGGCTATTTACGAAAACTTGGGGCAGATCCTAGATTCTCAAATTTATTACGGAACCTACTTGAAAAACGAAAAGGAACTGAAAGAAGAGGAGTAATGGCCCGTGTCGAAAGAAGATTTCAAATGCTCCTCACAGAGGAAGAATTCGAATTATTAAGAACAGAGGCGGAAAAAAGAGACCTATCCGCTTCGGAATTGCTTCGCTCCTGTTTTAGGAACGAAATTTTTAAATCCGATTCTTACCAAAGATTAGAAGCTTTGAGAGAATTATCCAAAATTTATCCGGAAGCGAAAGTTTGAAATTATTAGTTTCTTCGGACTGTTTTAAGGAATTAATACTTGGAAATTCCTCTTCTCGTCGTTCCGTGTCGAACGCGATCGAATCACTTACGAAAAAAAATCATATTTTCGTTTTGGCTCTTCCTAGTTTGGATTCTGTCCTTGAAAAAGAATCCGATCCCTTAACAAGAGAGATCATTTGGACCCAATCTAAAAATCTGTTCTTGGATTTTTTACCTGTCAGAAAAGAAGAGATCTCACTTGCGATACGACTTTCTTCCTCTAAAAACTTGGAATGGAAAGAATGGTTGGAAATTGCTACAGCTTCTTTGGCGGATTTGGATGGGATTTTGTGTACGAATCCTAAATGGAAAGAACAGAATATAGTAAAGATACTACTCGCTCAGGAAGTAGACCTCGACGGAGTCGCTTAAAGGGCTGAGTTGGTCGGGTCCATTTTCCGGGTCGTAAACAGAATTATAAGCGGCAACTTTGAAATAATACGTTAGTCCCTTTTGGAAGAATAAAAGTTTTTTATCGTAAGGGTCTTTACGAGGTTTTGGTTTTTTCTTTTTGGGTTTTGGACTTTCGTCCTCATCATCATTCTCTTCCGGTTTTTCTGCGTTTAAAGAAATGAGTCGATTGTCTATACACTGACAAAGTTTAGGACCACTCATATCGTTACGTTTAGGGCAAGTAGAATCATCACCCAAGATCGGATCCAAATATTCGCTCATAGGATGTTTGAATTTTCCCTTGGTAGTTAGAACTGGCATCTTACCTTTTGCCAGCTCTTTGCTAGTACCTTTTAAGATCCCGACCATACGATTCGGACCGACTCCGTAGTGGATTACATAGCCGCCTTTTTGTTGCACATTCCTTTCCGGATTTTGGGTCCAACTTAAACAAACGCGAGGACCCTGGGCTTCAGGATCATAATCGTCAAAGTTCACTATTTTTAAACCGGCAGGCCTGACCGGAGGAATTGTTTCTCTATAAGAAAATGTTAATGCTTCTAATTCCGGGCTGGACTTCGATCCTGAATCAGTCTTAAATTTTACCTTTACTTGGTAATATTTGAAATAAGAAAGTTTGTTTCCCCAGGCTTTATCTAATGGAATACGATAACTGGAAGATTTTCCTTTAGTAGAACTTTCTTCTTCCGTTTCTCTATATGGATCATCTTCTTTGAATTCTTCTTCTATTTTTCTGAGATCAATCGATCTCCAGGCCGGATATTCTTCTGTTTTGGAAAAAATTTTAGGAGAAGATCTGAAATATAATTCTAATACCGAGGATTTAGGAACATTCGCTTTTAATAATACCGCTTCCGGGATAGAATTGGAAAATTTGGTTTTATAAACAGGAGAGACTGCAGTTCCGAATTTTGCGTCCGCAGTAAAGGAAGATGGATCATATTTTTGACCATCGTATTGAGTGGATAAGACTTCCGGATCGGGACTTCCTTTGGAGACCAGAAAATCATCTAACCATCCATAAAAACTTTCTCCAATCTTAAATGGAGTGCTGTCTTCCGGATGAAAACCAATTCGAATGATCGGTTCTTTAGAAGAAACAGAAGATCTGTCGGTTTCTTTTCCGTTGATATATAATACGACTTCTCTCTGAGCAGGTTTGAAATGAATGATAAAATGATTCCAGTCGGATCTGGAAAGTCTGGAATTACCCGCAAGCTTTAGAGATAGATGTGTTTTGTCGGCTTTTTGAAAAAAATTACGAAATTCTAATATCGGAATTTCATCTTTAATTCTGAGATCCCAACCGAATTTTTTTCCTCTGGTGTATAGATCTTTGGAAAGTAAGATAGCTTCCTTATCCAGGTTTCCAGGCAATAAGAAGAAGGAGATATAAAATTCTTCTTTAATATCCGGGCTTGTAAGAATTCCTTTTGTTTTTCCCGAAACTTTGATCCCGGATCTTTTACCCACAAAACCCGCGGATCTTTTTCCGGAATGTGCTTTAGCTGAATCAGGAAGATAAGAAGAAGTTAATATTCTATAACCGCCTGCCTTATCATTCAGGTCAGCTGCTTCTTTTTCTTCAAAATCTAAAAACAGATCTGAACCTTCTTTACGATCACGGGGACTTAATTCTAATTTAGGAGCGCCGTTTTCGGTACTTCCTAAACGGACATATTTAAGAACGAATGCGCTTAAGGAGAATGAATTAGATTCGGCAGAGATAGAGCCGGAGAAAAAGGAAACAAGACTGAGCAAACCTAAGAGATAGACCGGATAAAGGATCTTGTTTCGCATTCTTAAAGGTGTTTTTCCGTTTATTAAACGATGGTGTCTAACTGACCCACTCTTCTTTCATGACGGCCTGCCTCGAAAGAAGTATTTAGCCATTTTTGAACGATACGTGCTGCAAGGTCTTTGCCTAAAATTCTTCCGCCCAATACCAATACATTTGCATTGTTATGACGACGGGACATTTCCGCAGTAAATTCGTCATGGCAAAGAGCGGCTCTGATTCCTTTGTGACGATTGGCTGCGATAGAAGCTCCGATTCCTGTTCCACAAAGTGCAATCAGTCCATCTACTTCTTTAGAAAGTACTTTTGTGCAGGCCTCAGCGATTATTAAAGGGTAATCTACGGAGGACTCATCCTTTGTGCCGAAATCAAGGATCTCAATTGAGTCCGCTAATTCTTTGCGAAGGTATTCTTTTAGTTCGAATCCACCGTGATCGGAAGCGATGCCAATTTTTTTCATGTTCTAAAGGTACCGTACCTGCGTGAATTCTCTGATTCAAGCAATTTACAACAAGGATTGGAAAATAAGGAAAAGTTTCTTAATCGAAGAGTCCTTCTTTCAAGAAATCGGGAGCAGTCTGGTAGAATTCCCAATGTTGGAAGAAGAGGGCCATATAGGTGTTTTGGAAAGTGGATAAGGGTAGAAGTTTCTCCGATAAGGATTGAAACTCTGCCTGGTGTAATCTTGCTAAAAGTTCTTTTTTGGCCTCTAAAAAGTTACGTAGGTTTTTCTCTTCAAAAGCGGATAGACGGATAGTCTTCTCATCTGAAAGCAAAAAGTTTTCATAATAAGAAAACATAAGTTCTTTGGTTTCCCTATGATGAGAATGGTCAGCTAATAAAGTAACTTGTTCTTCTTTAGTTAATCCGGACATACGGATACATTCTAAACTTTGATAAGCGGATTTTGCTTCTTGTAAGGCAAGATTTTCTGCGATCTTGGTTCTTTCTTCCGGAGAAAGTTTAGAAGAATAAAATTCCTTTAATTCTTTGTTGCTGGGGCCTTGGGATAAACAATGACCTATTTTCAGTTTTGTAGGGAAAAATAAAGGAGAAGCGGATATTTTTGTGATACCCGCACATAGAAGAGTTAAGATCAGAAGAATGTGTTTCATTCTATTCTTCCAGAAGATTTAGGCCTTCTTCTCGAATTCCTTCATGTATTCCACTAGAGCAACTACACCTTCTTTAGGCATAGAATTATAGATAGAAGCTCTTAAACCTCCAACCAATCTATGGCCTTCTAATCCGTGAAGTCCTCTTTCTTCTGCTCCTACTAAAAACTTAGATTCTAAATTTTTGTCATGAATAGTGAATACAACATTCATTACTGATCTTGAATTCGGTTTTACTGGAGCATTATAGAAGGAAGTGGTTTCCAGATAATCGTATAGGATTTTGGCCTTCTCCTCATTAATCTTTTCGATCTTCTCCACTCCTCCTAGATCCTTTAACCATTCAAATACAAGTTTGGCCATATAAATTGAGTAAGTAGGGGGAGTATTATACATGGATTTGTTTTTTGCAGTCAGTGAATAATCCATCAATATAGGAATAGTTCTGCCGGAACGTCCGAGTAGATCTTTACGAATGATCAGAACGCTTAAGCCTGATGGTCCGATATTTTTTTGTGCTCCCGCAAAAATCGCACCGAACTTACTTACATCTATCTTTCTAGAAAGAATTTCAGAAGTCATGTCCGCAATCAAAGGTGCCTTAGTGATATTCGGGATCGTTGCATAACGAGTTCCTAATAAAGTATTATTAGAAGTGATATATACATAAGCTGCTCCAGGATTAACCATGGAATCATTTAGTTCAGGAGACTCAGTGTATTTATGATCTTCTCCGTCATAAATTTTTTTGACAGGGCTGAATCTAAGTGCTTCTTCCATAGCCTTCTTCGCCCAGATGCCTGTGACTGCAAAGTCAGCGGACTCTCCCTCTTTCAGAAGATTTAAGGGTAGGGCGGAGAAGTGGAGGCTAGCTCCTCCGGAAAGAAACATAATTTCGTAATTTTCCGGAACAGATAATAATTCTCTGAGCAAGGAAAGGGAAGTATCCAGGACTTCTTCAAAAAGTTTTCCTCTATGGCTATCTTCCATGATGGACATACCGGACCCGCGGTAGTTCAGAAACTCGGAAGCCGCCTTCTCCATGACTGGAGTAGGTAACATCGCAGGACCTGCGCAAAAATTGTAGATTCGGCGCTCAAATTTGCTCATGAGGTTAGGGTAAAAATCAGGTCTTGGGAGGCAACTTTCTTACTACTTCCATTTCCTAGAAGGATGGAAAAATCCTTGGCAGAGTCCTATCTAGAATCATAAGATAGCCATTCGTCTCTCCCAAGTTTGGGGGTATTCGTTTTTCAAAGGAGTTCCATAATGTCACGGATTCGACTGGCCGTATTTCTAATCTTCCTCGGAAGTTTTAGCTTTCCGATCTTCGCCCAAGAGGGGCCTAAACTTGGAGAAAAGGAAGTTCGTTCTTCCGGAAAAGTGAACTTCGTCAACAGATCTGCCGCAAGAGCGGATGAAGAGACAAAAGGAAGTAACGCGAGAACCGGTGCCGGATTATCCGAAGCGTTAAAGAAGGATCCTAAATCAGCAGCTTCTGCAGATGGGATCACTGCGATCCGTATTCTTCCAGATGAGAAGGAAAAAA
Organism: Leptospira haakeii; assembly: GCF_002812045.1. GTDB lineage: Bacteria > Spirochaetota > Leptospiria > Leptospirales > Leptospiraceae > Leptospira_B > Leptospira_B haakeii. The sequence continues at coordinate 369,483 of NZ_NPEG01000001.1, read as the reverse complement.
AGTTCGGAGCAGATCTGATCAGCATCGGCAAAGACGCTGACTACGGACATATTAACTCCATCCAAAGGATTCTTTCCGGATATGTGAAAGCAAACTTCGGATATTCAGAAGCAAATTCTGATACGTTAGCAACTTATATACTTTATTATAATGCGATCCATCGTAAAGGTGCTGACTATGTTAAACGGAAGTACAATAGCGAAGTTGTAAAAAACGCACAAAATGACAAGATTGGTATCGGCAGACGTTATACGGAATGGCCTGGAAAAACTCAGATCGTTATTCCTATCGTAACCAATATTCTTTCAGCTGACGGAAAGGATCTGGATACGGATGAGCTGGAGAAAGAAGTCAATAAGGACCTAGATAAAAAGAAAGAAGGTCAAGACGATAAGAAAAAAATGAACGACCTTCAGAATGAGAAGGCAGAAGAAGAAAAACGTAAACTCCAGGATAAAAAAGAAGAGAATAGAAAAAAACAAGAAGATGCATCCAACAAAGAAAGAGATGCAGAAAGAGAGATCCAGGAACTGAATAAAGATCCTGTTAAGAACAAACAAAAGATCACTCAAAAACAAGAAGAACGTAAACAAGCACAACAAGAGCAACAAAAGGCTAAAAAAGAAGAGCAACAATTAAAGGAAAAAGAGAAAGAGATCGCTAAAAAAGAAGAATCTCGTAAATCAGATTCTAAGTCCTCTTCATCTTCTTCCGATTCCAAAAGTTCTTCTTCCGGAGATTCAAAAAAGTCCGAAGCTAAGTCCGACGACAATAAGTCCAAGGAAGAAATTAAACAAGAACTGAAAGAAACTAAAAAAGAGTTAGAAACAGTTAAAGAAGAACAGAAGAAAAAAGAAGAATTCGACAAGAACGTTGTCGGTGGGAAAATTCTATTCCTTAAAACCTTAAAATACACTTCTGATGGACATTATAGCAACGAACTTCATGCGTTAGATCCGGCTAAAGATGATACAATCTTTAAAGGTGACTTTAACAAGATTTGTGGACGTACTTTCGAAGTAGTGGATGGAAAAGCCCTCGTAGTAGGTTACGAGTCTGATCACTCAGCAGCTCACAAACTTATCTTGATCGATCAAGAAACACTGAAACCTGCAATTTGGTCCGGAGACTCAGTATTCTGGCGAACTCCAATGATCATCAAAGGTGAAGAGATCTACGCATTTGAAGAAAGAAACGGAAAATATTATTTAAGCCGTTACGACAAAGGTTTAAAGAAAACTGCCGGAACTGAAGAAGAGATCAGTCCGAACTCAAACGTAACTTTCTTCGGCGAGAAAATTTACGTTACCGGTAAAGAAGAAGGTTCCGGGAAAACTGAAATCGCAGTATTCAGCAAAGCGGATCTGAAATTAATCAAGAAGATCAAACCTTAAGATTAGCTGATCGTTCAGAAGAGAAGGCGGGTTTTGCACCCGCCTTTTTTTATTTCCGGAGAAGTTTCGTCGGCCTTAATTTTTTCTTAAAAGCCAAACACCTAAGAATACGGAAACAATTTCAGTAGCCATACTTAAGTAGATGTATTCATTTCCTGGCCCGTCCAAGAACAGGGTGTACAGTCTTGCTACAAACAATCCTGCAGCACTTGCAACGGAAAGAAGAATGGCCTGGGTTTTGAATTCTGGTTTTATTAAACCATAATATACTATCAGTCCAACTCCGAAACATAACCCTGAATACATCGCTCTGAAGTCCGCAAGCGCTGCACTTGAATGAATCGTATATCCGATTGTATTCGCCAAAGGAACCGGAAATAGAAGGAAGGCGACAGTAAAACCGGCATACACTGCCAAGTTTAAAACCAGAAAAATTTTAGTGATCCAACCTATAAGTGACCCGGTTTGATCTGAAATAGAGTGAGTTTGCATTTTTTGTCCTCTCCTCGTTTGGGATGAGAAGAAGATACACAGTTTCAGAGGACCGGTCGTCCGGCGTTATAAAGGTTTACACATTTTTCTATAAGAAATCGGGGTTTTTTGGGTAAGTTTTAAAAAGGCTTCATTAAAGGAAGAACGGTTATTAAAGCCAACTGTCATTGCGATTTCCAAAACGGTTTTATCCGTTTCATACAAAAGTTGTTTTGCGTCTTCTATCCTATAGTGATTGATCAAAGAAAAATATCCTTTTCCGATCCGATTATTGATTAGTTCCGAAAATTGGTGAGTGGTTAGGGATAGTTCTTTGGCAAGTTCCGATAAGGACAGGTCTTCTCTTCGATGGATTTTTTCGGATTCGAATAGAAAGTTCAGTTTTTCTAATATAGGATCGATTTCCATACCTTCTAATCTGGTCCTGGAATATTTTACCTTTGCTAGATCGGATTGAATAGTTTCCGGAAAATCGAAATATTTCCTACGGATATAATATACGAGCGAGACTGCAAGAGTCACGGTTAATAGTGCAAGTTTCAAAAAGATAGGATGGAAGATCAGTCCGACGATTCCAAAAATGGAAACGGTCAAACAATCTAACGCAAAAATTCCGAATAAGATCTTAAATTTCAGGTCTGAGATTTGGGTAAGTATCTTTAAAATCGGAAAAACAAAACCTAAAGAAAAAAGTCCTGCACCTAAGTACAAGACTCCAGTTCCGGAAATCGGATTTTGTATACTCCATTGGATTTGGGAAGAGGTGTTCGGATATTCTCCCAATCTGAAAAACAAAACTATTCCTAAACAAAGTAAGAATGGAACAAAGAAAAGTAGATGTGCCGACTTATATCTAAAATCTTCTTCCAAGAAGGCGAGAAGAGATAAAAAAGCAAAAGCGGGTGGAAGATAGAGAAGAGGAAGATTCCAAAGTTTTAGATTTAAATCCCGACCTGCATTCGGATTTAATACCAAGGAACCCGAAAGTTGCATAAATCCTAATGAGATTAGAGTAAGAGAAAGTAAAATCTGAAATTTATGTTTTCTGTCGGAAGGGAATTCTCCGATTGCAAGCAAGAACGAAAGAAATCCTCCGAAGAGAATCATCCCATCTGCAAACCATCCCAATAACTCAGGCATGGTCTTATTGTATTTTAGGAATAGATAAGTCGAATCGAAATTCGAATTAGAAAAATTATCTCATGGAAGTAAGATCTCTATAAGCTCTTACAACACCATCAGCTAAAGTTTTAGTGAACGTAAGTGCCACTCTTGCTTTTTCAGAAGCTACCATCACTTCGTGAGCATCTACACTATTCGGATCATATACCATTTTTTGGGTGAGTTCGTCTGCTTCTACCTGTAGATCGTTTACGGATTTGAATGCATTTCTTATTGCTTCTGAAAAACTTTCAGCAACATAGTCCGGAGCCACAGGCTCTTTCACATCTCCATAATGACGTTGGTCGTCTATCTTTACGGAAACTTTGTCACCTTTAGGAGAAAGAGGAAAACGAGAATCGGAATATCCTGAGTTATAGTTGTACCAAAGTTTGGAATTAAAATCTACGTTCATTCTTCTCTCCTATTAAGCTCTTCCGATCTCTAAGGCTTTGTTGAACATCGCCTTGGATCCGTTGATCATCTGGACGTTTGCTTCGTAGGATCTGGAAGCAGAGATCATGTCCGTCATTTCGGTGACTATATTTACGTTCGGCATTTCTACATAGCCTTTTTTAGGCCCGATCTGGATCGCATCGGGGTGGGTAGGATCATAAGTTAATCTTAAAGGACTCATATCCTTCTCGATTTTCATTACTTTCACACCTTTACCTTCGCCAGGAGAAAGACCAAAAGGATAAACAGGACTTTTCCATTTGGTTCTAAGATTTACGGGAGTCAGGATCACTCTGTCCCTGCGGAAAGGGCCGTCTCCATTCGTATTTCTAGTAGTAGTTGCGTTCGCGATATTGTTCCCGATCACATCCATCCGGAGTCTTTGAGCGGAAAGTCCAGTGGCGGAGATATTAACTGCGCTAAATAGTCCCATCTTCTTCCTCTAAATCTTAGCTATGTCTCTATTGAGATTAAGCCAACCTCATTACGTTCTTCAAATCACGGAAGTTCGCATTCATTCTTTCGACCATCATCATGTATTGCATTTGAGAATTGGAAGCTTCCATTACTTCTTTCTCTGGATCCACGTTATTTCCGTCTGCTCTGACTGTGGTCAGATAATCAATGTTTGCTTTAGGCTTTACGGATTTATAATCTAATGGAGTAAAAAAGGAGATATGACGTTCGTCTTCGATCCTAGTCGGGACCGCTTTAGAAGCTTCTATCTTTTCTGATTCCAATGCTCTTTTGATCATGGATTCAAAAAGTACTTCGCTTCTTTTAAAATGGGGAACATCCGCATTTGCGATATTGTCTGCGAGGACTTTTCTTTTCATAGAGGCGGCGTTCATTCCCTTCTCTAGTAAGTCCTGAGTCTTCATGAAATGTGTTTTTTGGAACATAAAGCTCTCCCGTATAAAATTTCGGTTGAATTTCAAAATTCCCAAAGATAAAAAAAGAAAACTGGCCAAAAATTTCTCAGAAAAGGCCAAAAAAGGACTCAAATCGAAAATGGGTGAAAATTCGGAGATTATCGAGATCAAGCCGGAGCTAACTGCCCTTTTTAATGACTATTACGCATTTCGAAACCAGTTGATGGATGCAATTGCCAAAAAACCGGTTAAAATCGTCTTGGATCTGGGCAAAATCCCTGTGATGAATTCCATATCCATCAGTTCCTTGGTTTGGTTCTGCAAAAATGCAAAGTTAGAAGGGATAGAGATCGATATAAGAGAGATACATCCTGATTTAATGAAAACATTCGAAGTTCTTAAGATCGACGAATACTTTCAACGAATCTAAATCGCAAGCTCTGAATTCACATCCCGGTTTCTTATAGGTTCAAGAGCTTCGGGAATTCCCTGGACATCCTTACTACGCGGTATAGCTTGGCTTCCATGAAAAAAATTCTTTTTTTCCTAGTGATCTTATCCTTACTCATAGGTTGTCAACCTCCTCTGCAGGAGAGAATCTTAGGTATATGGGAAAGAACTTCCGTTTGCGCGGCAGATGGACAGTGCAAAAATTCAGAGCCAGGTAAGGCTCCTAAACTTTCTATTTTCAGACCTGGACTTGCGATTTACGAAAATCCGGAAGATCCTGAAAACCAACGCAAGATAGAATATGAATTTTACGAAAAAGAAACTAAGTCCAGAGAACCTGAGCTTATATTTAGGTTTTTAAATCTAGGATTCGATATTCGTTACATCGTGAAAAAAGCGAATAAAGAAACTCTGGAACTATCCAATCCTGACCTGAACAATACCGAAATTTATAAAAAATTAGGTCCCGCTCCAGAATGATTATTTGTCGGAAGAATATTTCTGCAATACTCCTAGGCTCTATACTTTTAATAGGAGTCAGCCTAGGATCTAAGGAAACTGAAACTTCCGACGAAAACCAATCGATACTTGCCCCTTCTCCTGAAGGGGAATTACCACTTCCTCCTCAACCAGCCGACCAAAGCGAAGTTTCTAGAAGAAAATACCAGATCCTGGCTTTGAACACCGAGACGATCAATTTATTAAGATCCAATGCTCTTGCACGTGCCCAAGCAAATATAGAACGTCTGAAAAAGTTGGATCCGGATTGTTTGGAATATCATTATCTAAACGGTGCGTATTTATATGTGATAGGAAGATATCCCCAATCCAAAAAAGCTCTTTTAAAAGCTGTGGAGATCAATCCAAGTCATGATCCATCTTATTATCTTCTTGGAATGATTTTTGTAAGAAGAAGTAAATGGGAATCCTCTGTTCAATACTTCCAGAAAGCAGTGGAACTTGCGAATTATAATCCTTTTTACAGATTAAATATGGCTCTGGCTTATTTTGAAACAGGACAATATCTAAAAGCAAAAGCAGAAGGTGAGAAGGGAATAGAACTTAAACCAAATTATAGAAACTTAAAACTGATCTTACTAAAAGTGAATTTTCTTTTGGGGAATAAGGCAGATGCTTTGGCTCAGTGTAAGGAATTTGCGAAAGAGGGTTTTATCAATAGGGAATTTGCTTATATCTATGCAAGACTTGCGATGGATATAGATAAAAATTTCCGTAAGGCGATCAAACTTTATAATCAGTTTCCTGATCTTCCTTTTAATGAAAAAAGGTTTTTGGCTCATGCTTACTTTCATACTTCGAATTATAGGGCTTCTGCAAATATATATTCTATAGTTTCAGGTTCTAAAATATTTTCGGAAGAAGATAGGATCAATTATCTTAGATCTTTAGTGTATATTAAGGATTATAGAAGGTTAGAATCTTTTGTGGCTTCTTGGATGTTAGAGGAGCCCGAAAAAAAATTAAAGATACAAGAGGCTTTAGATACTGCGGAACTTCTGAGAGAGAACGATCCGAAAGTATATCATATGCTTCCTTCTCGTTCCCCTTATAACTGATTATTCGGTTATATCTTCCTTTTTGGTCGGAAAGCGAAGAATATAATAGATTACGCATATACCAATCACTGCCATTCCGATCCGAACTGGGAGAAGAGGTGCAAATATCGCACTGATCGTCATAGTGATCACTATCGTGGAAACTGAGATAATTTTTGCTTTTAAAGGGATCGCTTTGTGGATCCTCCAATCCCGGATAAAACTTCCGAAATATTTATTATTCATGAGCCAGTTATAGAACTTTTGAGAAGCCCTTGCGTAACAAGCTGCCGTTAGAAGTAAAAATGGAGTAGTAGGTAAAACAGGCGTAAAGATCCCAACAATTCCTAGAATTAATGATATGGTTCCTATTATAATCAATAAATAGCGAACGAATCCATATCTATGAAGTTTTACTTCGTGGCTATAATCCTTTTGTTCTGCCAATGGACACCTCTTAGTATTTACCGAGCTTGAACCTATTTCAAGAAAAGTAGATATAAAAAAAGGGAGGCCATAGCCTCCCTTTTGCAAGAATCATTTCCGTTAATTTTCGGAAAATTCTTATCAGGTATCCTTGAGTGCAGTCACGATTTCTTGGGTGGCTTTTTTACCATCTTGGAAAAACATGAGACAGTTTTCTTGGATGAAGAGCGGGTTAGGAACTCCTGCAAATCCTGGGCTCAAGGAACGTTTGATCACGATAATGGTTTTTGCTTTATCCACATCTAAGATCGGCATTCCTGCGATCGGGGAACCTGGATCTGTTTTTGCCAGAGGGTTTACCACGTCGTTTGCACCGTTGATGATCACTACGTCTACAGTATTGAAAGTAGGGTTGATCTCGTCCATTTCCTTCATTTTGTCATAAGGAATATCAGCTTCCGCCAATAGAACGTTCATGTGACCAGGCATCCTTCCTGCGACCGGGTGGATCGCGAATTCAACTTCGATATTCTTATCGGTAAGTTGGTTGTAAAGTTCGCGAACTGCGTGCTGAGCTTGAGCAACTGCCATTCCGTAACCAGGAACGATAACCACTCTTTGCGCCATATCCAGTAACATCGCAACTTCTTCTGCAGAAGTTGCTTTTGTTTTTCCAGTATAGATGTCTCCGGAATCAGTAGAAGAAGTAGCTGCTCCAATTCCTCCGAAAAGAACGTTCGGAAGGGAACGATTCATCGCCTTACACATGATTTGCGTAAGAAGGATACCGGAAGCTCCAACGAGTGATCCTGAGATGATTAGTACATTGTTTCCTAAAACGAATCCAGTTGCAGAAGCTGCAAGTCCTGAATAGGAGTTAAGAAGAGCGATTACCACCGGCATGTCCGCTCCACCGATCGGAATTACTAACAGAACCCCAAGGATAGAAGCTACTAGGACGATGTACCAGTACCAATCGATCTTAGTAGGCTCAGTTACATTCAAGTAACCTAGGTAAAGTGAACCGATTAAAAATAGAACTTTTACGATCTGGTCTCCGAAGTAACGAACCGCTTTTTCAGAGATCAAACCTTGCAGTTTTCCGAAAGCGATCAAACTTCCTGTAAGAGTTACTGCTCCGATAATACCGGTTGCCGCAGTAGAGATTGTAAACTGAAGATCAGCAAGTTGTTTCGTATCATGACCGGGTTGTAGGATTTCCATTAAGGAGTTTCCACCAACTAAGAAGGAAGCAAGTCCTCCGAGTCCGTTCAGAAGCGCCACTAGCTGTGGCATTCCTGTCATTTCCACTTTAAGAGCGATAAATGTTCCGATTGCAGTTCCAACTAAGAGTGCTGACCCGATAATGATGATATCACTTTGGTTGATAGTTCCGTATTCGAAGAATACACCTACAACCGCGAGAAACATACCAAGCGCTCCGGTAAAGTTTCCTCTTACCGCAGTTTTAGGATGAGAAAGTAGCTTTAATCCAATGATAAAAAGGATACTTGAAACTAGATAAATGAGGTTGATATACGCTTTTTCCATTTATGGTTTAATCCTTTTTCTTGAACATTCCCAACATACGGTGAGTTACTACGAACCCTCCGATTACGTTGACGGTTGCTGCAACGATTGCGATAAATCCCAATACTTGAATAATCCAATGATTTGTAGTATGAAGAGTTAAGATCGCTCCGATGACTGTAATCCCTGAAATGGCGTTAGAGCCTGACATAAGAGGGGTATGTAATAAAGGAGGAATACGGTTGATGACCTCGATTCCTACGAACACTGCGATTAAAAATATCGTCAGGTAGCTTACGAACTGTTCCATATTAGCTTCCTATGGACGGCGGCAGGGGAAAATTCCTCAAAACCGATGCCTTAAAATCTGTTCGTTCACTTTTCCGGGACGCCTGCTTCCTGAAAACCCTTTTTTCGAAGCAAGCAGGAGTCACATTTTCCGCAGGGTTTGCCTCCCGCGGGATCATAGCAAGAATGAGTCATAGAAAATGGAACACCTAGTTTAGAGCCCAATAACACGATCTCTTTTTTATCTAAGAACTGCAAAGGTGTGCAGATCTCAAGTGGATGACCCTCTGCTCCAGTTTTAGTCCCAATACGGATCGCATCTGAATACGCTTTTATAAATTCGGGTCTACAATCCGGGTAACCCGAATAATCCAAAGCATTCACACCTATATAGAGTCTTTGGGCTCCGATACCTTCTGCCAAAGAAACTCCAAAGGATAAAAACAAAATATTTCTTCCCGGAACATAAGTGTTTGGGATCTCAGAATGCCCCAAAGAATTTTTGGGTACCTTGATTTTCTTTTCAGTAAGAGAAGAACCTTGGAAAAATTCAGGATTCAATTTTTGGATCAGATGTGGTACTTCTAAAAGTTTTGTGATCTTTTTGGCAGATTTGAGTTCTTGTTTATGTTTTTGATTATAATCGAAGGAAAGAGCAATAGGAGAATAACCATCTTGGATTGCTTGGTACAAACAAGTGGTAGAATCTAATCCACCCGAGAAAAGAACAATGGCCTTCGGATTTTTAGAATGAGATTTCGTTCGAACACTGTTCGACTTGGAAGAAGAACTCATCTTTTATTTCTCAGAAGGTCCGTTATAAACACATGCACTAGTACAGGTTTCGTTTAAAGTGATCTTGTATAAAAGAGAAAGCTCGGGTTTCAGTTTTTTCCACAACCAGATGCTGATATTCTCACTGGTCGGATTTTCTAAACCTTCTATTTCGTTTAGAAGATAATGATCTAAATAGTTTTCGAGTAAAGGTTTAACAACCTTGCTGACTTCTGCGAAGTCCATCAACCAACCAGTTTTTTCGTCCACCCTACCTTTCAGATGTAATTTAAATCGAAAGCTGTGGCCATGCATCCTTCTACACTTATGACCTTCCGGAACGTTCGGTAAAAAGTGAGCGGCATCGAAACGAAATTCTTTGGTAAGTTCTATTTCTTCCATTTAGATGTTGGACGAATGGTTGATTCAGAAAAATGAAAGTCCGGTTTCGGAGTACCGATCCGGAAATACGCGGACCGACTTTATGAAATCGGTCTTAAAAAGATCAGGAGCGGATTATTTTTTAACCAGTTCTTTCAGGATTTCCTGTTTTTTCTGGTCCTTCTGAAATTCGTTTAATACCAGCCACTCACGTTTGATTTGTTTCTCGTTAATACCTTTTGCTTCCGCGTATTTTTTGAGAAGTTTAGCTGTTTTTTGGTTCATACCAACCAAAATCCGGGTAGTTTCCCCACTGTCAAGTATAGAAGGTCCGCTTGTGCCGGGCTTCCACCGCTGTTAGGGGTTTGGATATTTTTTAGGGAAATTCCCTATCTGATTATGTCACATCAACATTCTTGGTAAGGGCATTCTGCGCCTGCAGGTTCTACTTCTACAGTTGCATGAGGGATATGAAATTCTTTGGTAATATTACGAATCTTCTCTTTTAACTTCTGGGCCCCCGCAATAGAAGTTTCCTGAACACCTACATGAAGAGTTAGAACATGATAATCTCCATCCATGGACCAAAGATGAAGATCATGGACTGAACGAACTCCTTTCAGTTTTAAGATACGATTTTCTAATTCTTTTGTATCGATCCCTTCGGGAGAAGATTGAAGATGTAAGAGAAGTATCTTTCTTAAATTGCGGAAGGATTGGATCCCAACCCAAAGAGAGATGGCGATAGATAATACAGGGTCTACCCAAGACCATCCGAATACGATCAGAGCAATACTACCAAAGAATACCGCAACCCATCCTAGCACATCTTCCAAAAGATGAAGGAATGCAGTTTTTGCATTCAAACCGGAACTATTCTTTAATTTGAATAATGCGGCTCCGTTTACAATTACACCTAATATGGAGAGACCTAACATTCCCCAACCATTCGGAGAGCCAGGTTCGTTTAATTTGGTAATAGCAAAGAATAAGATCCCGAAAGATCCTAAAAATAGAACAAAAGAATTTACTAATGCAGCAGAAAGACTGAGTCTTCTGTAACCGAATGTGAAGGTTTGGGTCCTTGGTTTTGCCGCTATCTTTTGAAAAATCCAAGCGAGAGCCAAGAAACCACTATCTCCCAGATCATGAAGAGAATCAGAAAGAATTGCTAAGCTATTAAAAAAATACCCACCTACAAATTCTATCCCTGCAAATCCGAAGTTTAAAAGAAATGCAAATAAGAATGCACGGGAGTTCTCAGGCATAGAACTAGAATGAGGATCTCCTGAGTGGGAATGAGAGTGTCCATGATGATCATCGTGAGAATGATGATGATGCCCGTGCATGGATCTAAAATAAAGAACATATCTAAATTCTTCCAGTCACTTTTTGGGAAATTGGTTGCAGGATAACGGGTTCTCTTTATCGATAAGAGCAGGTATGAGTGAAACTTCAAAAGAGAAAGAGTTGGAGATCATCGCAAAGGAAGTGGCTCCTTGCGTTCGATGTAAATTGAGCACTACTCGGACCCAAACAGTTTTCGGAGAAGGAAATCCGAACGCAGATATTATGTTCATCGGAGAAGGTCCAGGAAAACAAGAGGACCTGACAGGCAGACCTTTCGTTGGAAAAGCAGGAGAATTATTAACTAGGATTATAGAAAGAGGGATTGGAGTTCCGAGAGATAGTGTCTATATCGCGAACGTTACTAAATGTAGACCAACTGTAGATCTAAAATTCGAAAAAGACAGGCCTCCCGAAGACGACGAAGTAATCGCATGTTCTCCGTTTTTACTCAGACAAATTTCAATCATACAGCCAAAAGTGATTATTACCTTAGGGAATCCTTCTACTAGATTTATTCTGAGAACAAAAGAAGGGATCACCAAACTTAGAGGGCATTGGGGAGATTTTCATGGGATCCCTGTTATGCCAACTTACCATCCCAGTTACGTAATCCGCAACGGTGGGGAGAATAGTCCCTTAAAAAGAGATGTCTGGGAAGATATAAAAAAGGTCTTGGACAGACTGGATTGGAAACGTCCGGGATAGTATAAATTGATCCGGTCCCAAGTAAAAAGAAGTCTCTTGTAAATTTGTTTCTTGCAGATGGGAAAACTCGGATCTAATCTGACCCTCTATTTGTAATGTTTGGTATAACTACCTGATCTTCGAATAGGGAATTCTTTCAGGAGAATCGAATGGAAAATTCAACGACTCGCGCCAAGTTTGACGGGGCCGGATGGGACCTATTTAAATTATATCTTTTTAATGCTTTGGCTACGATCAGTACATTAGGCATTTATTCTTTTTGGGCAAGAGTAAGAGTAGAAAGATATCTAAGACAACATACAGTCTTTTTAGGACAAAGATTCGATTTCCATGCTACCGGTCTGGAAAGGTTTTTAGGATTTTTGAAAGCGGCTCCGATCGCGATTATACTATTCTGTGCAATTAAATTCCCTCTACAATGGTGGGTCTTTAGCGCCGAGCTTGAGCCTCTTTCCAATTTAATTCCGATCTTTCTTCTTCTGTATATTTTAGGACCTTTTATCTTTGTAGGAAGATTAAGATTCCATCTAAGTAGGACTTCCTATAATAATATCAGATTTCATTTTGCGGGAAGAGTTCTGGAACTTGTTAAAATTTTTTTAGTAGGACTTCCGCTTACGATTATTACCTTTGGATTTTATTCTCCTTGGTTCACGATCCGACTGAAAAGATTTCAGATAGAGAATACATATTACGGAAATGCAGGATTTAAATTCGATGGAAAAGGAGGTTCTTTATTCTGGATCCATCTGAAAGGTTTCCTTCTACTTTTACCTACATTAGGATTTTATGCTTCTTGGTGGCAGGCAAATGTTTACAATTATTTTTGGAATCAAACAACGGTAAATGGGATCAGATTTAAGTCCAATTTAAAGGGAGAAGATATACTTGTTTATACCATTCTTTCTTATATGGCGATCTTATTCTCCCTAGGTTTGGCATTTCCTTGGATTGCAGTAATTTGGTATAAATTATTCTACGAAGCGATTTCTTTAGAAGTGGAACCGGATCTGAGCCAGATCCAGCCGGAATTTGATAAAGGAGCCTCCGCGTTGGCAGAAGGATTCGAAAGTTCCTTGGAAGCTCTGGCAGATATATTCGATTAATTCCAGTCCAATATACACATGAAAGATAAACTATACGATGGAAAAACCGCAATTCCTTTTGAAGGGGATCTTGTCCCGGAAAAAGACAGGCTAGTCTTTCTTTCGGAGCAGAAATCCTTTAGTTTCCAATATTCCGATATTCTAAACTTAGATCCTGTAGGTAGAGAATTCAGATTAGAGATCAGGAATCCGGAAAATCCTACGTATAGTTTCGTTGTAGTATTCTATTCTAAAGAAAGTTACGGTTCTGTCCTTGCGGGCAGAAAGTCTCAGAATAAATTCCCTCTTTTAGATCTATGGCAGAATGCTCATTTTGCTCTTAAACTTGGCGCATTGGCTTTAACTGCATTTTTAGCTTTTTCAGTATATAATGCAGGTCTTTCTTATGCTTACTTTTTTGTCCCGACTAGTTACGATAAAAAACAATCAGAAGTAATGTCCGGATGGGTCAGAGATTATTTTTCTGAATGTTCGTCTCCTGCTTTAAAATCTACAATGAAGAAGATCAGTAAAAAGCTGAAGGATACTGATGATCCATTTGATTATGATATTATCGTAATCGATGACGAGGTGTTTAATGCATTCGCAATGCCTGGCGGTACCATAGTAGTTTTTACCGAGTTATTGAAGAAGACCGAAACTCCGGAAGAACTTGCGGGAGTATTGGCTCACGAGATGGCACATATTCATAAAAGGCATGGGGTTCGCAGACAAATCCGTTCTGCCGGGAATGTTGTGTTATTGTCTTTAGGAATTGGTTCTGGATTCGAGGGAGTGGACATGTTGGAAAACATGGATTCTCTTTACGAGGTCTTAAGCGTCACGATCTACGACCAAAAATTTTCCAGAGAATATGAATCGGAAGCAGATGAGATTGCTTTGGAAAAATTAAAAAAATCGAATCTAACAGGAGAAGGATTCCTAACCTTCTTTAAAAGGATCCAAGAAGAATACGAGGTTCCTCAAGAGGGAGAAGAAGTCTCCAAAGATGGAGCTGTAAAAATCCCGGATTTTTTAAGTTCTCATCCCGCCACAGAGGACAGGATAGAATATGTTAAGAATATCATCTCGCATCCGAATTACCCAAAAGGAAAATTAGGAATTTCGAGTAAAGAATGGAATCGTATTCGAGGACTTTGTTCTCCTGTAAAACCGAAGAAAGAAATTAAGAATCCTTTGGGTTTATAGGAACTCCTACAAACAAAGGATTTTATAGTTTATGCGATGTTGGAATTCCAACATCGCGTATCCATAAAAAACTTCGGATTATTCTCCCTTCTTCTTAGCTAACCAATCTGCTATCTTTTGATAAATATCAGAAGGAGCGGACTCGTGTGCGAATAAAGAAAGATGATCGTAATCTATTTTTCCGCCATTGTCTCGTCCTGCTTCGAAAAATTGAGTGAAACCTCTTTTTCTACGATAAACCGGATGAATGGATTCAGAAGTAGCGATATTATCTAACTTGCCTGAAACAAATAGGGTCGGAAAATCCATTAACTCGAAGTCGGCCCAAACTTTCGGGTTTTCTTCTAAGGAAGGAAGATAATTCCATAATGTTTGGTAAAGATATAAAGTAGTAGGATTGTCTTCGTCTAAAGAGATAAATCTAGAACAAAAACTATCTTTGTTTTTACAAGAATTGGAAAGATCAGTTCCGAATCGTTTCTCTTTTTTCATATCATCTATGAAACTATCGTTATATTTGTAATCCATTCCGGTTCCTAAAAAGAAAACCTTGGAGATCGCAGGATCTTTTTTGGATCGGATATAATGTAGAATTGCTTGGCCTCCTACTGAGACTCCACCTAAAATATAATCTTTACGATTGCTTAAGCCTTGGACTTGAGAAACTGCTTGAGGGATCAGCTTTTCTCCCACTTCTTTCAGATCTAATCCGGGGTATACTTCGAAATGTAAAAGGAAAACTGAGAAACCGTTTCCGCTTAACACTCCGATCAGTCCGTTATAATCTCCAAGATATAAAGACTTTTTATTCACTAAGATCGGATCTAAAAGTAGAACAGGTGGATAATCCGAGCTGTGTTTTAGGAAATTGGTCAGATATACATTAGACGCTATGTTTGCTGTCTGATTTTTAAATGCTTCTTCCGTAATTACTGCATATCTTGTGCAGGAGAAAAATAGTAGAATGGCAAATAAGAAGAATATGATTTTATTTTTGAATTTCATTTTATGATCCGGAATTAATTTCTTTTGTTCAACCAGTGGATGATAGTCGGAAACACTTCGTCATCCGCCTTCTTTCCTACGACTAGGTCAGTGTGACCATAGTCTTCTGAAAAACCTTTTCCTTTAGAAAGTACGAATAAGGTTTTATCCGTAGAACCTAATTGGTCGTAAACATATCGGAGAGAATATGTGAATCCTAGTTTGTCCCTTCTGCCTGCAACTAATAGTACAGGGATCTTGATATTTCCGAAAGCTTGAGAATAGATAAGTTTGCCGTCTTCCGAACGGAATTGGCCCGTCTCTACGATTTTATCCATCTGTCTTGCTTCTCTTTTGGAAACTGTTGCTATGGAATCGGTAAAGATCCCGGAAACAATTTTAGGATCTATATTCGGTGCATGCCAAAATACTTCTTCGAAACTTCTTTTAGGAAAGATAGGAAGCCCTGTTCCTCCTCTGACTCCGGACCAAGTTTCAGTTGGAACTGCAGGCCATAAATTTAATGCCCAGGTAAAGCTGGACCATAATTTTAAAGCGTCAGATGGCGGATCCATAACCGCAGGAGAGCCGATCGCCACGAAGTTAGCCACTCTGTTCTCGCCCAAACTTCCGAGTCTTGCGTATTGGAGCATACCTCCCATACTATGACCGATCCAATTTACCTTTTCTTTACCGGTGTTTTTGAGAACATATTGGATCGCAGCATCCGCATCTTGTTTTATATAATCATCGATAGAATAATCAAAAGTTTTATCTCCCCAGAATAAAGAAGGAGATCCTGCTTCTTGTTTTCCTCTTAACTCTAAAAGCCAAACATCGTAACCTTCTTTTTGAAGATGTGCTACTATAGAGGACTTTTCATTTATCTTAAGATAAATACGATTCGCTATGAATCCGTGACAGAGTATCACAGGATATTTTTTATTAGCGGTTCCTTGTAGAGGAGGAAAATGTTCCAGGGTAATATCCCAACCATCTGCGGTTTTAGGATGAAGGATCTCTCCTTTTAGCGCGATATTCGCGGAACAAGAAACGATTAGAGATACGCAAACGAAGGATGCGAAAAGAAAACGAAGCATACCCGCGATCCTCCTCCTTGCCGAAATGGAATCAAGGAAAATTCAAAACTAAATTTGAAGTAAAGAACGATGTTCGTACTAACCGATGTGCAGAAAATTTAGAAAGTAGTCCACCGACTTCTTCACAGTTGGAAAGAATCGGATCTTATGAAGTAGCGGATTCCACCAACCTGTCGTAATACAAAAATACGTATCGTATGGAGCAGTATGGTGTATTTTATGATGCTCTGGAGAAAGTATCCAACGCTTTTTTTGCATATATTTGATGAGTTTATTCGGCTCATCTTGGTGGGCCCATTTATGGATCTGATTGGTGAAAAAGATCCCGACCAGAACAAGTATCCAAAATGTTCTGGCCCAAGGAAAGTTTCCGCTCTCCAACGGAGCAAAAAAGCAATACAAAAGAATGGGAAGTGACACTAGACAATTATTCCCGTTAGTCTCCACAAAATCGTGTCGAGTGATACCTTTAGGATCTACATGATGATCCCTAAAAGGAAAAATAAAAGCGGGTCCGATATATGGAGTAAATTCGTTCCCGAAACTATCCCCTAAAAAATGAACAAAACCGGAAAGAAAGTCAGCAGTAATATAAGCTAAGAATAAGAGAGCTACAAGTTCTGATAAAAAAATCCAAGGGGTATCTTGGAAAGCCGACCAGGATAGTGTTCCGAACTCATACAGACATAGTCCGGAAAAAACTAAGAATAGAAGTATACTTAGAACTTCCACTAGCCTATGGATCTTAAAAGGAGAAGGGAATAAAATTTTCAGCAAGTTCATGGTTCTCATTTAAAACCGATACATAAGAGATAAATCGATCAAAAATTTAGATATTTCGGATTAACGAAATGTTCTTGCACACTTGAATTTTATTCGGATTTTTAAATCCCGCTTTTCAATCCCGCGTAAGAAATTCTTATTTGAAAGTCCACGGCATTAAGAATGAATCTACAACGTCTTAAAAGATCGATTTATCCTCCATTATCCGCCGACCCTGAAAAAGACGTTTCGATCAAACTTCTTTATGGTCTGATGTATATTACCTTCACAGTTGCGGTTTTATATAGGATTATTCATCCCCTTATTTCCGAAAAACCTAAGAACGTTTATTATTCCTTCTATATTATTCCAACTGCCGTGATCATTTGCCACCTTCTCGCTAAATCAGGAAGGGTTAAACTCGGCTCAAATATCATGATCTTCCTGCAATGGTTGGCCCTTTGTATCGTATCAATGAGAGAAGGTGGGGTCTACGCCACATCATTCTCCCAGTTTATGATCATTATAGTGCTAGCTTCTTTAATTTTAGGACAAGGCGGAGCTTTATTCTACGCACTTCTTTCCTTCTTCACTGGACTCTTAAGTATTTATTTAAAATCCAAAGGGATGATTCCAGCTCCAAGTTTTCCAACTGGAGAATGGTCCGCATTCATCGGAAATTCGGTCGGCTTCTTCATGTCCTGGATCCTAATGAAATTCGGTTTATCAGGATTATTTAAAATACGAGAAGAATTATCCAGAGCACAGATCCACGCCAAATTAGGTGGGATCACTCTGAATTTGGAGACTAAGGAAGTAACCTTAACTAAAGAATATCGTATCATGCTTGGGGATAAAACCGCAAAAGGATCCGTTACTATATTAATGGATCGGTTTTTAGAAAAATATGTAGAAGGGGATGATAAGGAGAGAATCGTATCTATCCTTGCGGAAGGAGCAAAACATTTTAATGATCCTTCTTACTCCACTGAATTTATTTTTAAGGCCAAGGGAGATGATGGAAAAACCAGATATATTTTGGCTAAAGGGAAATATAAGGATTCCATAATTGGTTATGGGACCGGGCAGGATATTACCGAAAAACATATCGCGGGCGAAGAGATCAAAGCTAGCCAGGAATTATTCTCTAAAGTATTCAAATTAAGTCCTTATGCCACATCTATTTCTAATTTTGAAGATGGAACATACGTAGATATTAACGATGGTTTTATCGAATTACTTGGGTTCACAAGAGACGAAGCGATCGGTCGCACAAGTGTGGAGCTTGGTATCTGGTTGAGTTCTACCGAGAGAGAGTTTTTTAAAGAAAAGATCATAAAAGACGGATTTTTACATAACGAAGAAGTAACATTCAGAACTAAGGATGGACGTTATCTCCAGGTGGAATTTTCCACACGATTCACTGTGATCGATGGAGAAAGGCGAATGATCAATATGGTAAAAGATGTTTCTTCCAAAAAGGAAGCGGAAAAATTAAAGATCTTAAATAATGAGATTTCCGCTCAGAACGAATTGATCGAAAAACAAAAAACGGAATTAGAATCCGCACTTGCACATCTTCAAAAAACCCAAAACCAACTGATACTTTCAGAGAAAATGGCTTCTCTTGGACAGTTGGTCGCAGGGATTGCTCATGAGATCAATAATCCGATCGGTGTGATCAGGGCTGCAAACGAATCTGTCAAAAGCCATTTTGATCGTGTATTAGATAGAATGCAAGAAGCGGCTTCCGTTTTGGAAAATCTGGGTAACGAAGCCAAGATCGAATTCCAAACTTTATTAAAGAAAGGAAGAGCCTACCAAGAAATTATTCCTCCTAAGGTAGTAAGAGCTAAAACTAAAATTTTAGAATCTAGATTAAAAGAACTCGGTATTTTAGAATCCAGAAATTTAGCGGAAGGTTTGATTGAAGCCGGATTAGAAGCAGCGTTAGAAGATTTCCCGAAATTATTCACCGGAGAAAAAATCCAACAAGTGATCCAATATGCCTTGGATGAGATCCAAGCAAGTAGAAGTTCCAAATTAGTGGATATGTCGGTAGACAGGACTTCTAAAATTGTATACGCACTTAAAAACTTCTCTCATTTCAGCAATGGTGGACCTAAAGCTCCTGTAGATATTAGAGAAAGTATAGATACTGTTCTTACAATCTACCAAAACCAATTGAAGTCCGGTATTGAGATCATAAAAGAATATGAAGCGGGGATTCCGATTGTTCCAGGATATTCGGATGATCTATTGCATGTATGGACCAACCTCATCTATAATGCGGCACAAGCGATGGGCTTTAAAGGAATTCTAAAAATAAACGTTGGTAATAGAGAAAAAGACAAGATTTGCATTAAGATTTCGGATACAGGGCCTGGTATTCCGGAATCGATACAAGAAAGAATTTTCGAACCATTCTTCACAACCAAAGCTCCTGGAGAAGGTTCCGGACTCGGATTGGATATAGTAAAACGTATTGTGGAAAACCACGGTGGAACTATAGGATTCGAAACTTCTTCTAATGGTACTGCGTTTTTAGTGATTTTACCTCAGTGAGTTTTACTTTTTAGGAATTTTTCTATCTTAGGCCTGATCACATAATGACAGTAAGGCTGTCCTGAGTTTAGTCTGAAATAGTTTTGGTGATAATTTTCCGCAGGGAAAAACTTTTCTAAAGCAACAATTTCGGTCACAATAGGAGAAGCAAACTTAGATCCTGCTTCTGTTCTAGAAGTTTCTGCAAATTCCTTTTGTGTTTGGTTTTCGTATAAGATGATACTTCTATATTGAGGGCCTTCGTCGTTACCTTGTTTATTTCTGGTAGTAGGATCGTGAGCTTCCCAGAAAATTTCTAGAATATTTTTGTAGGAGATCTTACTTGGATCGAATCCAACTCGGATCACTTCTGCATGACCTGTAAGCCCTGTACAGATTGATTTATAATTTGGTGCAGGATCATGTCCTCCTGCATATCCAGAGACAATGGATTCTACTCCATCCACCAATTGGTAGATCGCTTCTACACACCAAAAACAGCCTCCACCTAAAACTGCGTATTCCAGACCTTTTTGTTCCGACATTCCATCCTCCTTTCTTATTAGATTTGATTCAGACCGGAAAGTCGGATCACGGAAACATTTTTCCGAATTTCTAGCGAAAAAACGTAAGCGGTAAGCCAGGGCTAAGACCGGGACGAATATGAAGTTGAAACTAATATTAAACCCTAAACCGATTAAAAGTAAATCTTGGAAGGCAAAGTCTCCCAGAGAATCCATGCCAGTTTGCACCTTGATATTACCGGATAAGTTGTATAAAAATTATCTCAGGAACTGGAACGGATCCCGACCGGGAGCAACATGCCTAAAGGATCTATTGGAATTATATGGACCTGATTTGCAGTTCCAAGAGAAACTAAATCCTGACTCCGCTTTGATGATGTATCAAAAAAAGGAAGATGGTAGGCAGAAAGATTGGAATCGCCTGAATTTTAGGCCGGACCTGGAAGATTGGAATCTTTTAGGCAATTACGCGAGAAAACACGGAGTTTCTAAATGTTACTTGTTTACGTTTTTGTTAAGTAGATACTTTTCGGATACTCCTTCGCCAGAGGTTTCCAAAAAGAAGAAGGTAGCCTGATCGGAAATTAATCCCTGTTTCGGATCGGATGGATAGGTTGTCCTGAACTTAATTTTGCAATCTCATCTTCTACAGAAACCAATCTTTGGATTGTAGTATTTAGAAGGAGCGAGAAAAATTTAGGATTTGTTTGTCCGATCCTATAGAACATTTCCTGGTCCAAGATACCTATCTTTGCTTTTTCAGTGATCACCCTTGCGGTTGCTGCCCTAGGTACGTTATTGATCAATGCGATCTCTCCAAAAAAGGATCCAGGTTCTAAATTTCGGATCACTCTTTCTTCTCCGTCATAAGACTTTCTGATTTCCAGAGCGCCCGTGAATACGAAATACATCATTCCGTTGGAAGGATCTTTTTCCTTAAAAACATCTTCTCCGGCAAGATAGGTTTTAACGGATACGTTATTGATGAATTCTAAAATATTAATTCCCATCTTATGATTCCTTGTTTACTGCAGCTTCTTCGGTAGCTTGGTCTTGGGTTGTTTCAGTGTCTGCTTCTACTTCTTTTTCAGTTACCGGAGATTCTGTAGTTTTGGATTCTTCTTCTTTTTTATGGATCTCAGTATAAAGAGCTTCGAGTTTCAGCTCGGCTCGATTCAGTTTTTCGAAAGTGTTTTTGAGAAGTAAAAGTAAGAATTGAGGACTTGTTTTTTCTAGTTTTTCGAAAACGCCCTTGTTCAGAACTCCAAGCTTTGCAGAAGGAGAAAGAACCTGGACCGACATCGCTCTCGCTCTTCCCGAAATCAAAGCGATCTCACCGAAAAATTCTCCAGGAAAAACTTCCTTGATGGATTTGTCTCCAGCCTCCGGGCGATTCTTGCTGACCATCAAATGCCCTTGGAAAAGGAAATACATATTTCCGTCGGATTCTTCTCCCTCTTTGAATATGAAGGAATCTTTGGGATAAACCCGGGTAAAAACGCTATGAACGAAATCCAAAATGGTCGGCATTTAATTTAAGACGGTAAAAAGTCTTTAGATCCGACGGGGTCCGATTTTTTTCAAAAATCGATTTTAATGATCCGTTCTAAAATACAGTTCGGATTATGTTTCAGTCGAATCCGTCCAAACTCGCCAGCGTAAGAAATGAGAGCATAAAACTAATATAAACTATAATTTGAAATATTGCCGTAACGATCAGATAGACGGATCTAAATTTTAAACCTATCGTTTTAGTCAGAAAATTTTCCCAGGTTGCTACGAAGATAATTGGAACTGACATTAGAAGTTCCGGAGTGCTAATATCCGTCTTGAATAAACTTCCTAGTTTGGAGCCGATCAGGAACAACGCAAGGCTTACGACGCTAAAGAACAAAGCTTTGAGACTTCCTAAACCTTCTTGTGCTTCTGAAAATTTTTCCAAAAACAGATTTCGAAAGGAGGCAATCCCTGCATTATATAAAACTAATACAGTAATTACTAACCAGATTAAGCCGATGATTTCGGTATTCGTCGCTGATGATTGGCTTCTGACCGTGGGAGAAGAATAAGTCATCACAAAAATGAATATCGATATGGCGGAAATTATTGATAGAACAAAAAGGATTAGAACAGGATTTAAAATTTTAGACTTCAAGGGCGCCTTCCGGTTTCGGAAAGGATCTAAGCCTCCGTATTTTCAGGCAAGGAAAAGATAATATTTTAAAGAAAGACCGCCTATTGTTAGTAAGGCGGCCATAATATTCGAATAACGTTATTGAGAAATTGAATTCTTATTCTTATAAAAACATTATACTCGGAGTATAGTTTTTCCAATATTAGATTATAATCTCAAGTCCCCTTTCTCAAAATCAGGAATGAGAGTCCTTGTCTATCCAATAGAACAGAGTGAAAGGATTTATAAGTATTATAATCCAAAATTGCCAAATTCTTGGTTTGGTCCGCAGCAGCGTTTAAAGAAAATGGGATCCAAGGTTTGAACTGATTTGTTTGGCTGATTCCAAACTCCGATTGATTGACTCCTGAAAGAACCGGGATCGGTTTTTCTATAAAAGTAGAAAGACCGGAAGAAAATGGGAAGAGGGGAGCAGAGTCCAAACCTGGAGAATAGATAATCGGCTCGATTGGAGAAACTAATCCATTATCTGCAAGAACTGCTACGTCCAATTCTGACAAATGTCTAAGCACATCTCCTACTTTCCCTCCAAGTAAATTATCAGAGAACAAAGAACGTGCAGCACCTAACAACAGTAAATCGATCTCTTTACTTTTTGCAATTTCTACAATCCCGGGTACAATCCAGTCGGAAGGAAATCCTACGGTTTCAAAACTGAAATCTGAACCGGAAGCTTCTTCTCTAACTGCTTGGAAAATTTCATCTTCTTCTAATATTGGAAATCCTTCTGATTGAGATTCTACCGAAACGACGTGTAACGCTACTATGGAAAGATTCTCTTGGGATTTAGAGAATAGGGCCCTTGTTAGCCCAAAAAGTTTTGCTCCCATCTTGGGATTGGCAAACGAAATTAGAACTTTCATTTTCGCCTCCTAGGTTATAATTTCCCCGGAACTATTTCAATGGATGAAAAAATCCCAGGGTCAGAATGAGCCGGGAAGATTGGAAGGATTCCTGTCTTCTCTCCATGCTTACGAAGTTAGCTGACGGGCTAGGAAAGAGAGATTTCCCCCGTAAGAAACGGTTAGCCCCAAAATTTGGTTCCTCCGCTCCGACTTTTGTCGGATTAAGCAGACTCTGAGCGAAGTGTAGCTAGAAAAATGGATTTGTCAAGTAGTTCAAACTGGTTTCTTTTTTCGAAAGAGCCAAGTTGTCGGGACTAAATACATCAGAATTAAAATCACAAATCCAGCGATACTCAGCCAAACATTTATGAATGCAAGAAGTGTCACACAAGAATAAATATAGGGACCTTTTATAAAATGTTTGGAGATTAACTCTATTTCATCAAGGTTAGCTTCTGGACTTCTGAGATATTCTTTTTTAACTCCATATCTCCAAACTAGATTAAAGGGAATTCCTCCCAATGCGATCCAACCGCCGTAGATTACAGCAGCAATTTTTGAATTCTCGTTTCCCAGAAGAATGTATTCTCCCAGCATTTCGGAACAAAAAGGGATAATGATTATATTCAATAAAAGTAAATTGTTTAGAATGGTTAAGTTATGATCCACATACTTGACGTATCTGAATATTGTGTGATGGTTTGTCCAGATAACGGTAATTATCATAAAGCTGATCAAAAAACTTAAGTAAGCCGGCCAAGCTTCTCCCAAGGCGATCAATAGATTTCTGGAGCCGATCTGTTCTGGAGTAGGGATCTTTATTTCAAGTGCCATTAGGGTTAATGCAATAGAAAAGATCGCGTCGCTATAAGCAACAGTCCGCCCTGATTCTGTCAAAACGGGTGCAGGTTGTGGAGTTTCGATCGTCTCCGTTTGTTTTTTCGGGTTATTTTTTTTAGCGCCCATCTTTTTCCTAAAAGCCGAGTCTCCTCGGCTTTGCTAAATTATTATTTAATGTAGGAACAGCAATAGTCGCTTAGTTTTTTAACGTTCAGTTTGAATTTGGAATTTGCAGGAACTTCAAAAGATTGTCCTCCTTTGATTTCCTTCCATTCAGGATTCCCAGGTAGTTGGACCAAAAGATCTCCGTCTAAAATTTCCATAATTTCTTTATCATCAGTTCCGAACTCGTATTCTCCAGGCATTAGGATACCTAGTGTCTTTTTTTCTCCATTCGAGAATAATACGGTTCTGCTAGTGACCTTGCCGTCAAAGTATACGTTCGCTTTTTTAACTACTGTTACATTATCGAATTGTTGCATTATTAGAATCAAGCTCCGAAACTAAAATTTAAAACGGAGCTTAGAACGATACCAAATAATTTCTTATTTAGAGGTCAACCAACGCATTCCTTCTTCTCTGGAAGGAGTGTTGATCAGGTCTATATTGCCTGCCTTCATTGATTTAGTATCTATAGAAAGTTCGGATAATACAGATTGAGGGATCACTATTGCGATCTTCTTTAAAGGAGAAGCAATTGCTTTAGGAAACCAGGTTTCGTTCACCCAGGTTTGTGCTTCTGCAGAAACGATTCCCATATTGGAAGTGTCCGCCATCCATTTGGTTACTTGTTTTTCCCTTACAAGTTCCAAACCCTTTTCCAACATCTCCCGATAACCTTCGTAACTGAAATTTTCGGTCCAGACAATCTCTACCAGATCATACTTCTTAACGTAATATAATTTTCCGATTGCAGCTGTGTACTTAAGTTCGTGAGTTTTGGAATCCAGTAACTTCTCGGTTACTTTTGCTTTCGTAGCTATCCGGAACATCTCCACAGTATTTCCAAGTTTATTTGCGGTATTAGAAATACCTAAAATTCTTTCGGCTAAAGTATCACTATTTTCCGAATTATTCACTGCCAAGGCGCTGATAGAAGAAACCGAATCCACAACTTCTCTGGTTGCAGTATTATGTTCTGTGACTGCATTTCTGATCTCGTCCGAACGTTTGAATACAAAGTCGGCTTCTTTTAAAACTGAGTTTCTGAGTTCTTGTTGGGAATTGACTGCGGCTCGGACTTCCGTAATTTGCGCGGACATTCTATCTATTGTTTCTATAATTTCTTGGATCTCTTTCGTGGTGATCTGGATCCTTTCCAAACCTTGGGTCATATCGTCCTGGTTTTTTTTCACCAATTCGTTGATACTTCTTACACTTAAAGCGGTTCTTTCCGCAAGTTTGGAAACCTCATCTGCAACTACAGCAAAACCTCTTCCTGCTTCTCCTGCTCTTGCAGCTTCGATAGAAGCGTTAAGTGCTAACATATTAATTTTTTCGCTGATATCGGCTATATTCCCGATAGTCTTAGTGATCTCTTTAGAACTTTTAGAAAGATTATCTATTGCCTGCCCCATATAATTTAAGGACTGGGAACCCTTCTCTGCACGTTTAGAAATATCTTCAAAAGAAACTAAGGTCTCATCTACTTGGCCTTTCGTTTTTTCGATCGCAGAAGAAAGTTTCTCCACTTCAGAAACTAAATTGCTCATGCTGTTCGCGTTCTCCCCTGCTATGGAAGAGATAGAAGTTGCGACACCTGAAATTTCTTCGATAGATGCGGAAACTTCTTCCGTGGCTGCAGATTGGGATTGTATATTGGAGCCGAAATCTAAAACAACAGTTCTCATTTCTCCAGATTCTGTAGAAAGATTTTCTGCTGTGCTTCGGATCAGGCCGATCAACTCGGATTGGCCTTGTAACATTCTATGAAAACTTTCGTAAAAATCAAAAAGTAGATCTTTTGAATTTGTTTCTATTCTAGCGGTTAGGTCTCCTTTGCTGACCTTCTTGAATGAATCTTGAATGATTTGGAATGTGCTAGCAAGCCAGGTACCAGAAAAAATTCCCATACACAAAGAAAAGAAAACTCCGACTCCAGCAGAGATGGAAGAAGCAAATCCTAATTTTTCAGTAGGAAGAATTCCTAAAATATAGAATAGCCCGAGTATGGATCCCAGGACCAGAGAAGTGAAAATGGAATAAGAGAAAAAATAATAAAGCCTGAGTTTGAATAACATTGAGATTCCTTTCTATATAGGACGGAGATCTTTTTTTGGAACCTATTCTAAGTCAGTCTTAAATTGAAAATAGATCCGAATCCTACAGGCCTTCTTCCTTTGTTTTGAAAGTATAATGGCAGAAGTTCCACTGGATGGAAATTCAAATTTTATCCCTTATGGGATAGTTCTTTGCATATTTTTTCTGTCAGACGAGCTCTAAGACTGCTTAAAATCCAAAATTCTTGACTTTTTTGGAATCTTACGGAAACTTGAGAGGTGCTTTAGCACTCTAACTTGCAGAGTGCCAATGAGAATAGATATGGAACTATCCCAAAGACATAGGATGATCCTGAAAGCCACCGTGGACGAGTTTATCCAAGAGAACCGTCCAGTTGGCTCTAAAACCTTATTCGACAAACATGATATAGGTTTGTCCCCGGCCTCTATACGTACAGTTCTTAAAGAACTAGAAGAGATGGGGTATCTTGCTTCTCGCCATACTTCTGGGGGAAGGATCCCGACAGAGATAGGATACCGATTCTATGTGGATTCATTGGTGGTTCTTTATGAGCTAACCATTAAGGAAAAGCAAAGGATCCAAGAAGAATATCTGAAGATGCAGTTCAAGCTGGATCAGATCCTGAAAGCTACTGCAAGTGTTCTGGCAAGTCTTTCTAATTCTGCTGGGGTTGTATTAGGACCAGCAAAAAGTTTGGATACTCTCAAACATGTGGAGTTGATCCACGTTCATGGGGACGAGGTCCTGATGATCATGGTAATGAGATCCGGTGCGGTACTAAACCGGAGCGTATTCTTGGATCGGAATTATAGCCAGGAAGAGTTGTATCAGATCTCAAAGTATCTGAACGATAACGCAAAAGGTTATGATATGTTCGAGATCCAGGAGAAGGTGATCCCTTCTCTATTACTGAGAAAAGACGGGCCATTAGATTTTTATAAAGTGTCAGGAGTGATCTCTTCTGCAATGACTCCGGATAACTCCGAAGTGTCTTTGTATATCGACGGCCTTAAAAATTTATACGGAAGATTTAAGGACGAAGAGGAAAAACTCAACCAGGTTCTCTCCCTACTGGATGATAAAAGATTCCTCACCGGGATGTTCGGAGATTATCCAGAACATGACGGAGTATATACCGTTATAGGAAAGGACGGAGACGGAAGAATGGGCGGTGTGAGTATCATTACTTCCGGATATAGAATGGGAGAAAAAAGGATAGGCGCCATGGGAATCATAGGTCCTCAAAGGATGGATTATCATAGAGCGCTTCCGCTTGTAGATTTTACTTCGAAACTGGTTTCGGAGATGATCACGCGTATTAGTAAGTAGTAATGAACCATGCAAGGAAATGATAGAGAGATGAGTCAAGAAGAAGCGGTCGCAACTCCTACCGGAGAAAATTCGGAAGATTCCAAAAAACCGGAAAGTGTAGAAGAAACTTTACGTAAGGAATTGGATATTGCGAAAAAAGAGATCGAATCTTTAAAAGATTCTTGGACAAGAGAAAGAGCCGAGTTTCAGAATTATAAGAGAAGATCTGCACAAGAATTTTCTAATATTAAAAGGGAAGCAGTCAAATCTTTGGTAACGGAGTTTTTGAACCCGATCGATAATTTGGATCGTGTAGGCTCGGGTGTAAATGTTACGGAAGAATTAAAACCTTTCGTGGACGGAGTCACAATGATCTTAAAGGAATTTTATTCCGTACTGGAAAGGTCCAACGTATTCAGACAATATCCTCAGGGTGAGGCATTTGATCCAACTTTGATGGAAGCATTGTCTTCTGAAGAAGGGGACCAATACAAAGAGGAAACCGTGATCGAAGTTTATCAAGCAGGGTTCTATATTAAGGAAAATGAAGATAAATTCTCCTTAAGACCTGCAAGGGTGAGAATTGGAAAACCTAAAGCTTAATCGCTTTGGGCCTTAGGCGCAATAACGCCTGAATAGAGAACGTATTAAATCATGAATAACCGCCGAGGGAAGGATCCAATGGCGGAAGGAGAACCAAAATGTCAAAAGAGAAGATTATCGGAATCGACTTAGGGACCACAAACTCTTGCGTTTCCGTTATGGAAGGTGGAGACCCGGTTGTAATCCAAAACTCCGAAGGTGCTAGAACTACTCCGTCTATCGTTGCTTTTACCGCTAAGGGAGAAACTTTGGTAGGCCAGTTTGCTAAGAACCAGGCAATTACGAACGCGGTAAATACTATTCGTTCCGCAAAAAGATTTATAGGACGCAGATTCAACGAGACCGAACAAGAGATGAAGCACGTTTCCTATAAAGTGATCCGCAGCGGTAACGACGGATTAAAATTTGAAACTGCTACCGGAGAATTCACTGCTCAAGAGATCTCCGCTCGAGTACTTCAAAAGATGAAACAAACTGCAGAAGATTATCTTGGTCAAAAAGTGACCAAGGCGGTCATCACTGTTCCTGCTTATTTTAATGACGAACAACGTCAGGCGACTAAGGATGCAGGTAGGATTGCTGGTCTAGAAGTAGAAAGGATCATCAACGAGCCTACCGCAGCTGCACTGGCTTACGGTTTCGATAAGAAAAAAAGTAACGCTAAGATCGCAGTTTATGACTTGGGAGGTGGAACCTTCGACGTTTCTATCCTTGAGTTAGGTGATGGAGTATTCGAAGTAAAATCCACTAACGGTGATACTCACTTAGGTGGGGATGATTTTGATATGGTCATCATGGAATGGATGATCGAAGAATTCAAAAAACAATACGGAATCGATATCTCTCAAGATAAAAATACCGTTCAACGTTTGAAAGAAGCTGCAGAGAAGGCGAAGATAGAACTTTCCGGAACCATGTCCACACAAGTGAATCTTCCGTTCATCACTGCCGATGCAACTGGACCAAAACACTTGGATATGAATCTTACTAGAGCTAAGTTCGATCAGTTGACTGGTCGTCTAGTGGACAGAACTCGTATTCCATGTGAGAACGCGTTACGTGATGCTGGACTGAAAGCTTCCGACATTGACGAAGTGATATTAGTGGGAGGATCCACTCGTATCCCTGCAGTTCAAGAACTTGTAAAAGGAATTTTCGGAAAAGAACCGAATCGTTCCGTAAACCCAGACGAAGTAGTAGCAATCGGTGCTGCTATCCAAGGTGGAGTTTTAGCGGGAGAAGTTTCAGACGTTCTTCTTTTGGATGTAACTCCACTTTCACTCGGTATCGAGACTTTGGGTGGTGTGATGACCAAATTGATCGAAAGAAACACTACGATCCCAACTAAAAAATCCCAGGTGTTCTCTACTGCTGCGGATAATCAAAATGCAGTGTCTATCCATGTTCTCCAAGGAGAAAGAGATATGGCTGCCGGTAACCGTACACTTGGAAGATTCGATCTGATCGGAATTGCACCTGCACCTAGAGGAGTTCCTCAAATCGAAGTTACATTCGATATTGATGCGAATGGTATCGTGCATGTTTCTGCAAAAGATCTGGGAACCGGTAAAGAGCAGAAGATACGTATTGAATCTTCTTCCGGACTAAGCGAAGACGAGATCTCTAAAATGGTAAAAGATGCAGAAGCTCATGCTGCTGCAGACAAAGCCGCTAGAGAACTTGTAGAAGCTAAGAACGAGCTGGATACGATCACTTATTCTTTGGAAAAAGCGGTTACTGACGCTGCGGATAAACTTTCTGACAGTGAAAAACAATTGGCGAATGACGAGATCAAACGTGCAAGAGAAGCGATCGAATCTGGTGATATCGGTCGTATCAACGCTGCGAAAGAGTCCATCACCAAGAGGGCTTCGGAAATAGGTACTAAAATTTATTCCCAAGGTGCTCCAGGTCAGGAAGAAGGTCCAGGACCTAACGGTGCAGGGCCAGGAGAAGGCGCAGACAATTCCCAAGCTAAGGGAGAAAAGGTCGTGGACGCCGACTATACCGTAGTGGACGATGAGAAAAAGTAACTAAGACATGAGTGACAAAAGTTACTACGATATCCTCGGAGTTTCCAAATCCGCGACTGATGAAGAGATCAAGTCCGCGTATCGGAAGTTAGCTATTAAATATCACCCTGATAAGAATCAGGGTGATAAAGCTGCTGAAGAGAAATTTAAGGAAGCTACCGAGGCCTACGAAGTTTTAAGAGACGCCAATAAACGTCGCATGTACGACCAGTACGGCAAGGCCGGAGTGGGTGCAGGCGCTCAAGGTGGATTTGGTGGAGGAGCATATACTGACTTCTCCGATATCTTCGGTGATTTCGGAGATATTTTCGGTGATTTCTTCGGAGGAGGAAGAGGAGCTGGTGGCGGTGCTCGCAGATCCGGTCCTCAACGCGGTTCAGATCTTCGTTATAATCTAGAAGTTTCCCTCGAAGATGCAGCTCTAGGCAGGGAATATAAAATCGAAATTCCAAGACTAGAAACCTGTACAGATTGTGGAGGCTCCGGTGCAAACAAGGGAAGTACTCCTGCTACTTGTCCGGACTGTGGAGGTTCAGGACAGATTCGTAGATCTCAAGGCTTCTTCTCCGTTGCAACTACCTGCGGTACTTGTCGTGGAAAAGGTACAATCATTTCCAATCCATGCAAGACCTGTCATGGACAAGGCCTAGTAGAAAAAAGACGTACTATCAATATTAAGATCCCACCTGGTATCGAATCCGGCAGCAGATTAAAAGTTTCCGGAGAAGGGGAAGCAGGACCTAACGGTGGTCCTCATGGAGATCTATATGTAGTAACACATATTAAGAAACATGAATTATTCGAACGCCAAGCAAACGACTTGATCTTGAATAAAAAGATCAGCCTTACGCAAGCTATCTTAGGTGGAGACATTGAAGTCCCAACCATAGACGGCAAAAAGGTGAAGATGAAAATTCCGGAAGGAACCGAGTCAGGCCAAGTGTTCCGTTTAAAAGGTCATGGTATTCCGTATCTAGGCGGATATGGAAAAGGGGACCAGCATGTGATCGTTCGCATTGAGATCCCTAAAAAACTGACTAGACGACAAAGAGAATTGATCGAAGAATTTGCCCGTGAGTCCGGAGAATCCGTTTCCGGTTCTAAGGGTAAAATTTTTACGAATAAGTAATATCCACAAAAAGGAAGTTTCATGACTAACAAAGTCAAGATCGGAGTAATCGGGACAGGCCATATGGGCCAATACCACGTAAACGTGGCGAAAACATTAAGCGATGCGGAGTTGATCGGTATTTACGACTCCGATTCCGAAAGAGCATCTCAGATGGCGGAAAAACATAAAACTTCCGCCTTCTCTACTGTAGACGATCTGATTAAACATACTGATTCTGTGATCATCGCAGTGCCTACATTCTTACATCATGAGATAGGTAAGAAGGCGCTTCTCGCAGGCAAACATGTTTTGGTAGAGAAACCGATTGCGGAAACTTTAGAGCAAGCAAAAGAGCTAGTGGATCTTGCTTCTAAAAACAATTTAGTTTTACAAGTAGGTCACGTTGAGCGTTTTAACGGAGCGGTTCTAGAACTTGGAAAGATAGTGACTGAGCCTCTGTTAATCGAATCCAGAAGATTAGCCCCTTTTAATCCTAGAATTAAGGATGTGGGAGTAGTTCTGGATATGATGATTCACGATATAGATATCGTTTTGAATCTTGTAAAATCTCCCGTCAAATATCTAAGTGCAGTAGGGACCAAAGTGGTTTCAGCTCACGAGGATATTGCTTCCGTTGTTCTTCATTTCGAGAACGGCGCGATCGCGAATATTTCCGCGAGTAGAAATACACAATCCAAAATTCGGACCCTGAATATCACTCAAAAAGACGTGTACATCACTTTGGACTTTAGCGACCAAGAGATCGAGCTTCATAGACAAGCGACTTCGGACATTCTACTTAGGACCGGAGAGATCAAATATCGCCAAGAATCCATCGTTGAGAAGATCTTTGTTCACAAGGATAACCCTTTAAAACAGGAACATGAACATTTTGTAAAATGTATCCTGAAAGAAACGGAACCTCTGGTAGATGGAAGATCCGATATCCAAACTTTGGAAATCGCGTACAAAATTTTGAAAGAGATACATAAAAACTGATCGGGTAGTATGGAAAACGGATTCAGCGGAAAAGTATTAATCTCTAATTCATCTATCGTTACGGATTATTTCAATCGTACAGTGATCCTAATGGTCGAACACGATCAATCAGGTGCGTTCGGACTTGTACTGAATAAGAAAATGGATGTTGCATTGAGCGAAGTGATCCAAGGAATTCCGGAAGGGATAGACGGTTCTTCACCGATCTATTCTGGAGGCCCGGTGGATCCTACATTTGTCTCCATTCTTCATGATAATCCTAAATTAAAACAACCAGGGATAGAAGTTATCCCTGGTGTGTTTCTCGCCAGAAGTTTCGAAGCCCTGGTGGAATTATTAGAACATCCTGATAAAACAAAGTTTAACGTATACCAAGGATATTCCGGTTGGGGAGCTGCCCAATTAGAAGGTGAGATGGAACGTAAATCTTGGGTGGTTCACGATCCGAATGCAGAGTGGATCTTTACTGAAGATCCTGAAGCAACTTGGCAAGAAGCCTTGAAAAGCAAAGGTGGATTGTATAAGTATTTCGTGGAACATACGAAAGATCCAATGTTAAACTAGAGCTATGCTTTCTTCTTTGATCGGAACGGAAATTTTAGCTGGCATGATCACACCGGCCGTTTTGATCTCGGCCAGTGCTAGTTTAATCTTTTCAACCGCGAATCGTTTGGGTAGAATATTCGATCGAGTTAATTTACTTAAAACTGAGATAGAAGGCGTCGTGGACGGAAGACTTTCTTTTCCGGAAGAACGACTTGCCTATCTCAGAAGACAATTAAAAGTCCAAAAGAAAAGAGCAAATCTGATCCAAAGATCTATGGCAGCACTTTATACTGCAACTTTGTTTTTTGTTTCTTCCAGTTTGAGTTTGGGGATTATTGTAGCGATATCAAGTCCTGCTTCTTGGATTGCTACCGGACTTGCATTGATAGGTGGAATTTTTTTGTTTATCGCAAGTAGTCTTTTGCTGTACGAAAGCCGTTATAATTTGAATTTTATCCAAGGTCAGATAGAATTTGCGGAATTTTTGGAAGATAAAGTGGAGAAGAAGTCCAACAATTTCCAGAAATAAATAAAAGACCGCCAGTGGTCTTGAATTCCGGGCCGAGGAGTTTCATTTGAAAAAAGTAATATATTCATTTTCTATCATGTTCTTTTTTGTGTTCTTGGGCTTTACTCAAAGCCTATCTGCGGACGGATGTTATCTTTGTTCCGTGAATAGTTCAGACGCTTGTAGAGATTATTGCAGGTTTTCCGGATCTGATTCCTTCGATACCAGGAAACGTTGTGAAACTAAAGGGTGTAAGATCACTGGGACTGCTGCATGTCCAACCGCTTCCAATTATAAGGTTTGTTCCGTGAGAGTTGATTTGAAACCGGCGGATCTGTTAGCGGGCCGTTCGAAATAATTTATTTCATCCTACAAGGGCGCCTTCTGATTTATCAGGCGCTCAAGCATTCTTCAGATTATATATATCGTCCCTAAACTTCTTTCAGATATAAAGTAGGACTTCTTTTCCATTCGTTCCTTAAGGCTCCGAAATACATTCCTACTACTGCAATATTCAGGGAAATATAAAAAATCCCTATTTCCAACCAAGGAACACTCGCCTGTATCTCGAATATGATCTCGGACATATAAGAAGAAACTCCCCAGACTAAAACAAAAGCCAATACGAAAGATAAATTAGCTAAAAGTAAAGACTCTGCCAAAAAGTATTTTCGTAAGAATGTTTTGGTTCCACCTATGATCCTGAGAAGAGAAGTTTCTTCCAATCTTTCCTTTCTACTTAGTTCTAGAGAAGAAAGTATCAATAATAAAGAAGATAAAACGATCAGCCCTGTCATCCAACGGATTGCGAAGGACATCTTTTCTAAAATCCCTAAGAAAGACTGAACCGCTTTTTCAGTATCTACGATCGTAAGGTTTGGGAATTCATTTGATAATTCTTTTTGGAGGGAGTACCTGGAATCAGAAGATTCTAACAAAAACGAACTTAAATAGAACTTAGGAGCCTTCTCTAAGATCCCTTTCGAAAATAGGACAACGAAGTTCGGCCTCATATCAGACCAGTTGACTGTCCTGAAATTTCGGATAGTTCCGGTAACTTCTACCCCGCCAATGGAGAAGGAAAGTTTATCACCTAAACCCACTTTTAAGTTTTTAGAAAATTCTTTTTCGACAGAGATCTGATCTTCTTCTCCTTTTCTCCAAAAATCTCCATCGGTGACTTTTTCAGTAGGGTATAAATTTTCTCTATAAGATAAGA
The DNA here is from genome assembly GCF_002812045.1 of Leptospira haakeii. Taxonomy (GTDB): domain Bacteria; phylum Spirochaetota; class Leptospiria; order Leptospirales; family Leptospiraceae; genus Leptospira_B; species Leptospira_B haakeii. The sequence continues at coordinate 334,990 of NZ_NPEG01000001.1, read as the reverse complement.
AATATTCTCTGGTCCTTGCAGTGGATCTCCAATCTCTTCTAAGAGCGGAAAGTTCCATATCTTCTTTTTTAACAAGCTCTCCGTTTACATGAGTGAGTCTTGCTCCGATTACGGGTGCAGTTAAAAGTTTTTCCACTTTATACTTTTCCGCTGTTTGTTGGAAACTTTCCAGTTGTTCCGGTCGTATATCCAACACGAACATATTCGGTCTTCTTTCCTTATCTTTTGCGCCGCTATATTCTAATAAGCTATCACTTAAAAAAATACTAAGTAATAAAACGAAAACTGAAGAACCAAGTCCTACAGAAACCCATGAAAGTCCTGTTCTAGGTCTATCTAGTTTTCTTAATGCCATTCTTACGCTTGCGGAAAATTCAGATCTTTGTAATAAAAACCGGATCACAAAACGAATCCCTAAAATCCCAAGATACACGACCACAGGTAAGAAAAGTAGAGTCGCACATAATATCAATCCTTTGATCCAATCTCCGGTTTCCCACCAAGCTAACGCGAAAAATAATCCGAAGACCGCGATAAATGAGATCGACTGTTTTAATTTTAGCTTTGGAACAGAAGAAAGTTCATTCGCGAAATCTGACTTAAGAGCATACATCGGACTTAGGTTTCGAGTAGTCGAAAGACTTTCCCATGCAGAAACTAATGGGACTACCCAAGCCAAAACGAATGCCCAGAGAAATGCTTTTAGATCAGGAATTAGCTTCGGTTCAAAAAGGAATTCTTTATCCGCCATATTCGGGATCTGGGTTTGTAAAAAACTTCCGAATAAAAATCCTAATATAGCTCCGATCGTTGATAATATTAGAAGTTCAGAAAGTACGAGTCCCAAAACTAAGTTCGGCCCTGCTCCTAAACATTTATAAACGGCGAATGTAGTGGATTTTGATCTTACGACTGCTCTACTTGTGAGAAGGATGGAGATCCCGCCCAAGAAGAACGCACATAATGCCAATAAGGAAAAGAAATCCAATGTGTTTGTGAGGAATTTTTGGGATCCGGAGTTTGCTTCCGTGCTTTCGTATAAGATCAGGTCGTTTTTGGCGAATTCTGAAAATTTACTTTTTTTGAAAACATTTGCGTCCATTCCGTTAGGAAGAAGGATAGGTACCTGGTAACTGATCCGAGAACCTCTTTGTTCTAATCCCGTTTCTGCTAACGATCCCTTTTTTATAATAGAGCTAGGAGCCATGGAGAGAAAGTTTCCCGCCATTCCCGGTTCTTTTAAGATACTTCCCTTTAATACGAAATTACTTTCTCCTAATTGAACCTTTGAACCTATCTTAAGTTTTAAGTTTTTGATCAGTCCACTTTCTAAGAGTATTTCACCCGGTTTTAGTTTACGAAAAAGTCCTTTTGGTTCCGTTTCTAATTCACCAAAATAAGGATAATCCCCCTGGATTGCTTTAATTAAAGATAAGCTGGAATCCTGAGAATCAGGGTTTCGTAGCATAGAAGGGAATTGTACTAATTCGGATAATTTGCTTCCTTTTGGCAATTCCTTCAAAAGAAACGCTGTTTGTTCAGGGGTAAGTGGAGAAGGGCTCGTTACAACCAGATCCGAACCCATGATATTTTTGGCCTCTCTGATAATAGAAGAAGTAAATTGGTCCCTATAAGAATGAACTGCAAGAACTGCACCAGTTCCGATTGTGATCGCAAGAATGATTTGTAAGGAAGAAGTCTTTTTGGAAAAGATTTCTCTGAACATTACCCTTAGAAAGAATCTAATATTCATTTTTTCTTCCTAGATGCAGTCTTCTTCGCAGAGGTTTTAGGCTTTGCACCGCTTAAGATAACTCCATCTCTCATTTCCAAGATCCTATCCGCCATGGATGCAACCTTAGGATCATGAGTAACAACTAATAAAGTGGATTTACGGTCTCTATTTAGTTGTTTCAGAAGAGACATGATATTCTCACCATTCTTCTTATCTAAGTTAGCAGTAGGTTCATCTGCAAAAAGAAGTTTAGGTTCATGTATAAAAGAACGAGCTATAGCCACTCTTTGTTCTTCCCCGCCTGAAAGTTGGCTTGGGAAGTTATGTGCTCTATGCGCGATGCCAACCTTTTCCAACCAATACATAGCTTTTTCATGTATCACTTTTTCCGAAAGGTTTGTAGTCAAAGCAAGAGGAAGGGAAACATTCTCTAAAGCGTTTAATGTCTTGATCAGCTGGAAATTTTGGAATACAAAGCCTATTTGTTCTCCTCTGATCTTTGCTAATTCATCTTCTGACTTATCAAATAGGGAGATTCCATCCAAAAGTACTGTTCCTGAATCAGCTTTATCTAATCCAGCCGAAACGGCGAGTAACGTGGACTTTCCTGAACCGGAAGGACCAATCACAGCAACGAATTCGCCAGGCTTTACCTGGAATGAAACATCTTTTAATACATTAAATGTTTGGTCTGCAACTGTGTAAGACTTGTTTAAGCCTGATATAGATAACAAATTATCACCTTCCTTTCGTTTTGACTGACCTAAACTCGGCACTTGACAGGAAATTAATTTTTACCTGAAAAAAACTGCACTTGAAAATCTATTCCAAATAAAACCGCGCTAAGAATTTTTTTCAAAAAAATTGCAGTCATTTTCACAAACTTCCAACCTAATTTTTTTTGACTCTAGAGTGAGCCGATTTTATAAAGTAACTCTCGACGTACGGAGAGAAGTTCCGAAAGCAAGAATCAATCTTCGGACTTATTTACACTCCGTAAATAAAAAGACAATCGATGGAATTTTCTGGGAGCAAAATGCAATTATTAGCAGTGACGGATTTGAACGAAGAAGAAGCGGAACTTACACAAGCGCAAAGTAAGCAATATACGTGCAAAGGATGCGGTAAAGAAACACCGAATCTCTTTCAGTATGACCTCTGTCGAGATTGTTTAAACTTAACATTTCGTCGACTTATCAAGGTTATTGACTCAGTACGTAAATAAGTCAGAGTTTCATCCAATATTTTTGTCCGTTTTCTAAGCAAGAGCTTAGAATTTCACTCCCAGAGAAAGCCGGTATCCCTCCGGCTTTCTTCATTTCGGACCCGAATCTAACTCTTTGGTTCCCTATAATTTAAAAACACTTCTTCTAGTAACAATTTATAATGCCTTTTTTCTTCCTAAAAAGAAAGAAACCTCTCTTGTTCTAGAATTTCAGCTCTATAATCGCCTTCCAGTATAACAAAAAAGAATTGGATTCTAGGCCTGAGGAAAAAACTTCACGGTATGGACTATCCGTTTCGGAAAATTGAATCAAAATGGCAAGATTATTGGGAAAAGAATTCTTCCTTTCGAACGGATCTACGCTCTTCTAAACCAAAGTTCTATTGTTTAGATATGTTTCCTTATCCCTCGGGTGCGGGATTGCACGTCGGTCACCCTGAAGGTTATACAGCCACAGACATTATTTCTCGTTATAAAAGAATGAAAGGTTTCGAAGTTTTGCATCCAATGGGTTGGGATGCATTCGGTCTGCCTGCAGAAAGATACGCAATGCAGACTGGGATCCATCCAGCTATCACTACAAAGCAGAATGTGGACAATTTCAGAAGGCAGATCAAATTAATCGGTCTTTCCTATGATTGGGATAGGGAAATTTCGACCACAGACCCGAAATATTACAAATTTACCCAGTGGATCTTCCTGAAATTATACGATTCCTGGTATGATTTCCAGGCTTCTAAAGCAAAACCAATCTCTGAATTGATCCAAAAGTTAGAATCCAAAGGTTCAGAAGGTTTTGAGGACCTCGAGACCTTCTCCGCAAAAGATTGGAAAGAATTTTCAAACGTAAAGAAAGAAACCATCTTATCAGGATTTCGCTTAGTATATCAGGCAGAAATTCCAGTAAACTGGTGCCCGGGCCTTGGAACAGTTCTCGCAAATGAAGAAGTAGAGGAATGGGTCGGAAAAGGTTACGAAGTAGTTCGTAAACCAATGAGGCAGTATATGATGCGTATCACTGCATACGCGGAAAGACTTTTAGAAGATCTGTCTTTGGTTTCTTGGCCAGGTTCCACTCTCGAAATGCAGAAAAACTGGATCGGAAAGAGTGAAGGTTTAGAACTTATATTTCCTTTTGATAGTTCTTCTCCAGGGAACGGGATCAAAGTATATACTACTCGTCCTGATACCGTATTTGGGGTAAGTTATATGGTGCTTGCTCCGGAACATCCTTTGGTGGACTCGATTACTACTAAAGAACAATGGGAGAAGGTGCAGGAATACAAAAAGGTTTCCGCTTTAAAGAGTGATCTGGATAGAACCGAACTTTCCAAAGAGAAATCAGGTGTGTTCACAGGAGCTTATGTTTTGAATCCTGCTGATCCGTCTAAAAAGATCCCAGTGTGGATCGGTGATTATGTTTTATATGGTTATGGAACCGGTGCTATCATGGCGGTGCCTGCTCATGACCAAAGAGACTATGAATTTGCAAAAGCATTCGGGTTGGATATCCTACCGGTAATTGAAGGAGATCTCTCTCAAGGTGCTTTCGATTCTAAAGAATCAGTTTGTATTAATTCTTCTTCCTCCGAAGTTTCCATTAATGGTCTGAAATATAAGGAAGCTTTTGCTAAAACTGCTGATTGGGCGGAGAAAAAAGGGATCGGAAGAAGAAAAACCCAATTCAAACTTCGGGATTGGTTATTTGCTCGCCAAAGGTATTGGGGAGAACCTATTCCTTTAGTCCATTATCCTTCCGGAATTACAAAGGCAATTCCTGAGTCTGAACTTCCATTAGAACTTCCTAATTTATCAGAATTTAAACCTTCCGGAACCGGAGAATCTCCTCTTGCTTTAGCGGGAGATTGGTTGAAGTATAAAGATCCTGAAACAGGTGAGATCGGGACCAGAGAAACGAATACTATGCCTCAGTGGGCAGGTTCTTGTTGGTATTATCTACGTTATATCGACCCGGAAAACCCGGTCAAGTTTGTAGATTCGAATTTAGAAAAGGCTTGGATGCCGGTGGATCTATATGTAGGTGGAGCAGAACATGCAGTTCTTCACTTACTCTATTCACGCTTTTGGCATAAGGTATTATTCGATCTAGGTTATGTAACCACTCCCGAACCTTTCAAAAAATTGGTTCACCAAGGTTTGATCTTAGGTGAGGACAAAAGAAAAATGTCCAAGTCATTAGGGAACGTGATCAATCCAGACGAGGTAGTTACGAATTTCGGGGCGGATAGTTTACGTCTTTTTGAAATGTTTATGGGGCCGTTCGAAATGGTAAAACCTTGGAGCACCAGAGGTGTAGAAGGTGTGTTCCGTTTCTTAAATCGTGTTTGGAGATTATACCATTCAGGTGCAGAAGAATCTTTCCGTTTGGAAGATATTGAACCGAATGAAGATGAATTGAAGATACTTCATAGAACTATCAAAAAAGTGGATGATGATATTAATAATTTCTCATTCAACACTGCTATCTCTCAGTTAATGATCTTTGTAAATGAGTTAACTCCAAGCCAACGTAGGCCTCGCAAGATTTTGGAACCTTTCTTACTTTTGATCGCTCCATTTGCTCCTCACTTAGCAGAAGAACTTTGGTCTTTAGCAGGAAAATCCGACTCTTTAACTTACCAGGCTTTCCCAGGTTATGAGGAGAAGTATCTAACTGACGATGAGATAATGATCGTTGTCCAAGTAAACGGAAAGTTAAGAGCAGAATTCAAGGCGGCAAAAGAGATCGCTGGGGACGAAGCCATTAAGATTGCAAAATCCTTGGATAAGGTACAAGTCTTCTTGGATGGAAAACAGATCCGTAAAGAGATCTATGTTCCTGGAAAGCTGGTCAATCTAGTAGTCGGATAGACGTTCTTATTTCAAAAGAATAAACGCAAGCAGTCCAACTAGTAGAACTACTCCAACTAAAATCGCGTAGTTGAGGGTATTATTACCTTCGGATTGTTTTGCACCCATACCTGCAGGTCTAGGAGCATTTGCAGCTGTTTTAGGTCTAGCAAGACGAACTGGTCTTTCTTCGAATGCTTGTAAAAGAACTCCTGCAGGACCTTTTGCAAAAATATGATATTCATTTTTACCGGAAGCGATTGCTACGAAAGAACCTACCACAGGTTTTACGTTTCCGTCTTTGTCCATAGCGCCTAAAGTTTTAGCTAAAGCTTTTTCTTCAGGAGAAACGGAAGGAAGTTGTAGGAGGATCTTGTCTCCTTCGTTTAGATCATCGAAATCTATTCCGTTTACTGGGGATAAAATTGTTTTAGCTAATACCACTCTTCCGAAACCTTTTCGGATAGTTTCAATTTGGCGCATGACCGCAGCTTTTTCTGGGTCTAAATTTTCTACCGGAGCGCCTGCTCCTTCTGCAGGTTCTTCCGGCGGTTTAGGAATAGATTGGATGATACCTGCAAAAAAACTTTTGCCTCTACATTTTAAACTAGATACGTATTCCACGTCTGCTTGTACACGTATCATATTGATCTTCATAGTAGTCTTGATCTGATTCTCCAGCATATTTACTAGAGCTGCAGTATCATTACGATCCCACATTGGATAATATTGTTCTAATATTTGTTTTGTTAATTTAGTATGAAGAATTCTTCCTATCGCGTCGGACAGACCCGGATCAGGAGCTTCTTGTCTCGCAGCTTCTGCGATATCATGGGAGATTTGACCGAAATCTTCGAAGGTTCTGATCTTTCTGATCACAGAAGAGTTGGAGAATAAGGAATATAATTCTAGAAATTCGTTCTTATATCTGGATAATAATCCTAAAACAACACCCGCTTTGTTTTCTACATCGATCCTTAATTTTAGAAGATAGGCGTCTTTGATTTTTCCTTGGATAAGTTCGATTGCTTGTTCTTCGGTATGAACGGATTCCAAGGCAAGGTTCATTTGGTTTGCTTGTTCTTGGAGTTTACTTGTCTGAGGATTCTGTTCCATATTGCTAAAGACCTAACTGAAGTAAGGAGAACTTTAGGTCATGTTAAGCCGCTAGCCTTTTCTTGTAACCATTTTTGGTATCTTTGCCTTCTGGGTACATAATTCTGATCCAAAGGGATTTCGACTCTAGCAACTGTTCTATTTTCGGCCTGGCGACTATAGATCGTAAACAAATGGCGGTCATAGCCGCTTTGGGCTACCAAAATTTCCACCATTGTGATACCCATACCTGCACCTTCTGTGGTATCACCATATTTCATATAGTATTCGAATAAATTGTCAAATTCTTTAGAATGAACGAACTTCTCCCGGATCCGTTTCTCTTCACGGACTGCGAGAGTGAAATTATTTTGTACGAATAGAATGATGCGATCCGAACTAAAACTCAGAGTAACTTTTACAAATAGACCGTGCTCTTTCATTTTCCTACGATAGTAGGGAAACTTTCTGCTGACTAGATTTTCCTTAAAAGACTCCATTCCTAGATCGTATTGGGAAGGATCCGCGATATTCAGACCTAGTTCCTTAAATAGAACTCGTTTAATGGCTGCTTTGGTCGCATTTACGATCAGCTCTTTTGCGGAAGTAAATATAAGTTCAGTCAAATCCTCTCTTTTGTATTTAAAAAGGACAGTTTGGATGATATGTTTGAGCTTATTTTCGCCCCGGGTACTCAGGACGTAGGTAATGATAGAAATTGGCTCTTCTTTTTTTACGGCCGTCTCGACCTCGAAGAGGAATTCTTGAGGAAGTTCCTCGATTCCCTCGTACATTTGGATTCTCGATTATATGGACCCCGGCGGGCTTACGAGAAAAAAACGAAAAACGCCCGGGAAAAAAGAACGGGAATTTCCAGTCGAAAGTGAAAAATTTTAACCTTTCAATTGTAGGAAACCGCTAATTTCGTCCATGACGGCTCCTACTTCAGGCTTACAGGATCGAATAACGTTAACCAGTTTCTGATCGGTTCCAGGGATTTTTCCTTCATGGAACTTGAGTTTAAATTCAGTGAATTTTAAACCGTGAGCAGTGGAGATTACGACCACTTGATCACCTTTTGCAATAGTTCCCTTGCCCATAAGTTTGTATAAAGCGGCAAGAGCTACTCCTGTATGAGGGTCATTATACAATCCGAATAGATCGGTTTTGGCAGAAGCTTCTGAAAGTTCGGCTTCGCTTGCCTGTTCCACAACCCCATTGAATTTTCTTAATGTACGAATTGCCTTTTGGACTGATACAGGATTTCCGATCTGTATTGCAGAAGCAAGAGTAGGCTTCGCATCAACAGGACTGAACTCTTCGAAATTTTTCAGATAAGAAAGATAGAGTGGATTTGCATTCTCTGCTTGAGCCAAAACGATCCTAGGAAGTTTATCTATCAGTCCTAATTCTTTTGCCATCTCGAAACCCGCTCCGAGTGCGGAAACGTTTCCTAAATTTCCTCCTGGAATAATGATCCAGTCAGGAACTTTCCATTCCAATTGTTGAACGATTTCAGGTGCGATCGTTTTTTGACCTTCGATACGAAGACTGTTCATCGAGTTTGCAAGATAGATACCTGCTTCTTTGGTAACTTCTTTAACAATCTTCATACAACCATCAAAGTCTGTTTCCAGCGCGATTACTTTTGCACCGTTTGAAACAGGTTGGATCAATTGTGCTTGGGAAACTTTTCCAGCAGGAAGGAAAATGATCGCAGGGATCCCTGCTTTAGCAGCATAAGAAGCAAGAGCAGCAGAAGTATCTCCAGAGCTTGCACATGCTACCGCTCTGATCTTGGCTCCCTTATTCAACATATGTTTTACTTGAGAGAGAAGAACGGTCATCCCTAGGTCCTTAAATGAACCTGTGTGGGAGATCCCACATTGTTTGATCCAAAGACCGCCTAGGCCAAAATGTTTTGTAAGTCTTTCTGAATTGAATAGATGAGAAAGACCTTCGCCTGAGCTTATTATCTCCGAGTCTTCTACATGAGGAAGAACCCATTCTCTTTTGTTCCAGATACCTGAACTGTTCGGAAATTTTACCGAACCCAATCTGGAATCGAATAGGTCCTTCCAATCCTTACCTGATTTTTCTTTAAGAGCTCCCATATCATGGGAAACCTGGAGAAGGCTTCCACATTTACGACATTCGTATACGATATCATTCAGATCGTAAGTTGCTCCGCAAGAATCGTTGATACAGCGGAATTCCGCTTTCAACTTGGTGAAGGTAAGGCTCATACTTTAGATAGAATTTAGAATGTCCTTTTTTTTGGCATCAAATTCTTCCTGAGAAATCAGGCCCTGGTCCAACATACTCTTGAGTTTTGTGAGTCTCGCGGTTGCATCATTCTGGTTGGAATTCCCACCGGCATTGTTTTGTCCCATCATACCGGCCATCATATTCCCCATATTCATTCCCATTCCGAGTCCCATACCTGCGGACATACCTTGGCCTGCGTTTCCACCTTCGTTTTTGGCCGCAGCTTCTCCTATATCCAACATTCTTTTTTGTTGGTACATTCCACCCAGAGCATCGATCTCGAATTTGTCTGTGAGGATTTTCTGGATCTTTTGGAAGTTCGGATCGTTTTGATCGAAGTTGATCGATTGAACAAAAAAATCTAAAACTTCTATCCCGTATTTGGAGAAGTCAGGTTGGATCTTTGTCTTTCCTGCAGAAGAAGCTTCTTCCAAATGCTGGTTGAGACGAGTAATCGGTTCCCCGGATTTTAAAACAACTTCCGCCAAAAAATCGCTTAGTCTTGTTATGATCATCGGTCTTAAAAAACTATCCACTTCATCTTGTGAATAAGCGCCTCTTGCACCGACTACCCCGACTGCAAATGCTTTGGAGTCCACGATCTTGATATTATAAGCACCGTTTGCTCTTACTCCTAGAGTGATCGTGTATTTAGGATCTTCTACTTGGATGGGTGCAGGAGTTCCCCATTTTAATTGGATAAGAGCCTTATTGATATAAACTATTTCCGCAGTAAAAGGAGTTTGGCCTCCAAAAGGAAGGTTCACTAAGTTTTCTAAGATAGGAACGTTTCCTGTTTTTAAAGTATGAGTTCCAGGTCCGAAAATATCCAGAGCCTTACCTTCTTTAAAAAAGATAGCTTCCTGGCTTTCGTTCACTACCAACTGACCGAAGGTACTGATATCGTTACGGGGAAACTTCCATACGATCTCTCCCGGTTTTCCTTCGTATTTTATTACGTCTATTAATGCCATAAGAACTCCTTGGAAATATATTATTCACTACTCAACATTCGGCAAATCAAAAATTCGATTATCGTTTTAAGAAGACATCCTTTCTGCTTTTTAAGGCAGAATCGAACTCATCCAATTCGGACCTAAAACTACTAACCCAGCTTCGCACAGTGTCTACTGAAACTTCTGGAGGGAAATTAGGAGATTTTACTTTTGTGGATAATTCTTCCGCATGATGGATCAATGAATAATCCCATTCTGCCAAAGCTTCTAACTCCGATTCGGTTGCTTTAAATCCGGTGCCTAAACCGTTTAAACCGTAACTTGCTCCAATAATTTCGTTTTTAAGCCTTTCTATGATAGAAAGTAAGACCTCTGTAGAACCGATTAGGTCCATTCTTCTTTCTCGGACGAAATTTTCTTCGATCCTGCGAACAGGTTCTTTGAGAGAATCCAATTTTTTGGATAATTCATTTCGGGCCATTCTATCCGTTTCGTAATATTGATGGTTCTTTAAGACTTCTCCATAAAAAGGGAACGCAGAGAGAAAGGATAAGATCTTTCCTTTCTCCGCTTTAAATCTGGAAACATATTGTGAGATCGGGCTGTTCGAAGTCATGGACAGAAGAATGATCCGGATTTTCTCCCCACGCAAGACAAATACTTATCTTTTCGTATCATATCCATGAAATCGTGATTTGAGGTCTTTAGGTTCTCCGGATTTATTTCTTGCTAGCAGATACCTGGATAGTTTTTAATTCAATTCAGGAAATAGAATCTTCTCGTTATGAAATCCTATATACTGTCCATCTTTGCTTCTAAAAAAGGGGAAATAGAATCATTAAATGGAATCAGAGCCATCGGGATTTTAATGGTAATGACCAACCATCTCTGGGTTTTCTCGCGGAAAGCTATGGGAGAAATGCCTTTCTTGCTATCTTGGTTTGCGGAAAACCAAACTACCATCGTGGATGTATTTTTTGTATTGGGAGGTTTTCTGAATTACGGAGGTATACTCCAATTTTATAAAAAGGAAAATAGTTTTCCTTATCGAAAGTTTATCATCAACCGTTCTTTACGAATACTTCCGGCTTATTACGTAGCATTAGCTTTTTCTTATTATTATTTTTATAAACAAGGTGAAAACCTGAAACATATACAAAACCCTAGTCCGGATTTGCTTTGGCTGATAACTAAAGGGCAGAAGGCGTTAGATTATGTTTGGGCGGACGGTATCTTCCTTTCCAACTTCTTTCCTAGGGTTTTGGATGTTGGTTGGTACATTTCCGTGGAGCAGCAGGTCTACTTTTTGATGGTGGTTTTGGGCCCCTTCTTCTTATTCTCTAAAACTAGAAAAGTTAGAGTGATCCTATTATCTACGATATATATTATTCCTTTCTTATCTAGATGTTATCTATATTCTAAGGGTTCCATGAATGCAGAGGCACTTTTTTGGACCGAGAACAGATTCGATTCTATGATAGCTGGAATGCTTTTGGCGGAATATGTGGATTATAAACCGGTAGGAGAAAGTTTAGGAAAACTTAAATATTCTATAATAGGAATCACTGCGATCATATTCATATTGATCTCTTATTCTTTCGATTGGAATCATATCATTCGATTGACCCTGGCTAATAATTTTTTCAATATTGCCTTGGCTTTAATTATCTTTCTTGCAATCCAGAAAGAAGGTATATTTAAAACTATATTGGGATTACCGATCTTCCGTCCATTATCCAGGATAACATTTACAGTATATCTTTGGAATATACCTCTAATGGGAGTTGCGACCGGATGGGCCCTCAGAGGGGAAACGATAATTACCTTGAGTGTGCTGCCTAAACTTTATCTCATCTGTTTTGGGTTTGCGATTTTGGCTTCTTGGCCGATCTTTTTACTGATAGAACAACCTTTTATCTGGTGGAAAGAAAAACCAAAAGTTTTGGAAAATAAGAACGAGGCTAAGACTGCATAGTCTCGTCCAATAAAGACGAAATAGCATTATGAAATTTGATTCAGAAATAATCCGTTCGATCAGACATTCTGTATTTCACTGGATTAAACTTTCTTTTCCGATCTTATTTGCAATATTCTTCATATTATATTTTAGGATTTTCGTGATCCAATTCTACCTGATCAGCGGCACAAGTATGATGCCTAGTTATAAAGAAAACGATTGGGTCTTAGTCAAAAAATGGGGCTTCCCTGCGCAGCTTGGTCCTTGGGTTTTATATATTTTAGAACCGGATGTAGATAGATTTGATGTATTAGTTTTGGATGGGATTGGGGCAGAACTAAGTTTAAAAAGAGTAGTAGGACTTCCCGGAGATTTTTTCAGATTTTCAGAAGGTAGAATTTTGATAAATGACTCTTCTTTAGAAGAACCTTTCTTGAATTCAGGATATAAGACCCAAGCGCCTTCTGCATCTATTCTACCCGTGATCGGAGTCTCTGGAAATATAGGTATAGGAGATTCAGGTAGGATTCCACCGGGTTACGTTTTAGTCTTGGGAGATAACCGAGAATTCTCCACAGATTCCAGAAATTATGGCCTAATTCCTTTCAAAAAGTTGAGAGGGAAGGTAATCTCCAGCTTTTAAACTATTATTCCAACTCGGATTTCACTTGTACTAGAAAAGCTCTTTAATCATTCTGAAAAAGACCGAAATTTATAAAAGCGGCTCATTCATTGATGGATTATAACCTTCTCAATCGAAAAAGATTTACCATCTTATTCGTTCTACTATGTGTATTCTTCTCCGGACTTTTGGTCAGAGTAGGTTATCTAGTATTTTTTAACGATAGAGAGATAGCATTCAAGAATGGAGAAAGGATCTTAAGAGGGGCTATCTACGATAGAAGAGGGATTGAATTGGCATTGTCCATCGATTCTTCTACCATCGGGATCTATCCTGGAAATGTTTATGATCCGAATTTCACTGCGGTTCAGATTTCCCCTTATCTAGATATTCCTCCTGAGAAGATAGAGTCGCTGATCAGAGAAAAAAGCAGATATTTCCTTTTGAAAAGGGAGATAGATGATACAACTGCAAGTCGTATCATGGAGATGGCCCTTCCCGGAGTGAGAAGGGAAAGAGAATTTAAAAGAGTTTATCCTCACGGAAGTTTAGCCGCAAGTCTTGTTGGCTTTACTGGGATGGACGATGATAAGGCTCTCTCCGGTCTAGAATATTATTATAATCAAGAATTGATGACACCTACTGAAGCAGATTCTGCAAGAGGTGCGAATGTACATTTGACTCTGGATGGACTTATCCAATTCAAATTAGAAAAATCTCTAGGAAAAAGATTCGAAGAAGCAGGAGCAAAAAGAGCAGTAGGACTTCTGATGGAGATCCATACCGGAAGAATATTGGCAATGGCCAGTTTCCCTTCTTTTGATCCGAATCGTTATTCATCATTTGAAGAATATTCTCATACAAACTGGGCAATCCGGCATGTATACGAGCCTGGATCAACAATGAAAATTTTCCTGGCAAGTATTCTTCTTAATGAAAACTTAATACATCCCAATGAAAAATTCGATTGCCCGGGATATGTGGATTATGGAAAAACAAGGATCAAATGTACACATATTCACGGAAAAGTGAATCTCGAAGAGATATTACAATATTCTTGTAATGCAGGAATTATTAAAGCGGCTGCAAAAATCCCGAACGACGTACTTTATGAATATATGAAACGATTCCGTTTTGGAGATAGAGCCGGACTTTTGCCCAATGAATCCGTCGGTTATATGCCTATCTTAAATAAATGGACCCCGACTACTCCGATGTTCATGGCGATCGGGCAAGGAATTTCAGTAACTCCGATTCAGTTAGTAGCATCTGCAGCTTCTATCGTAAATGGAGGAAGGTTCATTACACCTAGAGTAGTTTCACATATCACCGATTCCTATGGAGAAGTCCTACACGAATTTCAATCCGAAGAAACTCCAGTGGGCATCAAAGAATATTCCACCGAAAGATTATTGAAAGCAATGACTAGAGTGGTCCAAGCCGGAACAGGAAAAAACGCATACATACAAGAATATTCCATCGCGGGAAAAACAGGAACAGGACAAAAGGCCGTTTCTGGTCGAGGTTACCAAGATGGATTGTGGTCAGCTTCCTTTTTAGGATTTTTTCCTGCAGACAAACCTAAAGTAGTGGGGTTAATCCTTTTTGATGAACCTAAAGGAGACAGCCATACTGGAGGAGGGCTCGCCGCTCCGGTATTCAGAGAAGTGGTGGAGAATATCATACCAATCATAGAGCAGGGAGAAAGAACAGTTAATGTTAATCTCCCTAAATTAGAACGAAAACCTCTTACAGGAAGATCAGAACGTATACCTGATCTAGTCGGAAGAAGTAAAAGAGAAGTAGTCGAATTATTAGCTCCTTTGGGTGTTCCTTATAAACTTCACGGAAGTGGTTTCTGCTATGAACAAGATCCTTCTCCTGGTTCATCTTATGAAGGCAAAAGGATAAACGTATTCTTCCAATGAAAGAATTCAGGTCGGATTTACTCGAAAAAAATTTGGCCTCACTTCGTAGCTTCGCGCCGGAAGCCTCTGAGAGAATTAGATCTGCGCAGATCGATTTTGAGATCGTTCCTACAAAAACAGAAGATCCTAGTTTAAAGATCGGTAATGTTCTTTTACATAGTTCTATGGATCCGCGTAAAGAAGCTGAAAGGCAACTTGCGGATCTGAAAAAAGGGGATGAAGAAAGGGCATTTCTGTTTTTCGGAGCAGGTCTCGGTTACTCCATACAATATACATTAGGATTTGATAAAATAATCTGCGTATGGATGGAACCTTTTCCGGAGATTATCAAGGCAGCATTTTCACTTTTCGATTTCTCTCCTATGATCCTTTCCGGGAAGTTAAGAATATTTCTCCCTCCATACGAGGAATCCGCGTTTTACGAGGGTTTTAAGGGGATCTCAGGTTACCCTGTAAGTTTTATCCCTCATAGGGGAAGTTTACAATGGAAGAAGGAAGAATACCAGGAACTTAGATTTTTAGCTGAGACATTCTTCCATAAAAAAGATGTAAACACTGCTACATTAACAAGATTCGAGAAGGTCTGGACCGGTAATTTTATCCGGAATCTTCCAGAACTTGTGGATATGCAGCCTATAAACGAATTATTCGGTTTATGTAAATCCAAAGTGGATATCGTTGTCTGTGGGGCCGGACCTTCTCTCTATCTATCTTTGCAAGAACTGAAAGAATATAGAGAAAACTTTCTATTAATCGCAGTAGATACTGCACTTCTTATTCTGCAAAGATCAGGAATAGACCCGGATATCGTATTTAGTGTGGATCCCCAGCCTCTAAATTCAAAATATCTAGAAGGATATTCTGGAAACGCAAAATTCATATTTGATCCTACTACGTCCTATCATTCATTAAGAATGCCTTATATAGGTAAAAATCATTTTCTGACTTCTTCTCCTTTTCCCTGGATAAAACTTTTAGAGAATGCTTCTGAGAGTGGGTTGGGAGCAGTGGATTTCGGAGGTTCTGTTTCTACAAATGCGACTAGTCTTGCGGAGAAGATGGATGCGAGATCCATTTTACTTTTGGGGCAAGACCTTTCTTTTCCAGGCTCACAGGCTCATTGTAAGGGAGCTATCTTAGAAGAAAGATTGAACTTCTTGGAATCCAGGACCCATAGAAGAGAACACCATAATTATAAACAAATGACCGCTTTACCCCCTAAGTGGATCGAATCTGTAGAAGGAAAAAAAATAAGGACCAATGAAAAACTTCTAATTTTCAAAAAATGGTTCGAAGAAAGAGCCAAGGATCGTCCTTGGGCCAATTTGGGAAAAGACGGAGCCAAGTTAGAAGGTATCAAGAATATTACATTTAAAGAATGGTTTAAACAAAATCCTTCGAATACAAAAGAGGTTTCTGAGATCAAAGAGAAGATCCGGCTACTTCTTTCCTCCAAGATTAATGGAAAAAAAGTCTCAGACGAATTAAACAAGATCCGTAGAGAGTTAAAAGAATTCGGAGTACAAGTTTCCGCAGGAGAAGTTCTTTCCGAAAAAATTTACGACCTCATCCAAAATGGCGAGAAGGATAAAGAATCCATTCGAAAATCATTACATGAAATTTCTGTAATAGATGATCGAATTAGTTCTAAAAAAGGGCTCACAGAATTTTTAGGGATCAGCTTACAAAGAGTGATCTTAGCGATTACAGAAGGATACGATACAGAACTTACATTAGAAGAGAAGAAGAATGAAAGACTTGCAGTCGCGAAAAAGAGCCTTCTTCTTTATTCCGGACTAAAAAAAAGTACAGAAATGAATTTGCAGCTGATCAGTAAGGCTGCGAGGCGTTTTTCAAATGTGCATAACCTGTAAATAAGGCCGTTCGAATCCGCGTTGCCCAGCAGATTTCAGCTAAATAATAATAAAAATCTGTCATAATTGCGTCGCATTTCCTAAATAAGGTAAAAATCCACCTTTGAAACTTTTTTTCGTTTTTTGGTTGACTCTATTTGTGCTACGCACTACAAATGGATTGTGCGCCGCACAACGGTGTGCCAAGGAGCTAAAAATGGAAAAACAAATTCTAGATGTACTGAACGCAGGTCTTGGTTTGGTTAAAAGTGGACAAGAAGGTCTGGATAAAGCGAAAGCAGAATTTACTAAGAGTTTTGAACAACTCGCAGCTAAAGGCGCTTCCGACAATTCTGAAGCATCTGTTCGTGTTCGCGAGTTCGTAGACAAATTCTTAAACGAAGCAAAAGAATTATCTACTGCTGCTACTAAAACCTACGAAGATTCTCGCGCTA
The DNA here is from genome assembly GCF_002812045.1 of Leptospira haakeii. Classification (GTDB taxonomy): domain Bacteria; phylum Spirochaetota; class Leptospiria; order Leptospirales; family Leptospiraceae; genus Leptospira_B; species Leptospira_B haakeii. Next base: position 318,046 of record NZ_NPEG01000001.1, on the reverse strand, counting down.
AGGCACTTGAAGTTTATAACCAGATTGCAGAAGAAGCTAAGAAATTAGTTCCTGCTGAACAAATCGAAGCTATCAAGGCAAAATTTAGCGAAGTTACTGAGACAGTTAAAAAGACTGCTGCTCCAACTAAAAAAACTGCTTAATAAAAGCCTTTTGAACCTCCATATCGGCGGGGGATTCCTCCCGCCGAAAATTTTTTCCTCTTCTTTCTTTTTTGATCTCAATCAACGATTTAAAACCATCTCCGCTAATTTCTTAGGTGCGAGCTGACAATAACTTTCCTTTAATAAAATTTCTAACTCATCCCAATCGATTGAATCATCGATTACTATTCCGATGATATCTTCCCACCAGACTGGCTTAAAGAAAGGATAATGTTTGAAACGAGATACATCCATCTTTTTGGGTGAAAAACGAAAAGTTAATAAACAAGCGACTCCCTCTAATCCCGAAGCTTTTGCGTAAGCGGGAGGATATCCATTTTGCAGCATAAGAACATGTGCAAAGTTTTTCTTTTTGATACACCAACGGGTTCCGATCCAAGCCTGCTCCTCGTATGCTTCCGGAAGATCCAAACAGATAAGTCTGAGTTTGGATAGGATTGTTTCTGGGACTGAAATATGATCCGACATTTTAACATCCGGGGAGAAGGATTATATATCCTTGGATGCAATTTCGCAATCTAAATTCAGAAGCGGGTTACTAAGAAGGAATCTATTATAATTTGGTCATTTCTTTATAAACACCGAATAATCTTTCTATTCCTAATTTTGTTTCTTCTTCCGTAGCATTTGAGAAATTCCAGCGAAGATGATTTCTTTCCGGTTTACCTACAAAAAAGGAAGATCCTGGAACTGCAGCGAGTCCCTTCTCTAAACATTTTTGAAAAAGAAGATCTGTATCGATCTCTTGTGGAAATTCCAACCAATAAAACAGTCCTCCTTTAGAAATTTGTAAAGGAATAGAGTCTCCGAAATTGTTCTGTAAACAATCGAATGTATGCTTGGATTTCTTTTGGTAAGTTTTTCGGATCAAAGACAAATGTTCTTCATATTTGGAAGAAGATACGAACCCGTAAACTAATTCTTGGTTTAAACTAGGTGAATGCAGATCCATGGATTGTTTTTGAACGATCAGATCTTTTACGATCTTCTTAGATGCCTTGATCCATCCTACTCTCAATCCAGGTGCAAGTGTTTTGGAGAATGTTCCAATAGAGATTGTGTGATCCGGACCTAGTTCACATAAGGAAGTCGGAAGCTGCTCCTCAAAATACAATTCTCTATAAGCGGTATCTTCTAAGATTGGAACCCCATTGTCTAAGAGTAGTTTTGAAATAGAATTTCTGATCTCTAAAGAATAGGAATACGCGGAAGGATTTTGAAAATCAGGAATGCAGTAAAAAAATTTAGGTTTTATTAAAGAAGTTTGAAGCGCGTACTTTAGTTCTTCAATATCCGGACCTTCTTCTCCATAATTTATTCCTATGAAAGAAGGAGCATATGAAGAGAAAACTTGTATAGCCCCTAAATAACTTGGTCTTTCTAAAAGAATAGGAGAACCTTCTTCTATAAAATATCGACTGAGTAGATCCAATGCTTGTTGGGATCCTGAGGTCAAAAGGATTTCCTCGGCAGAAGAGCCCGGATAATATCGATCTGAAATCCAAGCACGTAAGTCGGAATGTCCCTGAGTGTCCGTGTATTGGAATAATTTTGCACCTTTTTTAGAAACGGAAGTTTCGAAAATATTTTTTAGATCTTCGATTGGGAACAAAGTATCATCAGGTAACCCACCTGCGAATGAGATCATTCCGGGTGTATCGATGACTTTTAATATATCCCTGGTCACGGATGCAGGGGTCCTTTCGATCCTTGCTGAAGGTTTGAAAATTTCGGATCTATTTTCTAGAATTAACTTGCCCATCTTCTTATTTGGTTTATACATTAAATTGAGATTACCATACAGATACAGAAATCGTTTTTATGACCGATACAGATAGGCTTATTACTAAATATTCTAAGATTGCAAATTCTTTGATAAGCAGAATAGAATCTGGAGAATTTCCTCCGGGTTCAAAATTACCTTCTCTTCGAAAGGTCTGTTTATTTGAAGAGTGTAATCTTTCTACTGCTGTGGAGGCTTTTGGCATTCTCCAAGAAAGAGGCTTTATCAACGGAAGAGAAAGATCGGGATACTTCGTTATTCCTCGACCGGAACTTTATCCTAAATACAAATTGGAAAAACCAGTGAGAGTTCCAAATCCTTCTGTTCCGGAAGAGGTGAGTTCTTTGATGTCTGAACTTGCAGATCCTGGTTTTATTCCTTTTGGAGCAGCGGTCCCTGATCCTCAATTTTTGCCATATTCGTCTTTGCAAAAATCATATAAGAAATCCTTAAAGGACTCTCAGGTTTATAAATATTCTGACGCTGCCGGTATTTTGGAACTAAGAAAAAAGATTGCGATCCGTTCTTCCGGTAAAGAAAGAAGAGTTCGTCCTGAGGAAGTTTTTATCACCTTAGGTTGTTCGGAGGCCGCGTTTTTAGCGCTGAATCTTTCTACAAAACCTGGTGATAAGGTCGCAGTGGAAAGTCCTCTTCATTTTGTTTTGTATCAAATTCTTTCAGAATTAAAACTAAAGGCGATTGAGATTCCTACGGATCCTATTACCGGGTTGGATCTCCAATCTTATATTTCCGTAATAAAGAAAGAATTTCCTAAGTTTTTGATCACCATTCCTACTTTTTCGAATCCTACAGGAAGTCTTATGCCTTTGGAATCTAAAAAAGAACTTCTGAAAATTTCTTCGAACTATGGTGTGAAAATTCTTGAGGACGATATTTATGGGGACTTACAGCATAATGGAGGAATTCGTCCTTCTTCTTTATTGTCTTTAGATACAGAAGGAATTGTAACTCAGGTTTCTTCTCTCTCTAAGTCCGTAAATCCAGGTCTCAGGATCGGTTGGATGATCAGTGATCAAACCAAAGTGGAGAATGCTCGGAGGCTTCGTTTAGCAGAGGCAATTTCTTTGCCTGCAATCCCTCAACTTGCTTCTTCCTACTTTATAGGATCTCTTGCGCATGAAAGACATTTGAGAGAATTTAGACGAAGGTTGGGAGGTCTGGTACTTTCTTACGCGGATTCTTTTTTGGAATATTTTCCGAAAGGAACCAAGGTCGCTATTCCGAAAGGAGGTTTTCTTCTTTGGATAGAACTTCCTAAAGGAAAAGATTCCAGAGTTCTTAGATTCCAAGCCGCTAAGAAGAAGATTAGTTTGGTTCCGGGAAATCTTTTCTCTCTTTCGGGCAAGTATGTGAATAATTTTAGAATTAATGCAGGAGTTCTAATGGGACCTAAGGTGATTTCTGCCATCCAGACCCTCGGAAAAATTGCAAAAGAAATTTAGATTGTGAGTCCGTACAGGCTTCCGGTATTGTCCATTGAGAGCATGAACTTAGAAACAGAAATCCAACAACCTACCATTTTATGTGATCCTTCCGGTAAAGTGAATCGGAATGCGATCGGCTGGTCCAAAACTCCCTTACATAGATGTAATGTAAAAGGCCATTGGCTTCGTAAGAAAAAATGGAATTACTGGTGCTTTTATGATGAGAACTTTTTAGCTTCTTTCACTGTTTCGGATATAGATTACGCGGGTGTGATCTTTTGTTATTGGTTGGATAGAAGGACTGGAGAATTTCAGGAAGCGACTGTAATCACTCCTTTTGGTAAAGGAACTTTACTCGGGCAAACCGTTTCTAGCAATGCTCGTTACGAAGGTAAAGAAGGATTTTTAGATTTCCAAATCGACGAAGATGGAAATTACAAGATCAAAGTAGATTTCTTAAAAGGCACAAACAAATCGATCCAAGCTAATCTTACATTAGAAGTCCCTAATCAATGGGAAAGTTTGAATGTTGTAGTTCCTTGGAATAGAAATCGTTTTCAATTCACTCATAAATTATTCGGATTAGGGGCAAAAGGAAATATTACTACTGCTTCTAAATCGTATGAATTCCAACCTAAGACTTCATTTGGAGTTCTGGATTATGGAAGAGGAGTTTGGCCTTATTTCAGTAAATGGAATTGGGCTTCTATGTCCTATCGCCCTGGCGGAAATGAAGTTTATGGAATGAATTTAGGTGGGGGCTGGACAGATGGAACCGGAACCACTGAAAATGCTCTTCTGATCAACGGTAGAATTTATAAAATTCCTTCCGTGATTGCTTTTGAATTCGATAAAAAAGATCCTAAAAAACCTTGGATGATCTATTCCAAGGAAAGTAAAGCAGTCGAGCTTGTATTCACTCCAGATTTTCACAGAAAGGCGTATTCCAATATGGGTTTAATCGCCTCTAAAGTGAACCAGATGATCGGAAGTTTTGATGGGGTTTTCCGGATTGGCAAAAGTGAATTTAGGATTGAAAGTGGACAAGGCTGGGCAGAAGATCATATCGCTCGCTGGTAGTACAGAATGATCAAACTTTCCGAATATTCCACAGAACCCGATGAGGATCTTTCCAAAGAAAAGGCGGAAGAACTTCGCCTTAGGGAATTAGAAAGAATCGAAGAACTGCAAATCCGTCTATTTGCAGGCAAAAAGAAATCATTACTCATCATTCTACAGGGAGTGGACGCTTCCGGAAAAGATGGAACTGTCAAAAAACTTTTCTCCGCTTTAAATCCGTTGGGTTGTACATGCAAGGCCTGGAAGGCCCCAACGCCTGAAGAATTAAGCCGTGACTTCTTATGGAGAATTCATAAAGAACTTCCCGGGAAAGGTTGGATACAGATTTTCAATCGTTCTCATTACGAAGATATTTTGGTTCCTTTCGTTTACGAAAGTTTATCGAAGGATACTCTGAAAGAAAGATTGGAGTTCATCGATTCTTTCGAGGAATTTGTATCCAAGGAAAACCATACTCATATCCTAAAATTTTTCTTACATATCTCCCAAGAAGAGCAGATTAAAAGGATAGAAGAGAGATTATCTAATCCTGAAAAGAATTGGAAGTTCGATCCAAGCGATCTAGAAGCTCATAAAAATTTCAAAAAGTATCTGAATGCCTATGAGTGGATATTTTCCCATTCTAAAGATCGTTTTCCTTGGGTGGTCGTTCCGTCTGACAAAAAATGGTATAGGGATTACCTAATTGCGAAGGCAGTTCGCAAGGAATTGGAAGATATGGATCTCAAATATCCAAAATTGGAAGTCCAACCAGGCAAAACCTGATCTCATTTTCTTTTTCAATTTTTTCTAAATTTTTGTAATTTAGAGGTTGACCTCTATAGTGCGGTGCAATATGAATGGATTGTGCGCTGCACCAAAAATGCGGCGGAAAAGGAGAGAAAAATGGAAAAACAACTGTTGGACATTCTTAATGCTGGAATCGGACTTTTGAAATCTGGACAAGAAGGATTAGACAAAGCGAAAGTGGATTTAGAAAAAACCTACGGAGAATTAGTAGCTAAAGGTGCTGCAGACAATTCTGAAGGCTCTGTAAAAATTCGCGAGTCTGTGGACAAACTTTTGAATGAAATCAAAGAAGTTTCCACTGTTGCTGGCAAAAACTACGAAGAAACTCGTGGTAAGATCGTTGAGAAGTACAACCAAATCTCCGAAGAGATCAAAAAACGCGTTCCAGAAGGCCAATTAGAAGCTGTTAAAGCTAAATTGACTGAAGTAGCTGAAACAATCAAAGCTACTGCAAAAGGAAAAGCTTAATTTCCGATCGAGCGGGCGAAGGGAAACCTCGCCTGCTAATTTCTTCCCCTTCCTCATTTTCCACTGCTTGACATTTTCTTTTTTCAGGTGTCTTTGCTAGGGATGTTCTCCCGTCCAAAATCGGCGTCGCTTTTTTTTCAGATCTTATCTATTCTTATTCTATGTATCGTTTCTTCTCAGGGATGGTCCCAAACTACGGAACCTTCTCCAGATAAAACTATTGAACAGAAGCCCAGTCCTATGAATGGACTTCCTCCCGAAAAAATTCCTTCCGGACCAAGCCAGGCGGAACTCCGGGAAAAATTTAAGAACCAGATCAGTGGTTTTGGATTTGGACGCTCCGAAAAGTATTATTCATTCCAGATCGCCAGGATGTTGGATTCCCAATGGGCGATCGGGCTTAACGGTTATACCAACACTTATGTGAATCGTTTTGATAACGATACGGCTTATTCTTATTTTCTGCCCCCTCATGCTTTTTATGGAAGGTTGAGAAACCACCAAGAGAAGTATTGGGGTGGAGCGCTCTTCGTCCAAAGGTTTATTGCAGATTCTCCTTTTTTTGTTTCGCTTTGGTTAGGAAGAGAACATTACCAAAAGAATCAAACTGCTCTTTATTGGGAATCTGCAGGCAATACATATCGTTTTGAAAAAAATTCTTATAGTTCCGGTCCAAGGAATTATGCAGGATTTGGTGTCGGATTCAGATTTCAAACTACATCCGGCTTCTTTTTCGGATGGGAAGGTGTATGGAGTTGGTATTCTCCTTATCATAATTCATTTTCTGTTTCGGATCTATATTACTCTGATAGGACTGCCAGTATAGGAGATCTATTATATAGAAAGTATGCTTACCAGAATTCGGAAAGATTGCCCGGTTCTAGCTTCGGTTTGAATCTTTTTGTGGGCTGGGCCTTCTAATGAATTCGGATCCTTTCCTTCTTCCTAAACCTTGGGTAATTGCTCATAGAGGAGATAGCGGAGAATATCCTGAAAATACAATGAGTTCTTTCCGAAATGCCTGGGAGCTTAAGGCGGATTGGATAGAGCTGGACATTATCCATTCTGCTGACGGAAAAATAGTAGTCATTCACGATGATACGTTAGATAGAACCACAGATCATAAAGGAGAGGTTAAACTACTTCCATTTGATATGATCCGTAAGGCGGATGCAGGCTCTTGGAAAGACCCAAGATTTAAAGGGGAGAAGATTCCGGATCTTTGGGAAGTCTGGGAATATCTAAAGTCCAAAAATATCGGCTTAAATGTGGAGATCAAATCAGGCGCTTATGAAGAAATCCCGATCGAAACTCCTATCGAACAAGAACTGATCGATTATACAAAACGGAATTCTCTCTTTTATAAAACATTATTCTCTTCCTTCTGTTGGGATTCGTTGGTAAGGCTCAGAGAATTATCCATAGAGGCAAAACTTGGCATCTTGATCGGAGAAGAAACTTCCTCTTGGGTGGAAGCACTGGAGCTAGGTTTTAGATTGAATGCATTCAGTTTGAATCTTTCTGCAAAGGGTTTGGATAAGGAAACGGTTTCCAAGATCCAGAAAGAAGGTTTTAAGGTTTTAGTTTATACTTTGAATACGGAAGAAGAATTGAAGTTCGGAATTGATTTGGGAGTGGATGGGATTTTTACGAATTACCCCAAAAGAATGAGATCCTTGCTTACTTGATCTCTACTCTTGCAAATTGGTCCAATTCCACTTGCCAATGATCTATCATATTTTTTAAAACTGTTACTACCTTTTCAGAAGGTACATCGTAATTATCAGAAGAGAATGCGTCAGTCTCTTTGAAACCCGCTACATTTTTTAGATCTTCTCCTTCTGCTCGGAATCTATAGATCTCGAATTCTTCTGCGCCTCTTGCTTCTCCATTTTTAATGAAGAATGGTTTGATCAGGCTCATTCTATATTTTCCGAAACGAAATCCTTGCAACGATTGTAGGAATTTATATGCCCCAAGCGCTAATTCCAATTTCATATGATCTGAATATTTTTCCGAACCTAGGAATGTAAGTGCAGACGTTCCTCCGAATCCTAAATAGACTTCGAATTTGGCTCCTTTCTCGTCTTGGACTTTGACTAGATCGATTTCTTTCAATCTTTCGCCGAATAATGCGAATGCAGCCATTTTGATCTTTTCTTCTTCGCTTAATTGCGCATCTGAAAGTATAGTTTTTACTTTTTCCTGAGGCGATTTGGAACAATAAGTTAGTTGGAAGAAGGCCAGAAAGATCATCAATATATGAACATTTGTTTTCATAATAATTTTAAAACCGATCTGCCATATAATATGACTTATTTTCCGAAAAAAATCTATCGTTAAAAAATGTAATTTTGGCGTTCGAGCCTTCAGGTAACGATTTTTTATCTAGTTATAAAAGCCCTTTCTTTATCCCTTAAGGCTCGGCTTTCTATCGTTAGTTTAAGTATTTTTATTTTGCTACGATCGTCTAATGAAACATCCGTTATATGTCAGAGCTTTGGAAATAAATTTCCATATTTATTGAGAATTGATGTAAAACGACTTAACGTTGCCCCGGGCGAAATAATCGAATATTTTAATTGTTAATCGTTAGCCGAAACAGAGGCTCCCTAAGACGAAGAAATTTATTAAAAAAACAGTAACCTAATACAAGTTTTGTCAAAAAATTTTATGCAGTGTTATGCGGAAAATTAAAAACACTTTACTATCTTTGTAAGAATATAACTGTTGTTACGTCAGTTAACATTTATGAAACCAAAGAAAGTCACTAACGATGATTTAGAAAAAATCATCGCCGGGGTAAAAACTCAAGCTGTTGAAGCGATCGGTAATTACCTCTACAAAGGATTTCGCATTCAGGTTAGTAAATACAACCTGTCTGGGGCAGAGAGGGTTCAGCTCCTTTACCAAAGGAGAAGGAAAGAAGGTCTTTGTATCGTCTGCGGCACTAAAGTAGGTAAAAAAAATCCGTCTACTGGCAGGTTGTATCGCCTCTGCGAATTCCACCGGAAGAAAATAGATAAAAAAAAGTAATTCATAAAATCCGGAAAACGACTGATAATCTATATAGAGCTTAGCTCTGGTAGGTACTCTTGTTTTCCGGATTTTATTTTAAGGGCATACGTTTTGCCTTTTTCTCGAACACTTCTTCGAAAGTGTTTTGTTTCTCCCGAATCCTAGTCTTATTCCTTCTTATTTTTTCATTCTCCTTCTCTGCATTTGGGCAAGGGGAAAATCCTTCCAAGCAAGGACCTTCTGATCCCGACATTTTGTTTAGGATTGCTGAAGAAGCATATAAGGACCGTCGTTTTTACAAGGCAGCGGAAAGTCTTCGTAACTTTCTGGTCCTCTATCCAGGAAATCCTAAAAAAAACAGGGTACTCGGGCTTCTCAAAGATTGTTTTCTAAAGTTAGATCGTCCTGAGAAAGCTTTAGAAGTCAGTCTGGACCTTTATAAAATGGAGCCAACTGGAGAATTCGGGTTAGAATCCTACTTGGAAGCCGGGCGGCTACTGGCCAAGATGGGAGAAATCGACCAGGCGAAGCAGATTTTCTCCTCTATTTGCAGGCAATCTTACTCCAGAGCTATGGCAGAAAAAGCCGCCCTGGAATTCTCCGGTATCGATCTACTTTCGGATGGGGAAGAATCTTCTCCGGAAGGGGAATCTTGTCGCGAAAAATAAGGAAATACTCGGATTTCAGTCCGAATTCCCTCATCTCGAGCCGATACTAGTTTATAGTTGAATTCCCACGGAAGAATTTTTTAATCTCTGGTAAGTATGTCCAACGGCTTCTTTCAAATCGTGAATTACCCGAAAGGGTCCTATGTCATCGTCGAAGGCAAGAAAGAAGCCCATAATTTCTTTATCATCCGACAAGGCAAGGTTAGGGTCACCCGCGAGAACCAAGTAGTAGGTGAGGATCCAAACCAACTTTTGGGACCTGGAGATTTTTTCGGAGTAGTAGCTGCGATGAGCCAGCATGCTCAGATCGAATCCGCGATCGCTTTAACTGATGTTTCCTTAATTCAGGTAAGTTACGATCAGTTCGGAACTCTAATCCAAAAAAATACTCCGGTAGCAATGAAGATCATTCGCTACTTCTCCATGAAACTCAGACAGTTCGATTCTACGATTACTCGTCTGTCTTTCCGTACAGCCATAGAAGAAGATCCGAACCAATTATTTGCGATCGGAGAATATTATTTCAACCAGAAGAACACTCTTCACGCTGCTTACGCTTTCCAAAAATATCTGCAATATCTTCCTAATGGTCAATATGCGACTCAGGCAAAATTAAAATTACAAACAGTCAATCAGCCTGTTGCTCCTCCTCCGATCGATTATACAAAGTTTAACCGTGCTTACGGTGATAATGAGATGATCTTCTGCGAGCACGAGCCTGGCAGAGAATTGTATATCATCCAACATGGAAGAGTAAAGATCACTAAGATTGTAGACTCTAACGAAGTGCTTCTCGCTGTTTTACAAAGCGGGGACATTTTTGGAGAGATGGCACTCTTAGATAATAAACCTAGATCCGCTTCTGCGATCGCATGGGGAGAAGTTCAACTTCTCGCGATCAATAAAGCCAACTTTGAAGGAATGGTTAAGGCTCAGCCTCAGTTGGCAACTAGATTGATTACCCTTCTTTCGGAAAGGATTTGGACGGCATATAAACAGCTTGCTAACTTGCTTATTTCCGATCCTCAAGGAAGGGTAGCGGATACGTTACTCACTCTTGTTGAGAAAAACAGAGTTAAAGTCATTCCTAAATCCACCTATAATTTCGAGATTGGTACTAAAGATTTAATCAAGATGGTCGGATTGACTTATCCTAAGGATGAGAATCTAGTTCTGGATCTAATCTCTAAAAATAAATTTATCAAATTGGATCAGGGAAAAATCTCCTGCACGGATCTTGTAGAATTAGAAAAATTAGTACAAGCCTTCCGCAAAAAATCACAGATAGACGCTAAGATTAAAAAGAGAGCTTAGTCTAGGCGCTTATGGATCGCGAAGCGAGATTACGCAAGGCCGTACTCTGGCTCAAGAAGAAGGATCCGAAACTCAAACATATTATTGAGAATGTTGGCCCCTGCACCTTGGAGATGATGGGGAAACCTTATGCGGTTCTTCTCAGAGCGGTGATCAGCCAGCAGCTTTCCGGCAAGGCTGCAGCTACCATGGAAGCCAGAGTCAAAGAATATTATGGAAATGGAAAGAAATTCCCGGACCCGAAAATACTTGCAGGTTTATCAGTTGCGAAACTTCGCAAAGCAGGCCTTTCAGTTGCAAAGAGCGAAACGATTAAAAGGATCGCGGAGGCTTATTTGGATGGAACGATCTCGGATCGTAAGCTTGTTAAATTGAACGATCAAGAAGTTTTGGAATTGCTTTGTAGTTTGAAAGGAGTCGGACCATGGACTGCGGAAATGGTCTTGATGTTCTCTTTGGATCGCTGGGATCATTTTTCTCTCAACGATCTTATCTTAAGAAAGGCAATCCAAAGGAATTTCGGAATTGATGAGAATTCTAAGAAGGAGATCTTAAAATTTACAGCGGGGTTTTCTCCGTATAGGACAATCTTATCTTGGTATCTTTGGAGGGACCACGGGCCCTGGATGTGAGTGAGCAGAGCCCCTCTTAGATATTAATTCCTGCGGCTTTACAATCCGCTTTGATCATGATCTCTACTAGTTCTTTGAACTTAACCTTAGGTTCCCAACCAAGTTTTGCTTTTGCTTTTGCCGGATCTCCGATCAAAAGTTCCACTTCGGTTGGTCTATAGAAAGAAGGATCTACTACGATTAAAAGTTTTCCGTCCTTCTTATTATAACCTTTCTCTTGGTCTCCTTTTCCTTTCCATTCCACTTGGACGTCTAGGTGTCTAAAGGATTCTTCGATAAATTCTCTTACTGTATGTGTTTCGTTGGTTGCAACTACGTAATCATCCGGTTCTGATTGTTGTAACATCATCCACATCATGTTTACGTAATCCGGCGCGTATCCCCAGTCTCTTTTTGCATCCAGGTTCCCTAAATGGATAGGGCCACCTTTTCCTGAAACAAGCCCCGCAACTCCCAGAGTGATTTTTCTAGTTACGAAACCTTCTCCCCTTCTTGGAGATTCATGATTAAATAAAATTCCGTTGGAGGCATGTAATCCGAATGCTTCTCTATAATTTACTACCGCCCAGTATGCATATAATTTTGCGACTGCGTAAGGTGATCTTGGATAGAATGGAGTTTTTTCGTCTTGAGGAACTGCCTGAACTTTTCCGTACAATTCTGAAGTAGAAGCTTGGTAAAATCTGGACTTTACTCCAGTTTGTTTGATCGCATCTAAAATTCTCAAAGTTCCGACTGCATCAACTTCTGCAGTGTATTCAGGAACTTCGAAAGAAACTCCTACGTGAGATTGAGCTGCTAGATTATAAATTTCATCCGGTTGGACTTTTTCCAAAACCCTGTTTAGGTTACTGGAATCGGTTAAGTCTCCATAATGCAGAAAAAGGTGAGGGTTTCCTCTTAAATGTTCGATCCGATCCCGGTTTAAAGAGCTGGTTCTACGGACTATCCCGTGTACTTCGTATTTTTTTTCCAAAAGAAGTTCGGTAAGATAGGATCCGTCTTGTCCAGTGATCCCTGTAATTAGCGCCTTTTTCATTCTGGAACCAAAAACCCCGGCTTTGTTATTGGGGCAAGAAGGATTAGATTATCAAACTGGTCTGAAATTCCAATATTTGTAGGACTTACAATAAGAGATCTAAACTGTCCCTTTTACCCAATTTTTCTTTCTGAATTCATAGATGAAAATCAGAGAAAGTGAAGCGATCCAAACGAATATAGCTGCCCAGATCCCAAGGGTCCCACCTTTCCATACGATCCCGAAAAGATAAGACAATGGAAGCATTACTAGATAGGTGAGAAAAATATAGACCCTAAAGACATAGTTCTGCAAACCTGCTCCTCTCAAGGCAGCGCCGATCACCATATGATATGCGTCTCCGATTTGGATGACTCCTAGTAATAAGAGTACAGGATAACATTCTTCTACTAATGCTTGGTCTCTGGTCATAGCATACACGATTATTTTTCCTAAGAAGATAAAACATAAACCTATGAATCCCATTACATGTGCAGAAATAAATGCGGAGCGAAATGCAGAATGATAAGCTAGTTTGTATTTTTTAGCTCCCATCGCCTGTCCTAAGATTGTTGTGGCCGCCACTCCGAATGCGTATCCGGGCAAGAATGCAAAACTTAATGTAGAAAATAGAACATTGGATGCGGCAACTGCAAGTATAGAGACCAATCCTTGTATTTTGGAGAAGATCACAAATGCAACATTGACTAATCCTTCTTCAAAACCCGGGGGGATTCCTACTTTGAAAATTTCTATCATATGTTCTTTGCTTGGAAGAAGGTTTACTCCTTCAAAATATTTTCCTAATTTATAATAAAAAAAGAATATAGGAAATACTAAAAGTCCTGCGAATCCTGCGATAGAAGATGCAAGTCCGGCACCTCCGATCCCCATGGGAGAAAATCCCATATTCCCGTAGATCAGTATCCAGTTAAAAATTATGTTTGCGATAGTGGTCACAGCCATGGAGACAAAACCTGCCTTGGTTAATCCAAGACCGTCCATAAATCCTCTAAAACAGAATCCTAAAAAATAAAACCCGCTGCCTATAAATCTAAAATATAAATAATCGGTACCGAGCGCATTGACTGTTTTTTCCGGACCGATCCAAAACATAATCCATTCTGAAATCAAAGGTCCGGATATAGATAAGAAACTTCCTAACAATACGGAAAGATAAAGTGTAGAAATTCCTACTTTTCCTATCTCGGATCTTTTACCTTCTCCAAATCTTCTCGCGACTATGATCTGCACTCCCATTGAAAATCCGATTAGGAATGCAACAAGAGTGTAATAACTGGTCCCACCTATACCTATTGCCGCGATCGCATTTTGGCCAAGATATCCGACCATAACTGTATCAGTAATCCAAACCAAAGATTGGCTAAGCATTCCGAAAACAACAGGTAATGCTAAGGAAAGGATTTTAACGTTCAATCGGCTAGGGCGATATAGTTTGAGTATTTTTTTATATAAAGAAGCCAAGTAGTTTCCAGCTTTGAGAGAAGGGTTGTGCAAACAACATTTTTTCCATGAAAAACGGTTTATCCTGGTAACGTTAGAGTTAGGATGACTCAAAAGCGTAGAAGAATATATGGATTCTAATTTAGGATTTGCAGACCTTCATAATCATCTATACGGTAGTCTTAAGCCTGAACTTCTTAGGCAGATGGGAATGAGCAATCCATCTCCTCGTTGGGAAATTTTTACAAAACCTTTCCAAGAGCTTTATGGAAAGTCCATCAATACCGAAACCTTCTTCGAAGATTATAAATCTTTGGAGGATTTTAAAAAAATCTATTTATTCAATCATCAAGGTCCTTTTCCTGAATTCCAAGCAAAGTTCAATCTTATCATTGCACTTTCTAAATTCGATCCACAAGAGATCAAATTTGTATCTAAACATATCACTAAGGATCAATATGAAGAAGGCGTAGTATTCGGAGAATATCGTATCATGTATTCTCCGCTCGATACTTATGAAGGGATTTATTCTAAAACTTTAGCTGCCTGCGAGGGTTTTGAAGAAGCTGAATTGGAACTTTCCGGAAAGGCAAAATCCCGCTTAGTAGTTTCCTTACATAGAGATGGGGAAGTTTTTAAAGAATACGAGATGTTAAAAGAGATGATGGAGAAAGATTCCATCATTAAAAAGTACCTAGTCGGATTAGATTTTTGTTATATTGAAGAAGGTTTTCCTCCTAAAGATAAAAGGGAATTTTTGAAAGAAATACAAAAAGATAATATCGCAGAAACTTCTACAGCGCTTACCGTTCTTTATCATGTAGGGGAGTCTTTCTTAGACAAAACTCTTTTATCTGCCTCTCGTTGGGTTTTAGAGGCGGCTGAATGGGGGGCACATAGACTTGGGCATGCGATTGCAGTAGGTTTAGATCCGAACGCTTATCTTGGTAAAAAAGTTATAGAGCCAGTTTCTGAGAGAGAAGATACTCTCAAATTCCAATTAGATCATTGGGAAGAAATTTCCAAATACGGAGAATTGCCTTCTAAAAAAAGACTCGAATCGGAATTGGATTCGATCCGACATAAGGAGAAGATAGAAATTTCCGTTACTGAAAACCTGGTTTCTGAAACAAAGGCATTTCAAGAGTATTGTATGGATCGGATCAAAAAAACGAATGCAGTCATAGAATCCTGCCCTAGTTCCAATGAGTATATTGGAATGGTCCGAGATAAAGCTCATCATCCTTTAGTTAGATTTGCTCGTAATGATCTGAAATTTACAATCTCGACTGATGATCCCGGAATTTTCGGGACTAACATCAAAGAAGAATATTATAAGGCAGAAAGTTTAGGATTGGATACTGAATATTTAGAAAAGATTAGAAAGAATTCTTTTCAATATACATCTGAAATTCTTTCCGGAAGGATAGAATTAAGACAAGGAGCAATTCTCTAAAGATGAGATCTTTTTCCGGACTAAATAAGTTCTTCGCACTTCATATACTTTTTGTATTTTCTTTTCCGATATATTCCCAAAACCAAAGCGATTTCTCGGATCCATACGATTATAATTTAAGAAATTATAAAGATGAAAAATCTCCGGATGGATTTAGAGAGTATTCTCTTCCGCCTAAAATGGATAAACCGACATTAGTAAGTCCGAAGAACGTGCAGGTTCCTTTCCAAACAGGTTTACCAACCTCTTCCGGAAGCCAAGGAACTAGGAGAACTACTAACCCGGTGCAAGGAAGGGGAGATGATGGGCTTTTTAATCCTGTCACTGGAGAAGTGAATGTCGAAGCATTACAAAGACAGCAGGATCAAGCAAGAGATCGCAAAAGAAAATTAGAAGAGTTCGGTAGTGATCCTCAGCCTTACACTGAATCTAGATTTCGTCGCTTTTCGATTATATTCTTTATGACATTACCGATTGCTGCCGGTGTGACTTATGGTGCGTTATCCGCTGCGGAACCAGGTTATCAAAAAACATTCGAGGGTGGATGGATCGTATTCGGTGTAGCTTCTACCCTGGCTCTTACAAATGCCTGGTTGGATTTAAGAGATTACGATCGTATGAAGTTGGAAAACCAACCACAAAGTCCTACTCCGAATCCGACTGTGCCTGATAAACTTTCCGAAACGATACATCCTAGAGCGATCCCAGGATATGGATTGTATTCCAGAAATTTCGAATATAGAATGGAATTCGAATTTTTCAACACTCGTTTCTGATAGAACATGAATCCTTTTCTTGGTCCTGCTTTACAGGAAAAATTAGTTTCCGAATGGGGAAGGATCTCACTCTTCTTCGAAGAGAATATCAAGCCTACTTTAAGATTTATATTCGGTGTTTTGGGGGTTATCTCTCTTTTTATACTGATCTTTCTATACGGATTTTATTATCCTCCTGAATGGATCCATTCTCTTCGTTTACTCACAATGACGATAGTTTGGTATTTAGTAATTTATGAATGTTTAAGCTTTTTATTTACATTAACTCCGTATAAGGCTTATTTAAAATTTCATAAGATAGAAACATTCGTAGTTTTCTTAGTTATTTTGCAGTTCTTCTTTGAAGAAAAAATAGAATCCATCCTTTCCCAACAAAGAACAGAAGAAGTTGTACTTTTATTTTTATCCTTAAGCCAATTGACTTTGGCATTCGGTGGGTTTGCGCATTTTTTAAGAAGGGCCAGACTTTCTCTCGGAAAAATTTCTCCTTCTTTGGTGATGACAGGAAGTTTTGCGATCCTGATCTTTTTGGGAACAGCTGCATTATGCCTTCCTAGAGCGGAGGCAAAACCGCTCCAATTAGTGGATCTCTTTTTTACTGCGGTAAGTGCAGTATGTGTCACTGGTTTAAGTACTATAGATGTTTCTCAGGATTTAACCGGAACTGGACAGGTGATCTTGATGGTTCTTGTCCAGCTTGGCGGTTTAGGGCTAATGACATTGACCGTATTTTTTGCATTAGTTTTAGAAGGTCAGGTTTCCGTTACGGAAAAGTTGATCGTTAAGGATTTGTTTAGCCAAGAATCTATAGGAAGAGCGGGCTCCATCTTAAAACAAGTTGCCTACCAAACATTCGCGATAGAAGGGATCGGTTCTGTCTGCCTATACTTAACATTCCCTAAAGAGCTTGGATTTTCCCAAAAAGAACTAATTTTTCAATCCGTGTTTCATTCTATAACAGGATTTTGTAATGCTGGATTTGCACTTTTTCCAAAAGGTCTAGCGGAACCTTATTTTAGGGAATCTTATTCATTTCTCTCTATATTGATGATCCTGATCGTGTTTGGCGGTTTAGGTTTTCCTACAGTAAATCAGCTTTTAAAAAAGATCAGATTTGATGGAGAATCTTTTAGACATCGTTTTTCTCTAGGCTCTAAACTGATCCTGATCACTACTTTATTCTTATTACTTTTTGGTTGGATATCCTACTGGATACTTGAAAGTAATTTTAGTTTGAAGGGTTTGAGTTGGTATGACCAAGCATTTCATTCCTTATTCTATTCAGTTACAACAAGGACCGCCGGGTTTAATACTTTGGATATTTCTTCGATGGGAATCCCGATGGTATTCGTAAGTTTGTTTTTGATGTGGGTGGGTGCTTCTCCTAATTCAACAGGAGGAGGGATTAAAACTTCTACATTGGCACTTTCAGTTTTACAGTTTTATCAATTTTTCACAGGAAAAGAAAGAGTGGATGTTTTTGGAAGAACAGTCGCAGAAAATTCTCTTTCTAGAGCATCTGTTGCGATTGTACTTTCTATGTTTATAATATTTATGGGGATCTTGTTTTTGGTCTGCTTTGAGAAACCTTTACCTTTTTTAGATATTTGTTATGAAGTAGTCTCCGCTTATGGAACCACAGGTCTTTCTAGAGGAATTACTTCTAAATTTGAGACTCCTGGAAAATTACTTTTATGCGTTGTAATGTTTGTGGGAAGGGTCGGGGTTTTAACGGTATTATTGGCTTTTGTTCCAAAACCAAAGCCGAGAAGATATTGGTATCCTGAAGAATATGTCGTGGTCGGTTAAAGGAAGGTTCGAATGAGAAAGAAAAGGATCGCAGTCATTGGCCTCGGGGATTTCGGGATCGAACTCGTAAAAAGATTATATGAAGACGGACAAGAAGTCACAGCTATCGATCAGGACAAAAATAAGATAGATCGTATCAGGGAATTTTCCACTTATTGTGTGGCAATAGATTCTACGGACGAATCAGAATTGAAAGAACATGGTTTGGATGAGATGGATGCAGTTGTTTTAGCGATCGGAGACAATTTTGAAAATCTAATCGTGACTGCGGACTCATTAAAAAAGATCGGAGCAATTAATATATTCGCTCGCTATCAATCTGATCTGAACAAAAGAGTTCTGCAAATGTTGGGGATCGAGAACTTATTCAACCCAGAAGAACAAGCTGCACATTCTATGGCGGAACAACTTGCGAATAGCAGCGTTAAAGGTGTTACCTTACTTGGGCAAGATTATAGAATTTTGGAAGCTACGGTTCCAAAACAAATGCAAGGCAAAACGGTCCAAGGTGCTAAACTTAGAGAAGACTGGAATTTAAATTTGATCACAGTCAAAAGACCCAAAAAAAACAGAAGAAAATCGGATCGGAAAGATGAAGAAGTTTTAGGAATTCCTTCGCCGAATCTAGTATTGTCGGAAGGAGATATTTTAGTTTTGTTCGGGAAAGTAGAAGATCTCGAACATATGATTGGGAATCGTTAAGCAAGTTTTCTAAAACTTTTATACTAAACGATCGATTTTTAAATGAAAACGATCCGATTTGGGAGTAAAATATAATTCGATCCGGTCGAATGAATATAATGCCATGAGAGTTCTGATCCTTTTGCTATTATTAGTCTATAATTTTTGCTCTCCTCTCCAGGTAAAATCACAGGTGGAGGTAGAAAAATCGGATCATATTCGCTACTACGAAAAAACCTATGCGTTTCTTCCATTTTTCGGCCAAGCTCCTCCTATTATAATCCGTGAAAATGAGGACCTGATCCGGGAAAAACTAGCGGAGAAGGGTTACAAAGAGGTGGATATCGCCAGGGCCGATCAATTAATACATTATGATATATTAATATTTCCAAGAGGAAGCGTAATCGATCATAAAACTGACCTTGGAGCTTTCGGGGGATGGACCAGTGCAAGAGGGATGAGATATCATTCTTATGGCGGGACTTCCAGTAGATTAGCTGCGGTGCCTATTTTAGGAAGTGTAGGAGGATATTCTCCTTTCGCATTTATGGGAAATTTCGGAAATTCTCGGATTTCAGGTGGAAGCCCATATTACGAAAACTTTTATGATGTGATCTTTAAACTAGTGATCTACGATGGAAAACGTTATAGAGGACTTCCTTCCAGCGTACTTTTAAAAGCAAACGTGGAAGGAGAAGGTAGATCCGGCCCGATGTTCGATGTGATTCCTTATCTAATCACAGGTTTTTTTAAATCATTTCCTAATTTCGCAGGAGAAAAAAACGAGATTATCTCCGAAGAAGAAGTTTGGAGAGGGCATTGATCATCCCATTGGATAAGGGATTTTTTTAGAAACCTCATCTATCTTTTTCAAAACATCTTCAGACAAAATTAGATCTGTTGCCTTTAAACTTTCTTCCAATTGTTCCACTGTATTTGCTCCAATAATGGTAGAAGCAACATAATCATGTTGTTTGGACCAAGCTACCGAAAGAGCAGTTACGCTGATTCCAGCTTCCTTTGCGATCTCTATCAATTCTTTTGTAGAAGCGAGCGTTCCTTCATTCAAAAAACGATGCGCCATTCTTCTTTGTCTTTCTGTGGGAAGTTTCGAATAACGTGTGAACCTTGCGTTTTCAGGTGGGGTAGGTCCGTTATATTTTCCGGTCAATACTCCGCCAGCTAAAGGAGAATAAGGAAGAAGGCTGATCTGCTCTCTTCTGCAAATATCAGAAAGAGCATCTTCGAATCTTCTGTTTAAAATACTAAAATTATTTTGGATGGATTCGTATCTTGCAAGTTTGTTCGTGCGGGAAACTTCTAAACTTTTCATGGTCCCCCAAGCAGTTTCGTTACTACTTCCTATATATCTGACCTTTCCTTCGTCGATCAATTCGGTCAAAGCTTCTAATGTTTCTTCGAATCCGAAATCATGATCAGGCCAATGAGTTTGGTATAAGTCTATATAATCTGTCCCAAGCCTTTTTAAACTTCCTTCGATCGCTACTTTGATATTCCTGCGATCTAATGCAGTCTTACTTTCTCTTACTGGGGGAGTGAACCAACCGTGTCCAGGGCCGCATACTTTTGTAGCGATGAGGATGGATTCTCTTTTTTTCGTCTTTAACCAATTGCCAAAAATTTTTTCTGTAGCGTGAACATACTCCGCTTCAGGAGGAACCGGATAGATCTCAGCAGTATCATAAAAATCTATTCCTGAATCGAAGGCTTTGTTTAAAATTCGATGTGCTTCCTTCTCGTCACAACTGGAGCCGAAAGTCATTGTCCCCATACAAATTTCGGAGACAACCATCCCTGTTTTTCCAAGCCTTCTTTTTTTCATTCTTACCTCTTTTATTTTCCTTCCGCCCAGGATTCTTTTCTTGGGTCGGCTCCGCCATATAAAATCCCTGTTTTAGGATCTTTTAAAGAAATACAAGGAGCCCCGAAATCATATTCCCATTTTTCTCTTTCTTTGACTTCATAACCGAGAGCTTCGAGTGCTTTTCCTTCTTTTTTATAGATATCTTCTTCTAATTCTATTCTTCCAGGATAATATTTATGAGGGGAGAATGCGTCTGGCCAGTTCAAAGAACGGAACCTCGGAGCACTAACTGCCTCTTGTGGATCCATTCCAAAAACGACTAAATTCAAGAATACCTGGACCACTGCCTGAGTTTGCATGTCTCCACCCGGAGTTCCGAAACTCATCCAGAATTTTCCATCTTTAAATACCATTGACGCGTTAGGCGTAATTGTTGGTCTTTTTCCTGGAACCAAAGCGGATGGATGGTTCGGGTCCAAACGGAATTGGGTCATTCTAATCCCTAATGTGATGTCGCCCTCTACGATTGGGGACTGAGGAAAATCGCTCGGAGTTAAGGATAAAGAATTTCCTTTGGAATCGATAATACTTAGATAAGTTGTATCTCTTCCTATTTTTCCGGATTCTGTTCTTTCCCAAAAACTTGGAGTAAAGTCGAAGTAAGATCCCTCATTACTAGCAAGAGTATCTTCTTTTTGATATGCGATCTTTTTAGCGTTTGCAGGAGATTCAAATAAGAACGGATTTCCTGACGGAGGGGTTTTTCCAAAAGCTTTAGATTGTAGAAGTTTTCTTCTTTCCGCAGCATATTCTTTACTGAGTAATCCCTTTTCCGGAACGGAAACATAAGCTGGATCTCCAAAATATTTTTCACGATCCGCCATCGCCAATTCGATTGCCTGGATCACTGTGTGAACATATTCTTTAGAGTTATGGCCCATTGATTTTAGATCTATACCATCTAAAATTTGTAAAACGATGGGAACAACTGCACCTTGATTCCAAGTTCGATTGGAGAAGATCGTATAAGGCCCATAATTTCCTTGTAATGGAATTTCCCAGTCAGCGCTGTATCTAACTAGATCTGACTTAGCCATGGTGCCGTCATGTTCTTCGTGAGCTTTTGCGATTTTATCTGCAATCGGCCCTTTATAAAAATAATCTCTTAACGTGTCCAGGGACTCTGCACGATTTTTTCCGGAAGAAGAAGCGGCCTTCTCCGCTTCCGCCAACTCTTTCAGTGTTGCGGATAATGCAGGCCTCTTGAATTTTTCCCCTGCGTGAAGCGGCTTCCACCATTTATCCCCCACATAAATTTTTGCATTATACGGGAGTAAAAATTTAAGTCCTAATCTTTTGAAAACTCCTATATTCAGATTTCTCATTAGGATCCTATGAACAGGAAAACCTTCTTCAGCGATTTGGATTGCCGGTCTACTTACTTCTTCAAAAGATTTTGTGCCGTACTTTTTAAGTAATGCAACGATCACATCAGGGGAAGCAGGAACCAATTGGGAAGAATATTTTAGCATTGGGATGGATTCATGTCCTCTCGACTTAAAATATTCTATCGTAGCTTTTGCAGGCGCAGTCCCTACTCCGATATAACTATGAACTTTTTTATCAGTTTGGTCATAATAAAGTAAAGGAGCCACGCCGGGAAAAGATGCCTCTTCTCCTTGGGTCACATTCAAAACTAAAAGTGCTGCCACTCCTGCATCCGCAGCGTTTCCACCCCTCTCCAAAATTTCCAAAGCAGCTTTGGTCGCCAATGGATGACCGCTTGCTACCATTAATTTAGAACCTTGGGCCGTAGGCCTTTCCGTATGATACGGATCTTGGAAACTCATCGTTTCTCCAGGCCCTGAAGTTGCGTAATAGAATATTACAAGAACTAGAACGACTACTAAGATACCCGATAAAGAATACGTTAGGATTTTTTTCATGATTTCCTCTTCACTGCGAGAGGATCTTTCTAAATCTTTCGAAAGAACGAGCAAGATTTTTTTATACTGGAAAGCCTCGAAAGGAATGAACGTAATTTTTAACTTTTAAATAGTGGAATAGTCCAATCATAGATAGGGAATTCGAAAGAATCTCCCCGTCCGGATTATAGAGGCCCAGTTTGAGCAAACGTTTTTCTTTTCATTATGCTTGGATCGTTCTGATCGTTACATTCTTTACTTTAATTGTTGCTGCTGGAGTAAGATCCATGCCTGGGATTCTCATCGTTCCTCTCGAAAAAGAATTCGGTTGGGATAGATCCGCCATCTCCTTTGCGGTTTCGGTGAACTTATTATTATACGGACTTGTAGGGCCATTTGCTGCAGGGCTCATGAATCGTTTTGGTATAAAACGAATTATGGTATTCGCACTCGGGCTATTGATCTCAGGAATTCTGCTAACAACGATTATGCGGACAAATTGGGAATTGGTAGTTCTTTGGGGAGTGATGGTTGGATTTGGGTCCGGAATGGCTGCTTTGGTTTTAGGAGCCACAGTGGTCAATCGTTGGTTTGTTTCTCATAGAGGACTTCTTATGGGAATTCTAACTGCGAGTACTGCAACAGGACAGATCATCTTTCTTCCATTTTTAGCTTCTCTTACGGAACAAGAAGGATGGAGAAACGCAGTTTATGCGGTGGCTTCTATATTAGGGATACTTCTTCCCACAGTATTCTTCTTAATGAAAGATTCTCCTAAACAATCCGGACTCTTACCTTATGGGGCAAAAAGTGAAGAAGAGGGGATCATACCTGCTTCCGGAAATCCATTTACGGAAGCGATCTCCGCATTAAAAGTCGGATTAAGATTCAGGAACTTCTGGCTTCTTGCAGGAAGTTTTTTTGTATGTGGAGCAAGCACAAACGGTCTTGTCGGAACTCATTTAGTTCCGGCATGTTCCGATCATGGAATTCCTGAAGTAAGAGCGGCAGGGCTTTTGGCATTGATGGGAATTTTTGATCTGATCGGAACAGTTGGATCAGGTTGGTTATCAGATAGAGTGAATAATAAAATTCTGTTATTTATGTATTATGGATTAAGAGGGATTTCCTTACTATTATTACCTCAAGCATTTGATCCTGAATCAAACAAACTTTCTATATTCGCAGTGTTTTACGGATTAGATTGGATTGCTACTGTTCCGCCTACGGTTGCATTGACCGCTAAAATATTCGGAAGAGAAAGAGTAGGGTTGATGTTTGGTTGGGTGGTTGCTTTTCACCAGATTGGAGCTGCGGTTGCTGCGTTCGGAGCGGGTTATATAAGAACAGTGCAAGGAGAATATGATCTTGCATTTATATTTGCAGGAGCGCTATGTGTGATTACTGCACTTGGGATATTTGCGGTATCAACTGAAAGGGAAGACGGAAAACTTTCCGAGACACCTGAGTTTGCATCGTAATCATAATACAAACGTAGAAAGTTCTAAGGACACTTATTCTAAAAGTTCTACTTTTCCAGAAATAGGAGTGATAGAGCGGATCTTATCTTTTTTATAATCTAATTCGTATAAGGTATAATTATTATAAGGTCTGTATTCCTGATCTTTCGATTGTTTTACAAATTCAGGATCTCCTAAAAAGTAAACGGATCCGTTTTTAACCACAGGGAAACAACCAACAAAGGAAGAATCATATCTTTGTTTTGTTTTTAGATCAACTACTACGATGTTTCCCAATTTTCCGTCAGCTCTTTCAGTGAAGGATAATACTTTTCCATCGGGACTAAAACTGATATTTACTTGTTCTTTGTTTTCTCTTGGCTCTTTGGATTGAGGGTTTACCGGGAAAGGGTAAAATGGATCCGAGAATTTGATCAATTCCCCGGTTAAAGAAGGAAGTTTATACAGTCTATTCTCCTTCTCCGTTGCTACACGTACTAAAACCAGATCCTCTGTAATGGTATATACATCAGTAATTTGTAATTTTCCACTTTCTATCCATGCTAGAGTTTTTAATTCTGAAGTTTCGAGAGAATATTTATGGATTGGAACTCTGAGAGAATCCTCTCCGTGTTCAGAGTAACGCACTTCGTTACCGATCAATACCAGATTTTTTTGATCAGGAGAAACGTAGGGTTGATAACCTGGGAGAGATTTTATCTCCTTCTCCTTTTCGTAATCATATAAAACAGTTTCCCATCGATCTCCATTTTTTCTGGAGAAGATCACAATGGATTTATCTTTTAAAAATCCGCTATTACCCGGAAATGCATCTCTTGTTCCTTGGATCGTCTTCACTTTAGAGTTCGTTAGATTCAATAAATTCAGATCTTTGGAAGTTTTAAAAAGAATATAGTTCTGTTTTCTAAAAACAGGAATTCCTTTTTCTTGTGTACCTGTATAAACTAGCCCTGTTTTTCCATTGATAGAAGAAATTGTGATGAGTCTTAAGATTCCTTTGTCTTCTTGAACGGCATATACCGGACTCATAAAAGAAACAGGAGTAGGAGTGACTGAGAAGATCGGGTTTTGTAAAACAGTTATGATTAAGATAGATCCGAGAATTCGGAAGAGAGCAAGTTTCAGAAATTTATTTTTATATGTATCCTTCGCTCGCATACAGTCATTCTCCGAAAAAATCCAGGTTTCGTCAGTAAAATTTATCCGACCGGCCCGGATTGCTTTCCCAAAGGGGATATTAGGTTAACGTTTAATCTCGAAAGTCCTAAACGTACCTTTAGCATCTTCCCATTGGATTGTGGCTTCCGTTACTTTTGCTTTAGAAGGGCCTCTTTGAACTGCTTTGTACAAATCTTCGATAAAAATTTTGTCTCCTTCTACAACTACTTCTACTTCACCAGTAGGAAGATTCATAGTGTAACCTTTGAGTCGGCATTCTTGTGCTCTTTGTAGCACAAAATATCTAAAACCAACTCCTTGTACGGTTCCTCGGATCCTAATTTTTGCTCTAGACTCGTTTTTTGCAGCCATTCAGTTATTGGAACTCCTACAACTAAATTATACTCCCTCATTCTTGAGAAGAAGCCTTATTTACCATCCACGAGGAGAAATCCTGCAAAAACTGCCAAAGTATCTCTTTAGATTCTTCATCTGCTTCCCAGTCTTTTATCGCCTTACGATAACAGGAAAGCCAGACCCTTCTAGCTTTTTCATCGATCGGAAAAGGAAGATGCCTGGCTCTCATTTTTGGAGGCCCATATTTTTGAACATAATAGGGCGGGCCGCCAAGGACTTGCACCATAAAGTCGGCTGACTTTACTTTGCTCTCTTCTAGATCTTCCGGAAACATCCAACGAATTTCGCTGACAGCTATTTGATCATAGAAGACGGAAACAAGTTCCCTAATGGGATCTTCTCCAACTTTTGAGAATAATTCTCTAAGACGGGGGCTGGGAGGAGGAGGTCCGCCAGGTGGAGTATAAAATGTTGCACTCATCTAGAAGATCCCTTCTTCATATAATCCAAGATCTTAGGCTCAAACTCTTGGACTAATTTTTGGTACACATCTTTTTTAAAGGATACTACGGTCGAAAGGCATTGTTGGAATGGAATGAATCTAACTCTTTCAAACTCTTGCTCATGAGCCGTTAGATCACAGTCTTCTGCTTTACCATTCCAGTATAGAAGATACCATTTTTGGGTTTGGCCTTTATATTTTTTTAGATTAGAGCTTAAATGTAAGGACTCAGGGAAATCATAATTGATCCAACTAGGATATTCGTAGATGATCTCAGCGTCTTGGATACCTACTTCTTCAAAAAGTTCCCTATGAGCAGCAGCGTTAGGATCTTCTCCATCATCTATTCCACCTTGAGGAAACTGCCAAGAGCCTTTAAAATTCAGTCTTTCTCCTACTAAAACCTCTCCTTTAGAGTTGAAGACTACCATTCCCACGTTCTTTCTATACGGTTTGTCCATCTTAGTAGAGATTTACATCATATATTCGATAGACAAGCCTATAAAAAATTTGGACCTAAAGTAATATACATTTAGTAGAAAAATATGATAAATCAATTGCGGATGGACAAAGAGAGGCCATAAGATTCTTTGGATTAATATTCCGATTCCAATAGGTGGATGTGTTGCTTACGATGTCGGTCAGATATAAAATTCGCAGACCTCAAGTATTTTCAGAGAAGGATTTCGAAATTAGGGAATCCGAGATACCCGGAATCGGAATGGGACTATTCTCCAAACAAGACTTAGTCAAAGGAGATACTATCGGATTTTATACCGGTAGGGTGCTTAACGATAAGTCTGCAAACTCCGCTAAATATTGTGAGTCCAAATATTTACTTTGGATCTGCAAAGATCATTGGATCTATGGAGAAGGTAAAGAGTCCAATTATACTCGTTATATTAATCATAGTTCTAAGCCGAATGTAAAATTAGTGGTATCCACTCGTTGGAAGACCGCAAGATTCGAAGCAATGCGTAAGATCAAAGCTGGCGAAGAATTATTCTTCGATTATGGAGACGAATACTGGATCCATATAGACATCTCTCCTGTAGAGCAAAACTAAGTTCTGCTTTGACGCTATCAATATCCGTTTAACAACGAATAGTGCAGTTTTTTTCCCTCAAGAAACAAAAAGTTTCAAGGATCATAACTGTTAATTTTAACTCTATTTCCCGCAAAGAGTGGATTCCTTTTAAACGATAAGGAAAATTGGAACCTGGGGCGCGGTTCTGAATTTATTATCCGACATAAAGAACGGCGGAAGAACTCCCTATTTAGAAAATAAGGCCTTACCTTATTGGACTTGGATCCTTCCGTTAATCCTGTTTCATTTCGCTTCCAAGGCATCCTTAGCCTTCCAAGTGGATACGGGGATCTCCATATCTTATCTTCCTATTCCTATAGGTATCATATTATGTTTTTGGTGGGGACCGGCGCGCACGTTACCCGCAATGTATGCCAACGCATTATTCAGTGCCAACCTTTGGGGACTTCATGATGTGGATAAGTATCCTATCTATTGTCTCTGGGAAGTTTTGGCGGTTGGGATTTCGTGGCTCTTTTTTATTAAATTGAGAAAAGGTAAACCTTGGTTGCCCGACCTAAGAGAAACAGTAAGATTCGTGCTCTGGGTAGCTTTCCCAGCCGCAATATGTAACGGATTTTTGGTGGCAGAAGGTCTCGTATTATTTGGAGATCTTGCTCAGGATAAGTTACTCATATCCTCTTTGCAGGGAATGAGCGCCACGTTATTCGACACATTGAGCGTTTCGGTTCCGATCCTGTTATGGGCAACTCCTTGGATGGAGTTGAGAGGTTGGGCAAGAACAGAAGGAGCTTGGGAAAATAGGGAAACAAGCTGGGATAGAAGCAGACTCAGAAACCTAAAACCCAGAAAGATCGCAGAAATTATCTCCGTATTTTTACTTTGTGGAGTTTTCGGCGCAATTATCCCTACTTTAGAATACTGGTTCGTATTTGCGTTATTTGTCCTTTGGGCCGCATTAAGATACGGGATTACAATGGCTTTGACTGCAAATATTTGGGTGCAGATAGTCACTTTGGTGTTTCCGGTATTATTCGGTCGTTCTGAACATTACCAATGGTTTAAGGATGATAAGGAACTTACCTTCTTGGTAAACTTGGGAATATTATGTGTAGTTGCTTTGATCACTGGAAGAGCAACAAGCGATTCCAGAAGGGAGCTGCAAAAAAGAAGAAGGATAGAAGGTAAACTTTTACAGAGCCGAGAACAATACCGAAAATTTTTCGAAGAAAATCTTTCTGCAAATTTTATCACTGATAATTCAGGGAATATTCTGGCCGCCAATACTTCTTTCCTGAAGATGTTTGGGTTTGAAACCCAAACGGAAGTTTCTCTTAAAAATTTTGCGGATCTTTTTCCTTCTTACGATGATTATTCCTTTTTCTTACAGAAAATACAGATCAGTTCCAGATTAGAAACTCATGAAGAATTTTTTCAGGAGAAGAATGGGCTACCTATCCATACAACTGGAAATTATTTCGCTACATTCAATAAATCCGGAAGTATAGATTCTATCAGAGGATATCTACTGGATGATACTCTTCGTCGTAAGCTCGAAGACCAATTAATTGAATCTAAAAAATTAGAAACAATCGGGACTTTGGCGGGGGGGATTGCTCACGACTTTAATAATATTCTCCAGATCATTTCAGGGTACGCGACTAAAATGCAATTGGAGTCTTCCAAATTTGCTTCTCTTATGGACATGTCCCGTTCTATCAATGCTGCGGCCGCAAGAGGAGCGATTATAGTTCGCAGACTTCTTTCTTTAGCGCGAAAAGGAGGAGGGGGATTTAAAACAATCCAAGCCGATCAATTAGTAAATGAAACAATAGATCTCTTAGTCCCTACATTCTCCGAAAAAATAAAATTCAAAAAAGAATGTAAAGAAGGACTTCCTACAATTGTAGGAGATTATTCTAAGTTGGAACAAGTGCTTATCAATCTTTGTTTGAATGCGAGAGACGCGCTTCCTGAAGGAGGAGAAATCTCTATACGTGCATTTGAAGTACAAGGTGCAAATATCAGAGAATCTTTCCCACTTTCTGAACCTGCAGAATATCTTTGTATAGAAGTCTCGGATAATGGAGAAGGAATGAGCGAAGAGACCAGAAAAAGGATCTTTGAACCATTCTTTAGCACAAAGACCAAAACCCAAGGAAGTGGACTTGGAATGTCCATGGTTTACGGGATCATGCAAAACCATGAAGGAATGGTGCAGGTTAGTTCTCAATTAGGAATGGGCACTAGTATCCGTTTATTCTTCCCGGTAGCAAAAACTAAAACTTCTCGATTTACAGAAAGTACGGGAAACGTTTCTCAAACCTCTACCGGCATCATGTTGGTAGTGGAAGAATCTCCTTATTTGTCGGAAATCCTGCAAGATCAAATGTCGGCTTTAGGATTCAGATTGATCAGCGCGGATAGTACTAAAAAGGCCCGTGAAATATTAAACAAATTCAAATCAACTGCGGTTTTAACAGTGATCGATCTGGATTTTGAAGATCTTTCTTCCTTGGAATTTTTGGAAACCACCAAGAAAGAATGCCCGGAATTGAAAATTTTTGTCTCTGGAACAGATTTTGGAAATGAAATTAAAGAAAAACTTTCCGCACTCGGAATTAACGATCTTCTCGAAAAACCATATAAGATCCGAGACCTAATCGAGTTCTTTTATACCAAAAGTTTTTAGATTAAGCTGCTTTTTCTTTTACTTTTGCATTCTTAAAGAAGAATGCAAAACCCTGTACTAGATCATAGATCGCAGGCAATTGAGCTAAAGAAATCCCAACATCTCCGTGAGAGATCAAAGGTGTTAATACCAGTTTGGATTTTTTGCGAGGAAGATTTTCTTTTAAGATCACAGCCTCTTTTGCAGGAACTACATTATCTCCCAATCCATGAACGATAGAAACATGGCAATCTAAAAGATGAAGTTTATCTTTTACCTGTAACTCTTGTAAAAATGAACTTTGAGATCCTGCGTTGGCTACGATCTCTTTCCAGATTTTTTCTCTGAAACTTTTGTTTTCTCTAAGTTTATAAAATACTTCTTTGTTTTCAGCGCTGATATTTTCCAAAACAGTAGGAAGTTCCAATGTCTCTCTGGAAAAACTTCCATCGAGAACGCATGCTTTCAGAGCGAATTCCAGTTCTTGGTTTTCTGACTTGAGAGCATACTTTACGAAATTATAAAGAAGGATCATCCTTCCATATTCGTCTCCCTCATCGGAAGTCATCACATAATCCAAAGTAGATTGGACATCACAATAGGCGCCGATCGTAAGGATAGAAGAGATCTTTTTTCCTACTTCAGGATCGGAAGCAGCGATTAATCCCATACTTCCCGAAAAAGAAGGAGCTATATAAGAAAGTTTTTGGTCCGGGCAATATTTTTTATCGGAAGAGATATGAAGTATCAGCTCTTTTATCTTTTCAACAGTCTCTTTCCGGATTCGGAACTGTGTAACTTCTACTAGCAAAGGAGAAATAACTGTATATCCCACTGCTGCCGCAGATCTGCAAACTGCCGCAAATCTTGGGTCCTTATTTCCTAGGTAGGCCAACCCATTTACTGCCAAAATGGTTCCACAGGATTTTCCTTTCGGGGTATAAAGAATTGCAGGAATTTCAAATTGATCCGTTCTAACTGTGATTTCCTCTTCCGTAACTTTGGGAGGAGTAGGTAATTGGCAATGAAGGGCAAATTTGGCAGCCTTCCAGAAATATTTCATATTTGTATCCAACCCCGGACTCGTTAAGATCGGATAACAATTTTGTGACGATTTGAAAAGTCGGGTAATAGTCGGGCGACTCACTCGCTTTGCTCGTGACCGCGCTCTACGCTCCAATCCGCTCCGCGGGATTTCCGCTACGATCGCTGTCGCTTAGTATTTCAATATATTTCAGGCGGAATGGAGAATCCATGTTCCACCGCATTCCCACTGACCGTTCCCGGTAACCATTATTCCGCAAATCGATCTGTCGAAATGGCGAATTCTACTTTGCAGGCATTTTCACCGACCCCATTCTCCGAAAAAAAACATATGATCACATTAGGGTATTCGAATGAAAAAAGAGAAAAGAAGCGGAACCAAAGCTCCGCTTGAGGGCAGGCCGGCCTTAAATAAGGAAGAGATCCGGTCGCTTTTAAACGCATCCAGAACTCACGAAAATCATTACCTTTGGTTTAGAATGTTATACTCTTTCGGGCTCCAACTTTCCGAGTTGGTCTCCCTTAGAGTGCAAGATTTGGATTGGTCCGATCATAAAATATTGATCCATCATTCCCGGACTTTAAATCCCAGAAATCCTTCCATTCCATATTCGTTACGAAGGGATTTATGGTTTATTTCTCAGGGCAAGCAGGGAGAGGACTTTTTGTTTTCGGGTAGGATGGGCAAATTACGTCCCAGGACGGTTCAAAAAATGTTTTCTAAGTTAGAGGAAATGACGGGTCTTCCGATTTCGGTTTTTAGGTTAAGGAGAAGTTTAGCTTCCCATCTGATCGAGGCGGGTTGGGACCTGGAAAGTATCCAGGAACAGTTGGGGCTTTCTTCCCAAAAATCCTTGAAGGACTTGTTAGGCCAGAAACCCAAGCAGG
Source organism: Leptospira haakeii (assembly GCF_002812045.1). Lineage (GTDB taxonomy): Bacteria > Spirochaetota > Leptospiria > Leptospirales > Leptospiraceae > Leptospira_B > Leptospira_B haakeii. Next base: position 286,582 of record NZ_NPEG01000001.1, on the reverse strand, counting down.
TTCCGCTCAAAAAATTTCCATTGGAGGAAATTAACGGATCAGCGGCATAATATTCAAAATTTAGGATTTTCCAACTGTAGTAGAATAAAGGAGATGGGAAAAAATTCTTGTAAAACCCCATTTCCTCACTATTTTAGTCTACGGCGAACTTTCCGTTCCCCTTTTGTAACTAAAAAAGGAAATTTTCTTTGTCGGAATTTGATCTTATGGATCGTCGCTCGGAGCCTAGCTTGGAAATTAAAACGAAAAAAGTAGGGAAACATACCCTAGTTCAATTAGATGGCAGGCTGGATATCACTCATTCGGACGAGGTAGAGGCAAAACTTCTAGACGATGTCCAAGCTGGAACAGGTGATATCGTCATTAACTTGCAAAATATTTCTTATATATCTTCTTCCGGGATCAGGATCTTTGTTGGAATGGTCCGGGAACTAGAAAAGCAGAATCGAAAACTTAAACTTTGTAATATCACTCCTAACGTTAAAAAAGTTTTCGACGTTGTGGAATTGTTGGATCTTTTCGAAGTCTACGAAACCGAACAAGAAGCATTAGCTACCTTAAAATAATCAGCCGGGGGCGCTTTGTATCATGGGTTCCCCCGCTAGCACAGAAGACCGATCTTCCGAAATTTACGGACTCATCGGTCTTTTCTTTTTATCCATACTTTCTCTTTTGATATTTAGAATCTCCGGGTTGGAGTTCCCACCAGTATGGCCTGATGAGGTCTTATTCTATTCGCCTTCCTTAGACTTTGCGAGAAATGGACTCTTCCGGACAGAAGTGTTGGAAGGTTTAGTAAAAGGAATGGAAACCAAAACACTTTGGATGCCGCCGGTTTTCTTTTTATTAAACGGTTGGGTCGTTCGATTTTGGGGAGAAGGACTCGAAGTCCTAAGATTATTCGCTGCGATCTTATCCATTGCGAGTATCTGGGTTTTCTGGTTTATTCTAAAAACTTTCGATTATTCTCCGATAGCAAGGTTAGGTGCTTCCTTACTTTTATTTACTGATCTACTGTTCTTAAGAGTGGGTTGGACTGCGAGAATGGAAGCTCTGTGCTTGTTTTGGGCACTTCTATCCTTACTAGTACTTGCAAGAAAAGCAAGATGGAAGGGACAAGTTCCGCTCAATCAATATGAAGCATTCTTATCCGGATCCTTTTTAGGGATTTCATTTTTATCACATCCATTCGGTGCGATCTTCGGAGTGCCTGCATTATTATTGATCCACCAAGCAAAAGCATGGAAGGTTTGGATGTTTTGGCTGGGCGGTGCTTTACCAATCCTCGCATGGGGAATTTGGATCCATCCAGATTGGGAAATTTTTTTCTACCAGTTTGGAGCACAATTCGGACGCAAAAAAGATCTATTCCAATCCTTCTCTCCGATAACAAAGATCAAAGTATTATTAGGCGGGTATGAATCTCCGGGCCTACGACTATTCTTTTATTTAGCTCTCGCATATGGATTATGGGTGGTAAGAGGGGAGATTAAGGACAAACCGAAATCCGCATTTTTCTTCTCTGCATGGACTGTTTCCATTCTGTTTTTTTTGATCTTATCCACTGAATATTATTATGTAATGTATTTATGTATCCCTCTGTCAGCTTTAGGAGGATTCTTTTTTGAAAGGATCAGGAGCAGAAGAGTTCAGTTCATCGCAGCTATATTAGTATTTTCCAATATAGCAATTTTAGTGAATGCTTATAAAAGGATTGGGTTCGGAAACCCGGAATTCGATCTAAAAGATAGATTCTATGAGGTTTTGGGACCGGAGCTGAAAGGTTCTAAAAAGATGTATCTACAAGCAATTCCGGATCCATACTTCCATATCCAAAAAGAATATCCGAATTTGAAAATTCTTGAGTTTATCCCTGGAGAGCTTCCTATCCCTAAAGAAGATTTTGTCCAAACCTTGGATTCAATCGATACTTTCGTATTTTCGGACCGCCAAAAAAGAAATGAATTCGTTCAGACCTATTTAGAAGAGAATTCTTCCAAATTCAGAAAATTCAAGATTACTGCCGAACCTTCTACACTTAGAAAAGTAGCAAATGTAGAAGCAGAAGTATACCGTAGAAGATAATTAAACTTTTCCGTTATCCTTGATCTTTTTAACAAGATTGCGATTTGCCTCTTGTCTTAAGATCGCATTTTCGTATCTTCTGATCTCTGTTTCCGTCTCCGGTTTTATTTTAGGAATAGGACAGGGTTTTTTATTCTCATCCAATGCTACAAAGGTAAGGTAGGCAGTAGTTGCGCGAGTCACTATTCCGGTATAAGGATTTTCCTTAGAGACCTGTACGCCGATCTCCAGTGAAGATCTTCCCGCATAATTCGCAGAAGCTTTTAGGATCACATGATCACCCAAAGAGATCGGCTCTAGAAAATTCAGCTTGTCTACACTCGCAGTGACAGCTTCTCTTCCACAATGTCTTTGAGCGACCATGACCGCGATCAAGTCTATCCAAGACATTAAGGTCCCTCCGAAAAGGGTACCGTAATGGTTGGTATGATCAGGCATAACGATATGTCTGGTCTCCGCAGCGGATTGTTTCGGTGTTTTTGCGATTTCTTCCGACATCTATGACTTAGACTGACAATCCTAGTATTACGTTCTTATAATTGGCATTGTAAAATAAAATCGTTGAATACTTGAGCGATATAAACTCTTTCCTTATACGAAAGTGCGGTACTTCCAGCGGAGATCAATTCACCGGAGTTAGAAAAAATTTCTTTGATAGAATCATCCTGAGAAATCGTAAATATTTTCGTAGGAGAATGGGATTCTCCATTACTTGCATGTTTTAGGAATTTCATAACGGAAGGGTGAGTTACAGTGAATATAGTCCCTTTTTCGTCTATCTCTAGATTGTCCGGTCCGCTTCCGAGTAAAATCGATTTAGGTTCTCCTAATGCGATTTTTCCGTTTTCTCTTTTGATATCGAATTTTAAAACAGTACCTTCGTTAAACGAGGATCTGTATAAAAATTCTTTTCCATCTGCCCTTTTTACGTAAAGGACTCCATTTCCTAAAGAGACGGGATTCCCTAAAGAAGACCAAGATTTTCCGTCGTAATAAGCGATCTCAGAACGTTTCATTCTAAAAAGGTCATGGAATAGATAGAGCATAAATCCTCCTTCTCCATGATCATTAGAAACAAAAATTTCATTTTCAGATGCAACTGACAGATCGTTAGGACTTGTAACCAAAGGATCTTGCAGAGTTTGGATATGTTTCCATTTTCCTGCCTTCGATTTTGCAGAAGGTTTTTCTGTTCTTTCAAAAACTTCTATAGAATGTTCCTTGTATAATGTGATGTGAGAGATCACATACAATCTGTACTTTCCGTTTTGGTTTAAAAGACTCATCCCATGAGGTCTGAAATTTTTAGGATATTCAGTTTCTAATAGTTTGGGTTCGAGTGTAGAAGAATTCAGATCCAGAAAGTAAAGTTTTCCTTCCTGATCTTTGATCCTTCTTTCGTGGGAAGATACATATAATAAGCCTGCATCTCTATCGATTGCTAAATCTTCCGGGCCGGGCATTCCTGAAATCTTGGAGCAGCCTTTTAAAGGGATATCTTTGATATCTCCGGAACAATTACTGAAAAATAGGCCTAAAACGACGAATACTAAGGGTAGGATGGAAACTCGCATGGGGTCCCAAGATCTGCCTTAAATCCGGCACTGGCAATCAGATTCAATGCCCGGGCAGGAATTTTATTCTTGCAATTTTTGTGCAGTGCATAAAAATGGAGTTAAAAAGGAATAGCAAGGCATGGACAACCAAAAACTAAACGATATAATCAATGCCGGGATTGGGGCCGTCCAGACTTCGAAAGAGATTTTCGATAAACTTCTCCAGGACTTAAACGATGGAAAGGAGAAGGTGGAGCAGAGATTCGACGAGCTTAAAGCACAGGGAGAAAAGGACCTGAGCGATAACGCGTTAAAATTCAAAGTTCCTCTGGCTTGGGGAATCGTTAAAATAGAAGAAATTCGTGAGAATATCTTAAAACAATTTTTAAAGAAATGATGGGCGGATTTTTCCCCTCGAATAGGAAACGATCATGTTTCAATTTTCAGAGGGAAAGAATTCAGCTCTAGGCCGATTTTTACTCTTTCAACTCTCTTTTCTTTTTCTTCTAACTCCTTTAAATTCTCAAAATCTCTCTCCAAAGTCCATAACAACTAACTCGGAAGAGTTGATCCTTGTAACTCAAGTAAGTTCAGGTAAATCGAAGACTGAAAAAACCTACGGTGCACTCGAATTTCTGAAAAGGGAATATTCTCCTGCTTCTACCTTTAAAACGTATCTGGTTTTATCTTTAATTGAGAATCGTATCGTTGATCCGGAAGAAAAAATTGAATGTGCAGACAAACATATTCCTAATTCTCCCAGACTTTTGGATTTAAGAGATGCGCTGTTTTATTCTTCTAATGATTATTTTGAAAAAATTTTTCCTAAATTAGGAAAGGAGAAATTGGATCTTACATTACGTAAGATCGGTTATTTAGAAAATTCTAAATCGAATTTTAATGTTCAAGATTGGTGGATCGATCTTGCAGGTTTAAAACACGGGGGTAAGATCAAATTAACTCCTAAGAGTGTACATTCTTCGTGGTCCAAAATTTTTGAAAACGGTTATGGGCTTAGTAAGGATATCATGGAAGAATGGAAAAAGACCCTTTTCTGGTCCGAATGTACGGATAGATCGGCTAAAGTGTATGGAAAAACAGGTTCTTGGGAAGGAAGTTTCTGGTTCCAAGGTGCCTTAGTTAAATCTGAAAACGATTATATAATTTATACTATCTTAAATCGAAACAAATCAGGATCTAGAACTGGAACGATCATTAGATTTTACGAATTAGCGGGGTGTAAGGTTCCGAGTTTGGAATGAATGGAGTTTAAAAAGAGGACTTTCGGAGTGACTGGACTTGAACCAGCGACCCCTTCCCCCCCAGAGAAGTGCGCTACCACTGCGCTACACCCCGGTCCTCAGTTGTATAATTTTTCGAGATAGAACTCTATGTAAACCGGTTTTTAAAAATAGGTCTTTGCTTAAGTAAGTAGGAAGATCAACAAAGAAAATCAGGAGAAACAAACCAAATGATCTGTCCTCCCTGGAATTTCTCGCGAGGAATATTCACTGCGAGTGCAGAACCAGGAGTGAATAGAAAAGATTTTCCAACTCCTGAAATTCCCAAAAGAGTTTCTGCAAACACACTCACGTCAGGGCTATGGCCCACTAAAAGGATTGCATCCGAGTTTGAATTATCTTTAAGAAGAGGACAGATCCTAAAATAGTCTTCTCCCGGAAGAAGGTATTCAGCCGATTCAGTTTCTAGTTCTGGCCTTAAAATTTTGGAATAAATTTCCGCAGTGGCTTTTGTGCGAACATAAGGACTATGATAGATCTTTTTGATCTTAAAACCGGTCTGAAAGAACCGGGCCATCTTTTCTATATCCGTGATTCCTTTGGGAGTGAGCACCCTGGAAGAATCTTTGCCGTCTTCCGAATTGGGATCGGCTTCCCCATGTCTGGCTATGATAATCTTCATAGAATAAATGTAGAATTGTGCGTACGCGTTCTAATAAAAAGGATTGCTTCGAGAAGCAATGGAACTATCGTCTCCGGCACTTGGTCTAAGGATTTTTGAATGCCTCAATTTGCAATTGAAATAGAGCACCTACGCAAATTTTATCCGAAAGTAAAAGCATTACAAGGAATTGATCTGAAAATTCCGCAAGGCGGGATCTTCGGTTTACTCGGTCAAAACGGAGCGGGTAAAACTACCTTGGTCCGTATCTTACTTGGTTTCTCGAAACAGACCGAAGGTTACTGTAAGGTTCTGGGTTTGGAACCTTCTCCTCTTGCTAGAACTAAGATAGGTTATCTTCCGGAAAGAATGGCGGTCCCTACTTATTTGAGTGGGAGAGAATTTTTAGAAGCGAGTTTCAAACTTGCATTGATACCTTCTTCCGTTGCTAAAAAGAAAAGTACAGAGTTTTTAGAAAAGTTAGGATTAGCAGAAGCTGCTGATCGAAAAATTTCCACTTACTCCAAGGGCATGCTCCAAAGATTGGGGCTTGCAAATGCACTTGGTGGAGAACCTGAACTTTTACTTTTAGACGAGCCTGGTACAGGTTTGGACCCAGCAGGTTATAAAGAATTCAGAGAATTAATTTTAGAAGAGAATAAGAAGAGAGGGGTAACTATCCTAATAAATTCTCATCGTTTATTAGAAGTAGAGCAGATCTGTACCGAGATAGGTATTCTTCATAAAGGAAACCTTATGGCTCAGGGCAAACTGGACGAATTAAAACAAGGAAAGGATAGGATACGTATTCGTTTGGAATCGGCGCCTGAATCTTATTTGGAAGAGATCTCTTTGGAACATAAGAAGGATGGAAAGACCTGGGAAATTCGTCCCAAGCCGGAAGTGGATCTGAAAAAACTTCCTGCAATTTTAGTGGAGAAGGGTGCTGAAATTTTCCTCTACGAAAGAAAGACCGAATCTTTAGAAGACGTATTCTTTAGGCTTACCCAAGGTTCTGAAAATGGAGGTTCAAATTGAGCTCTCAAACTGATTTCAAATTTTTTATCTCCTCTGCGTTTCGACAGACCGGGACTCTGCTTCGGCTAACGTTCGTCCAGGTTCTAAGACGTAAGGCAATCTTCTTCTATTTTTCTCTGCTAGGGTTTTTCCTTTTAGGTGAATGGACCTGTACTACATCCGTAGGAGGAGAGACCAGTAACGGTGTTTCTTCTTATATGTATTTTATACTGACTTCTTTTTGGAGTTTGGTCTTTCTGGTGATCTTAACTTCTGACCTTCTCCGCCAAGACATGGATTCTCAGGTCCATACTCTTTGGTTGAGTCGCCCTGTGGATCCGTTCGCTTATGTGGGAAGTAAGGGACTCGCGCTGCTTATATGCGTGGTTTTATTTGTACTTCTTGCTTTCGGGATCAGTTCTTGGTTCTCTTTGGAAATCCCTTGGGAGTTCCTTTGGTATCAGGGAACCATGATGTTGGTGTATTCGTTTTTTGTTCTATTGGTTCTTTTAGTGACTCTGTTCTCAAATCAGTCTCTTGCGATCGTTAGTTCTCTTGGCCTTATACTTTTCAGCTGCATTTTGGATTTTGTAGCCTATAACCAAAATATCGATATGTCTGCAGAAGCAAGCGATGTCAAAAAATTCGTTCTAAAAACGATCTACTGGGTTCTGCCCCAGGTCGGGACTGTTTTTTATCATTCTTTCGCGCTTTTTTTGGGGAAGGCTGATCCTAAAAATTTCTACGGACCTTATTCATTCGTCCAAGTAGGAGCATGGATCGTAATTTTAAAATCCACTCTATGGTTGAGCACTCGACACAAAGAGATTTAGGCCCTAAGGGATTTGGAGAATTTAATCTAGGGTTGACAAAACCTGCTCAGCAGTAGGATATAGCAGGCCCTTCCGCCGAGCGAAAATGAATATAAACTGGTACCATTTCGAAAAGGAAGGATACTATCTGAGCGTTCGTAACGTAAACGAACGCATTGAAAAGCTAAATCCTCTCTATATTCGGTTTACCACCTTGAACAAAAGTGTGGATAAATTAATCAGCGTTCTTTTGGACAGGTACCTGGTCTATTTGGATGCAATCTCCCTGAAAGAATCCGTTTTTTCTATCTTAAGAGAAAGTGCGATGAACGCCGTTAAGGCAAATTCCAAACGTATCTTTTTTGCCGAAAACAATCTGAACATTTCCAATCCCGACGATTACGTGAGAGGGATGGCAAATTTCAAAAAAGAAATGATTAAGGACAAGGAAAGGTACGCCGCCTTGTTGGAAAAAGTTAAATTCCATTGTTTGATCACTCTTGCTTTCAATAGAACTAGCTTCTTGATGAGGGTTTCCAATAACGCGCCTATTATTGCGGAAGAATTAAAACGTGTAGAGAATAGGATTGGCAAGAGCAAAGAGTATAACGACCTGGGAGAGGTTTTCGCGGATCACGCCGACGATTCGGAAGGTGCCGGCCTTGGACTTGCCATGTCCCTTTTGATGCTAAAGAACGAAGGGATTGCAGCTGATTCTTATAAATTAAAGGCAGAAGGTGGGATCACTTCCGCATATATCAAAATTCCGCTAGATTACAAACACCGAAATGTTTCGTATCAACGTACGGTGGAAATTATCGCTGAGATAGATAAACTTCCTACATTCCCGGAAAACTTAAATCAGATCATGAGTCTGATCAATAAGCCCGATTCTTCCATCCAACAGATCACCGAACAAGTCGGGAGAGACGTTTCCTTATCTACCAATATTTTAAAACTCGCAAACTCTGCTTCTTTTGCACAAGGAAGAAAAGTCGAAACACTTGACGATGCGATCAAGCTGATCGGTTTATCAGAATTAAATAATATTCTTCTAAGCCTTGGAACAAAAAAGATCCTGGAAGAAAGATACAAAGAGTTCGAGCATATCTGGGAGATGTCCAGTCTTTCTGCTTATATTTGTAGAAGGCTCGGAGAAAGAATGGGCTGGAAGAAAACATTCCTGACTAATTTGGTTTGCGCCGCACTTCTCCATAATATAGGACTTGTACTTTTACTTTCTTTAGAAGGAGATACGATCGAAAAGTTAACCGATATCTCCGGCAAAAAACTTTTACCTTCTACCCTCGGTTTGGAGGAAGCCGCACTTGGGATCACTCATACTTCCTTAGGAGGTATGATCTGTGAAAAATGGAATTTCTCAGATACTATCAAAGTAGCTGCTGAATACCATCATAGACCATTGATGGCTAAAAAAGAATCCAGAGATGTCGTATTCGCAGTCTACTTATCCGATTGGATCATAGAATGCCTGGATGGAAAAGCGGACCCCGCTGCGATTCACTGGGAAGTGCTCCAACATTTCGGCTTTAAAAAAGACGAGGAATGGTTGGAGTTCGGTAAGAAGGTTATAGAAGAATATAAAGCCTTCCAGAAACATTCTAGCTAGCCCTTTTTCTTCCCAAAAAAAACTTTACAACTTACGTTACGCCCGAAAGTCTAAGGTTAAGTTTGCATATGATTGCCTAATTGTTTACAACCTTTTCCTCAAAGGACCCTCGTATCACGGGGGAGTTACATGAATGACTACCTATATAGTTATAGGTTTGGGCAAAATAAATGGATCAAAAACCATCTTTGAATTTATCCGTATGGGATGCGGATAGAGAAAAAGAATTTATCAAAATTTCAGAGGACCTAGGCATCTCTGATCCGGTCTCCGCGAGAATTATCGGAGAACAGGGACAAGAGTTTCGTCTCGAACTAGGAAGTTTAAAAGAAGAAGGGACCGGAACGTTAACCGGGGCACTTCGATTTAATGCAGATTCTAGTTTGGATTTACCAGTTGCTGGAGATTGGGTCCTAGTCACAAAACTAAGTGGAGAAGAATATTTAATTCATAAGGTTCTTCCGAGGAGAAGTTTACTCGTACGAAAAACCAAGGGAGAAACTTTAAAACCGGATCCAATCTGTGCGAACATGGATCGAATTTTTCTTCTACATGGTTTAGATGGAGATTTCCAACCAAGAAGATTAGAGAGGACTTTGATACAGATCTGGGAGAGTAGGGCTAAACCGGTCGTAGTACTTACAAAGAAAGATTTGTATTCAGACAAAGAAGAAGAGCTAAAGCAGAAGATCGACACAGTACGAAAATCTTGCCCTGGAGTGGAAGTATTCTCAGTTTCCAATCACAAACAAGAAGGTTTGGAAGAACTAGAAATGTTTTGGAAAGACGGTTCTACTTCCGCTTTTATAGGATCGTCCGGGGTAGGCAAATCTTCTCTTCTCAATTTATTGATCGGAGAAAAGATCAGATCGGTAAACGAAGTTAGGGAATCAGACTCCAAAGGAAGACATACCACTACTAATAGATGGATGTTCCGTTTGGATTCAGGTGCTTGGATTTTAGATACTCCGGGGATGAGGGAGATCCAACTTTGGTCAGACGGCTCCGGGTTGGAAGAAACCTTTCCTGAAATTTTTGAGGCTGCTTCTAATTGTAGATTCCAAGATTGTTCTCATATCAGTGAACCTGATTGTGGAGTAAAACTTGCGATCGACTCGGGAAAAATTTCGGAAGAAAGATTCAAAAGTTATCTGAAACTCAAAAGAGAATTGGAAAGGACTGCGAATTTAAGCGCTCCAAACTCAGTTGAATTCAGAGAACAGAAAGCGAAGTGGAAGTCCATCCACAAAGAGCAAAAAAGAATGCAACAACAACGAGACCGAGAAAGGTATCGTTAGTTTTGAGAAAAGAGCAGGGGACATTTTCCTCTGCTCTTTTTAATCAATCTGAAAAAGATCTACAATCTTATAAAAGTTTTCTGCTTTTAATTCTTCCGGTCTTTTATCCAAAGAAATTCCTGCAGATTCTACACATTCTTTTAATTTAGATCTTAAATTTTCTTCGGAGATCTGGAGTGGAAGCCCGTTCGGATAAAAGGAATCTAATGGAGCTTCTTTGATAGAAGAGCCTATCTTTTTCCTTTTTCCCCAAAATAAGGTTCTGCATAAAATTTCTAAAACTTGGTAGGATCCTTTTTTGGGAAATCTTTTGTCTGAAACAAATGTGAGAACACTTGAATCTACATTGGGAGAAGGATAAAAACATCCTGCTTTGATCGTCTTTTTACTTTGGAATTTTCCGTAAGCTCCCGCATAAATTGAAAGAGAGGAAATCTCCTTAGTAATCCTTTGAGCGAATTCTTTTTGGACTAAAAAAACTGCTCCTTGCAAATTTGGGAATTTTTCCAAAGAAAGAAGTATAAGTTCAGAAGTTATATAATAGGGAAGATTCCCAAATAAAAAACAGGTGCTCTTTTCCCCGTCTGATAGTGTATCTCTTGCATCACCTAAAATGATCTCAGTTCCAGGGAGAAACTCATTTAACCATTTATAATATACCGGATCAATCTCATATAATCTCAGTTTTTTCCCTAGCCCATAAAGCAAATGGGAAAGTGCTCCTAGACCTGGGCCGATCTCTAGGATCAGTTCAGATTTTTGTAAGAGTTCCGGTTCTGCACTAGAGAATAAAGTTTTTACTGCGTTTGGATCTATAAGAAAGTTTTGTCCCCATTTTTTGAGAGGAGCAGAGGATCTTTCTGATAAAAATTCCCGGATCACATTCGGTTTATAAAACGGGTATTCCGGGGAGCTCATCACTTCCAATAAACTTCCAACCGGGAGCGATTCCAAGCTGTTTTCTGAATTGATTCCAGTCTCTTGGATCTTCTTTGATCCCAAATCTTGGAAGGATTAGTATGATCCCTTCTCCTTTTTTTGTTCGGTTTGCTAGTATGAGAAGTGAATCCTTGCCCACCTCGAATCGGATCAGTTTTTGATCCTGATATGGCAGATGAAATTCTGCTAATTTAGGAATTAAGATCCAATTTTCAAAACCTGCACTCTTTGGTTTTTCTTTTCCCCCATATTTCAAAGATAGATTTTGATTTTTTTTCAAACATTCCGAGACCCAATCTAAGCAGGATTCATGTTCTATATAGATCTCGTGGACGGTTTTTGAACTTCTGCAGAATCTTTCCGGATCTTTTCCCAATGACTTGTAAAGAATATTGGAGCTATACTTACATTTTCCTGCGAGGATCAATCTGTTCTTTTCTTGTATGAAAAAGATGAATCGATCTCCAAAGAATACATCCTGAAGCCTGATCCACTTGGAAGAATTTGCCAATAAGAATTGAAAACCGCAGCAGATACAAAATCCGACGATCCAAATATTTTTGAGAAGAGAGGTTTTATGGGTCGTATCATTTACGGAATTAGAAAGATCTAATTTGGAGCTTTCCATTTTTTTAGAGGGAAACAATTTCCAGAGAAATAAGAAGAGTAAGAATAAAAACCAGATCCCTAATCCGAAAAACTTTGTGTTTCCCCTATAATAGTGAATCCAATTCCAATCCGATTCTCCCCAGTAGAGAGTTGTTTTTTCTAAAACTTCTAAAAGGAATAAAACGATTTTCCATACAGGTTGTGCAAATAAGGACAGATATAGCGATTCCAATACTAAAGAAAAATATAATAGAGGAAGTAAAATCCCACATATCGGGACTAAGATCAGATTTAAACCTAATGATCCGAAACTATAACTCCCGAAATAGTAAATTAAAGAAGGTAATGTTCCAATCCCGGCGGATAAGGAAACTAAAAGATTATCTCTCCAAAATCCGATAAATCTACTTAAGATCGTTTTATCTTCTGGTATTGGAGGAAGACATTTTTGGAAACAAGGAAGCAAAAGTAGAATGCCTGAAACTGCGCCGAAAGAAAGTAAAAAAGAAACTCCAAATGAGCGAACAGGATCCCAAAGATAAACTAGTCCTGCTGAAGAAATTAATAGATCTGCAGGTTTAGACTTTCTAAAAAACAAAGATTGTAAAAGTATCCAGGCGGAAAATATCCAAGCTCTTGCGAGTGAGATTGGAAAACCCAAAAAGGCCAAATATAATAATCCGAATAATACGGGAAGTATTCTCGGAATATAATACCCTAAGAATGGAATTCGTTTCAGCACCGCGAACATACAGCCGATCAAAATCCCTAAATGTAAGCCAGAGGCGGCAAATAGATGTAAAATCCCTCCTTCTCTTGCATTTTTCTTGAACTCTTTATCTAAACCTTTCGCATCTCCTAAAACTAAACCTAATGAAATTTCTCTGGCTCTGCCTTGTATTTTTGCTCTATCTAAGGTTTGGTTGATTTTTTGAGAGAATTCTTTTTTCCAAGAACCGGATTTTTCTAAAAAAGGAGCGGTTCTTTTGGTATAACCGCAGATCGCTAAAGCGAAAAATAGGATCACTCCCCATGAAAAGTATGGGGCCTTTTTACTGAAGAATAAAAAGGAAAAGAATATTATGCTAATTGAATGTATTGCAGTCCAAATTAGGACCAGGTCAGGAAAGAAAACATCTAAAAATAAAGTCGATAAAAGTCCGAGAACTAAGTAGGAAAATGAAGAAGAAGGGATCCAGTCCTGGTAGTTTTGTTCCAAGTATTCGCCCATACGAATACCTGTTTTGAAAAATTTGAATTGTGAGCGGAATTTCCATTCCGCTGGAAAATTTGATATTAAACCGAAACTTTTGAGATTCCGATTCCCAGCTTTCCTCTTACATTATCTAGGATCTGAGAAGAAGCCTCTCTTGCTTTGTCGGATCCCTTTTTCATGACGGATCTAACGTAAGCAGGGTCTGCTGCGATCTTCTCTCTTTCTTTTCGATAAGGTCCGAAATATTCTAATACAGTTTCTAATAATGCTTTTTTCAGATCTCCATAACCAGTTCCAGGATTTGTAAATCTGGACTGAAGATCTTTTTTGTCTGATTCATTTAAGAAAAGGGAGTGGATAGAGTATATTATACTTTTCTCATAATCCTTTGCTTCGTCCACTCCTGCGGAATCAGTTAGAATCCCCATTACGGATTTTTTTAACTTCTTCTCATCATCAAAAAAGTTGATCGTATTTCCGTAAGACTTGGACATTTTCGCTCCGTCTACTCCCGGTACGATCGCGGTCTCCTCGTCTATTTCGGGTTCAGGAAGTTTGAAGGTCTCACCATATTGGGAATTAAACTTCTCCGCAATATCCCTTGCATATTCCAAATGTTGTTTTTGGTCTTTTCCTACAGGTACTTTATCGCTATTAAATGCAAGAATGTCCGCTGCCATTAGCACAGGATAAAAGAAAAGCCCCCCGCTCGGAACGATTCCTTTTGCCACCTTATCTTTATAAGAGTGAGCTAATTCCAATTTAGGAACAGTGATGGACATACTTAGATACCAGGTAAGTTCAGTAACTTCCGGAACCTCTGATTGGATCCAGAATGCACATTTATCAGGATCGATGCCTAATGCTAAAAAATCACAAACAGCGTCATAAGTATTTTCAGTTTGGTTTTTCGCGGAACTAAAAGTGGTCAAAGCGTGCAGGTCAGCTACAAAACAGAATAGATCGGACTTGTTTTGGTAATCGACTAACTTGCGTATAACAGAGAAGTAATTTCCTAAATGTAATTTACCAGAAGGTTGTACCCCGGTCAATATCCTCATTGTTCCTCCGAGGAAGCGAATCGGTTTTGTGGATCGTCGAAAGTTTTTCCGGAAAGGCGTTCGTATTCTGCTTTTAATGCGTTTAGTTCCGCATCTAACTTTCTATGAGCAGTCAGTTTGTTTACGGTAAACTTATCTTTGTAAATGACTGCATAATTAAAAAGTAACTGAGCCATATCTACAAAAACGTATTCCAAGGTTTTACCGTTCAAACGATTTCCTGAAACCATCGTAGAATCGTAATATGGAATAAATCTGTGAAGGACTTTTACCTCTTCGAGTACTTTTTCTTTTGAGGCTAGAACTCTTTCGTTCAATTGTCCTTTCGCTTCATAATCTTTCGCCAATAAATGGTTCTCAACCAATACGTTGATTTTCTCTGCGAATTTTCCCATGAAAGCGGAAGCTTCTGCAAGTAATCTTAGTAAGTTTACTGTGATCTGATCTTCGACCGATCCGCCGGAAGTATTTTGGTTAAAATTGGAGAAGGTATACTGGAAGCTAGGATACTTCTTATTGAACGCATCCAATTGTCTCAAAAGATTATTGATCTCTTCAATCTCCGTTTTGAATAAACCCGGTTGGGTTACCAATACGTCTCTGTTATGGTTTTTTGTCCCTATCTTGACCGTTCCTTCTAAAATAGGGGTGTAACAGGATTGAAAGTCTCGGAGAAGTATATGGATCAGCTTATGAGGCATTCCCTTGTAGGAAGACTTGAATGCCGCAGAGTTCATATTCTCCGGCATATGATGGGCGAAGTAATCGTCTACAACCCCATTCAAGAAATCGAAAGAGATCTTTCCGTTATCGTCTATTTTGAAATAACGTTGTCTTAAACCGTGTAGTTCTTCTTTCTTGTTCATTCTTGTCAGGATATCATCCGACAATTTGATCAATGTTGTTTCTACTTCTTTGGTAATGTCCGGAGATCCTTGGAATTTGGTCTCGTTAATCGGAGGAACATTCAAAGAATCTAATATTTCTTCCCAGCCGATGACTTTTTTATTAGAAACAACATAGAATGCTCGGATCGCATCCGTAAGTTTAGGTCTTCCGTTTTCTAAATTTAATCCGTAATTCAGCCCGGAGATAATAGAAGGAAGTTTTACGGATAATTTTTCGTCCTTCTTCACTAACTCCGGAACATGACCTAGGATAATATCCCTGGCGTCGCTTCTGGAAAGATGACGAGCATAGTACATCTGCATTTTCAAAGATCTGTTCAAAAAGATCTCCGGAGAAATTTCGTCGATAAATAGTGAATCTAAAGAGATGAAATTATTAAAGAATTTATTAAAATTCAAGACAACATTATAAACCAAAGGTCTCCAATGTCTCCAGCCTTGGCTTTCCGCAAGTCTGAGTGCTTGTAATGTAGAGATGATCTGATCTTCTTTTAATGCTTTAAATAATCTTTCTACAGAAGGAGCGATCTTAGAATTTCTTCCGAGGAAACCTACTTCAACAGTTCCGGTGTCTTTTGCAAATTTTGTAATATTCGCATTTCCACCAAACAGGTTAGCTAGGAACCCTAAACCTGGTCCAGCATCTTGTGCTTTCTTAACAGGCTTAGGTGCAGTTTTAGAAGAAGTGGAGGAAGATTGAGATGACTTGGAAGATTTATCTTCTTCTTCCGGTCTTTTGCCTGATTCTTCTTTTTTCTTCTGTTCGAACTCTTCGTCGACTTTTTTCATCAAGTCGATACGTATGAATATATCGTTCGATTTTTGTATGACTTCGTCTATCTTCTGTTGATGTTCCGGAGAACGTGTCTTGCGATAGAGATCAGCGAAGACCTTATGGGCGTCTGTGCGAGAAGTAGACAAACTTATTCCCTCTCGTTAAGCGGGTTCTCCACAATTTGCGCGTTTGCAGGTGCTCCGAAATTGAAGAGAGACGCTGGTAAACCTATACCGGTTTGGACTCCGGAAAAACTTACGGAGGTATATTCTCCGGTCGATCTACTCTTCATTCTGAGAGAACGAGGAGTATTATCCGGACCTAAAGTGACTACAATCTCTTCGTAAGTCCTTGTCGCGGATTTTAGTCGAAGTGAACCCCCCACTGGAGTCACTTCTTCGTATCCGGAAAGTAAGCCGGCCATTCCACCGGTCATACCTTTTACGTCTTGTTTTCCTACAATTCCTCTAGAAGGGGAATAAAACCAAAGATAACGTCCGTTGGAAGCGATAACTCTTCCGTCGGAAAATTTTACATGTATATGATTTGGTTTTTGATAAGAAAGAGTTCCGGTGAGTTCGTTATTGATCGTAATACTCGCCCGAAAGCTGGAAATTTCAGCCATCTTTCCGATGACACTGCTTAACCTTTCCTTGCCAGGATCGGATAAAATAGAAGTGCCGCAGACCAGTAGAGCTGCGGCACCCAAAAAGGATAAGATACCCTTGGATGAAGCCATAATCGTTCCTACTATGGCTTCATTAGACGAAATTATCCAAGTACTTTTTTAAACTCGTCGGTCAGAGCTGGTACGACTTCAAAAAGGTCCCCTACGACTCCGTAGGTAGCTACTTTGAAGATTGGAGCGTCTCCGTCCTTGTTAATAGCCACGATATACTTGGAAGAGCCCATTCCGGCCAAGTGCTGGATCGCTCCGGAGATTCCGCATGCGATATAGCAGTTCGGGGAAACGGTTTTACCAGTTTGACCCACTTGATGGCTATGGGAAATCCAGCCTGCATCGACCGCAGCACGGGAAGCTCCTAAAGCTGCACCTAAAACGTCCGCCAAACCTTGGAGAACAGGCCAGTTTTCAGGTCCTTTAATTCCGCGTCCGCCAGATACGATGATAGAAGCTTCTGCCAATTGAACTTTGTTTCCACCGCTTAGATCGGAAGATACGATTTTAACTTTCGCGTCTCCTGCGGATGGACTTGCAGCTTCAGCAGCGCCTGCTCCAGCTTTTTGTACTACTTCTTGAGAGTTTGGACGAACAGTGAAGATAGCGATTGGGCTGGTAACTTTAAAGTTACCGTATGCTTTTCCGGAATAGATTGGCTTCTTCGCTACTACTTTTCCGCCGTCTACTGAAAGACCTACTGCATCCGCTACAATCCCTGCTCCTACTTTTACAGCTACTCTTGGAGAATAATCTTTTCCTTGAGAAGTGTGAGGAACTAAAACTACGGAAGGATTTTTTTCCTTAATAACTCCAGCTACTAAATTCGCCCAAGTTTCCGCGTTGAAGTCACCTGCGTTTACAGTTACTATGCTGTCTGCTCCGACTGCTCCCAGATCTCCTGCGAATTTTTCAACTCCGGATCCGATGAGAAGAGCGGTTACTTTTCCTCCGAGTGCGTCCGCAATTTTGCGGCCAGCGGAAGTGATTTCTTTGGAGATCTTTTTGAGTTCTCCGTTTTTGAGTTCGCCTACGATTAAAACGTTGCTCACGGGTGTTCTCCTTAGATAACCTTAGCTTCTTCGCGAAGAGCTTTTACTAATTGTTCAGCGAAACCTTTCGCATCAGCCGCTTCTAACTTGCGACCAGGAATACGAGGTGGAGGAGGCTCCAGTCCCACTACTTCAATCTTGCTTGCAGGATTTCCTAAATCTGCAGGCGTTTTAGTTTCGATTGGCTTCTTCTTAGCTGCCATCAAACCTTTCAAGTTAGGATAACGAGGTTCGTTTAATCCTTTTTGAGCAGTGATTGCTACTGGTAGGCTGGTTTCCACAACTTGGGTTCCACCTTCTACTTCTTTAGTAGCTTTTACGGAAGTTCCGCTGATCTCTAAACTAACTGCGAAAGAAATATGAGCGATTCCGAGTCCTTCTGCAACTTGGATCACTACTTGGGAACTATCGCTATCGATAGATTGGCGTCCGCCGATGATGATATCTGCATTTTCAGCTTTCGCGAAGTTTGCGATCAATTCTGCGGTTAAAACGGTGTCAAAAGGAACGTAGTTGTCCACTTTGATCTGAACGGCACGGTCCGCTCCCATTGCGTATGCTTGGCGTAATGACTCTTGAACGCGATCTGGTCCTAGAGAGACTGCAATAACCTCTCCACCATTTTTCTCGCGCAATCTAAGTCCTTCTTCAATTGCGAATTCGTCGTACGGAGAGATAATCCATTTAATTCCGGCTTCATTGATGGACTTGTCCCCGACTTTGATATTCGTTTCGGTGTCAGGCACCTGTTTCACTAAAACGATGATCTTCATGAACTTTCGTTCTCCAAATAAATAGGGCTATAAACACGAAATTTCTGAAAAGCTTGAGTGCAAACTACTTTTTTGCACGTATTCGGGAAATCTAGCCTATCGAAACAGAATGAGTGTTCTGCTCCAAAAATAGATCCAAAATAATCCCAAAATGATAACCAATACGTTCGCGTCCGATTGGAGGAAGAAGGTTAGGCCCCAGAAAAATGGTAAAAGGAAAAAACTGAGCAGGAATAAGAACCAGATCCAAGACTTTCCGCTAAGAGGGGAAGCAAATGAGGCTTCGATTTCCGAGCGGATCTCTTCTAAACTTTTAGGAAATTTTCCTAGATTGCGGACCGCGAGAACCAAAGCGAGAAGGCAAATCAAAGTTAATACGACAGAATACAGCATGTTTATCCTCGTTCAGGGAATTCTAGATAATTGCAGGGACTTTAGAACAGCTTGTCTGTCCTTTTTGGTATGGAATCTGATCTGTATATCATCTGTTTCAGAATTTTCTACAGAGAATTCTATACTCATCTTCTTTGAATCTCCAATTCCTGGGGATTCAGGAAAGATTATGGAAGAAGATTGGTTGGCAGTTACACTGAAAGTCGCTTTGTCTAGGATTTCTCCTTCGAATTCAGCTCGAAATCTTCCTATCGGATCTTTTGGAATATAATGATCGTAACCTTTTAATTCTTCATAAACAACCGGTTGGCTCTTACGTTCCGATCTTACCGTCTTTAACTTATATGTGAATTGAGAAGGGTCTATAAAAACTGATTTTTTATCCCGGGCCGATGCGGAGCTTACTCCTAATTTATAAACCTGTAAGAAGATTCCTCTATATATAAGTGTATCTGGATAACGATTTACAGTATCTATAGGATAATTTCCTTCCAAATTGATCTTATCTATTTTTTCTAAAGTAACGGGTCCATCTTCTAAATTAAAGTCTTCATCAATTAAATATACATTCCAGCCTGATTTGATCAGTTGGTTTGCCTTTTCTAAAAAGGGGCGCGTTTTGTGTATGAGATAAGTCTCTTTCCCACTTAGATAACGAAGAGGGCTGGCAAGGTCTTCTTTTTTGGTAAAATAAATCGCTTTTTCACTTGGAAGAGATATTGATAATCTTTCGAATTCTTCGGAATAACCGGATAACATTCTTTCGAAGAATATCAATCTATCTCTATTATAAAGATGATATATATAGCCCGCAATGATTACGACGATTAACGCCGACTTGATTGTCTGTTTTTTGATAGGTAGAGAGTAAAGTCCGATTACTCCCATGATACATGCAAAAGGAATAGGAAATAAAACCCAACGTCTAGATGCCCAGAAATGATCTGCATTAATGCTCGGATCATAAAAATAAACAAATGATAGAAGGGAACCTAATAATAAAAATACCAAAGAACCGGAGGATTTCTTTTTGAAGAGTAGTAGATCATAACCTCCAATCCCGAATAAGACTAAAAGAACGGGAACATAAAGTAGGAAGAATAAAAAACCATTCTTTTTAAAATACAAAACATCATTAATTCCTTCCGCGTTGCTGATTACAGGCTGGATAGAATGTCCAAAAGCAATTAATACAAAAAATAAAGTAAAAGAAAGAATTCT
Source organism: Leptospira haakeii (assembly GCF_002812045.1). GTDB lineage: Bacteria > Spirochaetota > Leptospiria > Leptospirales > Leptospiraceae > Leptospira_B > Leptospira_B haakeii. The sequence continues at coordinate 266,656 of NZ_NPEG01000001.1, read as the reverse complement.
AAAGGTTGTTCTTTTTCTAAGAATTGAATCTTTGATCGATCCGATTGTTTTTTTTCCGATTTCTAAATTGGAAAAAAATAAAATAGAGACCAATAAGATTGAAGAAGAAACGCAGAACAATGTTAATTTCAGTAACTGGTTACCTTTCCATAGATCAATCATGTAAGGTTTCGAGTTGATATAGCCGTAGAGGACCCCCAGAATTGAAATGGCGGAATACCCCAAAAGAAAGTTTATACCTTTTTGAAGAGATTTCTTTCTGAAAAATAATAAATAACCTACAAAGATTACAATTGCAGGAAAATAAATTAAACTATCGATCCTATTGAAGTTACTTAGCCCTAAAATACCACCGGCAAAAACCATCCACCCTTTATCTTTACGGAAAAAATAAAGAGCTAAATAGGAAGAGAATATGATCAATAATTGCCCTAATGGCTCTGATAAAGTTGTTCTTACGTTCCAAAGTTGAGCCGGGTTGAACGCACAGAAAAAAACTGCAACCAATGCTCCCCAAGGCCCAATCCATTTTTTCACGATCAAAAATATAAAAACTAAGGATAATATTCCGAATATTGAATTTACTCGGAACATGGCATCTAATCCGAATAAATCGGCAGATAAGGCTAAATAAGTAGGGAAGAGAGGATAGAAACGAGGAGAGAGGGAGCCGATTGGGGCCGATGGGTCCTGAGGGGAATGATCTGAATGGATCGAAGGATAACCCTGGATGATATTATCCCCCAAGATTTGAGTTAGGTCCTGGTAACGGAAATCATTAAAATTCAATCCTCCCGTTTTCTGGATATTACTTCCGAAAACTATATAAACCCCGTGGTCTCTATCTCCCTTAATATACTCGATAGGAAAAAGAGAATACATTGCTCCAGCACTTAGGAGTAGCAATGTCAGAATGATATTAGTAAATAAATTTCCCGATTTGCCCCGGCCGGAGAATGGGTTTAATCTAAAATCAATCTTGCGGAAGAATATATATCCGATGAAGGATCCGGAAGCTAAAAGTTGGATCAATGCCACTGACAGGATTTTGTAAGATTCGAATGAAACTAAAAGAAGGGCAATCGATCCCGCTAATAAAATGGAGAGGGTAAAGGCGACTAAGTTTCTGGATAAAGGTTGTGGGAGTCCTTTTTTATGAAGAATGACCGATATAAAATAAACATTTAAGATGATGCCTAAAAAAAATAAGAAATTTACCAAGGAAATCACTGCCTAATACGAAATAATATCTTATACTCGATTTGTAAAGCTTGTATTTGCAGATCAAGATTTTGATCTTCTTTAATATTGTTAAGTTCAGTAACTCGGTTGCATTTTACAGCGGGTTTCAAATACTTAAGTTGAAACTGAATAGGGAACTAGAATGAAAGGAATCCAAGAAAAAAAAATAGATCTATATAATCCAACTGATGATCATCTTTCCTTGAGAGAAAATGTAAGCGCTTTCGCGAAAGAGAATCTGGACCTACAAGCAAAGGATCATGACGACGAAGAATCCTTTAATAAGGATCTGTTTCGTAGATTAGGGGCTGAATTAGGAATTTTTGGAGTCACTGTTCCGCAGGAAGACGGAGGAATGGGGCTAGACCCTGTTGCAAGTGTGATCATACATGAGGAATTTTCCGCTTATGATCCTGGATTTACTTTATCATATTTAGCTCATGAAGTACTTTTCGTAAACAATTTCTATCATAGCGGCAATACTTCTCAAAGAGCTAAATATATGCCTAAGGTTCTCTCCGGAGAATGGGTCGGTGGAATGGGAATGACAGAGCCTGGAGCAGGGACGGACGTTCTCGGAATGACAACCGTTGCGATTCGTAAGGGCGACAAATTTGTGTTAAACGGTAGGAAACAGTTTATCACGAACGGTATCGTAGGCCAGGTATTCTTAGTATATGCAAAAACAAGTAAAGACTCTCGTAGAACTACTTCCTTCATAGTAGAAAGCTCTTTTCCTGGATTCAGCTTCGGTAAAAAAGAAGAAAAAATGGGAATGAGGTCTTCTCCTACAACCCAATTAATTTTCGAAAACCTAGAAGTTCCTGCGGAAAATTTGATAGGTGCGGAAGATGGAGCCTTGACTCATATGATGAGAAACCTGGAGATTGAAAGAGTAACTCTTGCTGCCCAGTCTTTAGGAATTGCAAAACGTTGTATTGATGTGATGTGTGAATATACTATTCTTCATAGAGAAGCTTTCGATAAAAAACTGATAGAATTTGGACAGATCCAAAGATTGCTCGCAGAGTCTTATGCAGATTACCAAGCAGCTAGAGCATTGGTATATGATGTTGCTTCTAAAATACATCCTGAAAATCGGAACTCACTCGGAGCCGCTTCTGCGAAACTTGTATCTACCCAAATGGCAGAAAGAGTTTCCAGAAATGCAATCCAGGTCTTGGGTGGTTACGGTTATTGTAGAGAATACCCCGTAGAAAGATTACATAGAGATGCGATCTTACTATCTATCGGTGGTGGAACAAACGAAGCGATGCAAAAGAATATAGCTGCTGATTTAAAGAAGTTATACGCAAGCTCGGGAATGTAATCGAATATTTTCAAAGTTTATCCGGCCGTTCTTCTTGAAAGACGGCCGGCTTTGTATGCTCGCCTCGTAAAGTTCTTCCCGTATAAGAGCCGTTTAATAAGTTCTGTCTCAAGGGCACTAGCGCCCAGGGGATGCAGAAATTTCATGAGAAAAAAAGGACCTCAGACGGTCGTTTTACACAAAAATAAAAGAAATCTATTCTTAACGGTTTTATTCATTTGTTCGGTCTTCTATCTTATAGATTGTTCTGCCGGTCAAGGCCAGGGAGATCATTCAGTATTTGGGAGAAAGGCTTCATTAACTAGAGAAGGCCTACAACTTGCAGCAATCGATACTCCCCCTGCGGATCGTCATCTTCATGCGGAACATTATCCTTCCTCCAATGAAAGAAGATTGGACCTGTTTAAATCCAGAGTAGTGGGTTTAGGTGGTGGATATATGGGGGTCGGGACGGATCAGAATTTAACTTTGATCGCTTGGGCAAGAAGTGAATTTGCTTATCTTTTCGATTTTGATCCAGTAACGGTTTCTATCAATAGACTTCATTTACATTTTATAGAAATTTCTCCTACTTATCCGGAATATGAAAAACTTTGGGATCCTAAAAATAAGAACGATGTGCTTCCTATTATTGAAAAAAGATTTTCGAATGATCCGGAATATCAAGTAATTCTAAAGTCTTATCAGATCGCTCTTAGAAAGGGAGCTGTCCCTCAACGATTAGGGGATTTGCATAAGATCTCTAAAGTATATCCTGAGTTTACTTCATTCCATAATGATACAAAAGATTATGATCATTTAAGAAACCTGGTCTTAGAAGGAAAAATAATCGCAATTGATGGGAATTTATTGGGAGACAAGACGATAAATTCTATTTCTGAAAAGGCAAAAGAATTAGAGATCCCAATCCGCATTTTATATACTTCTAATGCAGAAGAATATTTCAGATATCCGGAAGGAATGAGAAAAAATTTCCTAAATTTGTATGGAGATTCTAAAACCTTAGTGATCCGTACTGTTACTAAAGGTGCCAAGGTATACGGATTTCCGGATGGGGAAATGTTTCCGAGAGAGTTTCCTTTCCACTATAATATCCAATCTTTAGACAATCTGAAAACTTGGCTAAATAAGGAAAACGTTCTATATACAACGATACTTCTTCGAAACCGAAAACCGATCTCAAAAGGATTTTCTTTAATAGAAGCCTTACCTCCGGAACCTAAAAAATGATCCGAAGCTGTATCTTTTGTTTGGGGATTGCATTTTTTGCGATCCCTTGTTCTTCACAGAACGTTAAAACTGGTTCTCCAACTGATGCAGTTCGAATTGTAGCTGTTGGAGATATCATGTCTCACCAAACTCAGATAGATACGGCTTACGATAAAGAATGTGATTGCTGGAAATTCGACGAAGTATTCCAAGAAGTATCTTCTATGATTTCAGAAGCAGATCTTGCCGTTGGAAATTTAGAAACCACTCTTCCGGGAGATCCAAAACAATATAGCGGTTACCCCCAATTTGGCGCGCCGGATTCCCTTGCAAAGGCGATTAAAGATATAGGTTTCGATGTGTTGTCCACTGCAAATAACCATTCCTGCGACAAGGGAAGGTTGGGAGTTGTAAGAACTCTTTCCGTATTGGACCAATTGGGCTTAAAACATCTAGGAACTTACAAGGACAAAGAAGAATATGAGAAAAATAGAATATTATTCGTCCCTGTCGGAAACCTGAACCTCGCATTTTTGGATTATACTTATGGAACCAACGGTTTGGAAATTCCCGCTGGCACAGTAGTTAATCTGATCGATAAGGATCAGATCGCTGCGGATATTGTTTTGGCGAAAAAGTCCAAGCCGGATGCAATTATCGTAATGTATCATTATGGAACGGAATATTTACACCAACCGGACCCTTTCCAAGTAGAGATGGTGGATCATGCGTTTTCTTCTGGGGCAGATATAGTCTTGGGCGGTCATCCTCACACGCTGCAAAAATTCGGTAAAAAAACGATTAAGGATAAATTCGGAGTCTCAAAAGAAAGATTTTATATTTATTCTTTGGGTAATTTTATCTCCGGGCAGGACAGACGTTACGTAGATGGGGGACTTATCCTCAAATTCTCTTTATCCAAAGAAAACGATAAATTAAATATTTCTGATATAAGTTACGAGCCGGTTTGGGTTTATATAGACAGGACTGGATCTAAGACCCAGTTCAGATTATTACCTGTTAAAAAATATATAAACAATGACCAAGATAGAAAACTTCCCGAAACTTCTTACCAAAGAATGAAACAATTCTATAAAGACACAGTAGATCTACTCGGTCCTTAATTGTATTTGTGAGTCGCCGGCTGAACTTAGGTCGGCGGGAAATTCGGCACCTTCTTCTTATCTTTTCTTTAGTGCTTTATATAAAAAAGGTTCACTCATGAAGTATTTCCCTGTCTAAGATCCGAGGAAAGAAATGAACCTATTATTTACCGAATATACATTAGGAAAGAATAAGCTAAAAAATAGAGTAGTTATGGCTCCAATGACTAGATCAAGAGCGATTGGAAATATTCCAAACGATTTGATGGTGGAATATTATTCACAAAGAGCAGGTGCCGGTTTACTGATTACGGAAGGTGTTTCTCCTTCTCCTAACGGTTTAGGATACGCAAGGATCCCTGGAATTTTTTCAGAAGAGCAAGTTCAGGGTTGGAAGAAAGTAACGGATGCGGTGCATACAAAACAAGGCAGAATATTCGTTCAACTTATGCATTCCGGTAGAGTAGGGAATCATCTCAATCTTCCTAAGGGCGCGGAATTAGTAGGACCTTCCGCTATCGGGTTAAAAGGAACTACTTGGACGGACGCAGAAGGAAATCAACCTTACTCTTCTCCAAGAGAAATGGATTCAAAAGATATCCAAGTTGCGATCAGAGAATATGTAAACGCAGCAGAGAACGCGATCAAAGCAGGATTTGATGGAGTGGAACTTCATGGTGCTAACGGATATTTGATAGAACAATTTTTACATCCAAGTGCAAATCATAGAACCGATGAATATGGTGGAGATTGGAAAAAAAGAAATCGATTTGCTCTAGAGGTTGCTACTGCAGTCGTAGAGGCTATCGGTGCGGACAAAGTAGGGATCAGACTTTCCCCTTACGGTGTATTTAACGATTTAGAAATTCATAATGAAATAGAAGAGCAATACAAGGATCTTGCGATTTCTTTAGGAAAACTTGGACTAGTTTATATTCATATCGTGAACCATTCTTCTATGGGAGCTCCTGCGCCAAAAGATTCTACAGTCGCTTTGATCAGAGAATCCTATAAATCTGGAAATCCGAACGGAGCTTATATTCTTTCAGGCGGTTACGATCCTGATCGTGCAAATTCCGATCTGAAAGAAAAGAATGCGGATTTAATCGCATTCGGTCGTAACTTTATTTCAAATCCGGATTTGGTAGAAAGATTGGAGAAGGGTATTCCTCTTGCGGAGCCGGATGCTTCTCTCTTCTATACTCCTGGAGAAAAAGGATATACCGATTATCTGGTGGCTGCTCTTTCTAAGGTTTAATAAAAATCGAACTCCCGCCGTTTATAATGACGGCGGGAAAAAGAAGAAGGTCAGCAGGCGTCCCCTGCTCCTCTTAATAATAATTGCAAAGTCCCGTTCTTCAATTCGTACAAAGATTTGATAGAAGAGTCGTAACCTATATCAGTAAATAATAATATAGGCACCGGGTCCTCTTCCCTATAGATGACTCCGATCAAATGATAGGAACCGCCGTAAAATCCTAATTCTTCCGTAAGTTTTTCAGACTTTTCGTAGGAGATCAAAACTCTGTCTGTTCCGAACTTACGTCCGAGTAGGTAAAGATATCTTCTTTCGGCGCCTTTTTTATGATACGCGATCCTGCCTGAAAGGAAAGTTTCCTTCTTACTATTTTTGAAGGAGTACACTTCTTCCATTGTAGAATGAAGCCATTCTGTTTCAGGATATCCTCTCGCCTTCCAAGTGGTTTCTGCTAAGTTTTTGAAAAGAGTATAATCAGGATCCGTTTTAGGTAACTCTTGGAGTGGAATAGATTGTAACTTTAGATCCGGAGAGTATACCAACCAATCTTTTTTGGCCTTAATATCTCCTGTAGGTTTTACCTTTAACGCTGGGAATTCTTGGCATCCGTATGTAGTTGGCGAGGAAGCCGAAAAGGAAGGGCCTTTATCTCCTTCTAACAAAGAAAAAGAAGGAAGAGAAGTATTCACACCACTTCTGAATTTATAATCGAATTCGTATTCGTCTTTTGCTTCTTGCCAACCCTTTGGACTGAAGAATGCAAGAGGAACAAAAGTAGGAAGATCTTTTGGATCGTATCCGGACCAAACAAATCCGATTAACTTGTATTCATCCAATGTGTCAGGCGGTGTGAGTCCTAAATATTTTCTGGAAACAAAACCTGTTCTACCGTCTTCCGCTTTGATCTTGCTCCAATCGATCGGCCCTTTTGTTTCGTCAGGAAGGATTTTGACCTTGTTTCCCCTGTTCAAGGTGAAGATGATCTTTCCGGTTTCAGGAGTTTCTCTAACGTTTAACACGCCTGAGGTGATTAGAACATAATGATATGGATCTGAGGTCTGAGCAACCAAAGAAAGATACAATGGAGGTAGGAGTAATAATAATAAGATCCGGAATTTAAGCGCCATTGCAGCCACAGCATCCTTTTAAGATCTGCGCCCGCAAGAGCTTTTTAATCTTGGATCAGTCTTTCTATCGTTTTCTCGGAGAGCTGCTTCATCTGAATATCTTTGCCGGAAAGGTTCTCGATCGATTTCCGGAAATTTTCAGGATTCTTAAGCATTCCGACGGAGAGCACATTCTCGGATTCAACTTCGTATTTGCGTATAGAATCCATTAGTTGGTCCTTCTTCACTTGGACCTGCTCTCTCAATTGGTTCAGATCCTGATTTGGATTTTCTACCAATTCTCTGAACAAAGGAGTTTCTCCAAAAAGGACATTGATTAATTCCTCTTTAGGTGTGCTCTTAGCTTCGCTCAATACTCCGAGTTTCATTTGTTCCTTGGAAAGTTGTTCTTGGAGATTCCCCAAGGTTTCCTGAACTTTTAAGTATCTAGAGGTCAAGCTGCTAGAAAACTCGGTTTTGTCGGCTGCGTTCTGGGCTTCCGAGGGCACTCCCGTTCTTCCTGGAACGGAAGATCTCTTGTCGCGGAGAAGTTTCTCTGCTGATGAGACTAGATTCGTAAGTTGAACGTCCATGTTCTTACCCTCCTTTCGGTGTACCGGCGAACCTTTGGAAAATCGGTAGATAAACCCGATTCTTCATTTTCCAAAGAGTTTATGTCGCATCTAAGCGGTTACTCCCTAGGCATATCTGTACTAAGTATCGGACAAACTTTAGAGAACCAATGAATTTTTTTTCAAAATGTTCAGTTTTTTCGGAAAAAAATCCGAATAGGAATAACTGAGCTTTTCATGGTTTAAGCGGCATGTTCACCTTCTACGCTTAAATCCCAGCCGCTTTGGAAACGTTGACATCTCCCAAATGAAATAAATTATTCACAAATTGTCTCGTAAAAGGTTTTTCGGGATAAAAATTGAATAGGTTTACACGGAGTTGAACGATGAAAAAAAGAACCGATATCTTCAAGGTAGTATCCATCTTTGCCTTGTATTTAAGTTTATTTGCTACTGGGGCGTTTGCAGAAGAGGATGATCATTACATCCAGCCAGACGACTATTTTGTTTCCAGGGAAGAATATAATGACCAAACTTATATCAATGTTTATATCGCTAAGGAAATGACCCCCGCTTCTGCCACCAAAACAAAGGGAGAAGGGGAGTTCCTACAAGTGACTGACGGTAAGAAGTATTGGACCAAAAACTTTTACATGACTCGACTTGCTACTGACAAGGATCTGAAGTTGGGAGTAAAAGTGATCATGTTCGATATGGGAACAGAAGACGGATACAGAGCTCCGGAATCCAAGGAAGAAGCAAGGACCGGAAGCTGGTTCATGGCAAAAATTACAGATACTTCTGATCTATTCAAAGGGATTGTCACTGTTTCAGGAGGATATAAGATCCAAAAGAATAATATAAGAGTGATTGTTCCAAAAGCGACTGTTACACCTAAAGGTGGAAAATAATATTAAAAAATTTGAATTCTCTTTTTGAGAGAGAATTTTAAAAGCCTCCTGTCCGGGGGCTTTTTTATTTTCGATCAAACTTTGAGTCTTTTATAAATTACGTAGAGTCCTGATAGGAATAATATCGGGGTGATCCAACTTGCAAGCCAGATAGGGATAACTTCGTTCTCTCCTAATGATTTGAAAGAAGGGTCCATGACCATATAAAGAAGTGCAACTCCGATACTCACACCAAGAGAGGAAACAATCGCCATTCTTTTGGTAAAAAATCCACTGGCGCATCCCACTAAAGTTAAGACAACGATCAGCAAAGGCTCCGCAAATAATGTGTGTTTTGCAATATCCACATCTCCATAGGATAAACCTTTACGAATACGATTTTCTTTCTCTTCTGAAAGTTCGAAAAAATTCATTTCTTCCACGGAACCTTTTAATTTTTTGAAATAGTCAGGTTTTTCGGGAAGTGTGTATTCTTTCTCCGTAAATTTCTGTACGGAGACTACTTGCAGTTCATCGTCAAATTTGGTTTCTTCTACATTTTTCAAGATCCAAACTTCTTTTTGATAATCAAACTTTGCTCTTTGAGCTACTAAAAGATAATCAGGGGTTTGTTCCTCGGTCAGGCGGATATAATTGAATCCACCTTTGATCTCTTCTTCTTTTGTATCGTAATAATAAATATAATAAAAACCTTCTTGGCCTTTGAAATGTTTTTGGTAGACCACTCCCACTAACGTATTTTGGTCCCCCTCTTTTAACATTTTATGTTCTTCGTTTGCTCTTGCATTTAAAGGAGCTACAACGGTTTGTTTTAAGAAGAATGCAGCGAACCAAAGTACACAACTGAATGCTACTATCGGGGTTACAATCCTTCGGAAAGAAATACCTGCAGCCATCATGGCCACTAATTCTTTGTTCGCCGAGAATTGACCTACACTAAAAGAAACGGAGAATAGTATGGCGATGTTCATGATGTACTGGATGAGCATCTGAGGAAGTCGGAATAGAATGAAAAGCCAGCCGTGGATCTTTCCACCCTTGGAGGAAGCCATATCACCTTTGATATCACTATAGGAAGACATAAGGGCCAAAAATCCTAATGTGATCAAAGCCCCGATAAATATTTTTACAAACTCTGAGAATACATACTTATCCAAGATCCTAGGAGGGAAAAACTCCTCCTTAATTCTGTGGATCCATTCTTTAGGACGGATTTCGGGAAGACTGAATTGCATTCCGAATCCATCATCAAAAGGTCGAGCGATTCCTACGAACCATTTATTTGGGTTGACGATCCTGGCTCCCGAGGGAAGATTCCTCGGTTACAGGAGGAGATCATGAAAAAAAGCGCCATTACGCTCGCAATACTCGCCACTCTTATCTTTACAGTTTCGGTTTCTGCCGAAAAAAGTACGGAAGATCATATCAAGGCACTTTCCAGTGGATCCGATCAGGAAAAAATCGAAGCGTCACTTTATTTGGGAAATAAAAAAGAAAAATCAGCAGTTCCAGAACTGATCAATCTTCTGAACCGCTCCAACGATCCTAAAGTTGCAGTTCCTGCAGGAATTGCTTTGGGCCAAATTGGAGAAGCTGGTGATACTACAATCGCTTTGAAAAACAAAGTGATCAGCTCTGATAATGGAGATATCGTTTATACTGCTCTCGTTTCTATCCTGAACATTGTGATTAAAAATGAGAAGGCAGAAGACGCTGCAAAAGAAGCTCTTGAGTTTGCGGATAAAAACCGTAGATCCGATGAGTTTGTTTCCGATTTCTTAAACGTTCTCACTAAAAAGCTGAAGGGTTAATCCTTTTCGGTGCTGAGTCCGGCGGAACTGAGTCGCTATTCCAGGAATATTCTTCTAAACGAAGTTAAACGTAGCGGTCAGGAAAAACTTAAAAAATCCGTAGTAACGGTAATCGGAGCCGGGGGTCTTGGATCTCCGGCTTTGTTGTATTTAGGGGCTGCCGGAATAGGAAATATCCGGATTATAGACTCCGATATTGTCGAAACTACAAATCTACAAAGACAAATCATATTCAAACATTCTGATATAGGAAGACACAAATCAGAAGCTTCTTCCGAAAACCTTAGATCTTTAAATCCTTATATAAATATAGAGGGTGTACATGCTAGACTTAATAGGGAGAATGCCAAAGACCTATTAAGTGGGTCCGATCTGGTTTTAGAAGGTTCCGATAATTTCGATACTAAGTTTTTGACGAACGATATATGTATAAGGGAGAAAATCCCTTTTATCACAGCAGGTGTACTTCGTTTTGAAGGAATGGTGATGGGAGTTCGCCCCGGAAAGGACGCTTGTTTTAGATGTGTTTATGAGAATCCTCCGGCTCCCGAACATGTGCCTTCTTGTGCGGATGCAGGAGTGATAGGTAGTATGGCTGGAATGATAGGCACCATCCAAGCCACCGAAAGTATTCAATTTTTATTAAATGATTCCGAGAGAGAATCAGGCTTATTCGGTAAAATTTTACAAGTAGATTCTAAGTTTATGGAATTTAGATCTATCTTAACAATTCGACGAAAAGATTGTATAGTCTGCGGGAATATTCACTGAGTTTCTTTTTTAGAGAAGTCCAAAGAATATCCGGCTCCTATGAAAATTGCTTTTGCAGTGGAATTTCCTGCAAGCCCTTGGGTTAAAGATTGGATTAAAAGGGAAGTTACATAAGCAGAAACCGGATCTCCGCTTAAATTCAGATCTCCTCCGTAGCTTTCCATTTTATAGGATAATTTTGAATATTGAAATCCGGACCAGAAGAAGACAGAATCTTTCCAATGATAGATCAATTTTCCTGAAACGTTCAAACCATCCACTTTCCATTCGTTATTAACTGCGGTCCTATTTTCGAATGCTCCCCCAAGGAGAAACGCTATTTGATCCCTTGTATAGATTGAATTTCCATGTAAAAATTGCCTTTGTAATTCAAAGCGAGTTTCCCATTTTTCATTCCATTTGGATTCGATTGCGAAACCGACTGACGGACCGCTTAAATAATCGCTGAAACTTGTTCCGTATCGGATTGCCCAATCCACACTGTTGGAATTATTCGGATCTTTAGGGGAAATATCGTAAGTAGAATTATCCTTTCCTGTTTGCCATATTTTATGATAACCTAAAATAGGTCTGATTTCGAAAAGGGAATGTTTATATACCGAATAAGAAATTTGAGCATTTATCTGTTTGTAGCTGATCGTATGTAAAGGAGCCTGAGCTGTAAATGCTCCTTGGCTCACCACATTTGAAGAAAGATCCGGATAGACTATATATCCTACGCTAGTCGTAGATTCCAAGGAATTCATATGTGATCCGCCGATATCTCCTACGAAACGTTTCCAGGAATATCTGAGATTGATCGTTTTTGCGTCCGAGTCCTTACGAGTGGGAGCACTATTAAAAAATCCTCCGTTGCCTCCTAATATGGTCGCGTATCCTTCTACTCCTCGATGAAAATTCGGGACCTGACTTTCATATTGGCTTCTGCCAATGCCTGCAAGGATTTCTAGTTTATGAAATTCCGCAATCGGCGAAGGTTGAGTTTCTGATTTAGGTTTTTCTTCGGTTACGATTTGTTTATTTTCTTGCTCTTGCTCTTGCTTTAACTTAGCTTCTTGCTCTTGTTTAAACTTAGCTTCTTGCTCTTGTTTAAACTTAGCTTCCTGTTCTTGTTTAAGCTTAGCTTCCTGTTCTTGTTTAAGCTTAGCTTCCTGTTCTTGCTTTAACTTAGCTTCCTGTTCTTGTTTAAGCTTGGCTTCCTGTTCTTGCTTTAACTTAGCTTCCTGTTCTTGTTTAAACTTAGCTTCTCGCTCTTGTTTTAGTTTTGCTTCTCGCTCACGTTTTATTTTGATTTCTCTCTCACGTTTTAATTTAGCTTCCTGCTCTTTCTTTAGTCTCGCTTCTACTTCCTGCTTTTGTCTTTTATATTCTGCCTCGGCATTTTTAAAAATGATTCTTTTGATAGAGTGTTTCAGTATTTCTTCTTCTTTTCCTTCTTCGTCCTTGAATTTGATTTTGTCAGCACTCTGGTGAAGAACTTCACCCTTGAGAATTCTTCCATCTTTCATATACACATATTGTGTTTCGGAAAAAATATTTATTGGAATGAGAACAACAAGGCTTAAAACGAAAATTCGTTTCAGATAAAACATTTCGAAGAATTAGACGATTTTATTTGTTAAAGTCGTACGAGTAGGTCGCCCCAATTTGGATTGTGGTGGACTTTGTTTCTTTGAGGGCTCCAGGGCCGATAAGAGATTCGAACAATAATTTTCCTAATGGATAACTTTGAGGATCCACTCCGGAAGAATCTCCGTTACCGACACTCAAGGCTGTTTCGGACATTGTATAAGTCCAACTCATACTATTTAGCCCCATCCAGAAGCTGACCCCGTATTTCCAAGGATACAAAAATTTCAGATCAATGATCGCTCCTTTTGCGACCCATTTATTGTACACAGTTATATCTTCTGCTTGGGTTTGACCACTAACAGGTGCATAAGCATTCAGTTGTCGATCGTAAGTTCCGAAACCTTTCATTTGTAAAATATGAAGTCCAGCGCGGATCTCGAACTTTTCGAATTTTACATCGTATTGGACTCCGTAGGAGAAACCTTTTAAACCTTCTGCAATGGAAGTAGGTACAATTCCGAAATATTGGTCACTAAATATTGGTGCTACTCCTGTACCAAGAGTTAGCGAATTTGAATTTTCCGTTTTCGTCCAGAACTGGTGGTATCCGATCACAGGGCGAATATCATATTTAGGATGTGGATATACTGAGTAAGAAAAATTTCCATAAGCGTGTTTCATGGAAACATCATAATTTCCACGGATAAATTTTGGGAATGTCCCGCTGCTCGGACCATCTATTCCGGTAATACTTTGGGTTGCGGTAGATGTTGCGGAACTTGCACCAAGTTCTCCTACAAATCTGTTCCAAGAATACCTGATCTCTAAAGAATGTGCTTTTCCACTTTTAGGTTTTGGTTCTGTCGGAATTTCGAATTTACCGCTGTCTTGGCCCAAGCTACTTCCTACTGCAATTACACTGTCGTAATAATTCGCTCCTTGGAAGTTTACTGTTCCGGATCCCGTTCCTAAGAATATATCTAGACGATTTCGTTTTGCTTCTTCGATCTGTTTTTTTCTTTTTTCTGCCTTCTCATCTAAGACTGCTTGTTTTTTAGAATCTTCTTCTTGCTGTTTTGTAATTTCTTCGGGAGTAGGTGTAGGAGGTCCAACAGGAGTTTTATCCTTAGGTTCCGGAGTTTTGGCTTCTTTAAACGCCACTCTTTTGATATCTTGTTTTGAAATTTCCTTTGTGGAACCATCAGGTAATTTGATCACCATTTTGAATGCAGTTTGGGAAATGATCTCTGCCGTGATCACTCTTCCGTCTTTCATATAGATGACTTGATCGTTTGGATGGACAGAAGTTAGGGAGCAGATCATACATCCGAAGAAAATTGCCGCTTTGATTCTATCTTTTAGTCTTCGCATTTCCTATCTAGGTCCCATTCAGTTTCGAATTCTGGGAAAGAATCCTCGGGATGAAAGTAAGATTCAAGCAATAAATTGACATGCCCGAAAACTAAGAGCGGTTATCGTATAACAAATACTACATTGCGGTATTTATAGTTTGGTTAGAGGAAACTACGGACCGAATTTACTAACTCAGATTCATTTTCCAGAACGGTTTCTAATCTGAGATAAAACCATTTGGAAAAATTCTGATCCATTTCAATAAGCGAAGTGATCTTTACCCCGTCTTTTTCCGTGCAGATAATGTAATCTTGGTCGGAAGATTTTTCAGAAATATGAGTTAGATCTTCTTTTGTATAAGAATAATGGTCCGGATAGGATTTAGTCTTTAACTGGGATGGATTTTGATCTTTTAAAGAAGAGTAAAACGAGTCTGGATTTCCCAAACCTGCAAAACCGAATATTGATCTGCCTGATAGATCTTTAAGGGAAACTTCGGATGCTCCCGGAGAAAGTGGAATTAACTTTTCGGGAGAAAATTTAAATTTTAAAGTTTGAGAAGGTTTATATTTACGGACCCATTTAGAAAGTAGATCTTCCCATTCTTCCGAAAACTTAGAAGCGATTAAAAAATTTGCCCTAGATATTGAACTGTAGGATTCTCTTAATAAACCTAAAGGAAGAACAAATTCCGCTTTAGAAAGTTTGGTACAATCTAATAAAACTAAATCTAAATCTCTGTTTAGGGCATGGTGTTGGAATCCATCATCCAATAGTGTAAATACCTTTTGGTCATTTGGTATTCTGCTTTCGGATCTAAATTGCAGATAAGAATTATATCTGTTACTTCCTACATATACTTCTGCAAAAGGAAGATTTCTTTTTAAAAGAAGAGGTTCATCCCCAACTTCGGAGGCAGAAGAATTTTCGCTGACTCTTCTTGTCCCTGTTCCGGAAGAACCGTATCCTCTACTTAAGATTAAGATTGGGATACTCGGAAAATTAGAATGAAGTAATTTGGAAAGATGAAGAGTAAAAGGTGTTTTGCCCGTTCCACCTACGCTGAAATTTCCTACACTGATCGTTACGGAGGAGGGTAAGGTCCTTTTTTTCTTAAAACTTCTGTCTAAAAAAAATAAAATCCTATAGATGAGGCTGAGTAAAAATAGGATCGGAAAAAATAGGATCTTTCCAAAAGAGATCATCTTCTTTTCTTAAACCGGAGATTCTGCGAATTGCATTTCGTATAATTTCTTATACTTTCCATCGAGGCGGATCAATTCTGAGTGAGATCCTGATTCCACTACCTTTCCGCCTTCCATCGTGAAAATAGTATCTGCGATCTGAACGGTAGAAAGTCTATGAGCGATTATGATAACAGTTCTGTTTTTGTATAAGGACTCGAGCGCTTGTTGAACTACTCTTTCCGATTCTGTATCTAAAGCGGAAGTTGCCTCATCTAAGATCAAAATTTCAGGATTATTCAATAGTGCTCTTGCAATGGAAATCCTTTGTCTTTGTCCGCCGGACAACATCACACCTCTTTCTCCCACTACTGTATCGAAACCATCTTCGAAAGATAGAATGAAGTCAGTTGCAAATGCAAGTTCCGAAACTTCTCTCATCCTTTCTTCCGTAACGTTTTCTGTTCCGTAGCAGATATTCTCTCGGATACTTCCGTTGAATAAGAATACTTGCTGGTTGACGATGGAGATTTTTTTACGCAAAGACGCCAAATCTAAATTTCTGAGATCTGTTCCATCCCAAGTAATGATACCTTCACTTGGATCGATCAATCTTGGTATAAGATCCACCAATGTTGATTTTCCTGCACCGGAAGACCCGACTAACGCAACTGTGGATCCTTTTTGAATAGAAAGATTTAAGTCGGATAAGGCGGGACTTTTTGCTCCAGGATAAGTATAGCCTACTGAATCGAATTTTAATTCTTTAGAAAGTCTTTTAGGAAAAATAGGGTTCGGAGGATTTTTTACATCCGTCTCACTATCCAACATTTCAAAAACTCTGGTCCCGGCAGCGACCGCACTTTGGATGGAGTTGGATAACATTCCCATTTGCTTGAATGGTCTGGTTAAAAATACCAAAGTTAAGAAGAAGATCATAAAATGACCTAAGGTCAATTTTTCTAGTTCGATCAAATAAGCACCGAAAGCTAAAAATATTACGGCAACTATGGAGCTAGAAAGTTCTACTAAAGAAGGACCAATCTGATGATAGAAATGTCCTTTGAATGTTTTGTCCGAAAGATCATTATTGATCTCCCAAAATCTTCCTGCTTCCGTTTTTTCCATTGAGAATGCACGGATGACTCGGATACCTGAGATCACTTCTTGTAAATGTCCGTTTAACGCAGACAATCTTTCTTGCTGATTACGAGTCGCTTTTCGGATCCTATCTGCGAAAGAAGTTACCGGTCCCATGATCAAAGGGACTACGACTAAAACCGCGATGAACATTTCCCAACTTAAGAAGAGAAGAATAAGCAAATGTGTGATGATATAGAAAAAATCCACCACGGCATCTTTCAGATCCGAGCTGATCAGTTTGGCCAAAACTTCTACATCGTTTACGATGCGGCTCATAAAGATCCCAGTCTTCTCTTGTACGAAATGATTCAAAGGAAGTTCTTGCGCCTTAGAATAAAGTTCTAATCGTAAATCTCGGACCGCTAAATAACCGCCCGAGTTAATACAATACACTGCACCTGTTAAGAATAAAAGTTTTGCTAGATAGATCGGAAATATGAATAAACAAAAAATTAAAACTAGCTGATCTTTAGGAAGAGTGGTTAGATAAAAGTTGGTCTTGATCTTTATATCTGCGACCAGGGCTTCTACCTTTTGGATCGCTTCTAATTCTTTTCCTTCTTCCCTATCTTTTAATGCGATACCTTCTTTTTTGGTGAGTGAAATTTGAAAGTCGGCTTTTCCACCTTTTCCGATCGCGTTGAAAATTGGGATAACGCTAGTGAGAGAGGCTCCATTGAGTATGGATACAAAAAAGGATAGTACGACCCCGGTGATTAATCTGTATTTATACTTGAAGGAATACCCCAAGAGGCGTCTATAGACGTTCATAGGTCCGGAATGTTTTATCCTAGATTTCTAGACTCGGTCTCTTCCCGGTTTCAGGTCGGACCGAAACCGACTCTTACCTTTTCTCTGGCTTTCCTTCTTTTGTCCCTTCTTTTTTATGATTGTGGAAAAGCGGAGAGAAGTCCCGAAAAACTGGTATTTTCACTAGCTTCTGATCCAATCTCTTTGGACCCGATCAGATCTACCGACTTATCTTCCAGAATTGTTCTAAAATATATCTACCCTAGACTTTTTGAAATCAATGGAGA
Source organism: Leptospira haakeii (assembly GCF_002812045.1). Taxonomy (GTDB): domain Bacteria; phylum Spirochaetota; class Leptospiria; order Leptospirales; family Leptospiraceae; genus Leptospira_B; species Leptospira_B haakeii. The sequence goes on along the minus strand of NZ_NPEG01000001.1, from coordinate 249,054 downwards.
AGGTACAATTCTTCCTTCTTTAGTAAAATCATATAAGCTGGCAGAAGGTCCGTCATCCAAGATCAGAAGATTGATCTTGGAACTTCACACAGATTCGAAATCGAATGTAAGCGCTCAAACAGTTCTTGGATCATTAGAAAGATTAAGAAATACTCCAGGTCCAAGAAGGAGCACATATTCTTTTTTGAAAGGTGGAAAAGTTTTCTCTGATTCCAGTTTGGAAATATATTTCGAAGGGGGTCTCAGAGAAACTTTAGAAAAACTTTCTTTACCTCAGGCATGGATTTATTGTGGTCCAGCTGAATTGGTTTGCGGCGATTTTAAATTAGCAGAATGGAAAAGGAATAATCATCTTAGATTAGTTGCTAATCATCCGAACGATTTGGGTTCTGAAATTCTGTTTAGAGTTCTTCCTCAAGCAAGTACAGGATTGTATTTATATTTCAAAGACGAATTGGATCTGATGAAATTGCCTGTTTTTCTTCTCAAAAACTCGTTAGTAAAGGAAGATCATATCTCTGTTCGGAAAGGAGGAGGAGTACAATACATTGCGATCAATGCAAAGGAACCTTGCTTCGATAAGAACTTTAGAAAAGCATTAAATTATTCCGTGGATAAACGTACAATCATCCGGGTCTTATTAGAAGGAAAAGGAGAAGTTTCCGTAGGCCCGTTCCCAAAATCACTTTCTGATACCTGGACTTCTTCCGAAGAAATTTATCCTTATGATCTCTCGAAAGCCAAAGAACTTCTATCCAAGTCGGTTTGTTATCCTAAAATTTTAGAAAGAGACTTGGAATTTAGGATGAGGGGAGACGAGGAGAATCAGGCAAATGGTGCTGCTATTGTCCAAAACCTAAAAGAGTTAGGATTGAAGATCAAAATCCTTCCTATGGAAAAGGCCGCATTATATAAAGAGAATGGAGAAGGAAAGGGAGATCTAACATTATTATTTTGGTATGCAGATCTACCTGGACCATTCGCATTTTTGGATCCGTTATTTGCCGGAGATAGATTTGGGAACGGAGGGAATCGGGCCTTCTACTCTAACCCCGAAATGGAAAAAATTTTCCAAGAGATCAGATCTACTGATAAAACAAATATAAGTCCTCAGATCAAAGAAGCATTTTCACTTTTATCTGAAGATGCTCCTTGGATCTTTTTATGGTCCCCATTTGAATTATATCTAGTAGGGGACCGTTTACCGAAAGATCCTAATCGTCGTTCGGATCTTCCTTAATTTCAGGAAGTTCTAATTCCACTGCATCTTCTCCGGAAAGCGCTTCCTCAGAACCGTTTGTGGGAGTGCCTCCTTCTGTTTGGGTAACTGTAGGAGTAGGAGCGCCTCCGCCAGGTTGGTCTCCCACGTAATAGTACTGTCCATAAAGTGGATGTTTACATTCTACTTCGTTTGATAAAAGTCCGCCTGTTTCAGCACATATATCCACTTTCACATAATCTCCGTTAAATGGAGTGATAAGACTATCGCCAAAACCTAATGTTCTGGCTACATGTGAAACATATCTAAACCAAATAGAACCGCTTGTTCCTGAACCTGAACCTGGGAAAGGAGCGCCCAAATCATTTCCAACCCAAACTGCAGTCACTAAATTTGGATTCACACCTGCAAACCAAACGTCTCTTACTCCTTTTCTGGAGCCCCAACGTTTTTGTGCTTCTTTAGGAGATTGAACCGTTCCTGTCTTTCCACCTAGCGGAAATTTTTCTCCTTCTTTTAAAGCGATCTTAAGTGTACCTTCTTCAGAAACCACTGCTTCTAATAAGTTTAAGGTCATTGCGCAGGCTACAGGATCTAAAATTTGTTCCGCTTCTTTTGGATCAGGTAGAAGGTTTACATAAAGTTCTGATCCTTCAAAGTCAGTGATCCTAAGTATTTCCACAGGTTTTACTTTTTTACCGTTATTAGCGATCGTTGCATATACTGTTGCTAACTCTTTAGGAGATAATTCTCCGGAGCCAAGTGCTAATGTAAGATTATGTTGGAACCTTCTGCTTAATTCCGAACTATCCAGGTCTAAAATTTTTCCGAGAGTATGGATAAAATCGCCAACGCCAATCTCATCCATGAACTTGACTGCGATAGTATTCACTGACTGAGCAAATGCAGTTCTAGTTTGCATTGCACCTCTGTGGCCTTTGTACCAGTTTTTAGGAGCATAACCTCTGATCTTGATAGGCTCATCCACAACGATAGAAGTTGGAGTAGCAATCCTCTTTTCAAATGCCATCAGATATACAAGTCCCTTGATCACGGAACCCGGTTGTCTCACTGCGGAAACCGCTCGGTTTAGTCGGAATATGTTGGAAATTTTGTAACTACCAACCATTGCTTCTACGTATCCGTTTGTGGGATTGATGGAGATCAAACTTCCGTTCATATTCTCTATGATCTTATTTTGTTTAGCGGCTTCTTCTGTTTTTCCCGCTTTTATATAATTTGCTTTATCTTCGGAAAGTTTTTTGCGAACTGTTTCTATTCCTTCTCTGAGAGAACGTTCTGCCGCTTCTTGTTTATCATAATCTAATGTGGTATAAACATTCATACCACGGCTTTCCAGGTCAATCTCCGAGAAGTTCTCGATCACGAATTGGCGGATCCCAAAATTGAAATCAGAAGCAAGGTTGATCGTAAAATCTTTATCGAAACCATACTTGCCTATCTCGGAAGTAATGACTACTTTATCCTCTTCTTCCTTTGTTTCCTCTACCACGTAAAAGGATCTGAACTTGCGGATATTTGCATCTACCTTCTTCTCAAAATCCCTTTCAATAGATTTAGGATTTGGATGAAGGTTTTGGTTTTTGCCCATAACGGTCATTACCATCTTCTGCCTTTTAAGAGCTATTTTAGGATTTCTGACAGCATTATAGTTAGAAGGAGCCGGAATTGTTCCTACAAGTAGAGCCGCTTCAGCAGGAGTTAATTCGTATGCAGGTTTATTAAAATAATAGCGAGAAGCTTCTTCTACTCCCGTATTTCCTTCTCCCAAGAAGATACGGTTTAGATACATTGCTAAGATCGTATTCTTATCGAACTTACTTTCCAGGTAGAATGTACAGTAAAACTCAGTGAGTTTATTGAATACATTTCGTGCTCCCAGATCTAAAGTAAGTTTTGCTAACTGTTGGGTGAGAGTAGATCCTCCCTGCTTTTGGAAAGTGGTTAGGTTGACTATGATCGCTCTAAGTAACGCAGTAAAATTTACACCATTATGTTCGTAAAAATCCCTGTCCTCTGAACTGAGAAGAGCCCATATTATATTTCCATGATTTGCTAGATTATCAGTACGGATTGGTCTGAATTTTCTGCGAGAGAACTCTCCGATCAATTTCCCGTTCTTGTCCAAGATGCGGATCGGTTTGATCTCATTCGGATCATATGCATCCGAAACTTCTCTCTGGAAGGTTTCTAAATTTCGGGCGACTTCTTCTTGTTTGGTGAGCCATACAACGTAAGATCCGCCGATCAGAAATGAAAGTATTACGATCCCGGAAATGACCGAGTATTTAAGGATGGATCTCCAGTTTGTTCTAGAATATTGGAGGAGTGCAGCTAAAATTCCAAGGATACGATCTTTGATGTTCATAAGGTCCGTCGGTAGGTTTTCCGCCGTAAGTTAGGGAAAGAAAAGGACTTTTTTTGGGAATTTTTGCCCGGATCTCACTCTCTTATGTCGGCATAAAACATATCCGAAAGGATTAAGGAACGGACAAATAAAGAACGATTCTGGTAGACAGTTTGTAAATTCTATGTCCAATAAAGTTTTGCTTTGGGCAACCGAAGACTTAGGAATCATGGAAGACCTGCCTTATAAAAAAGAAATTTCTCTTCGCCACCATTCTTCTTTTCCTGCAAAGTCTGAGATCTGGCCCAAGGTCAGGTTATTATTCGGAAGAGAAGGAATTCCTACGGATCTTTCTCATCTATATTTGAACGATGAAGGAGAATCCTGGGCCAACCTAGGGTATTGGGAGAATACGAAAGAATACGGTACTGCTTGCGCCAATTTAGCGGAACATTTGGGAACTCTGGCAGGATTGGAACCGGATTCTAAACTTTTAGATCTTGGATTTGGATGCGGAGATCAATTTAAGATTTGGGAAAATACATTTGGAGTAAATGTTTCGAATATTTACGGGATCAATATCTCCAAGATCCAAATTGAATTCGCAAAAAGACGTTATGAGGGTAGGGGCAGCTCTCCCAATTTGATTTTAGGAAGTATAGAAGGTTTAGCAGAATTCGAGGATAAAACCTTTGATGTGGTGCTTGCCTTAGACAGTTTATATTTTATACCGAATCGAAACAGATTGGTTAGCGAAGTTTATAGAATTTTAAAACCGGGAGGAGTATTCGTATCTGCGGAGATATTATTCTCAGATCGAAAAATCTCTTATTGGGAAACTTTCAAAAGAAATTTGATCTCCAAGATGGCCAAAATGTCTTCTGATCTTAAAAAGGTAGAAGGTATCGTCTCAGAATATTCCGCATTAGGATTCAATTTCGAAGTTTTAGAAAGGATAGACCCTTTCGTATTTCCCGGATTTTCCCAATTCATATTAGAAAAAATTAAATCAGAAAAAAAGATCCCTAAAAGACTCGCAGGAAGATACGAGATGTTAGGAGAATACTTCGGCTCGGAAACGATCAAAAAACATTTCGAATATTGGATCTATAAGGTCAGAAAACCTGAGTAAATTTTAAGATCTAAGCGAACCTTCTATCCATCTTTTGACATCCAGAGAAGTGGAAACTCCCGCCTCTAAAAGTGGCATTCCATACTTAGCATAAGAACCGCAGAGCCATACTTTCTTACCTGGGAGTTCTTGTAACTCTTTCAACTCTTCTAGGATCTTTCTGGAAGCAATATCTATTACCGGTCTTTCGAATTTGGATCTACTGATAAAATCTTTTTCATTCGGTTCCACAAGTGGATTCCAAGTTTGGAATACGGCCTTACCTTTCATGGAAGGAAGAACTTTATTCAGAAGAATAGTGGCAGTCGCAGTGGAACTATCTTGTGAAAGCGAAAAACACATAGGCGCCCAATGTCTTTTTTGTTTAGGCATAAATTTTTCGTCCGAGTGGACTACTACTTCGGAAGCTTCGTATTTTAGTTTAGAAAGTAATACCTTCTCTTTTGAATATTCATCAGGAAGAATGGAAATGGCTTGGTTTGCAGGAGCGGCGACAACTACTCTGTCGAAAAGTTCTTCTCCATTTTTAAAAATCAATTTTACTTTATCTTTTTCTAAAACAATTTTTTTAGGATCAGTGCTTAAGCGAACAGAAGAAGTCCTTTTAGAAAGTTTTTCAGTAACGTCTCTGGTCCCTTTTTCAGGAGTTAAAAATCTTAAAAATTTTAAACCGCTGGAATGATAACCGATTACCACTTCTGCAGGATAATTTTTAGCACTTTCAGAAGTACATGTATTGATCGTAGAGAACATAGGGATCAGATACAGATCTTCAAATTCTATCGAATAACCGAATCTACTTAAAAATTCGGAGATAGTAATTTGTTCTCCTTCTAATGATTGGAGTTCTCTTTCTGATTCTTCGTAAAAACGGATCGCATCCGAAAAAATTCGTCTAGAAGTTTTATTGGAAAAACAAACCCAATAAGGTATCGGAACAAAATTGCCTCCGATACCCAAAGTAGAAAAACCGAAGTAAGTGGTGCCGTCTCCGTAGTTTAAGGAAAACGAATAATCCACAGGTCTTACTTCGATCCCCGCTTCTTTGTAAAGATCCAAAAGACAGGGATAATAATTACGTTTGAATGCTCTGAAAGGAACATCCACTCGGATAGAATGTCCGTTGGAGAGAAGATCGGTACCGTGAGCATCCATACCGACCAAAGGATGTTTTTCTATAAGAGAGACTTCATGTTCTTTGCCCAAGTACCAAGATGCGCTTAAGCCGGCGATTCCACTACCGATGACCGCTATTTTCATTCCGGATTAGAATCCTTTTTTAAAACAAAAATACAAGGTAAAACCTGAATTTAAGGAAGGAATGCTACAAAAAAGGAACCGAACGAATTCAGTCTACAATCTGTAACACAACTCTTCTATTCCTTTGACGGTCCGAAGCGTTATCGTTGGAAGAAATTGGTTGGCTGTCTCCAAAACCTTGGGTCCTAACTCTTTCGCCATCGATCCCGTGTTTGGAGATCAAATAATCTGCCACCGCTTTTGCTCTGTTTTCTGAAAGTTCTAGGTTACGCTCTTTTTTGCCTACATTGTCCGTATGGCCTTCGACGGAGATTTTGAGTTTAGGATTCGATTTTAAAAAGTTCGCCAAACGATCTAACTCAGGCTCGGAATCCTTGGAGATCTCGAATTTGTTTGTCTCAAAAAATAGATTGTTCAGAAGGATTTGTCGGCCCACTGCCAGGGCTGGAAGACGAAATTCAACATCTAACTTTGCGTCTTCTTGTTTGGATTCTGTAAGATCTATATTTCTAGAAACGGAAAGATGCCCGGGTTTCTCCGCATAAAAACCGTATTTTTCACCATAAGGAAGGACTAAACTGAAAAAACCGGTTTTAGAATCACTCTTGGCACTTCCCCTTTTTTCCAATCGTGTTAAGGATTCGTAATGTATTTCTGCGCCTAAAGGATTTCCTTCTTCATCCAAAACTTTCCCGTTGATCACCACAACAGGGTTCGGGCGGAAATCACGGGGAAGATAAGCCATGTAAAGTTGGCCTTCTTTACTTACGTAAGCCCAGTCGCTATTTACGGGAATAGAGAAGAAGTTCACACCTTTTAAATTGGCAGAGACCTCGACCGGTTTAGTCCAATTGTCCCAACCTTCTCCGATTCTTTTGGTTACATATACCGAAAGACCCTTATGGCCATCGCTACAGAAATATAAAGTCCTATCATCTCCCGCTAAGAATGGAGCAGTCTCTTCAGAAGCAGTATTTACAATCTCTCCTAAATTTTTACCAAGAGAAAAAGAACCATCCGCTTTTTGAATGCTTACGTATAGATCCAATTTGCCATAAGAATCAGGTTGTTGGACAGAATAGATCAGTATCCTTCCGGAAGAAGAAAGAGTGGATCCGCCGAAAACGGAAGTGTTATTTTTCAAGTATATATTTGAAAAATCGGGAAACTTAATCGCTTTCGGATAAGACCAATTCCCTTTTTCTTTATAACTTTTATATAATGGAACAGTTGCCTTATTTTGGAGCTGAGTGAGTTTGCGAAGATATTCGTAAGCGAGTTGTTCTTCCTTTAAGCGGAATTCCATCTCGTCTCTCGTATTTTTTCTCAGTTCTTCCCTTTTTTCTTGGAACTCGACTTGTATCTTATGAGAAGCTTCGTCATCACCGAAAGAACCAAAAACGAATAATTCATTATTACTTGGGAGGACCGCGATCACTGCAGAGTTCAGATCATTATTCAAAGGAGCAGGCATCTCTTTACCATCTCTCCAGAAACCTTTATCGTCCTTCTCCGCAAACCAAATCCTTTGAGTACCTGACTTACCCTTGCTAGAATACACAGTCCAGAAGATGGATTGCCCATCTGGAGTTACGGTCGGATTAAAAGCGAAGTAACCTCTATTTACGTAATTCGGGATTCTTTTTAAAGTCCAATCCGCAAGACCCTTGGATTCCGAAAAAGGATAGGTCTCATAACGTACTGGGTCGCAATTTTCTCCCCTCATCTGGCAAAGAACACGAATAGTTTGGTTATGAAGTCTGGAAAGTTCGGGGCTTAAATCGTTTGAAAGCACCTGGATGAAATCGTTTCCTGTGCCTAACATTCTACCGAATTGAAGAAGTTTACCCTCCACAATTCTTTCCTCAGCAAGAAGATTTGAAGAGAAAAGAAGAAACATAGAGAAAAGAAAAACGGAAAGAGGACGGTTCATATTATATGTTTCGGAGAATAATATCCGAACCGGAAGAGAGGAAAAGAAAAAATTAAAATAAGGAAGAGATCAGGCGATCCAACCAGGGAAAAACTTCCGGATCAGAAAGAGACCGACCAATAGGATACCAAAGTTTAAAAAAGAAGAAATAAGAATAAAGACAAGCTTAGAAGGTTCTTTGTCTTGAGACTTGCGACGACTTGCAGTAAAAGCCGCTCCAAGGCTCAAAACTAAGCCGGATATAAAGGAAATCTCAGGCAAATCATTCTTATCATAAAGGTAGGAGTTCAAACTTTCGGAGACTACCAACATAACACAAAGAACGATCAAAAAAATAAAACTCCTGATTAACCCTAAGACGTAAAAAGAAGTCAGATTTTTATTCATAAACACCCCGCCTAAAATTTAGACGAGGTAAAAGATTTAACGATTGCTCCGGCCTGTAAACTTAATTGCAGCTGCAGGCGGAACCTTTTCCTCCAATAGATTGAGCATAATTATCAGCGTCAGAAGAATAATCGAATTCTTTCAGAAGACAAACATTAGAGCCTCGAGCAGATTTCATTTGATCCAAAGTACGGGAATCCGCTTCAATCTTACCATCAGCGCAGAAGACGCTATATTTAGTATTTGCTTGAACCTTTGAGGAAGAAAAAGCCAGGCCCAAAATTAAAACGCTTCCGCAGATCGCTATCCATAACTTGAACATAAAAAACTCCAAAAACTGAAAAGGGAGAATACCTTCTTCTGAAATTCTTTCAATAAATTTTTAACTAAAATAAAAGGTAAAAACTGAACTTTTGCGTTCAAAAGAAAACAGATCAATTGTAGAAGGGAATTTTGAACCGGTATAATAATTTTAAAGCCAGTAGTTCAACTTTGGAATTATAGTTTTTCGGTTATAGTCTCGGCAAATTTAGCTTCTTCCGGTTTGCACTCGGTAAAGAATAAAGGAAGGCCTAAAAAAACGGGGGGTGTCGGAACTTGACACTTTGCATACACGCTCCATTCTTTTGCATAAGGAATAAGAGAAGCAGCGTAAGCTCCATATATGAATTCTACACATTGATTGATGGAGGTTTCGGTATAATATTTTCCTTGGCTAAGAGTTGATTTTAGATACGGGTTGATAAAAAGGATGTTCATTAAAGTTAGATCAACTCCGGAAACATTACCGTATGTTCCCCCGCTCGTGCGATCCGAATAACCGTAAGATGAGCAGTCTACAGGTTCATTAGGAATATTTGTCGAAAATGCAAGATTCTGCAATGCATCTTTTATCTTTTTTTGAGCGTCTCCTCCGGAAATTGTCGAAGGTCCTCCAGAATAATTACAGTTAATTATTACGAAAAGAAAGAATAAAACACAAGAGAGATAACTTAATAAATTCTGCATATAAATCCATAATTTCAACTAACGCTGAAATGTCATATTTTTTATGAAGTTATCCCTCACGCCGAAGGGATCAGACACGGATATTGCACAATTTTATCAGATATTTAAGGAATTTTTAAAGTATACTGCGCACAGGAATCGACCGAAGCCGATTCCTTTCTTTTCATTAATACGTAAAAGTATAAGCCCAGTAAATCAGAAGTAACTGCAAAGGAAGCCTTAGAAGTAGAGCCCAGGTAGGAGGATCTTTTCTGGTTCTTGACTGAAAGTGATACACGTTAGCCGGAAACACAGCAATCAAAAGAAGCACCACACCCCATGCCGCTAATGCTTTAGTTTGAGGAAAGAAAAGACCAAGTCCCAAAGCGATCTCGGCGATACCGCTGAGTTGGACCATAAGTTTATGATAAGGAATCCAAGGTGGCATGATCCTCATATAAAATTTAGGGATCACAAAATGAAGAATACCGGCGATCGTATAGATGGTCGCCATGATCCAGAGACTGATAGATTTAGCGTCTAGGTTTTCCATGGAAAACCATGATAAGACAACTATGGTGACAAGGTCTGCCTTTTTTCTCTGTTTTTATTACGAAACCTTCTCTGTCTGGAATGAGAAGACTTATTGGCGATTTTTAGAAAGGTGAGATATTTTTCTCTGGTGACGAAGGGACGGTTTCTTTCTCGATGATCCGTACGAGTGCCGGGAAATTTCAGCATAGGCTTTGCTCCTTGCCGTTAAATTTGCCAGTCATTATAGTAAAGGCGAAGAAAGTACAAGCGAAAAAAAGAATCTTCAAAAAAATTCCGAAAAGATTTAAGGTTCTAACCCCTAACCATCTGTACTTTTAACTTAATCGCTTTCTTAGATCTCGAAGTTTTTTTCTTAGAAAGAGAAAGTTTGGAGTAAGTCATTTCTAAAGAATCGGTAACATCTTCCCAGGTGCAGGAAGCTGCGATCTTTCTTGCAGCAAGGCCAAGTCTAGATGCCAGTTTTTTATTTTCTGCTAAGAGACAAGATTGTTCTATAAATTCTTCTTCTTTGTCGAAACCGCAGAGCAGGGCAGACTTGCCGTGCTTAAGATGTTGGTTCGCGGCCGCGTAATTATAAGCTACGATTGGAAGTCCGGATGCCATTGCTTCTACGATTACGTTTCCGAAAGTTTCTGTTAGGCTTGGGAATAGAAATAGATCTCCGGTCGCATAATGTTCCGCTAATTCTTTTCCTTTTCTCATTCCTCTGAATATAAAATCAGGATTTTCCTTTTGCAGTTTTTCTTTGGAAGGCCCGTCTCCCACTAAGATCAATTTTGCATTCGGAACTCTGGATTGGAGTCTACGGAAGGTTCTTACTAATAGATCCAGATTTTTTTCAGGAGCCAATCTTCCTACGTATAGAACTCCTAGTTCGGAAGGTTTTAATCCCCATTCTGTTTTTAATTTGGAATTCCTACGAGCAGGATGGAATAAATCAGAATCAATTCCTCTGGAAACCACTTGCACATTCGTGTATCCTTGCTCTGTTAACTGCTCTCTGATCTGAGCAGTTGGGACTAATGTCATCTGTGTTCTATTATGTAGTCCTTTTAAGTAATTATGGACCAGTTTTCCTGCGAATCCGAACTTATAGTATTTTGCGTATGCATGGAAGTTTGTTCTAAAATCGCTGATGATCGGAATTCCAACATGTCGCGCCGCTCTTACTGCCGACCAGCCGAGTGGCCCTTCCGTGACCACATGCACTATATCAGGTTTTTCTAATTCGATTAATCTGCGGAGAAGGTATTTTTCGGGAAATCCGAATCTTAGATCTTCGTATAAAGGGATTTTTGCCCCTCTTACAAGTACTTCTCTGTAGTTATTGTTAGCTGTTGCATAATCATTATGGCCTTGTTTTGGACGGACCAGAATGATCTCGTGACCTCTTTGTAAAAGATCGCCCAACATTCTATGAAGCGTCTTGGCGACTCCGTTGATCTCAGGAGGAAATGTTTCGGTCACCACTAAAATTCGAAAGGGACCTGCTTTAGGGTAAGAACTGATATATGTCGATGGAAGCATCGACTTTTGATCATCTTAAATTTTTGTATCTACTCCATGAAGAGAGCATTACTTTTTCGTTACAGGGATTGGACCGAAGTTTAGATTATTGTTCTATTCCGGTAGCGAATGCTTTTCTTAAAAGCCTTCCACAATAGACCGATTCTGCATAAGCTAAACCGGATGTGGAATATCTGGCGATTATTCCATAAGTAGTAACAGTAGGATCTATCCAAGGATAAAATCCGAATTTTCCTGGGCTACTGTATGCAGAATCATTTCCGGAAGAATCTTCTACCCAATGTCCGTAAGAATAATGTACATCTTCCAAAATAAAAGGTGAATACTTTGCTTGGGTCGGGTGTACAGAAGGTAATGTAGGCACAAGATCCGCTCCCAAATAAGTTCGGATCGTTAGATTAGAATTTAATATTCTTCTTAAGAACTGAGCATAAATAGAAGCAGAAGTCCTAACTCCCCCCGCAGGTTGAGGAACTGCATAATCTATTCCGGGATTGGATCCTCCGAATAAAGTGTTTCCTATCTCTGTTGCAAGTTGTGCACGGGTATAATTTGTAAGTGCAGGAGTTAAGCCACTTGGATTCAAAGCAGCATAAGCTTGGAAATGCGCCCCATTATAATAAAAATAATTTAGATCACCTGAATTATAATAGTTATTATTATTTGTTCCATCTCTTCCCGGGCCATTCGTGAAACATGCATTTACCGTAAGAGCTAGATTACATTTATTATCATCCAGATTATCGTAACCGGATCTCATCCTAAGATAAGATTGTTCTATTGTTGTTGGAGTGCCAACCTTCTCCAAAACATAAGCTCCCCAGATCCATTTGGATGCGGAAGCAATCAAAAGAACCGTTGAACCATTCACGGAACCGTTTACGGAAGAATACCCGTAAGCACCGTTTACATCTCCAATCTCCCAATAGAAAGCGCCTAGTTTGGTACAGGTGGAGTTCTTTGTTGCGGTAGCTTCTACAGCGTCTAATTGAGCCTGCTTAGCTGAATCTACGACTGTGAATTCCGATGGAACTGGCATATTCGATAATGCTAATGTAGACATTAGAGAAGAAAGTGGATCTTCGCTAGGTGGAGGTGGGCAGGCAAATAGAAAAGAAACCGGAATAAGATATAAATACTTTCGCATAAAACTCTCTAACTCAATTCGACGCTACCAACCTAGAATAACTGCCGAATTGAGGTGATTTTTCGCTTAGATCGTTTATTTTTTCTTTTTTGGTTTGGTTGCAGGCGGAGGATTGCGAAGTTCAATTAGTTTTTCAGTCAGCCATTTTTCGGATTCTACTTCCTTTCCGTCAGGGAATTTGATCTTGTACGGAGTCCCTGTGATAGAAGACTTGCTTGCTAATCCTTTGATAAAATCTTCGGTGCTGCTTATTTTACTTTTGGCCGCATCATACTTTTTAAGCAAGTGTGCCTTTGCCTCATCCAGCTTATGTTCCGAACCGTTCCGTATAAAAACACAACCTTTGCAAGAATCTAAGGAAGAGACCAATGATTTGATCTCGTCTTCGGGCTCTGCTCCGAAAACAAAACTAGAACTCAAAGTTAAAAAAGTGAATAGTAAAATGGATGAGATTTTATTCATAGATAGTCTGTAGAATTAACGGGCTTGCTCACTTATGGCAACCAAGTATTCGAAATACTATAATTTTCTTAGGTTCCTTTTTTTCGTGACCGTAAAGTTCCACTTTGTGTATTATTCCTAAAAGGAAGACTTGGGTGAAAAAATTCTTTTTATTTTGTATATTCTTCTTTGGACTTATATCCATTCATTCTCAAGAACAGGTAACTGTTTCTCCTGAAACGAAAGATAGATCTCGTTGGGACTTGGTCTGGAGAAGCGCCGTTCTTCCAGGTTGGGGACTTCTTCATGCAAAAGAATACAGAAAAGCAAGATTTACGATGATAGTCACTTCTATCTTAGTTCTTTCTGAATTGAAAGGACATAAGGAAGAAGTCGAAAGAAAACAAGAATTCGAAAACTCTAGAAATCTATTTATTTTGTATTCTAATTTTTATCCTCAGCCCGATCCGGGAATGATTACCTTTTTAGCAAATTACCAACATAGCAAACAAGATGATCTGGAAGGAGTTCGTAGTAGAAATGATCTCAGACTCGCTCTTTTAGGCGCAAAGTATATTTTTCAATTGGCTTATACGTATTGGAGAGGTATCAAATGGGAGGAAGAAGATAACACTTCAGGATTCGATCTGAATATTCGAACGTACGCACAATCGGATGCCAGAGACCAAGTTAGGGATACATTTGGAATGGATTTAAGATATAGATTTAATTTTTAGATTTCTTCCTTATTTCATTCTTTCGTAAAAGTCGGCTAAAACTTTTTTACATTCGTCAGAAAGTCTAGAAGTATCCTGTTTGAGACATTCCATCATCAGGAAAGGGGTATTTGCCTCTGTACATAAGGAAGTTTTTTCCAATTTACAAGGGTCGGCGGATTTAGCTTCCGATTGTATAGAAGATAAGAGTAGAATCGATATGAATAAGAACTTTCTTTGGGTAATCATAAAAAGGAAACTTACAGGAAATTTGTGTATAAGCTGAGGCCAGTTCCTTCCGTTTCAAGTCGATTTTACTCGGTTGAATATTATAAAATTAGAATTAAGAAGTAATTTGTCCGAGGATTAAACCTAAGAAAGAGTCGGAGCCAGAAACAGATTCAAAATTCCAGCCTAAATGAGAACCGCAAGCTGAGCATGATCCTATTCTCCAAGAAAAACCTGGAAACCAAGTATGTTCTGTATACGAATCTTTTTGCCAAGCAATTCCGATCGCCTCTGAGAATGTAAGAATTCTGAATTCTATTCCAAGAGGATTGATAAAATTGTGAATGTATGCACCATCCACGGAAGTTTTCCATTCTTCTTTTGTGATCTTTTCTCCACAAGAAGTGCATAACTTCCAATTTTCGTTTTCGATCCCAGATTCGAGTTTTTTTGGGTCTTGGAAAATGTCAGGCATAGAATTTATTCGATATATAGGAGCATAAAAAAAGAACTCCTAGAATGAAAAGATTCATAAAAATCTGAAAATGAAGGTAATTCGAAAATAGTAGGTCCCATGGAAACGGAAATAATCCTATTCTTCGAAAGCAATATATCGAAATTAATGCATATAATGAATGTGTAAAATAAGAAAGTTTGTCCAGAGGATAATCGTTTAAAACTTCATCGGAAAGCCAAAGAATGGTTCCGAGTATGAGCCAGAGCCCTCCGACGCGAATTCCTTTTCGAAATCCGAAAATCAAACTTCCTGAGACTAAAAATGCAGAAACATGGCAGATCCAAAAATAATTATCCGGTTCTCTCCATAAATAATTCGTGATCAACGTATAGGATAAGAGAAAGATCCCTAAAATTTTTAGATAATTCGGAAATTTCCCAAAAGGGTTCATAAAAAGATAGTAGGCAGACCTATTTTATTTTTCAGGAGAAAATCTTTGCCATTGTTTTCCTTCTTTCCATACCTGAAATTCTCCAGGTAAAAACTGTGTCCAAATTTCGTTTTGGGTCAAAGGGCTTGTGGCTAAAACAGTAACTATATCTTTCGGATTTGTATGTTTACTAAAATCTATGCTCAGATCAGCGTCTATAAGTTTGGCTTCTCCAAATGGAGCATGTCTTGTGATATATACTAGCTTTGTAGAACAATATGCGTATAAGTATTTAGAATCCGAAATTAGGATATTCGAAACTCCCTTTTTTCCGAGTTTGGATAATAGTTTTCGGATTTCTTGGGAGAGAAGAGTTTCGTTTTTAGGTCTGATCTTAAACTTCTTCTTTAATTCTGAAAGTACCCAACAAAAAGCATACTCGCTATCAGTCGTCCCAACAGGTGTAAAATCTTTTAAGGGTTCCTTCTTCACCCCTTTCAATTGTCCATTATGAGCGAATGTCCAATAATAACCCCAAAGTTCCCGGACGAATGGATGTGTATTTTTCAGATCCACCTTACCACGATTTGCCTTTCGGATATGTGATATGACTAAATTACTTTTGATAGGAAATGTGCGGACCAGTTCCGCCAATTGTGAATCAGCGCTTGCCTGAGGATCTTGGAAGACCCTACAACCTTTACCTTCATAAAATGCGATCCCCCATCCATCTTTATGGGGGCCGGTTTTTCCGCCTCTTTGGACAAGACCGGTGAAACTAAAGCATATATCTGTAGGAACATTGGCGCTCATTCCCAAAAGTTCGCACATTCTGGATTCCCTCTGTTATATTAGAATAATTGTCGCTAATACGAATCCTGTTTGTCCAGGACTTTTTTCCTAAAAAGAAATGGCGGAACTCTTGCAGAATTCGAGCCAGAACCCCAATTTGATCGGGTGATTCTTCATATCGACACGGAAACCGGCTGGAGAGGAGGGGAAAGGCAACTTTTTCTTCTCGCAGAAGGTTTAAAAAAACACAAAATCCCTCAGCTCATTCTTTGTAAACCAGGCTCTGCATTAGAGACCAGAGCTAACGATGTTGGACTTCCAACAGTTACTCTTCCCTTAAAAGGAGAATGGGACTTTGGTTCCGTAAAGGCTCTCCAAGAACTCATCGTTTCCAAAGGGATCAAACTCATTCATGCTCATACTGCAAAAGCACATTCTATCGCTTGGATGGCGAAAGCAAAACATCCTAAAGTGAAACTTGTAGTTTCTAGAAGAGTGGATTTTAGGCTTAGAAAGAATTGGTTCAGTAAACGTAAGTATGTTTCTGACAGAGTTGATCTTTACTTAAGTGTTTCGAATCGTATTCGAGAAATTCTGATCATGGATGGAATAGATCCTGCCAAAGTTGTGACGGTATACAGCGGGATCGATTTAGGTGTTTCTAAAAAACCAGGTGACACTTCTTATCTCAGAAAGGAATTCAATCTTTCTAAAGATGAACTGATCATCGGAAATATTGCCGCGTTAGTCGATCATAAGGACCAAAAGACATTACTCGATGCTTTATCTAAGGTAGAAACGGATAAAAAGTATAAGGTCCTGATAGTGGGGGAAGGTGAACTTAGAAAAGAATTAGAACGCACCGCTTCCGAAAAAAAACTTTTGGATAAAGTGATCTTTACAGGGTTTAGGACTGATATCCTCGAGCTTCTTTCCTTATTCGATATCTTCACATTAACCTCAAAAGAAGAAGGACTCGGAACTTCCGTATTAGACGCGATGGCATCCGGATTGCCGATCGTTGCCACAAACGGCGGTGGTATCGCGGAAATGCTTACCGAAGGTAAAGGAGCGTTCGTTTCCGATGTAGGCGATGCTATATCCCTTGCTTCTTCTTATAAAACTCTATTAGAAGATCCTAAAGTTCGAAAATCTATGGGTACATTTAACAAAGAATCCGTAAAAAGGTTCTCTGTTAAAAATACCATCAAGAAAACCGAGTTAGCGTATTATAGTTTATTGGGTGAAGAGATCTACTCTAACTCGAAAGGGAAATCCGGGGAAGCAGCATGAAAAAATTACTCATAGTAGACGGTCACGCATTTGCATTCAGGGCATATTATGCTTTTGCGGCTTCCAATTTGAAAAATTCAAAAACAGGACAACCGAGTGGTGCGGTCTTTGGATTTTTCAGGATGTTATTCAAACTTTTCGAAGATTATGCACCTACTCACGTAGCAATGACATTCGATCCTGGCGGGCCCTTGGAAAGAGGGGCAACATTCGCAGAATATAAGGCAAATCGTAAACCTATGCCGGAAGATCTTCGCCCTCAGTTGAATGAGATTATGGAAACTCTGAAGGTTTTAGGTTTTAGGATCTTAAAGATAGAAAAACATGAGGCAGACGATATCATCGGGACTCTTGCGGAAAATTATAAATCTTCTGCAAAAGAGATCCTGATTTTCTCTGGGGATAAGGACTTATACCAATTATTAGAAAAAAAGAATATTAAAATGCTCCGTGGTAAAAAGGGAGTCACCGAATTTGTGGAAATTGATTCTTCTTGGGTAAAAGAAGAATTAGGTGTGGATGTAAAGCAGATCCCCGATTATATGGGGATAGTTGGAGATACTTCTGATAATATTCCTGGAGTAAAAGGAATTGGTGAGAAAGGTGCTACTAAGCTGATCCAAGAATATAAAAACTTGGAAGGGATCTATAAAAATATAGAAAAGATCAAAAATCCGGGCTTAAAGAACAAACTTATAGAGCATAAAGACAATGCGTTCATGTCCAGACAATTAGCCACGATCAAAAGAGATTTGGATCTTGGTATTAAGGATGATGATCTTAAACTTCCTGATTACGCTTCTGACGAAGGGATCAAATATCTAAAGAATCAAGGATATAATGTTCTATCACGCGACTTGGCGAAGTCTGTAGGAAAAGAACCTCCTAAAGATGAACCGGAAGAATCAACCGCAGGTTCCGTAAAAGGTCCTACTGCTAAGAAAGGAATTTATAAACGAGTAGAGAGTATAGAAGAATTAACCAAACTCGCAAGAGCTTGGAAAAAATCCCCTATCCTTTCCGTAGATACGGAAACCACTTCCCAATACGCTTTTGATGCGGAACTTTTAGGGATTTCTTTGTGTAACCAGGAAGGAACAGGTTTTTATATTCCGGTTTCTCATACACAAGAGGGCTTGTTTACGAATAAGGAACAACTTCTTCCTTTGGACCAAGTTCGTGAAATATTAGGACCTATATTAGCAGATCCGAATATTCCCAAAGTAGGTCAGAATATTAAGTATGATCTGATCGTTTTACAAAACCACGGATTTGAGGTCACAAATATCGTTTTTGATACGATGATCGTGGCTTATATTTTGGCACCTGAAAGCCGCAGATTTAATATGGATGATCTTGCAGAAGATCTTCTGAATTATAAAACGATCACTTATGCCGAACTTGTAGGAACAGGTAAGAACAAAAAAAATCTTTGGGAAGTGGAGCTGGACAAGGTTGCGGAATATGCAGCGGAAGACGCGGATATTACATTAAGATTATATAATGTACTTCGTAAATCTTTGAAACAATCCGGTTTGGAGAATGTATTCAAGGATATCGATTTACCTTTGATTCCGGTTTTAACTCAAATGGAGAAAGCCGGGATCTCAGTAGATTCGAAATATTTTGCAGAACTTTCCAAAGATTTTCAAAGAGAAGTAAAGGATCTGGAAAAAGGGATCTACAGAGCTGCGGGAAAAGAATTCAATATTGCTTCTACAAAAGAACTCCAAAAAATCCTATTCGATGAATTACAGCTTAGGGTTGTTAAAAAGACCCAGACAGGTTACTCCACTGACCACGAAGTTTTGGAAGAATTATTAGGAGAACATCCGATCATTGAAAAACTTTTGGATTATAGAAAATATACAAAATTGATCTCTACTTATGTGGATACACTTCCTAGTATGGCTTCTCCTAAAGACGGAAGAATTCACACCAGCTATAATATGACTATAGCTGCGACTGGAAGACTTTCTTCTACGGATCCGAACTTACAAAATATTCCGATCCGTGAGAAAGAAGGAAGATTGATACGAAAAGGTTTTATCTCAGGTCATAAGGATTTTGAGATCTTAAGTTTGGACTATTCCCAGATAGAACTTAGGATCATGGCACATATCTCAAAAGATCCTGCAATGATGGACGCCTACAAAAAAGGCATCGATATCCATAAAAGAACTGCCGCTGCCATCTACGGAGTTTCCGAAGATCTGGTTAGTCCCGAGATGAGGGATAAGGCAAAAGTAGTTAACTTTTCTGTAATATATGGAGTCACTCCTTATGGGCTTAGTCGTAATCTTAGAATTCCGAGAGACGAAGCAAAAAGTTTTATAGATAGATATCTAACCCAGTATCCTGGTGTCCAAAAGTATATGGACGATACAGTCGCCTTCTGCGAAGAGAAAGGTTATGTAGAAACCATGAAAGGAAGAAGAAGACCTGTTCCGGATATCAATTCCACGCATCGCCAGGCAAAAGAAGGAGCCAAAAGGGTAGCAATCAACACTCCTATCCAAGGAACCTGCGCCGACATGATCAAGATCGCGATGATCCAGATCCAAGACGAGATAGAAAAAAGAAAATGGAAATCCAAACTTCTACTCCAAGTACATGACGAATTGGTATTCGAAGTATATAAATCGGAGAAGGATGAGTTCCTAAAAGTTTGCAAAAGACTGATGGAAGATGCCCTTCCTCTTGATGTTCCAATCAAGGTAGAAGGAAAATTCGGACAAAACTGGGACGAGGCGCATTAAAATACTAAATATTTATATAGTTTTTCTGCTAGATTTTGCACATAAGGGTTGTCATATATCGCATAATTTAATAAAATGCGATATATGCTTCCATTCGACCCGGAAACTCCCTACGATTTGCAGAATTTGCCTCCCGTATTGGATTTTGAATCTAAGGGGTTTTTGAAGCTTATCGCAAAAGCCAGGACGGAACTAGGAGAACTAAAAGGGTTCGCCTCTGCTTTGCCGAACCCGATGTTACTACTTTCTCCTGCTATTATCAAAGAGTCGGTAGCTAGTTCGAATATTGAAAATATCAATACCACTGTATCGAATGTACTGCAGCAGTCCTTATTTCCAGAATATGAAAGAGATGATTATGACAAGGAAGTATTAAGATATAGAAGTGCGGTAGAATTAGGCTTTCATGAATTGAAACGTTTTCCGATCTCAAATAGACTGATTGAAAGAGTTCATAAAGAATTGATGTTCGGAAAGGAATCCGGATTTAGAAAGCTGCAAAATAAAATCATAAATTCGAATACAGGAGAGCCCATATATACTCCTCCGATCGCTTCCAAAATTCCCGACTTAATTTCGAATTTGGAAAAATTTCTAAACGAAGAAAATGACGGGATAGATCCCCTTCTGAAATGTGCGATTTCTCATTACCAGTTCGAAGCGATCCATCCATTTTTAGATGGGAATGGTCGGACAGGACGAATCCTAATGGTTTTGTACTTAATACAGGCAAAGATGCTCTCTCTCCCGATCCTGTATGTAAGCGGTTATATAAATAGTAATAGATCCAGATATTATGAATTACTTGCTGGTGTTTCCTCACAAGGAAATTGGGAGCCATTCTTAGAATTCATGTTAAACGCTTTCTATTTACAGGCTAAGTCTACTAAAGATTTGCTTTTTAAGATAATCGAACTCTATCAAACGTATAAAAAGGAACTCTCTATCGATCGCCCTAAACTGGCAAAAACAGGAATCGTAGAAGCGATGTTTGCTTCTCCTGTACTTTCTCCTGTTAGTTTAGGAGAACGTATAGATGTTCATTATACTACCGCTACTAGATATTTAGAAGAATTGAAGGATGCAAACTATCTAGTAGATATGAATTACGGAAAATACCATTTATTCATTAATAAAGTTTTGTTGGATCTGCTCCAGGAATAAAGCGGATCCGATTTAAGCTGTAAATGGATTTTAATACTAATTTTTGATTGAGTCTGCCCAGGATTTCCCTTTAAAATTCGGCTACTTAAGGGGATATCATGAAGCCTATCTATTCTAGGAAGAATTTCCTAAAGTTGTTAAGTGCTTCCGCTGCTACTTTGAGTCTTTCTCAAGCGGGGGTCTCTTCCTTATTCTCCCAAACGGCCGGAGCTTCTAAAATGTTAAAACGTAAGATCCCAAAAACTGGAGAAGAAATTCCTGCAATCGGTCTAGGTACTTGGCAGACTTTAGATGTGGACCCGGATCCTTCTTCTTTGGCTCCTTTAAAAGAAGTTTTGTCGGAGTTCCTACATACCGGCGGAGGTGTGATAGATTCTTCTCCCATGTATGGTCGTTCCGAGGAAATTTTCGGGATCTTGTCCAAGGATTTTTCCGACATGGAGAAAAAGAAATTTTTCTTAGCCACAAAGGTTTGGATCAGGGGAGAAGCCGCCGGAAAATCACAGATCGAGGCTTCTTTCAAAAAGATGAAAGCGGAGAAGATCGATCTATTCCAAATCCATAATTTACTAGATACTCAGACTCATCTCAAAACATTAAGAGGTCTGAAAGAAAAAGGGAAGATCCGTTATATCGGCCTGACACATTTTACTACGTCCGCATTCGCTGAAATGGAACGTATTTCCGAAAAAGAAAAACCTGATTTCTTGCAGATACCTTATTCTATCCAAACGCGTGAAGCGGAGAATAGAATTTTACCTTTTGCTCAGGAGCATGGGATCGCAGTCCTGATCAATCGTCCTTTCGAAGAAGGTGGGCTTTTTAGAAATACAAAAGGTAAAACATTGCCTGAATATTTTAAAGAATGGGATTGTAATTCTTTTGCGCAAGTCTTCTTAAAATATATTCTTTCTCATCCGGCAGTGACTTGTGCGATCCCTGCTACTTCTAAACTTTCTCATCTCAAAGATAATATGGGCGCTGGGCTGGGTAGATTTCCGGAAGGCAAAGAAAGAAAAGTTTTTCTGTCCAACCTTCTAGACGCAATGGACTGAAATTTCTTTCACATTATAGATTTTACACTTCCCATTCCGAAACCAGGAGGTACAATATTGCCTCTTCTGGAGGAATCTATGTCGGAGCCGCTTTGGAGAACCCACCCTTTGGCCTGGAAGGCATCGGGAGCTTTCTTTGAATGGAAAAAAAGAAAACTATTCTATCGGATAGGTGGAGAAGGAGAAGCGCTTCTTCTTTTACATGGATTTCCCACTTCTTCTTGGGATTGGAAGGATGTATGGGAAACCCTTACTCATCAATACAAAGTTCTGACCTTAGATTATCTGGGCTTCGGCTTTTCCGAAAAACCTAAAGACGGGCATTATTCTATTTTTCAATATGCGGACCAGGCCGAGTTCTTCCTACAAGAACAAGGGATTAAAAAAGTACATATTCTCGCTCATGATCTGGGCGATACGGTCGCACAAGAATTGGTCGCAAGATTTAGGGAAAAGTTATCAGGGCAGAGGATCGGTGGTCCCGACTTAGAGTCTGTATTCTTCCTAAATGGCGGGATCTTTCCGGAAACTCATCGACCAAGAGCAGTGCAGAAATTATTAAACGGTCCCTTGGGATTTTTATTCTCCCGTTTAGTAAACAAGACCTCTTTCCAAAAAAGTTTTTCAGAAGTATTCGGGCCGAATACAAAACCTGTTCAAGAGGAGTTGGATGGATTTTGGGAATGTGTGAACAACGGAGGAGGAAAATTGATCTATCACAAGTTGATAAGATATATGAGAGAAAGAAAAATTTTCAGAGATAGATGGGTGGGAGCCATACTAGATAGTCCGATCCCGTACGCGTTGGCGGATGGTCTGGAAGACCCGGTTAGCGGTAAACATGTAGTAGAACGACTCAGAGAGATGAGACCGGACGCGAAAGTATACGAGCTCCCAGGTATAGGACATTATCCTCAAACAGAAGCTGCAGACCAGGTTTTGAAAGCGTACTCAAACTTCAGATCTAAACTTTGATAATTCTCAGATAGTTTGGTGACCGGATTTATTTCCTTGAAAAAAGGAAATAAACCTGCCAGACTGTAAGAAAGCGAAAGATTAGATGGGTAAGGTTGCATACAATAATCCGCGTTTTTTCGATTTTGTATACGACGACTTTTTATGTGCGGCGGTGGACTCTCATGTCGCACAATCCGGAGTTCTATTCCACTCTTTGACCAAAGAAAGTGTTTGGGAACTTTTTGAGATCACCGGAGTTCTGGCAGAACTCAAAAAAAGAGGATATGATTCCTTCGAATTAGATCTTTCCGGTAGCGATGATACCTACCAAAAACTAATTCTCACACACCAAAACGAAATTTTAGTCCATCTACGTTTGAGCATCCAAGAGTATAGGATACGACTCAACGATTACTTCTTCAAAGAAAAATATTTGGTCGTGAATTGGCTCCAGACACGTCATCCGAAACAGGTCGGAAGGGATTCTGCTCGTTTATATCCAGGACAAGATGTTCCAGGCCTCGGGATTTTTACCGAGATGGCGGATCTGATCGGATTTTTGATCATCTCACTTAGATTGAATGGAGCAGTAATACGTCCTGAATATTTTCATGATGCCGTACTCTTCTCACGTAAATTCCATTTTTTAGAAGCTGACTCTAAGGCTCTTTATCAGGCGCTGAGAACAACATTTCCGAAACATTCTATCCGAGCCATCTCCACTCTTTTACAACATGGAAAGATCGTAGATGCAAAACGAGGAGTGATCGAATGGAAGCCTATAGAGATGATTTTCTTTTTGGAAAAATCTTTGAACTTCTTCGTATTCAATCGTAAGTTTGAGAAGAAGGTTTCTAAGATACTCTCTACTTACAAACTCTCTCTGATCGAAGGTGCAGAGGCAGAATTAGGACTAAATACTTAGCACTATTTTGAACGAGTGTTACGTGATTATTTTTCGTAAGAAAACCGTTTTCTTCTCCCGTCTTATCCATTTATAATATAGGTTTGGCCATTATTCTAGTATCCGGAGGGTCCTCGGATGGAGAAAAGAAAACAGGTAAGGGTAGTCCCTTTCCCTAAACAACCAGTTCAACTCCAATTGATGGGAAACGGTTTTTTAGATATTCTTGTCGCCCAGGACGTAAGTGAAGGAGGGATAGCGGTTCGTGTTCCTCATAAATTTGATGGATGCGATATTCACTCTAGCGTGGAAATTGTGGTTTCTCTTCCCGGATACAAACCATTTAAAGCATTAGGTAAAATCAAACACTTGAGCGCTTCCAAGGAAGCACAGGGGCTTTTCGGGCTCCAATTCACCCAAATCGACGTAAAAGGTAAGGGATTTCTACTCGATTATGTCAAAAAGCTGACCTCACTCCGCAGAATGGCAGGATAATCAGCCAGTCCAGTCACCGGAATTTCTTTCCAGCGTAATCCGACTGTAACCATTTAGGAGGATAGATAGAAGCATCCTAACAAGGAAAAGAAGGACGACAATGGGATCAGGAATAGTCCAAAAAAAGCAAAAATTAGAACGCAAGCTTGAAGTAAGGATCGCAGAGAACCAACTCGAGATCGAAAGAACTTTAGCTCTTCGTTATGATGTATTCAATCTAGAGTTGGGAGAAGGTTTACCTCAATCCGCAGCTACACGTAAAGACAGAGATGAATACGATTTATTTTGCGACCACCTTATCGTAGTAGATAAGAACAGAGATGATATGATCGTCGGAACTTATCGTATCTTGCGTAGAAGTGTCGCGAAGGCAAACCTAGGATTTTACTCGGACAACGAATTCGATATTACTAAAATTTACGAATTAGAAAGAGAACCTGCAGAGATCGGACGTAGCTGCGTTCATCCTGAATACAGAGACGGATCTGTAATTTCTCTTCTTTGGGGCGGACTCGCTCAATACATGAAGAAGAATAATATCGGATACCTTTTCGGTTGTGGTTCAGTTCATAGCACTGATGCTCTATCCGCAAACGAAGTTTACGCGTTTTTGAAAGATAAACAAGCTCTTGCTGGAGAAGCTTTCGATGTAAAACCGCTTCCTGGATTTGAAATGCCAGGTTTCGATCAGAATTATTCTCCTGAAGACATCAAAGAAGTTTCTAAAAGAATCCCTGCATTGATTAAGGGGTATATTAGAGCCGGATCAACAATTTGCGGAATTCCAGCATTGGACTCCGTTTTCAAGACTACCGACTTCTTTATCATCTTCGATATCAAAGACATCGAAGCAAGATACAGCAAACATTACCTAGAGTAGAACTAAGGGGGTTCCCCTTAAGTTTTTTCGTAAGGACGGGTCTCGTACGAGGCCCGTTTTTGTTTTTAAGCCCCTTTCGTGCGCCTAAATATGGGCCGATACACCTTGACCGTTTGGGCTTCTCTTTTTTTTCTATACTTAATTAATTCCAACAAGCGAAAACCCATTTGGGTGACTCATGAATCAAATCGATTTCCAACATCCCTCTTTTAAGGACCAGATCCGATTTTATGTACTGGTGTTTCTGTCCTTTTTGGTAATGAGCCTCGGTTATTATCTAGGGATCTCTTCCTACATTCTTGGCTGGCTCGCATTCTGTATCTCAGCCTTTTCTGTAGCTGGTAACGATGCTGTCCAAACTGTAGGGACATTTATAGAAAGTAAAAAGTCTGTACATTGGTTCCCTAAACTTGCTGCCTTGGGTGGACTTCTTGCTCTAGTATTCGGATACGCCTGGTGGTCCGCTAATGGAGAAGTCCATTTTCACAGATTGGATAATTTTACTCCTCCTGCAGAATATAATTTTCTACAATTGATTGCGCCTATCGTTCTAGTCATCATTACTCGGATGAAATCTCCGATCTCTACTACATTTTTGATCTTAGGTTTATTCGGCGGACAGAATATAGAGAAAATGCTGACCAAGTCCTTTTTGGGATATATGATCGCATTTATCACTGCGTTGGTAGTTTGGGGAATATTAGTAAAAGTTGATCCGAAAGAATATTATGACGATCATATGCCCGATCCAAGAACGGAGAGAAAATGGGCAATCTTACAGTGGTTCTCCACTTTATTTTTATGGGCGGCTTGGCTTGCTCAGGACGCCGCTAATATAGTTGTATATCTGCCTAGACAACTGAATTGGATGGAGCTTACTGGCGCGGTTTCTATCCTGATAGGAGCTCTTGGTATCATATTGTATACCAACGGTGGAACTATCCAAGAGATAGTTACAGAGAAGTCCGACATCCAATGGTCTAAGGCGGCTACAATCGTAGACCTAGTATATGCTAGTATTTTAATATTTTTTCAGAAGATCAGTAATATGCCCATGTCCACCACCTGGGTTTTCTTGGGCATGCTTGCAGGAAGAGAGATCGTGTTAAATTTCCTTACCTACAGGGACGCTCCTTATTTGGAGACATTCCGCAAAGTAGGTAAGGATGTACTTCTTGCGTCTATAGGAATTGCAGTAAGTATTTTTATCTTCTTACTCGCTTCTCAGTTTTATCCCGAAAAAACTTCCTTTATTCCTAAATTTCTAAAGTAATCTTTAGTTTATACTGCATTTTCTATTCTATAGATACATGCTTTTGAAATTGCCGTACTGTCGATTAGATATGCTCTACAATCTTTTGCCCAACGATTGAATTGGTCGTTTTGTTTCAGCTTAGCTACAGCTTTTTCATACAACATGCTACATAGATATCTCGAAGTAATGATCATTAGATTTTCTGCTACCCTTTCTTTAGCTTGATCGTCTTCGATTGATTTGAATTTAGCAATTGCCTCTTCGAATATTTGGGATTGTTCATTTAGATATTTAGAAGGTGATTCCACTTCTGCTTTGATCGATTCCAGATATTTTTTGAAATTTCCTTCTCCGCTCATTCCAGCTACAATCGCGCCAACTGCAATTCGAACATGGATCTGGCTTGTTCCCTCATAGATCGTATTGATCCTAGAGTCTCTATATATTCGAGCTACATCATAATCTTCAGTATAACCGGCTCCACCGTGGATTTGGATGGCAAGGCCCGCGCATTTATGTCCTTCTTCCGAACAATAGTATTTAGAGATCGGTGTAAGTACTGTAGCAAGGTTTCCCCATTTTTTTACCCTTTCGTCCTTTCGGATCTCTCTATCTTCTTTATTCGCTTTTTCCAAACGGATCTGATGGTTTTGATACATATCTACAACACGAGCAGTTTCGAATGTCAGAAGTCTAGACGCGTTCATTTCTCTTTTAATTTTATGAAGCATCTCTGCAACGGCTGGGATCTCTGCGATAGGTTTTCCGAACTGTTGTCTTTCTTCCGCGTACTTTTGGGATTCATAATATGCCCCGGCAGCACTTCCTGGACCGCAAGCTGCACTTCCTAGTCTCATGAAGTTTGTCATACCGGTAGTGTAACGAGTAAGACCTAATCCTTCTTGTCCTAAGAGTTCGCCATAACTGTTTTCATAAACGATCTCACAGGTAGGTGATGCGTGAATTCCCATTTTGGTTTCAATTCCCGCAACAGTTACATCTTCACTTTTTACTAGGAATACGGACAATCCGCGAGCTCCTCCATTTCCTGTTCGTGCAAGGGTTAATAAACTAGATGGATAAGGGCCGAGTCCACAACCTTGGGATATAAAACGTTTCGTTCCGTTTAGGCGATAATGTCCATCTTCCATTTTTGCTGCGGTGGTTCTGACATTATTTAGATCTGATCCGAAATCCGGCTCAGTAAGAGACATCGCAAAAAGAGTCTCGCCAGTTGCTGCTTTTGCAGCAAAATTCTCTATTTGTTCTTCTGTTCCGTATCTAGAAACGATTTGAGCTAGATTTAATAGGGCAACAGTCATACAAAAGGAAACATCCGCCCTTGCCATTACCATTCCGTAAAATGCACTGATAGTTCCTGGTAGTCCGAGTCCTCCGGCTTCTCTTGAAATGGAGAATGGCATGAGACCAGTATCTCGGAATTTTTCGTAGATTAATGTAGTTTCCTCCGGAAAGATCACTTTTCCATTTTCGTAGCGTAGATGTTTCTTATCCATCACGCTAGAAAGTTGAGAGACATCTTTTCCAAAAAATTCACCCAATGATTCGAGACTTGATCTGTATAATTCTACAGCTTCTTCGACGCTAGAAGGAGCCATTTCGTATCTTGGATTATTTGTTTTCTTATAAAGTTCGTGTTCGAAAAATTCTTCGCCTTCGGTTGACTTTACGATCGAAGCCCAATCGATTAAATGTTCGAAAATTAGTTTTAAATCTTCGTCGTCTGTAAAATAATTATTAGCTATCATATATTCCCTTATTTATACTTTCGCAGTAATATTCTCTTCTTTTCCAATACTGTAAGCAGCATTCAAACCTTCTAAGAACGCTCTCTCTGCATCAATTCCTTTAGAATTTTTTGCTCCCCCAATAATGAATATCTGCTTTTGAGGGTGTAAAGATTTGTAGGTTTCATAAAGAGAACTTTCTTTTTCCTGTCCAACACAAAGAACCAGTGAATCGCATGGATAAAGAACCTCTTCTCCATTTTTCAAGGTTATCTTTAAACCTTCTTTAGTGATTTCCTTATAGTTGAGTCCCTGGAAGAATTCTACACCGGATGCTTCTAGTTCTTGTTTGAGAGCCCAAAAAGTAGTAGGCCCCAAGCCGGCACCATGTTTTCCACTTCTTCTAAAAATCGCAACATCTCTTTCCGCTTTATGAGGCTGGATAACAGCATTCGTATACGAATCGATATTATATTTTTTTGAATAAGATTCTAGATTAGGATCGTTTTCTTCGGTAAGTTTATGGGCCACATCAACACCGATCCCGCCTCCTCCGATCACAGCCACTTTTTTCCCAGCTTTGAATTTTCCGG
The DNA here is from genome assembly GCF_002812045.1 of Leptospira haakeii. GTDB lineage: Bacteria > Spirochaetota > Leptospiria > Leptospirales > Leptospiraceae > Leptospira_B > Leptospira_B haakeii. The sequence continues at coordinate 220,372 of NZ_NPEG01000001.1, read as the reverse complement.
TCAGATAATCTGTATAATTTCCGGCAGGAAGATTATGAATACCAGGTAGTGTAAATTCTCTTGGTTTAACACCGGTAGCAAATATAATCGCATCTGGATCCAATTCTTCAAGTAAGTTTAGATCACAATTTGTATTTAAACGGATATCAACTCCAAGTGCCGGAAGTTCATTTTTAAAATAGCGGATCGTTTCTTTGAATTCGGATTTGCCTGGGATATTGGAAGCGAGTTGGAACTGTCCACCCAACTGGTCCGCCTTTTCTAATAATATAACTTCGTGGCCAAGAGAAGCACTTGCTCTTGCTGCCTCAAGCCCTCCTGGTCCAGATCCGATTACCACAACTTTCTGCGGTTTCACATCGGAATCTATTTTGTATTCTAATTCGTTAACTGCTTGTGGATTGACTAGACAGGAAACCGATTTATCTATAAAAGCGTGGTCCAAACAGGATTGGTTACATGCAATACAAGTATTGATCCGATTTGACATACCTGTTTGGATTTTTTTTACGATAAACGCATCTGCCAGAAATGGTCTCGCCATAGAAATTATATCAGCCTGATTCGTATCAAAAATCCTTTGTACTGTACTCGGATCGTTTACTCTGTTAGAAGCGATGATAGGAATACCTGGAGTTTTTTCTTTGATCCTTGCTGCAATGTTTGCCCAGGCTCCTCTTGGAACTAATTGGCTTATGGTTGGGATTCTTGATTCATGCCATCCGATCCCAATATTTAAAGCGGATACACCTTCTTGCTTTAGTGTTTGAGCTAGATCGCATACTTCTTTGAAAGTTGGATTTCCTGGAATAAGATCAATACCAGACATTCTGAAAATTATAGGGAAACCTTCCGGAAGATTTTTTACGACTGCTCTCAGAACTTCGACAGCCATGTTCATTCTTCTTTTAGAATCTCCTCCAAAATGATCGTCCCTATGATTTGTTACTGGAGAGAAGAACTGGTTAATAAGATAACCTTCACTTCCCATAATTTCTACTGCTCCAAATCCTGTTTCTTTTGCGAGCTTAGCTGCGATCCCGAAATCTTCTACCGTCTTCCAACATTCTTCTTCTGTGAGAGCCCTAGGAATATATCTATTGATTGGAGCGCGGAGCGCAGAAGGACCTACGCAGTTTCTATCAAACGCATAACGTCCTGCATGGAAAAGTTGAGCGCACATGGTCCCGTTTCCATTCAGAAGATCATTCATCTGCTTTAATTCGGATGCGTGCTCTTCATTTTGTATATTGAAGAAGTGTTTGGATCCTCTTCCTTCTTCGTTCACGCTGATTCCACCGGTGACTATAAGGCCGACGCCACCTTCAAAACGTTTTCCGTAGAATGCGGCCATTCTTTCCGCAGTTCCAGTTTTGCCCTCGAGTCCGAGGTGCATGGATCCCATTACAAACCTGTTTGGAAGTGTAAACTTTCCTATATTTATGGGTTCAAAGGCTTTTTCCATATACAATTCTCCGCTGAAATTCCGTATCGAGGCTATTATTTACCAATGGTAATATAAATGGTATGGGATTCAATAGATAAATTACCAATGGTAAATATATTCTTGCAAAGAATTGGAAATAATAAGAATCGTTAGTATGCCCGTAAATAAGAAACGCCGCCAGCAACAGGGTCCGGGAAGGCCGTTTAAAAATGACAAGATAACTGTCAGGGAAGATCTTATATCTGCTGGTACCGAATTATTGAAGACCACTCCTCTCGAAGAGATCTCTTTGAGAAAAGTTGCGTCTCTTGCTGGAGTGAGTCATGCGGCATCTTATCATCATTTCGAAAACAAAAACGCTTTGCTCGCCGCAATTTCTGAAAGGGGATTTCAGAAATATTTTTCCGAATACCAGAAGGAACTCGAAAGAACGGAAAACGATTTTTTAGGGCGTTTTCGCGCTCTCGGTTGGACCTATATCCAGTTTATTTTGAACAATCAACAATTTGCAAGGATCATGTTCGGCGGTATCGATATAAATTTACATCCTACGTTGTCCGCAGTTTCTAGAAGAACATATAGGCAGCTGCATGAGATTATACGCATGGGGCAAAGGCTTGGGGCGATCAAGCCAGGACAAACGCGTGAGAAAACTGTAGCCTCCTGGTCTATGATTCACGGAATCGCAATGCTCTTTTTGGAAGGTAGGATAAAACCTCAAAAGAACAAAGAGGAAATGAAAAAGTTTATTTTGTCCGTAATAGAGTGTGCTTATACCGGAATGACTCTGCCTATAGCTATGGCAGAATAACGAGTAAGATTGGGAGAATATTCTTTGTAGGTAAATTTATGAAACATATCGGAAAAACAATTTTAAGTATTAGCATTTTTTTATTTTTACATTCAGGAGAAATGAAGGCTGAAAAAACTTCCAAGGTTCCGGAATTCGGAACTTCTCAGCTTTATATACAGATAGACGGCAAAAAGATTACTTCGTCCGATGTGGAAAGCGAAATGGGTAATGAATATGAAAAAATAGTCACGGACGCAAATGATAAATTATTCAAACTTCTGGAAAAATTAGGAATTCGTAAAATGATTCAGATGGAAGCTACAGAAAAGAAAATTTCCGTCAAAGAATACACGGATCGCATCAATGATTCGATCCAAAACCCATCGGAAGCTGAATTATTGACCAAGTATCAGCAGCTAAAAGACGAGGGTAGCGAGGAACACTATGATGATCTTCGCAACTCACTTATCGTTTTTTTGATCTCAGAACGCCGAGAAAAAGCGATGAGGGAAGAGATCTCAAGATTAAAGAAAAAATATAATTATATCGCGAAACTTCATCATGTCCCGAAAGAAGTAGATCTAAAAGGAGAGCCTACTCAAGGGAATAAGGATGCCCCAATCACTATCGTAGAGTTTACAGATTTTGAATGTCCCTTTTGTCAAAGGTTCCAATCTGTAGGTAAGAGACTTAGAAAAAAATATGGAGATCGAATTAAGTGGGTGGTTAAGGATTTTCCTTTGCAGTTCCATCCAAAAGCGTTAGGAGCACATATTGCGGCAAATTGTGTTTTGAAGCAAAGCCAAGATAAATATTGGGATTATTTTGAATCTCTTTTTACTGAAAATAGAACAGAAGAAACCTTAAGCCCCGCCTGGTTAAAACAAAAGGCAAAGGACTTAAAGATAGACATGAAGGCTTTTAATGCCTGTTTGACCGATGAGTCTATTAAAAAAGAAATTGCGGAAGATGTTAACGAAGCCGTTCGTTTGGGAATGGAAGGTACACCTACTTTTTTAATCAACGGAAGAATGATTGCCGGATCATTGAATCAAGAAGCCTATGAGGAATTGATAGAATTCTTTCGTTAATTAGATAGAATTTCATATTCGGATAGATCAATCTTTCTAGTTTTATAAGAATATTCGTAAGTATGACCGGGCCAATTATTCGTGTTCTTTCCGGAAGCGTTGATATACCAATTCGTACATCCAGTATCCCAAACGAATTTATCGAATTTTTTATTTAAAGATGTATTGTAATTTTGCATACTTCGTGTTTTAGGGATCAATGCTTGGATCCCTTTTTTATTCATTTCATTCAAAGCAGATATGAGATAACGCACCTGGGATTCGATCATATATACGATAGAATTATGAGCCAGGTTCGTATTTGGTCCGTATAAAATATAAAAATTAGGGAAGCCGGCAACAGTTACACCTAGATAAGCCTCTGCACCATTTTTCCAAACCTCATTCAGATCTTGATTTTTGGTTCCTTTTACTTTCATCGGAGAAAGAAACTCCGTAGCCTTAAATCCAGTTCCAAAAACGATTGCATCAAATTTTTTGTGACCTTCTTTTGTTACGATCCCATCTGCATTTGCTTCTTGGATGGATTCAGAAAGAACTTTTGTATTCGGTTTTGCTAATGCTTCGTAATAATCATTGGAAAGAAGGATACGTTTACATCCTGCAGGATAATCAGGAGTAAGGATTTTGCGTAATTCCGGATCTTTTACGAACTTTTTCATATGAGAAAGACTCATCCATTTTACGATCTTGTTTGCATGATTATTTTTTTGGAATGCGATCATTCTGATCTCATTCCACATATAGATTTGAAGCCTATGTAATAGTCTATAGCCGGGGAGATATTTAAATAAGAACTTTTCGAAACTCCAATATCTACGATCCGGTTTAGGAACCACCCAAGGTGCAGTTCTTTGGAATACTGTCACTTCTGCTCCTTGGTTTACGATCTGTGGAATGAATTGGATTGCACTCGCGCCTGTTCCGATTGCAGCAACTTTCTTTCCTGAAAAACTATAAGAAGGATCCCAATTTGCAGAATGAAATATCCTACCTTTAAAACTTTCTAAACCCTTGATAGAAGGTAGAGCAGGGCGATTCAATTGTCCTACAGCAGAAATAAAAACATCATGTTCTAATGTTTCATTTTGAGAAGTTTTGATTTTCCAAATTCTGGAAGAATCATCCCAATCCGCAGATTTGATCTCGATCCCAAAACGAATATGAGGAAGTATCCCGTATTTTTTTGCACAATGTTCTAAATAAGAAAGTATCTCTGGCTGAGCAGAATATTTTCTAGGCCAGTTTGAATTTGGTTCAAAAGAAAAAGAATAAAGATGAGAAGGAACATCGCATGCTGCTCCGGGATAAGTATTTTCCCTCCAAGTGCCTCCTACTGAATTTGATTTTTCGTAAATTACGAAATTATGGAATCCGTTTTTCTTAAGTTGTATTGCAGCACATAAACCTCCAAAACCTGTACCAACAATTGCGATAGAGATCGATTTTTCTTTTTTATTTTGTGACTGCATGTTTTCCAGGCTCCGGATAGATTATATGAACAAATGTTCACAATGTTTTATTTTTTAAGTTTCGGCTTAAGCGCATCATTGAAATGAAAATCATTATAGCAAGTCGATTTTTGGAATTAGATTTTCTATCGAACCTTGTTAAATATCAATTCAGGTTTTTTATTTAGGGGGAAGGTAGAAAGATCCGGATCATCGCTTCTTTTGAACTAGGAAATTCTAATGTCAAAGAACCGCGGAAAATTCTCAATAATGCACTATGTATTTTTAATCCTTGGCCAGAAGAACGCATCGACATAGGATCTTTTCCTATTTCGTTTCTAATTTGGATAACAAGGCCATTCTCATATTGAATGGAGATCAAAATTTGTGATTTTAATTCTCCGGAATATTTCACCGCATTGCGTAAGGATTCTCTGAATACATAATACAAAACTTCCTGCACTTCTGGAGGATAATTTTCGGCTTGAGAATTGACTTCTGGATCTATTTCCCAAATTAAATTGGAGTCTTTTGCGTCTGAGTTTTGTAGTTTTTGAAACATCGGAACTAGGCCCAGCCTGGAAATTTCCAAACCTGTATCTGACATCTCTCTTAATAAAGAAGAGATCCTTTTATGAAGTTCCGTAAGTGAATTTGCATATTGATAATTGAGGTTTCCGGATTTATCATTTGAGATCTCTAAAATAATAGAATGGATTTCTGGAAGTATCTCATCGTGAAGGATTTGCCTGGTTTTTTGGTCGGAAAGTCTTTGTTCCTGAATTTTCTTTCTTTGTAATTCTTCTAGAATATTCCCCGTTTCTTCTAAAAATAAGGAATGAACTAACCAGGTTCCTGTGATCCTTGCGATCTCGATTTCTTCTTCTGCAAATAATCCTCCGTTTTCTTTTTGCCCTAAGATCAGGTATGCGTCACCAGAAAGGACATTTTCGATTTTTACTCGGATCACAAATCCGGAGAATTGATCTTTATCTAAATATTGAATATTTGGATTTTCCGGATTGGGATGTACTTTAGAAAAATCAAATGTTTCGGAAGGACTGCTTTCTGGATAATAGATATTCGTGTCGGAAATATAGGGGATTTTGCCTTGGAATATGAGGGCAGCTTTTTGGGTTTCCAGTACGTCGTGGCATAAATATCCGAAAGAAAGTTTGACGGAACCGGAAGATAAGATCTTTTTTAATACTTCGTTTTGGTTGGAGCTGATCAGTTTGTTTTTTCGAACCGTAAAAAATCGGGATATAAAAAAGGAATAAGAGAATACGATAAAAATTTCCGCTTTAGGGTATCCAGTTTTTGCAAAAAGAAAATATAGAACGGAAAGTGTAAAAGCTGTATAGACAGAATTTTTCCATTCTTGTTTTAAACTGATCTTAGGTAAAATCCTTCCTGTAAGTATTTCATAAGATGTTAAAGCCCAACCTAAAACTAAAATAGAAATACAAATCAGTAATTGTATACATAGAACAAAACCATAAAAGTATTTGGGTTCCTTTTCCGCTTTTATGATAAAATTTTCTATAATTCCTAATTCATCTCCAACGAAAAGAACGGAAACCAGTAAGACTACTCCAAACAGTGAAAATCCGATTCCTTTTAAAAAAGGAACTGCCTTTTGTCTTCCTAACTCGGATAGGCTATTGTCCGAAATTTTGAATAAGAATAAACAAAGTAAAGAAAGGGAAATGCATGTGAAAATATAGATTAAGTAAGCTGATTTGAAGGAGAATGGAACCAATTTCCAATATTCGAATAAACTGATATTCCATGTTCTCGCAGGATTATAGGCAAGTAGAATCGATACAGCGACTAATTGGCAAAAGGATAACATATAAAATAAAAAAAGAAAGATCCCTTTCTTTTTTAAAAAACCGAAAAACCAAACGATAACGACAAACCATCCGAACGGAATGAGTATTAATAAGATCAACCCAGGAAAAAAATATAAGATTGGATAGGAGGATACTACTAAAAACCCGTTTTGGCCTAGGATTGCAAAAAAAGAGAATAATAGAGAGGATACGATTAGGGTAAAAATACTGAAATATGCAGCAGCATTTTTCTTTTCTAAATTTGTTCCGGTTGTTGATCCTAACCAAAACAAATTTGTGGAAAGAAAGATGAAAACGGAGCAAATTATTATTTCAAGATCTATAGTCAATATTAGGCGTCCATAGGATCCTTTCTCCAGAGGAATTCCTATAAAAAATTTTTTCGTCTTCTTCCCATTCTAAAAAACGATTGGATAAAACGATGAGTGCCGCTCTTGTTCGAGCAACTTTTTCGTCGGAGTTTGTTTCGTTTAATCCCCAGGCAGAATAGATCTGTCCGTTTATCCTGCTGATCGTTCTTTTGTCTTTGAATCCGAAATGTTGTGCAATCTGTTCATTGCTAAATCCTTTGGCTAACATTTCTGCTACGGATTTTTCGTTAGGTTCTAAAACTGAAAGTGGAGAGTTTTCGTCCTTCTCCCTGACTTCAGTGACTCTGGATTCGATTTCAGGGTCTATAAAACTTTTTCCGTCATAAGCCAATCGAATGAGAGGGACCACCATTTGTGGAAGAAGATAATTCGATTTTCGAACGTAAGCATAATGACTTAAGATCCCTGAACTTCTGAAAGTCCTGAAGTATTCGTCGCTATCTTGTATAGAATAGATGACTACAGGTTTACGTGGGAATTCTTTGCGGATAGAGATAATGGTTTCGATCCCGTTTAATTTACCTGCGAGTCGTACATCCAAAAGAAGAACGTCTGTGTCTCCTTCCAAGCAGTAACGGATTGCATCTTCTCCCGAGTCGCAATCGAAAACTGATTTGATTTTTCCGGATTCTTCTAAGCCGGAGACCATCGCTTTTCTGAGTTTCAGATTATCTTCGGCAATCAGTATCTTGAGTGGCTCGACTTTCATGTGTTCTCGGAATTTTAGGATACTAAGAACTATCAGGTCAAGCACTTGAGTGCTTATATATCCGCACTCGGAAGGTGGGTTTGTTTTTGAAAATTCGATATTCTTTGGTCCATGAAACGAATTTTAGAATTTTCTTTGGCTTTGATCGCGCTCGCTGTATTTTCCCCGGTTTTACTCGGGATTTTTTTACTAATCTCTGTTTTGGATCCGGGACCGATCTTTTTCTTACAAGAAAGGATAGGTTTAGGAAAGAAGGTCTTTCGGATCTGGAAATTCAGAACCTTGAAGGATGGAATTCCTACAAAGATTGGTTCTTTTTTGAGAAGTACCGGTTTAGACGAACTTCCTCAGATTTGGAATATTATAAAAGGCGATATGAGTATCGTTGGTCCGAGGCCTCTGACCGAGCAAGACATTCGTAGATTAGGTTGGGGAGTAGAAAGTTTAGATCGAAGATGGTCGATTCGTCCTGGGATCACAGGACTATCTCAATTATATTCAGGAAGAGGATCCAAATACTCACTTTGTTTCGATCTTTCTTATCTTAAAAGAAGAAGTTTTAGTTTAGATCAGCAAATAGTGATTTTAACCTTGGTAATGAATCTTTTCGGTAAGAAAAGAATTAGAAATTTATTATGGACCCGTCTTCAAAAACGGGATCGAGGTTATTTTTGGGGAAATTGGGCCAAACATTTTAGAAAGAATGCGGATCGTCCTTATCCTATTGTCCAAGAGCAGGTTATAGGATTTATTCCCCAAAAACGTCTCCCAGTTGCTAAGTCTCTTGCGATCTTTCAGTTAGGAGAAGCTGGAGAAGGTAGGATCGCAAGAGATATAGACCACATAAATATCTACGGAGTAGATCCAAATTACAGAGAAGCCTTGAAACTTTTTGTAAAAGAAGAAGGCAGACATGCGCGCATTTTAGGGGACTGTGTTCGTGCATTAAGAGGAGAACTGATCCAATCAAACTGGACCGAAAAACTTTTTCATTTTGGCAGAAGGCTTTTAGGAACCAGGCTTAAGCTGATGGTCTTATTGGTCGCAGAAGTGATCGGGATTTGTTTTTACAAAAAGATCGCGGAGAAAATTCCATTCGGTTCCGTAAAGAACGCACTTCTTCATATCGCGGAAGATGAAGAAAAACATCTGATCTTTCATTGTACATTTTTTAAGATACGGCTTAAAAATCCGATCACTCGATTTCTTTTTAAGACCATGTGGAGATTTCTTTCTTTTGCCGCTTGCGTTTCCGTTTTGATGGACCATCGCAAAACATTCAAGGCGTTAGAAATTCCAATCAAAGACTGTTACCTGCAGTTTAAGAATATTTCCCGAAATACGGAGAGAGAAATCCTCCAGACATTTTTCGTTTGAGGATATTCTTCTATGAATATAGTTTTAGTATTTAGAAGAAAAATTCTAGGTTATGGATTCGCATGTGAAGAAGGAGAATTGAGTTATGAATCAAATCGTATCCGAGATCGTTTGGACCGATATTTGTTAGAAAATCATATTCCGAAAAGATGTATCGCTGAAAAATTTGAAAACTTCGGCAAAGTTTTCAAAGGATTTATTGGCTTTTTTGAGGAGGATATTCCTGGCTTTTCAAAAAATTTGGAAGAAGTTGAGATTGAAACCGGGAAATATTTGAAGTTCGGAAACTTGTCTAGCGAAGATGATTTAGGTGCGAGATTTTGTATTAATAAAAAAGTTCAAACTTACTTGGAAGAAAATAATATCAGAACTGATTGGATGAGATTTTCTTCCGGTAAGAATTCGTATCTTAGGATTATTAATTAGATAATTATAATATATTTTGGATTAGTAAAGCGCAACGGATCGTAGCGGAAATCCCGCGGAGCGGATTGGAGCGTAGAGCCGGGTGCTCGCCGTAACGGCGAGCATGCGCCCTTATTATTAATTCCAGCTAAAAGAGCCGGATTTGTCGAATTTGAATGGAACTGGACCTGTTCCGATTTCCGGAGCTTCGGTTGTTGCTTTTCCGTTTAATCGGAATGCCGCGGACCTTTTGGAGATTGCGTTTGCGATCCCTTGTGTGACTGTCCCGAGAGGGAAGGAGGTGCGGACGCTTAGGATGGATTCTTGTCCTTGGTTTTCGATCCTTACAGGTTGGCCAGTTAGGAATTTTTCTTTTTCCAATGTGAGTTCAAATTCAAATTCAGAAAATTGTAATCTAGATGTAGCTCTGTTTTTTAATACAATTTGGAATTCTGTATCTACTTTTAAGTCGAGTGAAGATAACCCTGCGGCGACCGCTGAACCTGGAGATTTTTTTTGAGGGCTGAGTAATGTATCTAAGAATGATGTGGCTTTTTTTGCCAGATCGTCCGTGCCTGCGGAACTTAAGATGGTGGAAGGATCCGGTTTGATAATTTTGAAATTTCGGATCTCTATATCCGGAAGAACTGCTGGGATTTTTCTTTCTTCTTCGAATGGGAAGTCGAGTGAGTCAGCACCTGCGATGGATCTATATTTCTCAGGGATCGGAAGTGAAACGACTCCTTGTACTTTTACTACTAAGTCTATTTTTCCAGGAACTTTTTTATAAAGTGCTGCGAGATCATTATAAGCGAATGTTAAATCCACTGGGACCGGTTTGTTGGAATTCCCGCCTACACTAGGGATTTTGGTTTTTGCCTTTGTGAATTGTTGTCCTTCGATCAAGATATTGATTTCCAGGTTGGTCGCAGGTAAAGCGATCGGATATGGATTTTTTACTTTCGAATCCACTCTAAGTTTGATCTCGGATAGATTGATCTCAGCAATGGAAACTTTTTCTAAGATGAAGGAAGGTTTATCCAGTTCCTCGATCTTTTCTTTTACTTTTTTTAAATCAACTTTTTGTAATTGAGCACAACCGAATAGAAGATTTGTTACTAGAGTAATTCCAATATAGACATGTAAGGAAGTTTTTTGGATCATAAACTCCTCCCTGAAAGTGAAGTCTTTATTTAGGATTTATCGTTTATTGGGAACTAAGTTTTAGAGGTTTGGAAATAAAAAATGGAGTTTTGAGACCGGGAATTGTTCATAACAAGCGTATTTTGATCCGAGAGAGCGATGTTGGAATTCCAACATCGCAAAAGGTGAGAAAATTGTTTAAAATTGGCACTGAGAATTCGGCGGATAGCTAGGATTCTTAGTGTAACACTGAGTGCTTTGGGTAGATGGGTCTATCAAAGATAATAGTTTTAAAACGCCTACAGGATAGCTTGCATTTTGGTTATAACCATTGCTCCAATCGATTTTGTAATTTCCGTAGGAATCAGCTGGTCTTATCGTTCCCTTCAAAGTTGTGTACGTTCCGGTTCCGGCTTGTTGCATGCAGGACCGGATTGTGTTTGATTGGATCTCTAACCAAGCTGTGGCATTCGGTCCTCCGTCGATACAACTTGCAACCAATACCCATTTTCCATCCAAAATTATTCGAGAATCTTTTAGATCTTCGGTTTTCTCCTTACAACCGACGAATATTAAAATTACAAAGATCCCTGTAAATATCCCTAAACGTTTCATTTATACTTAATTTTCCTTTGTTTTTCCGTTTGATTCATGAAAAAACAGAGCAATAAATTTGGCAAAATTAAGGAAAAGTCAATAAATTATTGCTTATTATAATATTAAAAAATTCTATTTTTTAATATTATATAAATTTGAATTTTAAAATAAAAAAGGGCCGTTAGGCCCTCTTTTGATGGTCACTTTTTCTTCTTCGAATTAGCCCCTTTCTTAGGCTTGGACTCCACCTCTTGTGCCCATTCGCTCAAGGAAGATTGGTTATGATTCGTGGACACTGCGGCACTTCCGGAATGACCACCACCTTCGCTGTGTATAGTAGCGGTCATATCAGGACGGAACTTGCCTTCTATCCATTCTCTGAATTTATCGATACCACCGAAAATGGAAGGGACCACGATCAATGTAACTAACGTGGATAAGATTAGACCTCCGATAATCGCTATACCCATTGCAGTCCTGGATTTTGCGGCTTCTCCGAGACCCAGCGCGATCGGAACAGTTCCCATGATCATCGCGATGGATGTCATTAAGATAGGACGTAATCTCACAAGTCCTGCTTCAAAGATCGCTTCGTCTCTTGTGATCCCTCTTTCTCTCACTGCTTGCATTGCATAGTCCACGAGAAGGATGGAGTTTTTAGCAACAAGTCCCATGAGTAGGATGAGTCCGATCATAGAGAATATATTCAACATCTCTCCCGTTAAGAACAGAGCGAAGAATGCTCCGGAAATCGCAGGCGGAATCGCAAATAAGATCGTGATCGGAGTAATGAAGGATTCATAAAGAGAAGCAAGAACCAAGTAGATGAATATCAACGCAAGGCCGAATGCTACGATGATATTCAAGAATAGTTCTTTTAAGTCTTCCGACTGACCTTGGAAATTAAAACGAACTCCCGGTGGAGGAGGGATTTCCTTGGTAATAATCTTAGTAGCTTCTTCCATTGCGGTTCCGATCGCACCACCTGGTGCAAGGTTTGCGTTTACCACAACGGCTCTTGCTCTATCAATACGATTGATTCGAGAAGGCCCTAAGTTTTCTTTTCCGGTACTGATCGCTGCCAGAGGGATCAATCTATTTGCAATATTCGGGACTTTGGTTTGGCCATAAGCAGCTCTCAAGTTCCTTTGGTCGGGCTTAAGCCTCATCCGGACCTCATACTCAATACCTTTATCGTAAAACTTACTTACTTGGTCTCCAGCAATTTGGTATCTCAATTCTGAACCAGCAACACCCGGAAGAACTCCTACTAATTGCATTCTGGAATTATCCAGAACGATTTGGTATTCAGGTTTTCCACTTCTATAATCGGAGTCGATGTCCGCGAGGTCTTTGATACCTTTTAGTCTTTCTATTACTTTTTTAGAATATGCTTCTACTTCTTCCAAGTTGTTTCCTTTAAGGACCAACTGGAATGGATACTGCACCCCGCCTCCTACTGCGGAATAATCCGAAACTGCAGGCCTTGCATAATCATAAGCTTTAAGCATTTTACGGATCTCTTCTTTAACGCTCGTAGTATCCCTGGATCTTTTTTTGGAAGAAACAAGTGCGATTGCAAGGATCGCAGTGTTTGGTTCTCCACCATCCGGTTTGCCCACAGTGATCGCGATCTTATCCATTTCAGGGAATTTTTGGAGTTCCGCCAAAACTTTATCCGCGACTTCTTTAGTTCCTTGTAAGCTAGTACCTGGAGGAAGGTCCAAGGTTACCATAAATTCACCCTGATCGTTCGCAGGTAAGAATGTCTTTTTCACAAAAGCACAACTCACGAAGGAAAGGATAAATATTAAGAAAGTGAGAAGTATGATCTTTCCAGGATGCGCCAATGCATAATGCATTGTGCTCTTATAAACTTTCTCTAACCAGTTTTGGAAACGGTCGAATGCTTCTACGGCAGCGTTCTTTTTATCGTGGGTAAGTTTTCCTGCGAAGTATGCGGATAACATAGGAGCCACAAAAAGACCATCGAAGAGTGAAATGATCATGGCGAAAACCACAGTCAATCCGAACTGTTTGAAGAACTGACCAACTATCCCTGATAAGAATCCAACGGGGAAGAATACCGCGATGACAGTTAAGGAAGTTCCAATCACCGCAAGAGCCACTTCCATGGTTCCTTTTTCTGCGGCTTCCATAACGGTTGCACCTTCTTCTAATTTACGGAAGATGTTTTCCCGGACCACGATCGCGTCGTCGACCAAAAGACCCACCGCAAGGGACAAAGCCAATAAGGTCATAACGTTTATCGTGAATCCCATGATCCACATAATGATGAATGCGCCTAACAAAGAGTTAGGCAACGCAAGACCTGTGATGATCGTAGATCTTAAGTTTCCTAAAAAGAAATAAACTGTGATTACCGCGAGTAAGATCCCGAGCACGATCGCTTCAGTAACGTCTTCTACGTTGTAGCGGATCCATCTGGAACCGTCTCGGATCAATCTGATCTTAGGTTTTCCTTCTAAAGGTTGGATATCCGCATTTAACTTATCGATCCTTTTTAAGACCTCGTCCGCAACGGATACAGTGTTCGCTCCGGATTGTTTATATACGTCGATGAATAATGCTGGCTTTAATTCTTTTTCGATTACTTCAGTTTTCTTTCCGCCGAAAACTCTTTTGACCCTTTTAGGGATTTGCGTCAACCAAGTGATAGGATGAGTCAAAAGACCTACATCTTCTTCTTCCACTTCATCACTTTTAGAAGCCCAAAGATAACCTAAGGTTTCTTCGTCTTCTGTTCCATCTCTTACGGTTCCGAGTTGCTTAATGAGTACCGAATTACCAACATCTCCTCCGAAGGAAACGATTGTATTTTCGATCTGGGAAAGAGTTTCATATCTTCCTAATGTTCTATAGGAAGTTTCTTTAGCGCCGGAATCAAATTTACCAACTGGAACGTTCAAACCTGCAGTTTTTAATCTGTTGGCGATGACCACCATAGGCATTTGATAAGAAACTAATTTATTTCTATCTAATTCGATTTGGATTTCTCTTCTTGTTCCACCGACTAACTTAACGGAACCTACACCTGCGATCTGTTCCAATTTCGCCTTAACGGTTTCTTTGGCTAAATCATACATTTTTGCCTGATTTAGATCGGCAAATACCGCCAAACGAATGATCGGTTGGTCCGCTGGGTCGAAACGAACTACTTTAGGTTCTTTGATCCCGTCCGGAAGTTTAGGACGAACCGATGCAGTCTTATCTCGAAACTGTTGTTCTGCATATTTGATATCAGTAGAAAGAGTGAATTCGCCTAAAACAACGGAAACACCTTCCTGGTTACGAGAAGTGATCTTTTTCAGACCTGCAATAGAAGAAAGTTCTTCTTCCAAAGGTTTAGAGATCAATTCCTCGATCTCTTCCGGACCTGCTCCCGGATAGATCGTAGTTACGGTCACTACTGGGATATTAACATCCGGAAAAAGATCCACTCCCATCTTGCTGAGAGAGAAGATACCGGTGATCAACATCAGGATCACAAGACTAGTGATAAATATGGGACGTTTAATAGAGAGGAGCGCGATATTCAAGTTGCCTCCGGAGTATCCTGATATTTCGAAAATCGAAAAGAAGGATCAGCTCAGAGGTCCATTGCGATTGATTCCTGAATTTTAGAAAACAAATTCGCGGACCGCGGTTCGGAAATTTGGAAAGAAAGGTTTTGGAATCGGACTAAGTTTTGGAAATTGAAAGCAAAGGAGACTAAATCAGGAGTTTTCCGGAACGAACGTCATACGGCGTCGTTCGAATGGTTCTAAAATTTCCTAGACGAGAGTCGGCCGACCCAGCTTCGCTGGCCGGGCTGTTACGGGTTCGCGTAGCCACGCTCATCCCTTCGGGACTTCGCCCTCCGCATCCCTGTCGGGAGAGAGAAAATTTCCTTAATTTAGGGTTATTAAGATTTAAAGTCGGAGGAAAAAGTAATCGCTGAACTTACTGCGAGATACAAGAGAAACGGAAAAACAATTACTCATTTTTTATCCGATAACGATCCTCTTTTCGGGAAAAGATTTACGCGTTATCTAAACCGGATCGGGATCGCACATAAGAAAACGGCAAGATTTTCTCCTTGGCAAAACGGTTATGCAGAACGATGGATCAAAACTTGCGCTCCGGCTTTGCTAAATTCAATTCCGTCTGGAAGATTCGTACTTTATTTTAGCAAGTAGCTAGCATACAAAAGCCCACCAGCTAAAAGGAGAACGAGGACACTAAGAACGGTTTTCATCTAGTGAAAATTATCCCTTACTTATCTTTGCCCCAATTATTCTCCGGACCTGGATCAGGTGGTGTGTTTAGTTCTTCTCTTTTTGCTATAGTGCAATCGTCCAGCGACGGAATCCTGAATGATCTTGTCATCATTGAATAGTCCTCAGTTTCCTTTTCTAAAGGTTTATTATTTTTAAGGCTTAACAAAAATGACATTTGAGGGTGCTTAGTATTCTTATATACACTATAATCATAAAAATAAGCGACTTTATCTTTATTACTAATTTTATATTTTCCTACTTCTACTTTCGCCCATTTCATAGATAGATCTGTCTCTTGCTTTAGATCCAAATAGCGGATTATGAGAACATCTGGCTTTTGGATTTCAATACAAACAGATTGAGATTTAAAAGGGACGCCCTCGCCCGCAAGCTGATTTACTAAAGCATTTTCACTTACAACGTAGATCCCTTCTAAGTCAAAAGAAACTTCCGATTCCTCTTTTGCCGAATTGCATTCCTTACAAGAACTCAGAAATGCTAATAATAAAAAACTGAATATAATCTTCTTCATTCGTTACCTTGTTTTAGGGTTAAAATATGTGATCTTACGGAATTTGCTAAAGTCTTTTGGGCTCAAAGGCATATCATGATAACTACCATCGTTATTATTATGGTCCATCATAATATAATTGTTCCTTGATTCATCCCAGATCACTAAGAAATAGTGCTGTCCGCTGCGATCCCAATTTGCACTAGCAGCGTCTTTTTTGTCTATCCAAACTTTGAAAGCTTTTACCCCTTCGTCCTTGAGCTTCTGCACTGTTTCGTCATACGGCGTCGTTCGAATGATTCTAAAGTATTTTAGACGAGAGTCGGTTAGATTGGCCGATCCAGCTTCGCTGGCCGGGCTGCTCCGGGTTCGCTCGCGCTCATCCTTTCAGGACTTACGCCCTACGCATCCCTATCGGTAATCCCAATGAGAAATTATATCCTAAATCAGGATAATGGAATCGGCTTTCATTTTTCTTACTTATAATTTTTTCGTTTAGCTAAAAAAAAGAAGGTCAGAAAACCTCTGAATCCAAATTCAGAAAATTATTTTCGAAAAGATTTGATGAATATCAATTCGGAATCAATTTTCTAGCATCATAAAAACAGAATGTATATTTTTCATTGACGACCACCTGCGTTTGTTAGCTTCCTCGTATGAAATAAAACAAATGGATGTATAACGTTATGCGAAAAATATTTTTCATCTTTTTATTTTTCCCTTCTATGCTACTTGGGAGTTCTCTACAAACAGAAACGGACAGTAATGGTTCTTCTATAATTTCAAGTTTTTTGAATCTATTTGGGGCAAGTTTTTCTTCCTCCAACTTTCCTTATTCTTCGGAACCCGGACCGGAATATAATGGAACAGAAGCAAATAAAAATGTGAAAAAATATTGGAACCTTAGGAATAAGCTCCGAAACAATTTTATAAAACTTTCCACTGACAAGGGTGGATGTCTTCCAATGGAAGAAGTTAAAAGTTTGCCTGAAGGACGTTATGGAAAATGGGGAGATTCTACAATTAAACTAGGCTGGTATTTAGGGCTACTCGGTTCTGAATTACATATGCTTTCTCGTCCAGACAGTTATCCAGGATATGGAGATGTGAATGATATCCAAAATACGATACGAGAACTCTTTTGTGCATTTATAGCTTTAGAACGTCTGGATCGTTTCGGAGAGCAAAGTATCTGGGAAGTGCATCCGATAAATGTAGCAAATTATCCTGGAACGGAATGGTACCAATGGCCTGATACTCCTGGTTTTTTTGTAAGAGATGATGTTCCTTTCAATGTGATGCAAGATCTAGGCTTATCTGGAGCTGAAGGAGATTACCAAACATGGATTGGAGGGCGGGCTCTCTCTACACCTCCTTATAATCGAGAAATGAGCCAAGACCAAGTGGTTCATTTATTATTGGGTTTAGCGATCGTAAAACATTTGGTTCCGTTTACATATTCTTACCAAGGAATGAATTTTCGACACCAAGCCCAAATCTATGCACGTAGACTAGTAGATTATGTATATGCAGGCCAAGACCAAACCTATGAAATTTTAGGAATTCCAGTTGGTGAAATGAATGTTTCATGGTTAATCGTAAATCCAGTCTCACCTAAAGTAAATTGGTTCGGATCTTGTCCGCTTTGTGTGGGTTGGTTCGATCCGTTTCATCCGGTCGATCCGGATCATATGGGGCAAGTGACCAGAGGAGCGGATGCTCGATTTTTTTCGGCAGGTTTTAATTTTGCAGGATATTGGATATCGGGTAAAAGTTGGAATGTCAATCCGCAGTATTTATTAGCATGGGGAGGACTATCTCAATCAGCCGTTTTTACCACACCTGACAACGCACATATGGTTATGGCTTTAGCTTCCATCGGAAATAGTTGGGGTGAACCAACACAAGACCTTCTAATCGCACAAGCAGCCCAACATGATTTCTATCTTTATCCTCTTTTACATTCCGTTTTGCATTCCGGCGGAAGTATTTCCGCATTTTTAGAGAGCAAAACCTTATCTTTTTTAAACTCAGCTCCATGGAGTGGGACAGGAACAGAGTTCGGATCGGATAGCGGCTGGGCTTCGGACAATCGATTCATTCGAAAAAAAGAGATTCATAATAGAACTTCGTTATTTCCATTAGAAAGTCATGGATTAGATTATTTACTTTTACATAATCTTTTCTTTATTGCAAAGCCGAATCAATATTACAGGGTAATTCCGAATGGGCAGCAGAATTCTGTTCCAGATTTTACTGTCCCAAATTGGCCTGTTCCACCTAGTTATAAACTTCCCCCTATCGGATATGCGGTAGCCGGAACACCTAACTACTTAAATACTTGCACTGCTTCCACTAAGGTTGATATTCCGATTACGATAGAATGGGATGATCCTCATGGAAACAGAGACTCCGTAGCCATACTACTAGATGCACAACCAAGCTCAGGCAATGGGATCGTAACTTCTACCGGAGCGAAAAATCGATTTGTTTACCATGGCAAATTCTGGAGCCAATGGTGGTGGGAAGATGTGGTTCGATTTAGACTTTTGGACGAAGACGGGAATTCTACCTTCTTAACGGTCTTAATTGGATATCCTGGGGCAGTTGCATCGCCTCCGAATATCGGAGCAGTAGGATCCCCTACAAGAGTTGTGGTCAACGGATGGTTTGGAGGAATTCCATTATATGGAACTATTGAAATGGAATTCCAGGTTTATGCGATCGATCCGAATTGCACTCCGCCGAAACCTACGGCCTGGATTATTTCCGGAATGAGAAATACGGTGGCCTATCCGATTTCTCCCCTTAGATTTAGGGCGATTGTGGGTTGGACCATTTTTACTCTCCATGGAAATGCAGGGGTTAGTCTACAGGCAGCGACAAGTGTAGGAACAACCGGAACTTATGAGGTTCCAATCAATTGGTAAAGGAAATCATAATGCGAAGTTTTATAAAAAAATCCATATTCATTAGCTTGGTATACTTCTTTCTATTAAATTGTGGAGAAAGGGATAATCAAAGGGGCGCGCGTGATGAATGTAAAGAACAAAGCGCTACTATAAATTTCGTCTATGTGTCCTGTATAGAAAAACACCCGGCAGAGGAATGTGAAACCTATCTCGCCAATGCATTGTATCAGGCTCATCTATGTAGTGGAATGAAAGTAACTGCTCCTTTTTAACTATACTGTCCGGCAAAGGGGATTATAAAATGAAACGATGTTTTTATCTCTTAATTTTTGGAGCTTTATTCGGTTTGAATTGCTCCTTATTAAAGGCTCCCAGATTTTCAAAAGAAAAATTAGATTCTTATATTTCCACTTTTCGAGAATTAAAAGAATCTAATTCTTCTTTTGGAGAGTTGATATCTAAACCAAATCCAGCATTAATTTTCACACCTCCTTCGGAGGTAGATTCAGTACAAGCAGAAACAATCGCGAAAAAAAACGGATTTAACTCTTATAGAGATTTTGCCCTTTTGCATTTTCAGATCAAAGAATTTTATGATCTTTATAATTCCGAAAAATTTATCGGAGATATGAAAGAAGCTCAGGATCAATACACCGAAAGTTTTCAAACTTTCTTAAATGATCCGAATATGTCGGATTCTGCAAAGGATCAAATCAGAGAATCTATCCGAAAGGCAAAAGAACTCCAGGAAGAAAACCTAACTCGGTCTAAAAATCAGTTCAAAACCTTACGGTCGTCCCAAGATCCTGCCTATATTTTCGTAAAAGAAAAGAATAAAGAATTAAAGGAATTGTATACGATCCCAACTCTGGAAGAAAAGAAAGGAAACGATAAGATCAGTATAAAATGAAGAACAAGGATTTTCCTGTTCGGAACTTTTACATGTTTAGATCTTAGTAAATTCTACGAATCGCTTGAGAGATCCTTTGCACATTATCCTTAGTTAAGTTAGGATAAATCGGAATACAATGTCCTCTTTGGTACAATCTTTCCCCGTTCGGGAAATCAGAATTAGAAAGTTCAAGAATATGATGGATCGGTTCCGCAACAGTTCTGCGTGTTCCAATTTGTAAAGAACGGAAGTATCTTTCTACTTGCTCGTAATTACCCGGGGCAATGATCACAAAACGATTGAAAGTTTCAGAATTCGGATCGTTAAAATGAGAGCCTACTTGGGAACCTTGGATGGATTGCAGATACACCTGAGCGATCTTTCTTTTTCTTTCTAAGATCACACCAAGGTTGGATAATTGTTCGATCCCTAAGGCAGCTTGGTAATCGATCATATCATAATCTAATCTAGGCTGGCCTTCTTTCCGTGGATAAGGATCTTTTCCTTCTTTTCTAGCTCTGATCTTTTTCGCTAAAGAATCATCATCGGTGCAGATCAAAGCCCCATTTCCGGTGGTGATCAGATATTCGATAGAAAGACCACAGATAGAAATTTTCCCTTGTTTCCCTGGAGTAAAAGTTTCAGTTCTTGCTCCAACTGTTTCTGAAAAATCTTCGATTACAGGGCGATTTTTAAAATCATATTTAGAGAAGTCCGCTAAAGATCCGAAAGTGTGATCTAAAACCACAGCTTTAACTGATTCATCTTCTAGTGCGGAGGATAATCTTTCAGGACAGATATGGAAAGAATGTTTTCCCATATCCACAACCAAAGGTTGCGCTTGCATTAAAAAAATTGCATCTAGAGCTGCAAGAGGAGCGAATGTGGAGATAACAATTTTATCTCCAGGTTGGATCTCCAATGCCAATAAAGACAGGTGGTATGCAGCAGTTAAACTGTTTGCAGAAACTACTTGTTTTGTCCTAAAAGTAGAAGAAAATGCCTTCTCAAACTTATGGGTCACAGAACCGGAAGAAAGATGGTCTTCTACCAAAGCCTCTAAAACTGTTTTCAGGTCTTCCCGAGAAAGGGTAGGCTTATGGAATTCGATATCGGTTTTTTTCCGGCTTGGTTTCTCTAAAACTTCGGTTTCCGCGCTCATCTTCCCTTCTCAGGTTCCAGTAATTTTATTATGTCGCATTGTAACCCATGTACTTGGCTCGTAAAGATTTTTTTCAAAATCTCCGAGCCCAGGACGAACTGGGACACTCAATACAAATAATCAGAATACCAGCGGAAATGTCTAGACGTTTTCGTACAAGAAAAAAAGGGGGGATCAATCTCCGAAAATTTTCTTACGGATCCCAATCCAGATTTCCGGCAAATAAGCCCCAATAATGATCAGGATGAGGCCGGTATAGGTCCATTTATTAAAATAAGACTCACCAGCGAAACGAAGTGTGGCCACATTGATGATAGTTGTCCACCATCCGAGTAAAATAAGAATAAGACCTACAAAATTCGGGAAAAGAAAACCTAGTATTTTGCCCATAAAAACCTCTGAGGATAAGCGACTGAAACGAGAGAATTATCGAGATCCGATCTTACTCATCAAGTTGTTTTTTGGGACTTTCTCCGAATTCAAAAACAGGGCAGAGATTTTTCCTTGCCCAGGGACTTTATAAAAATCAAAATTTAGAAACGAGCCATGAAAGAAGAACTAGACAAAGATATAGATCAGGAAATCGAGCCTAGGGAGATGAATCCCACAGAATACAGGCTTCTCACATTATTATTCAATTTTTTCAGATTTCCGGAAGGGATTACTTTAAGCTCCTTAAGAAAGATCATGGAAGGATTTTACGATAACGAAAACAGAGACTCAGACAGAAGAAAACTATCTAGAGATATTGAAGAGTTAGGCGCACTCGGATTTCATATCAAATATTATCCCCAAAAGAACGGAAAAGATTTTGTATACGTGCTCGTGAAAGATCCACTTTCTAAAACTCTTGAATTTAATGAGGAAGAACTGAGAGAGATTTCTGCACTTCTATTAAGGGGATATTCAGAAGCTCCAAAATACGAACTCTATACCGCCGCCAGAAAAATATTCGCTGGCGATCTGGAATACTTTCCTGAAATGACTGAAAATTCGGAGGATAATTCGGAAGAGTTAGGAGAAACCGCATTTCAAATTTTAGAAGCGCTCAAGAACCATACTCCGATCCGGATCAAATATTATAAAACTTTCCCCGAAGATTCATATTCGAAAGAAGCGGATCCTATCCGATTGATCCGAAAAGGTGGTCAGGATCATTATCTATTAGCTTACGATAGAGAAGAAAAGACCAAAAAAAGATTCGTTCTTCCAAAGATCCTATCTGTGGAACTCCTACAAGGAGATCCGCTCTATCAGGCGAGAGGAGCCAAAAAAGAAACGGAAGAAGATCTGATTATACATGCAGGATTATTCCCAGTCCACGAACCTAAAAATGTGGAGTGGGTTTGCAAAGAAGAAGGTCTCGTAAAAGCTAAACTATTCCTAACAGGGATCAAATATGCCGAAGAGAAAAATAAACTCAGTTTCCAATCCACCAACCTGGAAGGGTTATTACCATTCTTATGGAGATGGCCGGATGCAATTGAAACGGTTCTTCCCGAAGAATTGAATAACGTGTTCAGAAATTCAGTAAAACAGATCTCGGAACTCTACGAAAAAGTATAAAATTTGGCCGCCTCTTCGCTTCGCGAAGACCGGGCTGCTCCGAATTCGCTACCGCTCATCCCAAAGCGAAGCTTTGGGACTGACGTTCTGCGCATCCCTGGCGGATCCTGGTTTAGGAATTAAACCTTGACCTGGAAAAACTTTTCCAAGTCCCATTCTAGAAAGGTCAAAACTTAACGCATGAAACTAAGAAATATCCTAATTGCATTATTCTCTTTTCAGATTGTATTTACTCTCTTATTAAAATACTTTTCCTACCAAGGAGACCTTTCTCCGGAACTACATGAAAAAATTCTAAAATACTTCACGGAAGCAGATATTCAAGCAGGGATAGATTATAGTCGGAGAGGATTTTTCGTTTCAATTATTGCTTCTTTATTGGATTTTGCATTGGCTGGAGCATTCGTATTTACTCCACTATCTTCCAAACTAGAAGATTTTTTTCAAAAAAAGACGAGTGGAAATTTTTACACAGTCGTATTCTTATACTTCCTTTCCTTTTATCTCATCGAATTTTTCATCTCTTTACCTTTCAGCTATTATTTCGGATTCGTGATCGAGCATGAATTCCAGTTTTCGAATATGACATTTCTGGATTGGGTCATCTTTAAATCCAAATCATTCGGACTAGGATTATTCTTCGGAACGATCATTATGTTGGTCGTAGCCTTTGTATTAAAAAATCTCCCCAGAGCTTGGAAATACATTCTTCCTATCCTATCCTTGGGCTTTGGGCTTCTAACTTCCGTACTTTTTCCGATCATCATCACTCCTATCTTTTACGATTTTGGGCCCATTGAAGAAGGGAGTCTGAAAAATAAGATCGTAGCATTGAGCGAAAAGGCAAATATCCGGATCGAAAATATCTATGTAATCAAGGAGAGCCAATACTCCGGACATACGAATGCATACTTTACGGGCTGGGGAGAGAGTAAAAAGATTTTCTTATACGATACTCTTATCAATAACCATACGGAAGAAGAAGTGGTAAGTGTGCTCGGACACGAGATCGGGCATTGGGTGCATAACCACCAAAGTTTGGAAATCGTCTTAAATACGATCCAAACCTTTCTATTTTGTTTTCTATTAGGGTACGTATTCAAAAAAGTAAAAGAAGAGGATCTTGTTCCTCTCAAAGAATTTTACTCACCATCCACTTTACCATTCTTGTTTTTGATCTTATCTCTGGTCGGAACGATCATAGAACCTTTTTTTGCGGGATTGTCTAGGTTTTTGGAAACCCAAGCTGATAGAGAGGCCTTGATTTTAACGAATGATAAAAAATCATTCATAAATACCGAGATCAAACTTGCAAAAGATAATAAATCCAGGCTGAATCCTCATAAACTAGAAGTGATCTTTGAACATTCTCATCCAACAACGATCGAAAGGATTGAGTTTGCAGAAGGTTGGAAGTAGATTTTCTCCTACTTCTTCCAAGGATATTCCATCTGCAGTGCCACAAAAGCCGCGGTGTTTGTTCCGTATTTGGATTCAATCTCCGCCAGATTTTTATCGTAAGCAGTCATTGCCGCCATTCCATTCAGATTTTCTAAAATAGAATCTAAGTAAGCAGCATCTGCTTGCGTTTTATCTACATGTAATAATAAACCGGATTTGGTCCGGATTTGCTTTTGACCGGAAACGGAAAATACTTCCGATCTATAGGTTCTGGAAAAAGAATCTGCTTGCAGAGCTAATACAACTTCATCAATCCCATCGGAAACTTGAACTCCTAAATTCTCATAATTCCAAAAACCCAGATAGTTTTTCGCAGCAATATACATATCTTTACCGCTTAAATAAAAATCAGAACTTCTATGAGTTGGCTTCCAGTCTTTCGCTCCTAAACCGGCTGCAATTTCTAGCGCTTTGTCTTTTCCGGAAATTGCCTCGATTAAAGCCAAGGAAACGGGAATGGAGGCAGTGATCCCTGTAGTAGTGATGATCTTTCGATCCGCAATGTACCTTCTATCCTTAATCCATCTAGTCTCAGGAAACTCTTTCTCTAAATTGGAAAAAGAAAACCAATGGCCGGTTGCCATATAATCTTTTAGTACACCTGCATTTGCAAGCACCCAAACTCCATCGCATACACCTACAATCGTAGAACCTTTAGCTGATTGTTTTCGTATGAATGATAGAAGAGTAGCATCATCCGAATAATGGACGGCAGGTACGATCACATAATCCGCACCTTCCGGATATTCCGAGTTAAAAAGATCAAAGGACTTCTCCGCTTCTATTTTTAATGCCGGAAACATTTGGACTGGCCCAGTTTTAGGAAAAACAGAAATCACTTTTGCAATATTTGCGGAAGTTAAAACTCCATAAGGGATCATAAAATCCGTCAGCTCTGTCATTCGATTTTCACCGATCACTGCAATGATTGGCTGCTTTCTACCGAATCTGGATTGATAGGTTGGGATTTTGGAAACTTCTTCTTGGCTCTGGACTTTTGAAATTTCGGAAGATATTCCGTATTCTACAAATCCTAATAAAAATAAGAGAGCTAAACTCCAGCGGAAGAATTTCACAAAACGATTTGGTTGGGGGCTAAGATGTTTCATCCTTTCAGGATACGATCTTTTCCGAAAGAGGTCGTCCTTCCGTATCCGGATGGACTAAAAAAAGAAAAATCCTGAAAAAATCTGGACATCCAACTCTTTTAGGACTCTTTCATTTTATGGATACGTTTCTGGCATTTGGAGCAGGGCTTTCATTATTATTGGCCATTTCTGAATTCATTCAAAGGGAGAAGGGGGAGAAAACCCAGGACTTCAATCTCGGATCCAAAACCAAGTCCACTTTTCAAAAACCTATCGGTTTCTTTTTCCTATCCCTTTCTATAGTACAATTCCATTTGTATTTGGAATTATCCGGCCAACTAAAGGAGCAGTTATGGTTTGCAGAGATCCATATCCCTTTTCTATTTTTTACAGGGCCTTTGGCGTATTTGTATTTTAGAAGATTAGGAGGATTACCGGCAAAATTACTCAACTTGGTACATTTTGTTCCCGGCCTCGTTACCTTTTTGTTACTTCTACCCTTCGTTCTATCTGATCCGAATTCCAAATTGGAATATGTAAGTGTATTTCCTCCCAGAAATATTTATTTCCAGTTCTTGTTTGGACTTTTGATTTTAGGAACAATCTCCAATTTAGTGTATCCTCTTTTGTTGATCGGAAAGATCCGCAAATGGAAAACATTCATCCAAAAAAAAGAAGGTAGAGCATTCTCCCCTTTTCTTGCACTATTCTACGCGAGTATATTTGTGATCTTCTTGTTTGTGATCGCTCAAATTTTCTTTATGCCTTTGTTCACTGTTGCGGCCGCAGGTCTGACGCTGCTCGTATGTTGTGTTTTTTTGAGCGCTTCTATATCTCCTGAATTGATAGTTACTTTTGAAAAAACGGCTAAGGAAGCAGGGTATAACGAGACTAGACTCCATGGTCTGGATGTGGATTCGGTCATTCAGAAGATGGAAGAACTTATGAGGGATAAAAAACTTTTTCTGGACGAAGAGCTTACTCTTCCGATCCTTTCGGAAGAATTAAAGATCAAGACACATCAATTATCTGAGATATTAAATGATAAGATGAAAATTGGTTTTAGAGAGTATATAACCGGATTTCGTTTGGAAGAAGCTTCTAAAATGTTAAAAGAAGAGCCTCAAAGATCGGTACTTGCAGTGATTTATTCGGCAGGATTCAAATCCAAATCCGCGTTCCATAAATTATTCCAGGAGAAATATGGATGTTCTCCTGGAGAATATCGTTTATCTTTTTCTAAAAAATCCTAATTAATCCTACCATTCTCCAGTATTGCTCATACTTTTCCAAGGTTCTGCGATCTCTAAAGATTTTCCTTTTTGTAATAACTCAATAGAAATTAAATCAGGTGATCTAATAAAAGCCATCCTGCCATCTCTAGGCGGGCGATTGATAATCACTCCTTTTGCCTGAAGATTCGCACAGGTTTCGTAAATATTATCTACTTCGAAAGCTAGGTGACCGAAATTCCTTCCGCTTGTATAAGCGGAAGGTTGGTCCCAATTATATGTTAGCTCTATTTCAGGAGAATTTGCATCTAACTCTGATAAGAACACAAGAGTGTATCTTCCTTCCGGATGATCATGTCTTCTTGTTTCTTTTAATCCTAGCTTATTACAGAAAAAATCCAATGCTTGATCCAGATCTTTTACTCGAATCATAGCGTGTAAATATTTCATTTTGTGTCCCTTGGGAGAAATCTTCTCTAAAAAAGAAGACCATTTCCTTCTTTATGTGAAGAAACTTGTGGATTTTGCTTATGACAAGCCCAAAGCGAAGGCTGAAAAATTGAACAAATTAGAAAATTCTGTCATATTGGATTTTTCCGATTTACCCCTAAAAACACCATTTTTGCCCCTATTTTTGCTCACTAGATGGGCGAAATGCTTAGTTTATGTGCTCAAAAAATAAGCATTTTTTGAATTTCTAATAAAGAATCGGCTTGAAAAAAACACCCTTCGGGTCGATACTTGTACTATATTCAAGCAGCGGTTTGAGAAATCATCCGATTCCGCTTCTTTTTTATTCAATATGAATGAATAGAAGCTAGTTGAAACAAGGTGCTTAGAAAATTAGATAATTCTAATAAATGTAAATGTGATAAATGGTTCTTCGAGTTCGTTTAACAAAAGTTTTTAATTTTTTCTTTGTATAAATTTTTTTTTGTTCCATTCGCCTATGTAGGTAGGTCATATGGATATAAAGCGAAAACAAGAACAGAAAATATAAATAATAACTTGAGGTTTCAATTTTATGAAAATCAACAAACTCACTTCTCTTCTATTGGTAGTAGGCTTCTTAGCAGGATCTTCCGTTTTTGCAGTTTCTCAAGATACTGAAGATCGTCTTTTAGAGCAAGCTTTGGTATCCGCAGCGGTTACTAAAGAGCAAAAAGTTGCAGTAGCTACTTACTTGAAAGCAATCGCTCAACAAAAGAACGAAAGAGCTGAAGAGTTAAGAGCATTGGCTAAACGTTCTACTGGTGGAAAATTCCTCGCTAGCAACGCTCAGTCTGAGAAATTCTTAAGACAAGCAAAAGCTCTTGAAGCAGAAGCTGCAAGAACTCAAGAATTTCTAAACAATCTTTAATTAGTAGTCACAAATCCTAAAAATCCATCGACTGCAAGGCGCCGTAAGGCGCCTTTTTTTGTTACTTAGAGGTTTTCTTATCCTTAGGAAAACAACTCATACTGAAACCTTCTATCATATAACAAATAGCGTCTTTGGTTTCACATCTCAATGCGTCGTTGTAAGTAGTACTTTGTATTTCCAGGTCCATACGTTCACAGACCATTTTTTCTCTGGTAGAAGTTTGGGTGCTCGTGTCTTGGCCGAGTAAACTTCCGGCGAATAAGAAACAAATTGTGAATAATAACGCTTTTTTCATCATACTCTCCGGAGAATTCTATGATTCTATGACCCTTTCAGGTTTCCTCCCTAGAGTCAATCGATTTGGGGAGGTGTAGATCTCTGAAAAAGGATTGTGAGACGGTTTGAACCTTCTAATTTGCCCTGATGGGTTTTCTGAGCGGAAAGTTTCACTCTAAATGGACAAGGCTCACGTTTTGTTTTTTGTTCCTTCTTCCTTTATTATATCCGTTCTTATTGAAGCCTGGTGAACAATTATACTCCGATCATTTAGGTAAATTTATATTGGGGGAATCTGTAGGAAGAAACGGATTCCTTTCAGGCAACCTGGTGCTGCCTTCTCGAAGTTTGGATCCGGAAGGAAATTATTGCCCAACTGAATGTATCCGTATCGGCGAAGAATTAATCAGTCCATTTCCTGTCGCATTGGGTTATATATACGCGATATTCCTTCCTTGGAGCGGGATAGTCGGTGTATATATTGTAACTGCTATCTTAATACTTTTATCTTTTCTATTTCTTTCTATTTTATGGGATTGGGATCCGATCTATTTGGGAGTTTTGGTCCTAGCCTCTCCGTTTTTGGTGAATGGATATTTTTTCCCTGACGTAGGTATTGCTTCCTTTTTGTTTATATGGGGAAGTTTTCTATTTTTCAGGTCAGGCCATTCTTCTTCCTGGCTTAGATTTGTGAGTTCAGGTTTTATCTCTGCTTTTTCCGCTTGGTTCAGGATCGAGAGTATTGTATTTCCATTGTTCTTTATATTTTTCTTAAGCACATACAAGTTTTCTAATGTAGAAGAAAGAAGGAAAATTTTAGGATATTCGGTCGGCTTTTTTGTAGGAGTAATACTTCTACTTGGAATTCAATATCTTCTATATGGACATCCTTTGGGTCCAAGATTTTCCTTTAATCAGCCTACAATGTTTTTGCCTCCTTGGAAGAAGTGGGACATTTACACCGGGTTATTGATCGCAAACCCAAATCGGTTAGGATTTTTCGGATATACCCCGGGATTTTTGATCGTTCTATTTTTCTTTCTATATTATGTTTTATTTAAGAAGAATCCTTTAAAAAGAAATATAGCGATCGAGATCTCGAATCGAGATTTGTTCGTTTTTTCGGGCCTTGCGGCATTTATAGCGTTGGTATTATCTGCGCCGAATGATGGGATCATAGATTTTGGCTCTAGATATCTTCATTTGAGTTTGCCTGTGTTTGCGGGAATGTTTTTGATCTTGTTCGAGAATATAGGGGAGAAGTTTCGTAAGGTCGCAAAAATTGTTTTGTATTCGGTCCTTCTTTATTCTGTTTACATCAGTTATTCTTATACACAAATCCTGGGAAAATATGGAAGAAAGACCACTAAACTGAATGCCATCTATTTGGAGCAAAAGCCTGACTTGGTTGTGGTTCAGATCAGAACATACTCCCAAATTTTGGGCAAATATTTCTTCCAAACACCTTCCGTATGGCTCATGAGAGAAGCTGATATTAGAAATTTTTTCTCCAAGAATGATCCTAAACAATTTAAAAAAATATTATTCGTTCAAACAAAAGCTTCTATCTTGGAGAGTTTGAACGATGCGGATCCTTTTTTAAAAAATAAATATTATGCGAGTATTTCTCAGGCATTGGGTCCTGATTTTAAAAAAATTTGGTCGGAAAATAAGGAAGATGTTCTGATCTTTTCTATGGAAAAAGAAAAGTAAAATTTGGGCCGGCGTGATCGGCAGATTTTGCTCTACTTCCGCCGGCTAAAAGAAGCAATCGAAGTGCGCCTTGTTTAAATCTTATTCGTTCAAAAAGAAGAAGAAAAAGAATCCTGCTGCTTGCGCTCTTGGAATTCCCACTGCACTTCCGATCAAGGAACCATTTTTTCGTACGTCGCCATTGCTATCAATGCGTCCGATAAGACTTCCGTTCTTGCGTACATCTCCGCTGGAATCGATCGAACCCACTAGTGAACCGTTCATTCGAATGTCTCCATTAGAGTCGATTCTGCCGATCAGGCTACCATTTTTCCGAACATCTCCGCCGGATTCAAATCTTCCTACTAGTGATCCGTTCAACCTTACATCTCCGCTGGAGTCGATACTCCCAATAAGAGATCCGTTTTTTCTTAGATCGCCCGCTTGCAGGGAGCCCATACTCGCGCTTAAAAAGAGGACCGCAGCTATGAGTTTCAAAATAGGTTTCATTCATGTATCTCCGTTCTTATATTCATAAGTTCCGCTTTAAGGTAACAAGGATGGAAATATTTTCTTGCGTAGATTATTCCTCCCTCTACTAGCGATTCATTGATCAAAATGTATTGTTCATTTCCTTTTTCGAGGCGGAGTCATTTTGGATCGCAAAAGAAGTGCAGATTATTATTCGATATCCTCATCGGATTCTATTTCTAGTTCGCAAAATTTAGAATGGTATTTGGTTTGTATCTCTCTTCTTTCTTTTACGATACCGGAGATGGGGATATAAAATTTGGATTTAAATCCGTACAATCTTCCGTAAACTCCATCTCCTTTTTTATAAGAAACTCTGGAATCTATACGAAATTGTAAGATCCTCTTTCCTATAATCTGTGCAGCTGCTAAAAACACTTGGTCTGAATCGAATAGCTCCAGATAAAATTTAGGAAGAAGTTTAAATGTATTTTTTAAAAAAGACGTTTGGGCCATATAAGCGCATTCTATTGGAAAGACCGGACAAATAGGTATCATCCGTCTTAAAATCCCATGTTTTCGATTACGATTCTGTAAAAAGAAGGGCCCGAAAAAATCCTTCTCAAATGATACGTATTTTTGATTGTCTCGGAATTTCCCGAAAGAAAGAATGTCCGACATGAATCCAAGTACGAAAAAACTCCAAACCAAATTAGCGGTGATTCATCTTTTGCAGGAAAACAAAAGAATGAGTTTGGAGGATCTTTCCAAATATTCAGGTATTGATGATATAAAAGATCTTAAAAAAGAACTCGGAAAATTGTACATGGTGGGTTCTTATCCATATACTCCGGATCAATTTGTGGAATTGGATTATGACGGAGAGACGATCGGTATTCGTATGCCTATAAGTTTGGAGCAAGGTTTGGTCCTAAGCGTCAAAGAATGGGCCATGATCCGAAAATTATTTTTGGAAGAAGGTGAAAAAGAAACAATTCCTTCCAGAAAAAAAATACTAAAATCTATATTAGATAAGATTCATACTATTCTTCCTTCAGCAGGGATACCTAGCGAGAATGAATTAAAGAAGAATATAGAGGACTCTATTTCCGAAGGTCAATCTTTACAGATTAAATACCGTGCCCAGGGGGAGGCGGAACCGGAATCCAGAAAAGTTGATCCTTGGGCGCTATTAAGTTTCCGGGAAGAATATTTGATTGGATATTGCCATTCCAGAAAGGCACCTAGAACATTTAGATTGGATTCCATTCTGCAATTGAATAGAACTCAGGAGAATGTTGCCGAGATCCCAGATGAAGAAAGAAAGAACGCAATCTCCAAATTAAAAAATTTTCTCCAAGGAGGAGAAGGGGATTCGAATTTTGCGGAGATCTATCATACTGCTGAGGTATATTTTAATCTGCATTCTCGTTTGCATCTGGAAAGGACTTCTACTAAAAAGCAGATCGGTTACACCATATATTATCTTTCTAAAGCAAGGATCAGAAATCAGGATTGGTTTTTGTCTGTTCTGAAAGGTTTTGGTCCGAATGTAATTCTTCATAATCCACCTGTGTTAAAGGAAAGAATGACTGCGTATTGGGAGACCATTTCTTCCGGTTCGTCCAATTAGGAATCGATTGACTCTTCTCCATTTACCATTGATTCAGGATATACCTTGCTTTCTCCCGCTAAGATCAACTTAGGATTAGAGATCCCTTACAAAAGACCGGACGGATTTCATGAGATCCGCAGTGTATTCTTACGTTTGAATTGGGGAGATGATATCCAGATTGAGCCGATTACTCCCGGATCTTTCGAATTGATCTCTAATAATCAGATCATTTTAGAAAAGAGACGTTTGTACGATGAGGTTTCTGAGAAAGGAGACCTCCGTAAAAATATTCTTTTCAAAACATTCTCCAAGATCAGAGCTCATTTTAGAGAACTTCCTGGTGTGAGGATCCATCTTACTAAAAAAATTCCTCCCGCTGCAGGCCTGGGAGGAGGATCAACAAACGCTGCATCACTTTTCTCTTTTTATTTTGGCCTGAGCCCGGAGTTTAATTCGGACCATATTTTTAAACTGGCGGCTGAGATCGGAGCCGACGTTCCCTTCTTCTTATCCGAAAATCATAGTTTGGTGTCCGGAAAAGGTGAGATCTTAAGGGAAATACAAGTGCATCCTGGCCAGGGAATTCTAGCATTAACTCCTCAGGTGCTCTCGACCGCTGAAATGTACGCAGGTCTCAAAAAGCCTTTACAAGCCGACCCTCCCTCGAAAAGATGGATTTCTCTAGGCAATGACGTCGAGTTTTCTTTAAAAGAAGGAAATTGGGCGGCTTTGAGAGAAAAGCTCGTAAACGACTTCGAGCCTCTTGCCTTCCGAAAGTTTCCCCAGCTGGGGAAATTAAAGGAAAGCTTTTTGGCGAATGGAGCTAGTTACTCCTCCTTAACTGGATCAGGATCTTGTATCTATGGTTTGGTGCAGGGATTGGAGATACGGGAAGAGCTGTTAGCCAAAATGCAAACGGAATTTCCCGACCTTACGTTTGTAAGCTTTAATTATTAAAGAATGAAACTGGGCCGTCGCCAAGTGGTAAGGCAGCGGTTTTTGGTACCGCCATTTCATAGGTTCGAATCCTATCGGCCCAGCCACTGTTTGATTTCACCGGATTACTGAATGGACGCCAAAAAGGAAGCAGTCGCCGTAGTTTTAGCTGCGGGAAAGGGAACCCGCATGAAGACGGAGCTCCCAAAGGTGGCTGTTCCTTTAAATGGAAAGCCCCTTTTAAACCATGTTATTGATCACCTCAAAGAAGCAGGTATCAATGACATAGTCATAGTTGTAGGCTATAAAAAAGAAGAAGTCCAAGCACTTTGCGAAGGAATTCCAGGAATTCGTTTTGCCGAACAAAAAGAGCAATTAGGCACAGCTCACGCAGTATTAAGCGCCGAAGAATTTGTTAAGTCCCATAAAGGCCCTATCCTTGTAGCTTGTGGTGATGTTCCAATGATCACAGGGGATACCTTCGGTTCTCTCCTTTCCACACATGTCCAAAATGGATTCTCCGCTACTCTACTTTCCGCAAAGGTGGATATTCCTACCGGTTACGGAAGGATAGTTCGTAATTCTTCCGGAGAAGTAACCGCAATCGTTGAAGAAAAAGATGCAGATGCGGAACAGAAAAAAATAAACGAGATCAACACTGGAACTTATGTTTTCAGTTCCGAAATTCTTTTCGAATCTCTTAGAAAAATCGGAAATAGCAATGCTCAGGGAGAATATTATCTTCCTGATCTAGTAGAGTTGTACAAAAAAGAAGGAAAAAAGTTGGGCGCAGTAATTCTTAAAAACAGCGGAGAAAGCCAAGGTGTGAATTCTCCTGCAGACTTGGAAAACTTAGCGGCAGTTTTAAATGGAGCGGTGGCACAATGAGCGGCTCTAATATCGCAGTTTTTTCAGGATCTTCCAATCGTACGATCGCAAATGAAATTTGCCAAGAGTTAGGAATAGCTCCTGGTAAGATCAATCTTCGCAAATTTTCCGACGGAGAGATTGCGGTTAAGATAGAAGAGAACGTAAGAGGAAGAGACGTATTCATTATCCAATCTACTTCTGCGCCTGCAAACGACAACCTGATGGAACTACTTTTGATCATGGACGCGTTAAGACGCGCTTCTGCAAAAAGTATTTCGGTAGTTGTTCCTTATTACGGTTATGGACGCCAGGATAGAAAAGCGGAACCGAGAGTTCCAATCTCCGCAAGAGTTGTAGCTGATCTAATCGAAGTTTTAGGTCCTACAAGAGTGATCGTAATGGATCTTCATGCGGATCAAATCCAAGGTTTTTTCAAAGTTCCTGTCGATAATCTTCATTTTAGTCCAGTACTAGTAGAATATATTCTTAGCAAAAAGTTCGAAGATCTAGTCATCGTTTCTCCTGACTCAGGTGGAGCGGAAAGAGCAAGATCTTTCGGTAAAAAAGTAAACGCGACTTTAGCGATCATAGACAAGAGAAGACCGAAAGCAAATGTTTCCGAAGTGATGAACGTGATCGGTGAGATAGAAGGTAAGAATTGTATCCTTCTGGATGATATGATCGATACTGCGGGCACAATCTGTAAAGCTGCCGACGCTCTTTTGAAAAATGGAGCTAAGTCAGTGTATTGTGCGGCTACTCATGGAGTTCTTTCCGGAGAAGCTATCGATCGTTTGAACTCTACTCCTTTTACAGAGGTTGTATTGTCGAATACGATCGAGATCCCAGAATCCAAAAAAATCACTAAGTTAAAAACTCTCTCAGTAGCTCCGTTATTTGCTGCTGCGATCCAGAGAATATCGACCAATCAATCGGTCAGCGACCTATTTATATAAGAACAAGGGTAAAGACAATGAGCCACAAATTAGCTGTTAAAAAAAGAACTGAAACCGGCAAGAACGTAAACAATCGTCTTCGTGAAGCTGGACAAGTTCCTATTAACATTATCGGAGGCGGAAATGCCGCATCCGGTTCTGTAAACGAGAAAGAACTTGAAAAACTAGTTCATTCCGGAATCCGTCAGTCCACTCTAATCGAGTTGGAAGTAGAGGGAGAAGGGATCCAAAAAGTTTTCGTTAAAGAAGTGCAACGTTTTCCTGAAATCGACAGAATTCGCCACGTAGACTTCTACAAAGTTGAGCCTGGTAAGAAGATCGTTACTAAGATCGGAATTCGCACCGAGGGAACTGCAAAAGGTTCTAAGATGGGTGGTCAGTTCGACCATTTGATCCATGAGATCCGTGTGAAAACTGTTCCTGAGGATCTACTCGAAACTCTGGTTCTAGATGTAACCGATCTAGATGTAGGCGATTTTATCAAAGTTAGTAACTTAAAAGTTCCTGCAAGTTGGGAAATTTTAGTGAACGGAGATCCGATCGTTGCAGCAGTTCTAAAAACCAAAGCTTTACTTGCTCAAGAAAGAGCAGAAGCTAAGGAAGCAGCTGGAGCGAAGCCGGGAGCAAAAGCCGGAGCTAAAAAAGGGAAATAATTTCCCCGTCCCGAGATCTAAAAAATTGGAGTACGTTATTGTATGAAGCTAATCGTCGGACTGGGTAATCCCGGAGACAAATACAATAATAACCGAGCTAATATCGGCTTCAAAATTTTAGATGTGATCGCCAATAATATAAACGTTGAGATCAAGACTAAAAAGAAAAAGTCTTTGATCGGGCGAGGCGATTTCGAAGGAGAAGAGGTTGTATTATTAAAACCTCAGACCTTCAGTGATCTATCGGGAGAGTCCGTTCTGTACATAGCTTCCTTCCTGAAAATTCAGGTACAGGATATTCTTGTAATCCACGAAGATTTAACCTTACCCTTGGGTAAAATTGTAGTGGATAAGGGAGCTAACGGGAATGAAAATCCCGGGATCAAATCAGTGATCCAATCCTTACGTTCTCCAAACTTTATCCGCATCCGTATCGGGATCGGTAACGACCAATTTGACGGCACAAATCTGGACGGATTTTTGAAGGAAGATTTCCAACCTTTAGAAAACTTAAGTTTGATCCAGATTATCAACGACGCGGAAGCTGCAATTCGTTCCATCAGTTTGGGCGATATTGAAGACGTGATCGAAAAATACAGATTGTAAAAATCCTTTACTTTTCCGGAAAAAAAGGGACTCTGATTAATGGGGAACCTTTTCATTAGAAACGGTTTCCAAATAGTATCCGGTTTACGATTCCGGCAGGTCCAATGCCTGTTTCCTTTAGTCTAACTACGGGAATAATGTGGCTCCGAAGAGATGGCGGAGCTTGGGAGTTACACATGAATAACAATAATAAAGGTCTTAGATTACTTATACTTTTTATCTTAGTAATCTTAGGATTAGCACTTCTCGTTCCGCAGATCCAAACTGCTCTGGGCAAACCTAGAATATTACCGTTCTCTCAATTTATGAACATGGTAGAACCGGATGCTTCTTCCAAACCGAAAGGCAAACTGGTTAAGACCACAGACTCCAATTTCCCCGGCTGTGACAAGTTAGTCATGGAAGGTGATATGATCAAGGGTTGTTACGAACCATTTGAAGAAGGAGCAGCAAAAGCCCCTGTTCGTTTCGAGACCAGGATCGCTCCTATCGACAAAGAATTCCTTTCTTCTTTAAGAAAAACGAATATTGATCTGGAAGTAGTTCCTTCTGAGAACGGACACGGATTCGGAATGTTGAGTTCCTTCCTTCTGATCGCAGTAATTGGTATTTTCGTATTTTACTTTTTTATTATGCGCCAAGTTCAGTCTACCGGCAACAAGGCTTTCTCTTTCGGAAAATCTAAAGCTAAGATGACTGTGGATCCAAAGGTTAAGGTAAGTTTTGCGGACGTTGCAGGATGTGAAGAAGCCAAAACCGAATTGGTCGAAATTATAGAATTCTTAAAAGACCCTAAAAAATTCCAAGCAATGGGTGCAAGGATCCCAACCGGAGTTCTTTTAGTAGGTCCTCCGGGAACTGGTAAAACTTTACTCGCTAGAGCGGTTGCGGGAGAAGCTGGAGTACCATTCTTCAGTATCTCCGGTTCCGACTTCGTAGAGATGTTCGTGGGTGTGGGAGCTTCTCGTGTTCGCGACTTGTTCGAACAAGGTAAGAAAAATTCTCCATGTATCATCTTTATAGATGAGATCGATGCAGTGGGAAGATTGAGAGGAGCCGGATGGGGCGGTGGTCATGACGAAAGAGAGCAGACCCTGAACCAAATGCTCGTTGAGATGGATGGTTTCGAGAAGAACGAAGGTGTGATCGTAATGGCAGCTACTAACCGTGCTGACGTTTTAGATCCTGCGTTACTTAGACCGGGACGTTTCGACCGCCAAGTGATGGTAGATCTTCCTGACTTAGTAGGAAGAGAACAGATCCTAAAAGTGCATTCCAGAAAAGTTCCTTTAACAAGTGATATTTCTTTGAATTCAATCGCAAGAGGAACCCCTGGATTTACAGGTGCGGATCTTTCTAACTTGATCAATGAGGCTGCTTTACTTGCAGCACGTAAGAATAAAAAACGTGTAACTCAAGAAGAATTAGAAGAGGCACGCGACAAAGTGATGATGGGCCCTGAGCGTAGATCCTTCTTCATTTCCGAAAAGGAAAAAGAAGTGATTGCATATCACGAAGCAGGCCACGCGATCTTAGGAACACTTCTCGCTTATACAGAACCTGTTCATAAGGTAACCATCATTCCGAGAGGAAGAGCATTAGGTCTTACTCAATCTCTTCCTACAGAAGATAAACATATTCATACTAAAGCGTATTGGCTGGATCAAATTGTAGTTTGCATGGGCGGGTTCATCGCAGAAGAATTTAAGTTCAAAATGACTTCTACTGGCTCCAGCAATGATATCCAACAAGCTACCAATATCGCAAGAAGAATGGTCTGTGATTGGGGAATGTCCGAAAAACTGGGTACAATCAATTACGGAAGCGGCCATGAGAGTCCTTTCTTAGGAAGGGATATGGGCCAGAGCAATAAGGCTTATAGCGAAGAATTTGCAGCAATGATCGACAAAGAGATCAGAGGGATTGTTCAGACCTGCCTGGATAAGGGAAGGGAACTAGTCCGTAAGAACTCCACCAAGTTCGAAAATCTTGCGAAGGCTCTTCTTGCAAAAGAAACAGTTTCTCACGACGAGTTGATGGCGATCGTTCATCCTTCTCATGAAGAAACTAAAAAGAAAACTGAACGTTCTAACAAAAAGGAAAAGTCAGGAGAAATTCCTAACAAACCAGCTTATTCTGCCGGCATTGAATGAAATTCTGGCTTTTTAAAACCGAGCCTGACGTTTTTTCCATAGATACTTTGGCTTCTTCTCCCGGCAAAACAGCGCCTTGGGAGGGAGTCAGAGGTTACGGAGCGAGAAATTACCTAAGGGATGAGATCAAAAAAAAGGATCTTATCCTATTCTACCATAGCAGTTGTAAACCTCCTCATGTGGCAGGGCTTGCGGAAGTAGTCAAAGAAGGTTACCCGGATCATTTCGCTTTTGATAAGAAACATAAGTATTATGATCCAAAAAGTGATCCACAAAAACCGACCTGGTTCATGGTGGATGTGAAATTTAAGGAAAAATTTTCTCGCCCAATTTCGCTAGAAGAATTAAGATCCCACGGGCAACTAAAAGGGATGGTCCTTTTGCAGCCGGGTGGTAGACTTTCCATCCAGCCGGTTAGCGAAGAACAGTTTCATTATATTTGTAAATTGGCCGGGGCGAAAAGTCTTCCCGGTTAGGGAGATTTTTGGTGAATATTTTCCGAAAAATTCGGAATATCAGCTTCATTCTGCTGATCCTCATCCTAGGTATAGGTTCCCTATACTCTCAGGAAGATGTTCCTGTTTTTCCGATCTCCGGTTCCATGTCTGGAACTCCCATAAACAAATTTACATTTATCCGAAAGATCCGTCCTGGAGAAGTGAAAACTCCTACTGACTTAGAAATTGGTGACTGGACCAGAATGGATAAGGACAGTTTATCTTACAGTTTCACTGATGATCAGTTTTTAATAAAGTTCAAGATACAAGCTCCTCCTAAAGAAGGAACGATCTCCTGGTATTTAGTTTTGAATAACCCGGGAATGGAAAACCTTACTGTTTTTAAAAGAGTACGGGGACCCCAAGGATTAGTATGGTCTGAACTTTCCAGGGACATGAGGATGTCCTATATCCAACCTGCATTCTTAATTGAAACTCCTCCAAATAAGCAGGAAGAATTTTTAATCCACGCTTCTACCAGAAGATCCCTAGTTTTGAATTTTCAAGCCTGGGCACCTAAAGAATTCGCTGCCCATATCCAAATGGAGAATCTATTCTTGGGGATTTTTTTCGGGGCGATTGGGATCATGTTGGTGTATAACGGATTTCTTGCCTTTGTGGTGAAGGATTCCAGTTATTTCTTCTACGTTCTATACTTATTGTTCTATGGACTTTGGCAGATGGCAGTGACAGGAGTCGGCGCACAGTATCTGATCCCTGCTCCGGCTACTTCTTGGAACGATTATCTGACAGGGTTTGCTTTCTTATCCGTTGCATTTTCTCTTTTATTTACTCGCTCCTTCTTGCATATGGAAAGAGAGACCGGTTGGAAGAATTATGCTTTCTTAATATTATCGGCGATTGCTATTTTTGGATTTATTGCCTCATTATTCTCCAGCATCTACGGGCCGATGATTTGGGCAGTTTCCTGGTATCCTTTCCTGGCTGCAGTTTTAGTGATCTATTCTGCTGCGATCCGTCTGAGAAGGGGATATCGTCCTGCACGTTATTTCCTATTGGCATGGTCCGTCCTGATCCTTTTTGTTTTGATCACTGCTCTTAGGAACCTGTCCATTATTCAGGATACCGAACTCACTCATTGGTCCGCTCAATTCGGTTCTTTGGTGGAGATGACTCTACTTTCTTTTGCTTTGGCGGATAGGATCAAAACATTAGAGAAAGATTCTTTGCAGGCTCGATTGGAAAATTACGAAAGCCAATTAAAGTTAACCGAAATAGAACAAGAACTTAAGATTGCGAGAGAGCTACAAGAGTCCATTCTTCCTGATCGTTTACCTGAAGTGAAAAATCTGAAACTTTCCGTAAGGGGAGAATTTGCAAGTTCCGTGGGAGGTGACTTCTACGATTTCCAATATTTGGAATCTGGCAAGTTGGGTATCTTTTTATCCGATGTTTCAGGCCATGGTGTACCTGCTGCGATCATTTCTTCGATGGTGAAGTTGGCATTCTCGATTGAATCTAGAAAGAATGAAGATCCTGCAGAAGTTTTAAGAAGTATTAATAGATCCTTAAGCGGTAAGTACGGAAAACATTTTATCACCGCAGCTTATCTTATAATCGATCCTGCGAACGGAAAAGTGACTTATTCAAATGCGGGGCATCCTCCTATTGTTGCTATAGATAAAGAATCCGGAGAGACCAAGGAAATATTTTTACCTGGCTGGATCATGGGAATGGACCCGAATCTAAAAAACTCCGTTGTGGAGTTCCAGATGAAACCTGGAGATCGTTTGATCGTATATACCGACGGGATCACGGAAGCCAGAAGTAAAAGTGGGGAAATTTTCGGATTCCAGAGATTTTATAAATTGTTAAGCGATCATATGCAATCGCCTGGAGAGAAACTTGGTGAGGATTTGTTTGCAACCGTAAGAAATTTTACGGGAAACAGAAAACATTTCGAAGACGATTTAACATTTCTCGTCTTAGATTATTTGCCGATCCCCGATGAGAGTGGAATTAAGGAAATTACTTCGAGTTTTTCAAAAAGCTGATTAGCTCGTTAGAAACTTGGATCGGGCGTTTTCTATAGCTCTTCTTATATTCTTTTTTGTATTCTTTATGACAGTTTTTGCAGGATGATTCCAAATCTCCTGATGCAAGAGCTTGGTCAGTGATCTCTTTCCATTTTGTCTTTTGTTCGTCTAAGGCCCAGTTTGGAACCTCTTTTAAGATCTTTTCGAGAGCTGCCTTATCACCTTTCTTAGCTTTTTTAGAAGCTGGTTTAGTGTAATCTTCCATGAAATCGTGTAACGTGGTTTCTGTGGTTCCGGATTGTGCGTAGGAAGCAGAAACACCTAGTAAGAATAATAAAACGATGCAGATATTTTTAAGTTTACGGTTCATCTAAGAAAGTCCTCTTTTCCTATACTTTTAAGTCTTTATAAGTTTAGGGAAGTCCTTTCCTTTTTTAAAGAAAGAATCCTGGTTTATAAAAATCATTACTACTTTGAAATTTTGGGAACCTAAAAGAAGGTAGAAGTTCGGGATTTTTTTAATCTAAGATACGATTCCATTCTTGGTCGTAATAACGCACAAGGCTTTGGTTATCCAATCGATTCGGTTCAGTCGGTACTCTGGACATATCCTGCGGAAATTCAGAAATAGATTTGAGTTCAGTTTCATTCAGGAATTTTAATCCTGAAGGAAGATCTTTTCTGTATCCTCCTAATTTACCTATAGATCCCAAAACAAATCCCCATTCTCCGAAGGAAGGAACATATACATGTAGGGCCCTGGTATTAAAACCGGATTCCTTGAGAGTGGCTTCTACACAC
Organism: Leptospira haakeii; assembly: GCF_002812045.1. GTDB lineage: Bacteria > Spirochaetota > Leptospiria > Leptospirales > Leptospiraceae > Leptospira_B > Leptospira_B haakeii. The sequence continues at coordinate 179,142 of NZ_NPEG01000001.1, read as the reverse complement.
CAGAAAGACATTCTTGCGAATAAAGGAGAAGTGGACTGTATCTCCACGACTGAAAATTCGTTTAGCCTTCTTTTTAAACTTCTATAAAACGCAGTGCTGTATAGCTTTCCAATGGAGAAGTTGCTTGGATCCGGAAAATCTATCAGCACCACGTCGAATACTGAGTTGGATTCTTCTAACCATAAAAAAGCGTCTGCGTTTTGGACTTTTACTTTAGGGTTTTTTAAACTAGATCCGTTGATCTCCATAAGAACTGGTTGTTCCGAAAAGATACGTGTCATCTCAGGATCCAAGTCTACCAAGGTGATCGATTCTATGCTTGGATACTTTAAAATTTCTCTTACTGCTAAGCCATCTCCTCCTCCTAAAACCAAAACTCTTTTCGGGTTTGGGTGAGATAGAAGTGCAGGATGCGCCAATGTTTCATGGTATCTATACTCGTCTCTGGAACTGAATTGTAGATGCCCATTCAGAAAAAGTCTAAGTTCACTTTTATATCTTGTAACTATAATTTTTTGGAAATTTGTTTGTTTGGAGTAGATGATCTCATCCGAAAAAAGATTTTCTTCACTGTAATAGGTGATCATCTCTGAAAATGCGAATCCCAATCCGAGTAGGGTCAATACAAGAGCGGATTTTGCTCTCAATAGGTTTTTATGTTTTTCAGATAGAGGAAGAACGAATGTTCCCCATAATGCGGTTCCTGCATTGAGTAATCCGAAAAAGAAAGAAGTTCTCACCATTCCTAATTTAGGAGCGAAGAAGATCGGAAATGCCAAGGAGGCCAAAAGCGCTCCTGCGTAATCCAAACTAAGCACCTTGGAGACCATATCACGAAATCCTAATTTATTCTTTAGGATACGAAGAAGTAGAGGTATCTCCATTCCTACCAGCGTTCCAACCGCTACTACGATACTAAAGAGCGGAATTTGGAATATTCTGGTCTGTCCGAAACTTAAGAACAAGATTGCCGCGCTGAATCCACCTAATAATCCTAATGCGAGTTCTACATCTAGGAATTTAGGGATTAAATCTTCTATTAGGTAGCGGGAAAGCCAACTTCCGATTCCCATAGAGAATAGATATACTCCTATTACTAAGGAAAACTGAGTGACTGTTTCTCCGAGCAAGTAACTCGCCACAGTGCCTGCTAATAGCTCGTATACTAAACCGCAGGAAGAAAGTATTAAGACGGAGATTAATAAGGCTCTCTGCAGTTTATTTTCCCCCTGGGAAATTTCTGGTAAACCAAGCGTAATGAGAACGATAGATCCCAGGGTTTTGTCTAACAGTTTTAGGGACCTGGTTCACTTCTTCGAAATCAGTGGTGGCTCCACCTTTTCTATATTCCGAAAAAAATCCGAGGCCTAATGAGGCTGCGAACAGAGGATAAACAAGACCTTTTAAAAAATTCCACATAATAAATCCTTAAACTCTTTTGGATTCGAAAGAATAACTTCTGAAAAAAGTGTAAATCAAAGGAAGCCATAGAAAAATAGAAAATAAGAAGAATGGAGCAGGGCTCATCACATCTCTTATTACCTTCACACTGTATTCTGAACCCCAGCCCACAGGAAAATCGGATTGGCTTTCTAATCTAAGATAATATCTTCCTGGAGGGATCTCCGCCAAAGATTTAGAATCTGATTTGGAACCTTCTGACCAAGATTCTCCATCGTCCACTCCATGATAGTAGCTAGTTTCGATAGAAGTATCGTAAGCTGTATCCGTGTCTTCATTGATCAGAACAGCCGAGAAGAATAGATACTTATTGTCCAAGTTAGGAGCTTCGATCTGGATCTCCACATTCTCAGTTGATTCTCCTTTTAATTCGAATACATCCGTTACGAAAGAATTATCTCTAAAATTAGCACTCCCGATATCCGTATTGGGCACAGAGGTTTGGACGTATTTGAATTTTCCCTGATAGACTACTTGGTTTTTAGCCTTGATACATCCGTATACTTGAAATACAAAAAATACTGCGGTGAGAGCTACTGCCGTCCATAGATTTCGTTTTAATCTGTTCTTGAATGGATTCGGCTCGCATACTCCGACTATTTCAGGTTTTCTTAATTTAGAAGCCGTATCTAAAGGAATCGCAGACTTCATCGTATCAAAAGGAATAAATACCCCTTTGGACCAGAAAAGTTCCTTATCGGTTCTTTCAGAGGAGATCATATAAGGAGGAGAAATAAAATCTTCGAGCTGCGCCTTCTCCCCTGCGGAAACTTTCCAGTAGAATTCACCCAATGCGAAATCAGTATTGGCATCGGAATTAGCGAACCACTTATAAGATCTTTTCTGAAAAACACGTTTTAATCCAGGCGCCCATTTTGGAACTCCAGGAAGTGGCTCGAAATAGGTCCAGTTATCCCCATTCTCATTCAGCCAAGCGTATCCACCTTTGTATCGGAGAAGATAGTCGGTCCAGGTATAAGTCTCGTCGTCTACTTCAGTAGATTTTCTTAATACTCCGATAACTTTTGATTCGGGAAAATTAGGCAACTTGATCGGAGTTCCTAAAGGAAGAAGTACATTATCTCTGGAAACTTGATCGAACTTTGCGATGATTTTTAGATCATCACTTTCAGTATCCATTACGGAACCACAATATTCGCAGGCCAAGGATTTGGAAAAATCGGGACTAAATTGATTGAGAGAAGCTCCGCAACCTTTACATTCGATCGACTTTGCAGGGACCTGAGTTTGGTTATATGCTACTTCTTCTTGCCTGAGCCCGGTTAAGTTTAATTCTTCTAATGCGGAAAAATTTCCGGAAAATAATAGTGCAGGAGATTCCGAATAGTCCAAGGTTCCGAACATTCCATCTTCGCTTGCAAGATCTAATAAGACTGCTTCGTATCCGGTCTGGAATCCGATAGGGAGTTCACCTTCTCCACCTATACAGGTAGCTTTCATGATCTCTTTTAGGGTCCAGTTTTCTCCTAAATAAAAACTGTCTCCCGGAGTGATCCTTTCTCTTCTTCCGGAGGCGATTACGATCGGGTCTTCCTCGCCTTCTAAGGTTGGGATCTTGTCTGTTTGAACTCCAACATTTAGTTTTGTATAATAATAGGAACCTTGGGCTTCTCCTAACCAGGCAGAACTTCCATCTCCTTCCATGAGATGCCATTCGTTCCAGAAGCCTAACTCGAATTTAAGTTGGATCCTTCCGATAACTCTGAAAGGAGTACCGTTATAATTCCCTTGGGTCCCGAGTTGTATAATAGAATGATCGTCTGCGAGTTCTCCCGCGGTGCCGATCTTTTCCAAATTTACATCTTTTTTGAGAGAGAGAGTTTTACAACTGGAGCAAACCGCATAAACGGAAGCCTTATTGATGATGGGGACAGGGGCTCCGCAATTAGGACAACTTAGTTCAGACACAAAGAAAGGTGATAACTTCCGGAGGATACTCTGTCAATCCTGGTTTTAAGGGGACGAAAGAAATTTCCTGAATTTTTAGGGGATAACGGAGCGTTTCGCCATTCTTCTCGCCCGATCACTGGCCGGATCTATATCTCCCAAAGCTTTTTCCAACTCTTGAAGGCCTGGATTCTCCCAAGTGGCTTCGTATAGGTTCGGAGAATTGAAGATATGAAAATGATTATCGAAATGGATCCTATTATAATAGTCCGCCTTGGTGAACATTGCGCGGTTGATCTCATTAAAAATTTCTTCAAATTCTGTGGTTTGCAGATCCGGTTCGAAGTCGGAAAGAAATTTCAAAGAAAGAAGAATGACGTATTCTCTGGATTGTTTTAATAATTTCAGAGCCTCGTATAAGTATTGGGTTTTAATCCCAGGTAGATAAGGCCTAGTATTATCTGCGATTGTTTTTTTCTGGTTAGAGGCGCCATATTCCCTATAACCCATTTCCAAATGATGCCTTGCTTCCGCATCTTTTGTTCTTAGAGCATATTTGGATAAAAAATCCAATTCTCTTCTCACGCTAAGGGCAGAAGCTTCTACTGCCTTACCATATAATATGACCAATAATCTTTGGGTTTGGCGCATCTCATCGTAAGAGTGTGAAAGATCGAATTGTAAGTATAGGGTGAATGTCTCTATATGATGTTGTAAACATCTACGAAATAATGCTTTATCTTCTTCTGTTCCGTAATTAGAGATTGTACTGTTAATCGCTTTTAGATGGAATTCGTTTTGTTTTAACCCCCTTTCTACTCGGACTAGAGCAGTAGCTCTATTACTGTCTAAGTCAGCTTTTGTCTGTCCAAAAGGGAGGACTATAAATGCGAAAAGAAGAAGTATGTATGTTCGATATCTTTTCGATCCCATATTAGGATTTTCGGAAATAGGAGGGGTCCAAATTGAACCCCGTTATAAGATAAATTTCACTGAACGATTTTTTGTCTTATGTCCTTTCTCTTAAGTCGGAGTGCATTTAGGACCACAGAAACAGAGCTGAATGCCATCATAGCGCCTGCAATCCAAGGAGCTAAAAGTCCTGCAGCTGCGATTGGGATCCCCAGAGTGTTATAAGCAAGTGCCCAGAAAAAATTTTGTCTGATATTTCCTGTAGTGGCCTTAGCGATTAGGATGGCTTCTGCAATTTTTTCCAGATCTCCTTTTACCAAAACTACTCCTGCGGTCTCGATTGCGACTCCTGTTCCTGTGCCCATTGCAAATCCTACATCCGCCTTAGCTAATGCAGGCGAGTCATTGATACCGTCGCCGGTCATCCCTACCGTTTTTCCTTTGGATTGCTGATTGGAAAGTATCTCAGCTTTATCCTTTGGAAGAAGAGAAGCATACACATTTTTGATCCCGACTTTAGAAGAGATATTTTCTGCTACGGAAGCATGGTCCCCGGTTAAGAGTAATGTTTCAATTCCGAGAGAATCCAGTTTCTCCAATGCAGATTTTGCATTTTGGCGGATTGTATCTTCTATTGCGAAAATGATCCATGTAGGACTTTTCTCATTCTCTGATCTAGCCCAGACTATTGTTTTGCCTTCTTTCTCCCAAGAATTAGAAACTTCTAATAAATCTTTAGGTAAACTTTCCTTATCTTCAAAAAATTCCAGTTTTCCGATCTTAATTTTATTTTGGTTTACTTTAGCAGTGATTCCAAGTCCGGGAACAGTCTGTAAATTTTCTGGAGAAAGAACGGAGTGGCCTTTTAATCTTACAAAGGAAACGATTGCCTTTCCTAAAGGATGAGAGGATGCAGATTCCACGGATGCGGAAGAAGAGAGTAGATCCGATTCTTCTCCTATAAATTTGTAATCTGTTACGGAAGGATTTCCTTCGGTGATTGTTCCAGTTTTATCAAATGCAATCAGATTTAGAGAAGCAGTGGTTTCTAAAACTTCTGAGTTTCTGAATAAAATCCCAAGGCTTGCTGCTTTTCCTGTCCCGACCAAGATTGAAATTGGAGTAGCAAGTCCTAATGCACAAGGACAGGCAATCACTAAGATCGCGATTGATTTTTCAAGAGCGGAACCTAATTCTCCTGCTTCTAAAAAGAAAAACCATAACAAAAAGTTAAACAAAGATATTAGGATCACTGCAGGAACAAATACTGCGGAAATTTTATCCGCGATCTTCTGGATGGGTGCCTTGGAGCTTTGTGCTTCTTCGACGGTCTTGATAATGGATGCAAGTACCGTTTCGGAGCCGACGGAGGTTGCTTGTACAATTAGATTTCCGTTCCCGTTGACTGTTCCGCCGAATACTTGGCTGTCTTTCTTTTTGTCTAGCGGAAGACTTTCTCCTGTTAACATGGATTCATCTACGGAGCTAAAACCTTCTAAGACTAGTGCATCTACCGGAAATTTTTCTCCAGGTCTGACTTGTAAGATATCCCCTTTTTTTACGTATTCAGTGGGGATTTCAGACCAACCTTCTTCCTTTTTAATACGAGCTGTTTCAGATTTTAATTCCAGTAAGGTTTGGATTGCAGAAGAACTTTTTCCTTTCGCCTCTGCTTCCATCCATTTTCCTGCGAGTATAAAACAAAGTAATACTGCGGATGTTTCGTAGTATAAAGGTGGAAGCGAATGTATGTGCGCGCCTTCTTCCCAGAAAGATGAGAAGAACAGATCTCCTTGCTGTACACCTTGCAAAATGGAAAGTATAAAACTATATCCGAATGCTGCGGAGGTTCCTAAGGAAACCAATACGTCCATGTTTGCGCTTCCATTCTTGATCGCTCTGAATGCGCTTTTATAAAATGGAAATCCGATCCAGAACTGTACTGGAAATGCCAATACAAATTGTATCCAAGGATGCATTAAGGCTTTCGGATTCGGTAAGAATTCCAAAAAGGAAAAATGGGACACCATAGAATAGAAAAGTGGGGAAGCGAATAGAAGAGAGATAAGAAATCTAAATCTTAATTTGGATCTTTCTTTTCTATGTAGTTCTTCCGTTTCTTTATAATTATTCTCTGAATGCTCTTTTGCGGAATATCCTAGCGACTCAACTTTAGAAAATAATTCCGAAGAATTTACAGACTCGCTGAATCTTACGAATGCAGTTTCCCTTCCGAAATTGACCCTAGCTTCTTCTACGCCGGGGACTTTGTTTAATCCTATTTCTATCCTTCTTGCACAATTGGCACAGGTCATTCCGAAAAGATCTAAAGTGATCTCGGATGATTTTTCTTCAGGGGAGAAGGTTTTGGCTTCTTCTCTAATTTCCGCGTTCATTTTTTTACTCCTGGTTGATGGAAACCACTGGATAACCTTCTTCTTCCAATAGTTTGGGAAGAGAGGAGATATCCTTTTTGGTTTCGAAACGAGCAGTCTGGGAGTTTAGGTCCACCACTGGTTTAGACTCTGAATCGAAAGATTGGATTGTTTTAGATACCGTTCTCACACAATGATCGCAGGTCATTCCCGATAATTTGATCTCGTACATTTTAATTCTCCTTGATCTATAACACTATTGTCAACCTTCCAATAGTGGGAAGGTCAAGACCCAAATCCAAAAAAAAATCCTATTTTTTTAAAAAAATAAGATTTTCCAACCTTCTAATTATTAGAAGGTTATGAATTTATGAATATCGGAGAAGTTGCTAAATTATCCGGGGTAAACCCAAAATTAGTCAGGCATTACGAATCCATTGGTTTAGTCTCTAAACCAATTCGTGCAGATTCAGGATATAGACTGTATTCAGAAAAAGATATTCATACATTGAGATTTATCAAAAGAGCAAGAGGTCTTGGATTTTCATTGCCTGAGATTAAACAGTTATTGGGACTTTGGAAAAATAAATCTAGGGCAAGTGCCCAGGTCAAATCCCTTGCAATGACTCATGTAAAAGAAATGCAGGCTAAAATTTTGGAATTACAATCCATGTGTGATACTCTTACTCATTTAGCAAAACATTGTCATGGAGATCATAGACCGGATTGCCCGATCTTAGAAGAGTTAGAAGGGGAATAAGCCCCTTCTAATTTTCGGAATTTTTAAGTGAAAGACGAATAAAATAAAAAGAAACAGTTATCGAAACGAAAGCGGCAATAAGGAACATACTTTTAGGCCCCGAATAAAACCAGATCAGCCCACCAAGATTACTTGCAATCAAGGCAGCAATACTATTCAATCCTGCAAATGTTCCTATCGCAGAAGCTGCATCCGTTTTAGGGATAATATTTGTGATTAATGCTTTGGAAATCCCTTCTGTGCTAGCGGCGTAGATCCCGTACAAAAAAAATAAGGAATAGAAGTGAATTGTGTCTTCTGCAAACGCCATTCCTCCGTATACAAAAGCAAATACAAATAAGCCGAAAACCAATGAGGGCTTGAGTCCTATTTTATCCGCTAAAATTCCCGCCGGCAGTGAAAATAAAGCATACACTAAATTATAAAATATGTATATTCCAATCACTTGAGAGTCTTCTAAACCTTTTGCTTTTACCATCAAAAGAAGAAAAAGATCGGAACTATTGACTAGTCCAAAGACCAAAAGCCCTATTACTAATTTTTTATAGGAAATTGGTGCATTCTTCCAATACAGAAAATGAGATAGAAAGTTCGATTTCTCTTCTGTTACTAGTTTTTCTTTTTTCTTTTCACTTAAAAGACCTGAGATCAGAAATGCGGAGAGTCCTGGGATAGCCGATATAAAAAATAAAACGGAATAATTTTGAGGATAAAAATGTAAAAATATTAAAGCGAATGTAGGCCCGAGTACTGCTCCCAAAGTATCCATAGAACGATGGAATCCGAAAACCGTACCTTTGGTTTCCGGTGTTGCTTCATCGGAAAGTAATGCGTCTCTTGCACCTGTTCTGATCCCTTTTCCCAATCGATCCAATGTCCTGGATAAAAAGATCCAAAAAGGAAATGTGAAAAATCCCATAATAGGTTTTGAGACTGCACTTAATAAATATCCGAACTGAACGAAAGGAACTCTCTTGCCGTTTTGGTCCGAAAGTTTTCCAAAATATCCTTTGCTAAGTCCTGCGATCGCTTCTGCAAATCCTTCTAAGACTCCGATCAAAACCACAGAGAATCCAATGCTCTCTAAGTAAAGAGGCATGATTGGATACAACATCTCGCTGGATACATCAGTGAAAAGACTGATGAAAGAGAGGACCCAGACTGCGTTGGTGATTTTTTTCAGGATAGAGGCTTTTTGTCTTTGTCGAAGAACTTTTTATGGATCAAGTCTTGGATCAGATCTTTGTCTTCTTCGGAAAGGCTGATGAAGATTACGTTTGCTTTTTTTCCGGAGACTCGGATCACTTCCGATTCGAGTTCCATATTCTTGCCGTTGATATTTCCAAACAGGATAATCCTGTCTCCTTCGAAAACGGAAGTGCGGGTCTCGAGACCTGCTCCTCCAGTTCCTATATCAACGATGAATACTGGAAATCTTTGGGTTTTACCTTTGACTATAAAATCACCGTCTATGGTGATTTTGACGCGAGCGTTCTTCCTCTTCTGTTGAGAAGGGTCCCGGTATTCGTATTTATCGTCGAAAAGGGAATTAGTGCCCGCCATACGACAATCATGCAGAAGTTCGAAATTCAGTCAAAGTGAAATTGTAATCTTCTTCTGGACCCTCTTCGCAAGGCTGAGAATTCTTATAAGAGAAATAAACAGAAGATCCATCTAAAACAATTACCGTTCTGGAGACGGAATGTGCGTCCCTTCTATGCATACAAGGCGATAGAGCGCCTTGTTCCGGTAGATGAGAAGATAAGAATGACTTAGCTATGTTCGTAAAATCCGCGGCATTCGGAAGGGAAGATGGACGAAAATTATTATTGAAGGTTTCTCTTCTGGAAACCTGGGCTTTCGGGCCTTGTGTGAAGGAACTCCCGAAAACTGCAAATGTTTCCGTGTCAGTTTCGGTTTGGTAAATTTTACCGTCCCAGATAAAAATTTCGGTCTTCTCTTTGCTTACCTTAAATAATTTGAACGGATAATATTGTTCCAACTCTGAATTCGTATAAGACTCAGGAGTTCTCTCTCCTAAAAGAACGGAACGAACTAATAGTCCTCTGCTTACAGGATTGCGGAGTAATTTTAAGGTGGCTTCGTAGTAGTTTACTAAGCAGACAATTTCTCCTGCTTGGGTGACTCCGATCCAAGTGCCTCCTGCTTCTCCGTCAATCGGTGCGATTGCTTTTCCGGAATTTGATTCCAGTAATTGAGGAAAAAGAGAAGGTTTTCTTTTTATCGATTCGTCTCTATTAAACCCGACTCCAAGTATTCCTTTGCTCGGATCTCTATATATCAAAGAAGTACACATTTTATTTTCCTACGCTCAAGAAGAAATCCACTCTTTCGTTTCGGTCCACTTCATAAGCTCCGTTCCCAGGGATCAAAGGTAATGTTTCCCCATAACCCCTGTATCTATATCTTCCGAATTCATAATCTTTTCCGAATAAAGATTGGAATACCTTCTTCGCTTTCTCTTCGGAAGCTCTTAGATTATATTCGTCGTCTCCCCTATGAGAAGTATGGATTTGTAACTCGGCCTTGTATCCGGGGAATTTATTTAAGACGGATTTTAGTTTAGAAGGTAATGTCCACCATTTGTCCTCGTAAATACGATTTGGAACGGAGAATCTAAAACCTTCCTTTTCTTTTACGACTAAGATATCTGTTTTGATATCCCCTAATTCTAATTCCTCTTCTCCGCCGAATACGTCTTTGTAAGATAGAACAAATCTAAGTTCTGCAAGAGATCCTATCCTTCTTCCTTGATCGTCTAAACCGTACCAAATCAATTTGTCCGGGCCGTTCCCGGTCCCATTCCAGCTACGGACGATCCTTTCTTCTTGTTTGTCCCCATCGTAATAGGACTCCATAATATTGATCTTCCAGGACACAATCGGAAGTCCTTTGGATTTTAGACGGATTTCGACTAGATCTTTTTGCCAATCTCCATCAGGTGTAAATCCGCCTGGAGAAACATCGTAGGAGAATTTTGGCTTCTGATCCGAAAGTTGGAATTTTTTAGGAATGCTTATATACTTATCGTATCTATTATAAACCGTTAGACGATAGAAATATATTCCTGGACCTAAAGGTTTGTTTTCTTTGTTCTTCGGTTCCCAGTTCAGTTCTGTCGGAGGTTCCCCCAATGATTTTTGGGAAAAGACTATATTATCCTCTTTCGCTTCATTTTTAAAAATTTCCAATTCATAGGAATCGGATTTTAATTTAGAAGAAACGTATGAGTTAAATTTAATACGATTTAAAGGATTATTCGGGTCGGAAGGAAACAAATCTCCTTCTACATTTAGATCTACTCCGGAAGACTCGTTTTTGACCGTAAGATTTTCGATCTTATCTATGGATTCGTTCCCAGCAGGATCTCTTCCTATGAGTTTATATGTATATAAACCGGGAGGTACCATTCTGCCGTTTGAATCGGTTCCATCCCATACGAGCTGGTAAGGAACTTCTCTATTTCTCCAAGTATAAGCTTTTAAGGATCTACCTTCGAAGTCTAAAAATTCTCCGATGAACATGTCGGCGGATTCTCCGGAGGTTTTTTGTTGTATGATGACCTTAGATAAATTCCTGTCTTCGCTTAATAATAACTTGGTTTTACAATTTGCCTCTACTTTTGGAGGTCTTGCATCTAAATAGAATGTAGACTCTTCGGAGAGTATCCTTTCTTTGTTTGCGGTCAGCAAAAATAACTGATAAGTATAGTATCCGTCACCTACTGGAGTGCCGTTCTCATTCTCCCCATCCCATTCCAGGATAGAAGGAAGATATATATCTTCTGATGCGAATTCGTTTTCGTCAGAAAAAATTGTGAATCCTTTTTTGCGGATCTTTCCCGCCTCAAATTTTCGAACGGTTTCTCCTGAGGCACTTCTGATCGTTAGCTCCCAATCCTGTAATTTTGGCAAAGAAGAAGTTTGGATCTTGAATCTCAGAATATCGGAGACGCCATCCCAGTTCGGAGAGAAGGAGCCGGATTCAGTACTGATCAATGAATTTGCGGAAATCGAAGAAGAGAATAGAACTCCCAGGATACCTAAAAAAGGAAAAAATTTTCCGAACATGCTACTAGGAAATTCCTTCCGAGAAAAAATGCACTTATGTTTTATCCTCTAATTTTCTGTTACGGATCGAGCCCATATGAGTTCCCGCATTAGAAGACTCGGATTTTTCGGTATAACGTTTTAATGCGAATGTGACCGAGGCAAATGCGATCTCTTCCCAAGGTATTTCTTCGGGAGTGAATAATTTTACTTCTTCCGATTCGGGGCTTTCTGAAAAAATTCCATCGATTAAATTGGCTAAGAAGAACATATAAACTTGGCTGATATGAGGAATACTGTACACGGAATGAAGACGAACGATATCAATCTTAGCGTTTGCTTCTTCCGAGGTTTCTCTTGCGGCGCCTTCTTCCACTGTTTCTCTGTTTTCTAAAAATCCGGCGGGCAGAGTCCAGTATCCCTTTCTAGGTTCTATTGCACGTTTGCAGAGTAGTATTTTTCCTTCCCAGATAGGAATGGTGCCAACGATTACCTTCGGATTTTGGTAATGTATGGTCCCACAGTTTTCACAAACATATCTTGTGAGACTGTCTCCTTCCGGAATTTTTTGGACTACTTCAGAACCGCAAACGCTGCAAAATTTCATGCTTTAGAAAACCTTCTCCATGCCAGGATCGCTTCCAATAATAACCAAACGGTTAGAAAAATCAAAACTCCTCCAACTGTCGCGAGTAAATAGCTAGGAGATTTGGAGAATATAAAATCGTAGAAGTTAATAACCATTGCCCAGAGTGTAGCGCCTAATACGAATATCATCGGTATAAAACTAATCCAGGTCTTTTTCTTAGAATACAATAGATAGATTGTGATTACAAGTAAAGCAAGTCCAGCAAGTAGCTGATTTGTGGTCCCGAACAGTTTCCAAAGTGCTAATCCCGCTGTGGTTTTTTTGCCGTTTTGGTCGATTTGTAAGAATGCAAAAAATCCGATCGCAACACATGCGATAATACTGGAAACATAACGATTCCCTAAAGTTTTTTTGATCGTTTCCGAATTGAAACTTTCCGCGATCTCTTCTATATTATATCTTAATAATCTGGTTGCTGAATCCAAAGAAGTCAAAGCAAAACTTACTACCACAAGTGCGATAAAACCTTGAGCAAAACCTTCGTCAAAACCTAACTGAGAGATAAATCTTCCGGTTCCGTAGATATATGCTCCTACAGAAGGTGCTAAACCTTGGATGCCGGACCAGGATTTATAAAACGAAGACCATTCTCCTGCAGATGCGAATCCGATCGTACAGGCAACAACCGATGTAAGACCTAAAAGGGACTCGCCTATCATTCCACCGTATCCTATTACCCTTGCATCTATTTCCCTGTCCAATTGTTTTGCAGTGGTTCCTGAACTTACCAAAGCATGGAAACCGGAAACGGCTCCGCAGGCAATCGTGATGAACACGAATGGAATAATATCCATATCCACTTTTTCAGTGCGGATTGCTTCAGCGTTAAAGGAAGAAAATTCCCCGAAAATACTTCCTTTAACAAAACCGAAATAGATAGCAATGATCCCTAAATACAATAAGAAGGAATTGATATAGTCTCTACTTTGGAGAAGTAGCCAAACTGGAGTTACGGAAGCCAGAAAAGCATATGCAAGAAGTATAATTTTCCAGATCGGTACCCCGGGAGATTTATCTATATCATTCAGACCAGTCCAGCTGAGAATGGATTCATTCATTCCGAGTGCCATTACTATCAAAGTGAGTGCTACGGAAGCGAATGTAAGAGGTCCGAGCTTCATTCCTTTTTTATAATGAAGCCAACCTACTAAAACGGCAAACACCATGATTCCTGCAGTAGGAATTACAGCTTCCGGAAAATGGCTTCTGAGCTTAATAGGAGAAGAAGGAGTTTCGACTCTAATATCCGAAGGATGCGCATGGTCTTTTATGCTCGGAGTAGTTTGTGTTTGCTCAATTTGTGGAACAGGCGTAACGGGTGCTTGTTTTAATTTAGGATCCGCAGAGAACATTTCTGCGAGAACGATCACGAACACACCCATTGCCAATGCTACTAAGAAAAAAATGATCGCATGAAATAAACTTCTCGCTCTTGGTCCTAAAAGATCCTGAGCAACTTGTCCGATCGATTTACCTTGGTTGCGGACTGAAACTACGATTGCTCCGAAATCATGGACACAGCCTATGAAAATTCCTCCAAATACCACCCAAAGCATTGCAGGTAACCAGCCCCAGATCACTGCGACTGCAGGTCCTAAGATGGGAGCGAGTCCTGCGATGGAAGCATAATGGTGTCCGAATAAAACTGCTGGCTTTGTGGGAAGATAATCCACACCGTCATTGAACTTATGAGCCGGGGTATCACCCACAGTGTCTTTGAGTTGAAAGATGGATTTGGATAAAAATCCGGAGTAGAACTTATAACCTAAAAAATAAAGAGTGAAACAACCAAAAACCGCGAGAAGGGGTAACATGTGGGAAAAATCTCGTTTTATGCGGCCCGGATCAAATCTTTTTTCTCGGGAAAATGAATAGACAAACTCGGTTACGGGCAGAGGGTCTAAAGTATAGGTTCTTGCTTTGAACGCCCGTAGTTTCGATCAGGTCAAATCGTCCTTAGAGGACGTAATCTTTGAATTACAGTCTGGGAGTAATGATTGTGAGTGGTTTATTTCCTCCGAAAAATTGATCGAAATTTTGGAGATCCGACGAGAGGATTATTTTAAACTTCTATATACTCTCCGAGGAGAAAGAGAATATTCTTCCAAAGGTTCCCAAGGATTTACCCAGGACAACGCGGATCTTCTCATTTTATTACTGGAGAAGGTCCTAAAAATCGAAGGCCTCGCTTACGAATTCGCAAAAGGTGGAGTGTATTTCGACGACACTTATCTGGATGAATTCCGTGCTTATTTGAAAGAGATCGTTCTTTCTAAATTGGAAAGGCATGATCTGGATAAGGAACTTCTACTCTTACTCATATCTTCTACCAAAAAATTTGAAGACGCATTTGATTCCTACTTCGACGATAAATTCGATGTACAAAGATTAGTGGATAATGGGATCACCGAATTCCTGGAAAGAAAAGGTTTTTCAGGAGATTACGGAGCAGATGTATTCTTAAGAAATTATTTCTTTCAAATCCTAAATACCAAGTTATTCCCTATCCGACAAATTACCTCCGAATACAGAGATAGGGCATATTACGAAATTTTCGGAAGATTCAGAGAAGAAGAAAGAGAAAAGACTAAAAAGAAAAAATCCAATTTCCGTAAAAAATTCTCTACGAAATCGTTTTACGAGGATGAAGATGCGGAAACAAGGGAACATCGCGAATTTTTAGGACTCTCGGAAGAATATACAAAAACGGAATTAAAAAATAAATACAAAGAGATGATCAAAAAATACCATCCGGACGTAAACAAAGACGGACTGGAGATGACACAAAAGATCATCGCTTCTTATAATTTTTTAATAATGAAAAATCGTTAATTAAGGATTTGTTTGGATTAGAGGCAAAACCTTCCACTGGTTATCAGCTTTTACGATATTTCCCGGTATATCTCTTTCCCAAAAACCGTGGACCTTCTCGTTATAGTTCAGATATAATTTACCGGAGACAATTTTCCAAGCTTTAGGATCCGTTTCATAAGTTTCTCCATCTCTCATTGCATAAGCACAATATCCTCCGTATTGAGGAGCAAAACTTTCTGGAGACTTCTTAAAAGATTCCAAATTTTTTTCGGAAGAAAATCTCCAGTCTGCTCCTTTCCAACGAAAACTGAATTTAGGATCTCCTTCTTTGGGTTTGGATTCCTTAAAATAAGCGACTGGATCATAACCGTTGATTGCGACTTTTCCGTCTTGTTTGAAAACAGGATCCGCTAGTTGTCTTCCGGAACAGTCCCAGAGAAGTAAAAATACGATCGGTAAAAAATACGACTTGTTCATGTATCCTTCTTCGGATCGAATCGAAATAGGTTACATCGGAGAATATATGTCTTCTATCGGAGTAGGGCTTAGAAAAGAACATTATCCTTATTTAAGAAAGGGTGAACCTGTCAAAATTTCTTGGTTCGAAGCGATTACTGAAAATTATATGGATACCCAAGGTCGCCCCTTGGAAATGTTGGAGTTTATACGCGAAAATTTTCCGGTCGCACTACATGGAGTTTCCTTATCTATACTTGGCGGAACTTTCCCCGATAAAAAATATCTAGAACGATGGAAAGCACTGATCCAAAGAATAGATCCGTTCTTGGTTTCGGATCATCTTTGCTGGACTGAACAATCCGGAAATTATCTGCACGATCTTTTACCTTTTCCTTTTACTCAAGAATTCTTGAAATTTGCGGTGGAAAGAGCTCTACAGGTCCAGGAGGTCTTGGGCAGAAAGATCCTATTGGAGAATGTTTCGACCTATTTGAGTTTCCCTCAGAGCGAAATGACGGAGTGGGAGTTTATCTCGGAACTTTCCCAAAAAAGCGGCTGTGGGATTTTATTAGATATTAATAATATATATGTGAATTCGATCAATCATGGATTTTCCGCACACACGTATTTGGATTCCATTCCTTGGGAGAATGTGGGGCAGATCCATCTTGCCGGTCACACTGATACTGGAGAATTTTTATTCGATACTCATTCCAGGCCGGTTGCAAAAGAAGTTTGGGACCTATTCTCTTCTTTTGCCGCTAAGATCCAAGGAATTCCTATACTATTGGAATGGGACGAAGATATCCCAAGTTTTCCGGAAATGGAAGAAGAAGCACTCAAAGCAAAATCACTTCTGGAATCTGTGCCGAAATGAAACCGGAAGAATTTAGAAAAATTTTTTCGAGCGTTCTTTTAAAAAGAGAAGAAGGTCCGCTTTTGTCGGATCAGATCTTGCCCGGCGGAAAATTGGATGCTAACTCCGCGATTGCAGTCTACCAAAACGGTTATCTCGCCAGATTTACGGAAGCCTTGGGAGAAAAATACGAAACAGTTTGGAAAATCCTAGGAGACGAGGATTTTTTCGAGACCGCAAAGGCCTTTATAGAAGATCATCCATCTAATTCCTATAATATATCTAATTATGGGGTGGATTTCCCGAACTTCCTAAAGGAAAATTTTTCAGAACATCCGGTATTGGCAGAAATAGCAGAATTTGAACTTAATGTTTTTAGAATATTTCATCTATCTAAGAACTCGGAAGATCATCTGCAAAATTCACTTCCGCAAAAAGAAACAGAAGATATGAATATTATCTTTCATGAGTCAGTTCGATTTTTAGAATATTCTTATCCAGTCTACGATCTTTGGAAAACGGAAAACTCGGAAGATTTATCTCAATTTTTGGAAGAGAGAAAACAATATTTGGTCTTAGGGAAAAAAGGATCTGACCTATTCGTTTCTGAAATCGGAGAATGGGAATTTTCTTTTGGTAAATACTTAGCCCAAGGAAAAAGTATTTTGGAATCTTTGGAAATTTCCGGAAATCCCCCGAAAGGATTGGGGGCTATTTCCGAGTTCCTTTCGAGGATGACGATAAATCGTTTAATACTGAGTATTAGCTCTTAAATGTCCCTTTCTTTGATTCACATTCTTTTTTTGTGAGGGAGATCCAACCTTCTCCTTTGCAGGAGTTTTTTCCGGCACAGCTATGTCCTTTTCCGCCACAATCTCCAGTGCCTTTACAAGAATTGATTCCGTAACATTCTCCCTTCGGTTCTTCTACCTTTGCTTCTTTTTTTTCCGCAATCGCTCCGGTAGCAAATAAGCCGGTAAGAGCGGCTCCGATGATCATACTTTTAGTCAGTTCGTTCATACTTTCGTTTTTCCAGTGATTTAATAGAGATCAAATTTAAATCATTCGATCCGTTTTCATTTCGATCTTGGTGGGAGAAGGTTACGTAAAAAAAGAAGAAAGGAAAGAATATGAGAGAGGATTAGAAATATCGGGACCTTCTTTCGAAAGCCCCGATAGGAGAATATAAATTATTCTGGAAGCGCTTCGCCTTCGATACGGATAGAAACTTCTTCTCCGATTAGAAGTCCGCCTTTTTCTAAAGGTTTGTTCCAAGCGATATCAAAATCAGCTCTTTTGATTTTAGTTTCTGCTTCGAAACCTAGGTGAGTATTTCCCCACGGGTCTTTTGCAGAACCTGTGAACTTAACTTCTAAAGTAACTGGTTTAGTCACTCCTTTGATAGTTAATTCTCCTTGGATCTTAGAAACTCCGCCTTTTTTCACAGTCGCTTTTTTAGCTTTGAAAGTAAGAGAAGGATGATCGTCTACATTGAAGAAATCTTTTCCTTTCAAGTGTCCGTCTCTTTTCTCATCGTTAGTGTGAATGGAAGCAGCTTTGATAGTTACGTCTAGATCAGTAAGAGTACCGGTAGCTTCGTCATAAGCGAATTTTCCGCTGAAGTCTTTAAAACTTCCGGATACGTTAGAAATGGTAAGGTGTTTGATCTTGAAGCCAACGCCAGTGTGAGCGTTATCTAATTTAAAATTTCCAGCTTGAAGGCTGCCGAAAGTTAAAAGCACCAGAAGGCTAGGGATCAGATAAAGTTTCGTTTTCACGAGTGATTTTCTCCTTTGAGAATGTTTGGGTTTTAGACTGAATCTCCCGGTGTAATTATTGAAATTACAAGTAAAAATGTAAAATTTATTTCGAAAAACTGAAAGCTCCGTGTTTGTACCGGCAAGAATTCGTTTCATAAATTAGGGGGTGGGGGATGTTTGCCTTCGATCATGAAAACAACTGGAATTTCAAAAGGATTCTTTCTATTTAGCGCAATTTATTTCGCGATCCTAATTTTACTAAAACCTTGGGAGGCACTTTTTTCAGATCAGTTTTTGAAATACCACCAAGCCTATTCCATGTTCCAATCCGGTTTTAGCACCGAAAATTTAATCTATCCGTCCCTCGATCTGGATCCGACTTATAGTTATTTTCTTTGGAAAGCACCGATGGTTTTCCAGATCGGAGATAGAATGATCGGTCAATATCCGATCTTTCTCACACTTCTAATCGCGCCTTTTTTAGTTTTCAGTTGGGTCCCAATCGTTTCCATTTTGATGGGAATATTCAATCTTGTCTCGGCTTATATTTTGAGAAGGTTCTGGGATCTTTCCTGGTTCTGGTTAGCGTTCACTTTTTTTGGAACGTATATCTTTTTGATGGGACCTGAACTTTCGGAACATCCTCCTCTTCTTCTTTTGGAATTATTAGGACTTACCTTCTTTTATAAGACGGAAGATAAAATTTCCAATAAGTTGATCGGAGGAATTGTTCTAGGCCTTGGTGTTTGGTTAAGATTAGAAGTTTTGATCTTCTTTGTGATCTTCTGGGCTAGCGGCTGGGTCGCTTTCGGAAAGGATTGGTGGAAAAAATCTTTCTGGTTCTCCGTATCTTTTTCAGTTATTGTACTTCTACTATTCTTATTTCATACACTGGATTATCAACATCCGATCGGCCCAAGATATTTCCAAAATTTTAATACTGGAGAAGACCAAGGAACAGTTCTTTCTAGGGCATTCACAATCCTAATCGGAACCTATACCATGCCGGGGCTTTTGATCTATTTACCGATACTTATTCCTTTGCTTTATTTTTTTGGTAAAAAAGTCAAAGAAGGAAAGATCCAAACCTCCCTTTATCATTTAGGGATCAGCGCTTATGCATTTATTATACTGATCGCATTCCTTGCGCCAAACGATGGGGTTTCGAACTGGGGACCAAGATATGTTGGGCTCGCATTGATCCCATTCGTTTTGGTTTTGAAAGAAGTAACCGAGGTTTCCGAATGGAAACTGGGAAAATCCGGGAAAAACTTAGCGTTTTCCATTCTAATAATTTATTCTTTCGGAATGACCTTGGCTGGATTTGTAAATTACCAAAGAAGTTCTAAAGAGATCAAAGCGATCCGTTCTATTTACAAGGACTCCCAAGCCTCAAGTTTATTGTTCTTGGATGACGTTCTTTGCGGATCTATCGGCCCTTCTTATTTCCAGAAGAGAGTATTATGTATTCATGATGAAACTTCCGCACAAGGAATGGATACTATAGTATCATTTCTTTCTAAAAAACATCCTGGAGAGAGGGTAGGATTTATTTCTTATTCTGACGCTGTGGTGGAATACGCTGCAAAACTTCCCGAGTCGAATAATATCCTAATGCATAAATACAGAATGAAAGTATTGGCAGAAGCGGCGATCCGTCCTGTCTGGCTGGAACTATTTGGTCATGCTTGGGAAGAGAAGGAAGTGAAAACGAAAGGTCTTTGGGAATATCGAGAATACGAAATTCCCAAAGAACAGAAAGTTATATTAAGAAAATAGATTGTATCTTAGGATACAATAGATGGCTCTAAATCCGTCTTTCCAACCTATCTTTTTACCTTCTGCGTAAGTGCGTCCATAATAGGAGATCCCTACTTCGAAAATTCGAATGTCCGGGATTTTGGAAATTTTTGCAGTAATCTCAGGCTCGAACCCGAAACGATTCTCTTTAATATCGATTCCTTGGATGACTTCTCTACGGAATGCTTTATAACAAGTTTCCATATCAGTCAGGTTAATGTTCGTGAACATATTGGAAAGAGTGGTCAAGAATAGATTTCCGAGTCTATGCCAGTAGTATACGACTCTATGGGCTCTTCCTCCCATAAATCTGCTTCCGAAAACCACGTCAGCTTTCCCTTTATAGATAGGATCGATCACATCGGGAATTTCAAACGGATCATATTCCAGGTCCGCATCTTGAACGATGACTATATCACCTTTGGCAGCTTTGAATCCTGTGCGGAGTGCAGCACCTTTTCCCTGGTTTTTCTCATGAAATACGAGTTGGTCCACCAACTTCTTAAAAGGAGCGGTTTGAAGGAGTTCCCTCGTTCCGTCCGTGGAAAAATCGTCTACAAGAATGATTTCTTTATCCTTATAAGGGACTTTCTTTACGGTTTCTAAAATGTTTTTGATGGTCTGTTTTTCGTTATAACAGGGAATTACGATGGAAAGTTTCATTTAGCGTCCAGACCGACTAAGTCGCTCATCCGGAAATCCCGGATGATATTTTCGGCTTTAACGATTATTTTTTCCAATGCGATACCGAAAAGTAAATTCTTATACGCTTCCGAAGCTTTCGGATAGTCCCTATCGCTGACTTGAACGGTCATTCTGTCGCTGACCCTGTTTTTCTCCACACATTCCAGCGCGGTCTTTCTGAGTCCTGCGAGTGCGATACATACTTCTTTCAGAATGTTTTGGGAATCCCTTTCCATTGTGGATTGGTTCCCATTTGCATCTAATAATGCCTTAATATGTTCGGAGATGCGGAGAGAAGGCATTCCTCTTTTAGTAACTCCCACCCGTTCGATCATGGAGATACTATCTTGGAAGGCGGAATATTCGGGAGTTCCTCTGAATATATGAATTAAAACGGGAAGGTCGGTATCTGCAAACGCAGTCATAGCACCGTAAAAATATCTCATTTCCGGCCTGGCTAATGGATGGAAATCTACCCTTTGGTATTTGGAAAGTTTTTCCTCTTGTTCGTCCAGGATACGATTGATCGTTTCTCCCTTGGAGGCGTTCCTTCTTTCCGTAAGTTCTTTATGTTTAGTTTTGATCTTTTCCAAAAAGTCGACTTCGTCTTTCAGGAAATTGTCCAGGTTTCCCCTATGTTTTAGGGTTTGGATATAACGATCCTCGAAACCTTTGGCGTCGAAAATTTTAGGACTTTGTTTGGCCCCTTCCCGGTATTCGGTTCGGAGTTTTTCTACGATTGTTTTTATCTCTTGATCGCTAAGTGCCATGCAAAAGGTTTCTATCCTTCGCTATCGGCCCATTTTTGCAAGGAGATAAGTAGTCCGCCTATATCTTCCGAACAATATAATAAGGCGCTTCTGGCATCCTTATACATCTGTTGTTGGTTATAAGCTACTTGTTTCAGGTGGTTTTCGTTTTTAGTATTTAGGACGTTTAATGCGTTCAGGACCATTTTTTTGACTTTTCTGGTCAGATCTAATAGAAGTTCCTGCATTTCCCAACGGATCACCAATTTTAATTTTTCCTGATCCGAAGTTTTGGACTGCAATGCCTGCTTACGATGAGACTCGTACTTTGCCACATAATAGGTGACGGATCTAGGATAAGAAGTCAGCTCTTTATGATAATTTAATATCTTATCCAACTTTTGGAAGAACTCTATATCGAATTCTCTTGCCAGGTTCCCTACCATGTTTTTGTTTTCAGAAGGATCTCCGGTTGCTTCGAAAATTTTAGAATTTCGAATATTATTCAGTACGGATTCGATCCTATCCT
The DNA here is from genome assembly GCF_002812045.1 of Leptospira haakeii. Lineage (GTDB taxonomy): Bacteria > Spirochaetota > Leptospiria > Leptospirales > Leptospiraceae > Leptospira_B > Leptospira_B haakeii. The sequence goes on along the minus strand of NZ_NPEG01000001.1, from coordinate 157,356 downwards.
TGATCTTCTGAAATTGTTGAACGCTATCTTCGATATATTTCGTTTCTCTGTTGGAGCCTGCTTCTATATTCTCTATAAAAACCGGAATATCTTCTTTTCCTGCGTTAGAAGAAAGCCCAGCATCCGAGATATTCAGGTCAACTTTCGAAAGATCGAATATATCGTTTTGGACCGAGCTCATTCTTGCGGATAGATCAGGTCCTTCAGAAGGAGAAATATCTAATTCTTTTTGAGAATTAGGAGTGTAAGCAGGTTTTTCCGAATTTGCAGAGCTTGGCTTAGTATGTTTTGTTTTTTCTGCCAGGTTCTCTACCCAGTCAGCACTAGGATGTTTTGTACTTTTAAGAAGATTGGATAATTTCTGTAGATCTAAAGGGTTGGATGTAGCCTTAGGATTGACTCTACCTAATTTAGGCTTATTCGCTTCCGCCTCGGAAGCTTTTTGAAGAGTGATACGAATGATCTCCGCCTTTCTACTTTCTTTATTGAAACGAACAGCGTAACGGTTCCCGTTCCTATCCAAATACTTGGTTCCCAACTGGGCCAAAGAAAGTTTATTGGGATCGATCTCATCGATCGAGTTCACAATGATATAGTCTTGTGCTTGTCTTGATATCATGCGAGGCGTCCCTGGATCTTCCAATAGGACGGATAATTAATTTCCAATCTACTGAATTAAAAAAATAAGATAAAAATAAGTGCAAGCAAAGCAAAAAATTCTTCCGGACCTTAGTTTAGGAAATTTATTTCAGATATACCTCGTTTAAGGTAGTGTCGAGTTTCGATAGCTATTGGAACTCTAACAAGGCGGCTACAAAACTAGTTACTTAAGTGCAAATAACGCAATCGTCAAATTCGAAGTCGACCTCAGTGAGGACAGTGGTCCTTCTTCTTATCCGCCGAGACTTGGGCGGATCTTTACGCGACAACGATCGCAGCGAAAATCCCGCGTAGCGGATTGAAGCGGAGAGCGTGATCGCTCGCAGAGCGAGCGAGTCGCCCATCCATTCGAACAAAAGAAGTAAAAGCGCGTTGACAGGCTGCCTGGGTACGAAAATCTGGGCTCAATCCCTTAATAGGAAGTAGAGATCCTTGGCGAATATTAAATCTTCAGAAAAAGATATCCGTAGAACGAAACGCAGAAATGCGGCGAATTCTCAAAACAGGAATCGCCTTAGGACCCAAGCTAAAAAGATCCTAAAAGCGCTCCAAGACGGAGAAAAAGACTCCTTAAAATCTTTGTTCGGACAATACTCTTCTCTTCTGGACAAAGCTGCGAAAACCAACCTGATCCACTCTAAAAATGCAGACCGCAAAAAGAGTCGGATGGCATTGCGTATCAATCAGGCTGCAACCGCATAATAACCGTTTTCATAACGGGCGATTAGCTCAGCTGGGAGAGCGCCTCCCTTACAAGGAGGATGTCGGCAGTTCGATCCTGTCATCGCCCATGTTCTCATCCCAATTTAAAAAACATTCCTCGGAATCATGGCTCTAAATCCTCAAAAACCGGTCTTCCAACACCCGGATTTGATGGTTTCAGTGTCCGGAATCCGAGGAATCATTCCCACCGGATTAAGTCCCGACGTCATTTTCCATTCACTTATGGCCTTTGGGTCCAGACTCAAAGGTAATACTGTAGTCATTGGAAGAGATTCTCGTCCAAGCGGTGCTTATATAGAAAATATCGCGATCGGTATCATGCTAGGAATGGGCAAAAATGTGATCCGTTTGGGGATTGTTCCTACTCCTACTGTTAAGGCAGTGGTGGCTCAGTCGGGAGCTGCTGGTGGGATCATGATCTCCGCTTCTCATAATCCGGTTATCTGGAATGCATTTAAGTTCATAGGCCCTGGTGGTTTTTTTACGAATGCAGAAGACTTAGAAGGTCTTTTGGATCTTGTCCGAAAAGAAGATTATAAACCTTTCCAATTTAAACCGAATACGGATGTGGAAGATGGGACCGACAGGATCCAAGCCCATATCGATTCCGTTTTGGCTCGAGTGAATATATCTGCGATCAAACGTAAAAAATTTACGGTATTTCTGGATGCAGTTAACGGTGGTGGAAGCTTCGTTTTACCGGAATTGTTAAGTCGCTTGGGTTGTAAGGTCATTCTACAGCATTGTACTCCTGATGGAACATTTCCTCGCCCGCCGGAGCCTACACCCGATGCACTTAAACAATCTTCCCGTCTGATCAAAAAATCCAAGGCAGACATTGGTTTTGCATTGGACCCGGACGCCGATAGACTTGTGGTTTTATCTCCTAAAAAGGGAGCTATTTCAGAAGAATTAACTCTTCCTCTTAGCTTTATGTCCTACCTTACTTCTAATTCTCTTCCGAAAAAGGCATCTATCACCGTGAACCTCTCCACAAGTTTTGTGAACGATTGGGTCGCAGACTCCGTTGGAATTCCGACTTATCGATCTAAGGTGGGAGAAGCAAACGTTGTGGCAGAAATGATACACCGTAAGTCGGTTTTTGGCGGAGAAGGAAACGGAGGAGTCATTGATCCGGCGATCCCTTCTTTCGGAAGAGACTCTCTTTCCGGGGTGGCCCATATACTGAATCTGCTTGCCCTAAAGGGGGAAGATGCTGAAACTGTGATAGGTAGTCTTCCTGCGGTCCATATGCGCAAGATCGCCTACAAGATCGCGGGTCAGAAGACGGAGCAGATTTATTCTAAGTTTCGCAGCGCCTTCTCCGAATATAAAGAAGATTCGAGAGACGGTTTACGTTTAGCAAACCAGGACTCTTGGATACATATTCGACCTTCGAATACCGAGCCGATCCTCCGGTTGATTGGAGAGGCCAGAACCAAAAAGGATCTGGAATCCCTTTTAAATAAAGCCGGAAAGATCATGGAGAATTCATAATATATGTGTGGAATCGTAGGATACGCTGGCGATAAGAACGTAGAATCCGTACTCATAGTAGGGCTCATCGGTTTGGAGTATCGTGGATACGATTCGGCCGGGATCGCGGTCCTGGACAGAGGAGAGATCCAAGTCCGTAAACAAAAAGGCAAAATTAAGGATCTGGAGAATTACCTAAAGGAACATCCGATTCGAGGTAATGTTGGAATTGGTCATACTCGTTGGGCAACTCACGGTGAACCAAACCAAATCAATGCTCACCCTCATACTGATTCCAAATCTACTGTAGCAGTAGTTCATAATGGAATTGTAGAAAATTATTCCGAGCTCAAGCAAGAACTCAAACAAAAAGGTTTCGTATTCCATAGTATGACGGATACGGAAGTTCTTCCCAATCTTTTGGCGGAGAGCAGAAAAAGAGGCTTATCCAATAAGGAAGCTTTTTTAGAATTATTTAATAGAGTTCATGGAAAATGGGCGATCGCAGTTGTATTCGATAACGAACCGGACAGAGTGTATTTCGCGCAAGATGGAGCACCTTTACTTTTAGGAAGAGGAAAAGAAGAATACTATCTTGCTTCCGATATTTCTCCATTAACTCGTAACTGTAGAGAAGTTTATTATATTAACTCTAAAGAATGGGGATACTTTTCAAAAACCGAATGTAAGATCTTCGGATTTGATGGCCTTGAGAAAGAATTCGAATTCAAAGCTCAGGATATCAAATTTGAGGATGTTGATAAAGGCGGTTATCCTCATTATATGATCAAGGAGATCCACGAACAACCCGGAATTTTCCGTAGGATCATCCAATCTCGTATCAGCGAAGCCGGAGAGATAGAATTTCCGGAGAGTACAATCTCTAGAGAAATGATGTCCAAGGTAAACCGTATCATCATCCAAGCAGCAGGAACCAGCTATTACGCAGGTATGCTCGGAAAACATTATCTGGAAAATTTCGCAAAAATTCAAACGGATACCGAAACTTCTTCGGAGTTCCGTTATAGAAATCCTGTGGTCGAAGGTGACACTCTTATCGTAGGAATTTCTCAGTCCGGAGAAACTGCGGATACTCTTGCTTCTCTATTGGAAGCAAAAGCGAAGTTTATCAAAGTTCTTTCTTTGGTGAATAATGTGAACTCCACAATTGCAAGAGAATCGGATTCATTTATTAGAACAGATGCCGGTCCTGAGATCGGGGTTGCGAGTACAAAGGCATTCACTGCACAAGTAATCAACCTTCTTCTTTTTTCATTATACGTTGCTCGTTTGAAATGGATCGTTTCCGACGAAGAACTTAAGACACTTTTAGAAGAGATCCGACTTCTGCCAGGTAAAATGGAAAGGATTTTGGCTCAGGCTCATATCCTGGAAACTTGGGCTGCGGATTTTACTAAGACCAAAGATTTTGTATTCTTAGGTAGGACCTACAATCATCCTGTCGCGTTAGAAGGGGCTCTGAAATTAAAAGAAGTTTCTTATATCCACGCTTCCGGTTATGCGGGTGGGGAATTCAAACATGGACCGATCGCACTTATTACAAACGAAGTGCCGGTTGTATGTATCGCGACCAAATCCGAAATTTATAGCAAAATGCTTTCCAATATCCAGGAAATCAAGGCCCGAAATGGAATCATGATCTCCATAGTGACTGAAGGAGATAAAGAGGCAAAAGAGCTTTCAGACTACTGTTTTGAAGTTCCGGAATGTCCGGAAATTTTGAGTCCGATCCTGAATGTTCTTCCTCTCCAACTTCTGGCCTATTATTCTGCCGTGGCTAGGGGTTGTCCTCCGGACCAACCTAGAAACCTAGCAAAGTCCGTCACAGTGGAGTAGTGTAGTGGGCAGAATTCAGAGAATTTGGATCGATGAGAGGGAAACTCCTCCCGGTTTGGGAGCCTTAACCAGGATTCGATCTTTCTCCGAGATTCGAGACGGGGTTTTAACTCCACTCCAACGTTTAAAAGAGCAGTATCCTGATTCTAAGATTCTGTATTCTCATTCAAATCCTGCTTTCGAGAAAACATTCTTCGAAAGAAATCCAAAGATTTCCGAATACGATGGTAAGGATGTAGACCTAATCATTCGTCCTGAGGAATTCCTACCGTGGAAATCCTTGGAGTCTGTGGGCAAAAACATAGACCAGGACTTGGAAAATCATAAGGACCTACGCAAATGGGCCCGCAAACTCAAAGTGAAGTCCGGAGATTTCCAAGTAGTCGGAAAATCCAAACACGTTCATATTCATCCTTCCGCTAAAATTTATCCTGGTGTAGTCATAGATGTAACTTCAGGACCTGTGATCATAGACAAGGATGCAAAAGTGACTTCTTTTAGCTTTTTAGAAGGTCCCCTTTACATAGGCCAGGGCACTCATGTAGACAATGCTCGTATCACCGGAAACACTTCTATAGGGAATGTATGCAGGATAGGTGGAGAAGTAGGCGATAGTATTATATTAGATTTTACGAATAAACATCACGAAGGGTTCTTAGGACATTCCGTGGTGGGAAGCTGGGTTAACCTAGGAGCATTATCCACAACCTCCGATCTAAAGAATAACTACGGTGTCGTTAAGATCAGAGAAGAACATAGCGAGATCACAACAGGTTCCATCAAATTCGGTTCTATCATTGGAGATTTTTCCAAGATAGGTATCGGAGTGATGTTGAATACAGGAACTGTGATTGATTTTGGATGTAATGTTGTTTCGTCCAAGGCGAGTGGATATCTTCCGCCATTCTTATGGGCGGATGGACAACCTTATATCTTAGATCTATTTCTTCGTGATTCACGCAAGATCATGGCAAGAAGGAACAGAGAACTTTCTCATTCCGAATCAGAACTTATTAGAATTTTATACGAAACCAAGGTCCGGAAATAAAAAAGGACCGGAGGCCCCATGGAAGTTTTGGAATCGCGTATTAGTACGTCTTCCCCTGAATATAAAGAGAATTTCAAAGACCTTTCAGAGAAGGTCGCGAATTTACGTAAACTTCTCCAAAAAGCCGGACAAGGCGGAGGAGAAAAATCCATCCAGAAACATAAGAGCAGAGGAAAACTCACCGCAAGAGAAAGGGTACAAGGACTTATCGATCCAAATACTCCTTTCTTAGAATTCTCTGCTTTAGCCGGGGAGAATGTTTATGCGGATGATGTTCCTTCTGCAGGTATCGTAACCGGGATCGGTAAAATTTCAGGAACTCCTTGTGTGATCGTTGCAAACGATGCTACTGTAAAAGGAGGGACCTATTATCCTCTCACCGTCAAAAAACATATCCGTGCCCAAGAGATTGCATTAGAGAATCGTCTTCCTTGTGTTTATCTGGTAGATTCGGGTGGAGCATTCCTTCCGATGCAGGATGATGTTTTTCCTGATAAATGGCATTTCGGTAGAATCTTTTATAACCAAGCAAATCTTTCTAGAATGGGGATCCCTCAGATCTCCGTAGTAATGGGAAGTTGTACTGCAGGCGGTGCATATATTCCTGCGATGTCAGACGAATCTGTGATCGTAAAAGGAAACGGTACTATTTTCCTAGGTGGACCTCCTCTTGTAAAAGCTGCCACTGGAGAAATTGTTACTCCGGAAGAATTAGGCGGCGCCGATGTCCATTGCAGGATCTCAGGGGTTACCGATCATTATGCGGAGAATGACCCACACGCTCTTGAGATCGCTAGACATATCGTTTCTAGTTTAGGAGCAAGAGCCAAAAAATTAGAAGAGCAAATATCATACGAAGAACCACTTTATCCTTCTGAGGAAATTTACGGGATCATTCAAAAGGATATCCGTAAACCTTATGATGTAAGAGAAGTTATCGCAAGAGTGGTGGACGGTTCCAGATTCCAAGAATTCAAAAAATATTATGGAACTACCATAGTCACGGGATTTGCGAATATTTACGGAAAGACAGTAGGTATTATCGCAAACAACGGAGTTTTATTTTCTGAAAGTTCTTTGAAGGCGGCCCATTTCATCCAACTTTGCAACCAAAGAGAGATCCCTTTACTCTTCTTACAAAACATCACCGGTTTTATGGTCGGGAAGAAGTATGAGAACTCAGGTATCGCAAAAGACGGTGCAAAAATGGTAAACGCAGTCTCCACTTCTGTAGTTCCAAAATACACTGTGGTAATCGGTGGTTCATACGGAGCCGGAAATTACGGAATGTGCGGCCGTGCATTTGGACCTAGATTCCTATGGATGTGGCCGAACGCTAGGATTTCAGTCATGGGAGGAGAACAAGCAGCAAATGTTCTACTCACAGTGAAGCAGGAACAATTGGAGAAGGAAGGAAGATCACTCTCCGACACGGAACAGGCCGCGTTTAAAAAACCTATATTAGAAGATTATGATAATCGTTCGTCTTGTATCTATTCGACCGCAAGACTTTGGGACGATGGAGTCCTAGATCCTGCTCGTACAAGGGAAGCTTTAGGTTTGGCATTGTATTCTGACCTTTCTCCGAAAGGTATTGAGCCTTCTTATGCAATCTTCCGGATGTAATTTTCTTCCGGAAGATTGATACCTAAGTATAGTTTTCACTTCTAAAATTTTATTTTTCCGACAGACCCTAAAAATCTGCCTAATAAGTACGCAAACTGCTAGGCTGGGTCTGGCAATATTTACCCTGAACTAGGGAAAAATCTGCCTCAGATAAAAAAATGGACCCTTTTTCTGAGTGAAAACCTCGTTTCAGGCCTCTATGATTCCTATTCTGTTTTTTTAATCTTTTTTTGAACTAATTTTTAACTCAGGTACTCTTCTTGCATTATTTGGATTAAACATATTTTCGAGATGAGATTTGAGAAAATGAAAATTGCCCAAAAACTTATCGCGCTCTTGATCTTAATCGCTCCAGTACTGATCTGGGGTCAAGACGCTACACCAGCACCAGCCGCGCCTGCTGCCCCTACTTTGGATAAAGGGGATACCGCATGGATGATCGTGGCTTCCACTTTCGTGTTCTTCATGATCCCAGGACTCGCGCTGTTCTACGGCGGTATCGTAAGATCTAAGAACGTTCTTTCAACAATGATGCATAGCTTTGTTGCGATTCTTGTCCTCACAATCCAGTGGACATTATTCGGATACAGCTTAGCTTTTTCCGGCGATAGTCCATTTTTCGGCGATTTTCAACTCTTCTTGTTGAATGGAATTACCGACGAAACTTTGGAAGGAACGATCCCGAAATACATTCACTTCCTTTTCCAAGGAATGTTCGCGCTTATCACTCCGGCTCTAATTTCCGGTGCGATCGCAGAAAGAGTGAAACTTTCCGGTTATATCGTATTCATTCTCGCATGGTCTACCTTGGTTTACGATCCAGTCGCACACTGGGTATGGTCCGCTAACGGTTGGCTTTTCAAAAAGACCGCTCTGGATTTCGCAGGTGGAACAGTGGTTCACTTGATCTCCGGTATCGCAGGTTTAGCTGCAGCAATCGTATTAGGAAAACGTAAAGGAGAAGGTCCTGCACTTATCGCTCCAAACAACTTGACCTACACACTTATCGGTGCGGGTTTCCTATGGTTCGGATGGTTCGGATTTAACGCAGGTTCCGGTCTTGCTACAAATGGTCAGGCTGCAAGAGCTTTCGTTGTAACTTTAATCGCTCCTGCAACTGCAGGTGCTGTTTGGTTATTGATCGAATATCTTCATACTAAAAAGGCTACTGCTCTTGGAGCAGCTTCCGGGATCGTTGCAGGTCTGGTTGTGATCACTCCTGCTGCAGGTTTTGTGGACGCTACTGGCGCGTTGATTATGGGAGTAATCGTATCTCCTGTTTGTTACGGTGCTATCCTACTGAAAGGTAAACTTGGTTATGATGACTCATTAGACGCTTTCGGAATTCATGGCGTTGGTGGAGCTATCGGAGCGATCCTTACAGGTGTATTCGCACTTGCGCAATATATTCCTGAGGGAGTTACTCGCGGAGACCAAATTATCGTTCAGGTTATCAGTGTTGTAGCTACTGGTGCTTACTCTATCGTCGTATCCTTGATCTTAGTGTTTATTATCGACAAAACGATCGGATTCAGGATTTCCGAAGAGAAAGAGATTGCTGGACTCGATTCCGAGATTCACGGAGAAAAAGGTTATATTATATAACCTTTTGAATTTATACATTAAGTAAAGGAGAGCATATGAAATTAATCGTAGCAATTATCCAGCCCCATAAACTGGAAGAGGTTAAAGCGGAGCTTACTAAGAATGAAATTTATAGACTTACCGTAAGCGACGTGCAAGGCTACGGGCAGCAAAAAGGTAAAACTGAAGTATTTCGTGGACATGAATACCAAGTAAACCTTCTAAGAAAAGTAAGATTGGAAATCGCGGTAAACGACGAGTTCGTTAAACCAACCGTTGATGCAATCTTGAAAGCTGCCAAAACCGGTGACGGAAAGATCGGAGACGGAAAAATTTTAATTCTTCCTCTCGAAGATGTGATCCGTATCCGCACTGGAGAAAGAGGAAGCTCAGCGATTTAATTCTTCCCCAATACGAGTCGAAACTAGCTTCGGGGTCGGTGATTTACCGACCCCATTTTTATTTTGGAGCTTAATATCGTTTGTTTTTTGTTAGACGATATGATTCTAAATGAGTATATCTAATCTGTGTTTCTTATGATTAGATTTCTATTATACTTCACTGTAGCATTTTGCACGACATTCTTATTTGGATGTTTTTCTAATTACCAATCCGCATACGTAAATACCGGCTCAGGACTTAGGATACGTTCCGCTCCAAAACTTTCTTCTGAAAAGATGGGGGCCGTTCCATACAAAGGAGAAGTAAAGATCTTGGAGAAGGACCAAAGATTGGCACATATTGACGGATTTGAAAATTATTGGTACAAGATCAAAAGTGAAGAAGGGGAAGGATGGGTTTTCGGAGGATATTTAAGTTTTAAACATCCGGATTTTTTACCTCCAGGTTCTAATTCATATACTGGGCTAGTTTATAATCACCCCATTCATTCATTAAAACTAATTCGAATTTATATTATAAACGAAAGTTTGTTCTTAAATTTATACCAAGCAGATCCAAAACATATTTTCGCTTTTTTAGAAAGAAAAAATAAGATTTCGGAAAGTATAACTGAATGGAGAATCCTACATGCGATTACTATGGATGTGCTTCAAAAAGACGAAGAGTTATTGAATCGTGTTACCACCCAATGTTTTACTCCTGGACTGGATGGGAAAGAGGTCATACTCGGGATTTTAAAAATACAAATGCGTAAGACTGGAGTAACTATCGGAAATCATTATGAAATGGCACTTGATAAGCTGAAGATCCGTAAAGCGTGGACTCTAAGTGAGGATGAGTTGTTTTTACAACCTGTTCTGAAAACGAAAGGGATAGAATGTACAATTTTCGATCCTGGGGGGCAGTTAAAGGCAATTTCGGAGTGAAGGTCTTGTATCCCGTCAGGAGGAAGCAGGTAAAACCGGGAGATCACCTAGCTCTCTAAAAAGAATCCTATAATATCAACCGAACAAAACTATCTCTTCCGGAAAGGTCCTTTTTCAGATCTGCCCCGGAATACCCGAGAGAAAGAGCAGTTTCTTTTAACCAGTTGGAATATCTAGGATGAGTTTCCAGATACAATCTGCCTTCCTGTTTTAGTTTTGTCTTTGCTTCAGTTAATATCTTAGTATGAAATCCTTGAAAATCAGCGACGAATAATGCAAGATGTGGTTCATAATCTGCAACATCAGGCATAATCGTCGGTTTATCCGCTTCGGGAATATAAGGGGGATTAGAGACGATCAGATCGAATTTGGTTTCGTCCGGAATAGGGGAGAGCAGGTCTCCGTGATAGAGTTCGAAACTTCTCTCTGTATTTAAGATTTCTTGAATATTCTTTTTGTTAATCTCTAATGCAGATTCGGAAGCATCCGTAAAGGACACTTTCCATTCTTTTCTGGCCTTGGCTAGGCTGATCCCTATACAACCGCTTCCTGAACAAAGATCCAATATTTCTAAACTGTTTTCTTTGTTTGGATATTCTTCTAAAACCCAGGCGACTAATTCTTCCGTTTCCGGTCTTGGGATAAGGACTGACTCGTTTACATGGAATTCTGAATCGAAAAATGCTTTCTTCCCTATGATATAAGCGGTAGGCCTGAATTTGGATCTTTGGACGATCCTTTCTCTGTATTCGTCTTTTTCAGAGGCGGAAAGAGGTCTTTCGAAATCTATATAAAGTTTAACTCTTTGGATCTTGAGTAGGTCTGCGAGTAATATCTCCGCATCCAATCTTGCGGAAGGTATGTTTTTCTTTTTTAGAAATTCTTCCGATTTTTTGAGTAGGTTCAGAACGTTGTCTTGGGAATCTGCCATGGTTTGATGGTGGCCCCGAGAGGATTCGAACCTCCGACCAAAAGTTTAGGAAACTTCTGCTCTGTCCACCTGAGCTACGGGACCTTTATCTTTAGAACGCCGGTATTCTGTTAAGAAGGTTTGCGCTTCTGAGAGACTATTCTCTGGAAGTCGTTAATATTGTGAATTACGATTTTGTCCGAGTATATCTCGATTTTACCGCTTTTAGCGAATTGGTTCACTACCTTCTGGACTTCTCCCACAGGTTGGGCACACCAATCCGCCACGTCTTCCACTGTTACGTTGAGCACGACCTCTTTGAATTCTGTGTGAGTATGCATCTTTTCATACAACATCAAGAATACGTCGGCTACTTTTCCGATGATATCATCCAGTAATAGAATGAGTAATCTTCGTTTTGCGTCGTAAATTCTGACGGAGAATATTGTGAGGATCTTGAGTGCAAGAGTCGGATTCTTGGTCATCAATAGTTCGAAGTTTGCTCTATTGAAGTTAAGTACTTTTACTTCTGAGATTGCGATTGCGGTCGCACTTCTGGGTTGTTCTTCTAAGATCGCCATCTCTCCGAAAATATCTCCTTGTTCTAAGATATCTAAGGTCTTGATGGAATTCCCCACAGTTTTAGTGATCTTTACTTTTCCAGCTTGGATCAGAAAGAAATCGTTTCCTGGTTCGTTTTCGCAGAATATGATCTGGTTCGGTTCGAAAGTTTTTCCGAACTTTGAGAACATCGACTCGAGCATTAAATCCATTTAGGCGCTGAGCTCCTTGGCTTTTTGGCGAGCCTTCTGAGAGAGACTGTCTCTTTCCGGAGGAAGTAATGCTACCTTGCCGAATAACATTCCAGCCCTTTGACGATCTCCTTGTTGTTCCGCGATCTCTGCCAAATGAAATAAAGACTCTTTTACTGATTCTCCGGATGGATGTTTTTTAATATAAGCGGAGAAGGTATTGCTTGCCGTATCCAAATTGTTCAGCTTTAGGAAACAAACACCCATTTGGAAAAGTGCATTGTCCACGAGTTTCTTCTCACTATCGTATTTGAAATCAGTACGGACCATCAGATCTTTGAAGATGCCGGCTGCTTCTTCGAATTTACCTACGTTCAAGAATGTATGAGCGCGATTATATAGAGAAGTAATCGTATTGTCTGTGCCAGCACCCAGATTCGTTTTTTCTGCAGCAGGCTTCATGATATTCTGCAGATTTTCCTGGGACATAGGCGCCCTGGTAGAAGCTGCATCGTAAACCAGTGGAGGCATATTGATCGGGTAGGGAGTTCCCTTTCTCGCAAGATCTTGTAGCTCGGTGGCTCTTCCGGCATAAGGCCCGCTAGGATAATGTTCCAAGTATTTTCCGAATCCGTAAGCTGCGTGTTCGAAGTTGTTATTCTTATAAAATACTTCGGCGACGTTCATGAGCTCGAATGCAGGGTTTCTAGCTTCTGCCTGGCCCAAGATCTCTCTTAATTTTTTGTGAACCAGTCGCAATTGGCTGGAGAATACCTTCATCATCTTTAAAATCAGATGAGTTTTTTCGGCTACGAATGTTTCGAAGTCTGAAAGTTTGAAAACTAAGACAGTTGCTCCGCCTACAACCTGAGCGGTTTCTTCCCTAGGGTATTTTCCCAATGCGGATTTGACTCCGAAAAATTCTCCCAGTCGTACGTCTTCTTTTACCTCGTAACCGGAATCGATCGCGGTGTACGTGAGAACGACTCGACCTTGTCTGAGGACATAGATATCCTCCGATCGATCTTTCTCGAAGTAAATAATAGAACCGCCTTTATAAGTTCGGATTATGGGCCCAGCCAAGACCGTTACCTTCTTCTCTAAATCTCACCCGACAGGAAAAAATGCCAAATCCTTTTTGTAACCAAGGGCCCGGGTGACCGATTCTAGCAACCCTAGGGGGTCTCCTGCAAGGTATTTATCGGTTCCGGCGATCTTAATTTCGCGCCCTGTCACGCCTGTTTCGTCAAAAAAATCTTTCAAAGAAAGGTCGCCGTAGGAAGGTTTCCCGTCCTTCACCACCAAGCGTACGGACTTGAGATCCGCAGTGCAAAGTGTTTGGTAGGCGTCTTCTTTTTCGGAAGAAAGAACTAAAAGATCCGCTTTTTTTCCGACTTCCAATTTGCCCAAATCGTTCTCTACCCGAAGAGCCTTTGCGGGATTTTCAGTGACCATCTTAAAAACAATTTTAGGATCCAATTCTTTTCCAAATTCTTTGGTAAAAAATTCCCGGGCAGATTTGATCTCTTGGAAAATATTTATAGACCCGGACATAGGAGAATCCGTACCTAAACTAACGTTGATCCCCGCTTCCAGGATCTCGCGTATAGGTGCCGTTTTGCCGAACATAAATAGATTAGATTCAGGGCACCAGACCAAGTTTGCCTTTGTTTTGGAAACCGTTTTGATATCTTCCGTATCGAAAGCGATCCCATGAACGAGTACTGTGTTTTCTCCTAAACAGCCGAGAGAATTCAATTCTTTCAGTGCGTTTTTGGATTCATCATCGAATCCTTCGGAGATATGGGTTACGAAAGGAAGATTCCCTTCTTTTGCTCTGGCATATTCTATCTGAGGACCATCTCCCCAACCAAGGGAATAAGAGCAGATACTATGAGAAAGAGTAAAACGTTCCAGGATACGGACCGGAGATTTATCCAAAAAAGGTTTTTGGACGAAGTGGGGAATATGATCCAAAACGGAAGTCACACCGCTGATCAGATTTTTATAAGAACCTAATAGATATAGTTGCTCAGGCTCGAGCTGTTGTCTTTCCGCATATACTACAGAAGATTTGAGATCATTGTCCCAAGGAAGCCAATTCAAATAAGGACGGTTTGTTCCGACTTTAGGAAGATAAGTCCCAAGTAAATGGTCATGAGCATTGATCAGTCCTGGATAAACGAAATTCCCTCTTAGATTGATACGGATAGGTAGAATATCTTTAGGGATCCCGGAGGAGATAGAAAAGATCCTTCCGTCCTTGATACGGATAGTTGCATTCTCCAATACTCCTTGAGGGGTAACGGCCTTAGAATTTACGATTTCCCATTCCATTTATGTGCAAAACCTAATATACTTAATAGCCGCGATCAGTATTTCAAAAGTGGGATCGGATCCACAGCTTTGGTGCCTTGGTTGATCTGGAAATAGAGTCCTTTACCTTCTTCCAATTCACCTAAGGAATCTCCCGCTTTTACCGTTTCGCCTTCTTTGACGGAAACGGATCTGAGATTTGCATACACGCTGGAATATCCGCCTTTATGCTCTAAAATAATATATTTCCGGTAACCGTCCATTTGGTCCAGTACAACTACTTTGCCGGACCGGATCGGATGTACATCCTTATGTCTGCTTGCCTTGAACAGAACTCCCTTATTCGGATAGTAAGAAAGATTAGAATAAGGAAGTGAAACAGGCGGAAGTACTTTTAATGGAGAATGGAACTTAGGACTTCCGGTAGAAGGCGCGTCTTCAGGTAGATTTTTTTCGATCTTAGAAGAATAGGCTAGGTTTTGAGGGATTTTCAGTTTTTCTCCCACTTTCAAACCTTCGTTTTCTTTTTTGCCATTCCACTCCAGGAGCATTCTCCAATCCAATTTGTACTTTTGGGAGATAGAAAATGCAGTCTCTTTCGGTTGGACTATATGGATCTTTAATTGAGTTCCTGCGGAATTAATTTGAGAAGTAAAAGAAATGAAAATCATTCCGAAACATATCAGACGAATGAAATGGAACTCCCGCATACTCTAAAATATCGGCAAATTTTGTTTCCCACCAAAAAGAAAAGGGAGCCGGATTGGCTCCCTTTTTTCCAAAAAGAAGGATGTTCTTGGAAGATCAATCTTCGTCTTTGGAGTTCGGTTTGTATTTTTTCATCAATTCTTCTGCTACGTTTCTTGGAACAGGAGCGTAACGAGAGAATTCCATAGAGAACTCCGCTTTTCCTTGGGTAGAAGAACGGATCACAGTAGAATATCCGAACATATCGGAAAGAGGAACTTCTGCTTCCACTTTGCAATATCCGTCTTGCTCGGTGGTGTTTAGGATCATTCCTCGTCTTTGGTTCAGGGAAGCAAGGATTGGACCTTGGAATTCCGCAGGACCGTCAACTTCTACTCTCATGATAGGCTCAAGGATCTGAGGATTTGCTTTGCTGAAACCTTGGCGGAATGCATAGCGTCCTGCGATCTGGAATGCCATATCGGAAGAGTCCACATCATGGTAAGAACCGTCGTTGATAGTCAGTTTTACTCCGATGATAGGGAATCCGATCATACTTCCACGATCCAAACAGCTCTTGAATCCTTTATCTACAGAAGAGATAAATTCGCGAGGGATTGCTCCTCCCACTACACTGTTTACGAATTCGTAATTCTTATCTTCTTCCAATGGGATAGGCTCGATGAATCCCGCAACACGACCGAACTGACCTTGACCACCCGTTTGTTTTTTATGGGTATAGTCGAAGTCCGCGCGGCTTGTGATAGTTTCACGATACGCAACTTGAGGAGCACCAGTGATCAGCTCCACTCCGTATTCCCTTTTCATCCTTTCGATATAAACTTCGAGGTGAAGTTCTCCCATCCCTTTGATGATGGTTTGTCCGGATTCTTGGTCTACGTGAGTTTGGAACGTAGGATCTTCCTTGGTAAAGCGGTTGAGAGCTTTTGCAAGGTTGTTCAAGTGTTTAGATTCTTTAGCTTCGATTGTAAGAGAGATTACCGGAGCAGGAACGAACATGGATTCCATGGAAACGTTCATTTTTCCGTCGGTAAAAGTATCCCCGGAAGCACAATCGATACCGAATAATGCGATGATATCACCAGCTTCTGCGTAGTCGATATCTTCCATCTCGTCTGAGTGCATACGACATAGACGACCAACGTTATGTTTCTTGTTGTTCGACATGTTGTAGATGGTCATACCTTTCTGGATCTTTCCTTGGTAAACACGAACATAGGTCAACTGACCGTAACGTCCGTCCTCAAGTTTGAACGCTAGGCAAACGAGTGGTTTGTCTTTATCAGAAGGTAATACTACTTTTTCGGATTCGTTTTTAACGTCCAAAGCGGAGTTAACAACGTCCACAGGAGAAGCTAGGTAATCCAAAACTCCATCCAGAAGTTTTTGAACTCCTTTGTTCTTGAAAGCAGAACCCATAAAAACTGGGGTCAGTTTCAAAGAGATCGCTCCATTGCGGATCGCAGTTTTGATTTGCTCTACTGTAGGTTCTCCTTCTAGCATAGCTTCAGTCAATTCGTCTGAGAACATAGAAGCTGCATCTAAGAGTTCTTCTCTCTTCTTATTAGCAAGTTCTTGTAATTCAGCAGGAATCTCTTTCTCAGTGATTTCCATTCCGTCTTTTCCTTCGAAATAAACGGCTTTCATAGTCACTAAGTCTACGATCCCAACTAAATCTCCTTCGAGACCGATTGGAATTTGAACTGGAACAGCGTTATGCTTTAACTTCTCGCGTAATTGATCGATCACGCGGAAAGGGTTCGCTCCAGTACGGTCTAGCTTATTAATAAAAGCAACACGAGGAACGTTATAACGGCGCATCTGTCTGTCCACAGTGATGGACTGAGATTGAACTCCGGAAACTCCGCAAAGAACTAAGATAGCGGAATCCAGAACCCGTAGGGAACGCTCTACCTCAACGGTAAAGTCCACGTGGCCCGGAGTATCAATGATATTGATAGTATAGTCTTTCCACTGGCAGTAGGTAGCTGCGGATTGGATAGTAATCCCTCTCTCGCGCTCCAATTCCATACTGTCCATTTTCGCACCGACTCCATCTTTACCACGAACTTCGTGGATCGCATGGATACGGTTAGTATAGAATAGAATCCTCTCGGTCAGGGTGGTTTTCCCTGAATCGATATGGGCGGAAATACCGATGTTCCTAGTTTTTAGGAGTTTTTCGGTGGGTTTGAAGTCCGCAACTGCAGTGCTCATTTAGTCCTCTTTAAAAGTTCCACGGAAAATCCTATTGAAGCCCTTTAGCAGAGCAGAATAAAAATTTTATATGGATACTAATCTGACTGGGTTCCCTAGGTAAAGGAACCCTAATTCTTACCAATTTTCGGAAAGGGCCGCGTTTGTAAAGATCGTTTCCAAGAATAGATTGCCGATCCGGGCTCGTATAACCTGTTCTTAGATAAAATATAGATCACAGTTTCATTCTGATTTCAGAACCCATCCATGTTTGTTTCTAAGACAAGGAAATTCATTGCCCGGGTTTGCCGGGGTCAAAATAGTTTCTGGAAGGGCAGTTTTTCCCTTCTACATGAGCCCATACAAGTTCCTAAAACGAAACGTAAACCGAATTGCCAGGGCATTTTTGCTATTATCAGTAGCAAGGATACTTTGCCTAGCATTTGCGGGAGCGATCTTGGTTGGATCTTTTATGGTCTATGCTTCTGAAGAAGGTAGGATCTCATACGCCGATTCCTTCTACCTTGCCGCTTCCTCCATCTGTGTTACAGGTTTGACCACTGTTACTATCAGTGAGCTGGCATTCTCCACCCAAGTAATCATCATGTTCTTATTCCAAATAGGTGGATTGGGAATCATAACGTTCACGGTTCTTGTTGGAATCTTGGTGGTGCGAGGACTTTCCAGAAGTACTCGGATCGCTGCATTCGTATTCGAGGCAATAGACTCTCACGAATCTGCAGACGGAAAGAGCAAGAATGCTCCTTATGTCCGAAGGATATTATTATCTATTTTGAATATATCCGTTTCGATAGAGTTACTGGGTGCATTTTTATTGTATTGGGCAATGCCGGAAGATCTAAGCGGATTGCCGGGAGACCCGAATCGAGTTTTTTTAAGTTTATTCACTTCCGTTTCTGCATTCAATAACGCAGGATTTTCCATAGTAGACGATCTTTCATTTTTATCCAAAGAGCCACTTGCTCTTTTAGTGGTAGAAAGTTTAGTAGTGATGGGAGGTATCGGCTTCCCAGTTATCCTATTCTTTGAAAAAACATTACTCGAAGCATTTAGAAACGTAATGCATCGGGTAGAAGTGGTCATGGAGACCTATCTAATGTCTAGAGCATTAGAAGAAGGTAAAGAACCTTCCTGGATCTACCTCATCCTGATCCGTATGTCTTTCTGGGCAGAGGAAAGACTCGCTCTTTATAGAAAGGCGCTTAAGGGAGAAGCAAATCGGATCCAGATGAAACTTCTACTTTATGGAACTTTAATATTGGTCCATGTGGGCGGGATAGGGGTCCTTTTAGCAGAATGGGACAATCCAGAGACCATCGGAAAATTAGGATTCGTAGATAAATTATTCAATTCCTTCTTCCTTTCTGTATCTTCTAGAACTGCTGGATTTAATACATTCGATCTTTCCGAGATGAGAAGTCCGACTTACGTTCTTCTTTGTTCTTTGATGTTCGTGGGAGGTGGTCCTCAAGGAGCCGCAGGCGGTATCAAGATCACAACCTTTGTAATTCTATTAATGTATTTACGAAACGTGATCAGTCCTCAAGCAAGAGTGACCATCATGGGAGAAGAAGTTTCTAAAAACTCGATCGCGATCTCCACTCGGATCTATTTTTTAGCAACGATATCCATCGTATTCTTTATGTTGGTGATTACGATCGCGAACGGACATAGACACGGAATAGAGGAAATATTTTTTGAAGTCATGTCTGCATTTGGTACTGTAGGATTAACAAAAGGATTAACTCCGTATATCACTGGAGTCGAAAAGTTTTTATATCCTTGTATTATGTATGTGGGAAGAGTAGGTGTATTCACTCTTCTGATTGCATTTACCGGACATTCCGGATTAGGGACCTTAGGAGCGCAAGACGATGGAGTTAAAATCCAAGTAGGATAATCTCTTCCTTAAGATAATTGGTGAGCTTCCGCCAATTTGAAATAATAGATATAACGATCCAATTTTAGATCATGAACTACTGAAATGAGTTCAAAACCTATAGCTCCTAAAGGATCGAATGCATCTTGTGTCAATGGGTCCTTGCTTTCCACGATCTTGTATGTGATTTTCCTGTTCATAATGGAAATTTGATAAGCTAACAATGAATAATCGTAAAGCTTAAAATTAAAAACTGAAGATTTCGATTTTAGTCCTTTCAGATTAGTTTTTTGTTTTTGTCTCTTCCATAATCCCTACCCTAAATTCTGAGAAATCTCCTCCTATTTTAGAGTCAAAATTCCCTTGCAAGCCTTCTATTTCAGATCAATCTGGCCCCTAAAGCGGACTGACCGGGAGAGAGAATGTTATTTTCCTATATAAAACTTTTAAGACCCCACCAATGGATTAAAAATATCATCCTATTTGCTGGGATCATATTCGGTAAAAAATTAGGAGATCTGGAATCAGTAGAAAGAGCGATTTACGCGTTCTTCCTATTTTCACTCACCGCAAGTTGCCAATATGTTCTAAACGATTTTCTGGACAGAAAAGAAGATGCACTTCATCCGGAAAAAAAGCATAGGCCTCTAGCTTCCGGGGCGATCTCACCTACTATAGCACTTCTACTTACAGCAATTTTACTTTCTGTAACCCTGGTGTTTTCATTCAAACTGCAGGCGGATTTCTTCTACTGGGTTGCCGGTTATCTGATTTTCAATATAGTTTATAGCCGTTTCTTAAAACATATGGTCATCCTAGATGTGATGAGCATTTCTTTTGGATTCGTAGTGAGAGCGATCGCAGGTTCGATCGTGGTCGGAGTGAGTTTCTCTTCTTGGCTTCTTCTTTGCACATTCATGTTAGCTCTTTATTGGGGCTTTGGAAAAAGAAGAGGAGAGCTTATCATCTTGGAAGAAGGAGCCAAGGGTCACAGAAAGATCTTGGAAGAATATTCGGTTAACTTCCTAGACTTGATGATGGGGATTGTTGCCACTATGACCTTGGTTACCTATGTTATGTATGTAACTAGCACTCATACCATCGAGAATCTAGGCACTGATAAAATGGTGTATACGATCCCGATCGTAGTATATGCGATCTTTAGATCCTTGTACATTATCTATATCAAGAACATGGGCCATAATCCTACTAAGGCGATTTTAACCGATTGGGGTGTCCTTGTGGCGGGATTTCTTTGGCTTTTACTCGTAGTTTGGATAATGTATTCGGGTTCCGGACAAAGTCTTCCTTTTCAGTTATAGTCTAGGTCTAACTAAGGCATGAACAAAAGAGTAAAGTCGGGATTTCAGTATGGAGGAGCATTGGCTCTTCTACTTTCCGCGACTTTTTTTCTAGCCTGGTTTAGAGCCTTAGATACTGAACCTGTAGTGAGTCTGGATGGAAAAGAATTCAGAACTCCTATAGGCGAAAAAGCCAATATAAAAGGTAAGACCACGGTAGTATATTTCTGGGCGACTTGGTGCGGAGTTTGTAATACGAATCTTCCTTTGGTCAAATGGTATGCATCCACACTCAAAGACGAAAATCATTATGCATTCATTAGTGTAGAAGAGGGAGAAAATTCTTCGGCTCTTAAAGATTATCTAGAAAAACAAGCTGTGGATTTTCCAGTGATCGTAGGAAACCCGATGTTACTCAGAGATTGGGGGATCAGAGGTTATCCTAGCTTTTATATTTTGGATGGAGAAGGAAAGGTAAGATTCGCAGAATCCGGAATTATGAGCCCTTTGGGCATGTTCCTAAGACTGATCTGGGCAAGAATTTTATGGTCCTGATCGTCCTAAATATTATCAGTCTTTCTTCCCACCTTTGAATTTCAACCCTCCAATTTCCGATAATCAATTCGATGGACTCGTACAAACCGAAACCACTTTTAAACAAAACGGAACTGAAACAGATCAAACGTTCCAGGACTCGGGTTCACGGCCAAAAAGTAATTACAGACGACGTTAAAAAGTTAAAATCACTTAGCGTTACGCCTGACTTACCTGAAGAAGAATTAGTAAATTATTATAAAGAACCTATTTGGATAGAATATTATATCCCAAGAGAATCCAGATTTGCCTATGAGATCAAATATCTTTACGTTTATCTTGTAAACTCTGAATCCAGACCGGCTCCAATGGATTCTATTTTAAGAGAAGCTCTGAAGAATGATCAATTTGTGGATCTTGTGGAAATTGCAATGCTCCATCCTGAAAAGGAAAAACTGATTCGAACTTCCTATACAAACTCTTGGCCATTCTTTGAGTCTATTTCCAACGGATTCAAACAATACCAACAAACCAAAGATCCTTATTATTTAAGAGTTCCACTTTACCATACTGAAAATCTAATGAAAAGGGAACCTTCTCTATCTACTTTAGAATTCACAGGAAACTTTTTTATCCATAATCTAAATTGGTTGATTCGTAGAATGAACAGAGGCGGAAAGGAATTCTCCTTAGAAGATGAGACAATTTCTATCCTGATCAAAAGAAGGAACGAATACTGGGAGAAAAAAAATCTACCTGCCGACGAGGACTTTGATCTATTTGCTGCATTATTCTACGAGCAGGCATTTCCGAATAGGGGCCTGGAAGAGATAGAAGCGGCAGAACTTCTAGACGAAGATTAATTCGTCTCCTTATCCCAAAAAAAGAATGCGATTTTCGCAGGCCTTGTAAGTCTAAGAATTACAGGGGAAGGCATTGGAAACTAGTATCTCAATTTATTCGGACGTAGTTTGTCCTTGGTGTTATATAGGTAAAAAAAGATTAGAGAAGGCAATCGAGTCTTGGGAATCTAATCACCCTGAAGACAAGATTGTCGTCGAGTGGAAACCATTCCAATTAAATCCTGATCTTCCTGAACAGGGAGAAGATAGAGAAGCACATATGGTCAGAAAATTCGGTTCTTTGGATCGAGTAAAAATGATGACCCAAAGAGTTTCCGATATCGCCAAAGAAGACGGAATACAGTTTGGTGAAATCTTACAAGGCCATCAACCGAATACATTTTTACTTCACGCTCTCATTCGTAAGGCCAGAAATTACGGAAAAGAAGGGGAACTCGCAGAAGTATTCTTCCAAAAGTTTTTTTCAGAAGGCAAAAATCTTTCCGATGATTCTATCATCCAAGAAAGTCTCACTCAAGTTGGAGTTCCAATATCCGAATTAGAAGAAGTTCGTAAAGATCCTTCTCTTCTTACCCAAATAGAAACGGAAGAAAATGAAGGTAAAATGTTGGGAGTAACCGGAGTACCTTTTTATATTTTTAATGAGAAGTATGCGGTTTCAGGTGCACAACCTGTAGATCTGTTCTTGCAAGTTTTCGATAAATTACAATCGGAAACCGGGGCTTAAGCAGAGATCTCAGTTCCTCGATTTGCTCCTTCTCCCATCCATAAAAATAAACGGCGGATCCTGTACAAATAGGCAGCTTCCGCTCTCTCTAACATTCCGTCCGGAACATTAGGAAACTCGTATTCTCTGATATTTCTGGGGCTTCCGGACCAATCGATCGCTTGGAAAAATGAATCTTTAGGAGGAGAGGCAAGGGCCAGTCTATCTCTTAAAAAAAGTAGAAGGTCCTTAGGTTCAAAAAAAGCCTTAGCGATATCTTTCAAACCGGTCGCCAAATTTTGGTACACATTTTCTTTATTAAAATCGATCAGACAAAAGCTAAGAGGAAAATACGGAGTTCCTAAAAGGCCTTTCATTTTAGGAACAAGTTCTCTAATTGAAAAAGATTCGGAATCCAATACTAGAACTCCCGGCTTGGTTTCTTTTAGTATATTAGGAAGTCCTAATATATCCTTGCACCAATGTGCATTTGATCCGCAGGCTCTAAGCAGAGATCTGTATTTGGAAAAAAGTTCCGAACTTTGGGTAAGTACTACCATCTCCGGATGTAAAGGTTTTGAAAATTTGAAGAATGGAAATTCTTCCAATGCAAATGAATTCAGATCATAGATACGAGTTGCTCCGGCTCTCACGAAAGAGTTTTTTCCTTCCGTATCAAATCTTCCGATCAAGCAAACTTCTCTGGACCAATCATGAGCGGAACGGATATCTTCGGGACTTGCATCCTTCTTCCAAACTAAAACTTCTTTAGTAGAAGAGGGGAATCCGGAACTTCTTACCCATTCAAGATGATCTATTCCTTTCCACTTTAACAAAGCGACTAGGAACTCTTGTTCATCCGAGCTAAGTCGGTGCAGAAGTAAGGCATCGGATAGTAAGTTCATCTCTTTGCAAAGGAAGGGTTTTTTCCTTGACCTTGGGGATTTTCATCCGATCCTAGAATTGGTGCATTGCGGAAAACCCGCAACTAGAAAGGGGAATCGGAAAGAAAAACAAGTTTGCAGGCTTGTCCTGAAAGCGTTGATTACGAGCAAAACCAAGAATGAAAGTTCTGAAAAGATACGCAAACAGAAGGTTGTACGATCCCGAAACCAGCAAAACGATTACTCTAGAAGATGTCGCCGAGATGATCATCGCGGGCGAAGAGATTAAAGTAATCGATAATATGAGCGGTCAGGATATCACCCCTAAAATCCTAGGCCAGACCTTTCTTAAAGTAAGTTTGGGTCAAAGAAACGAAGAATTCTCCAATTATATGCTTTCAGCCCTGATCCGAGAAACGGGCAAAGATATCAGCGCATTATTCGGCCGTTTGGTCCTGGGAGGTATAGGTCTCGCCTATCTTACCAAGGAAAAAATGGACAGGATCTTACAGAGTATGGTAGCTTTGGGAGAACTTCGACTGGAAGAGGTGAAAAGTTACCGCGAAGACCTACTCACCCATTTGGCACAAAGAGCCAGTGAAAACAGCGAACAGATCCAGGAAGACCTCAAAAAAGTGGGTCGAGAATTGGAAGAAGGCGGCGAAAAGGAATTGGCTGTCGAGGATCTATCGGAGAAAATTCGCAAGATTGCGGAAAGAGTCAAGGAATCCGAGTCCTTATAAGGGGATTTGCGGCTTCCTAAAGTTAAGATCGAACTTATTAAATCCGATAAACAACATAGGGGGAACCCATGTCGACCGTAAGAATCCTAATCCTCGGAATCATAGTATCACTAACTACTCAACTCTCTGCTAAAGAGCAGATTTATGAGAAGTTGGACCAATTGTTTTACGACCAAGTCGAAAAATTGCAGAGTGGAAACCTAGAAGAAAGGATCCAGGCTGCGGATTATCTAAAATTCGTAAGCAGCAAGCTCGCGGTTCGCCCTCTTTTGAAGGCCTTGAAGGGAAATCCGAACGTTCCTAAATCGGAAGAGAATTCCCCCACTTTAAAATTCACCATCGCCCAAGCACTGGGAGCAATGGAGTCCGATGTTGCCGGGCCAGGAATGTTGGAAGAATTTAAAAAGATCTCCGCTACCGTTCAGGAAGGGGATTATCCTGCATTCAGTTCACCAGACGGTTATAATATGGTGATCGCTACCGGAGAGATTATCCGAAATGTGGGACTTCTTCCTTATACTAAGGAAAATCAAGAAGCGATCGTAAATGCTTTAAACCATCCGAATTTTTACGTAAGAGCTTCCGCAGCGGACGGGTTGAAAAATCTGAATCGTAAGGAAACTCTCGGCCAATTAAACTCAGCGATCGATAAGGAAAAAAATCCTTTTGCGAAAGTTGCGATCTTAAACGCGATCGTATACATCAATCGTATAGCGAACCAGAAGTTCTACGATATGTGTGCTTTCTTAAAAGATGAATCTCCTTTAGTTCGGTATAGAACATCCATTGCAGTGGGAGAAGTCGACCTGAAAGCAGGAGAATATTCTCTGAGAGAAGCCCTACTCGTCGAACACGATAAAATGGTAAGAGAGCAGATCAAAAAGGACCTGGCAAGTGTAACAGGATTCAAGATGCCTGCGAATCTTCCTCTTTTCTTAAAAGACTGATCCTTTCTTATATTTCTTAAGATGCAAAAAGCCTCCGATTTCGGGGGCTTTTTTGTTTTTAACGGAAGTATTGCGGGGAAGGGAATAAAACCCTGGGAGATACTGGGATCGAACCAGTGACCTCTACCATGTCAAGGTAGCGCTCTAACCAGCTGAGCTAATCCCCCGGTAATCGCCAGTATTTAGGCTCAAAGCACAGCGTAAAGCCTTTGTTATTTCCAAAGCCTCAAGGAAGAAGTCTCCATCTTCTTTAAAAGAAAGCTTCTCCACATATTTTTTGAAAAAGAAGAAGGTCCGTTTTTGCCGGAATTTGCTTTTTCAATCGCTGATTTTTAGCAAAACAATCGTTATAAAAAGTGATTTCTGGAAGAAATCTTATTCTTTTTCTGGCTGATTTCGAAATCGGCAAGGGTTTTCCGAGATCGGCAGGCGAATCGATTTGGAAAGGTTTATAGTAAGTCTCACGAAACCCGAAAAAAACAGGGGAGATAGAAATGTCAGTGAAGGCAGAAAAAAAAGAACGGAATATTAAGCCGATCAACGGCGATTCTCCAAGCGTTCGTAAGATGGACTTCGAAGGGTTGGACCAATTATCAGATTATTACGTGGCAGGGAATTCCTTCCTGACCCATACGGTGAATGCATACCATGTGATCTTTCCGGAAGGAGAAAGATTTTTTATTAAAAGTGTAAAAGCTTTTGCGGATCAAGTGAAGGATCCTGCATTACAAAATAGTATTAAAGGTTTTATCGGACAAGAAGTTCAACACGGGAAAGAGCATGAAAAAGCTCTGGATATGTTGGCGAAACAAGGGCGTCCGGTTTCTAAGATCCTGAATTTTTATAATAAGACTGCTTACGGATTTTTCTGGCCTGTTTTAGAATTTATCTTTGGTAAAAAGTTGAAACTTGCAGTAACTGCAGGTTTAGAACATTATACCGCTTCCTTGGGAGAAGTTACTTTAAGATTCGGACTTCACGAGCAAGCAGAAGGGGAAATGAGAAATCTACTTCTTTGGCATGCGTGTGAAGAGATAGAGCATAAGTCTGTAGCGTATGATGTTCTTCAGACAGTTTCCAAAAGTTATGTTTTAAGAACGTTTGGGTTTATCGTAGCCTCTATTATGTTTTGGGGTTATGCATTTACTCTACAACATATGTTTATTTTTGCCGATCCTAAGATCGGATTCAAAAGATATTTTTCGGACCTTATTTCTGCAGGCTCTTACGCAAGATTGATCGTTATTGAAGTAGGAAAATTAGCACTCCTATACTTCAAACCCGGTTTCCATCCGAGCCAAACCGGCGGTTACGATCTGGCAAACGCTGCATTAGCAACTATTTAAGAGGAGAATACAATGAGTATCCAAACTAAGAATAAAAATTTAAAATCGATAGATGCGAATTCTCCTACAGTTCGTAAGATGAATTTCGAAGGTCTGGAAAATTTACCGGATCATTATATCGCAAATAATGCATTCATGACCCATACAGTGAATGCGTATCATATCTTATTTCCGGAAGGAGAAAGATTTTTTATCAAGAGTGTGAAAGCATTTGCAGACCAAGTGAAAGATCCTGGCCTTTCTTCCAGAGTGAAATCTTTTATCGGGCAAGAAGTCCAACATGGAAAAGAACATGAAAAGATCCTAGAGATCTTAAAAGGCCAAGGAAGACCGATTACTCTTATGGAAAAGGTTTATAAATGGACTGCTTTCAGCTTCTTCTTACCTGTATTCGAATTTTTCTTCGGTAAAAAACTGAAACTTGCGGTAACTGCGGGTCTAGAACATTATACAGCTAGTATGGCTGAAATTTCTATCCGCCATAATTTTCACGATGATGCATACGGCGAGATGAGAAGCCTACTTCTTTGGCATGCTTGCGAAGAGATTGAGCATAAGTCTGTTGCGTATGATGTTCTCCAAACTGTTTCTAAAAGTCATTTCCTAAGGATCATGGGATTCATCGTAGCATCCTTCATGTTCTGGGGATATGCTTTAAGCCTACAACATTGGTTCTTACTCACTGATAAGAAAGTAGGATTCCGTAAATATTTCCAAGACATGAAGTCTGCACGCAAGATCGGCAGGATCTTATATCCTCAACTTTTCAGCGCAGCGCTTCTATACTTTAAAAAAGATTTTCATCCGGACCAAACTGGCGGATACGAGCTTGCGAATGCGGCTCTGGTAACTATCTAGCACCCATCCAATCACTTTGCTCCCCGCTTCCCGTGCTCCGAAAGGGGTCGGGAGGCGGTTTTTTTCTTTAACCTTCTACCCAATCCTTTATGAATGTCTGGTGTTTTACCGGATGGAACTCAGTGTATTTATAATTTGCATAACCTAGTTTTGCAAACGGATCATCTTTCATTAATTCGCTGATCTTTTCTAGAGATACGGATTTTGCGATGATCATTCCGCCATTTCTAGGTTCTTTCGGTCCGGAAAGAAGAAAGGTCTCAACATCATATAAGGTTTGTAAAAACTCTCTATGAGCAGGGACCGCTTGGTCTAGTTTTTCGAGTGGTACTAAATATTCTAATTCGATCAGGAAAAATTTCATTCTGGAAATCAGACTTACTGGCTTCCCTTAAAAATCAATTCCCAATCGTTTAAAATTGAAATTTTTAAGTAGCTGCTTCTAATTCAGGCTCTGACTCATCCTCATCGTTGAATGCTTCGGAATAGGTCATCCATCTTTTAGTGTCAGGATCCATAAGTTTACATTTGGATGTGGACTCGATATAGTCTTTCCAAACGGATTTTCTTTCTACCACGTAAGCTCCATAATGTACTTTGATCTCTTCCAAAGCCTGGCCCAATTTATAGAAAGGGATTTTCATGTGAACATGATGAGGAGAATGAATGAAAATATTATGCATGAAGAAGTTCAGTATTTTAGGCACATGATAATTTACAGTTCCTCTCATTTGCCCGTAAAAAGGGGTCCAATCGTCCGCTTCTTTCCAAGGAACTTCGGGACGAATATGATGCACATATACGGTAACTCCGATAAAATAGTTCCAAGAAATAAAAGGAAGAAGCCATACCTTTAGAAAAAACCATGCTCCTAATCCTAGATCAAATCCGGTAGGAGTATTTCCTCCGAAATAGAAAACAGCACCGGCAGAACCGAATGCAAATATGAGCATAAGTAATTTATCTCTGAGAGCTTCTTTCATCGGAGCTGTAAAAAGGACCATTCCTTTTAACCAGATCTCTACCAGATAATAGATCCCTCCTCCGAGTGCGGACCAAGAAAGTCTATGGAAAGTCTTCCTGAATATTCCAAAATTTTTATATTGTTCCGGAGTTACAGGATGCCATACGAAATCACCTTTTATTTTGATTGTATGGCCGTGATGGACCCTATTATGTCCATAACCCCATTGGTTATAAGCATGCAATGAAGGAAGCATTGCGATCTGTCCTATCCAATATGCAAGCCTTTCACTTTTAAATAGTGCTCCGTGACATGCATCATGCCCGATTATAAAAAGAGAAGCAATGCTTAAACCCGCAAATACCCATAGAAATGGCAGATAATACCAAGTTTCAACATTCCAAAGTAGGAACATCGTGACCGAGAAGAAGAATAGATCCCGGATAAAATATGCGATCCCTAAATAAGTGGGATTATCGAAGCTGCTATCGGAGATAATCTCCCTTACACTTCCAAGAGTTTCTTTCAGTTCTGTATTCTTTTTCATCTTATATCCTACATTTCCTATAATAGGAGGTTTTATTTACGGATTGTTAGATGAGAGCGGATCGTTTCCGCTTTGTTGCAGAAAAAAATCAGGATTTAAAATAATTCTGCAATTCAAGATTTGAAGATTGGTACCTCTCTCTTAAAATAAGAGAAAAATAAGTCTTCAGAGGTTTCTCTGCCCGAACCTGTCTTTTTACCTAAGATAATGAGACAATCCTTAGCTCTGGAAAGTCCGACATATAGAACTCTATGCTCTTCTTCTTTGATTTGTTCGGGAGAATCTTTCCTGAGATTCCAGCCATCGGCCAAGTCCACAATCACTGTATGAAATTCTAAACCTTTAGAAGAATGAATCGTAAGTAATAACTCGGGTGGAACGCCGGCACGTAGATATTCTCTGATCCTATGATTGGAGCGGCATAATATTTTCAACTCTCCTCCACTTCGCTTATACAATTCTCCCAAATAAGTAAATAATTCCGGGATCTTATCTATTTTAATCCTAGAAACGATCGCCTTTCCTTTGCGGTGTGCGATTACCTTTTTCTCTATTTTATTCTTATTTTTAGAGATAGGTATGGAAGAAGTATCCACGATTTTTGGCAAAGATCTGTAATTCGTATTCAGGAATTTTCGGGTGCAAGGCTGGAACATTTCCGGAAAATTCAAAAAATTGAATATGTCTGCTTTTCTAAATGAATATATACCCTGGCTGTCATCTCCAACCACCAAAATTTTTGACTGTTCCGAGAGCAATTTCAGAAATCTAAGCTGTTCCGGGTCGGTGTCTTGGAATTCATCTACTAAGATCCTTTTTAAACTTTTTTTCGGAATTTCGGTCCAAGATTCTCCGTTTTCTAAAGAATCTAAGAACAAAGTGACTAAATCATCCAGATCTAGTTTTCCTTCTTTTCGTTTGAAAGTTTTGTAATCTTCTAATAAGGGACTTTTCCATGTCTGAGGAAAGTCAGAAGGTAATGTAGAATTTCCGATCAAAAGTTCGTAAGGAATTCCGCCGATGATATCCGATTCTTTACGGAACCATTCTCTAAAAAATAGATTCTTTTCGGAATTGGTTAGGATAGAAGGTCTTCTATTTTTAAAATCAGGATGCCAGTTGATCAGGGCTCTTAAGCAGAACGCATGAAATGTGTGAACTCTTACTGAATCTATATTAGTTTTCTTTTTAATTCTTTCTCTGATCTCACCTGCTGCTTTTCGGGTGAAACTTAAGACGAGTATTTCTTCTCCGCTTGTACCGTGAGAAAGTTCGTTTTGAACTACTCCTACTAAAGTACTGGTCTTTCCTGAGCCTGCAGCGGCGATTACTTGTAAAAATCTGGAACGATCTAGTATGATCTCTTGTTGGGCTTCGCTGAATTGGGAAAGGTTCATGCAGAACCGTTTCCCAAATTTTATTCAGCACGCGCAATTTTTGAAAAGAACGGACCTTCTTCCTTATTTATCTCCTGCCGGAGGAAGATCGATCGATTTAGGACCATCCGATGGAGTATTTATGATCATAGGAAGGGAATCTTTTCCAGTAGGCACAAATAAAAGTTTTGTATTAGGATTTTCGAAAGCCTTTAGCTGGATATATTGTTTTGTCAATTGTGCAGCGATCATCTTTTGTGCTTTAGCTCTTGCCTGCGCTTCGATTACAGTTGCCTGTGCAGTTCCTTCCGCTTCAATCACTGTGGATTTTGCTTTAGCTTCTGCGTGGATCACTGTGATTTCCGCGTCCTTCTTCGCTATATTGATCTCGAACTTCATCTGTTCCTGTTCTTGCTCTTTAGTAAGTTTACCTTCTATCGCAGTCAGGATGGGGCGGCTATATTCTATATCGTCTATGATCACATCGTCTATTTCTACGTGTTTTCCTCTTAACTTTTCCCCCAAGGCCTGGCGAATATCCTGAGATACCTTAGGCGTTTCCTTAGAAATTTTGATCATACTATAAGCGGATAATGCGTTACGAACGGATGTCCTGAACTGAGGACGTACCACCTTTTCGTAATAATCCGGACCTATTTCTATTTGAAGATTATAAATTTCTCCCGGGACAGGTCTAAGAATGACTGCAGCAACAACATTAATGGTCAAATCATCCCTGGTAAGTACATCTACCTTCTCCTTATAGGAAGTCCATTGGGTTTGGTATAATACTACGTCGTTCCATGGAGCGTAGAAATAAATTGCGTTCGTCAATAGGTCCTTTTGTAACCCGCTTGTCAACGGGTGATATCTGAGTCCTGCCTCTCCTGGACGAATATTCGTATAACAACCCGTTCCCGCGAGCAAGCTCAGGGAAAGAAGGGAAAACAAACTCAAACTTTTTGTTAATAATTGAAACCTGGTCATATAAATCTCCGTAGGACCTGTGTATTGTTGGACCATGTTCGGATTGGGAACGTTTCCGGATCTTTAAGAATCGGAATGGGCGACAATGAAAAACGAATGTACGAAACTGTACTTTTGATTTGAATTGGCCTAACGGATGGAAGGCATGGAAGAAGATCTCCAAAACTTGTCTAAAATCAGGACCAGATTTAGAGGGGTTGTGGAATCTATTTCGACAGATCCAAATCCGGAAAAAGCAAGGATCTTGATCAAAGACATAAAACTGCTGGTTTCAGGCAGGAAGGTGATCTACGCTCAGGACTTTTATTATTCTTTTCGTTTTAGGAAACAGAATCTGAAACAAGGTGATCCTGTAGAATTTGATGCCAGGATTAGACCCGACAAAAGAGGAGTTTCCTCCGAAAAAATCCGTTTAAATTATCCCACAAAAATTTATAAACAAGGCCCAGATCAAGCAGGTCTGTTCCCGGAAGTACACTCTAACATTTGACTTCCCCGAAGGACCCTTGAATCTGACCTTCGGAGCTTAAATTGGAAACTATCAAATATCTTTTAGACTTCTTCTTGCATCTTGAAAATCATTTGGATGCATTAATCATTGCTTATGGCACTTGGATCTATTTGATCTTATTTTTGATCATCTTTTGTGAAACCGGCCTTGTTGTAACTCCTATACTTCCTGGAGATAGCTTACTTTTTGCTTTAGGCGCATTTGCGGCCAGAGGAAGTTTGGATCTTTCTACCTTGCTTGTGCTTCTCATTATTGCTGCGATCTTAGGAGACACAGTCAATTATGCGATCGGTCATTTGGCAGGAGAGAAAATTCTCGCAAAGGAGAAAGTCCCCTTCCTGAATAAAAAACATTTAGAGAAGGCTCACCAATTCTATGAAGAATACGGTGGAAAGACTATCATCATCGCAAGATTCATCCCTATCGTCAGGACATTCGCCCCTTTCGTAGCAGGGATCGGGAGTATGACTTATACTAAATTCATTTTGTATAATATAGTTGGCGGAGTGGTTTGGATCGCTATTTTCCTATTTGGCGGTTATAAGTTCGGCAACTTGGAATTCGTTCAACGGAACTTTAAGATCGTAATTCTCGCTATCATTATCATTTCAGTAATGCCTGCTGTGATAGAATATATTAGAGAAATGAGAAAGGCTAAAGCTTCGGGAAAATAACCGATTTTATTGGCTACAATCCTTGGTCTGATTTAAATTTTTGACCAAGGGTTTGTCCTTGTAACGTTTGAACGGTGGCGGTTCCATATCTCTTGCGATATCCGAATCTCCACCTCTTCCTCCCGGACTGATCCCCACAGGTCCGAAACTAGAAGCAGGATAAAAACAAACCGGAAACTCTTTTGCATTTTCCAATTTTTTGGTCTTTTCGTCTGTTTTAAAAACTTGGTCTTTTATTCGAACGTATAGAAGATTAGAATTTTCCGACCAACGGATTCTGAACTCGGGAGTTTCTTCCCATTTAGCCAAAGGGAACTCAAAATAAGATCTATCATAAGAAGAAGATTGTCCGTTTACATCCGCTATGATTAGCACAGGGGACTCGATCTCCAGATCCGATTTCAATTTTCCTAATATAATGGCGGCCTTTCCTCCGTCCGGAGAAGGTACGAATTGAAAGATTGTTTGGTCTTCTCTCTGAAAACTTTTAGGTTCGAAGGATCGAAATCCTTTCGGGGACCAAACGGCAGGGAAACGAATGGACCCGCCGTATT
Source organism: Leptospira haakeii (assembly GCF_002812045.1). GTDB lineage: Bacteria > Spirochaetota > Leptospiria > Leptospirales > Leptospiraceae > Leptospira_B > Leptospira_B haakeii. The sequence goes on along the minus strand of NZ_NPEG01000001.1, from coordinate 124,477 downwards.
CATCATTTGCGCCTTGGATCCAAAATAAACGATTCGTTGCGGAATGAAAATAAACAGATCCCGGCAATGTCCAAGAGCCTATTTCGTAAGAATATATCGGAGGATCTCCGGAATCACTTCCGGTTCCCGATATTTCATAAATTCTGAATTTAGTTCTGTAATTCTTTTTGTGAGTGGTTCCACTCAAAGGATTCCACGCATCCTTTTCTTCATAGATCACTTCTGTTTGGATTATATTTTTGCCGGTTTCGGACCATCCTCTTTCGATCGCAAGGCTTGCGGGTCTCCATTGGATTTGTGAGCAGTGGAATATTAATAAGGGGAGTAAGACGGTTAAGATTTTCATAAACGATAGCGCGCCGGTTTTTCGACGCGCTACTTTGGATTGGATTATCTCCAGCCTTCGTTTTTCAATTCACTGTGGTTCAAGTATAATCCTGAGGATCCTACGGAAGGAGCTCTCGTGTGACCTTGGAACTGAGTATAGGTTACGTTCGAGTTGAACGGCCAAATACCTTCGCTCTGAGTCAACGAAGATTGGCAAACGCTAACTCCGCCCGACTTGTTATAAGCACAGGAAGAATGGAAAGCGACTGCGTAATCGTCCTCGCCCGGAAGAATCAGTGATGCACCAGCCATACCTTTATAACCTGGTACTTGGTATACAGTGATACCTGCAGTGTTGTTGTGGTTGTAAGCTCCACGAGCAGTTCCAACGATTAGGGATTTGTCCATTGCGTTACCTCCAAATCCGAATGTAATACCATTCAGAGCAGAAGCAAGTTCGGATCCACCAGATGCAGAAGCTAAAGCAGTAACTTTAGTTACATTATAACCTTTGCTAGAAGTAGTTCCACCTAAGCTAGATAACCAATACTCAATCGCATAACAACCCGCGCTATGACATACGATCTTGCAGGAGTTAGATCCCTTGCAATATGTATTCAAGCCCGTAGTGATATTGGTCTGAGCTCTTGCCGATCCATAATTTCTTGGGTCAGAAGTTCCGTCGTATCCAACGAAAATTTTGCTTCCGGACACAGAGTTCGGTGCACTTCCCCAATAATTATTCACGTCAGTAGTTCCCACTCCGTTGTGGTTGCTGTCAGACTTTCCGTGAATGAAAACCGTATAGGTTTGCGCAGAAAGTGAGCCAACAAATAACGATGCGAAAACACATCCCAATACCATACTTTTCCAATTTTTCATCTTCTCTATTCTCCGATCTTTTGGGAAAACCAAAACCATAGCTTTTGATTTTCCCGGTCTACAAGTATGGGGTAAGCGGCTTTTTGAGTCAAGTGATTGGACTTTTTTTAATATAACGGGTAGAATGTAAAAATGAATACAAACAGATAAGCATATTATCAAATTATAATATATAGCAATCGCTACAATAGCATGCAGTGTTAGTTACAATTTATTTCCAAACAATTGTTACAAGATTTGTAAGTGGAAAATAAGAAGATTGCCAAATCAAATAATAAGACCTAAAAGAATTCGTTCTAATAAAATTAGTCCAAAAGGGTTAGCGAATTTCTTCTTTAGGGATTCTTAAAATAAAGGTTGAGAATGGTCTCGCATTTCATATATAGGTGAGCCTGTACTGGGCATTGAAAAATTAGAGATGAGTCAAAAAAAAATTTTTATCTACCTTGGCATTGCTATAGCGGCTGCCTTGGTTTTCTATCTATTAAGGGATGAAGCTGAAGAGAACGGTTGGTTTTTATCAGAAGAAGAGAAAAAAGCAAAAGCAGAATGGATGGCGAAAGGAAGTCCACCAGGTGGTAGTTCTGCATCGGAGAATCCAAATTTTTTGGAAAGTTTGGATGAGTCTATTCCTCCGGAAAAAATTTTAAAAGATTATTTAGAATGGTCGGAATATCCGCCTAACTCAAGGCCTTTGAGCAAGTTCAACGAAGATCTCACGAACCCTTATTTTATCCAACTTTCTCCTATCGCAATGGTGGATAAACCTGAGGATAAAAAACCAAACGGGTACTCCTGTAAATTACAACCTTTACAATGGGCAGCGATAGGTGTGAAGGACCCTCTTCATATCACTTTGGAATGTTTCAATACGAGCAATTTTGAAAAAGTCCCATTAAATATCCGTAATGTAAAACTTTGGAAAGAATTCGACGGAAACAAATTTGTGGCTCTTCCTCCCGACGGAAATGACAAGGGTATAGATGGGGATGCTCATGCTAAGGATAATATTTTCACATTCGAATGGAGGCCCACCTACAAGGATTGGGGAGATATGTTCCTGGAGGTAGAGTTTGAATACGCTAAGGAGAAGAAGCAGGGCAAAGTCCTATCCTCCTTCTTCTCTTCTCCTTACCAACCTGCAGAATGGAGCGGATATTTTCTAGATGTTCCAAGAGATGGCTCGTTGAGCGTAAAGACTGGAGTAAACGTATTCAAGGCTGGGACCTATCATTTAGAAGCTAATCTTGTGAATGCCGGAAATGGGGATCCAATAGCTTGGGCAAGTTTCGATGGAAAATTGAATGCAGGAAGGCAAGAAGTCGAATTTTTGTTTTTCGGCAAATTGATCCGAGAAAGTGGATACGAGGGCCCTTATGCCTTGACCCAATTGAGAGGTCATAGGGTAAATCTTGCTGTAGATCCAGATTGGTTCGGGCAAGGAGAAGAAGGAATGAGAAGGATCCTTGCAGCAAAAACTACTGAGCCTGATAAAGAGTTAGTTGGTCCTTATAATAAGGAAAACTATACTACTAAGGAGTATAATCTGAATACTTTCTCCTTGAAAGCCTATGAGTCTCCTGAGAAGGATCAGAAGGTGAAACAGTTACAGGATCTCGCGCGTTAGGCGGAACTATTTGAGTTCGTTTGAAGCAGAACCGATTTTTTGAAAGGATAGAAAGAAGGCGAATGAAGGAATGAAAAGGGTAACTGATATATATGATACGATACGAGATTGGTTTCAAAGTAAAAAAATCACTAGTGGTTTGACTGAATCCGAAGCAAGACCGGTCCGAACTACATTTTACACTCAATTGAGTATGATTGTGATCCCGACACTGCTAACAGTCTCAATCTATTTTAATGAACCTCCTGAAACCCATACTTTCTCTTTTATCCATTATTTCCTTCTTATCATTCCGGTGCTAATTGCATTTTATTTATTAAGATTACGTTATTATAATTTATCTGCGGTAATTACATTAATCGCAGTTAATTATCACCTTTTAGCACTGACAATGTCTCAAGCGGATGATCCCGCATATTTAGGGTTTTTACTTACTTCTACTTTGTCATTTCTAATGATCTCTAAGAAGTTTAATGCTGTAAGGATCATAATCTCTATTTTGCCTTTAGGGCTTTTTGTTTCTACCCAGTATTATTATAAAGTTTTAGGCGGGCATGCGATATTTGGTCCGCCGAGATGGGTAGTGCCAGCCGAGTATCTTATGCCTCCTCTGATATTGCTATGTTTTACTTTTGTTCTGGTTGTTTACCAATTTGTAAAGGCGGTAGATACGGCAGAAGCAAAGTTGACTGAAGAACATAAAAAGTCCGAGCAATTACTTCTTAATATATTACCGGAAGAAATTGCCCAAGAGTTAAAAGAGAAGGGAGTTTCCGAACCTCGACTGCATCGTAGTGCAACGGTTTGTTTTACCGACTTCAAAGGTTTTACTCAGATCGCGGAAACTCTATCTCCAACAGAACTTGTCGCAGAGCTAGACCGTTGTTTCTCTTATTTTGATAGCGTAATGGTAAGGCATAATCTAGAGAAGCTCAAGACAATCGGGGACAGCTACATGTTTGCTGGTGGTATCCCTGAATCAAATGCTACACACTCCGTCGACTGTGTGATGGCCGCTCTGGAAATCCAAGCATTCATGAATCAAATGAAAGAGATCAAAACAAATCAGGGCCTACAATATTGGGAGCTTCGACTTGGGATTCATTCAGGTGATCTAATAGCAGGCGTAATCGGCGAAAAGAAGTTCGCATATGACGTATGGAGCGACACGGTCAATACTGCGAGTCGATGTGAATCGTCCGGCATTCCTGGTCGTATTAATATTTCCGGTACTACATATGAACTAGTAAAGGATTTCTTCGATTGTGAATACAGAGGTGCCATACCAGCTAAAAACAAAGGAGAGATTGAAATGTACTTTGTAAACGGGCTTTTGCCTGATCTTCGACGATCCGGAGAAGATCGGATCCCGAACGAAGAGTTTCGGCGACGATACGAGAGGCTCTAATATTGCGCTCCGGGCTCGCAAAGGCCCGAATACCCATTAATTCCACAAATTATAGTTCTATCTTTGATTAAGAAACCGCAAAAAAAGATTGACATTTCTTTATTATATAACTAGATAATTATATAATAAACTTGATATGCAAAATCTCGACTCTACATTTGCCGCGCTTGCCGACCCAACTCGCCGCGCGATACTTATGCGTCTCGCAAAAGGTGACTCAACGGTCATGGAGCTTGCCAAACCCTTTAAAATGAGCCAGCCGGCCATTTCAAGGCATCTAAAAGTTTTGGAGGAGGCGGGCCTTATCTCGACTACAATCCGCGCCCAGGAGCGCCCTCGCAGGCTTGAAACTGCGCCGCTCAAAAAAGCGACGGATTGGATTGAGAAGTATCGCCAGATGTGGGAAAAACGTTATCTAGTACTCGATGGGCTACTCGAAGAATTGAAGACGATGCAAACAATAGGAGATGAATAGAAATGAAAGCAGATCTAAAAGAACTGAAGGTAGAGCTTCGAGGCGAAAGAGAAGTTGTCGCTACACGTTATTTTGCCGCGCCTCGTCAATTGGTATTCGACTGTTTCACGAAACCCGAGCTAATGCGCCGTTGGTTGACTGGCCCAGAGGGTTGGACTCTCGAAAAGATAGAAAACGATCTTAGAGTTGGCGGCAATTACCTGTACGTCTTTGTGGATCAAAAAGGTACCCAAATGGGCGTTTATGGAAAATTCCTGGAAGTGATTGTTCCTGAGAAATTTGCGAATAACGAAAATTATGCGACTGATATGTCCACGTTTAATCCGGAAGGCCCGACCAATCCGGATGCTACCGTAGAGTCTCGCACCTTCACAACTGAAGGCAATCTAACTCTTTTGACTCACGCGGTTAAATTCGCTTCCGCAGAAGTACGTGAGATGGAGATTGGCGCAGTCGAGGCTTGGAAAGATATCTGCATAGTGCTCGATAAACTATTGGAAGAACTCACAAGAAAGGGCTAAAATTTTAGGCACTTGCCACGTTGCATGGGCGCATGTTCGCCCATGCAAGCACGTGGCTAAGGATTCAACTATCTGTGGCCTTCTTCCAATCTAAACAAAATGATCCACTAAACAGATCCGCGTAATATTTTTTCCATGGCCTTTCCTTTAGCCAATTCATCGATCAACTTATCTAAGTAACGAATCTTCTGCATAAGTTTATCTTCTATATCTTCTACGCGAATGCCGCAAACTACTCCTTTGATCTGTGAAACATTATCATTTAAATGAGGTGCCTGATCAAAAAATTCCTGGAAGTTCACTTCATTCTTAAGTTGTTTTTGAAAACTTTTAGAATCGTATCCGGTAAGCCAATAAATGATCTTATCTACTTCTGCTTTAGTTCGTCCTTTTCGTTCTGCCTTTTGAATATACATAGGATAAACTTTTGAGAAAGACATTGCGAAAACTTTCGAATTTTCCATTTTGATCCAATACCTTTTTTGTTTTTAAACGTTTCTTTTAATCATTAAGATCTTATTTCAGTTCTTCGGCTAATGCGATGATAAAACCTTCGGGGGTTCGCAAATAACATAGAAGATAACTATCTTCGTATTGTTCCAATTTGCCGACTAGTTTTACTCCATGAGTTTCGAGACGAGCGACTGTGTCCTTGATATCTGTGACTGCAAACATTACACGAAGATAACCTAAAGTGTTGGAAGGAGAATTTTTCGGTTCCCGGCTGATTGCCTTCGGTTTTATAAACTTAGACAATTCCAATCTGCTATGCCCATCGGGTGTTTTCATCATTGCCATGTCGACTTGCATTCCTTCAAGCCCTACGACATGATCTGCCCAGGATCCCTCGATCCTCATCTGTCCTTCTAACTCTAAACCTATCTCTTGGAATATAGCAATCGTGGCTGGAAGGTCTTCCACGACGATGCCGACATTGTCCATTCGTTTCACTGCCATTTTCCGCTTCCTCCGTTAGGTCCGTAATAGCCGCCGCTATTGTCCATATGGTTGATTCATTTATCAATCTATTGGTCGGTAATTTTTCGGATATTTTACTTGACATGCAGGTGAATGCCTGCATATTATTTTTTTACAAACGTAACGAATGGATGCTGATAATGTTTTCAAGGCGCTGGGAGACCCGACACGAAGAAAGCTGTTGGATCTTCTATACGAGAAGAATGGCCAAACTTTAGGCCAACTTTGTCAGCACCTTGATATGACTCGGCAATCGACCACTCAGCATATCGGGATACTTGAGGCTGCCAATCTGATCAGCACTGTTTGGCGTGGTCGAGAGAAGTTACATTTCATCAATCCCGTGCCATTACACGAGGTGTATGAACGTTGGGTGCGAAAATTCGAACACCAGCGACTTAGTCTGTTGCATGACCTGAAGAAGGAACTTGAAGGAGAGAATAATGAGTAAAGAGAAGACTAGCTTTGTTTACGTAACCTATATACGTTCGACGCCGGAGAAAGTGTTCGAGGCAATTATGAAGCCGGAGATTACACGTCTCTATTGGGGTCATGAAAATATTTCCGACTGGAAACCTGAGTCTAGCTGGGAACATGTGCGTGCTAACGATCGTACAGTTAATATTGTAGGAAAGGTTGTCGAAGTTGTTCCTCCGACTCGTCTAGTAATTACTTGGGCAAGTCCTTCACAAGCAGCTGATCCTGAAAGTTATAGCCGAGTGACTTTTAATGTAGAAGCTTATGACGATATGGTGAGACTAACGGTTACTCATGATGAACTAGAAGCAGGTAGTGGAATGGCAAAAGGAATCCAACAAGGTTGGCCGATCGTTCTTTCCAGTCTGAAATCTTTATTGGAAACGGGGCAGGGCATCGATGTATTCGCTAAGCCAAAGTCTAGTTCTAATGGAACTCTCTCATGACTAAAGCTTATACTGGCGGATGTGCTTGCGGTGCAATCCGCTATACAACCAAACACGAACCGGTCTTTCAAAATCATTGTCAATGTCGCGACTGCCAACTTAGAAGTGGCACTGGACATGGATCTTATCTTACTTTTCCTGCAAGAGCCGAGATGGCAATTACAGGAGAGGCAACCCATTGGGAAGTTGCGGGCGACAGTGGTAATATTAAGATCCACTCCTTTTGTCCAACGTGCGGAACACCGGTTTATCTTCGCTTTGCTGCAATGCCGGACATGATTGCGGTTCATGCGGGAAGTTTAGATGAGCCTAGTCGGTTTACACCTCATGTGCTTACTTACAAAGTTCGTGGGTTAGATTGGGATCCAATCGATCCTTCATTAAAAACGTTTGAGAAGATGCCGACAGGTTAATTTTCGACGGATATGCTCATGTTCGCCCATGAGCTTATTTGCTAATATTTTTCAAATAGTCCAAAGCATAGTTTTCTGCTTTGGATAAGTTTTTTATTTCAGAATGATAAAGTACCAATCTCAATTCTTGGTATAGCTTAACTGAACTCAGTATGCTGTCCTTAATCGATTTAAAATCATAACTCGGAATTGTAGATTTTAGTTTTTCCAAATCGATTGGATCAATGATGAATTCTAATTTCCTAACCCCACGAGGAAGCGATTTGTTTTTGAGATGGAGCATAGGGCCTAAAACTATATTTCTTACGAATGACAAAAAATCAATCGTCTCGAAATACTCTCCTCTCCCTAACTTAGTTCCGGCGTAATGTACCCAAACCCAAAATCTATCTTCTATCCATTGGAAATCCGGATTCGGCCATTCTGCTTTCGTTGATTCGATGATGAATGGGATCTGTTTGTTGTTCTGATAAGTAAAAACGGGATTTTCGATTCTTTCTTTTAACTCAGAAAGTTGGATAAACTTAAAATCAACATGAAGAAATGGGTTCTCATATAGACAAATTAATAACCTTTTCTCTCCAACATGTTCACCAGTAAATGCTGATACTAAAGGTCCGAAATTTTTCGCGAAACCGATCATCTCTTTTTTCTGATATTGAATTCCATCTTTCAAAACTATGACAAAATCAATATCAGAATATTCATCAAGTTCCTTGGAAATGAATGAGCCGGCTACTGCGACGCCTTCAATTACTTCGTCATTCGAAGCAAACTCATTCACTTTGTTGATGAATAGATTTAGTTTCTCTATACCGTTTTTCATTATATCATCTTTTAGTCCGGAGCATAATGAATAAGTAGTCCTCCAGTTGTAAGAGGACGAGATTCAAGTAATTTTAGTTTTTTATTAGGAATTCCTTCCTCGAATAAACGTTTCCCCTTTCCTAAGAATGTAGGTGCAATACAAAGACGGATCTCGTCGAATAAGTCTGCTTTTAGTAAGGATCCGGATAGATTAGCGCTACCGAATACAAACATATCGCCGTCACCTTGTTGTTTTAATTTAGAAATTTCGACTGCGGCATCTCTTACGATTGTAGTGTTGTTCCAGTCGGCAGTTTTGAGTGTTGATGAGCAAACGACCTTTTGGATCTCATTCATAAATTTGGTGACTTCTCCTTCGGTCTTTTCTTCTTCCGCCTTGATCCAATATTCAGCCATACCTTTATATGTCGTCGCGCCAAACACAAGCATGTCGGCTGATTTTAATTGAGTAAGACTAAATTCCTCAAGCTCATTTCCCCAAACAAGTCCGTGAAAGCTTAAGTCCCAGTTTTTCTCGCCCTCAAAATAGCCGTCCAGGGTGACTACATTCCACATTATTAATTTTCTCATGGTATGTTGTTCCTCGCCCAATCGAATTTAAAAAACACGCAGATACAAAGGGGAGAATCAGAATGTCTCCCCTTATCATCAATGAGTCTGCAGCCAATTCACTAAATCACCTAGAACTTTTGCCTTGTCCGCCGGAAGTTCATTCATGGTTTCGTGATACAACCCATCATAAATTTTCATGGATTTGTCTGAAGAAGGAATAACTTGGAATGCTTCTTCTGTTCCGATAGAAAGAGCGATAGAATCTTCTTTTCCGTGGAATAGATAAACCGGGAAGTTGATCCGTGCTGCTTTTTCCAAAGCTTTTTCTTTGGAGTTCAAAAGGAAGTCTCCTAAGTAAGCTCCAACTGAACCATGAACTAAAGGATCTTTTTTGTAGGCCTCTACAACTGACTTGTCTCTAGAGAGAGCGTTTACATCCAATCCGGTTGGAACTGTAAGAGTGGGAAATGCTCCAGCGAGTAAACTTCCTGCGCCTTTTTTAATATTCATAACTAAGTCAGTCTTTACTGCAATTGGTAATCCACTCAGTACGAGTCTGTCTAAACTTGCTTGGTGAGAAGGTTCTCCTGCGTAGAATAATGAGATCAACGCCCCCATGGAATGTCCCATCAAAGTGACTTGTTTCACTCCTTCTTTCTGCTTTGCAATGCTGATTAGCCTATCCAAATCCGCTAAAAATTGGTTAAAATGAGTGACTACACCTCTGCTTCCTCCGGATTTTCCGTGGCCGCGGGCATCTATTAGATAAACATTATATCCTTTTCCGGAAAGTGCTTCGAGTAAGTTGTCGTATCTTTTTCCGTGTTCTCCAATCCCATGGTGGACCACTAAGGTTCTTGGATTGTTTGCGTCTTTTGCGCGGTAGGCTCTATAATAGATGGATACGTCGCCGGCTCCTACAAAGGTTCCGTCTTCCAGATGGTAGTTTTGTTCCCAATTCATTCGGTAAATATCCGATCTGTCTGAAAAATGGGGAAGGAAATTTCTATCTAATCCGCTTCTTTCTTTCTACTATTTCGAACAAACGTAATGGCTGTGGCTTATGTTACAGTCATTACTCCGGAAAAAGCCCTGGTAGGAATTCCTCTTGTTTTTTCTTTTTCAGAAGATAGCGAGAAGGAACAGCAAATAAGTCCTTTCTCAATTCTCTTCTTTTTGTGAGTACGAACCTTCTGATGCAGATAGAAAATCTTTTTTGGAGAAGTTCCGCATAATTCCCTTCTCCTTTCATTCTTTCTCTCCAATTGGCTTTGTATAATTTGCCTCCTCTTGCTTCCGAAATAACTTTTAAAACCTTTTCTTTTTTGAGCGGGAAATGTCTGGTGAGCCAGTCTTCGAATAAAGGTGCCACTTCAAAGGGAAGTCTTACGAATACCATTCCAGCTGCTTCTGCACCTGATAAAGATGCTTGTTCCAGTAGATGTTCCATTTCGAAATCATTGATAAATGGAATTACGGGAGCAAATAATACCCCTGTCGGAATTCCAGCATCCGTAAGTTTTCGAAGAGTTTCCATTCTTCTCGAAGGAGCAGGAGCTCTAGGTTCTAATTTGGACCAAAGTTCCTTGTCTAAAGTGGTGATTGAAAGAAACACTTTCAAAATTCCTAATTTTCCCATTTCGGAAAGAATATCTATATCTCTTTGTATGAGTGAAGACTTTGTGATAATTGCGATAGGTTGTTTGAACTCCAACATCACTTCTAATAATGACCTTGTGTTTTTATAAATCCTTTCTCCCGGTTGGTAAGGATCCGTGGCAGTACCTATCGTGATTGGCTCGAGTGCTTGTTTTTTCTTTCTTAATTCTTCCGCTAAAAGTTTGGCAGGTTCTTTTTTAACAAATATCTTTGTTTCGAAATCCAGTCCCGGTGAAAGATCCACATAAGAATGATTCGGTCTTGCAAAACAATAAATACATCCATGCTCACAACCCCTATAAGGATTGATACTTGCATCGAATGGAATATCCGGAGATTTGTTTCGAGTTAGGACTGATTTGGAATTTTCCCAAAAGAATTGGGTAGAAGGAGAGGGTTCCTCTCCTAAATCTATCCTATCTTCTAACCAAACTTCCCTTTGGGTCTTATCAAATCGACTGGGAGGAAGTTCTTCTGTGCCTCTTTTCTTGGAATTCATAAGTTTGAATTTTAAGAAATACTAAACAAAAAACAAGCAAAAATATGTTTGTATCTCGTTGGAAGTCCTACAAAAATGATCCTGCTTAGTTAATCTCTAATTTGGCTCCTTCTCCCCAAGATTTGTAAGAAGGTAAATTGGAGATAGTTTGCACATACTCAGTCGCTTTAGGTCCTAGTTTTACTCCATATGTTATGAATCTGGAAACTACTGGGGCATAGAATGCATCTGCTATGGAGAAGTTTTGGCCGAACAAGAATGCCCCACCATAGGAATTCAAACATTCTTCCCAAAGAGTTTGTATCCTATCTATGTCCTTCTTCGCATCTTCCGGAACGGAGAAGTCGGACTTTCTACCATGAAAATTCATACTTAGATTAGATCTTAGGCCTGTGAATCCAGAATGCATTTCTGCGGTTATGGATCGTGCTTTGGCTCTTGCGATCTGATCTTTTGGCCAGAGTCCCTTCTCCGCATATTTTTCTGCCAAATATTCCGCTATGCTAAGGCTGTCCCAAACTCTTAGGTCCCCGTCGTTTAGGACAGGGACTTTTTTAGAAGGGGAATACTTATCGATTATGGCTGCGTATTCAGGTGTGAATAGTTTTAAGGAAATCTCTTCAAAAGGAATTCCAAATTGAGTGAGTAGGATCCATGGACGGAAAGACCAGGAGGAGATGTTTTTATTTCCTATTACAAGTTTGAGATCGCTCATAACTTTAAGATCTCCTAAGGCAGGATGATTCTGCAAGAAAGTAATCCTTTCGAGTTAGAAACTTTGGAGAGGTTGTTTTTGTAGAGATTGATACAGACGCCTTCAACTAGTTTGCCTTTCTTTTGCAACAATTGGCTTCGGGAATTTAGATGATCAAGTGCACATAATCTTACTAAGATTTAGGGCTCTTCATTTAACAGCGAGGCGACTTCTTAGTATTCTAGGAATGCTTTGTAGGATTTTTTTAAAAATCCATGTCTTAAGTTATTAATAAGAGAGAAATCTTTTCGAAAAGAATCGAGAGGTTTCTTAGGTACAAAACAAATCGGATGGATCTAAGCTTGGAAAACGTTAAAGAAATTATTCAAACACAAGAAAGTATGCCCGATATTTTGTTAATTTGCGATTCGAGTGGAAGGATCCTTCATATTAACGAGAATGGAAGGAAGATGCTTAGTATCGCTTCTATTGAATCGGCTAAGACTATGAGTATTACCGATCTTCTTTCAGAGACGGATCAAAAATATTTCGAATCAGTTATACTACCGAATGTAAGCAAATCTGGAGAGTATGAGGGAAGAGGACTTCATCTAATGAAGAAAGATGGAAGTTTCCTTCAAACAAAACAACATGCCTATCTAATGCCGGAGAAATCTTACCTATTCGTATTCACGGAAGATAAAGAATCAGAAGCGGGGAAGAAGGATGCTTTATACAAAGCATTTCTACAATCCCAGAACGGAATGTTCTTAACCGATAAGGAAGGAGTGATCCTTGCGGTGAATAAACAGTTCGAAAAAATTTCCGGCTTAAAAGAGAATGAACTCATTGGAAAAACTCCTAAAGCGTTCCAATCCGGAGCGGGAGCATCCAAAACTTTTTACGACGAGTTTTGGGAATCTGTTCTGCAAGGTTCTGTTTCTATCTCTAACTCGAATGTTAAAACAGGTTTCGTAAAGGATTGGAAACAAAATGTTCTTCCTATCAAAGATCGTAATGGAGAAGTTTCCAGCTTCTTAAGTACTATACTTGCGAATCCTGAAATTTCAGAATCCGGAGAAGCAAAAAATAACTCGGATTTTGCAAAATCTCCATCTGATACTTTCAGAAAATATGAAGGTATGGATAGAGAAGCTCTGATCGGAATTTTAAGAGATAAAACTAAACTTACTAAAAAGGAAACGGAGATTTGTGCGGGAATCGCTTCCGGTAAGGATAAGAGCCGAATCAGCGAAGACTTAGGTATCCATCCTGGGACTATGAAGAACCATCTCAAATCGATTTATAGAAAGACTATTGATCTAGAAAAAGAGATCCCAGGTCCTGAGAGAGATAAATTGCAAAGACTTACAATTTATCTCTTCCGTTTACTTGGCGAGTAAAACGCAGAGCCGTTGAGGTTTGTTCTTAATCCGATTTGGTTCCCCAAACTTCTTTCACATAATCCTCTCTTCCGGAACCCTTTCTGTATTGTTTATAATGCGTAGGGTTCTTTTTATAATAATCCTGATGATATTCTTCTGCAGGATAAAATTCTGATGCAGGCAATATTTCTACTGCGATAGGAGAGGAGAATTTTTTAGAAGCACCTATCTTATCCTTAAACTCTTGGGCCAACTTTCTTTCAGCCTCATTCTTATAATATATAGCTGCTCTGTATTGATTTCCTCTGTCTGCAAATTGTCCTCCTGAATCAGTCGGATCTATTTGTCTCCAATACGTATCCAGAAGTTTTGTATAATCGATTTTTTTAGGATCGTAAGTGATAAGGACCGATTCTCTATGCCCTGTTCTTCCGTAACCTACATCTTCGTAAGTTGGATTTTTCTCTTTTCCGCCTGTATATCCTGATACTACGGATATAACACCGGGGAGTTTTTCAAAAGGTCCTTCCATACACCAAAAACATCCACCTGCAAAAATGGCGGTCTCCGTTTTTGGGTTCTCCTTCGAATGAAGTATATTCGAAAAACTAAATATTATGAATATTATAAGTATGGATTCTAATCTTATAAGTTTGAACAAATTCGTTCTCATATGGTTCCTCATGGGTTCATTTTTTTATGAATTTTTAATCTAACTATTCTTACCGATCAGTTGTTCGTATTTTGATTTTTTTCAAAAAATCCTGGTAAGCACAAGCTGGATCAATTTCAGTAGTTATGGATACTTTCGACTGACGTCGGAAAAAGTTACGGACTTATCAACCGTTTCCAATTCTGGGTTTTGTTCTTTATATAGAATACAGCCCGCCCGTGCGAGTATCGATGAATTTAAAAACAAAACAATTTTTTTCCAACCTTCCTTACGATCTTTCCTCAAGTATCGCAGTTTTTCTCGTAGCTATTCCTCTTTGTTTGGGGATTGCTCATGCGTCCGGTGCTCCCTTGTTTTCAGGGATTATCTCCGGTTTTGTAGGTGGGATTGTAGTCGGAACTTTTAGTAAATCCGCCTTAAGTGTCTCAGGGCCCACGGCAAGTTTGACTGCGATTGTTCTCTCAGGCATCAAAGATCTGGGGAATTTCGAGGCATTTCTTCTCGCACTTCTTATTGCGGGAATGATACAAACTCTGCTGGGGATTTTAAGAACAGGCGCTTTATCAGCTTATCTTCCTTCTGCAACAGTAGTCGGAATGTCCGTCGCGATCGGTTTACTTCTAGTTATCAAACAATTGCCTCACTTGATCGGTTACGACGTAGAGGAATTCGGGGTAGAAGAATTCGATATCACTCAAGAAGACGTGAACGAATCCTATCACGATCCCCATGAAGTAAAAGAAACAAACTCTCTCATGTTGCTCGTACATGCTTTCCGAAATTTGCAAAGTAATGTATTAATGATCGGGGTTATTTCCCTTTTATCCTTTTGGATTTGGGACAAATATTTTGCTAAAAAATTCAAATATGTCCCTGCTTCTTTAGTAGCGATCATTATCGGAACCGGCTCAAATTTACTTTTAGGTCATCTTCTTCCTGGAGGAGCTTTAAGCCAGGATCACTTAGTTACTCTTCCGATTTTTAAAAATCCTTCTGAACTATTTGCTCATTTAGATTTTCCAAATTTTTCCTATTGGGATCAGGGTCCAGTATGGACTTTAGCATTGACGATTGCGTTTGCTTCTTCTTTAGAATCTTTACTCTCTGTTGAAGTGGTAGATAAGCTGGATGAAGAGAATCGTAAAACTCCTATGTCTCAGGAATTGATCGCACAAGGTTTAGGGAATATGGCCTGCGGACTTGCAGGCGGGATCCCGATCACAAGTGTGGTCGTCAGAGGTACGGTAAATGCCTCTTCCGGCGCAAAAACCAAGTTTTCTGCCATTTTTCATGGGGCATGGATAGGGATCAGTGTATTACTTTTCCCTAAATTTATGAATACCATCCCTCTTGCGTCCTTAGCTGCGATCTTAACTTTTACGGGTCTTAAACTCGCGAAACCTGCGATGTTTAAGCTGATGTTCCAAAAAGGATATTCTCAGTTCCTTCCTTTTTTAGTAACCGTAGTAGTCACATTCTTCACTAATGTTCTGATCGGAACGTTCTGCGGTATCTTGGTGGCTTTAGTTTTCGTTCTATATGAAGACCACAGGACAGCGATCTACAGAGAAGAGCGTCATGGTAAGTTTAGAAGGATCGTTTTAGGAGAAAACTTAGGGTTCTTCCATAAGGCAAAGATCAAAGCGATCTTAGAAAATCAACCTTCCGGGATCACTTTAGAAATAGACGGAACTAGAACACTTCATATGGATCAGGATATTAAAGAACTAATCCACGAATTTAGAAAAAATTCCCACCGTAAAGGGATTACGGTGATCCTGGGAGGGATACCGAATATGGAAAATGATATCGAATCCTTGAAAAAAGAAATGAGCGAGTCTTACCAAAAATTATTAAAAAATAACCAAGAATGGGTAGAAGAGAGGACTGCGGAAGATCCTGAATTTTTTGCCAGAAATGCGGAGGGTCAATCACCTCAAACGCTATTCATTGGATGTAGCGATTCCAGGGTTCCGGTAAATGTGATCACTAAAACAAATCCCGGGGAAATTTTCGTAACTAGGAATATTGCTAATGTGGTTTCTGTGGATGATATGTCCCTATTTAGTGTGGTTCAGTATGCCATAGACGCATTGAACGTAAAACATATCATTGTTTGCGGTCATATCGGCTGCGGAGGGGTTAGGGCTGCTCTACATGGAAAGGCTACGGGTCTCATCGACAACTGGATCACCCATATTAAGGATGTGTATCTAAAACATAGAGATGAATTGGATGCTCTTCCTGAAGATAAAAGAGAGGAAAGACTTATCCACCTGAATGTCGCGGAACAAGTGGTGAACTTATACAAGACGGGAATGATACAGAATGCTTTGGCTAAGTATGGATTTCCGGAGATACATGGTTGGGTTTACGATATCCGAAACGGTCAGATCAGCGAGGTGGATTATAAGGACATTCTCTCCAAGGAGCTTGGAGGATTGTACGGTTATCCTAAATAGCAGCCGGTTGGTAGAGTAGTTCTTGGACTCTAAGGTATTTATCCATTCCGTTGATCTCCCAACGAACTACTTCTCCCACTCTGGCGCCTAATACCGCGGAGCCATGAGCGGAAAATAAGGATAATTTGCCGTTAGCAGGGGCATTTTCAGTATAATCGTCAGGATATACTAAGGTGAATTGGAATGCTTCTGCGTTACCCAGATCTTTGAGCACGAATTTAGAATTCATAGTGATCAGATCTTGGGGAACTTGGTTCTGATCTATTTTTTTGGCTTTAGATAACGTCTTACGTATAATTTCTAAGATACTTGGTTGAACTGCTGCTGCCTGGGCGGAAACCTCAAGGGTGGAAAGAATCCTTTGATGATCGTTCTTAGAAAGAAATCTTTTACCACTCATAACGCAGTAACCTCCCCGATAAATCAAATCCGAAACTTACATATCCGCATAATGTACTCAAGCGTTTTTCCTTTTCTTGAATTTTACGAAAATTGCATTCGTTTATGCGACATAGAAATTCTTCTTTCTAATAAATTATACTAAACGAAAGATAAGTTTGGTTCGACATAAGAAGAAGACATGTTCCTGACTTTGTTCCAGCCGACTAGAAATAAATCCTTCGCATTAGTTAAGTACCTGTTTCGTTTGGTCCGCAAAGACGTTCGACCTATACTCATCCTGCCTAAAGGAAGTTTGGGTCTTGAAGATGGACTCAGTTTTGGAAGAATGATCTCCAGAATTTCCAACCATCACTCATCTGCGGTATTGGGCTTCGCGGAAAATTTTTCCCAAGCCGTTCACTTCTGTAAAGAGATCCAATCCGGTACTCTTGGTCATGCCGGGAGAGAGCTTCCTATCTTCGTGGATGTTACTCGACTTACTTTCGGTTCAAGCTCGGAAGATTTAGAAGAGGCAGTCCTAGCTTTGGGGGAAAATTGGAGCAGGATTTTTCCTCTGACTTGTTTTCTAGAAATAGGAAGGGACAGTTCCAGACTGGAAGAGGCAAGCGGCCGTACATCTTTATTCAAGATTTCTTCTTTAGTCATGGAAAGAAAGGGAAAGGACTGGAGGTCTCTCAAGAGTGAGAAGAAAGATGAGGATCCGTACGGGGACTGGACCTACGAACTGATCTCGGATCTTCTTCCTGATCGAGGCGTTTGAAATTTTTTTCCAATTATGAATAAGACCCGTCAGGATCGGTCTTTCTTTTTTAGGGGCCGAGCTAGGGGGTATTTCATATTTTTAATTGAAGTTTTTTCGATCTCGGTCTTGACTGATAAAAATTTTGCCCCTAATGGGGAAGAGCAGGTTGATCTTGCATGATCGAAAGACGCACGAACAAGTTCGGGGAAAACGGAATCTTCGCCTCTCAACCAATCGCTAAGGGAACTTTACTGTTCAGCTATAGCGAGTGGATCGAAGATGAGGAATTCGGATGGAAAGTACTCTCCGTCTCGGAAGCCGATGAACTTCCGGAAGAGGAAAAGGAAATCTTCATGAAATACGGCTATGATGTAGACTTCGGCCTAGTCACTGGCCCATCCGGACCTGAATTTGTTATCAATCACTCCAACTTTATGAACCATTCCTGCGATCCGAACATGTGGTACGATCAAATGGATAATATTATCGCCAAAAGGGATATAGAAGTTGGAGAAGAGCTGAACATCGACTACGGTAACTTCGTAGTGAACTTTGACCAGACTTTTGAATGCGCTTGCGGGTCTTCTAACTGCCGCAAATTCATCCGCAAGGATGATTGGAAAGTTTTACTACCTCAGTACAATCTTAACTTTCCGACGTTCATGCATAAGGAAATTAAGAAGATCCTAGTAAAAGTCCCCGCATAAGGGACTTTTTTGTTTCTAAATCCAGGATCATTTCCTGATCCTGGATTGCCTTCTCCATAGGATGCGGGCAAAACTCTCTCCTTCCTGTCCGGAAGTCTTCCAAAGTTCCGGGTCACTTGTCTTACGAGCATTCTCAATCGTATAAAAGGCACCGGGCGCAGTGTTCTTTAGTATTCCAAGCACAATGGATATATCCTTCCTTCTCAATAAGGATAGAATAACTTTAACTGGTCCTCTGGCTCCTTGCGCTTCCAGTGTGGTGGTGCGATAGCCTGCTTGGGCCAGGTTTTGGACGATCTCTTCTCCCTTTTCCGGAACTATAATACGGATGAGTGAGTGTCCTAGGGCGAGTTTTTCTTCTACCACCATTCCTAAGAAAGTACCAGTAGCAAATCCGCCTGCATAAGCGATATAGCAGAATACATTGCTTAGATTTCTCATGATCTGAGTGATTACGATTAACCAGAGAAGCACTTCTACAAAGCCAAGCATAGCTGCGAGGATCTTTCTTTCTCTGGAGATTAGGATAATACGGACTGTGCCTATGCTTACGTCCGTCATTCTGGCTAAATAAATTCCAAGGGGTAAAAGGATATAATCGAAGGCCCAGTTAGGCATTCGATTATTCTGGAGGATACTAGGCGCTTGGCCAGCAATTTACGGTTTGCAGTAAACTTCTACGGTTTTGGTAGTATAGAAGGGGCCGATCAGCGTATGAATGACTAGGTCGACAAAGCCGGTTTTCATGATCACTTCAGGATGGTTCCTATCACAGCTTGCTTCCATAGGTGCGCTTGTAGGATATATCCCGAAAACCGTACTTCCTTGTTTTACTTTTTTATCAGGGCCTGGAGTTTCCTTTGCCAATGCATAAGGAGTTTCTACACCTTTATGGACCACAGTGGTAGTATGGCAGTCCGCGAAAAATCCGAGGATTAGAATTAAGATTAGAATTTTGACTATTTGTAACATTCTATCTCCACTGTTTGAGGGGAATAGATCGCAAGAGTTATCTGCTCCCAAAATCCATTCCAAAAACTTGTGTATTGATGAACTGATTTCGGTCCATCTGCACAATACTTAGAAGTGTCCAATACAAGATTTCCAGGATAAAGTCCGAAGAAGTAGTAAGTATGTTGGACCTTATGAACTTCTCCGCCTTGTTCCGCCTGAGCGGATCTTAAGTCCAAAGCACGTTTACATTCTCTGGAAGTAGGATAGATCCTGCATGCTTCCGGAGGACTTTGCGGATAACGCACCATTGCATGTCTGCAAGATTCTCCGAATCCCAAACTTAAGAATGTGATGGCGAGTATGGGTAGAATTTTATCTGCGCGCAACTTCTTCCTCCCAAATTACCGAGGCATATCCCGGGCCATGCACTGCGGCGAATATTCTGTAAGAAAGAACTTCCGATGGATCGGAAGATTGATGGTTTAATACCAAGGAATAATCTCCTTTTTCAGGATTGTTTATTTCAAGTTTGCAAGGAGAAAGTTGGCTGATCTTTTCTCCGCATTTGATCTTAGAATCGAATAAGATCCCTTTTCTAGATAAGGATACTCCCAGATCGGGTTTATCTGTTAAAACTTCGATGATTAGGGATACTCTATCAGCCTGTTTAATCCTAAATCTATATTCCCAAGAACCTTCTAGGATTGTCCCATCCACTTGTGCTTGGAAAGCGGAGGCTTCTGCTTTGGTGATTTTTTCAAAGCGTAATGGCTCGTATCTCTGATCTTCCCTACAATTAAAAAGAAAGATCAGAGAAAATATACTGAATACAAAACAGAGGCTTATATTCTTTTTCATAAGTTCTGCTGTCTATATACTCTCACAGGAGTATTGTTTTTTCCAACACTCACATAGAGATAATAGACTCCGCCGGTGCTTACGGATACGGCCGAGAAGATCTGTTGCACATTACTTGAATCTGTGAGTCCATTACCTGCAATTTGAGTCCATACGTTAGAAGCGGATCCAGGGTTTGCCGTATTCGTACGATAGATCCTGATCCCGTTCGGGTTATCGAATCCTACATAGAGGTACGATCCGTTCTTAGCTACCATGGTAATTGTTTTGTTTGTAGAATCTCCGAAATTGGTGATACCGTTTCCATCGTCTCCCACTACACTCCAATCTCCCGCATCACATTCAGTGCTGCCTCCTGTTGCTGTAGGATCACATTTCCATAATTGAGCTCTACGGTTCGTCTCAGTTCCATCAGTACAACCTGCTACAGTTCCTGCAGTCTGTCGAACCGCACTTGCTTGAGTGCCTTGGATACAAATTGTACGAGTGACGTATAACTTATCGTTAAATTCCGCGAATTGGGCGAATGCTCTATCCGCAGGGATCAAATCGTAGAACTTGGCAAGTTCCAGCGAGAACCAATTGTTTGTGGTGCTATTATGCCATTTCGAATTAGTTCTTGGTCCAACCTCTGTCCAATCAGCACAAGTATTCACTCCGCTACATGCAGTAGTCGGATTTGAGGAGTTCGAGCGAATGATCGAACCATTATGGCCAACCGCATGTAAACCTCCATTCGCTGCGTAGATTCTGTTTTTGAATACGATGGAAGAATCAACTCCGATATAATATCCCCAGTTCGGACTGCTATTTGAAGAACCACCACTAGAAAGTCCGCCGAAATATGGCATATAATCGATACGGATCCTTCTGCCGTTTGTTCCATCCGTTGCGTCACAATTGGAACCTGCAGTACAGAATCCTGTAGTTCCGGATCCGGTATCACTTGTATTGAAAGAAATGTATCCGAAGTCAGGTGCGTTCAAGCCGGAGCCGCTTGTATTACTTGGTTTTGCAAACCCAGGGAAAACTCTATTATTCATAACGGTAATAGAAGAAGTTCCCGCAGTTACTGTTCCGGTAATCGTCCCCATATCAATGTATTTGTAGTTCAGGTTTGTGGAAGTATCGTTCGAATAGTAGATATAATCGAATAGATAGTTCCCGCTTCCATCCGGAGTAGTCCTTGCAGCAGCGATAAAGATATACGGGTTACTTACCAAACTTCCGGTGGTGAAAATTCCCCGTCCACTTTCGTTATCTGGCCCGCAACCATTTGCAAGTGTTGCATCATTCAATGTACACCCTGAGTGTCCCAAGGTTACGTAAGGAGGGACTACAATGCCATTCTCTCTCGTAGTAGCTGTGCTTGAACTTGTGTAGGTCGAATCTTGTCCGCTAAGCTGAGTGGTATCCTTAGTAAAAGAGAACTGAACAGATTCAGGATTCGCTCCATCGTAAGCGAAACGTAAGGCTCCATTACCCGCGTTATTCGGTCCTGTGTAGATCTTACTATTGAAATCTGCCAGATAACCGAATGTAGAACCATTCGGATCGATAGAGATCGGACCGTCTCCAAAGTTTACAGGAGAAGTCCCACAACCTAAGAAGGAAGCTCTATCTCTCGGAGAAGATTGGATATTTTCGGAATCTCCTGAATCACGGATGGATCCCCAAGAAGTATTATCGAATCCGTCTCCGTTCACATTATTCGCAGCCATGATCGTATATTGCGCACCGGTTTGTAGTAAGCTGTGAGTCACACAAACTTTTGCAGAATCTGCAGTTGCTCCACCGCAGACCACACCATCCAATATTTTAGCAGAGCTGATCGTGCCTAGATCGGTTGTTCCAACAAACGCGTAACGACTTGCACATTCGGATGTACTGCTACATTCCGCCGAACCGCTCACATTGTTTCCGGATTTAATAGGTTTGGAGAAGTTGATGATTACAGTTCCAGTGCTTGCGCATGAAGCGGAGCTAACTTTCAACTGTTCTTGTCCTACGAAGTCTCCGTAGTTTGCACAACCTAAATTGTTCGGAACTCCGGAAAGATCTTGGACACCGCTCTTATTCACGATCACTGTGTAGTTGTTTCCGGAAGTTTGAGAAGACCCTAAAGTCAGAGTATAGATCGCACCACTACCACTTACAGAAGAAATGGAAATGTTAGAAGCAGAGGAGAAATTACTATTATCCGAACAAGAGCCGCTTACCGCAGATGTCAGGGCCAATTTATAATTCGACGCAGTCGTTGCCTGAGTTGTATTCACAGATTCTGAGAATGTTACCCTTACTGTAGTCGGGCTCAAAGAAACCACGTTAGATATAGTCGGAGGGGTAGTATCCAGAAATACTACAGTCAGCTGAGTGTTTCCACTCACAGACCCGCTGGTTGCAGAAATAGTGATTGTTCCTGCTGCAACACCGGTAGCTTTACCTTCTGTTCCGACAGCATTACTAATTGTAGCCTTACTTGTATCAGAAGAAGCCCAGGTAACGGACGTGGTCAAGTTCTGAGTTGTTGAGTCGGAGTAAGTTCCGGTTGCAGTGAAGTCCTTGGTTTGGGTTGTATACACGTTACTGTTTGTAGGAGATACCGCGATAGAAACCAAAACTGCAGCTGTAACAGTAAAGTTAGTGGAAGCGGATACAGAGCCTAAGGTAGCGGAAATCGTGCTTGTTCCTACTGCAACTGCAGTTGCCACACCTTGGTTTCCATTTGCATTACTGATGGTAGAAGAAGATGTATTGGAAGAAGCCCAGGTTACTTGAGCTGTAATGTCCAACGTAGTAGCATCTGAATACACACCGTTTGCAGTAAATGGAGTAGTATAACCTTTTGCCAAACTTGAGTTAGTTGGAGTAATCGAGATACTATCCAGCACCGCAGCCGTAACAGTAACCACAGTATCTGTACTGGTTATCGAGTTATAACTTGCTGAAATCTGAGTGCTTCCTTCTTGAAGAGCAGTCAATTTACCATTTGTTCCGGAAGTATTGCTAATACTTGCCTTAGTTTGATCGAATGAACTCCAAGTTGCCTGGGTAGTTAGATCCGAAGTGGAACTGTCAGTATAATGTCCTGTTGCAGTGAAGTTCTGAGTGCGTCCCTTCGCAATACTTAAAGTAGGAGAAGGAGCGATCGTAATACTTGTAAGCGCTGCAGCGGTCACAGTCAATACACTTGCAGGAGAAGTCACCGATCCCAAAGTTGCAGTAATATTCGTAGTTCCGGTCGCAAGAGTAGTTGCAAGTCCCTTGCTTCCTGCGGCATTGCTGATCGTAGCTTTGCTTGTATTGGAGCTTGCCCAAGTGACTGAAGTAGTCAGATCCTGAGTGCTTGCATCCGTATAAGTTCCAGTCGCAGTAAAATTCTGATTAAGTCCTTTAGCAACGCTTGGATTTGTAGGATCTACTTGGATAGAGACCAACGTAGCTGCGGTCACAGACAGGTCGGCGTTTCCGCTGATACTTCCCAAAGTAGCGGAAATATTAGATGTTCCTAAAGAACCACTATTAGGAGAAGTTAATGTCTTTTTAGGTGCAGCAGTCAACGCTCCCAATTGGATGATAGAAGTTTGAGAACTTCCCCAAACCACTTGGTCAGTAATATCCGCAGTGGTTCCATCGGAATAAGTTCCTGTAGCTTCTGCAAGGGTAGAAGTTCCCTTGGCGATAGAGGAAGCCGAAATATGGACCTCGATCGAATCCAACACAGCAGAAGTTACTGTAAATGTGATGGAGTTGGACACAGAGCCAAGGGTTGCAGTGATTGTTGCAGTTCCAACAGAGACACCTGTTGCTTTTCCTTTGGTTCCATTTGCATTACTTACACCTACAGTGGAGTTACTGGAGCTTGACCAAGTAACTGAAGTTGTAAGATCTTGAGTGGAATTATCAGAGTAAGTTCCCGTTGCACTTAAATTTTCAGATCTTCCCTTGGCTACACTTGGACTTGCAGGAGTGATCGTAATCGATTGTAAAACCGCAGCGGTCACAGTCAATGTGGTAGAAGGAGAAGTGATTGTTCCTAATGTCGCTGTGATATTTGTAGTTCCAATCGCTGCAGCAGTAGCTTTACCTTCAGTCCCTGCGGCATTGCTGATTGTAGCCTTACTTGTATCCGAAGAAGCCCAAGTAACGGATGTTGTCAAGTTCTGAGTAGAACTATCTGTATAAGTTCCTGTCGCGGTAAAATCTTTGGTTAATCCTTTCGCTACGCTTGGATTAGTAGGAGTTACTGCTATAGAAACCAATTTTGCAGCGGTAACTGCAATATCCACAGTTCCGCTGATACTTCCTGAAGTAGCAGTGATGGTTGCAGTTCCAAGTGATCCGTTATTCGGAGAATTCACCTGTTTTTTAGGAGTAGCAGTTAAAGTTCCCAATTGAAGAATGGAAGTCGAAGAGCTGGTCCAAGAAACGGAACCGGTGATATTTTGAGAGGTTCCGTCAGAATAAACTCCTGTCGCTAATATGGCAGTGCTTGTTCCTTTTGCGATAGAGGAATCGTCCGCAGTTAACTGAATGGACTCTAATACTGCAGCAGTTACTGAGAAGGATACTGTTTCTTCTATCCCACCTATTTCAGCAGTGATGTCTACTGTTCCGACTGCGATCCCTGAGGCTCTACCTTCAAATCCTGAACCGTTATCCACAGTTGCGATAGAAGTGTCTTCACTGGACCAAGTAACTTGGTCTGTGATGTTTTCATTATGACCATCGGAGAAAATACCTGTAGCGACTAAATTTAAGGTTCTTCCTTTAGGAGTGCTCGGGTTAGAAGGAGTGATAGAGATACTTTCTAAGGCCGCAGCCGTAACAGTAACATTAGTGTTTCCTCCGATTGAATTCAGAGTAGCTGTAATGGTAGAAGTTCCCATATCTTCTGTGGATAAAAATCCTTTGGATCCTGCAGTATTGCTGATAGTGGCAACCGCGGTATCGGAAGAATTCCAAGTTACAGAGTTTGTAATGTCTTGGTTAGAATTGTCAGTGTAAGTTCCTGTAGCAATGTACTGCTGGTTTTTTCCCAATGCCAAAGACTTATTAGTAGGGGTAACTGCAATAGAAACTAAAGCAGCGGAACTAACGGTTAAAGATAAATTACTAGCATTTAATGAATTATAAGAAGCTCGGATGGAAGTGGTTCCTGCATCTACTGCAGTCACAAGTCCTGCAGAATCAATTGTAGCAATTGCAGAACTTCCTATGCTCCATGTAGTGTTCGGATCATTTGTTAGGTTTTGATTGGAGCCGTCTGCAAAATTACCTGTTAAAGTACACTGTCTTGTGATTCCTTTAGGTAAACTGTCCGTTTGATTTACGCAAGAAATAGAAATAGTGCTTAAAGGAGCGGAAGTAACTGAAAGAGAAATTTGTGCAGTTTTGTTTTCATAAGTGATGCTGATATCTGCGGCTCCAACTCCTGTTCCTGTAGCTTGCCCACCCGCAGCCATAGAAATAATATTGGAATCGCTGGTGCTCCATACAGCGTCCGCAGTAATATCTTTATGAGTTCCGTTAGAATACGCAGCGGTCGCCACCAAAGACATGCTTGTAGTTTTTGCGAAACTAGAATTAGGAGAAGAGATCTCTACTCTACTTAATGTAGGAGTTCCTCCGCCAGGAAGGAAGAATAATCCACCACCTCCTTTTTTTCCTGCCGCGAGCCCGACAGCTCCCGTTAATAAAGGCCAAGCAACGCATCCTTGGAAAAGAAGGAAGGAACACGCCAGTGCAGCGTAGAATTTTTTGGTGGGGTTGATTCCGGAGCTCATATATATCTCTTTCGGTTCGACAGTCGCTATTAATCTACTATCGACCTAATTCTATCGGACGATACATACCTAACGACTATTTCAAGAAAAAATAAATATTACGGATTAGTTTTGTAAGTAAATGCTTACTTCGTCCCGAAGAGCGGGCGGAGGAGTTCGGCCAATTGCAGAATCTGTTTTAATTTATAAAAACATCACTTGAGTGGTGAGATTTCTATCAGGAGCGAGATACTGCTATTTGCTTCTAAGAATATTTACTCTTAAAAGTCGGAAAATACGACGAACCTGAAAAATTATAATCTGAAAATAAGCATGTAATCGAATGATTACAATACGAGTTTCATAATTCGAACGAATTACGTTTTTTTAAAGTATTATTTTGTCCATAAATTGACACATATGAATCTGAAATGTTTTTCCAGAATTTGAGGAATAAAAAAGATCCCGTTCTATTAATAGGAGACTAACGTGTTTTTTTTGAAATTGTTTAGTTATGTCCCTATTGACCGAAATTATTTCCGTCAAGGACGCGCAAAGGCCTGCAATACACGATCACAGTCTTAGTGTTGTAAAATGGGCCGATAAAAAAATGCATTAGAGAATCTCCGGTAGTGGTTACTAACTTCACTTCTGCCGGAATATTATTTTTACAAATAGCTTCTTCTTTGGAAGAAAGAAAGTAAGTCCCGAATAACGTACTACTTTGTTTCAGGTTTTTTTCGGGAAGGGGTGGTTTTTCCTGTTGGGTAAGTGGTAATACGTCTGATTTATGCACTAAAACGGTGGAATGGCAATAGATCCCGACTAGGATCAGGTAACAAAAGAAACATATTTTTCTTATATAGGATAACATTCTATCTCCAGAGTCCTAGGTGAATAGATTAAAAGTGTGATTTGTTCCCAAAAAGCATCTGAAAACGATTGGAATTGGTGGGCCGATTTAGGGCCGTGTGGGCAGTATTTTTCCAAATTTACCACTATTTCGGAAGGGTAGAGTCCGAATAAATAATAGGTTTGATTGAGCGAATGGACCGGTCCTGTTTGGGTCGGATAATTCGATCTTTCTTCCAGGGCTAATTTACATTCTTTAGAGCCTTGGTACAATCTACATGCTTCCGGCACCCTTTGAGGATAATTTACCCAGGCATGCCTACATCCTAGGATGAAACAAAAAAATAATAAAATCTTTATGTATGTCTTAACGGCGTACAATTTCTTCCTCCCATGAGACAGAAGCGAATCCCAAACCATAAACAGCCGCAAAAATCCTGTAAGCTACGGGACCGGAGTTTTCTTTTCCGGTTATATCCAAGACCAGGGTATATTCTCCTTCTTCCGGATTAGAGATCTCTAATTTACAAAATTTTTCTTTTTCAGAAGAACGGGGACAATGATAGATTTTAGGGAATAAAAAACGATTTCGTACTAGTTTAATCGAGAGTCCTTCTTTGGCGGAATAAATATCCAATACCAAATTGACCCTCTCTGCTTGTTTCAGCCTAAACTTGTATTCCCAACTTCCTGAGACCAAAGAACTGTCCACCTGAGCTTGAAAAACGGAAGATCCATCCTTTTGGATCCTTTCAAATCTTAAGGGTTCGGATCTCCCCGTATTGCTGCAAGCTGCTTGCCCGAGGACGAGTAAGTATATAAGAAAAATCAGATACTTCTTCATTAGTTTTGCTGCCTATACACTCTTACTGGAACGTTATTTTTACCCACACTCACATAGAGATAGTTGATACTTCCGGCTGGAACCGAGATCGCTGAGAATATCTGTTGCACGTTGGTTGAGTCGGTCAGTCCAGCTCCACCTACTTGTGTCCAAACATTAGATGCTGATGCAGGATCCACAGTGTTGGTTCTATAGATACGGACTCCACTTGGATGATCGAAACCTACATATAGATAAGGTCCATTTTTAATGATCATGGACATGGTCCTGTTGGTACTATCGCCGAAGTTTGTGATACCGGAGTTATCATCTCCAACCACGCTCCAATCACCGGAATCACAATCACCCGAGCCTCCGGTCAGACTAGGATCACATTTCCAAAGTTGAGCCCTTCTATTCGTATCACTTCCATTCGTACAACCTGTGACTGTTCCAGCAGCAGTTCGTATCGAAGTAGCTTGGGTGCTTTGGATACAAATGGTCCGAGTTACATAAAGTTTTCCGTTAAACTCCGCAAATTGAGAGAATGCCCTATCGCCAGGAGTTAAATCGTAAAGTTTTGATAACTCCAAGGAGAAGTAGTTGTTCGTAGGACTATTATGCCATTTTTGATTGCTTCTTGGTCCTACTTCTACCCAGTCAGCACAAGTGTTAGGAGAGCTGCATGCAGTTGTCGGGTTCAGTGTGTTGGTCCTAATAATAGAACCGTTATGGTCTACAGCATGTAATCCACCGTTCGCGGCGTAGATCCTGTTATTGAATATGAACAAAGAGTCGACGCCGATATAATAACCCCAGTTCGGAGAAGAGTTATTATTTACTAATCCGCCTGCTCCCGGTCCACCGAAGTAAGGCATATGGTTGATCAAGAACCTTCTTCCATTACTTCCGTCATACGCGTCACAATTAGAGCCGGCTGTACAGTTGCCTGTAGTGCCTGAATCGGAACTATTGAATGTGATAAATCCTAGATCCGGAGCGTTCAGGCCGCCTAACAGTCCACCTACGACAGGGCCTCCTTGGTTACTCGCTTTCGCAAATCCAGGATAGATCCTATTATTTTGTACCACCATTGCGGAAGCAGCCGCAGTTACTGTTCCTGTGATCGTGGACATATCTATATATTTATAGTTCAAGTTCGTAGATGTATCCGCAGAATAATATAGATAATCGAATAGGTAGTTTCCGGAACCATCTGGGGTTGTCCTAGCCCCGCCGATAAATACATATGGGGTTGTGCCCAGAATACCTGTAGTGAATATACCTCTACTATTCTCATTATCCGGACCGCAACCGCTTGCAAGAGTTGCATTATTCGTAGTGCAAGAAGTGTGTCCTAAAGTAACGTAAGGAGGAACTGCAATAGAATTTTCTCTTGTGGTTGCGGTGTTGGAACTAACGTTAGTAGCGTCGCTGTTCTGAGCATTAGTGTCCTTAGTGAAACTGAACTGCACGTTTTCAGGAGTATTTCCGTCGTAGCCGAAACGTAAAGCCCCACTTCCCGCATTATTCGGACCATTATAGATCTTGCTATTAAAGTCTATCAGATAGCCGAAAGAAGAACCGTTCGGATCAATAGAGATCGGACCGTCCGAGAAATTAACCGGAGAAGTTCCGCAACCTATGAATGAGGCCCTGTCCCTAGGAGAAGACTGAACATTCTCCGTAGAACTTGAGTCTCTGATCGATCCCCAAGAAGTATTGTCGAACCCGTCTCCGTCTGCGTTATTCGCTGTTATAACCGTGTATTGTGCTCCAGTTTGTATCAGGTTATGGGTCACACAAACCTTGGAAGAATTCGCAGGAGCTCCATTACAAACTATACCGTCCAGGATCTTGGCTGAGTTCACTGTTCCTAAGCTGTTTGTTCCAATGAAAGAATAACGTTTTCCACATTCGGTGGTCGTACTACATTCTGCGGATCCTGTCGTATTATTTCCGGATTTAATCGGTTTGGAGAAACTTACAATTACGGAAGTCACGTTGGAACAGGATGCTGCAGTTACCTTGAGTTGTTCTTGTCCCAAGAAGTCCGCATAATTCGGGCAAGCTAACGCATTTGGAATAGGAGATAGATCAACGATAGCTGACTTATTCGCAACTAATGTGTATCCTACTCCACTTGTTTGAGAAGATCCTAAGGTTAGAATATACACCGCTCCATTTCCGGATACGGAAGAAACCGTAAGAGCAGAACTACTGGAAGTGAAGTTAGAATTATCAGAACAGGTTCCGGCCAATGCGGATGTGGAGACTATCTTATAATTTGCCGCTGTTGTTGCGGGGCCACTTGCCACAGATTCTGAATAAGTGACTTGAATCGTAGTAGGAGTAAGGGACACAACGTTTGTGACTATAGGAGGAGTTAAATCCACGGCCTCTACAGTAAGAGTAGTATTTCCATTCAATACACCACTTGTCGCAATGATCGTGCTTGTCCCTGCATTTACGCCCGTTGCCTTACCTTCCGTACCCGAAGAATTGCTAATTGTAGCTTTGCTTGTATCAGAAGAACTCCATACCACTGATGTAGTGATGTTTTGAGTGCTCGCATCCGTATAAGTTCCGGTCGCGGTAAAGTTTTGTGTCTGGGTCTGATAGATAGTAGGAGTCGTAGGCGACACTGAGATCGAAACAAGCTGGGCTGCTGTCACTGTAAGATTAGAAGAACCAGTAACGGAACCCAAGGTCGCAGAGATACTAGTCGTTCCATTATTCACCGCAGTCAATAAACCGTTATTGCCGGAAGCATTACTGATTACCGCTCTGCTTGTGTTAGATGATGCCCAAGTAACCTGAGATGTTAAATCCAATGTGGTTCCATCTGAGTAGGTTCCATTCGCCGTATAATTTACTGTATTTCCTTTCGGAAGACTGTAATTCACAGGAGCGATCTGGATAGAATTCAGAACGGCGGATGTGACAGTTACATCCGTAGGAGTACTTTGGATAGAGTTGTACGTTGCGACTATTTGAGCACTTCCTGTATTGATCCCAGTAATGAGTCCGCTGGTTCCTCCTGAATTTCCTACAGTGACCTTACTTGTATCTGTGCTCGTCCAAGTGGCTTGGATTGTTAAGTCTTGAGTAGTTCCATCAGTATAAATTCCGGTAGCAGTAAAGTTTTGTGTTCTACCTTTTGCAATACTAAGACTCGGAGCCGGCGCAATCGTGATCGAAGACAGGATAGGAGAAGTGATAGTCAATATGCTTGCCGGAGACGTTACACCACTATAAGAAGCGGTAATATTTGTACTTCCGGTATTAACCGTAGTGGCCTTTCCTTGGGAACCATTCGCATTACTAATCGTAGCCTTGTTTGTATCGGAAGAAGTCCAGGTAACTAAATTAGTAAGACTTAATGTAGATCCGTCGGTATAAGTTCCTGTTGCCGTGAAGTTTTGAGGAAGACCCAAAGCTACGCTCGGATTTGTAGGATCGATCTGAATGGATACCAAGGTCGCCGCAGTTACGGTCAAAGTTGAAGATCCTGTTTGAGAACCAAGAGTAGCAGAGATTATGGAAGATCCTTGGCTTCCTCCGGACGGAGAATTCATGAGCTTAGAAGGACCTGCGACTAGGTTACCAACTTGAACGACTGTTGCTTGAGAACTATTCCAAGAGACTTGATCAGTAATATTTAATGTAGTATCGTCGGAATAAGTTCCTATCGCTTGTGCTTGGGTAGAAGTTCCTAACGCAATTGTGGATTGGTTCAAGAAAACCTCGATCGAAGTCAAGACTGCATTCGTAACTTTGAATGTTGCTATACCTGAAATTCCACCCAAGGTAGCAGTGACATTCGTTTGTCCCACATTTACACCTGTGGCTTTTCCTTGTTTACCTATTGCATTATCCACAGTTACTACGGATGTATTATTGCTTGCCCAGGTGACCTGAGTAGTCAGATCCATCCAGCTTCCGTCGGAATAAGTTCCGGTAGCGACTAGATCCAAACTTCTTCCTCTCGGAACAGAAGGAAGAGAAGGAGTGATTGTAATTGTTTCCAGAATTGCTGCAGTCACAGTCAGAGTAGTGGATGCGCTAGGACCTCCACTAAACGTTGCGGTAATATTAGCAGTTCCCGTCGAGAATGTGGACGCAAGACCTCTGGTTCCTGCAGAGTTACTGATCGTTGCAACACTCGTATTTGCTGAACTCCAAACTACTTGGTCGGTCAGGTCTTGTGTAGTTCCATCCGTATAAGTTCCGGTTGCCATAAAACTTTGAGTAAGTCCCGAAGCTACGCTAGGATTTGTAGGAGTGACTTGGATAGAGACTAACGCAGCAGCAATAACAGTAATATCAGAAGAACCAGTAACCGCTCCCAAAGTCGCACTTACTGCCGAAGTGCCGAGGTTTCCTCCTGTGGCCATGATATTCTTCTTAGGTACTGAATTGATAGTTCCTAATTGGATCACAGAAGAATCGGAAGTATTCCAAGTCACTTGATCACTTATATTTAAGGTGCTTCCATCGGAATATACGCCGGTAGCCAGCACAAAAGTAGAGGTTCCTTGGTGCAGAGGATTTTCGTCGGAAGTCACTTGAATTGAGGAAAGAATTGCAGAAGTTACTCTGAAAGGAGAAGTTCCAGTGACACTTCCTAATGTTGCAGATACAGTAGTGTTTCCAGTATTTACACCGGTTGCTCTACCTTCTGTTCCAAGCCAATTATCAATACTTACAATAGAGTTAGAATCGCTTGCCCAAGTAACCTGAGTAGTGATGTCTTGAGAAGAACCGTCAGTAAAGATACCTGTGGCAACAAGATTAATACTTCTACCCTTAGGAGTGCTTGGATTACCTGGCGTGATCGTGATAGATTGTAGAGTCGCGTTTGTAACAGTCAATACGCTTGCCGGAGAAGAGGTTACTCCTAATGTTGCAGTTATATTCGCACTTCCTAATGATAGACTGGTCGCGTTGCCTCTTGCTCCGGAGCTATTACTTATTGTCGCTACACTTGTATTGGAAGAATCCCAAGTAACCTGATCTGTGAGATCCTTAGTAGTATCATCGGTATATGTTCCTACGGCAGTGAAATTTTGTCCTACACCTAATGCTACACTTGGATTAGTAGGATTGACTTGGATCGACAAGAGAGTCGCGTTAGTCACTTCTATATTCGAAGTTCCGCTAGTACCGTTTACTGAAGCAGTGATTGTTGAAGTTCCGATATTCCCGCTGTTCTGAGAGAACACTTTCATTTTAGGATCCGAATTTAAGGTTCCAATCTGTACGATGTTAGTATCAGAACTAGTCCAGATCACTTGGTCGCTGATATTTTGAGAAGTTCCGTCCGAGTATACACCCTTTGCTTCCACGTAGGTAAATGTTCCTTTCGGAATGGATACATTTTCAGGAATCACTTGGATGGAAGTAAGAGTGGCAGAAGTAACTCTGAAAGAAACAGTTGCCGTTTTTCCGGAAAGAAGTGCGGACACATTCGTGGTTCCGGTATTTACACCTGTTGCTTTGCCTTCTTGTCCTACAGTATTGTCCACGGTTACAATTGAAGGAGTCGAGCTACTCCAAGTGACCTGGGTGGTGATATTTGAACTTGTTCCGTCCGTATAAATTCCAGTTGCAGTTAAACCCAAAGATGTACCTTTCGGAACACTTGGATTACCCGGAGTGATCGTGATCGAATCCAAAGTGGCATTCGTAACAGTTAATGTACTATCGGGAGAAACAATGCTACTTAAGGTAGCGCTAATATTCGTACTACCTGTAGTTACGGTAGTCGCTTGCCCATTCGTTCCTGTAGCATTGCTGATCGTAGCTATATTCGTATCGGAAGAATTCCAGACGACCGAGTGAGTGATATCTTGGGTAGAATTATCCGAGTATGTACCGATTGCAGTAAATGCCTGCATTAATCCGTTCGCAACCGTAGGATTTGTAGGGGTTACTTGGATAGTTTGCAAGCTAGCTGCAGTCACAGTGATATCTGTAGTTCCGTTAATTGCTCCCGAAGTTGCGGTCACAGTCACGGTCCCTAATGATCCCGAATCAGGAGATTGCACTTTCTGTTTTGGAATAGAATTCAAATTGCCTAGTAACAATACGTTAGTACCAGAGATAGACCAGGAGACCTGATCACTTATGTTTCTAGAAGAACCATCTGAATAAATGCCGGTCGCTAATACGAATGTGATTGTTCCTTTATGAATGGAAGACTCGTCCGCGATCACTTGGATGGAACTTAATGTTGCAGCAGTGACTTCGAAAGAGATAGTTTGGCTGACTCCTCCGATAGCGGCAGTGATATTCGTAGTACCTACACTATTACCGGTAACTCTACCTTGTAAACCTGCTCCATTAGATACCTTCGCTATATTCGTGTCTTGGCTAGACCAAGTTGTTTGTGCGGAGATATCGGAAGAAGAACCGTCGGAAAAAATTCCCGTAGCAGTCATGCTTAAATAATTCCCGTTAGCTACCTTCGGATTTGCTGGAGTGATGATGATCTTTGTAAGAACAGCGGAAGTTACCGTTGCTTGTGTGTTTGCACTAACCGCTCCTAAGCTCGCAGTGATTGTTGTAGTTCCGATTGCCTCGGTATCTAAAAGACCCTTATTCGTACTATTATCTATGATTGCAACTGAAGTATCGGAAGAAGACCAAGCAACTTGGGTAGTAATGTTTTGAGTTGTATTATCGCTATAAGTTCCGACTGCAGAATATTGTTGAGTGCTTCCTAAAGGATAAGAACTATTACTAGGAGTAACTGAAATAGAAACTAAAGTCGCGTTACTTACTGTAATCGTAATGTTTGCGGATAAGGATTCGAAATCCGCAGTGATTTGTACGGGCCCACCTACCGAAGCACCATATACTAAACCTTGGCTATCAACTGTTGCGATCGAACTATCATCAGAATCCCATAACACATCCGGATCATTCGTAAGATCCTGATGTGTTCCATCTGCAAAATCTCCCATCAATTTACATTGCCTAGTTGTTCCTTGAGGAAGATCCGTATGAGAATTATCGCATACGATAGAAATACCGGTTAACGGAGAAGAAGTCACGGTTAAAGCAATTGCATCGGTTTTACCAAGGTAATCAATGGAGACATCAGTGGTCCCGTTATTTACTCCTTTCGCTTGGCCTGTGATCAAAGCGGTCATTTGAATAACGGATGAATCTACAGTGGACCAACTCGCATCGTTAGTGATATCCACGTTCGTGTTATTCGAATAGATGGCAGTGGCTTTTAATTGGATACTAGTAGCTTTTGCAAAACTATTCGTAGGAGAAGAAATTTCGATCCGATCTAAAACAGGCGGTCCACTTGGAGTGGAAAGGTTAGGGAAGAATAAAAGACCCCCGCTTTTTTTACGTGCAGCTAGACCTGCAGCGCCAATGAGTACCGGCCAAGCAGAACAAGCTCCAAAAGAAAGCAAAAGCACTGAGGATATGATTGCCCGGAGAATATATCTTTTAATCGAAATTCCCATGTAATCGCGCGACCTAAATTAAGAATATCTAATCCTTTTAGATTTTATCTGCACCGATCCAGATAAGCAGAAATGTATATGTAAGCAAGCGTGTATAACGCGTTTGTGTTATTTCTGCAACAATAAAAGTGCTTTTCGGCGTCATTTGGCGGAAAAAATTTATTTATAACACGTTTGATGTTAAGCAGACGTTCGTTTGAAAAAGAGAATCGCTGAAATGAGACATTATAGGATAGATCCGGCCGGCATTATGTCTCATTAGGAGAGGCATAAAATTCCTAGATCAAGGAATTAGAATATTCTAATAATAGATTTATTTAAAGTCGGGAAGGATCCAATCTTTATGTAAAAAGTCGTCCTTCACCTTCATTAGATCACGATTCGGATCAATGAATGGGAGACTTTTTTTACCGTTTAGGGAAACTCTTACTTCCGCATACACTGCGATATCGTCTCCGGTTCTTTTCTTTTCCTTATCTCCCAAAAAATGAGCGAATTGAAGGATTAGATCCGGTTGAGTACTCATCATTGTTTTTTGAACTTCGTTTAGATAAGATTCAGGCAAAACGTATTGGATCTCACCAGTCCGTAAGTTTACTACTTGGAAACTTGCGATCCCATTTTTTTGGATGAGCATGATATGCCAGGCAAATCTAAAACCTTGCTCCGTCCATAAATGGTTCCCTGGATATAAAAAATGCCTAAGAGGGAAGAACACCTGGATCAAAATATAGATGGATACTGCCCAAATTCCGAATCTGGAAACAAAACGAGAGGTAAACTCTCCTAGTTTGCTTTCAAAACTTCTGCCCCATATATTTGGTTTTTCTAAAGCACGTAAAAAAATAAGCAGAAATTTTGCAGAAAGAAAACGGAAGGTGACTGGAAGTTTACTCCAAACAGTTTTGAATAAGTTTCTCAATTCACCATATGGGAAAATCCCTCTTCTTTTAAAAAAGCCTCTAACTTTAATCGGCCAAGTCGGAGGAAAAAATAATAAAGTGGAGAAGATCATGATCCAAGGAAACATTCCGATTGGAAAAAGTCTCCAAGTGAGAATATGAAAAATTAGAACAAAGCTGTAAGCCCAGGGTCTTAAATTTTTTTTCAAAAGACAGAATGGAACAAATAGATCGAAAAATAATCCGGCATAGCTGAAAACATAACCTGCAATTGGATAAGAGAAAAATCCACCGATCACTGGAAAATCAGTATTTCGAACTAACCAAATTCTGAGCGGTTGAGCAGAGAACAACCAATCCGGAACTAACTTTGCTAAACCCCCGAAAAAATAAACACAACCGATTTGGAATTTTAATATCCATAAAGACCAATTCGGGATTTTAGGAATGCTCCACCTTCCGTTTCGATAAGCTTCCAGAAAATGAGATAAAGAAAAACAACGATCTGCAGGGATCCAGAATAGAAGAAAGAGTAATAAAAAAATTAAATAATAGTGATTCAGGTAAGTGGAAACATCTAAAAGATTAAAATAAGAAAACCCCAACCAATAAATAAGAATTGATGTTCTGTAAAGGACTCCAAGAGAAATGAGGACTGCGGTAATACATAATATTATAAAAATAGAATATAAAATTATCCCAGGAGCTACTCCCATCCAGGAGAAACCGAAATGTTTAAAATGAAAACCGGGCTCTAAGAAATATTTTTGCACCCAACCGTAATAAATATAACGTGCTGAGGTAAAAAATAAAAGAATACCGAATCCGAATCTGAAAAATCCTAAGGACCAAGCCGGAGATTGTTCGAATAGTTCGGATTTATACCGATTCCAAAGAGACAAATTTGATTCCTTTTTATATTTATTGAATGGATCGAATGAAACCGTTTCCTAGATCGATCCAATTACCATTCAATTTGTTTTTTCCCAATTGAGCAAGCATTCCGGGAACTTCTTCGAAGTTGGATGGAAGAATTTCTTCCACATGAAAAATTCTCTCTCCATACTTTTGACAATTATCAAACGAAGCAGGATTAGCTCCTTCGGATAGTAATTTTTTCCCGCCTTGATTTTGTGTCTGTAACGGATGATCAAAAACAAAAACGTCTCTATCTTGAGAGATTGCATTAGATGCGGAGGACAATGCTCCACTTTTAGAAGGAGCTTCCATTACTAAAAGAGAAGGTGAGATCCCTGTGATAATTCTGTTTCTTTTTGGGAATGCATATTTTCTGACTTCGAAACCTGGCGGACATTCGGTGATCACTAAACCATTAACAGAAGATTTCATTCTTTTATATAAATTTCTGTTTTCGTGAGGATATTCTTTTTCCGGCCCGGTGCCCATTACTCCTATCACAGGAATTTCTTTGTCTAAGGCTTGTAACATTGCTGCTTTGTCCACCCCTAGAGCCAAGCCTGAAATAATACCATCTAGTCCAAGAGAGTTTACAAAATCCGGAATTAGTTTAGAATAATTTAATGTAATTGGAGAAACTTTTCTTGTCCCGACCACCGCCAAATAAGAAAGTTTTAAAAGAGAAACGTTTCCGAAGCAGAATAAATTAGGTGGAGGATCGTAAATTTCTTTGAGGAGAGAAGGATATTCCGGATCAAAATAAGAAACAATCTTTGCTCCTAGCTTATTCAAAGAAGAAGAGTAATATTTAGAATCGAAATCTACCTTCTCTATTAGATCCTTTGGAAGTATTTCTTTTAATTTTTCCAGAACCTCTGATTCAGAGAGGCTCTGGGATAAAAATCTGGATCTGCTAAGGATTTTATATAAGCTTGGAGAAGAAAGAGCAAGAAAATCCATATAGGATCTAGTTATTAATTCTCGGAAGATTCCATTTTATTTAGATTATTAATTACGTTTTTATAAGATTCGTTCTCGTTCAGATCTTCTTTTATAAATCCGTCTTTTTTGAGGCCTTCTATCGTATTTTTTAGATGTAGATAGATATCTTTTGCTTCTTGGGCTTTGCCGAATCTATATAAAAAATTTCCTTTTGCGAATAAAACGGGAACATTTCGAGGTTCTTTTTTTAAGATAGAATCCAGAAGAGTGAACGCCTTCTCTTGGTCTTGAAAACCTGCATTGATCCCTTCCCAAGAAGAATCTGCCATAGATGAATCAAAATAGATCAGAGCTAATTGATATGGAAATCTAGAATCTCTTGTATCCTGTCTGGAAAGTGATTGGAAGATCTCGATAGCAATCTGCCTTCTTTTGGGTTCCCAACCTCTGTCTTTTGAAGCGTTTGCATAAGACAATGCAGTTTCAAAAAGAAGCTGTTGGTCCACAGGCATTAAAAGTTGCGCTTTGTCGAAATAGGGTAGAGAAGACTCGAAAAAATGAACGTCTGCACCGATCACTTCCGTTTTTCCGGAACCTTGTTCTTGGATTGCTTTATTATAATATTTGGATGCTAGATCATAATCACCGATCTTCATATATCCTTGAGCGATCTTCCAGCTAAGAGCTCCTGCGGATCTGGTTTTAGCGGCCATTTCTCGGATCTTCTTCTCTAATTCGATGATCTCGGATTCGTCCATATTCAAACGGCGCTTCCAAGCTTCCAGATCCTCTACTGTAGGAGGTTTTGTATTCTTTCCTGAAAATTTACTTAGGTTCTTACAATCGGAAATTAGAAATACAAAAAGAAGAAGGAGTATAATCCTCATTTGATTCCACCTCGGGAAGAAATCGTATTTGAAATACCATGTCCGAGAATTGTACGGATGGTCCACGGAAAATCCTGAAAACTGAATTTTTTTGAAAGGAAAAAAGGAAGATTGAAGAGGTAGGGAGAAGGTATAGATCCTTCTCCCTTTGTAAATTAAGCGTTGTCTCTGGAAATTCCAGCGATTACTAAAGCTCCACCTAAAAGACCCAGATCTTTCAAGGTATTAATAGTGGAAGACATATCTCCTTTGATTGCTCCCGGCAAGTGTAGAAGGACAATATAAATTCCTAAAAGTACAGCCAATAGGATCATCGCTAGTTTGGTTTTTTTATTTATAAAAATGCTGACCGAAGCTGCAACCATAGCTGCTCCCGTTACATAGATCCAAATAACTCCGCCTGGTACAGGAACCATTCCAGCCATTTGGCTTCCGGCTACAAAGTGGTTCAGTCCAAAAAGTAGGAACGGGACAGCATACACATATTTCCCGATTGTTTGCATAAAAATTTTCTCCTCGAGTTTGATCGAAAATTGCTTTCGCAAAGCGACCGCTAATTAGTATGGAAGATCCCGCCTCACGCAAGGAGAAAATGGATTGGATCTGGGAAAAAAAATGATCTACCCCAAGGTTGGAGAATGGTCCGACCGGAAGATTTACAAATTCTGATCCAAATGGAAAAAACAGTTTTTGGAAATTCGTCCTGGTCCAATTATTCCATCCAAAGTCATATTGAAAATCATCCGGCTTGGATCAAAGAAAATACTGGTTTTGTATTTTACATGGATCTTGTTGATTTTTCGGAATTATTACGAATAGGAATCCTTCCAGAAAAACGTAAAAAAGGAGAAGCGGGTTCCATTTTAAAAACGCTTTGTGATCTATTCCCTAAGACTATTTTAGAAGTTTCTAATTTGAATTCTTCTGCTATTTCTCTATATGTTAAATTAGGCTTTATGGAATCGGGAAGAAGGAAATCTTATTATGGTCCGGGAAAAGATGCGATCTTAATGGAGAAGGTTCGCTAAAATGGAAAAGACTTTTTGATCACTCGGATTTGTACTAATTGTTGGTTCGAAAATAGAAAGTATAATCTGACTCTCAATGGAAAAGGTTTTTTCCAAAATCTGAATTCATTCAAATTTACATACATTCCTAAATTAACTTCAGTATAGCTACTTTCAGTTTGAATCCAATGAAATGCATTTGATTGGACTGTTCCTTTTTTGGTGAATACCATAATGTCAGAAACATATTCAGGATCATCAGGAAATTGTCCCTGATGAAAACCTACCAGATCCATATTTTTTCTTTTGATATAATCCATTACCTTTCGTTTAGAGCTGCCAAGCGGCAAATCTTCCATTACTTCTCTCCTTAATAAATAAGAAGAAGTTTCTAAATACGGATCTTTCAGAATATATAAAAATATCGTAATGGATACGAATAAAATTGCGGTCCATTTGATCGCGATTTTATGAGAAGGTTTTAGTTTTTCCGCAAAAGTACCACGCAACTTGCGCCCAATCCTTCGGTTCTGCCCAAGGCTCCCATTTTTTCGGTAGTAGTCGCTTTCACTGAAACACAATCTTCCGGAATTCCTAATAGATTGGATAGAGAAGATTGTATCTTGATTCTATGAGGAGAAATTTTAGGTCTTTCTCCGATTAAAGTACAGTCAATATTGACCAGGCTGAAATTTTTCTCTTTAGCAAGGTCTAAAGTTTTTTGTAAGATCAATTTTGAATCCATATTTTTGAGAGAAGGATCAGTATCCGGAAAATATTGCCCAATGTCTCCCAATCCCATTGCCCCTAAAATTGCGTCGGCTAACGCGTGTATTACTATATCCGCGTCCGAATGACCGATAAGCGCATATTCAGAATCTATGATTGCTCCGCCCAAAATTAATGGGCGAGAGTCATTTGTTTCCAACCTATGAAAGTCTAATCCTTGTCCTACTCTGTACATTAAGTTACTTATAACTCACTTCCAGCATTCTTTGGACTGCCATTCTTCCTTTTTCTACAATTTCCGGATCTAGTTTGATCTCGAATTGTTCGTATAGGAGCGCATCTTTAATTTTTTCTAATGTAATTCGTTTCATATGAGGGCAGGTCCTACAAGAAGAAACAAATTGTCTATCGGGGAACTCTGATCTTAGATTATCCCCCATAGAGCATTCTGTAACTAAGAACACATCCTTAGCGCCTGAATCACGGATATATTTGGACATTTGAGAAGTAGATCCCGCGAAATCGGAAACTTCTACAACATCTGTATTACATTCTGGGTGGGAGATTACTGTGACCCCAGGCCATTGTCTCCTAACAGAAAGAATGTCCTCTGCAGTGTACATTTCATGTACCATACAACGTCCAGGGAAAGAGATGATCTTTTTATTGGTTTGTTTTTGCACATTCCCCGCAAGGTATTCGTCTGGAAGAAAGATCACCGTATCGCTATCCAAAGAATTTACGATTTGAACTGCGTTTGCAGAAGTGCAACAAATATCAGTTTCAGCTTTTACTTCTGCAGTGCAATTGACATATGTCACTACTGGAACTCCAGGATACTGGCTTTTCAGTTTTTTAACATCTTCTCTAGTGATACTTTCTGCGAGAGAACAACCGGCTTTTAGATCAGCGATGAGTACCTTCTTCTCCGGAGACATAAGCTTTGCAGTCTCCGCCATAAAATGGACTCCATTAAAAAGAATAATATCAGCATCCGTTTCGGCGGCCGCCTTACTCAGATAAAGTGAATCCCCGAGTATGTCTGAAACTCCGTGAAAAACATCCGGGGTCATATAATTATGCCCTAAAAGAACTGCGTTTTTTTCTTTTTTGAGACGGTTGATCTCCTGGATGAGAGGAAGTTTTTCCTCTATCTCATGTTCCATGTAAGTGGATTCCAGGGATTTTCGAATATCCTCTATGGTTTTCATGGGCTCCCCCGGCCAGTTTTAGGCGGTTCTATCTCTTTTCTAATTTCGACTCCTAAATTTTGGAGTCCGGCAACCTAAATGTAAAATTGCCGAGGGAACTAGGTTTTGCAAGTGTTTATAATCCGTTTAAGGGCCAAAACCTGTCAGTAGTTCTTTGGACCCCAGGTTTTTTGCCTCTGACCGACCGTATCTTAAAATAAATTGACAGAAAAAGAAATACCGAGACAAATACGAAGTTACTCCTAAAAATCATCCATAAAGGATTGGTATTAACCCAATGAAAAAAATTTCTGCTCTGCTCCTTGCAGGAGCTATTGCATTTTCGGTTTCCAACTGCGGCGAAAGAGTTGAAGTCGAATACCCTGTTTTTCCTAAATCAAAAGAGGGACGCCAGCTTCAAAAATTCCTAGGCTCTATCCGCAACGTTGGATTAGCAGTCGAAAAACCCCAAAAAAGTCTTTGGGAAACCGTTTTCGGAGCAGGTTCCAGCTTTATCGATCAAATGCCTTCTAAAGTTTTCGAAGCTTTCGACAAGGAAACTTATTACAAACTGATCGACCTTAGCAAAAGAGCTGACTCTATCAATGAGGCTTATTTAACTCTTACCGGAATTACTAAAAGCCGTGTTAAACTCGGAAACCAATTAGGTGCTGAGGCAATTCTTCATATCGGTTATCAAAAACCTTACACTGAGTGCGGAAGCGAGATGATGGTAGATTATGGCGCTGCTGCATTAAAAGTTGGTGGAGCAATCGCTTCTATGGCAACTGGAAAACAAGTTGATACTGGAAGTGGACCTGTTAGTAAACAAACCGGTATCCGTTATATGCTCATTCCTCTAGATGCTACTTTAATCAAAGTAGAAACTGGAGAAGTTAAAAAGGCTGTAGTTTCTAACCCTGCAAAAGTTGATGCGGGAGTTGGTAACTTAGATTGCCCTTCCGTTCTTGACTCTTTCGGAAAAGCTTTAGACGAAGCTGCTCTTTACATCAAAGACAGACTTTCTCCAAAAGTTAAAACTGAAAAAATCAAAGTATTCAAAGACGACGAAGATCCTGAAGTTGCAGGATACCTTGAGGACGGATACCAAGAGATTACCGGTGAAACT
The DNA here is from genome assembly GCF_002812045.1 of Leptospira haakeii. Lineage (GTDB taxonomy): Bacteria > Spirochaetota > Leptospiria > Leptospirales > Leptospiraceae > Leptospira_B > Leptospira_B haakeii. Next base: position 81,877 of record NZ_NPEG01000001.1, on the reverse strand, counting down.
CCTAGCTTCAAAAAAGCAAAAGAGAACTGGGAAAAAGCAGATAAAAAAGCTGGTGGAAAGTCTTGGGGAGCAAAAGCAAACCTAGGAACTTATTACTTCCAAGCTGGTGACTTTGAAAAAGCAATCAAACTTTACGAAGAAGCAATGAAACTTACTGGAGCTGACAAGAACTACGTAAGAGAACTTCGTAAACGTGTAGAAGCGGCTGCTGCCGTTGATGACACTGAAAAATAAGAAAGTAAAACTTTCTTTCGGTTTCGAGAAAAGCGGGCGGATAACGTCCGCTTTTCTTTTATGTAGTGCATTCTTCTTGTCGGATTGCAGCAGAACGAAACCAAATCTGGAAGAATGTTCAGATGCCCAGATCCATATCTCCAAACTGATCGCGAACGATGAAACTATGGAGAAGAGTGTTCAAGCTTTGATGCTTAGGTCCATTCTGAAACCGGAAACCAGCGAAGCGATTATCAGAAGTTGTGTGGAGAATAAAAGTTTACTCCAAGTTCAATGTGAACTTTCCAAGGAAAAGTTTTCAGATCTTCAGGAATGTAAAAAGCACGCTCCTAAAAGAGCAGAGACCGAAGGTTAAGATCTAACTTTTCGCTTCTATTTCCGGATTGTAGAAACCGGAGAAGTCTAAAGTTTTGTAAGTAAGACTTCTTATGGCAAAGTTAAAACTAGTACAATTGCCTGTTCCCCCTCCGACTGCCTTTGCTGCTACTGGAAATGTCCCCTTGGCTGCGGGTTGCTTAGCTGTTTCTGCTCGGGAGAACGGCCTAGAAAAAAAAGGATTAGAACTAGAAGTTCTCGACCCTGATATCACCGATAAAGAAGGGGATAGCCAACTTGCAGATAGGATCGCAAAAGATGAGCCTGAATTTTTGGGCTTCTCACTTTATCTTTGGAATACGGAAAGAAGTCTCCATCTCGCAAAAGAAGTAAAACGTAGATCTCCGTCCACTAAGATACTCATCGGTGGACCTGAAGTAAATCCTGATAATCCGTTCGTTCTCTCCGAAACAGGTTATGATATAGCGGTATCGGGAGAAGCAGAGCATACATTCTTTGCTCTTATGGACACTCTTCTTAAAAAAGAAGATCCTAGGAAATTACCGAATATCGCAGTCAGAGAACTAGATGGAAAGATGGGAATGTTTTCTAAAGAAGAGAATGCTTCCTTTCCACTGACTAGTTATCCTTCTCCATATTTGCAAGGGTTTGTGCCAGTAGATCCTGCCAGATCTACTTATTTGGAAACCGTAAGAGGATGCAGATCCCAATGTACTTATTGTTTTTATCCTAAGAGTAGTAATGTATTAAGAACTTTAGATATACCTGAAACGATCAAACTTCTGTCTAGTTTGAAAGATAAAGGCGCCAAAGAGTTAGTATTCTTAGATCCGACATTCAATCATAGGCCAGGTTTCGAAGAATTTTTAGATGCAATCATCGATGTGAACTCGGACAGATCCATGACTATGTTCGGAGAATTAAGATCCGAAGGAATTACGGAAAAAATCGCAGACAAACTTGCTTTGGCAGGTTTTAATAGAATAGAACTTGGAATGCAATCCATTAATAAGGAAACCTTAAAGCGTGTAAAACGTTTTGGAAGTCCTGAAAAAGTAGCCGAAGCCGCGAGGATGTTGGCTGATAGAGGGATCGAACTCTTATTAGATCTGATCATAGGACTCCCGGGAGATACTCCTGAAGATGTGATGGAAGGGATCGAATTCTTTTACGGACATGGATTGGGAGAATGGGTCCAGGTATTTCCATTATCCATTCTGCCTGGAACTGCCATGAGAAAAGATGCAGAGTCAGAAGGTTTGGTATATCTTCCCAAACCTCCTTATAGAGTGATCCGAACTCCTAATTTTAGTGCAGAAGCACTTAGCTCCACATTATTCCGATCCGAAGATAGATTGGATAGACGGTTGGATGAAACTCCTCGAAGTCTATTATCCGATCCTGATCCTTCAGTTTCAGATATATTCTCCTTTTCTCCTGGGTTATCCGAGAAGTTTGCGTTAGAGGATTTTTCAATTTCAGGCGCAAGGCATGTTTCTATCTGGTGGAGGGGTGATAATTTAGAAAAATCTAAAAAAGAATTTTTTGATAGATTGAATTATAGGTTCATCAAAGATCCTTTTGCAGTCACAGACATTGTTTTATATCCTAGATCCTCTTTTGATCCTGAATTGATCACGGAGATTATGGAAGAATTTTCCAAGGTTCCAGCTTCTTATCTTTCCCGTACTCTCGCCCATAGAGGAGAGAATATGCTGCATAGGATCGTTCTTGTTCTTCCTCATGGAATTTCTTTTCCATTAGAATGGGTCTCCGAGATCAGAGAGTATATTCCTGTTTTCCAAGAAATGGAATGGGAAGAAGCAGCCCAAAAATCGGAAGAACTTGGAGGAGAATTCCCGGGTGCGAGGATCATTTCTAAAAATGAGAATACTTCTGCATGGAAAGTTCTAAAAGAAAATGCTGATCCTGAATCCGTAACATTTGCAGATAGAGTTTTAGAAAAACGCTGGTGTTGGGAAGTTTTAGGTTATTCGGAAAAATGATCGACTGAGTATTTCGAGCCTTCGCAAATTTTTTCGAAAGATCGATTTCTGACGATTTTATACAATTTTTCTCCCAAGTTTACGGTTAGGATCTCTCCATTACTGGAGAATGAAATGTTGAACAACCGTAAGAAAGTATATGATTTCCCGCACAAAGCGATCCGTTATGGAATTTCAAAATTAGTACAGGAGGCGGGAAGGACTGATTACTCCGATCCAAAAGATGTACTCCAACTTTTAGAATTAGCAAAAGAAGTTTTTCGAATGTTAAAGATACATGCAAGAGACGAAGAAGGGGTCAGTCTTAAACATTTAGAAAAAAAAGATCCTCAAACTTCTCTAAGAGATAAGGAAGAGCATAAATATCTGGAAGAAAAAATAGAAGAACTGGAATCTCTTTTAGATCGCATTAAAGAAGAAGGTGAACAGGCTCCGGCTATTTCCGAAGAATTTTATGTAAAACTAATTCGTTTCCAAACAGATTACTTCTCCCATATGACAAGAGAAGAAGAGGAAACTCAAATTAGATTATATTTGTATTTTTCAGATACTGAATTAGAGGAACACCAAAAAGAGATCATGGGTTCTCTGGGTGGAGATGAACTCAAAATTTGGGCGAAATATCTAATCCCAAATGTTCCAACCCCGATCAAAAATAGATTCGAAGAAATGTTAAAAACCTTCTACTGAACTACGGTATTGGCCTATAATAAACCAAGTAACTCACTTGATTTTTGGGCCGACTTACTATAAATTCTTTCTATGAAGTCGGATAAATCCGAGGTATTAAAGGAATTTCGCACTCTTCCCGGAGTGGGCAAGGTAATCGCAGAAGATCTCTGGAATTTGGGAGTTCGTAGTAAATCAGAACTCGCAAAATTAGATCCTGAAAAATTATACGACGAAATTTGCGAATACCAAGGCACTAAAGTAGATCCATGTATGCTGTACGTATTTCGTTGTGCGGTATACGTTTCAGCGACTCCCGATCCTGAACCGGAAAAAATGAAATGGTGGTTCTGGAAGGACAAACAGCTTGTCTGATTTGATCCGAATTTCCTGGAGTCATAAAGAATCTCCTGAAATTTATTCGGTTCTTCCGGGAGAAGAATGTGTAATTGGAGTCCAAACCAAAGGTAGAATTTCCTTAGGCTCGGGCAAACAATCTCAAACTCTCGCAAAGGCGGGAATCACCGGAATATTAAGAGGACCAAGAACATTCATCTCTGAAAAAAATACCAAATCACTTTTAGTTTATATTTCTCCCTTGGTTCTTTCCAGAATGATCTCTGTTCCGATGAACCAGATCAGTGATTCAAGTTTGTCTCTAGAGGATCTGTTTTCCAAAGAGGCAGTCTCTGACTTGATTGCGGGCTGTGAAGAAGCAGATTGGAAAGGGCAAGAGGCATCTCTAACCTTGGAAAAGTTTCGGAATCTTCTTCCTATAAAAGAAGAAAAAGAAAAATTCTTACAAGAAGCGGTTTTAAGGATCAAATCCTCGTTCGGAGAAATTGGGATCAAAGGTTTGGCAGAAGATCTAGGCGTAAGTCAAAGCAGTTTGGAAAGAGGCTTCAGGTCCCGAGTGGGTCTAAGCCCAAAAGAATACGCGGGGCTTGTGCGATTCCGAAATATATTCAGATTTTATAATTCTTCTTCCAGTCTGACTGAATTGGCTTTAGAAGCCGGTTATTATGATCAGGCACATTTTATTCGCGAATTTAAGAAGAAGACAGGGTTTAGTCCGAAACAATGGTTTCGCCAAAATGCGAACCTAATATTAGATCTTACTTTTTAGAGAAGAATTCTCTTTTGACAGCGGGATGTTTTCGTATTAGATCCAAGGATTTTGCGATCAGTATCTTAGCTTCCGGAGAATGATTCCAAACATTTAATCCGGATGGATGTGGTAAAGGGATCCAATCCAGTTCCACTCCGTAATAGTTTTTTTTAAACTTCTTACCAATAACATCGTCTAGTTTGTATTTTTGATTCTCCACCAATTGATCTATCGCCAATTTGCCTATCGGAATGATAAGTTCAGGTTGATTGAATTCCACTTCGAAACGAATGTATCTGGAACAATTTTTTACTTCGGAAGGATTCGGTTTTCTATCTCCGCTTTTTGCTTTGCCAGGAAAACATCTACAAACTGCAGCCATATTCACTTTGGATCTGTAGATCTCTTCTTCTATTCCGATAGATAAAAACCATTTGAATAAAGTTTTACCTGCGGTGTATGCGAATGGTCTTCCGAATTTTTCTTCATGGATACCTGGAGCCTGGCCTATGCTCATAATTTTTGCGCCAGGAATACCACCTTGTACAGGATTGCCCACCATATCCGGACAAAGTCTGCAATGAAGTAATGTCTCTATATGTTTTTTAAATTTTTGAGAATCGTTCATCGCGAACGGGTCAAGGCGCTAAAAGTTTCCATGCTTCTTTGGAAGTGCTTCCTACTCGGATCAGACTTTTTAATTTGGTAAGTTCTAAAATTTTATTCACTTGAGAAGAAGGAGAGAATACCGCGATGCCTCCCTTGCCGCTCTTAACCAATCTGGAATGTGTCGCCATAAAAACTCCCAGCCCGGATGAATCTATATACTTCACATTTTCCATATTCACTAGAAGATAAATGAATCCTCGATCGAGTAAATGAAAGAATCTTTCTTTCATGATCTGGGCTGAGTATAAATTGATCTCGCCAGAAATTTTTACGACCACTGCTTCCTTTGGAAGACCTTCCGGAATATTATCCTGATCTAGAAATACGCCCAGCTCGGGTGCGTCATGATCAAAATCTTTGCTGTCCAGGTTCCAAGGAGTATCTGCCATAGTATTGGTCGCTTATTTTTACCGAATGCGAAGACTATCGAATTACTAGCCGTTTCTGCAAGGATTTTATCCGCTTTTTAAACGATCTAAAAGTCTTCTCTTACGCCTTCCGAGATAGAGAATTTATAGATCTTTGCATTTAGTCCGAATTTTTGGAGATATTCCTTTTCGAATTTAGAGAATAAATCAGAAGATCTGCCTTCTTTGTCCAGGACTAGAACACAACCTCCGAATCCTCCTCCTATCATTCTGGCACCTAATACATTTTCAGAACGGAACCATTCTACTATATAATCTGTTTCTTCACAGGAGACTTGGAAGTTTTTCGAGAGTGATTCATGGCAAGAGAATAGTTCCTCCCCAACCTTCTCCGCATTTTTATCCTTTAAGGAGCGGATAACGTTTTCGGCTCTAGATTTTTCTCCTAAAATATGAGTGGCTCTTTTGAATTCAGAAGGAGTCAGCCCTGCTTTTTCGATTAGGGAGAAGTTCGCCTGGCTTAAAGTCCGGACCTCAGTCGAAAGTTTATTACATTTTGAAGTCGCAGATTCTACTTCCTTCCTTCTGTCGTTGTATTCACTTTCCTTAAGGCTATGTTTTACATTAGAATCGATCAGATAAAATTCATAACCCGGAAGTTCCAGACTATGGTAAGAATATTCCAAACTTTCCGTATTTAGAGAAATACAGGAAGAAGGTTTTGCCACTGCGATCACGAACTGATCCATGATCCCACAATTGACTCCCACGAAATGATTCTCTGCGGCTTGAGAGAGTAGAGCGATCTTCTCCTTTGTAATGTCCCAGTCGAAAATTTTAGAAAGTGCGAATGTTACTCCAACTTCCACGGCGGCTGAAGATGAAAGTCCGGCTCCTTGAGGAATGTTTCCCGTAAAAGCGAGATCGAAACCTTCTACCCTTAAACCTAATTTAAGAGCTTCTGATATGACTCCTAGGATATAATTTACCCAAGGTTTTTCTTCGGAGTAGTTGAGTTCTTTTGTTACAAATTCGGATTGGAAATCCAAGGAATAAAATCTGAAAGTCCCAAGTCCATTTGTTCGGATTGCAAAATGTGTTCTGAAATCGATTGCAGCAGGAAATACAAGTCCTCCTGCATAATCCACATGTTCTCCTATGATATTTACCCTGCCTGGGGCGGAGAAAAAACGAATTGGACCGAGGCTCGGTCCGTCTGGAAAAATATCGGATAGAGAAGAAGAAAGATTCTCTCGGATAGAAAGAGTCATTCTGGAAAATAAAATCTAATACTTAAATACTTACAAGGGATTTTGGAAAATTGGAACATTGAATTATTTCGTTTTTTCTTGCTATTCCAATTAACATAAGTAATTTGTCTCGGATGTCCGATTTTGAGGAATACCGATGGCTTTTTCTTTAGAAATAAACGATAGATTTGCCTCGGAGTTTGCAGATCCCAAAACCTATGAACTCTTATTAAATGAGTCAGGCCAAACATTACAAAATCTTCTCTCAGGAAAATCCCCAGGTTCCGAATTTCTGGGTTGGGTCCGACTTCCTCAAGAGATCCAAAAATCAGAATTAGAAAAAATTCATTCTGAAGCCGAAAGACTTAGAAAACAATCAGAGACTATAGTTGTGATCGGGATTGGAGGTTCCTATTTAGGAGCCAAGGCTGTTATTGAGGCTTCTAAACCTTATTTCAAAACTCCAAGTTTAGGATCACCTGAGATCGTTTATGCGGGACATCATTTAGATGCACGTTATCATTCAGAACTTTTAGAATATCTAGAGAATAAAGAATTTTCAATCAATGTGGTTTCCAAATCCGGAACTACTACCGAACCTGCTTTGGCATTTCGTTTACTTTGGGATCTTACCAAAAAAAAATACGGAGCCAAAGCAAAAGATAGGGTAGTTGCAACGACCGACAGCTCCAAAGGCGCCCTGCGTAAAATGTCGGATGAATTAGGATTTGTGACCTTCTCTATTCCGGATAACGTAGGCGGGAGATATTCAGTTTTAACACCTGTCGGACTATTTCCGATTGCCGCCGCAGGAATAGACATATTCTCTTTTTGGGAAGGGTTCACTGAGGCTGCCGACTTTTTGATTTCGGAAACTTCTCCGCATAAAAATGCGGCGTGTATTTATTCGGCTTACAGAAATCTATTTTATAGGTCCGGAAAGAAGATAGAAGTGATCGCAAATTATAATCCTTCTATCCGAACTTTAACCGAATGGTGGAAACAGTTATTTGGAGAAAGTGAAGGCAAACAAGGTAAGGGAATTTTTCCCGCTTCTGTGGAACTGACTACCGATCTGCATTCTCTTGGGCAATATTTGCAAGAAGGGGAACGTAATATTTTCGAGACGGTTCTTTATTCCAAAAATATAGGAGCAAAAGTTTTGGTTCCCAAGGACTCAGATGATCTGGACGGACTGAATTTCTTAGCTTCTAAAAATTTAGAAGAAGTAAACTTACAAGCATTCCTTGGCACTTTAGTAGCACATTCGGAAGGCGGGATACCATGTTTGGAGATTTTGTTTCCGGATACAGGACCTAGGAGCCTAGGCCAAATTATGTATTTTTTTGAATTAGCTTGCGGAGTTTCGGGGAACGTATTGGGCGTAAACCCATTCGATCAGCCTGGAGTAGAGGCTTATAAGAAAAATATGTTCGCATTACTGGGAAAACCAGGTTTTGAAAATTTAAGAGAGTTTCTTCGCAAAAAAGGAGTCTAAGCAAACAGATTTCTTTTTCGTTTATCATTTCGAAAAGGTTTTTCTAAAAGCTTGACAGAGATTCGTTCAGGTTTCGGATTAGATTCAGTATGGTCCTAAGAGGAAAAAAACTAAGGTTCGTTTCGGCTTCCTTAGCCTTAATTACTCTATTATTCTTTATCCATTCCGGACCATCCAACAGCCCTTATCCCGGGAAGAAGTCCGACCAATCACAAATAATCATCGGACAAGAGACCGATATAGAAGAATTAAGCGATCTTGCTGAAACCTCCGATCCTTCGGAGACGGTTTGGGGAGATTTTTTAACTTCTGAGATAAACACTCCAGGTCTCTCTAACTCAAACCCTTCCCGCCAGGATAGGTTTCAATTTCTACACAATAAATTATTATCTCAGCATCTGCTGAATATTCCTCCACCATCTATCTCCTAATCTAAGCTTCGAAAGCCAGTCATGGCCTAACTAGCCGTACTCCGCTTTCTTTAGCTAAGCGTTATCTAGTTTTGCGCTCAAAATAGAATTTTCGGAGATCACATCGTAATATTTTCCCATCCAATATAGCACCAATTTAGCCGGTCCCAGGTTTTGGGCTTAGGCCCTTCTCCGGGGACCGGTTTCTTTTTCAATCTCAGATCTATAAAAAAAGGCAGACAGAGACCTCAATCTCCCGATACTTTTGCGGGGAGCCAGAACTCCGTAAGCGGATGGAAATAGAATTAGCCAAAAAGGAACGTTTGGTCCGAGGAATGGAACTCGGAAAAAAGATCGTCCTTCACGGAGTGGTACTTTCTCAATATTATAAATCCAATGTGGAGAATTATCTAAGGTTCTGTTTGGAATATTACCAAAAGACGGATATTCTTCCTCCTTCTCTTTCCCTCATATATTCCCTATTAGAAATGGCCTTCAAAGAGAATTGTAGGAATTCCTACTTTATGGAGAAGGGTTGGGATCCTCTCAGTTCAGAATCATTAACCGAAAGAGAAGCCGAATTTGAGACTAGTTGGGACTTCTCAGATCCATTAAAATTAAGGAATAGATTAAAAGAAGAAGGTTCTATACTCAGAACCACTATCCACCATTCGGGTTCAGGGGTTTCTTTAGAGATCGCAAATTTAGCCCCAATTACTTCCGAAGCAGAGGAAGCACTAACAGAATATCTTTCCAGAGCAAAATCCTACCAAGATCTTTCAGAATATTACGAAGATTACCCATTCGACGAGGAAGGGAGAGAGATAGGGATCGCATTAGCAATATTACAATTTAAAGAAATAGGATTGGATCCAAACCTTCTTAGATTTGATACCATGGAAGGAGAACATGTCTTTAGATTAGAAATTAGTTTTGGTGAGGAATATCTTTCTCTTAGAACAAGATTGGAAAATGACGAAGATGTTCGACCTTTTCGCTTTCATTCCCAAGCTGAGAAGGAGGGAGAAACCATCTCCCCATGGAAGATCTCGGTCTGTAAGATCTGCGGAAGAACTGTGGATGATAGGATCTTCTTCCATACTGTTCCTCCGGATGTGGTGGCAAAAGCAAAAGATCTTCCATTTACGGAAGAAGTTTGTGCTTGGTGTTTGTCAGGCTATTTGAAGTTATAAATCTAGCCCGGAACCTTCTTATATTATAAACATGATTTCTTCTACTTATTATCCTCCTAAACCTATACGTCTTTCCGGCGACCATGTGGAATTAGTCCCTCTCGGTTTGGAACATTCTGATGCATTGACCGAAGCAGTGCAAGATGGAGAACTCTGGAAACTTTGGTACACCAATATTCCGGAACCGGAAGGAATGAAGGTTTGGATCCAAAAAGCATTACAAGAACAAGAAGTAGGACTTTCTCTTCCTTTTGCAGTGATCAGAAAGGAAGATTCTAAACTTTTAGGAACAACAAGATATTTGAATATAGAAAAGGATGCTCGTAGGTTGGAGATCGGAGCTACATGGTATCCTAAATCGGTCCAAAAAACTTTTGTGAATACGGAATGTAAACTTTTACTATTAGAACATGCCTTCGAGACTTTAGGATGTATAGCGGTAGAATTCAGGACCCATATTATGAATTTACAGTCCAGGAAAGCGATCGAAAGGTTAGGAGCAAAACTGGACGGTATCTTAAGAAATCATCGTATCAGTAAAAACGGCACTCTAAGAGATACCGTAGTTTACAGTATTATAAAAGAAGAATGGCCCACTGTCAGAGGGAATCTTCTATTTAAATTAGGAAAACCGCAAGCTTAAGAAAACTTGTTATTTCCAGTTATCTAAAACTCCATCGATCACACCGTAAATTTGTGCTTCGGAAGGAGTAAGCCAAAGATCTCTATCAGTGTCCCTTTCTACAACTTCCAAGGGTTGACCTGTTCTTTCGGAAACGATACGATTGATCTCCTTCTTATCTCTTTCGATCATGGAAGCAAAAATTCCTATATCAGTTGCTTTTGCTTGGTAAGTTCCTGGAACATGAGGTTGGTGTAACATGATCCTACTATGAGGGAATGCGAATCTTTTACCTTTTGTTCCTGAAAGAAGAAGTAATGCACCAAAACTTGCGGCCAATCCCATACAAACTGTGCTCACATCATTCGGGATCAGATCCATAGTATCTAAAATGGACATACCGGAAGTATTTGCACCTCCTGGGCTATTGATCACAAGAGTGATATCCTTTTCCGGATCTTGATTAGAAAGATATAATAGACGCTCCACCACATATTTTGCAGAAGAATCATCCACCTGCCCCCAAAGAAAAATTTTTCTTTCTTTGAGTTGGTTGTCTTCCATACGGAGTCCCGGAAATTGGATTGGTTCTACTAAAGTATCAGTCATTCTATTCTCCAATCAGGAAGCGATTGCCATAGGCCCATGTAGGACTTCCAACCAATCTTTTCTATCCGATTTATTCAAAAGTTGTCTGCGTAATAATTCTCTACTTCTTCTCAAACGGTTTTTCAAATTACCGATTGGGATCCCTGTTTTTTCGGTGATCTCTTCGTAGCTCATCTCGCCGAAATATCTCAGATTCAAAAGTTGTTTCTCTTCGTTAGGAAGTTCTTCTAACGCTTCTAAAACTTCTGTCCTCCAAGTATCTCCAGAGCGAGGAGCGGCCTTAGTGATCTCAGGATTTAACTCGGTGCCAAGCAGGTCTTTTTTTCTTAAGATACGATCCGAATGTTTTAGCACCAACCTTCTGAGTAAAAATGGAAATGCTTCCGGTTGCCGGAGAGATGGAAGAACTTTCCATGCTTCTAAAAATACTTCTTGGCTTAGATCCTCTGCCTTGGATTGATCTCGGATCCTTTTGATAGCCTGACTACTGACGTATTTTTCGAAACGGGTCATCAACTCCGTCCAAGCCGGTTCTTCTCCTTTGGAAGCTTCTGTGACTAGTACTTTAAAATCGCGCATATCTGTTAGAGGGTCCCAGTTTCCATTTTGGGGTGTACGGATCTAAACTATTTTTGCATTTTCGAGGCTACTGACCCTGGTCTAGGTTTCGGTTATTCTTCCGTGAACCGCGATGTTGGAGCTCCTACAATCGTAAAAATGGGGGCGACTCCTGACTTTGTCAGGATCGGGTTCTTTGCTTCAATCAGCGAAGCACCATAACGAATTCTTTAATTTAAAACTTTGCTACTTATAATGGTGCATCGCCGGATTTCCGCTGCGATCCCTGTCGCTATAGTAATTTTATGTTTCCCATTTGTTCTTAAGTTCCTTCTTCTTTGTAGGCAAATGGTACCGGAAGGCGAGGGAGATTTAGGGATGGATGTAGGAATTCCTACAAGAATTTTGAAAGGAGGATTTCGTTGACGGAGGGAGGATTTTGTGTTATGGGGAATGAGCTCTCCCACAAGCCACTCCCCCCAATCCCAATGCAGGGTGGGGGCTAACTTTATTTCACGTAGGAGTTCCTACAATCGGTTTCTAAATTCTATCCAATCTTTTCCAAGTCGATCAGAGAAATCAGTATCTTTATGTTTCTCGTAAAACTGTTTTTCTCCCAAATCCAAGAATGTTCCCGGGAAAATTTTTCCACCCAGACGATTTTGAGCGGAAAGTTTACGAAATGTATCCGCAAGATCGTAAGGTTTGTTCGGTTCCAAATCAGAAAGGCATTTGGCTTTCATCCAGGAAAGTCCCAAATAAAAATACCCCCCCGCAGTAAATTGGACCTGATCGCCATTTAGGCTAAGCCCAGTATAGTTTGTATTTTCAGGAATTTTAGATAAATATAATATACAATCGAATTTCCCTTGATCTTCTTTGTTAGGCCAAGGATTGAAGTTTGGTTCTGGAAAAAGAATAAAATCAGGATTTAAAACTAAGAAGTTGTCCTGCAAATTCCAAAATTTTTCGATTCCAGTACGAATTCCTCCTCCGGTCCCTAAAATTTCGGGAGTTTCAACAGAAAAGTGAAGTTGAAGCTCCTTAAAATCTTTTAGCTCTTCTTGTATTTTTTCTCCGAAATAATGCAAGTTTAGGATTCCATCATTTATCCCCCAGCATTTCGCGTGAAATAAGGAGTAATAGATGAGAGGAATATCATTTATTTTTAAAAGAGGTTTAGGAAGAGATTTGGTCCATTCTCCCATCCTGGTCCCGAAACCCGCGCATGGAAAGAATGCCTTCATTCTAAAGTTTTCCTAAGAATAAAGTATTATCAGATAATTCCTTTTTTAGAAGATGAAAAAATAAGAATAATTGGTCCGGGAAAAGCCCTACTTGTACGATCTCTAATAGATTATCCAAACAGCTTAATACACTTTGTCTGTATTTGTCCTGTTTCTTCTCGGCAACCAACATAAAATAAGACCCAAGTGCTTTATAAGATCTTTGTAAACATTGTAGATAATAACATTCTTTTGGTTTTTTAAATCTATTATCGTTTAGTTTTAAGAAGAGCAGGAAAAGCCCCTGTCTCATCGCAAACGGGATCGGTCTATACGCATCGTATAATAGGCTAGCGATATCATAAAACGGAGTTCCCATTCTTGCATCTTGGAAATCAATCAGAGTCAATTCGCCGGAAGAAGAAAGCATGATGTTTCGAGCATGAAAGTCCCGGTGGCAGAATACTTTTTCTTTATATTCCGCTAAAAATCCGGAAGCTTCTTCCAGGAAAAAAACAACCTCTGGTCTGAGTTTGGTCTTAAGTTTGAACATCTCGGAAAAATTTGTATATGAAGAAAAAGTAAAATTATTCTCGAAATTCAACTTCTCATAATCGAATTCACGGTTGGAAACGGGAGGTTCTGGTCTGGTTTTTTGGAGAGATACTAATAATTCTAAAGATTTTACTAAGAAGGTTCTGTATTCCGCATCATCTTTAATGGAGCTTAGATCGGAATCTCCTTCGTCGGAAAGGAGCATAAGTTTATTGAACACATCTGTTTTATATATTTTAGGGACCTTGAAACCGTGGTGTTCTAAAAAATGCCCAACTTCTTGAAAGTCATGTTGAAAGACTTGGTCTTTACACAGGATCTTTGTAGCACCGTCAGGATATATTGCACGATAATATCTACGTGCAGAAGCTTCCGGGTTGAGTGAGTCTATCTTTTCAGGAAACTTTCCGTCTATCGCAAGGAAGCGAAAATCTATCTCACTTAAAACTTCGTTCATAGCCACGTATGGCTAGTTCTACAATTTGTCCGGAAAGACCAAGCGGAATTCGGTGCCTTTTTCCGGCTCGGAATCGATTTCTATTCGTATCCCGAATACGTCAGCGATCTCTTTTGCAACGAACATCCCAAGTCCCGTACCTTGGCCGGTTTTTTTAGTAGTGAAGTAGGGTTGAAAGATCTTATTCAAAATATCTTTGCTCATCCCGACCCCGTTATCCTTGATCTTGACCATAGGATGATGGTTTTTTTCGCCTACGGAGATCTCTATTCTTCCTTTATTCTCAGTTGCATCCGCTGAATTTAAAAAGATATTAGAGAATAAAAGGCTCAATTGATCTGCGTTAGAATGTACTGATGTTTTTTCAGGATTTCTATCGAATACAATCTCACAATATTTCAAACGAGTGGTCTTTCTGAAAACTTCTATGACAGATTCAACTACTTCATTTAAATCCAAATCTTCTTTGTCTCTTCCTGAATCCCCCGGTTTTCCTAATTGTAATAAGTTGAAAGTAAGGTTCTTTAATTTTGTGATCTGGTTCCAGGTAACTGAAATTGCTTTATCTTTTATGGGTTCATCTGCATCCGGAAGTCTTGCTACTTCTATAAAACCTTGGATGGCAGTGAGGGCATTATTAATCTCATGACCGATACTAGAAGCGATTGTGGTTAAGAATGCTCTTCTTTCTGCATCGATCAATTTTTCCGAGATGATATTTTTTTGTGTGATATCTCTCGCTATACCGGTGTAATAAGTTTTTCCGTTCAGTTCATATCTACATACGGAAATATCAAAATTGAATTTTTCTCCATTTCTGCTGACCAGTTCTGCATTATGTAATCTGGCGATATTATGATCCGATTTACGGCTCATCAAATGAGCGATTCTTTCCAGATACGCGCCGGTATTCTCATCAGAAATTAGAAGTGTGATCTTTTGTCCTACGATTTCGTTCTCATCGTACCCGAAATTTCGGATAGTAGCTTCGTTTGCGGCTCGAATAAGAAGATCCTCATCCAGAGTGATCACGCAGTCCCCTGTAGTTTCTAAAATTAAACTATTACGATAATTTAGATCTTTGGATTGTTGTGCGAAATGGGTTTTTTCTCGAACTGCTTTTATGATCTTTTTAGATTTTCTATCTCTATCTTCTTTTTCTTTACGGGCATTCTCCAGTGCAGCTAGAATATTCTGCCGACTAACAGGTTTGGAAATATAATCGAATACTCTATTTCTAAGAGCTTCTTCCGCAGTATGAAGTTGAGGATTTCCTGTTATGAGTATGACTGGAATATTAGAATTGTATTTTTTGATCTCTCTAGCGACTTCTATACCGTCTTTGCCGCCCATTAGTATATCGGAAATTACGATATCTACCGCATGATCTCTAACGATTGTCATTGCAGATTCAAAATCTTCCGCAAGAAAAACATGATATCCTTCTCGGGAAATTACACGTTCTAAAGCGGTCCTAATTTCCGCTTCGTCATCAATGATCAATACATTGGGATTTCTTTCCCTTGTCATAAAGTTTTAAAGAATAAGTTCATCATACCTTTCCTACAGGCACTCGGACAGTGACCTTGGTACCTTGTCCCGGATTTGATTCTAAATGAATAGTCCCGCCGTGATCAGTGATGATACGCTGAGAGATAGTCAATCCAAGTCCAGTCCCTTGTTTGGTTCTCCTAGTCGTATATAAAGGTAGAAATGCCTTCTCTGCGACTTCGGCGTTCATTCCTGGACCGTTATCTTGAATGGTAAAACTCACCATCTCTCCGTTCAAATATAATTCTTTTCGTGCGGAAACTTGTATCAACGGAATAGCCGGTTTATGTTCCATTTCGGAAATCGCGTTAACTGCATTCACTAGACAGTTGATCAATACTTGTTCGATTTCCTGCCAAGCAACATGGATCTGAGGAAGTTCAGGATTGGTAACCCGTTTCAATTCGATTCCGTTCTTTTTGCAACTTACTTCGATAAGTTCGCAGGCTCTCAAAAGAATAAAATAAGGAGAAACCAATTCTTTCTTTCTCGGAGCTCTTCTTCCCAAATCTAAAAGACCTTTGATCAGATCTCTGATCCGTAAGGCTGCACCTTCTATTCTTTTATAAACTTTTTTTCTTTCGATCGGATCAGGATCTTCGTGTTCTAAGAGATCTTCTAAATATAATAAGCTGGATTGGAGTGGATTATTTACTTCGTGAGCGATACCCGCCGCGATCTCTCCGATAGATGCAAATTTTGCAGTTTCGTATAATTGTCTGTCCAAAATCTTGGTTTGGGTCACGTCTGAGAAAATTAACATAGCCGCGACAGGGAAATCTTGGTATTTTTTAAGCGGAAGGAACTTTATGGAAAAGTAATTTTCCTCTTCTCCCAATAATACCATGGAAAAGTCTAAATAAGCCGCTCTTTGTGTTCGGATACATTCTTCCAATTTGACCAAGATCCCTTTTTGAGCTTCTTCCGGGAAAAGAGCGGGGAACTCATCGTCCACATCCACATTTAAAAATTGGAATAAGTAAAATTTCAGAATAGGTGCTACTTCCAAAACTTTTCCTTGAGGATCCAATATTACGATCCCATTATTCATGGAGGCGAATAAGTTCCGGAGTTTCATTTCGGAAGCCCGAATTAACTCTTCATTCTTCTTTTGTTCCGAAATATCTAAAAGAAGCAAGATTGTTCCGATCCTATTCCCATAATCATCTTTTAAGGAAGAAGAAGCTAATAAAAACGGGACCTCGTGTCTGCCTCGAATCGTGATCCTTGTCTCCGCCCTTGAACCCAAAAGGATCATGTCCATTGCTTCCGGTTCTAATTTTAGAAGTTCCCTGACTTGGACACCTACGATTTCTTCTTTAGAAATTCCTAATAGAGAACTGATATTATTATTCACATAAGTGATAAATCCTTCGTCGTCAGTAGACAAAAGAGGGACTTCTAGGGAATTTAAGAGTGCACCTTGGAATTGTAGGATTTTTGCAGTTTCTCTTCTTTGTTTTTCTATCCTTAAATATTGGAGAGAAGAAAGAAGATCCTCTACTATCTCGAAATACAGATAATTTTCTCCGGAGTCGAATGCCATATTCTCTCTGGAAATAATCTGTATCCCGCCGATAATTTTTCCTTCTTCTCGAATGATCAAACTTAAGGATCTTCTAAAATCTTTTGCGACTAATGCTTCTTCCCATTCAGGATAAACATTAGAACCGAATTCATAGATATGAAATTGTTCTTTTCCTTCCAATAGAGTTTCAAAAGGAGATTTGGACTTTTTTTCTTCCCAAGCGGTTTCTAGATTTTTTCTCCATTTAGAATCCAAGTCCGATTGGATCAGTATCTGATCTATACCGTCTTCTCTTCTATAAAAACCCCAGACTAAACTATAATGTGGATTTTCTTTGAGAGTATCGCAGATCTTTTGGAAAAGAGTACTTTCAGAACTTAAACGAAGAGATCTTAAATTTAATTTTAAAAGTCGAAGAGTCCTTAAGATACTTTGTAAATAATATAATCTGAGTTCTATCTCTCTGATCTCTGATCTTTGGTAGATATGAAAAATTAAAGGTGAATTAGGGGTTTCCGAGAATGCGTTGATCGTAAAGTCAGCGAGAAGAAGTGATCCATTTTTTTTTCTCAAATTCCAAAGAAGAGAGATACCTAATTCTTCTGCCCCGGTCCCGTAATTTCCTATACTGTCCGGGCGAGCGAGCAAACTGCTTAGGCTAAGGGTCTTCAGTTCATCCGGATCATAACCTAAGATAGAACACGCCTTAGGATTCGAACCGAGTATACTATAACTTCCAGGCTCTAAGATCAGAATTCCTTCCTGGGCGGGAAAGAAGGCCTTTTCTAAGAGTAGAACTAATTCCCGATTCTTCATGAATTGTATATAATATCGGAATTCCGCATCGTAAAATTGATTTGGATTCCTTGCTAGATTCGACTAGAGAGGGAATCATTGACCCAATCTATGGATTTTGTATACGAACTTTTTCTTCGAAATTATACCAGGCAAAAAATTCGATTTATGGAGAAGGAGCTGGGATTTCAGCGCCTGCAACTTGATCTCGGTGGGCACAAAATTTTCTTCTTAAAGAGACCTTCTGCCCAAGGATCGAACAAAACTCTTTTTTTCATACATGGACTTCTGGATTCTGCCACAGGTTTCAGAAGACTGGCTCCTTTTTTACGAAATGACTTCAATCTTTTAGTCCCGGATATTCCCGGTTTCGGTTTAAGTTCTCTTCCTAAAGTGAAATATTTGTATCAGGTAGACGTATTTGCGGATCTTCTTTACAATTCGATCCGCAAACTCGCGTTAAACGATGTTGTTTTGGCCGGGCACTCCATGGGATCCTTGATCGCGATGATGATCGCAATGCGCGATTCTGAAAAGGAGAAGAGGATTCAGAGACTTGTACTACTGGCTCCAGGTGGAATTCCACACCCGCAAAGAGACGAAATGAGGAAGTTACTTTTTCCTTCCAAAACGGAAGAGATCGAAAGACTTCTTACCGCATTGTACCAGGAGAATGTTCCGGAATTGGGCGGTATCGCCAAAAAAGCCCTGCTCAGTCAGTGGAATAATTTAGCTCACCAATTTTTAACGGAGAATACATTGGATAGGGAGAAAGAAATTTTTCTGGGTAAAAAACTTTCTGCAGTTTCCCAAAAGTCTCTGATCATCTCGGGGACAGAAGATCCAATCACAGATCCACCTATGGTGAAAAAATTACATTCTTATTTAAAGAAAAGTAAACTGGTCTGGATCCCTAATGCGAAACATGCACTTCACATGGAAAGACCGAAAGAAGTCGCAGAAAAGATCAATTCCTGGCTTTGAGGATCAATATTACGGTTACGTTTATACTCCTCGAATAGAGGAGGTGGACCGCTTGTTAGACGAATGTATTTCGGTTTGGAAATAAATTATTTATTAATAAAACATAATGCTCTTTTTATCTATTTCTCTCTTTGGAAATTTTATCTCGGAATTATAAAAGACAGACACACGAATTGGGAAAAAATCGTCAAAAATTTCGCATAACCTTGTTCCGGAGAATATATATTGCCTCTTTGCCTGAATCATATTTTATAAAAATAAAAAAAATCTTCCTACCATCGTCCGAGTTTTTTGAAAAACGAATATAGAAATTAGAATCGAAAAACCGCAATAAAAGGGGCCGGTCGGCGGATGAAAATGGAAAAAGTAAAAATCGCTATAGTCGAAGACAATTCCGAGTTTGCTCAGAACTGTGCAAATACTCTCTCTGTGATGGAAGAAGTGGACCAAGTGGAAGTATTTTCTTCTACCGAAGACTTGTCACAAAACCGTCGAGATAAATTTGATCTTGTATTTTTGGATATCGTCCTTCCTGGTAAATCCGGGATCGATTATATAAAGGAAAGATCTGATTTCGATAGCGATCCTAAGTATATTATGCTTTCCACGTTAGACACTGATGACGCTTTGATACAGGCGATGAAGGCCGGTGCGGTCGGGTTTGTTCTTAAAAAAGATCTGAAAGACATAAAAGAAGTAGCAAGAATGGTAATGAAAGAAGGAGGGATACTTTCTCCTGGTGCCGCAGCTAAGGTGATTTCCTTTTTCAGAAAACCTCCACCTCCAACCAAGGAGATACATTCTTTAACTCCTAGAGAAAAAGAAATTTTGAACCATATTATCAACGGTTATAGAACTAAGGAGATAGCGCGTAACTTTGGAACGAAAGAAGGTACGGTTCGAATTCAGATCAAAAGTATTTTTAAAAAATTACAAGTGAACTCTAGAGTAGATCTGGTTCGTAAATATTCTCGCTTCTAAAAAAACTACTAATCCAAACGGTCTAATTTTACTGCGACAGTAAACATTAGTTTTCGTGACACGGAAAGATTAGTTTTACAGGAACGTAAAATAAAAACTTAGCTAATTTGAAATAATAGGGAAACTTGCTTTCATCGGATTGTTACTAGTGTATGGTATACGACATGATGGAGATCCGAGAAACGGAATGGTCCGAAGCTTTGGCTCGTCTCGCCGTTGTAGTATCAACTTATAAACATGTTGGAAGTACTACGGATCAAGTCTTTCTGGCTTGCGAGTCATTATGGGCGGATTGGGACGGCTTCGAGCCTACAGGGCCTGATTGGTTACAAGGCTTCGAAGAGTCCATGGACGAAGGAGAAATGCAATACGCAGCAAACTCCTTCTCTCAAGTAAGATCCTTATTGAGAGAAAAATTAGAAGAAGTCAATCATACATTCGAGAGTGGAGATGATTCTGCAATTGGCGGTTTGATCTTAGAATTGTCTGACGGAATATATTCATTATTAAACGGGCCGGAAGAACCGGACAAAACTGTGGAATCTATACTTATAGAAGCAGAAAAACTTTTGGAAATTCTTTTAGAATCCAATGATCTCAAATTTCCTGAGGATGAAAATTTGTCTAGTATCGATTTGGAACTGATTTCTGATCCAGGGGAAAGGGAAATTTTGAGAGAATTGATCTCTGCTTTTGAATCTGCAGTAGAATCCAAACAAAACGGAAAGGCATTGTATCTTTTAATGTCCAGGATCTTTATCGTTCACTGGAGTTTTTACAGATTGAGAGTGGCTTGATTATAAAATCATAATTTTACTTACGTTTTCCTTTTTGTTTCCGCTCCCTGTCTAACTTCTTTCCTTAAATTTTCTGCTTCTTGTTGAGAAATCCCTACTTGATCCAGCATGAATGTTTCGAATTTTTTTCTCCAAACTTCGAGTTCATTATTTCCCTTTAGTTTTGGGACGTAAAATGGTTCTGAAATAAAGAATTCTGCTTTAGAGAATAGTTTCGGAACTGGAGTTCTGTCCCAACTTTGTACAATCTTATAATGATCATATTTAGCATAATAGGATAGTATAGGAAATCCGGTCATAGAAGCCAACTGAATGATCCCTGGTTTGAGAGTGTAGACCGGACCAGTAGGACCATCAGGAGTAATCAAACTGATACTTCCTTTTTTTGCGTCTTGGACCAAGGCTTTTAAGGCCGAGGCTCCTCCTCTTTTACTGGAGCCTCTTTTCGGTCTCATTCCAAAATGAGAGATCACTCTTGTTGCTAACTCTCCATCCTTGGATTGGGATGCCATTGGGATCACTTCTAAGCCGTAACGTTTTACATAAAATTTATATGTGAAATCTATAACGAATGGGATTTGATTATGCCAAAGTGATAGAACGAATCCTTGTTTTTGGAGAAGTAACTCTTCCGACTTTTTCGGAATATTGATTCGAGTCCAACGGACAGTTATATAAATAATTTTTAATATTGTTGTGGCTATAAAAGAGAAGATTGCGATCTTCATAGCCGATTTTTCCCTTGGAAAAAAGGTAATAAAAAGAGCCAGATGGATGATACTGCAAGCCCTATACTGTCTTTGAAAACCTCCGAGTCCAGATCCGGCTTGGGATTATCTAGAAAATTATAAAATCCCCAGACAAAATATCCTATCCCGATCGATTTTCCTAAGCCGGCGATTAAGATCCTTCTACCCGGATCATGAAAGAAAGAATACCATTCTGTCGAATATAGAAGACTAACAGTTAGGTAAGTCGGGATCCAGACTTGCGGTTCCGATTTTATATAACTTAGGCCTGCAAATACGATCCAGGTAATTACGGTTAGAAACCTAAAAAAACCGGATAGTTTCTTTTTCATGGCTTAAGGAAGGATTTTCCCCGGATTCAAAAGATTTTTGGGGTCCAGAGCTTTTTTGATCATTCTCATAACTTCTATCTCAGCAGAAGAACGAGAAAAATGTAAAAAGTCTTTTTTCAAGAGACCAATCCCGTGTTCCGCACTAATCGATCCATGATGTTTTTGTAATAGTTCAAACATGGAAGGATCTACTTTCTTACATTGTGAGAAAAACTCAGTATCAGAAAGGTCCTTAGGTTTTACTATATTTAAGTGAAGGTTCCCATCACCTATATGGCCAAAAAGTGCAATCTCGAAGCCGGGATATCTAGAAGAAAGTAAAGCCTGCATATCTTCCAAGAAAGGATTCATATTTCGAAGTGGGAGCGATATATCGTTTTTATGAACCGTATAATCTATGGAAATAGATTCGCTGATTCCTTCCCTATATTTCCAGAAGGTTTCCGCTTGCCTGGAATTCTGCGCTAGGCTTCCGTCGGAAACATAACCTTTTTCCATAATGGTTTCTAAAAAGGAGAATAATTTTTCATCATCGGATTCTTCAGTGATCTCGAATTCCATCAAAACATAGTATGGACTCACTTCTGAAAACGGATCAGGAACATGTAAGTGATCCATCACCTTGTCTAAACAATATTTAGTCAGAAATTCGAATGCCAGAATAGGCAAAGACATATTATGAGTTTCTTTAAATAATTCTAATATAGAAGGGAAATCTGGGACTGCAGTGAAAAGTATACGATTGTCTGCAGGCTTTTTGGTGAGTTTAAGAGTACATTCAGTGATGATCCCCAATGTTCCTTCGGAACCTATGAATAGATGTTTAAGATCGTATCCAGTATTGTTTTTCAGGATCTCCCCGTTAAATTCCAGGATCTCTCCTGTGCCTGTAACTACTTTCAGGCCCAAAACCCATTGACGGATCAGTCCATAGTGAACTACTCTGACCCCGCCTGCGTTAGTCGCTATATTTCCACCTATATGAGAAGAACCTGTGGCTGCAAAATCTACAGGGAAATAAAAACCTCTTTCTTCAGCTTCTTTATGTAGATTTTTAGTGATCATCCCGGCTTGCACAGTTAAGGAACCAAAGAATGGATCGAAATCCAAAACTTGATCCATTTTAGTAAGAGAGATAACTATTTCACCGGACTTAGCTACTGCTCCACCAGCGTAACCTGTCCTTCCGCCGGATGGGACGATCTTAATATCATTCTCAAATGCGAATTTTACAATTTCTGAAACTTCTTGGGTGTTTTTAGGGAATGTTAGGATTTCATAATCCGGGACATATACTTTTGTTCTGTCCGTTCCGAAAGAAAGGAATGTCGCCTGATCCATTTGGGTTTCATCTTTGAAAAAAACCCTGTCTTCTCCCAATAGGGATTTGAGTTTATTTTTATTTTCTTGGCTTATACTCATATTTATTCCGCGAAGTTCATTCTTTCGATCTGACTATCCACAGGCTTTTCGCCTTCTGCTCTTTCTCTTTTGCGATAGATCCCGTCGGAAGAAAGTAATCTAGCTTTAACATTGTCCCTGATCTGAACATCTAAGATCTTTTTGATTCTATCTTTGTTTTTTGCATCCAAGATAGGAAATAGGACTTCGATCCTTCTTTCAAAGTTTCTAGGCATACAATCTGCGGAAGCGAGGAAGATACTTTCTTCTCCGCCTGAAAGGAAATAATAGATACGTGTATGCTCTAAGAATCTACCTACGATGGAGATCACTGTGATGTTTTCCGAAATCCCAGGAAGTCCAGGTTTCAAACAACAGATCCCGCGAATGATCAGCTCTATGATCACTCCGGCTCGACTTGCATTATACATTGCTAATATAATATGCGGATCAACTAAGCTGTTCATTTTGAAAATGATACGCGCAGGTTTCCCAGCTTTTGCGTTTTCGGTTTCTTTTTCGATCAGAGCTAAAAATACAGTCTTTAGGTTATGTGGAGAAGCTGCTAACTTGTGCAAAAAAGGCATCTTTGCATAACTAGTGATCGTATTGAAGATAGTGGACACATCTTCCGTGATCTCTTTGTTAACAGTAAAGAAACTTAGGTCGGTATAATATTTACTAGTTGTAGAATTGTAATTTCCTGTTCCAAGGTGCACATAACGTACTAAGTGTTCCTCTTCTCTTCTTACGATCAAAAGCATCTTGCTGTGGATCTTAAGTCCTACTACTCCGTATACTACGTGGACTCCTCTTTCTTCCAGTTTTTGGGCCCATTTGATATTTCGTTCTTCGTCGAATCTCGCCTTTAACTCTACAAGTACTGTGACTTGTTTTCCGTTTTCAGCGGCCTGTCCTAAATATTGGATAATAGGAGAGTCCCCACTTGTACGATACAGGGTCATCTTGATCCCTAAAACTTTCGGGTCTTCGCTAGAAATCCTAAGTAGATCTTCGATCGCTCCGAAAGATTGGTAAGGGTGATGCAATAATCTGTCTTTCTTTTTGATTGCATCGAAAATTTTCTCAGGGGATTCGAACTTTAAAGTGGTCTTTTGTTGGAAGAATGTATATTTGAACTTGGAAGTATGCTCCAGTCCGTAAAAATACATCATATCACTAATATTTAATATAGAAGATACATCAAAGATTTCATGGTCCTGTAGTTCCATGAGTTCTTTTAAAGTGTTTCTTACGAAAGCGGAAGTTCCTTCGTAAATGTCCATCCTCACCGCGTCTCCCCAGATACGGTTTCGGATCTCTTTTTTCATAGTGATGAGCAAGTCCTTTACGGAAGCTTCTTCGTCTATGGATATGTCTGCATCTCTTAGTATTCTGAAGGGATAAACTTCTTTTACTGTCATTCCGTAGAACAAGTCATCCACATGAAGTTTGATGATTTCTTCCAAAGGGAAAAATCTTCTTGTCTTACCTTCTCCCTTGAGTTGCAAGAATCTTGGTAATACGGATGGTACTTGAACCACTGCAAACAGGTCTTTTTTTAGTCCTGTTTTTTCGTCGTCTGCCGTAAGAACGATCGCTAAGTTTAAGGATTTATTAAGTATATGAGGGAATGGGTGAGACGGATCTATAGAAAGTGGAGTTAAGATCGGAGAAACATCTTCTTTATAATAATGTTTAATGTCTTCTATTTCATTTTTATTTAATTCATCTGGGTTTAAAATGAGATGGATCCCATTCTCTTTCATTTGTTCCAGAGTATAGGTCAGGGTTTCGTATTGAACATTTACGAAACTTCTAACCTTATTGGACAAATCGGTTAAGATCTCGGAGGCTCTTTGGCCATTCAGACTTTTTTCGTCGTTACCTTCTGCCAATATGTTTCTCAGACCTGCGACGCGAACCATATAGAACTCGTCCAAGTTTGATTCCGTAATACATAAAAATTTCAGACGTTCCAGAAGCGGATTTTCAGGATCGTTTGCTTCTTCTAAAACCCGCTTGTTAAAATCTACCCAGGAAAGTTCGCGATCAAAAAAGATATCGGAGTTACCGATATGGATCGGTCCCTTATTTCCGTTTCCGCCACTTCCTAAGGTTTGGGTTTCGGGAGATTTTATCTTTTGGGCCACTAATTTAGTCCTACTTTCTTCTGGTTTAAAATGGACGGGCCGAGAGTCAAGTCTGCTTTTCGAAATGCAAATTCTGATGATTTATTCACTTAGAATAAGTTTTCCGGGGTCGAGAATTGACAGAGGTCGACTAGTCTGTTAGACTGGTTGAATGGCAGCGGCTGAATCAAAAGAATCGTCTATCAATGCGTTTGAAGCAAAAACAAAGTTCTCTTCTTTATTAAGAGGAGTGCAAGCCGGCGAATCATATCTAATTACATTAAGGGGAGAACCTGTGGCTCGATTATTACCTGTTTTAAAACATACAAGTTACATAGAATTTTTAGAGACCTTAAGTAGGGCAAAGGAACTCAGAAATAAGATCAAGGGCCCTGTTCCCATTTTAGAATACAAGGAAGAAGGCAGGGAAGTTTGACAGGTCTCGTACTAGACGCGAGCGCAGTTGCGGCAATTTTACTTCCCGATGAGGATTCGGACAAGATAGCGAACTCAATGGCGGAGTTTCAAAAGGAAAACCCGAGTTCCCTTTTTTTAGTTCCTTCTCTTTGGTGGTCCGAAATTACGAATATACTTCTTGTTTCTTTTAGAAGAGGAAGGATCAAAGAGGACGAGTTTCAAACTTGTTTATTTTTGATCTCCCGTTTGCCTATCGAAACTGATTTTGCAAAAGGTGTAGGATACCAAAACATTTTAATCGGTATCGGCAAAAAAGAAGGTCTTTCCGCATATGATTCCGCCTATATAGAGTTAGCTGAGAGAAAGAAAGCGGGACTTCTTACCATAGATAAAAATTTAGATAAGATCAGAAAGAAGCGGAAGATCCCTAGATAGACCGCCTCTTTGTTAGTTCGTTAGCTTATCAGTTTTCCCGTTTCCCTTTCGTCGATCAGATAAGGATTTCGGACTTCATTTGTTTTAGAGATCCAAACCTTTCCGGTTTTAGGACAAAGAAAAGAATAGAATTGGAATTTAGGCGCTATTTCTTTAAGAGAAGAACATAACTCTGAGTATAAAAATTCTTGTTCTTCTCTCGAACCTGCCTTTTCCAATAATTCTGCAAAGGTTAATGACTTAGCGTATTTTATCCTTTCTTCTCCTGAACTTTCTTTGGCCTTACGGATCATTCCGGAGAGTCCTTTCGGGTTTGTTCTTTTGTCATCGCCTGAGAGTAATTGTTCATGAAACACGACAAGTCTTTGGAATAATCTTAACTCTGAGGATTCCGCAGCGACCGGAGCGGAAACTGAAACCACGGATGCCGCGGCTATGTATGCGAATACGTTGCGCATAAAATTCTCCTATATTATAAAAATTAAATATATGGAGAAGCTTACTAAATGATAAGTCGGATCGTATACAGGTTGGAGTCGAAGGCGGAAATATGTAAGGGTGCTTCCGAATCCAAAAAGGAAAGTATAGATTCCGAATGAGAAAGCAGACCTAAACTTTTCCAGTAGGTAGAAGCCGCTTCGGTTTCTATTCGTTCGGATTCTTTTTCTAAAACTATTAAGTTAGAAAGAGCGGACTGAGAGAGTTCTAAATGAAAACTTTGTTTGGAATGTTTTGTCTCGGCAAAAGATGTAACTGTTCCGTTAGCAGATATTGCGAACGAAAAACAGAATACGAGTAATCCTACGTAAGCCCGAGCAAACATTTAAAATTGGACCAAGAATCAAATCGATAGGTTTCCTTTTTATTTTGATAGGGTAGGGATTGTCTTCAAATTTTAATATGTATTGACCTATTTGTATTATTGCTCAAAATTTCAGCATGATAGATCCGGAATACTGTGTCGCTTTGGCAGAATACAATCGTTGGCAAAATGAATCCTTATTAAATGTTTCTGAAAAATTAAAACCAGGTGAATTGGAAGAAGATAAAAAATTATTTTTCGGTTCGATGGCAAAGACCTGGAATCATATCATCATGATGGATCTTTCTTGGTTAGATAGGTTTCATTCTAGACCGATCCAAAAATTGGATTTCCAGGAAATGCAATTTTCTAATCTGACAGAACTCAAAAAGCTTAGGGCCGAATTAGATTCGACGATTTCCGAATGGGTAAAAACCATAACCTCAGAGTGGCTTACACAAGATCTGAAGTTTTACAGTTACATGTACAAAAAGGAAATCACATTGCCGATCTGGCTTTTGATCGCTCATTTTTTCAATCATCAGACCCATCATCGCAGCCAGATCTCTACGGCATTATTACAGAGCGGATTGGATTACGGAGTCACGGATATTCCTTGGAATCCTTTTTATCCAAAATCAAGATAATATATTCAGGCAAACAAATGAAACAGACCCTCGTATTCTTTTTGACTTTCATCTCTATTTTAGTTTGGAATTGTGCCTCAGTAGAAAAGGTAGAACCTCGTAAGATAGAAAAAATCATGAAGGTTCATGCCGGAGGAGGTCTTCGTTTGAGGATCTCGCCTAATATAGAAGCTAAAAAAATAGATCTGGTCCCTGACGGTGATGTCGTCGAAACTTTCGGCGAGACGGGAGAACTAGAGATTCAAGATGGTAAACAAGGCCGTTGGGTCAAAGTGAAGTGGAAGAAAAAAGACGGATATGTATTCGGCGGATTTTTAGAATTTATCAACGTCAAATAATTTATACTTTTTGAATATTCTCCTGTTAAGGAATTCCATTGAGAAGATTAAGAAACCAATTTATAGATATTATTTCATTCCAGAATGCGGCTGGGTATTTTGCTGCAATTACGTTTTTTGTGAGTTTGTTCTCCTTGTTGATCGATCCTAAGATCGGCGTATTGACTCCTGATATGTTAGAGGGAGGAAGATGGTGGAATGCGGGACTGTTTGTTTTTCATCTACTATCCCCTGCCGAGATACAGGCTGGAACTTATATGCCTTGGATTTTCTTGGTCTTCTACACATACCTGGTTTTTTCTGTCGGTAAAATTTTGGAAGAGGATATGGGTTCTCTTCGATTTAATCTATTTTTGTTTTCCTTAATGTTCTTCATTACGATAGGTGGAGTTCTTTCCCTATATTATCCTTTGTTTGTGGAAACTAAGATGATCTATGATTGTCTTTTATTGGCTTTGGCGATCCGTATGCCTAATTTGGAATTTTTCATCATTCCTATTCGAATGAAATGGATCGGGATTGCGTTATTCGTGTATCTGTTCTGGGAACGAGGAGACGAGATGAGGATGTTTAATTCGGTCCTACCATGGGCCGGATTATTTTTCGGATTCTCCAGCTTATTATTGTTTTTCGGAAGAGATATCTTAGGTACTAAGATTCGGGAACGCAAAACTTCTACTTGGAAAGCCAAACAATCCGAAGTATTCACGATTCATAAATGTTATATCTGCGGAGCTACCGAAGCCACGGATCCTCAATTGGAATTCCGTTATTGTGTGGCCTGCGAAGATAAGGAATATTGCGAAAATCATCTTCATAATCATGCACATTCTTAAGAGACCTATATCCCTTAAGAGCGGATTTTTTTGTATTCTTCTAAGCTTGTAATTTATTCGATTTTTTTTAAACCGGATTGACTTTCTTTAGGTTAGGTGTGAAATCTTCCGGCACTCCAAAATTCTTTCGGGCCCAAAGGGAATTTTGTAGGATAACCTTCCGTGAATTCGATCGTCTACTGGTTTGAAGAATTATTTGCCTCCCTTCCTTTGTCCTTTATAGACATTTGGGGCAGATTCGGCTATATTGTCGGGATCTTTTTAATGATCTGCGCCTACGGAGGATTTACTTTTAATCCCGGAGGCAAATTCGGTTTTGGCCGCCGAAAACAAAGCTGGGATACTCAGGCGTTCCTAAGTATTCCATTCACTTTTGTTTTTATTTTTATAACTGGCTATATCGGTTCTTTTATTGTTTTGGTTCCGGGTGCTCAGACCTTTGAATCCTTAAAAGATCTAACAGTTTTTCTTTGTATTCTTTTATTCGGTTATCCTGCACTTCTTGCGGTTCCTTTTGCCTATGGACTTTCGGATCTGATAGAAGGTGTTCCTCCTGATTTTTTATTCGATTGGCTTTTAGGTTATTTTATCAACCCAGCTTGCTTCTGGGTGGCATACCAATTGATCGGAAGAGATCCTGATTTTAAAAAACTGAAAACCTGGGTTTTATATTCGATTTTTGTAATTATCTTCATGAGTGTAGAACCTCAACTTTGGGGATATATCTGTTCCGAACAATTTACTAGAGAGATCTCTTACCGCAATATCACTCCTGCGCTGTTTTTTACTACTGGGGTAACTTGGGTGGTTGCTCCTTTCGCGATGTTGATCGCATTACCTTTAGCTAAAAAATACGGATTATTTTGGGCAGAAATTCCGGGCCACACAAGGGAGCTGATCTTAAGTTACAAAGAATGGTACTGGCAGGAAGAAAAGTTTGGCAAAGACGGAATGCCTTTGGGGCAAGGGCTTCCGATCCGGATGTTCTTAGTCACTCCATTCATTCTTTTGGTTTTGATTATGGTGGCAGCCACTGCTTATTTAACTTTAAGAAGTTCAGAGGCAGCATCCGGAAAACTTGCGGCAAGATTACACCAAGAGATTTCGGAGAATATTAATCTCAGATTGGATGATTATCTGGCTCGTTCTATCCAGAAAAAACCGGAAGAGATCTCTCTTTTATTAAAAAATACGAATATAGCCAGACATGGTAGGGCCTTTATTATAGATAGGGAAACTAGAATTATTGCTTCTTCAGACTTACGTTTTAGTAATATCGGCTCTGCCTCAGAGAGTGGGGATCCAGTAGTACGGAATTCTGTCCTTTCCGTTCTGAAAGATTATGGAGATCTGTATTCTGTTAGGGCTGCATTTCAGTTTAGATTTGATGTAGTAAATGCCAAACCGGTTTCCAGAGAAACTTGGCTGACTCAGGTAACTCCGTATAGGGATAATGCAGGACAATATGATTGGATAGTGATTACTGCGATGCCGGCTTCTTATTATTTAGAAGGTGTACAGATCGGTAATAGTGAGTCTGCAAAAGTATTTGCAGTTGCATTGACTCTTTCTCTTTTGATTGCAGCATTTCTCGCAGGAATTGTCACATCACCAATACGTAATATTTCTCAGGCTACTAGAGCCATGGCGGAAGGTGACTTCTCCCAAAGGGTTCCTTCCAGTAAATTGGAAGAGATTGGGACACTTGCATTTTCATTCAATCATATGGCGGAGCAGTTACAGGAAGCGTTCCGTAGGACAAAGGCAAGCGAGGAGCAATACAAAGATCTCGTAGATACTACTCCTGGTGTCGTTTGGGAAGCGGATGCAATCACTTTTAATTTCACATTTGTGAGTAAACAAGCTGAGGATCTATTAGGATATTCGGTAGAAGAATGGAAAACTCCTGGATTTTGGGCGGATCATATTCACCCGGAAGATAAGGATTATGCGGTAAATTATTGTGTGGCTTGTACGGGGAGATTAGAAGCCCACGAATTCGAATATAGGTTCTTGAAAAAAGACGGAACTGTCGTTTGGCTTAGGGATATGGTGAAAGTGATCACCGAGGACAATAAGGAAAAATGGCTTCGAGGAGTGATGGTAGATATCACCGAACGCAAAAATATAGAAGAGAAATTTTTAGAAAGAAACAGATTTGTAGAATCCATTTTAGACATCAGTCCTGATATATTATATATATATGATATAAAAGATAAAAAGAACATATATAGCAATATCGGTGTGGAGAGATTATTAGGGTATTCCGTGGAAGAGATTCAGGAAATGGGAGATTCCCTTTTGAAATCACTTATGCACCCCGATGATTTTCAGGCGTATTTAACCAATATTATTCCAAAGTATTTAAACGCTCTGGATAGGGATGTAATAGAGCATCAATATAGGATGCACCATAAAGATAGGAAATGGCGCTGGTTCGTCTCTAGGGAATTGATTTATAAAAGGGATCAGGAAGGAATTCCGACACAAATTTTCGGTATATCAAATGATATTACTAAGAGTAAAGAAGCAGAAGAAACGATTCTGGATCTAAATGCGAATCTAGAACGTAAAATTGATCAAAGAACGGATGAATTAAAAAGAACAAATAAGGATCTGACAGAAGCTTTGGAGTATCAGAAGAAGATCTCCAAAGAGTTGAATGAAACTCAAAGCCAACTTCTTCTTTCCGAAAAATTAGCAGCGTTAGGTCAACTTGCTGCCGGAATGACTCATGAATTGAACACTCCTTTGGGGGCGATCGTTTCTTCAAATCGTGCGATTTTGGATATCTTATACGAAGAGATCAAGGAGATACCTGACCTTCTTCTTAGCTTAAATAAAAAGGAAGTTGAATATTTTAAATTTTTGTTGGATGAAAGTTTAAAGGAAATTTCCCAAGCAGAAATTTTGCCGAATCGTTCTTTGAGAAGGGAACTTGTTCGTGTATTTAAAGAAGCTTCCATCCAGGATCCGGAAAATGCTGTAAATATGGTCTTAGAGTTGGGGATCCATAGATTGGGAGAAAAACTTCCTGAACTTTTGAAGACTGAAAATTCTCTGAAAATTTTAGAGGCTGTTTCTTCTATCGCTTCTGTCGTAAGATTCAGCAATGTAATCTCAATCGCTACCGGAAAAGCCTCTTATGTTGTGGATGCGCTTAAGAATTATCTAAATCCAGGAACGCATAACGGAGATGAGGAGCTTGTTCCGGTAGATGTAGAGGTGGAACTGGAAACAATCATTGCACTATATCATAATAAGATCAAATACGGGGTAGAAGTAGCTAAACATTATCGGACTAACGAGCTTTGTTTAGGAGATCCGGATAAGTTGAATCAAGTATGGATCAATCTATTAAATAATGGATTGCAGGCCATGAACTATAAAGGTAAAATCGAAATTTCGATCGAGAAAAGAGAATCCTGGATTATTGTTTCTTTCGCAGATTCCGGTTCCGGAATTCCAAAAGAGATCCAAGATAAAATTTTCGATCCGTTCTTCACTACTAAAAATCCGGGAGAAGGTATCGGTCTTGGTCTGGATATATGCAAAAAGATAATAGAGAAGATGGGTGGAAAAATAGAGTTTGAAAGTGAGCCTGGACACACTAAGTTCGAAGTTTGGTTGAAACCTGCGAACCGCAAAAAAGAGGAATCTATTGGGAACTGAAACATCACAGAATGCGATCCTATGCGTGGATGATGAGGCGATTATCTTAATTACCTTACAAAAGGAATTAAAGAAGCAGCTTGGAAATCTATTCCAATACGAGACTGCATTAAACGCAGAAGAAGCTATGGAAGTTATAGATGATCTAGTAAGTGCCGGTGTAAACGTGATCCTGATACTTTCCGATTGGTTGATGCCAGGGATTAAAGGAGATGAGTTCTTAATTTTGGTCCACCAAAAGTATCCTAAAATCCGATCCATTTTGATTACCGGTCATGTGGATGCAGCGGCAGTAGACAGGGTTAAAAAAGAAGCAGGGACTTATACAGTGATCCCAAAACCTTGGGACGTGAATAAACTAATGGAAGCGGTTCGAGTTTGTTGTAATTTAAATTAGAGCGAACGTTACGAAAATCACCTGAGAAAACACTTTATCTAACTTAATATTTTGCCCTTCAAACTAACACCAGTTCATTCGGATCTTTCGATTTTGAAAACGAATTGACCTTTCCTATTCTAAGAAGATACTTTATTATCTCCTAAAGGAATCTTCTCATCATGCTACAAAACAACTACTTCAACGATGTATCCGACCTGAGGTTACATTTCGATCATATCATCAATTGGAGGGAAATTGTAGATTCCTATGAGGGCGGATTTGCTGACGCTGCAAAATACAAGGCGGGAGATGAAAGATTTTCTACCGCTCCTTCTTCTCATGAAGAAGCATTAGAATATTATAAAACTTTATTGGACTCTGTAGGAGAATTTGCAGGTAAAGAGATAGCTCCTTATGTTGCTGAATTGGATAAGGTAGGCGTAAAATTCGAGAATGGAAAGGTAATATTTCCGGAAAAACTATTAGAGATCGTCCGAAAAGCAAGAGATGCAGGATTACAACCCACAGGTTTTTCCAGAAAATACGGCGGTTTAGGGGTTCCTTGGACAGTTCGAGCATTCTTTAGCGAAATCTTATATAGAGTGGATGCATCCGTTTGTATCTCTATAGGTTGCGTGAATTTAGCTGAGATTATAGAAAAGAACGGAAGTGAAGAATTAAAAGACGAATGGTTACCTCGTTTGGCCGCGGGAGAATTTGCCTGCGCCATGGGACTAACGGAACCCGATCATGGTTCCGATCTACCAGGACTTCGCACAAAAGCCACCCATAAAGAAGGAAACACTTATCTATTAAACGGAACCAAAAGATTTATCACCCAAGGTTGTGGTACTGGAGAAATTCCTGCGATCCTTCTATTATTAGCCAGAACGGGAAACCCTGGAAGTGGTGCAAGAGGACTTTCATTTTTCTTAGTTCAATCCAAAGACGTTCAAGTTGCTGGAATAGAAAAGAAAATGGGCCTACATTGTTCTCCTACTTGTGAGATAGTTTTAGAAAATACTCCCGGTATCTTAATCGGAGAAGAAGGACACGGACTTATCAAACATACGATGGGAATGTTGAACGGTGCGCGTATGGGAATTTCCCAACAAGGAGTAGGGATCGCACAAGCAGCGTTAGCCGAAACTAAAAAATATACTTCTGAAAGAATTCAATTCGGAAAACCGATCGGAACTATTCCTGCAGTCCGCAAGATCCTTCATAGAATGGAAAGAGAGACGATGGCAATGCGCTGCCTGATGTTAGAAGGCGCCCGCGCAATGGATCTATATTATTTCAGAGGAGATCATCTGAAGGAAAAAGGTGCCACAGAAAGGGATCTAAAATCAGACGTGGTCTTGAAGTATTGGGAAAAGTTAGCTGGAATACTCACACCAATTTCAAAGTTTTATTGTTCAGAGTCTTGCGTTAAGATTGCGGGTGACGCGGTGCAACTTCATGGAGGCGCAGGTTTTACCGAAGATTATGACGTTTCCAGAATTTACAGAGATTCTCGGATCACAACCATCTATGACGGAACTTCTCAAATCCAAGTCAATGCTAGTATTGGTGGGATTGTCACAGGAATGAGCGGGCATGGCTTCTTAAGAGAATATATAGATAACGAATGGTCTCATTTTCCAACCGAAGAAACCAAGGTTCTTTCCGATGTTTGGGACGGTTTCCAAGAGGCCGTTGCGATGTATAAGGATCTTGCTAGTTCTGAGGAGAGAGAAGAGACAGCAGACGAGATCGTATGGGCAAGTGCCAGACTTCTTTCGGGCTTATTATTTTATCGTTCTACACTTCGTATTCCGGAAGAGCTTAGGACAGAAAGACTCTCTTATGTGGACGAGTATAATCTGGACAGCCTTGGCTATATGGAAGGTTTAAAGGCAAAGTTGAAAGTGAAGATCTCTACAAGACAGGCGGTTTAAGGGCTTCTAGGAGGTCGAAAAAAAGCGTTTTTTGCCCTTATACTTTTAGGAAATCGGTCGATGGAATTAGAAGGAGGGGACTATGCCCGCATTCTCTATTCCGGGACTGAGTTCCGGCCAGGATACGAACCAAATCGTAAAAAAACTGGTAGAGCTGGAAGCGAAGCCGATTCGCCGTTTGGAAAAACAAAACGGTTTCAATCAGGCTCAGGTCAAGGCATGGTCCGATCTTAAAACCCTCACTACAGACCTCCAAAACAAAACTAGAGAAATTATTTCTTTCACTGCGCCCTTTGCAACTAAGTCAATTGTTTCCGATCCGGAAGGTGTGATCACCGGAGATGCTGCGCGTTCTGCAAGCAGTGGAAAACGTAAGATAGAAGTGAAAGAACTCGCTACATTTCATCAGATCTCAGGTGATCCTATCGATTCCGAGAGAAAGATCCCTGCCGGTACATTTAAAGTACTTTCAGGGGAGATAGAGAAGGAGATTGAGTTCCAAGGTGGAACTATAAGGGATTTGTATCTTACAATTCGTACTGCTGCTGCAGGGATTGTGCAACCTACTATCGTAAAAGTAGACCAAGATAAAACTGTTTTAACATTGGCCGCTTCTCAGTCTGGTAAAGACAATCAATTAAAGTTTGATGATCCGAACGGAGTTCTCAAGGCGGCTTCTCTTGTAGGAGGAATGCTTCCTCAAGATCCACCTCAGTCTTTTTATCTTCCTTGGGAAGCAAGCCAAACGAATCCATTTCAACCGGATAAATATGGTATGACTGCGAATGCTAAACCTATATTTATCGCAGCAGATCCGGAAAAGAAGGAACCTTCTAAGATCAAATTAAGCTCTAAACAAGCATTTCAATTTCATATGGATGCAAAAGAAGGGAAGAAGGGAGCAAGAATCGAAGCCACTCTTTCCGAACCTCTGGAAGAAGGTGAAACGATTTCCTTAGGTGTGATGTATGATCAGGACGAGCAGGATAAAGTATTTTTGGAACAGGCCTATCATAAAGAAGGAAAGATCCGTGTTACTTTCAAATCCAATATGGATGGAAAAAAGATCCATAAGGTAATCGTAATCAATCAAACCGGAAAGGAGAAGGAATTCTCAAATTTCAGATTTGTTCTTCCTGCCGAGTTTAATGGTGCCAAACCTGCAAAGACTATTGTAGAAGCTAAGGATGCGGTATTTTTGGTAGATGGAATCGAGATCACTCGACCTAAAAACGAAGGTTTAACCGACGTATTGGACGGGGTGCTTCTTAACCTGAACAAAAAGAGCGAAGGTGGTCCTGCTACAGTAGATATCAAAGTGGATTCCGCAAAAGGGATCCGAATGATCAAGGAATTTATAGAAGCATATAATAATGTTCTAAAATACTCTAAGGATGCCACCGCAGTTAATAGAGAAGGTGGGATTAGCGATTCCAAACTGGAAGATCCGGATATTACGAGATCCTTCTGGGAGGGGAAAACTAAAACGGGTATTTTAGCCGGTGAGAACTCAGTTATTCGTCTGGTCGCAGGTATGAAAACAGTGACCACTTCTTCTTTTCCTGCATATCCAAGTTCCGAGATCAGAACACTTTCGGATGTTGGAATTTCAACAGGAGATGTGGGAAGTAAGTGGGCGGATATCCAAGAAGGTTTTCTGGCTCTAGATGAGGCAAAACTCGCAGCTAAACTTGCAGAGAACCCTGACGCAGTTCGTCATTTATTCGCCCAGGATACAAATTCTGACGCTAGAATGGACACCGGAGTAGGCGTAAATCTAGTAGAACATTTGAAACCTTATACTCAGTTCGCAGGCGGACTGGTAACAAGTAAGATCAAGTTATTGGAAGAACAAGTCTCTGATAATAACAAAAAGATCAAAAACTTCGAATCACACCTAATGAGTTATGAGAAAAAACTCAAAGAAAAGTTCCTCTATATGGAGCAGGGTGTGGGTAGAAACAAGGCCGTTGGTTCCTATCTGAATAATAATCTCAGTAGGGGACAGGGCGATGATGGTAAATAAAGGAATTATAATATAAACGGAGGAATCACCGTGGAAATATTCGTAAACGAGCAAAAATTGGAAAGCGTCATTGAAAATGAAAAGAACCTTGGAGAGGTTTTCGACGCGGTACGTCGTTGGGTGGAAACTAACGGCAAATTTTTATTATCCTGCGTTGTGGACGGCGAAGAATTTACCCAGAACACAATGCGTGATTCTTCCATTTCAAACGCGTCCAAGATGGAATTTTTTGTGGGAGAGGAGCTGGACATTTTGATTAGCTCTCTCCATGAGTTGGATTCTTATGTGGATAAGGTCGGAACTACTTTACTCGGTAGAGATTCTTTGACCGAAAAAGAATCTAAAGAATTAACAGACGGGATAGAATGGATCCGCAGTCTTCTGGAATCTGCAGGTAAACTTTTGAAACTGAAATACGATCAGATCAAACCTATGGGGACCGGCTCTACAGTCAGTGATATCCTGGATGCGCTGAGCAGCAATTCTTCCAAACTAGATGGGACCACTGCAATCGAAGAATTTTTGGAATATCTAAGAGATCTGAAATTATTCGTCATGGATCTGGTGGCAAGAGCTTCCGTTCTGGATCTGGAACTTCCTACTTTAAGAGAAATTTTAGATACTTTCATCAAGGCTGTACCTGCTTTAAAAGAAAGTTTTGTAAAAGTAAATGAAAGTTATCAGGCGGGAAAAGATGAGGTGGCAACACATCTTCTTACTCAATCTGTTTCTCAGATCAATGTTCTTTTGACTTCATTTATCACTTTGAGACAAAAACTTCCTGGTATGGATTTTTCTAAGATCCAAATCGCAGAAAGAACTTTTGAAGAAAAGACGAACGACTTAAACGATACACTTGCTTCCGTTGCTTTAGCTCTGGAAGAGAAAGATATTATTCGTGCAGGTGACATTATCGAGTATGAGATCCCTGCAGTTCTGGATGAATTTCTTCCTTTCTTGGAAAAAGTAAAAGAACAAGCAGACTCGCTCGCAGTATAACTAAATCTGCATGGCGGGCTGATTAAGCTGTAATTTCTAGACAGAATAAGGTGAGATCGTCCGTCATGATCCCGTCTCCGAAGGATTCCGAATAGGATACTAAGGAGCGGATCAGACTGTCTGAATCCTGGTAAGAAAGTTTCTTTACCGCTTCCACGAGTGTGGTATTGCCCATAGGAATTCCCTTAGATCCCCTGACTTCGAATAAGCCGTCCGAATACAATAACACCCTGTCTCCAGGCTTTAGTTGTATCTGAAAATCCTCCAAGATAGGAGTTCCGACCGCGAGTAAGACTCCTCCTTTTCCCTGCAAATCCAAGGTTTGTCCATCTCTGAGAAGAAGTCCGGCATGGTGACCTGCATAACTATATTCTAATATTCTTGTGTTAGGATTATATTTAAGGAAAACCGCAGAGATAAAATGTTGGGTCACCACGGAAGAAAGTAGATCGTTCGTGAATAATAAACCTTCCTTAGGTTTATTTCCCTTTCTGGAAAATACATTGAAGGAGATGGATGCCATTGCAGCTACCATTGCAGAGGAAATCCCATGTCCTGAAACATCTGCAAATAAGATTTCAAGGCTTCCGTCTGCACTTTCAGAACAATTCAGAACATCTCCTCCCACTCGATCATATGGGCGAAAATAGGAGAATATTTTAAATTTCTCTGAAGAAGGGAAGTCTCTGGTAGTAATCGTATTTTGTACTTCTCTGGCTATATCTAGATCTCGGATCACTCTAGAGTAGAGCATATTAATCCTTTCGGAAGCTTCTTTTTTTTCCGTGATGTCTCGGAGTACATATACTCTGCCTAAGTCTCTTCCCGAGATTGGGATTTCGGATTTGGAAACTTCTAAATAAACCGAATCGGAGGAGGGGAGCATATCCTCGTCTGAAGATACCTTTTTTGTTTCTGAAAATTTTCTTTTGAAGTCCATTCTGGAGAATGGTCTTCTTGTAAATCCTTCTAAAAATTTTCCTAGATCCAACTTTTCCGGAGTGGCTGTCATTTTAGGAAAACCTAACATTTCTTTTGCACTTTCGTTCCAATAGAGCAGATCGTCGGATGCGGATAATAAGATTACTCCCTCTCTGAGTTTTGCATATAATTGGAGAGCGATCTTTTCCAATCGGATCTCTAAAAATCCGTATTTTGCAATCGCTATAAATACACATGCGGATTGGATTACTGTCACACTTCCACTCAAGGGCGGATAATGTAGATCTCCTTTGGATAAGATCCTAGGAAGAACTGTGGTTAAAAATCCAAGCACGGAAGAAAGGAATGTTCCGAATGCCAAAAGATAGCATTGTTTTCTGAATCCTATTTCTTCTTTCCTAGATTCAAAAATTAAAAGAAAGATCGCGTAAACGGGAGGGGAAACCGTGAGCAAATTGATCCCATATACGTAAAGAGGACCTTGGATGAGCATATCGCCCCAGTATTTTCTTTCTACACCTGCTATGATCCAATCAGTCGTCAATGTGATAGGAAATATCGCGAGTGCTAATCCTCTCAAAAGATACAAAACGATATTCGGGTTTTTTGATAAGAAAGCGAATACGAATTCTAAAAATAAAGGACCAACTAATAACCAGGAAATAGAACTGATCTTAAAGATCCAAGTCATCCAATGGAATGGTAAGAAGGACCAGTATAGAATAATGGAAATGATCCAAAGACTTAATGCTGCGGAGTAGAAAAGATATAAATGAACTACTCTATGTTTTCCTTTTAGTGCCAAAACATAGGTGAATAACCATAGATTGATAAATAATGCGAATAATGGAAGGATTAGGTACGGGTTCATGATCCAATCTCCAATGCCAGCATCGCCAAATCATCATTATGTTTTCCGTTCCCGAATTCTAACGCCTTTCTATGAGCCGCCTCTAATAAGGAACGAGTATCCCTGTCCGCCATTCCTTGGATCCAATCCAAAAATTCTTCGTAACCGAAAATTTCTCCCAGATCATTCTTTACTTCGTATAAACCGTCAGAATAGAACAATAATCTATCAGAAGTTTGTAGGTCGAAATGATAATCGTTTAGATGCAATTCCTTAACTGCGAGTAAGATCCTACCTTCTCCTTCCAGTGGGTAAATTTTACCTTCTCTGAAAACAAGCATAGGATGGTGTCCGGCATAAGAGAATCGGACTCTATTTTCTTTCGGATAAAAACTCGCATATACAGCGGAAATATGATGGTGTAATACTACTTTAGAGAGCATTTCATGGATCTCGGATAAACTTTCTTTAGGAGAAAGTTTTTTATCCGAAACAATCTGGAAT
Organism: Leptospira haakeii; assembly: GCF_002812045.1. Lineage (GTDB taxonomy): Bacteria > Spirochaetota > Leptospiria > Leptospirales > Leptospiraceae > Leptospira_B > Leptospira_B haakeii. The sequence goes on along the minus strand of NZ_NPEG01000001.1, from coordinate 42,072 downwards.
GCGATTGAAAGCATTCCGCCCACCATAGCTGAAGCGATCCCATGACCGGAAACATCCGCAAATAGTATATCTACCCTTTCCGGATGTTCGATCACTCTTAACATATCTCCGCCCACTTTATCTATTGGCTGGAAAAAAGAGTGTATCCTATAAGAACCCTTATCCGGAAATTTTTGTGTAATGATAGAGGCCTGAGTGACCCTCGCGATCTCCAAGTCGTTTACAATTTGTGAATATAGTTGGTGGATTTTTTCTTGGGCTGCTTTCTTTTCGGTGATATCTCTCAAAAGATAAAGAGTTCCCGATTCATTCTCTGTAATCCTGATCTCTGAAACAGTGAGTTCTATGAACTGCAAGACCGAATTACCTATTAATTGGTAGTCTCTCGGAATATGATCCTGTTCTTCCCTATAATTTGCAAAATGCCATTCCGGTTTGAACAGACCTTCTCTAGATGGAGAACCGTCTAAGATCGCGATTGCAGCCTGGTTTGCAAAAAAGAACTCATGGTTTTCTTTTGTAAGAACGATCCCATCGTGAATGTCTCTGAATAATTCTACGGCGATCCTTTCTAAACTGATATTTAAAAACCCATAACGTGTGATCGCCACAAAAATGAAAAATGCCTGTATGCTGATTGCTGCAGGGCTTAGAGGAACGAATAAAAATCTGCCTTGTTCATCCAGATTGAATAATTCAGTATAAGCGCTGATTCCGAGAGCAATCGTGGTGCCCCAGATCCAAAAATTCAATTGTTGTCTGATCTTTTTTTGTTTTGTCTTGAATCTTTCTTTCAAAAGAAGATATAGTCCCCAGATCGCAGGACCACTGACTGCGACCGTGCTGAATGGAACGAACAAAATCCCTGGTTCTAATTCGTAACCCCAATCATATAAAATAGAACCTTTGATGATCCAATCCGTAGAAGCGGTAAGGAATATAGTGAGCACCACGGAAAAACGGAAGAATGGGAGCAGGATTGTCGAACGAATGTTTAAAAATCTATATACTGTTTCTAAGAATAAGAGACCGACAGGGATCCAGGTGAAACAAGAAAGTTTAAAAATTGGAGTCATCCATTCCGGAGGAAGCATGCTCCAATATAGAATATAAGAAACCTGCCAAAGGTTTAAGAATAAAACGAATCTTAAAAAGTCCCGAATGACTGCGCTTCGGAACCTTCTCGCAAAAACATATGAAATAAGAAGAGTATTTATGATTAGAGCGCTTATTGGCAGAAAAAGGTAATAATTCATAGGCCTGACGCTTCGAGGCATCCTAACCGGGTCCTAATTCGGAATCAATCCCGAATGACTTGTCGACGGACCTTTTTTGGGCCGGAAAAGCCACAGTTTTCGGGGAGATTAAAATACGGGAAAATTAGGATTTGTTTATTAAGAAAATAGATTGCGTTAGACGACATTGTATATAGGATTGACGCGACTAACGCTCTGTCGCGGCCTAAGAGGAAAATCGAATGAGTGGACTGGATTCGGTAGGAACGATGGAACCTAGCTCCGATTATTTGATCCAAGAATCAATATCCTATCCTTCTAAAGAGGCTCCTATACTTTCCTTTAAAGGAGTAACTCTTACTCCAGTGTGTATTTGCCCAGAGTGTGGAATATCCAGTAAAACTCCTTGGCATAAATCCAGAGGTAGACTTAGAGATTGGGCTGCATTCTTGGAAGAGGTCAGATATATCATCTGTTCAAACGAATCCTGTCAGACAAAATACCCCCAAAAATACATTTTAGATTTTCCGAAAGGGGTCAGTATTTTAAATAAATCGAATTTACTTAATTCTTTAAAGTCTTGGTTCGAGGAATTTTCAGGAAGAGAGATCATTTTGGTAGAAGGAGAGGATTCAGGCGGCTTATCTTGGGACCCATTCTTCCAATCTGTGCCGAATTGGGCGGATCATATCCCTACTCATCTATTTGCTAATATTCTACGATACACTCCTCCTAAGGATTTGGAAGGGATTCTTCTTGGAAGAAAAGGAATTCCTATCTTCGGCGGATTTAAGTTTTAAAAAAACTAATAATCAAGCTTAGCAGGTTTCAAGAACAAAGCGGCTATAGTCCGCCGCGTGGGTTGTGGGCTTCAGGAGCGAAGCGACTATCGTTCTTGCAAAATCTTTCTAGAAAGAGTCTCGTCCTTCTTCAATTGAGAAATGAGAGCGTCCACTCCTGGAAATTTGATCTCTTCTCTGATCTTTTTGGTAAAAATTACGTTTACCTTCTTTCCATAGATATCATCAGAAAAATCGAATATATGACTTTCTAAAGTGACTGCTTGGTCACCGAATGTAGGGTTATTTCCGATATTGATCATAGAAGGGTAGGTCTTACCTTCTATTTCAGTTCTTCCTGCATAAACTCCTACACCAGGAAGAATAAGTTCCGGCAGAGGTTGTACATTTGCAGTAGGGAACCCGATCGTTCTTCCTCTTTGGTGGCCTTGTACAACTGTTCCTGTGACGGAGAATTCCCTTCCGAGGCATTCTTCTGCTTCTTGTACCTTACCTTCTCTCAATAAAGACCGAATATAGGAGCTGGAAAGTTTTGTGGGGCCCAGGAAGACTGGATCTAGTTTTTCCAAATCGTATCCGTATTCGGAGGAATATTGTTTAAGAAGTTCGTAATCCCCTCTTCTTCCTTTTCCGAAACAATGATTGAATCCGATCAGAATTGATTTTGCTCCGAGTTGATTGATTAAGATTTCTTTTAGGAAGGTTTCCGCCTCTATTTGGGCGAATTCTAGAGTAAATGGAACAACGACTAGCCAGTCTATTCCATAAGATTCTATTAAATTTTCTTTATCTGCCTGTGTGGTAATCCCTCCCAAGTCTTTGTCTTTTCCTAAAACAAGAGCTGGGTTGGGATGGTATGTGACTACGCAGGAAGGGAGACCTTTTTCCAAGGAAATTTCCTTGGTTCTTTCTAAAAGAGCCTGGTGGCCCAGATGGATCCCGTCAAAATTCCCCAAAGTTACGACTGTGGAAGTCTTTAGGTTGCTTTTTAAGTTCTCCAGACTTCTAAGAATTTTCAAGTTTCTCTCCAAAGGACGGTCGATATTCTAAAAAGATGGACTGGCGCCGAATTGCAATACTCTTATTCTTAATTCTTGCCGCTGCCGGACAGGGTCCGATCAGTCAGGAAAATCGGAAAACGAAAAATTTTGAGAATTTCTCCAAACCGATGGGGGGAGAAAACTATATTTCCGAGGATTATAAAACCTTCCCCGAACTTTCCATTTGGGCCTATCATAATGGTCTGAAATTAGCTCCGGATAGAAAAGATCCTGCTCCTGGTGCCGGGACAGGTAGATTATTCGACAACCAATGTAGAATGGTACCTGAAACGGGGTTGGATATCCTTCTCATCGCGGACTCGAATAAAAAAGACATTATCTATGTCTATTTTGATCTCACACTATTCTCTAAGACGGAAAATGCGGCGATTTTGCCGGAGAGGGAGCTAAGAATTTCCGCGAACGGGATCTTGAAAAGAACGATCCGCTTTCCTGACGCAAACTTATACTCAAGGTCTATCTATTCCGCAACTCCTCCAGTGTATATTACAGTGGATCCCTCAGAGTTGAGAGAAGGTAGATTAAATTTGAATCTGACTCCGCTTGCAGGAGAAAAGGGAAGGTTTTGGGGAGTTTGGGACGTGTTTTTGTCCTACACTGCCCCGGAATATCCTTGAAGATCAGGGAAACTGGCTTGTGAACTCTGACTCTGAAAGAGTTTGGAAATAAGAAGTCAGTCCTGCCACTTTGAAAACTTTTTCGATCGCCGGTTTCATGTTCGCGATGAAAAATTTTCCACTCAATTCTTGGACATAATTCAGTTGTTTAATTAGCATCCCGATCCCAGAGGAATCGATATAGTTTAACTTTTCCAGGTTGATCACAACGTTATTGTTATTTCGATCAATGTTCTGTTCAAAAAAGTTTTTGAGATCAATGGACGTATAGATGTCCAGGCTCCCGGAGAGGCTGATTATATTTGTTTCGCTGGATTTTCTAATGCTGATTTCCATATCCGTCCCTTCCCTTTTCGTAGAATCCGGCCGGAATTCAACGAATTTTTAGGAAAAATCCGGGCTTTTTGCCGGAATGGACGACACTAAATGTAGGAATCGTCCGGACTCATACGAATGAAGAAACCGTCTATCTTACTTCTTTTGATCTGCTTATTCAGTTGGGAATTATTTTCTCAGGACTTTGAGAAGGACGGCCAGATCAAAATTCTTCCTTACGAACCGATGCAGGTTCGCGATATAGAAGGACTTACCAAAGATATTAAGGACTTTCATAAAAGAATCGAGGAGATGCTCCCTTTTCTCAATAGAAGGAAGAAAATTATTGATAACGAGTATTTCCAGTTTGTTCCTGCGATGGAAAATTTTAATTTCCCAGTTCGCGACAGATTTTTGGTAGATAAAAAGTTTTATCTAAAAGTTTCAGGGGGAGAAGGTTCCCTAAAACTGGATGGAGTTCGCTTCATTACTAGAAAATCACTGGTTACTAAGCTCAGACCTGTAAACGATGAGATCGGAGAACTAAAGAACGAGAAGGTTCTAGCTTCCGATATTTCTAGTATTGTTTTAGTTGTTAAAAGAAAAACGGATGCCGGAACTAAAGAAGAAGTGTATAGTCTCGGAAATATCAGGAGTCCGTACCAAAGAGTCAAGTTCGTCCGTTCTTACCGTGATAATCTTGCAGAAGTGGTCCAAGCAATAGACAAGTATGTGGAAGGAACAATTCGTGCAGACAGGAAGGATGTGGATACTATGCTTGACGGTCTGGAAAGTGGTGGCTCCTTCCAAGAATATAATTCGAATCGTTAAACCATTTATAGAGTCTAAAATTTTACCATGAGTTCGGCCTGGACAGATCATTATCGAGTTCTAGGCCTGAACTTCGGTGCCAGCCCCGATTCTATTAAACATAGATATAGAGAACTCGCAAAAATTTTCCATCCTGATAATAGGCTCACAGGTTCCAAGCCTGTGTTCTTAAAAGTTTTGGAATCTTATCAGATACTTTCTAAACCGGAAGAACGTTCTCGTTTCGACCAGGAATTTAAGATACGTAAAAGACAAGAACATGCAAAAAATGGAATTCATCTGATTCCACCTTCCAGGATCTTATTTGCTACCCAAGCGGTTGAATTTGCAAGAAGGGGCCTTCTTCGCGCAGGAATGAGAAGTAGGGATCGTAAAAAATACACAGGTATCTATCATGATATACGGATCTGTCTCAAACCCGAGGAGTTATTGGGTAGAATATTCGCTGCCATTCCTTTGGTAGTCAGATCCATTTGCCCGGAATGCAGAGGTTCGGATCTGAACTGTGCCTCTTGCGGAGGAAAAGGATCTTATAAAAGTTATAGATACCTAAAATGGAGCCCCGAACCGGGTACATTGGTACCGGGAAGGATTTATACCTTGGACTTATCCGGATTTAGACCCGATGTATTTACTCATTTCAAGAAGCGGATCTTAAAAGTTAAAATTGAACTCTTTCAGGGTCAAAAAAAATAGGCATATATGCAGAAGGTTTTAAAATTCGAGCCCATCTATAAGGAAAAAGTCTGGGGTGGTAGAAAATTAGAAACCATATTGGGACGTTCTATCCCTTCGGGAGATATTGGCGAGTCCTGGGAGATTTCGGATTACGGTTCGGATCTTTCCAAAATTACGAACGGAGAATGTTCCGGAAAAACGTTTAGAGAAGTATATACTTCCGATTCCGACTCAGTACTCGGAAAACCTTTTAAAGGACAGAGTTTTCCTTTATTGATCAAATTGATTGATGCTAAAGAAAAATTATCCGTACAAGTTCATCCGGATGACGCATACGCAGAGAAGTTTGATCCTGAAAGTGCAGGCAAAAAAGAAGCTTGGACAGTTTTACAAGCGGACAAAGGTTCTAAACTAGTTTGCGGGTTTTCCAAACAAACAAATAAAGAAGAATTTTCGGAATACGTAAAAACGAATAGAGTAGAGGAAATTTTAAACGAGGTAGAAGTAAAAGAACTAGATTCTTTTCTTTTGAACCCTGGAAGAATTCATGCAATCGGCGGTGGAATTCTTTTGATGGAAGTCCAACAATCTTCTGATTCCACTTATAGAGTGTACGATTACGGACGACCAAGAGAATTACATCTCAAGAAAGCCTTGGACGTTTTGGATTTTTCTTCCGCAGATCCTAAAGATAAATTGAGTCCTAAACAAATTGATTCCTTTGAATTGAATCGTTCCGTCCTAACTGCTAATGATAAGTTCAGAATGGAAATTTTAGAGATCGATTCTACTAAAAAATTCTCTCTTCCTTCTTTTTCATCCGAGCCCGTGTTCCATGTTTTGATGGTTCTAAGTGGAGAATGTAAATTAGAAGATCTGGATCTAAAAACGGGGGATACCGTTTTAGTAACTGCTTCCGGGATCAAAGAAGGAGTTAGTTGTGAATCTAAATCTTCTTTCTTACGTTTGGCTTGGTCTGGCCCAGGTTCCGACTGGATCCAATATTCTTAGCCATGAACGGTCCTGGAGAATATTCGGAAGAACCTTTACTTTGGGTAAGTGAATCCGAGATCAAAAAACAAAGACAGATCGCAAAAGAATTACGCAAAACTCCTTGGTGGAGAAAGAAAAAAGCGGACGGCATCTGTCATTACTGCGGTAAAAAATTTCCTCCTGATGAACTCACCATGGATCACTTAATCCCTTTGGCAAAAGGAGGAAAGTCTATCAAAGCGAATTTGGTACCTGCTTGCAAAGACTGTAATAATTCCAAAAAAAACAAACTTCCTTTCGAGGAATTCTGATCTTCTTACCAACAATGTGTGTGGTATACTGCTTCTAGAAGGTATAGATCACATACTGTCTTATTACTCTGATCCGCCAAACAGGCAGTCTGCAATAATTCTGCAGTTTTTTTATCACTTGGGGTGGCCCGGCCACAGTCCTGCTTTCCCCCGGAATTACAATCGGAAGATACGAACAACACGAATAAGATAAAGACTAAGAAGGATATATTACGCATTTTGAATGAATTAGTCCGAGGGTTTTGGCCTACTTTGCACATATCTTTCTAAAAATAGGATCCAATCCCTTTTGAGAGAAGGTTTCTTAAGATAAGAATCGAATCCAGAACTTTCGAAAAATTCTTCCGAGCCAGGTAGAGCGTGAGCAGTCCAAGCCACAAGATAAGGTGGATGAGCGAAAGTTTCCTTAATTTTTTTCGAAACTTCTAAGCCGCTAATATCAGGAAGATCAATGTCTAAAAGTATGACTTCGTAGGTTTCTCTGTCTAATTGAGCGATCGCGTCTTTGCCCATTCCTAACGAATGCACTTTCATTCCGAGTTTAGTTAAAATATCGAATGCAACTCTTCTGGAAAATTCTTGGTCTTCTACGAGTAGAATTTTGAGCGGAGGTAGAACGATAGGTGGAGCTGCCTCTTCTTCCAGTTCTTGTTTTTCCGGTTCTTCTTGAGGAAAGGGAAGTAAGAATGAAAATTTGGATCCTTTTCCTGGAGAACTTGTGATCCGGATACTTCCTCCCATAAGCTCTACCAATTTTTTGGAGATGGTTAAGCCTAATCCGCTTCCGCCGAATTTCCTAGCAACGGAAGAGTCCGCTTGGACGAATGGTTCGAATAATACGGATGCTTGTTCTTCAGCGATACCTACTCCGTCATCTTCTACCCAGAATTCTAAAACTCGTGAGAAAAGATCTTCTCCATAAAAACGAACTCCAAGACAGACCTTTCCTCCGGAACTTGTAAATTTGATCGCGTTGCTCAGAAGATTTAAGAGTACTTGTTGGATCCTTCCTTCGTCCCCTAAAAAAATCCCGGGATGGTGTTCCGGATAGGATATATCTACTAAGACTCTTTTTTCTTCAGCTCTCGCTTTTACCACTCTTGCTGCTTTTTGTAAAACAGCGAATGGATCGAAAGGTAGGATCTCCAACACAAAACGATGGTTTTCTATTTTAGAAAGATCTAATAATTGGTTCACTAAGTGGAGAAGGTTCTCCCCGGATGCTTGAATAATTTCCGCGTATTCTTTTTGTTCTTGGGTTAAGGAAGTCTCGTAAAGAAGGTTGGAAGTCCCCAAAAGTCCGTTTAAAGGAGTGCGAATCTCGTGGCTCATGATTGCAAGGAAGTCGTATCTATATTTTGCTTCCCATTCTGCTTTTTCTTTTGCAGCGGTTAATTGAACGGTTCTGGATTCTACCTTGTTTTCCAATTCTGTTTTTAGTTCGTTCAGGTTTTGGTTTGCGATTTGTAGTCCCTTCTCCGCTTCCATAGAAGTTCTCAAAACTCTTGAGAAGGAGAATGAAAAACCTAAACTATGGAAAAATATAAACAAAAAAATCGCCGGAGCTAGTATGTAATGATTATTTAATATATAATTAGAGGACAGAATATCGTTTATGCCGGCGATGATTATGAAAGAGATCCCTACTAGGAAAAATCTGGAGCCAGGTCTTGCGTGAATGACCGCTCTCGCACAACCTAATAGAGTATAAGCTCCACCTATAAGAATCGTAAATTGAAAAGGGAATAGTAATCTTGCGTAATATTCGGCAGGTAATACTATAGTGGGAATTGCGAAAAACGACATTACGATCAGCGAGATCCATTCTGTTTTTGGATGGAAATCCTGTTTAAACGCAGTGGAAGAATAGGCCAAAAATCCTGAACATAGAATATATGTGCTTAAGTATTCTAATCTATAACTGATCTCCCAAGGAACTTCAGGAAATACATAATTGAACAATCTATTTCCGGTGAGAAAAAATCTAAATACGGAAGCTAAAGAAAATAACGCAAAGTATAATTGACTTTTTTCTTCTCTTGTTCTGATGAAAGCCATGATCTGATAGATTGCAAGTACCAAAACCGCAGCAGAACTTGCAATATCCACCGCCTGGCTAGAATGCAATTTTTTTAATATAAGAGAAGGTGTCCCGATCTCCGGAGTAAACCAAAGACCTCCGTTAATATGTGCGAAATTGGATATCTCGAAATCCAATCTTTTTAGATTTTGTGGAAGAAGGACTATGGAAGTTTGCAGGAATGGAGTCGAAGTCTCCGGAGTTTTTCCTACCTTGCCTACTGTTTCTAAAAGTTTTCCATTCGCGTAAATTGAGTAAGATGTTCCTAAATCTGGGACTTTTAACATCAGCTCAGGGCAATTTTCTGGAAGTTGTATCTGGAGAGAGTATGTACCGAAACCCTTTCCATTCGGAAATAAAAGCTTATTATCTTTTACAAATTCATTCCAGATTTGAGGAACGGGTGCGTAAATCCGTTCTTGGGTTTGCCCAGGTTCAGGTTCCGAAGCTAAAAATTTCCCTGGAACCAATTCCCATTCGCCCCTGAGAGAAAGAATAGTTTTACTCGGATCCCAAGTTTTTGAGTCTAGTTTACCTTCTCGAATTTCTCCCAAATCATAATCTGTCCCTCCGCAATTCCAAAAGAGCAGAATGTTTAGAATAAAAATTGTGAAAATTACGCGATTCGAATACATAAATGACGGAATTTCATCCTATAAACGACGTATTTTCAGGTTTGTCCACCTTTTACGGCAAAGCCGAATCCTTTTTTGGGCCGATCTTTAAAGTAAGGAAAGACGCAGGTGTTGGAATCTTACGATAAGGAAACCGAATCCACAGAGCATGAGGAGCTGGGCGACGAGCTTCTACACTTATTAGATGAGGATGGAAATCCATATTCTTTTATCGTGGGAGAAGTAGTTGAGTTAGACGAGTACCAATATTTTTTACTCATTCCATCCTCTGAAGATGAAACAGATTTCATCAATCTGGATGTAGGATTTTTGAAGGGAGAAGAAAGTTTCGGATACTTTGCCGTGAAGATAGAGGCGGATGAATTCGGTGAAGATAGATTGGTAGAAGTTACGGACTCCAGAGAGTTGGAAGATTTATTGTACGAACTGAACTCTGACGTAGTCTAATGGGTCCAATGTTTTTGATTTTTGTTTTGAAAATAGTTTTTTTCAGATAAAAAAAGAAATCGCATAATTTTCAAAGGATTAGAATCTATCGTAGTGGAATTGAACGCTCTTAACTTCGAGTTTCAAATTTTAGCTCTTTCAAGCCTTATCATTCTTAGCATAGGCCTCTTGCGTGTTTCCACAAAATTTGGAGTTCCTTCTCTCCTTATATTCTTAACGATCGGAATGTTAGCAGGTTCCGACGGCATTCTAAAGATCTGGTTTAACGACGCGGATCTGACCCGTAAGGTCGGTTCTATCGCATTAGCATTTATCTTGTTCTCCGGAGGTTTAGAGACCGACTGGGTCAAGGTAAAACCTATACTTTGGAAAGGAATTTCTCTCGGGACCGTAGGAGTATTTCTTACCTGCGTCTTCGTAGCCTTATTTGCAATTTTTGTAATGGGTTTCGATCCTATTATCGGATTTCTTCTGGGTGCGATCGTATCATCCACCGACGCTGCAGCGGTATTTAACGTTCTCAGAACCAGCAATATAGGTATGAGAAAAGGACTCACATCTCTTTTAGAATTAGAGTCGGGGAGTAACGATCCACTCGCAGTATTATTGACCACTTCTGTTTTAGGGTTTGTAGGATCTTCTTCTCCTTCTTGGGACACTTTAGCTTGGACTATTTTCCAACAATTCAGTTTGGGAATTATCTTAGGTCTGCTTTTAGGTTATTGGATCTACCGAGGTATGAACCGGATCAAACTGGATTACGAAGGTTTATATCCGGTATTACTTTCTGCTTCCGTTCTATTCGTATACGCTGCGACTGATCTGATCGGTGGAAACCCGTTCTTGGCGGTGTATATAGCTGGAATTATCATAGGAAATAGATCTTTCGTTCACAAACGAAGTAATGTTCGCTTTATGGACGGGATTGCGTGGTTGATGCAAATCGTAATGTTCCTTACCTTAGGACTTCTTGTATTTCCTTCTAAAATTCCTTCAGTCGCCGTGTTAGGAATAGCGTTTTCGGTCTTCCTAATAATGATTGCGAGACCGGCCGCGGTGTTTTTAGCTTTAACAGGATTTAATGTGGACTGGAGAGAAAAACTCTTGGTCTCTTGGGTGGGGTTAAGAGGTGCTGCTCCGATCATTCTGGCTACATTCCCTTTTGCTAAACAACTCCCAGAGTCGGAGATGATCTTTCATATTGTCTTCTTTACCGTATTAACTTCTTTGTTATTGCAAGGATCTACAATCCCATTTGCAGTTCGAATTTTAGGGCTCGAGGCAGCTTTGGAACAAAGAGCTTCTTATCCATTCGAATTCGAGAACAAGGACAAGAGCGATACCCAACTTCTGGAGTATATCGTTCCGTATGGTTCCGCATCAGTAGGTAAGTTCGTATACGAATTGGATTTCCCAGAAAATTCTTTGATTACCTTGATTTACCGGGGAGATTCACACTTGGTTCCAACAGGTAAAACCAAGATGGAAGATGGGGATGTTCTTTTAGTTTTAACTCCTGAAGGTGCGGAAGATAAGATCCGTGAAATTCTTTCAAGAATGGGAGAAAGAAAGGAAGCATAGCTTCTTATTATAATGGATCGTTTTGATTGGAAGAAGATCATTCGGTCTAATTATTTCGAACTGGCATTAGTCCTAATTATATTCACTTATATCTCTTACCAAAACGCTTGGTTAAGTGATGATTCATTTATTAGCTTTAGGGTATTAGATCATTTTGTAAATGGTTTCGGGTTGCGATGGAATATCGCAGAGCGTGTGCAGGCATTTACAAATCCGCTCTTGATCTTAGTGCTTTCTCCTTTTTATTTTGTGTATCAGAATATAGTGTTCTGGTCCTTTTTTAGCTCATTTGTTTGGGGACTTTCCACGTTTTATTTTTTAAGAAAGATCTCTATTTCTAAAGTTTCATTTTGGCTGGGCTTGTGTTTTCTTTTCTCTTCTAGATCTTTCGTAGACTATACATATTCAGGTTTGGAAAATTCTCTGAATTATTTAATAGAGGCGATCTTCTTCTATTTATATTTTAGAAAAGAAGAAGGGGCCGATTCCAAATTGCCTGGCCTGGTCCTTCTTGCCGGTTTTGCTTTAGTTTCCAGGATTGATTTTATTCTAATCTTTATAATTCCACTTCTGATCGTTTTTTTCCAAGATTGGAAGAAAGGAAGAATTACCTTTTTTTTAAGTTCTAAAATCGTTCTTTGTGGCCTGCCTGCTATTCTTTGGTTTCTATTTTCCGCTTTGTATTATGGTTCTCTTTTGCCGAATACATACTATTCCAAAACGAATGTAGAGGATTCTCTTGTTCAAATACTTTCGCAAGGATTGCAGTATTATATTTTTGAACTAAAGTGGGACTTTATTGCATTCATATTTCTTCCGATCGTGGCAATCATTCGTGCGGTTTTGAAAAAGAATTCAAATCCTATTCTAATGTCTTTAGTCTTTTCTTTGCCATATTTAGTATATATCCTCTTTGTCGGAGGAGATTTTATGGCTGGAAGATTTTTTACTTATGTAATCTTTCTTTTTGGGATTGCATTGGTTCGTCTCGAAAATATAGGGAAAAAAGATACGTATGTTTTAGGATCTGCTTTAATTCTTTATAATATTCTTTTATTCTCCACTCCTATTCACTCTATTAAGCAGCAAGTGAGCAAAAATCCCTGGATTTTGGACAAAGTGGGGATTACAGACGAGAAGTTTTGGTATTACCTTGGTACTGGCCTTTCTTGGTATGATAGGGAAGGCTCTATTCTTTCTAACATAGCAAACAAAAAACCTTTTTTCCCTCCGACCGATCAGAAAGTATTCATTAAATATAATACAGGTGTAGTTGGATTTTTTCTTCAAGATCAATATATTATCGATATAATTGCGTTGGGAGATCCTCTTCTTTCCAGGATCCAAGGTAAGGGTAGAGTAGGACATAAGGTCAGGCACTTGCCTCTCGGATATTTTGAGTCTGTCGAATCCGGGAAAAATAAAATCCAAGATCCTAAGCTTAAGGAATATTACGATTCTCTGAACTTGTTGACAAGAGGAGAGATTTCTGATCCCAGAAGATTTGATTTGTTCTGGAAGTTTCAATTCGGGTCCCTTCGAAGATATAATGAGCCTTATCTGATCGATGAGGCTCGGGAAGAAAAAATATGGTCAGAAGGGAATCGCGAAAAGAATGCAGTAGATTAATTTGATCTAAAAATGTAGGAACTCCTACAAAAACGGCGCCATTCTCTCTACAAGGATCCGTCTGTTGTCTCCTGTTTGAAGAGAAATAATTCCTCGGATGATTGCCTGTCTTCTTCTGTCTCTGGAAAACGCCCAAGTTCTAAGTCTATTTGCCAATGGAAAATAGGCTAAGTTTGCAAATGCAATTCCGTAGAAGGTTGCGATAAATGCAGTGGCGATTCCTTCGCCCAGAGCTCTTGTCCCTGCTCCCAAATTTTCCAATACGCTTACAAGTCCCATCACTGTTCCGATGATCCCGATAGTAGGAGAAAATCCTCCGGCGGTTTCTAAAATTTTTGCGGAGCGAGTTTCTTTATTCTCCAGACCTTCTGCTGCTTCGAATAAAATTTCTTCTACAGCTCTTGGATCCGTTCCATCTACGATTAGTTGTATCCCTTTTCTCAAGAATGCGTCAGGCACTCCTGCAAGTTGGTCTTCCAATGATAGTAATCCGTTTTTTCTGGCCTTCTCTGCGAAGTCCAAGAATACATCAGAAAGAGAAAATTCTCTCTTAGGAAAAAGGGATTCTCTTAAGTGAATGATCAGATTTGCAAATTCTTCCGGAGTATAACTAGCGAATGTTGCCCCCGCAGTTCCTCCCAGGATCAATACAAGTGCGGATAGTTTGAGAAAGGAAAGAAAATGCGCTTCTTCCAATAAGATTGCTAACAGTACGGAAGCAAATGCGGCAATTAAACCTAAGATAGCCGAACGCATGGGAGCAAATTAGGTAGATTATGTCATGGAGACAAGCGTTTTCAAAAAAATAGAGGACGGTTCGTCCCATCCCCTCTACAAGAAAGTGAAAATTCGCAGTGGATTGGCTTTAACCAGGGAGGTTAAAGGTCCATCCGATTTAGAATATCGGATTTCAAAGTTCGGACCTTAGGGTTTTACGCCCATTTTTTCCGGGGGGAAGGTGATTTAATTTCGGAGCGAAAAATCTGGCTTCGAATGTTGCGCTGCAAAATCCATTGACTTTTTAGGTATTTCCAAAATTTTTGTCCCAAATGCTCACTGTAGTCACTGTTCTGTTTTTGGGAATTTACGCCCTAGATATCCTAGGATTATTTTTCTTTGGAATTCACACGTATATCATGGTGTTTCTTTACAAAAAGTACAACGCCAATTGTGATACAGACCCGAGCAGAAACCTTTCTTTGGACGATCCGAGCCTTCCGGTAGTCACTGTCCAACTTCCTATTTTTAACGAGTTTTACGTAGTAGATCGTTTGATCGACTCCACAATTGCATTAAAATATCCTAAAGATAAATTAGAGATCCAAGTTCTGGATGATTCTACTGATGAGACCATCCAAAAAGCCGCTTCCTTAGTGGCAAAATACAAGGCTCAAGGATTCGATATCCATCACCTTCACAGAACCAATCGTGTTGGCCATAAGGCAGGTGCTCTGGACGAAGGAATGAGAGTTTGTAAAGGAGACTACATCGCTATTTTCGATGCGGACTTCATGCCGGATCCTGACTTCCTTCTTAAAACCATGGCTTACTTTGACGATCCTCAGATCGGAATGGTACAAGCACGTTGGGGACATATCAACGCAGATTATAATATTCTAACCAAAGCGCAAAGTTTCGGAATCGACGGTCACTTCATGATCGAGCAGGTAGCAAGAAACGGTTCCAAACTTTGGATGAACTTCAACGGTACTGCAGGTACTTGGAGAAAGAAAACTATCGAGGATGCTGGCGGTTGGGAGCATGATACTCTTACCGAAGACTTCGACCTTTCATATCGCGCAGAATTAAGAGGTTGGAAGTTCCGTTATTTTAAAGATGTGGTTTGCCCTGCAGAAATCCCTGCAATGATGTCTGCATACAAGTCTCAGCAGTTCCGTTGGTGTAAAGGCTCTATCCAAACTGCCGTGAAACTTCTTCCTCGTATTTGGAAAGCGGACCTACCTTGGAAAACCAAGGCTGAGGCTGTAACTCATTTGATCAATTATTCCGTTCACCCTCTTATGATCGTGAATATTCTATTTAGTGCGCCATTATTATTAATGGAATACTGGTCAGGTTTTAGCTTCTACGATCTTCCATTAGAAGTATTGTCCGGAACTGCAGCGATCCTTTCTATTGGCTCGGTAGGACCGTTATTCTTCTACGCATATTCACAAAAGACATTATACAAAGATTGGAAAAAGAGATTAGTGTATCTTCCAATCCTGATCATGATCGGAACTGGGATCGCGATCGTAAACACCAGAGCCTGGCTCGAGGCTGTTTTAGGGATCCAGTCTTCCTTCAAAAGAACTCCTAAATTGAGAATCGAAAACAACTCTGATTCCCTAAAAGAAAGGCTGAAATATACCGTTCCTTTGGACTTCCATGTAGTTCTTGAGTTCTTACTTGGTTGTTATTGTGTGTTTTCCGTTGTGCTATCTTTCTTAGTGGGACGTCCTTATATCGTGGGCTTCCTATTGATCTACGGGATCGGTTTCTTCTTCGTAGCTTTTAAATCTTTCCAAGAATTTACCTGGAAATACAAAGAAGCAAGAAACGCGGCCCAGGAAGAGATCCCTCAGGAAGCCTGACACAGCTTCCGCCATACAAAAGGCGAGGAAACGGGTTGACTCCCTGTGCCCTCGTCTAAATCTGTCAAATACCCCAGGAAACAGGATAACCGATGAGTGAGAAAGTCTATTGCGCCAACTGCCTGCATTGTGTAACCGTCAGACAGTATGAATCCGAGGCGGACAAATACATCCTCCGGGTCAAATGTACCAAGAAAAAATGGTCCAAACGTTCCGGTGAAGAAAAGTTATACAAATACTTCACAGTGGCTCGCCGTATGCAGACTGATTGCGAATTCTACGAGCCGATGGGAGAAATCCTTCCTTATATCAAAAATTTAAAGAAAGAACTTCCCATTAAAGACGAAATCTACATGGTGAAGTCGCTTAGCTAAAAAGGGCTTTGTTCTCAAAACCGTTCCTCCTCCAACCCAGGACCGTAAAAGAAACGGGAAATCGCAAAACGGTCCTGGATGAACCCTACACCCTCTTCCCGGATAAAGACGCCTTATTACTTAAGGATTTTCCAGTCCGGGTAAGTGTAGGAGATCCTCTCTACAAACAATCTTCAGGTTCAGTTCTCTCCCCTGTAAACGGTATCGCTTCATTAGAACATAGTGAAGAAGGATCCAAAATTCGTATCGTTCAAGACGGAAATTTCATTGGTTCCAAACCTTGGATACCTAAAGTTCTCAAAAAAGAAGAAGTACTCGAGCCAATGGATAGGCTTGGTTTGGTCAGTCTGGATTTTCCGGAACATTCTCTTTTATCTTATTTTAAATCCAGACAGAAAACATCTCTAATCATCTTAGCTCCGTTTACAAGAACCCAAGATGTGGATTATCTTCCTGAGTTAAGAAAGAATTCCGAATGCCATACTCGTTTTTTAGAAGTTTTAAAATTCCTTTTTCCGGAGGCTCAGATCAGGGATTATATTTCCGATCTGAAATCTCCCGTTAAAAATTATACTTATCCTTGGGGAATTCCTGAATATTTCATTTCTCAGACTGAAAAATTACCTTTTTCTAAAATTAAAGAAATATTATATTTAGGCCCTGAAACATTATATAATCTTTATAGAGCATTATTTGCCGATTTTCCTTTTATAGAAAGAGAGATAGCTCTTTATTTTTTAGGTAAGAACGGTGGGCTTAGGAAGGCGGATTCTACTGTTCGTATCCGAAATGGACAGAGTTTAAAGTTTTTATTCGAAGAATACGGCCCTAAATATTCTAACTTCACCCTAAATTCCTTTTACGAAAAAAATCCGGTGAGAGATATCAAAAAGGGATTTTATTGGGATATCAGACAGAATTATTCCTTAGTCTTTTTGACTAAACATGATTCGGGGAGAAGGGAATTTCCATGCGTAGAATGTGGGGAATGCTCTTATAATTGTCCTACCCAAGCAAATCCTATGGCCTTAGTTTCCAGCTTCGGAAATTTTAATTCTTCTCTTTGTATGGAATGTGGGATCTGTACATTTCTTTGTCCTTCTACCATTTCCTTAAGAAATAAGATAAGGACTTGGAAGGAGGCGAATCATGGCTTTTAGTTATGTTCTCTCCACCCAAAACGGTTTTTTCAGAAGAAAGGACCTTCTTTTACCTGATATTCTTTTTACGATTTTGGCAATTGGCCTTTTGGTTTTAGGCTCCGGTGGATCTTATTATCCGATTATTCCTGCAGGTTTCGGGCTTTTATTCGGAGCTGCCGCTTACTTTCTTCTTACCGGTGGGAAGTCCTACCCGCTATACTGGGTGAATCATGCTTTAAGTTTTGCACTTCTTCTTCCCAGAGATCCAAGATACGCTTTGCATGCAGTTTTTGCTTTAGGGATCGGGCTTGGCCTTTGGTGGGTTTTAGAGCAGAGATTTAAGATCCGATTCCCTTTGGCCCTATTACAATTTTTGCTTTTTCTAATATTCTACTTTTTACCGGGAATAGATAGCTGGGCTTCTGAGCCCTCTTCTGTGTTTAGGGGAACTTCTTATCCCGATATATATACTCCTGGTTTTTTTACGGAAAGCACTTTGCCTGGATTTAGATACTCCGCTTTGGAAGCATGCGGTGGGTTCGGGATACTTCTGGCTGTTCCATTATTGTTAAGAAGAAGTTTGGCTCTTCTTTTACCTTTAGTATTCTCTATCCTTCTTTCTGTTTGGATCCATATCGCCAAAATTCCAGGTTGGGAAACAGTTTCAGGTCCGGTTTGGCTTGGGACTTTCTCCTTCATTTTACTTCTAAATTTACCGGGAAGAAATACAGGCTCACTTTTGCCTCTTTCTTTTTTGAGTTTGGCACCTCTTGGGTTGGCAATTTTTTTCCTTCCCCCGGTATTTGTTCCTACATTCCTGTGGGTCTCATCGTTTTTTTTCATTGAATCCATCCTGATTCGTATTTTCCTAGGAGATAGGACAGAGGCATGAACCAGCTCCTCGCTTTACTTAAGCCAGAGACTGTAATTTTTGAAATAGAAGGTTCTTCTAAGGAAGAAGTGATTAATCAACTTCTCCAAAAGGCCGTCGACTCTACGCTAATCGATAGAGACGATAGGGATCTCGTGTACGAATCTCTCATGGCGAGAGAAAAATCCATGTCTACCGGTATCGGCAGTGGGGTAGCAATCCCGCATTGTTCGGTCAATTTGGTGGATGAACTCAAATGTGTGATGGGTCTTTCTCGAAAGGGGATCGATTTTGATGCAATCGACCATCTTCCTGTTCATATTTTTATTCTTCTTATCGTTCCTAAATCCAAATTCCAAGAACATATCAAAACTCTGGCGCAGATCGCAAAAACCCTCAACGTAAAAGAGGATCGTGAAAAATTGATCCTTTCCAAAAATTTCGAAGAGATCCGGAAAGCTTTCTCCGCGTGAGAGGGTGAGAGTTTGTTAGAAGAAGCGAAACGCTTTTTGATCTTTGCGGTTTTTCTTTCCGCGATTTCGATATTTTTCTCCCAGCTTAGATCTCTGAATAAGGAATTTTTAGAGGCAGATTCCGGGATCCACGTCCAAGATTCCTTAGACAAATCAACTAACACTAGTTTTGTGAAGGAATATCTACGGTTCTGGAAAGGGCTTGTGAGTTTTGATCTCGGAGAAACCGAATCCGGAGATCCCGTGCTTTCTCATATTCTTTCTAGATTTTGGCCCACATTACATTTGGCAGGCTTTGCGGTTTTAACCGGAACACTCTTCTCCGTTTTTTTGGCATTAGTATCTCTTCTTCCCAATTGGGGATTTCTGGGACAAGTTTTCGGATTTATCAGCCAACTCATCTTATCTACTCCAGTATTCGTAGTTTCCGTTTTTTTATTGGTGTTTTTTTTTCTGATACTGGGCTGGTTTCCTCCTGGAGGTTACGAACCAGGAAATACAGCTTACGTGATTTTACCGGGAATTGCGTTGGGATCTCGAGTATTTGCCAGGCTTTTTATTTTTGCCCACCAACTGGCCGGGACCGAAAAACAATCCGCTTATACAAACGTGTTGAAGGCAAGAGGATATTCGGAAAATAGAATATTGTTTAGGCATATTCTACTCAAAGTTTCGCCTGTGCTTCTGATCTTGATCTTATTGGATCTGAGTTCTTTACTTTCTGGTGCAATCGTAGTAGAAGAGATCTTTTTCTTTCCTGGGATCGGGAAATCTATGTATCATGCGATCCGGACCATGGATTCTGCATTACTCTCAGCACTTTTGTTTTATAGCGGAACCATATTTTATATTCTTACCAGAGTTTCTGAAAGGGTAAGGGATAATCTTTTAGGTTGGGAGGCAGGCGCCGCTTGAAAACTCTAAACCTGCTTCGTTATGGGACAATTTCCCTATATCTAGTTTTAGTTATATTCGGGATATTATTTAAGTCCGCTCCTACTGAGTTAAATTTAAAGGAATCCTTTCTTCCTCCTTCTTTTGATTTTCCATTCGGTAAGGATAGATTGGGAAGAGATGTATTCTCTATGTTTGCCTATGGAAGTTTAGCAACTTTCCTATTTGCATTTCCGGCAAGAGTTCTTACATTAGTAGTGGCTTCTTTGATCGGTTTAGTTTCTTATACTAGCCCGTTTTTTAAGAAGAATCTATTCTCTCCTTTGTCTTCCGTTTTTATTTCCCTACCTTCTTTACTTTTAGCATTACTTGTGGTCCAAGTATTCGGAGCAGGGCCGATTCCTTTGTTTTTAGCGATCATACTTGGAGATTGGGCTCAGGCTTATGAAACAGTTAGAGCTAAGATCGACGAGGTAAGTACAAGCGGATACGCATTGGCTGCTTCATGTTTTGGAGCTAGTAGGTCATATGTTTTTAGGGCACATCTTCTTCCTCAGGCATTTCAAATAGTCAGAGTACTTTTATTCACAGGACTTCCTGCTGTGGTAATGACTCTTGCCATATTCGGATTTTTAGGAATCTCTGCAGGAGGAGAAGTATTCGGTCCAGGTCTTGGAGAACAAATTGCATTTTCTAAAGATTATGCGCAGAATGCTCCTTGGTCCTTGGTATTTCCTACGTTGGGAATTTTAGGTTTAGTAATGACAGTAGGAGGAAAACGTTCTTGAAACCGTTATTCTTCCGAAAATTATCCGCTTTTGTTTTATTGATTTGTTTGTCTCCACTGTTTGTTGGTACTTCAACATATGCGATAGATGAGTATTATCGTTTTCCTGAATATTCTTCTCCTGAGAAAATAAAATTCGAGAAGGAGAGGAAACTTTGTATATTTCCACTTAGGAATTTATCCGGAGATACGTCTTTGGATTTTTATTCTTCTGGTTATGCTTCCGTTTTATATTCTGGTTTAAAATCTTTAGTTCAGATCTATGACGAATCTTTGATCCCTAAATCTATCCAACATCCTTTTGGCCCGAATCCTTCTGGTATTACTCCTAATTTAAAGGATGGAGAATGGGATTATGCAGGGCTCGAGAAATTAAAAAAGGGAGAACTTTCTTTAAATGTATCCAAAGATCCTAGATATTTAGTTTTAAAAGTCCAACCTTACGAATCTGAAACAGCACCTGATGAGGGCTTTTTAATTCCGATCTCTCGACAATACGATTGTTTTTATTCTACGTACGGAGAATTCGAGAAGAAAGGAGAAGAAATCCGAATTAGCATCCGGATGAGATCTTCTAAAGATGGATCTAAAAAGGAATTTTCTCATAAAACAAGCATTAGGCGATCCTACCAAGAATTGGGCCCGGTTATAGAAGAGATCCGCAAAACACTTCTAGGAAAACATACTAAAGCACTTTCTGTCAAAACCGGAAACCAATATGATTCACTCGTTTTTTTGGACGGGAATTATATTGGTAAAACCCCCTTAAAAAGAAATGATGTTCTTTCCGGTATTCATGATATTCGTATCACTAAAAACGGATATTCTGATTGGATAGGCCAGGTGGATCTGAGAGAATCTGCTAAGGAACTGGATATCGTATTAGAAAAAGATAAAAAAGAAGGTTTCCTCTCCGCTGATTCCGACCCTCAAGGCGCTAAAGTGTATTTAGGTTCAGAATATTTAGGAATTACTCCGCTCGTAAAGGTTCCGGTCAAAATAGGTTGGAACAGATTAAGATTCGTTTTGGCCGATCATGTGGATCAATTTAAAGGAGTGGAAATCAAAAAGGGAGAAGTTTCCGAAGTCAAGGCAAAGCTGAAAGAAGGTGAGTCCGTTTCTTATTATAGAAATAAAAAGTATTTATTCTTGGATCATACCTACGACGATTTCGCGATCTATTCACTTTACGGAAGTTTGTTCTTTTATGCGGGATATTATTATTTCAATTTAAGGGCCGACCAGGCATTGGAAAATGCCAGGCCAATGGTGCAGATCACAAATATAGTGACTCTTCAGGAATTGCAGCAGTCTTCTCCGAATATCCAAACATTTGCACTTTCCTATTTTTATCAGGAAAGTATCTATAACGACGCTAAAAATAAGTCCGACTATTTCAGATCTATCTCCGGTAGATTCGGAAAACACCAGGGGATCCAAGGTGGACTCATGTTGTATGGGATTGGGACAATGCTTCTCTTATCTGCGACGTTCTATGCGCTTGGATTAGATTCCGAAACTTTAGAAGTAGGAGTGGCTCCTGTCAAAACCATGCCTACATTCGTAAAAGGTATAGAAGGTCAGTATGAAACGGAGTCTTACGCAAAGTTTAATATGAGATTTTGATTTACCGATAAAAAGAATATAGAAATAAATATAAAAAAGAAATCGGAGACTCCGATTCGAGAACTTGGGAACTTAGACTTCCTGCAAAGGGATAAGCAGGTAATGTATGGATCAAACTTCTTTAAAGACGGTTGAAATTAAGGTATTTCTTCCCGCAAAAAATTTCGAAATTTCTAAAAGTTTCTACGAGGAGATCGGATTCACTAAAAGATCCGAAGGTGGCGGAGTTGCTTATTTCTGCGTCGATCATTGCAGTTTTCTTCTCCAAGATTTTTATAACCAAGAGATGGCTGAAAATTTAATGATGCATCTTTTGGTAGAAGACGTATATGCTTGGCATAAAATTTTAAAAAACAAAAACGTAGCAGAAAAGTTTCAGGTAAAGTTAACAGATCCAGAAGAACAGCCTTGGAGGATGATCGATTTTATTTTGAGCGATCCTTCCGGAGTTCTTTGGCGTATTGGCCAAAACATCTAAGTTTTTATATAAGAGTATAATCTAAAACTTCCAAGTACTAAGATACCTTCTTCTTGTTTAGAAGGTTTTAGGATCTCTGAAAGTTTTTCTAGTGGAATAGAGTAAGATCCGTATCCTTCCGGAAGTTTAAACTCATTAGAATGTAAAAAATACAAATTCGACTTTTGGTTTTTTGTATAATCCAAAAGTTTTTCAGCCATCGATTCTCCTTCTTTGTCAGGTAAAAATCCAGCTAAGATGGAGAATCTTTTTCCCGGAAATGTAGAGGATAAAGAGGCAATCGTGACCCTGATCGCATCTGGATTATGAGCCGGATCAAATACGATCATTGGAGAATTGGATATAATTTCTAATCTACCAGGTGGACGAGGAAGAGGTTCGGTAACTATACTTTCTGTTTTTTCGATTCCGACTTCGTTTTTGGAAATAATCTCTTCTAATTTATGTACGATAAACTTTACGTATTCTTGGTTATGATCCAAATAGGATCTTCCTTCAGGCAAGGAAGGATAAAGATATAACTCTAAATTTTTTTCCGAACAAAACTCTTTAAGTATCTTTAATAGAGAAGTTTCCGGTTCTAACGCAAATACAATTTTAGTTCTTTCGGTTATTATTCCAAGTTTCTCTCTCAGGATCGCTTCTTTTGTATTTCCCAAAACCGCCTTATGATCTTCTCCGATAGCACAAACTACTAGGATATCCGGATCCGCCAATTTTGTGGCGTCTAACCTTCCTCCTAAGCCTGCTTCGTATACTTGGACTGCAATATCCTTTTTTTCGAATAAAACGAAAGAGGCGAGAGTGAACCATTCGAACCAAGATAAAAATGAAAGTTCTTCCGCAGTACTTTGTGTAAATAGTGTATTAGAGATCTCTTTTAGATCTTCTTCATTTACTGGATCGAAATTTGGACTCAAGCGAATCCTTTCTTTTGGATCGAATAGATGAGGAGAAGTATAAAGACCCGTTTTATATCCTAGATTAGAAAAACTTCCCGCTAAAAAATGGGAAACGGAACCTTTTCCATTCGTCCCGACTACTGAAATCCTAAGTCTTTCTTTTTTCCTAGTTCTCCAACCATATGAGTCCACAAGCTTGCGGAATGGATCCAGAGAATAATCCCCAAATACGTTAAAATTCCTAGTCTTCTCTAAATTGGTTAATTTGGATCCGAATTCTAAAAAATCTGGGTTAGACATTTAAAGTTTTC
The DNA here is from genome assembly GCF_002812045.1 of Leptospira haakeii. Taxonomy (GTDB): domain Bacteria; phylum Spirochaetota; class Leptospiria; order Leptospirales; family Leptospiraceae; genus Leptospira_B; species Leptospira_B haakeii. The sequence goes on along the minus strand of NZ_NPEG01000001.1, from coordinate 18,407 downwards.
TAATATTTTTATCAGGCATATCCAAGTGCTTTAAGCAGTCTGGATCTTCCTTTTTCTATTAGGTTGGGGTTTAAACTTACGCCTGTGAATAATCTGAATTGTTCCACTGCTTGGTAAAGAAGCATTTCTGTACCTGGCACAACCTTTGCTCCCTTCTTCTTTGCTCCTAAAACCAAAGGAGTTTCCAAAGGGTTATAAACTATATCGAAAACGACTTGTCCTTCTTTAAAACAAGACTCCGGGATGGCAAGCCCAGGGTCTTTTCCTTTCATTCCAAGAGGAGTTGTATGAATGATGAGTGAATATTCTGAAAAATTCTTTTGTACTTCGTTTAAATCTGACGATTTGATCTTTGCAGATGAAATTTTAGAAAGTAATCCGATCAATTCTTCGGAAGTTTTCGAATTTCTTGCTGCAATAGTAAGATCATTTACTCCTGCTTCTTTCAATAACGTGAAAGAAATTCCGCGAGCACTTCCTCCACTTCCGATCAACAGTACTTTTCCTTTTAAACTTTCCGGAAAAGATTCTTGGATAGATCGGACTGCGCCTATTCCGTCCGTATTATACGCGCTAACCGATCCATTTTCAAAAACTAAAGTATTACTTGCTTTAACTGTTTGGGAAGCCTCATCCGTTTTGTCTGCGAGTTGAAATGCAGTTTCCTTATGAGGAATTGTGACTGACAAACCTCTAACTCCGAATTTGGACAAAGAAAGAAGTTCCTTTTTTTCCAAAGTTTCCACAGGAAAAACCAAATATCCGCAGTCCAGACTCAGGTCTTCATACCATGAGCTATGTAGTAAGGGTGATAAGGTATGTGATAGGGGGTGACCTACGATCCCGAAGTATTTTGAGCTGTCTCGAAAGATTTTCAATGGGTTCCGCTTCTTTTTTACTAAAATTCTCGACTTTATCCGAAAACCCGGAAAACCTGTAATGCAGATGGGAATCCTGGCCTCGCTCAACGATTTTCTCCCTTTACTCGGCACTCAACCCTTTTTAGTTTTAGCTTCTTCTTCGGGTTGGTGGACGACATTCACGGATATACTGTTTGTTCTGTCTATTAGTGGCGGTCTAGCCTGGTATTTTTATTATTATAAAAGAAAGGATCTTTTAGGTGGTTACTGGGTAGCGTTTTTAGTCGCTATTCTGGGATCTTTGATCATTCTTTCTATCTTTCAAGACCTGATCCGAGAAGTGGTGTATTGGTTAATCTCACCAAAGATCGGAATCTACCAGGTTGCAAATGTGAATTTGATCGCGGTAATTTTGGGCGGATACTCAATGCTCTATATCATGAACCGCATCAATCATAATAAAGAACGCAGAGATTAATTTACGGGCGACTCACTCGCTTTGCTCGTGAACGCGCTCTGCGCTTCAATCCGCTACGCGGGATTTCCGCTGCGATCGCTGTCGCGTTTGTATACGGAAACATTTCTTTAGAGAGTGTCAGGCTTTAGATATTACTTTTTCTTTTGTTTTTCCGCCAAAGTCATTTCGAATACTTTGGCATATTTTAGAAAATTATAATAGAAGCCCATAACTGCGAGGATCAGTCCTCTTCTTCCGTCCAAAAATCCTAGTCTTACAAAATACATCCAAAAGGATTTATATCCTGCTTCTAATAGAGCTAAGATTAAGCCGCTACGTTTTCCTTTTCCGAATTTTTCGGTGGCAGCAAGTTCTGAATACCTATTGATAAAGCTAACATGATCGAATAGGTTTTCGTAAGAATAATGGAATACCGGATGTTTTAACTTCTTTCTTTTTCCGGACAATTCCACTGCTTCATGGACCTTTCCGCCTACAAATTTGCCTTTGGATTTTTGGAAAAGTCTGGCCCTATAATTCGGATACCAGCCACCATGTCGGATCCATTTTCCCATATACATTGTAAGTCTTGGGATTATAAATCCGTCTTCTTCCGGTTCTCCAGTCTTGAATAAGTTTTTGATCTCTTCTTTTAGTCCTGGAGAAAGTTCTTCATCCGCATCCAGAGTAAGTATCCACGGATTTACGGCTAAAGAGATTACGTGATTCTTTTGGGAAACATAATCATCGAATTTCCGGAGAACTACTTTTGCTCCCTTCTTCTTTGCGATACTTTCCGTTTTATCCTTGGAACCGGAATCGAGTACAATGATCTCGTTTACGAAATCTAGAGAAGATAGACATCTTTCGATATTATCTTCTTCGTTTAATGTTATGATACAGGCTGAGATTGGTAACATCAAGCGCGGGAAAAATCCTGATCTCTTACGGATTTAAAATTAGACGATAGAGGAACTTCCAATCTGGCGATGGTTACGTCTTTGCGGATGATGATCCTGAAAAAAGAAGGATCGATTCCTTCTCCTTTTAGCATGATTAATATAAGTGCGAGTCCCAATCCCGCTCCTTCCGTATTGTCAGCGTTATCTAAATAGAATTGGGCAATGTCTCCGTACTGCATTCCTTTTTCTAATTTTTCGCGAAGGGATTTTTCTTCTTCTATAGTGACTGGAGTATTATTAGTGACTTCGACCCGAATTCCGTCCATAGAATAGTCGAATGTGATCAGACAGAAATATCCCTTCTTTTTGGATTTGTTTCCGTATTCTTCCGCCATACTTTCGGAGAATAATTGCTTATATTCGGAGACTCCTTTTTTGTACTGGATCGGATTTTCTATATCGTATCCTTTTTCCTCGAAGAAGATCCTTTTTTGATTTGCCTTGCAGGCGTTGATCGATAATTCTTTTACGATAGTGTAAATCGTTGGAACAAGGGTGGGATAAGTGACCTTATCCAAGATAAGCTCGATCGCTTGTTGGATATGTTCCTCGACCGATCTGGTGATTCGATGGGTCTTTAGAGAGAGGATTCTTCCGTCCTCCACCGTAAGCCGGATATTGTCTGATATATCCCGGATTTCCTGACCCATTAACCTTGAACTTTTCGGAACTCGATTTGTTTGTCAAGAGACTCATTCTAATAGCTTTAAAAAAGGTCCGTTCTAATTCGGTCCGAATTTTGCCGAAATTCTTCCCCTATGTTTTAGGGTACCTTCTATTTTCCGGGAACATCTATGCAGATTCCTGGTCTTGGAACGGGGCATATCTCATCCAACCCGAAACCTTGGAATATTCCGGGCCTTTCCAGATCCAAGTGAAAGACGGTTTGGTGGAGAAAATATCTTCTTCCCCCGCGTCTAAGGAACCTCTGTTCATTTTACCTGGATTCTGTGATTCTCATGTAACCTTGGGAGCAAATTCTCTAGGAGGTTGGAAAGAACGTTCAGAATTAGAATCCGATCTGAAACAATTTCTGCTACATGGGTTCACTCATATCCAAAGTATCGCAGATCCTCCCTGGGCTTCTGAACTTTCTGAGATCAGAAAAAAGAATTCTCAGTATCCTAAAATTTCTGTTCTTCCACCTGTTCTGCTCGCAGAGTCCAAAGAAATTTCTGACTCCAAAGTTTCAGGTTATAAAATCCTGAAATCACCTGAAGAAGCGATGTCTTCTCTTTCCGGTAAAAAAGGAAAGATCCATTTATTCTTAAGGCATAATGAAGGAGAAACTTTCGAAGTAGATGGAAAACTTCTCTATCGTATGAGAAGTGAAGCGGAGAAGAATGGATTAGAATTATCTGTCTCCACTTTCGGGGAAGAATTTGCAAATTGGGAAGCATTGTCTTCCGAAACGAAGGTGCTGTATCATCCTATTCCGGAAACTTCTTCTATTCGTCCCGTTGCTCATAATTTGGTGAAACAGATCTGGGCCCCTCTTTTCGGGATCTATTTTACTAGAAAAGGAATAGGAACTTCTTCCTTTGCAGAAGAATGGGAAAAATGGACCCAATGGAGTCCGACTTTTAAAGAAAGAGCGCTGTCTAAAGAAGTACTCTCAACCATGCCTGGACTTTCCGAATCGGAAAGAGAAGAAGCGGAGAAAGAATACGAATCCTATCTTGCTTTCTTGAGGGCTCGCAAGAATCTGACCCTAAGGATCTTACTCGGTTCGGGCGCGGGTCATCAATTACAGTTCCCTGGAATTTCCGGCTGGAAGGAACTGAGAATTTTATCCGAACTTCTGGGACCCAAAGAAGCATTGAGAGCGGCGACCGAAACCACCTGCCAATATTTGGGGGCGGCTCATGAGGGCAAGATCCGAGTGGGAAAACCGGCTCATCTTTTGATTTTTAGAGAAGACCCTCTCCAAAATTGGGATAAACTAAAAACATTAAGAACGGTCGTGACGGAGAGAGTGAAAACCGAGATCTCTTCTCCTGAAAAAAAGAAAACAGAGAGGCGGAGACGATGAAAGAAGATCAAAAAGAATTGTTTCAAAAATTACTGGACGAAAGTTTCAGAAAAAAAGCGGCCTTAGAGCCTGGAGCAAAAGTTTCTGCGTTAGTCACTAGTTCTAAATCTGATTACGTTTTTATAAAGGTTCAAGGAGCAGGCCTCTCTGGGATTATCGCTTCAGACGAATTTACAGAAGCTCTCCCTAAACAGGGAGAAACGATCGAAGCATATTTTTTACAGGAATCTTCCGGGGATCAATACTTTACCACTTGTTTGAACGGAGATACGATCTCCAAAGATATGGTATCAATAGCTCATACTGCTGAGATCCCGGTTTTAGGTCATATCATAAGCGAGAATGATGCCGGCGTTGAAGTCAAGTTAGGCGAACTGACGGGCTTCTGTCCGTTTTCCCAATTAGATCCTGAACTGAAAAAACAGAATAACGGAGTAGGCAAAAGGGTTCGTTTCCTCATTTCAGAAGTAGGGAATAAGGGAAAGATTATCGTTTCCCAAAAGAAAATCGCAGATAAGGAAAGAGAGGCAAAAATTTCAGTTCTAAAAGGGGAATTGAAACCTGGAATGTTCGTCACCTGCAAGGTTAAATCCGTCCATACTTTCGGATTAATTGTAGAAGCAGATGGACTTACAGCACTTGTTCCTGCATCCGAGGCAACTTTCAAAAAAGGAGCGGATCTTGCTAAAGATTTCCATCCTGGCCAAGTTCTGAGAGCAAAGGTTTTAAAATTAGATTGGGAAGAAGGAAAACATAGTTTTACTGTTAAGGATTTTCTAAAAGATCCTTGGGCCCAAAATGTTCCATTCAAAGAAGGTGATTTAGTTACCGGAACAGTAGAAAGTGTAAAACCTTTCGGAGTATTCGTAAAATTGAATGAACAATTCTCCGGACTGGTTCCTAATAGAGAAACCGGATTACAAAATCGTATACCGGCTGCCCAACATTTTAAGATGGGAGATTCCGTTTCTGCTTTTATAACAGAAGTGAATATAGGCAAAAGACAGATCTCTCTTTCCTTGGTGAAAGCAAAAGAAGTTCAGGAAAGATTGGATTATAGCGGCTATCTTTCTGAAGAAACTTCTTCTACTGGATCTTTCGGTGCGATTCTTGCAAAATCCTTAAACAAAGGGCAGAAAAAGGGATAAATGGCTCTCCGGATCGCATTGTATCGACCGGAGATACCTCCCAATACGGGAAATATCGCCCGACTATGCGTCGCCTTAGGAGCGGAGTTGCATATCGTAGGAGAACCTGCCTTCGAGTTGTCTGAAAAAGCAGCAAGAAGAGCAGGTTTAGATTATTGGGATAAACTAAAATTGATCCTTCACCCAAATTGGGAGGATTTCTCTAAATCTCTAGACACTGATTCCAACTTATATTTAATATCTACTAAAGGCGAAGTTTCTTATACTTCTCCTCAATACGGAGAGAATGACGTATTTTTATTCGGAAATGAAACATCAGGATTACCTCAGGAAATTTTTCAATCCGAGATCCCTAACGGAATCCTAAGAATTCCGATGGAAGAAGATTGTAGATGTTTAAATTTGAGTAACGCAGTCGCGGTAATCGCATACGAGGCATTACGCCAAATCCGTCGTTGGTGAATCGGAAACTGTCTTCCGAAAAAAATCGGATTTACACCCCTCGAAAAAACCAGTCCTATGGAAAAATATGGGAATGTCCTTTTCCCTAGGAGAGATAGAAGCCCGCATTAGGGAACTCCTAGCAAACGGTTTAACAGGTAATTCCCAGGATTTCCATGCGTGGATCCGGATGGACACTCTCCGAAAATTCAGAGAAGAGCCTTCCTTTTCGCCTGACTGGGTTCCAAAAATTCTAGATGAGCTTGTTACCTCCGGAGAAGCGGCAAAAAGTAAATTAGATCCCAGAGAATATACACTCTCTGCAGAATCTTCTCTCCGTAAAAAAACTTCTAAGAATGAAGAATACCTTCTTCTTGGCCGCACCGAATTTCAACCAATGCAATATGTTCGAAGCCGAATGGAATCTTTCCTGAGAGCTAACGGAATAGACGAGGACATGATCGTAGACCTTACTATCGGTTCCATCGAAGCTGTGGAGAATGCTGTCAAATACGGTGACGGCGGAAATGTAGAAGTCGCATATACAATCGAAAAAAGTGGAATTTTTAAGATCCGACTGGTGAACAACCTGAGAGAATTGAATATCGAAGAAGATATAGAAAGAGGAAAATTTTCTTCCACAGCCACTCTAATGAGGGGGATGATGGTAATGCAAAAATTATTCGATAAAATGGATCTGGAAATCTTAGAGGATAAGAGACAGGCCTTATTTATGGCCGAAAAAATCCTTCCGAAGTAAATTCCGCTGTTTTTTAAGTTTTACACTTCTTCGATTTTCGGGTCTTTCTTTCTAAGAGTATGTCTTCGATATTTAAAATTCATTCCAACTACAAAGCAGCCGGGGACCAAGTCCAGGCCATAGAAAAAATAGGCCAAGCATTCAATAAGGGAGAAGATAAGGTCACCTTAGTGGGTGTGACCGGCTCCGGAAAAACATTCACCATGGCCCAGGTCATTGCGAATATGGGACTTCCTACCTTGGTTCTGTCGCATAACAAAACTTTGGCGGCTCAGTTATTCCGAGAGTTTAAGGAATTTTTCCCCGAGAATGCAGTGGAGTATTTCGTTTCCTATTACGATTACTACCAACCAGAGGCATACGTACCTTCTTCGGATACTTTTATCGAAAAAGATATGTCAATGAACGAGGAGATAGATAAGCTCAGGCTTCGAGCTACTTCTTCTTTGTTAGAAAGAGACGATGTAGTGATCGTAAGTTCCGTCTCTTGCATTTACGGTTTAGGATCTCCGGAAGAATATGTGAACTCAGTCGTCGCATTACAAAAAGGGGATATTATAGATAGAGATCAGGTTATTCGCAAACTTCTGCATATACAATATAATCGTAATGATACCGATTTCTCTCGTGGGAATTTCAGAGTTAGAGGGGACTCTATCGAAGTTTATCCGGCGTACCATACGGATGGTTTCCGGATCGAATTTTTCGGAGACGAAGTGGATTCTATTTCCAGGATTCATCCGGTTACTGCCCAGGTAATCGCTAAACAGGAAAAATGTTTTATCTATCCTGCAAAACACTTCATCATGGCCGCCCCTATGATAAAGGATGCTGTCAAAAGAATCAAAGATGAGATGGCGGAACAAGAGATCAAGTTCACCAAAGAAAGTAAATTTTTAGAAGCACAACGTATTGTATCCAGAACGAATTACGATATGGAAATGCTGCAAGAAATGGGATATTGCAACGGGATCGAAAATTATTCCCGTCATCTAACGGGAAGGAAAGAAGGAGAAAGACCTGCTTGTTTGATCGATTATTTCCGTGGAGATTTTTTACTAATAGTGGATGAGTCTCATGTTACAATCCCTCAGGTGGGAGGAATGTTTGCGGGGGATAAAGCTCGTAAACAAACTCTGGTGGATTTTGGGTTCAGATTACCTTCTGCCCTAGATAACAGACCTTTAAACTTTACTGAATTTGAATCCTTAACTCCCAAAACCCTTTATGTATCTGCAACACCAGCGGATTATGAATTAGAAAAAAGTAAAACAAGAGTTGAACAGATCATCCGTCCTACTGGACTTTTAGATCCAAATGTAGAAGTTCGACCTACCAAAAATCAGGTGGAAGATCTTTTGGTTGAGATTCGAAAAAGGATAGACCTGGGAGAAAGAGTTATTGTTACCACATTAACCAAGAAGATGTCTGAAGATCTTTCAGATTATTATAAAGAATTAGGACTCAAAGTTTCTTATCTGCATTCAGAGGTAGAGACTTTAGAGAGAATAGAGATTATCCGAGATCTCAGAAAAGGGATCTATGATGTTTTAATAGGAATCAACCTTCTTCGAGAAGGTTTGGATATTCCAGAGGTTTCTCTTGTTGCCATTTTGGACGCGGACAAAGAAGGTTTTTTAAGAAATTATAAATCTTTAATACAGACAATCGGTAGGGCAGCGAGAAATATCAACGGAACTGCGATATTATACGCAGATAAAATGACTGATTCTATGACCAAAGCCATAGAAGAGACCAAAAGAAGAAGAACTATTCAGGAAGAACATAACCAGAAATATAGGATCTCTCCTCAAACGATCAAAAAGGAAATTGCCGATATGATCGAAAGAACGGAAAAAGAACTAGCTCCCGAAGAATATGCTGCAGAAGAGATAAACAAAAAGTTCAGAGAGAAAAACTTCTCTTCTAAAGAAGAAATGAAAGAGAAGATCAGGGAAGAAATGTTAAAAGCGGCCAAAGAATTGGATTTCGAAAGAGCGGCACTTCTCCGAGACAAAATGCTTTCTATCAAAGCGACTCCTACAGAGGAAAAATGAGATTAGACATTACACTTATCACTATTATAGTCACAGGAGCTATAACCCTTTATACATTGTATGTGGATCAGAATCTTTTAGATAAATTGATCCTGAGACCTTTCAGGGATTCTAAAGAAGGAAACTATTATACATTAGCTACTAGCGGATTTGTTCACGCGGATTTTACCCATTTATTATTTAATATGCTGACCCTTTATTTTTTCGGAAGGCATGTGGATATGGTGCTCGGGCCTTTAGGATTTATGGGATTGTACTTAGCGAGTATCCTAATCGCAAATCTGGTATCTTTTCAGAAAAATAAAACGGATGAGAATTATGCAAGTTTAGGTGCTTCGGGTGGGACTTCCGGGATCGTATTTGCTTCTATCTTATTCTATCCTTATTCTAAAATTTTCTTTTTCTTTATTCCGATCCCTATACCTGGGCCTTTATATGCGATATTATATTTGGCGTATTCTTATTATGCTTCTAAGAACAGGCAGGATGGGATCAATCACGATGCTCACTTTTACGGTGCGCTCACCGGGCTTGCGGTTGCAATCTTAGTACAACCGCTTTCATTGATTGCGTTTGTCCAATACGTGCTGGGTGCGTTTATATAACTTTTCTAAAATGCGAAAGTGTTTAGCCTCCTTTCGCGATTTTGTCCTTTATAAAAGCCTTAAACTTATCTGAACCGAAACTAACATCCATTTTGATGATCTCAGGAGCGAGATAAGGATGTTTTTTCATAATATATTCTTCGATCGCTGCATATTTATCCGCTTTTGCTTTTAGGAGAATTTTGTTTTCAGAATCGATTGTGAGTTTTCCTTCCCATTGATATAAAAGAGCCACTTCAGGGAAAATGGTTCCGCTCACGATGATTCCAAGCTGGAGCATTTCTGCGATATACTCTTCTGCTAAGTCGCGATCCGCCAGAGTAGTGAAGACTAAAATTTCTTGAGATGAAGACATGGTTCCTCCGAGAAAAAGGAGGATAAGAAGTATTCATTCTTTGTCCAGTCTTTCTTTGGAAAGATCGGATTAGTATCTGGGAGCGTTCGGATCCGAATAATTTCCTTTGCCTGAATTTGGCATGGAACCTCTGGAGCTAGAAGGAGTGTAATCGTCACAAAGATTGCCGCATCTTGCTATACAATCTTCTCTCTTACGATCCACGGTGACTGCAGTAAAAACAGTCTCTACCTTAGGGATTGGGTATTGGGTCCAACATTGGCTCTTGCAGTTTCCATATTTGGCGGCACAATTCCGAGCAGTGTTCTGATCGGAACCTGCGGAGATCATCATATCGAAAAGTTCCTGCTCTTCTCTGGTTTTGAATTCGCCCTTTTTGCCTCTTTTGGACAACTCCTGTTTACTCAGGTTGGCATTTTCGGCTTCCGGAAAATCATCCACGGAAGCTTTTCCTTTAACCTTTCCAGATTCGTTGGAACTCCAATCTACTGCGAAAAAGCAGTTTAGAATAAAGAAGGAGAGCAATATTCCGAATTTAATTTTCATCAGATTTCTAAAAACTAAACCTTTGGGATTAGAATTAACCAAATATTTTCGTCGTTTAACAAATAAATACATAATTTTTGCGCTCTTTTACATTGAAATCGGTTGGAAAAAAATTTCCAAACAAGGTCTCAATAGTATTGAATGTAGGATAACCTACATTAGAGTATGTCTAAGTAGTACTTAAGACCTAAGAAATCGATTGGAGGGTCTTTTTAGTGAGTAGTTTTTTTACAAGTACATCAGTAAAACGTTTCTTTCTTCTCTCCTTACTTATTCTTTTTATTTCTAATTGTAGCGCCCTGGACTGGGGTTGGGTAAGACTTCCTTCCGGGCTTGCTTGGGACCAAAACGAAACTTTAGATAGGAACCCTGTAGAAGGTTTCCGAGTGGAATTTCCGGAAGAATTGGGCCTGGATTCCAGACCCTTGTTGGAATTTTCTAGAAAGCTCAGAAAAGAAAAAACAGAGGTCCGCTCTCTTCTTATCTTAAAAGAAGGTAACTTGGTATTCGAAAGATATGCCGGTGGGATCTCGCGAAATCATAACCATAATATGTATTCTGTGACCAAATCAGTGGTCTCAATGTTATTAGGGATTTGTTATACGAATGATTGTGGAGTGGATTTGGAAGACAGTCTTTCTACTGCTGAGTCCAGTTTACCCGGTCTTCTTCCTTCCGAATTAAAAGGAAAAGAATCGATCAGACTTAAAGACGCATTACGTATGAGTTCCGGAATGGGCTGGGATTCATTTTCCAAAAAAGAAGATATTAGGACAGACGCAGACCCACTTGCAATAGCCTGGACCCCAGCAGTATCTTCCGCGCCTGGAACTAAATTCGAATATTCTAATGGAGATACTCAATTAGTTGCGGGCTATTTGGAAGCTAAGACAGGCAAGACATTATACGAATACTCTAAGGATACCGCATTCTCCTGGTTAGGTTTTAAGGGAGAAGAATGGAATACATCCAAATCAGGTAGACAGACCGCAGGTTTCGGACTTCGCCTAAGACCTATTGATATGGCAAAGTTAGGACAACTTTATCTAGATGGAGGAAAATGGTATGGCCGCCAGGTATTAAAACCTGAATGGATCGCCATGACCTTAGAACCTGGAATAGAAAAAAGATACGGACTTCAATTCTGGATCCATGAATTCGAAGGAAAACCTAGCTTCATGGCGAATGGAAAAGGTGGTCAGTTCATCTATGTAATCCCTCATCGTAAGATCGTTTTAGTGATGACCAGTGCGATCTGGGACAAGGCACCTGACTTAGTCTTAACTTCTGCTTTGGATGCGATCAAGGCATCTTTGGTATCTACTGATAAAATCCCTTCTCCAGATAGGGAAGAAGCGCTTATAAAAGAGTTAAAAATATCTGCTAGAACTTCTTTGGACCCTAAGCTTAAAGAAGGGGCAGATGAAACAAGGATTGCAGCGGAACCAGGGATGAAACAAAATCATCCTTAAATGAAGACTGTTCTAATCCCAATCCCTCAAATCGATTTCGATCCTACAGAAGTATCCGTTCCTTGGAAGGTTTTAAAAGAGAACGGATACAAGATCATATTTGCAACTCCAAGCGGAACCTCTGGAGAAGCTGATTTCAGAATGGTAACTGGAAAAGGTTTGGGAATTCTTTCTCCAGTTCTAAGAGCGAAGAATGATGATGTTCTTCTTTACAGAGAATTAGAAAAATCGAATGAGTTTTTAAATCCTAAAAAGTACGAGTCTGTCAAATTAGACTCTTTTGATGTTCTACTTCTTCCAGGAGGACATGCAAAAGGAATGAGAGTCTATTTGGAATCGGATTCTTTGCAGATATTAGTGGGCAATACATTCGCAGAAGGAAAACCTGTGGCCGCAATTTGTCATGGGGTGCTTCTCGCAGCAAGATCCAAAAATCCAAAAACAAAAAAGTCCAGCTTATTTGGACTGAAGACTACAGGACTTTTGAAATCCCAGGAACTTCTGGCCTGGAATTTAACTCGGGCCTGGCTCGGAGATTATTATAGAACTTATCCTACACCTTTGCAGGACGAGGTGATTTCCTTTCTGGAATCCAGCACGGATTTCCAAGAAGGGCCTATGCCTGTTGCAAGAGATAGTTTCGCTAATATTAAACCAGGGTTCAGTGTTTTAGATAAGTCTTATCTTTCCGCAAGATGGCCTGGAGATGCACATAAGTTTGCACGTGAGCTCCCCGAATTCTTCGGATAGTTCAGGTTTTTGATTTTCCTTTAGCATAGTCTATGCATATTGACTATAGAGAGTTCTGATCATAGACTCTTTGCTGATAACTAAATGAGCCCCAAAGAACATTACATTTTTCTGGATGTGGGAGATACTCTCCTTACAATGAAAAAGCCTGCAGGGGAAGTGTATTTTGAAGTTCTGAAAGAATTTGGACTGGATGGTTCCAATCATCCAAACGGTTACATGGAAAGGGCCTTTCGGAAGGCATATGCCCACATGACGCGCCATCCACTTCCTGACTTCAGAGACAAGTTCCATGCTCATACGGATGGAAGTGAAGGCTGGTGGCGAGAATTGCTCGGCTTCTTCTTAAAAGAAATAGGATCGGACCTGGAACCAGATCCTATTTTCCAATCTATATTCAAACGTTTTGATGAACCTTCCGTCTGGGAAATAGATCCAGGCTTTTATGAGTTAGTAGAATTTGCGAAACAAAGAGGTTCCGGTTTAGGGATCATTTCTAATTGGGATCATAGACTTAAACAATTATTGGCGAGTGTAGGAGTTCTTGATTATTTTTATCCAGTCATTGTTTCTGCAGAATTCGGATACGAAAAACCTTCCCCCTTGATCTTCCAAGAAGCGGAGAAGTTAGCGGGACTTTCTCCAGATAAACTGATCTATTGCGGTGATAAAGTGGAGTTGGATATTGTGCCTACGAGGTCCAGAGGATGGACTGCATTTCACAAACATGTAGAAGGAGATATCAGAGATTTGGGAGAGCTGACCGCCATACTAAAAAAAGTGTAGTTGATTCCCTTTCGAATTCTTTTCTTCTTCCAAACAAGTCTAACCGAATACACAATGAAAGTACTCGCCGTTTCCGGAAGTTTAAGAAAAGGTTCTTCCAACACAGCCCTATTACTCGCAGCCCAAAGGATCTCAAATGATTCTTTGCAAATCACTCTCGCAGATCCGATAGATCGGATCCCTCACTTTAATCCTGACTTAGATACGGATTCTCCTCCTAAGGAAGTTATAGAATGGAGAAGAGAACTCAAAGAAGCGGATGCCATTCTTTTTTCTAGCCCTGAATATGCGTTTGCGATCCCTGGTGTTTTGAAGAATGCACTGGATTGGATCGTGTCAAGTGCGGAACTTTATGGAAAACCGGTTGGGTTAATCAATGCATCTCCAGGTTACGGAGGAGCTTCCAAGGCACAGGAAGCTTTTTTACATTTATTGAATGTACTCACAGTGAAAATAAACGATGATTGTGTCCTAAGTATTCCTTCAGTGAATAAGAAAGTGGACCCGGAAGGAAATATCATGGATAAGCAAACGGAGAAGGAACTCAAAAGTTGCTTAGAAAGTCTGGAACGTCTGATCCGAGATTCTAAACTTTCCTGATGCATCAAGAATTGGTCAGGTGTAAATCCCCCTAAAAGGATATAAAATCGTTAGAAAATGAGAGAAAATCTCATAAAAATCTGTTTTATTGTTATAAATCTTATATTTTAAATAAATATTCTGCTATAGTGAATAAAATTCTTGCAATATCCAGTTCAATCGGGCATAACTGAAATCAGGAGTATCGACTATGGCACTTAGATTAGGCGATGTGGCCCCGGATTTCCAGGCAGAAACTTCCGATGGACCGATAGAATTTCATAAATATTTGGGAGAAGGTTGGGGAATCTTATTCTCTCACCCGAAAGATTACACTCCCGTTTGCACCACAGAACTTGGTTACGTTGCGAAAATTAAACCTGAATTTGAAAAGAGAAATGTTAAGGTGCTCGCGTTATCCGTGGATCCGGTAGACTCACATAAAGGTTGGATCGGAGATATCAACGAGACACAGAACACCACTGTAAACTATCCTATCATTGCGGATGCGGACAAAAAAGTTTCTGGTCTTTATGATATGATCCATCCGAATGCGAGCGAGACTACAACAGTTCGTTCCGTATTCGTGATCGGTCCTGATAAAAAGGTGAAACTAACTTTGACTTATCCAGCATCTACTGGAAGGAACTTCGATGAACTTTTGAGAGTGATTGATTCTCTCCAATTGACTGCGAATTACAGTGTTGCTACACCTGCAAACTGGAAACATGGAGAGGATGTGATCATTGTTCCTTCTGTTTCTGATGAGGATGCTGAGAAAAAATTTCCGAAAGGTTTTAAGAAGATTAAACCTTATCTGAGATATACTCCTCAGCCGAATAAGTAAGTAAGAAACATATTCAAGTTTCAGAAAGGAGTCTTCGGGCTCCTTTTTTATTATATTCTATTTTTATAAAGGTTCTTTGGAATATTGATTCCGGGATAAATCTTTCTGATAAAAAGTACGAGCGGAAATCATTATTCCGGACCCGAGCCTCAATAACGGGGAAATTCGATTTACACGCTTCTCCGTAAGGAGCATAATTATGGCAATGCCTATGTTTCGCAGAATACCGCGAAAATTGGAAGAAGTATTGGGTGACCAAGGCGCGAACGAATTTCTGGATTTTATCAATGATTCTTTCGCAGCCAATAAGGAGAATATAGTGGAACTCGTTTCGGATAGATTTGAGAAAAGACTTTCGGAAGAAATAAACGTGTTTCGTTCTGAAATCAAAGCAGAGATGGCTGACCTACGGGCGGAAGTCAAAGAGGATATTGCAAATCTGAGAGCAGAATTAAAGGAGGATTTAGCTGAGATCCGAATAGAAATGAAAACAGAATTTGCAGAGATTTATAAACTCATAGCCGCTCAGACGAGATGGATGTTGGGTGCGATCGTAGCTTTGACCGGAATTTTTTCGATTATAGTCAAAATGTAAATTCAGTTAAGAGTTTTAAGATTTGGAAAGCCTTGCAATAGACCTAACCGCGATTTCTTTTCTAAGATCTTGACCCTTTTTCTTAGAGGTCATAGTTTCTGAAACCAGATCTGGTTTCGCTGTTTTAGGATGACCGCTTAAAAAAGGAGGTTCTGGATTGTATTCGATCATAAGTTGGATTTCTTCTGCCGCTTTTCGCCCTTGGATCTCCGCTACAACTTGGAGTGCAAAATCGATCCCAGCGGTGACTCCTCCTCCGGTAATTCGATCTCTATCAATGATTACTCTATCTTCTTTCACATCGATTCCCGGAAAAAGTTTTAGAACATCTAAGGAGAGCCAATGTGTGGTCGCTTTGTATCCGTTCAATAAACCGGCAGCTGCCAAAACTAAAGAACCAGTGCATACAGAACTAATGTATTTGGAGGTTTTCGATTTTTCTTTCAACCAGCCGAGGATTTTTTCGTTTTCCATAAGCCGATTTACACCAAGTCCACCTGGAACTAAAACCAAATCCAAATCTAGATTTTCATCCAGAGTTCTATCAGGAAGAATGAATAGTCCTCTTTCGGAAGGAATTGGTTCTTTGGTTTCTGCAATTACATAAACTTTGGAATTTTTCATTCTGGAAAATACTTCGTAAGGACCTACAAAATCCAGTGGAGTTAGATCCGGAAAAATAAGTAATCCGATATTGAACGGTTCTTGCATAGATATATGGGATATGACTCGGAGAAGTCTTCAAGCCGAATTCGAAGGAAAATTTTAGACGAGTTGCAATGAGTTATTTTTTAGAAAATTCAAATCATGGAGAAAATATGGTGTTGATAAAAATCAATTAGACCACCCCGTTTGAATATCCTAATTTGGTATATTCCGAATTGGGAAGTAGAATTAGCTTTGCTTGGCTAAAACAATCTACACCGAAGAATATAAAATTTTCCAAAAGTTGCTCAAGAAAGCACGGGAAGACGCAGGCCTAACTCAAGTGGATGTTGCCGAAGCGCTTAAAACACCTCAATCTTTCATTTCTAAAATCGAAGCGGGAGACAGAAGGATAGACGTCATTGAGTTCTGGAACCTGGCAAAATTATACAAAAAGCCAGTGGACTTCTTCTTCAAGTTTGATGATAAAGCAGAACTTAAATCCAAGAAGAAGTCTCTCAAAGCCGCTAGTTCTACCAAAAGAAAGTCCAAATAATATTTCCTTCCGACCCGTTTGACTTCCAAGCAAATATCTTTCTTGGAAAAGAATAGCCAAGAAGCATAGTCCTTCTAAAAAATACCGTGCCTTTAGGCAAAAAGCTAAATGAAACCGAATCGAATTGAACGTTCTTGGATTTACTGGATTGTGCTGATCTTAACTGCATTTCTTTCCTTTTGGGTGGGGAGACTTGGTTTAGAAAATGTGGAAATACCTTTTTCGGATATTGGTCCTAAAACTGAAGGTATAGCCGATTCTCATTATTTTGCCAGGCCAAGATTAATTCTTAAAAACGTTCGGTTTTATTGGCAGAAGGATATTTTCGTGGAGGCGAATCGTCTTTCTTTGGAAGCAATTCCTAAAAACGGAGAAATTCTTCCTTTTGACCGGCCTGAACTTTTTACTCTCAAAATCCTAAACGGTAATATTAAGATCTCTTCTGAGAGTTTGGAAAAACTGTTGAATGGAAAATTATTTTCTTTTCCCGAATCCACTCTTCGCAAAATGAAACTTCGTCCAATTTTTCATAATGGCACTTGGAAACTTAAAATTTCGGGAGAGGTCAAATTTGTAGTTTGGGTTTCCTTTGAAGGAATTGCAACTGTCAAGATCGATCCCGAATCCGGCAGGATCCTGGTAGAGAATGAGACCGTTCGAGCATTATTAAATCCTTATACAAAAGAACTTTTAAATACTGTTGGCGTATCTATCGAGGACCTAGTCCGTTTTCCCAAAGGGAAGGGTTTAATCTTTTCTGGAAACAAAGTGTTTTTCGAACCTTTTTCCGTTTTCCCCGATCCCGAAGTGGAAGGTAGGATTAAAGAGCTCAAATTGGATGAGAATGGCCTAAGCATCGAATTCATTTCGGAACAAGAGGTTCCATCTCCCAAAACAAATTCCAAAAATTATATTTATGTTACTGGTGGAAAATTACTCTTTGGAGGGATTCAAGTTCACCAGGGCAGGGTCTTACTACAAGACAGGGAAGAATCCTCCCTGTTCGAGTTCTGTTTTTCAGAATATAAAAAGGCATTGTCTCTCTCCAATGTAAAAATGGAGGAAGACGGACGTATCCTTATATCTATGCCTGATTCTCCTCCTCTTAATTAACTCTTTTATAAATAAAATATTTCCAATTTCGTAAAAATTTAAAAATCTCGGAACGTTCTTCTTCGAACTCGGTCCTCTTGTTGAAGAGGACACTTATGAATCTTTTCACTTCCAAATTCACCTTTCTTCCTTTTTACGTTAGGAATGCTTTGCTTCTTCTGGCGATTTTTCTAACGAATTGTATTTCTCCTCAATATATAGGTGGAGGAGGAAGCCCCTATCCTTCTGACTTTGTTTATAAAGGGGATCTGTTCGGTTTACAAAATTGTCTGAGATCCGGTTATTCCGTGGATACAAGAGATCCATTCACTAGGAATTTTACTCCTTTGATGATAGCGGCCAGAGAAGGAGAAGTAGAGATTGCAGAATTTTTAGTCAGAAGTGGTGCAGACATTAACGCCAAAACCAGAGATGGGCACACTGCTCTCATGATGGCCGTTTATAATCGGAATTTGGATATTGTAAAACTTCTTCTGAAGAGCGGTGCGAATGTACATACCAAAAGTAAACAAGGGCATACCGCATTTTCAGAAGCTAGTTTAGAAGAATCCATACAAATCAAGGAAATACTTCTTCCTTATGAGATTGGTCCAAAAAGATGAAATCGGCGTTTCAGATCGTTCTGGTTCTTCTCTTTTTGGAATCTTGTATGAACGATGATCGCTGTACGAGGGATTGTGATAAAAACTTTTCCATCTGCCTATTAGTTGCAACGGAAGAGAATTCTTTAGGGATCGGAGTTGTTTGTAAAATGCTCTGCGATAATTGCAAATCGGGCTGCCACACCGTAACTTCTTCTTCTGGAGGAAGAAGCTCTAGTACTTCCAGAGGAGGTTCTGGC